>DHVG01000016.1 GCA_002412545.1 Elusimicrobia bacterium UBA5214 | reverse complement strand
GCTCAAATTTTGCCTTCGCCATTTTTTGCCTTCCTCCTTTTCTTTTCGTAAGCCCGCGACCCCGATGTTACATCGGGGCGACCATCCCACCCTTTTTAGTAAGCCGATGCGCGGGATCGAACCGCGGACCTTCTCATTACCAATGAGATGCTCTGCCAACTGAGCTACATCGGCAAAAAGGACGGGATGCCCTACCGGGCTGTCCACCACTGTTGCTTTGGCGGATCCGCCGACGACCCGGTGGCGGAAGCTACACGGGCAACCCACTTCGCTCTCGCTATAGCGAGGCGAGGGATTTTCTATCCCGCATCTTTTTCCAAAATTTCAAACCCGAAAATATTAGGATAACAATTAACAAACAAATTGTCAAGTTAAATATTTCTTTTTTGCTGTTTCTGAACCCATTATTAACTACAATTTTATATATTTCTAAGACCAATGCATAAACTAATAACCCAGCAAAAGAGTCCTGTTCTTTTTTTAAAACTCTCAGCCAATTGAAAGGTTGATTGATTCCTATCTTTTTTAGACGCGGGAAAAAACGTGGTACTTTTTGACAATATTCTCTATATTTTTGTCCGAATTTATCTTTAAGAAAATTTTCTTCCGCTTGCACAATAAACCAGCTCTGGAGAGAAAAAAAACCTATCCCAATCAAATAACCAGATAAAGAATTATAAATGATTAAAAGCCCAAGTAGAATAAAAAAGTTGCCGATATATAACGGATTTCTTACCCGAGCATAAATCCCAGCGGTGTTTAAATCACCGGCTTCTAATTTATCCCCCCAACTACTTGTTCCGGCTGGTGCATAACCCTGGGTGAAAATACGTATCCCTTGCCCGAAAAGAGCAACTAATAATCCAAAAAAAAATAGAAAATGTTCTTGTTCAATATTCCCTAAGAAAAAAAATGGTTTACTAAAGATAAGAATTACCAATGCTACCGGAATCAGCGTATAACTCCGATAGCGAAAAAGTATATTCCCGATTTTTATTTGGATTTGCGAAGTGGTTCCACTCATTAAATAATTTTTTGGATATTTGCAGGGACAGCGTTCTACTCTGCCTCTTACTAATCACTAACTACTAATTACTAACTACTGGTTCCAAGAGCGGGAGAGGGGAATCGAACCCCCATATACAGCTTGGAAGGCTGTTGTTCTACCATTGAACTACTCCCGCAGATCCCAATGTCCCGATGATAAATCGGGACGATTGTGTCCCCCTTAGAGAGCCAAAGGCTCTTTTACGGGGTCACTGTCACCCCTTTAAGCGGAATATTTATTGGGGGCGGATGGATGGTTCGATTTACTCACCATCCTGAGCATACCGAAGGGTTCGAACCACCGAAGGGCATAGCCCGTCCCGTATAAATGGGCAGGGAAGGATTTGAACCTCCGAAGGGCTAAGCCCGCCAGATTTACAGTCTGGTGCAATTGTCCACTCTGCCACCTGCCCATTTTCATCGGGATGCATTGGCCACTCCGCCACACCCCCTAAAGTCGTGCTCAATAAGGGGATATCCCCTTTATTGCGTTCAGACGCTCCGACACCTCGTTTGTCGGAGTCGTCTTCACTGTCATCCTCTTAAGAGGAACACCGAATAAAATAGTTTATAGTTTATAGTGGATAGTAACGACAGGAAAACTTTTTACTATTTTAACAAAAAAAACTACAAAATGCAAGAGAAAAATCATCTCAAGCTAATAAAAAAACGCTCCGTCCAACCTTCGTATCCATTTCAGTAAAGCAAACTCATTGAAGATTAGGAGCGTAAACAACCGTTAACATCAGCGGTCAGCCAATTTCTAAGGGTATACTTAATAAAAACTGCTCTTTTTTCAGGATACCTACTATTTTTATGAAATTTGTGTTCTGTAAATATCTTTACGATGTTTTATTCGGAGAAGATAGATGCATTCCTTGTCAAAAGTATAAATCAAACGGTAGTCTTTCTTGATTGTAACTCGCCAAATTTTTTTATATCCTTCTAATTTCTTTATTTCCAGTTGCTTATCAAATATATTATCTCTTAAAATAGAGACAACTTCCCAAGCTTCTTTCTGTATATTTTCAGATAAATGTTCTAAGTCCTTCGTAAAAACTGATGTCTTTTCAATTCGCCTCATTATCTCGGATTCTTAAGAAACAAAATCAGCAAAATTCTTCACTTTTTTTGTCTTATGCTGACCAACTTCTTTCACCGCTTGGTCAAGCCCTTGTAAAAATTCTTCTTTGTACAACACTCGCCGGTCAAGAAAAGTCTCTAAAAATTCGCCAATCGTATTGTATGCTTTCAAAATCTTGGACAACTCTTTTGCAGGCACTTGAACCTGATTTTTTATTAAAGTAGACATTTTTTCTCACCTCTCATAAAATTATACTAAAAAAATATCTTTTTTGCAAATAAAAAACCTCGGTTTTAGAAACCGAGGTTTAATAAATTTTTTTACTCAATTCGCCAACTTTCTATTTATCAATTTTGTCAAACACGATCTCCCTTTCGCTACTTTCCTGTCATTACGAGCCCCGCACCTTCTTTTGTCATTGCGACCCCCACTTCTTGCTTTCGCAAGAAAGCAATGGGGGGAAGCAATCTCGTTTTTGAAATGTGCGGGATAAACTCCACGAGGAATCTCGTCTTCTAACAATGATTTACTGCTGAGTAGTTATTTTTTCTTCAACAAGATAAATACTACCTATACCATCTTGAGCAAGATAATGAAATGTATCTGGTTCATCAAAGATGATTTTATTCCCGATAATTCCGTTGAATCTCTTTCCTTCAGTTTCATCTAAAACGACGAACACCCGACCAAGCAATGATACTACATAAGCGAATCTCTTACTGTCAGGGCTAAAAACAATACTTTCTGCTTTTATATCATCGTATCTTGTACCTTCCTCTCCATCAGTCACAACGAACCATCTTGGGAATAAAGTAATCTGGTCAATTATACAAGCCACATAAGTTAACCTTTTACTATCCGGACTAAAAAGGATGCCGAATTTCTTGATGGCATAGTATCTTTTATTGTCTTCTTGTCCATCAATTACGACAAACCATGCATTACCACCGCGGCTCCCGGCAAAGACAAACCTTTGACCATTGAGGCTGAAGGTGCTACTCGCAAATCCTATACCGCGGTAACCAGAATATTCGCTAATTTTTTCATTTTCTACCACAAAAAATGATATCGTGCCGGCGTTGCATGCTACATAAGCAAATTTACTACTATTACTACCGAAGGGGACTGTGTTATGTTTTGCATAGTCATAACCTCCGTATATGTGTTGCTCCTCACCATCTGTCACAATGAAAAATGATCGCTCTCGGTCTCGTACCACATAAGCAAAGTTTTTACTATCAGGTGAGAAAACCAAACTACCTTGCTCTACCGAATCAAATTCTTGTCTTTTTATTTTATCCAGTACTACAAATGATTTCTGACTTATCCTCGCTTGATAAGCAAATCTCCTACTATCGGGACTAAAGATAAAACTTCCTGCTTCGTTGTATGGCCCGATTTCTTCTCCGTCTATCACAACAAAACTCCGTGTATCATCTTCAAAAGTTCTTTGTTTAACAATGTAGGCAATTCTTTGACTATCAGGACTAAAAATGGGAGAACTTATTTTTACCTCAGCGTATCTTTGGTCATATCTTTTTTCTTCTTTTCCGTCTACAACCACAAAAGAATAGTCGTATTGTTTAGCTACATAAGCTAATCTTTTGCTATCCGGACTGAAAACAATTTCATCTATGTCTTCATAACCGGGATCAGTTCTTTCTTCTTTACTGTCTACAACTATAAACCAACGATTCCCCTCTTTCGCTGCGTAGGCGAACCTTTTACTGTCCGGACTGAAGACGAAATTTTTTACCCTATCATACTGTTTTTGTATTTCTTCATTTATTACTACGGACTTCTCTAAACCATGGACATAGGCAACCTTTCTATAATCAGGACTAACAATGAATGGTTGTAAGCCAGGGCTGGCAACAAACTTCATTGCTGTGTCCCGTTGGATTGTTTCGGCAAGAGAAATTTCTTTCACATTAAAAAGTAGAAAAGAAAATAAAAGAAAAATAATCATTTGTATCACCGAATTACTGCAACTTTTTTGATTTGTTTTTTTTCTGGTTTTCCATCAAGATAAACAATGTATAAATATATACCGGAAGCAACACGTTCGTCATTTTCGTTCTTAAGTTCCCAGACAAATGAATATTTCTGGTTTCGGTCAATACTATTCATTGGCTGTCCTCGGTCATCGTAATTATTTAGAGTTCTTACTAAGTCACCACTCACATTATAAATACTAATTTTCACATTAACTTTCCCGCTACCGGGAATCTCACATTTGATATTTACAGATTGTTGTTTAGCAAAATAAACAGGGTTAGGGTAGACATAAGTTTTAAAACTCTCCACATCTTCACCAAAAATAAAGTTAATCGTTATTGTTTTATCTGGTTCTACATTTATGTTTTCTTTCACTACTGGGTCAAAATTCAGTTCCTTCGGAGGAATACACATAATTTTATATCCTCCACCCTTTAGACCAGAAGAAACATATACTCCTTCATAAGTATTGGTTATGTTACGGTTAGAACCGCCCCGTACATAGATGGAGGCATTTGCGATTTTATTCCCGATACGGTCGGTTATCGTTCCCTTGATTTTTCCTCCGATGGGGAGTGGTGAGGTCAACTTTGTAGTTTGACCGCGTGAAATTGACACGTTGTTATATGTGTATGGAATAAGTTCCATATTCCTTGGTGGGAAAACCTTTACCGTATATATACCAACTGGCAATCCATATGCTGTGAACTTGTTATTTGTCATATAGGTCAACCGATAAGTTGTGGAACTTTGTATACTTATCCAAGCAGTATCAATCTTGTTTCTTTGAGCATCACGCACCTCAACTCCCCCACAACCCACATTCCCTGATACTATATTTGCTCCGATAGAACTTAAACCATAGTAAGTAACTTCACCTAACAAATCGCCACCAATACCGAGTACAAAGTTCACTGTAGATATTTGGAGTAATTCTACATATGTAGTTTTTGTTTCTGCAATAAGTCCTCCACCTGCCGGAGGAAGGCAAGTTATAGAATAATATCCGGGAGCAAAACCAAAAAGGGTATAGGAACCTACTGTAGTAGTGTAGGTTTCTTTACCATAACCGTATATTCTCGCGTTTACTACAGGTTGCCCTTCCTCATCAGAAACCGTTCCCGAGATAATACCACCCGGTGCTAAAGAAAAGTTTACTGTAGTCGTTTGAGCGGATACAACATATATATTGTATATCCGCTGGTCAATCAAATTCAAATAAGATGGGGGACGCGAATATACTTGGTATATACCTTCGGATAATCCAGTAATTGTATAACTACCATACTGGTTAGTGTAAGTTTGATTGTAAAAAGGACCTTCCGCACTCACTTGAGCATTGGAAACCGGTTGACC
>DHVG01000017.1 GCA_002412545.1 Elusimicrobia bacterium UBA5214 | reverse complement strand
TTTCTTTAATCCCGACATTATCGCTGGCATCTGTTCTAATCGTAGTCTTCCCGCTCACGGTCTGTCCCGAATAAGGAGAAGTTATCGCTACAGTTGGTGGAGTATTATCAATGGTTACTGTTCCAATCCGTTGACCAACATAATCACCTTCCCAATTAATGACTTTCACCTTATAAGTGTAAATACCATCACCTACAAAATTATTTTGGCCATCTTTTCCATCCCACTGAACCTTATATGTTCCTGTTGATTCAGTTGGAATTGAAACTGGCATACCTACAACTGTTACACTGTCAAAATGAACATGTGCATCCCCCGCACCTAATATTATCTTGGCGGAAGTTGATTCGTCTTTACCCGAGAAAGTAACACTGAAAATAAAAGTTTCATTAACATATCCCTTAGCATACCTGTCCCCGATAACTCTTATTTTCAATCTATACCATTGGTTATGATCAAGTGGGTATGGGTATGTTTTTTCATTGACCTTGTCATTAAGCACATCTAAAAATAAACCATAACTTTCACCCATCTCACCAATATTAATGGTTTCCCAACCCCTTTTGCCTTCTTTTACATTAATAGATACTTTTACTGCATACTCGTTGTAAGATGTCTTCTTAGTGAATGACCTTCTACTGGTAGCCCAAGGTTCAGTACCGTCTGAATAGCGGTCTACCGAATACTCGCCATTTTCTACTTTCCAATTGGCTATCGGCCCTAAAACTGGAGTCCAACCATCAGCATTACCGTCATTAAAGTCATCAGAAAACCAAACTTCAGATTGTATTGCTGGTTTTTCAATTAGTGTCCTTACCAATTCTCCTTTCTCATTATAAATCTCAATTACTGGAGCAAGTTCCTCATTTAAAGTATAAGTAATCTCGGTCTTCTGCTTACTTGGGTCAGTGCTTTGCGGAGAGAAAATTTCTGGTGAAACTTCGGCTTTCTCCAGTTTAATTTTGGCAGTCTTATCTACCGTAAAAGAGAGAGTTTTTGTCGTGGAACTCCCTTTGACATCAGTTGCTTTTACGGTTAAAGTATAGTCACCAGCATCAAAGTTCCAAGTATCAAAGTCATAGCGAAAACTGTCTATCGCAGCGGTGCTTTTGTCAGTATAGGAAATAACACTCATTCCTTCGCTAAGTTGCCAGTCGTGATAGTCAAAAACTTTTGTCCATCCTATTTGTGTTCCTGAAAGAATAAATTCAACTTTGTCCAAATCTTTAGTTTCCGTCTCAATCTTTGCTTCAATCGTGACTTTGCCGTTTGCCTTTATCTTATCTTCAAAAAGAACATCACCATAAAGTTCTACACTCTTGATTTGAGGAATAGAGGAAGTATAAAGGTCTTTAAATAGGTCACGGAGAGGATTAGGTCGCTCGGGTGAATCTTCGGTAGGTTCTATTTTTATATCAACATGATTAGCCTTGTCTTGTCCGGTTTCATATTTTCCAATTACCCATCCTTCGGTAACCGTTTGACCTTTCTTATAGTAACAACTTGCCATATGAAAATAGCGAATTACACGGTTTGTTCCGGTAGTTTTAATTCTTACTAATGGCTTTAATGGCGGGCCCACCTCAATTACTTCTCCAGTTTCTATAGCTTTAACCTCAGGGTCATCAGGAAAATCTAATCCTCTGTGAAATTTCTCTTCGGGACTTTTGTAGTCCACTAATCCAAATCTTGGTCCATAGTCACCTGATAAACCCTGAGGATAGGTCCGAGCACTATTAGGCCAGGTGACTGAGTAGGATATGTCTGACAGGTAAGAATAAAGAAAAACGCTTAACAAAAAGATAAATGATTTCTTGGCTAAATTTGTCATTTATTCTGTCTACTCTGAAATACTTTGAACCAATATTCTTGAACCGCTCTTTAGCAAAAATTTATTGCTACCACTAATAAATTTCCCGAATACACTGTCCGTCATCCGGATTTCCTCGAGAATTTCACCATTTCTTACATCAAGTAAAACTACATATTTTTTTTCTTGTGGAGCGATTTGGGGACTGCTCTCCAAAAGAATGTATTTATTGTCTTGGGATATACTTGCATAATCAAAATTTATAAATTCTGGATTAGTTCGTTCCCAAACTATTTTTCTTCCTTTTAAGTCCATCATCTGTACAAAATACCTTTTATCATCTCTGCTCCAACATAAAAACACCGCGTACTGTGAATCATATGAAATAGATAAGTCCGTAACGTATCCGGTCGTCTTCTTTTCCCAGAGTAGACTTCCTTCTTCAGTATAGATATATATTTTCTGTTTGCCATACGGGGAAATAACCATTAAATTATTTTCTTCCAATCTCGTCGAAAAAACATAATAATCACTAGTTTCTGCCAATTCCTTTGACCATAATTTTTTCCCATCGGTGTCAATTAGGGTAAGTCGCGCTCCAATGGTTTTATGTTCCTCAGTAATTAACTCCACTAAGATAACGCGACCGTTGTACAAAATATGTACCATCCAAGGGTAGGTTTCTACTTTCTTTCTCCAGATTTCCTCACCATCAATACTATAGAGGACACATTCTTGCTTTCCTTCCGCACCTGTCATCCGCATTCCGGTAACGATGTATTTTTCGTCCCCAGATACAAAGGATTCGTTTCCCATATTTCTTTTCGTCCAAACAAGATTGCCTTTTTCATCATACAACTCTAAATTGTATTCTAACTCTGATTTCATCCCCTCCCGAAGCACTTTCCCTGAAGAAAGTAGATTTAGGCGATGGTAGCCTATTTTCTCCAAAGATATCTCTCTCAAAACATTCCCTTCGCTATCAAAGAATTTTATCTTACTCTTGAATACCACTGTCCTCGGATGGGGAAACTTCCCTTGCTTTTCGTAAAGAGCAATTTCTTCTTCAGAACCAAAGGCAACACCAACAACTTCTTCTTCAAATTCTTTTTCCCAGATTTTCTCCAGTTTTACTTCTTTCTCTTGAGCAAAGACCAAGCTAAAACTCATTACCATCACCAAAGTTAAAATAATTTTTCTTTTCATTGGTTTAATAAATCCTCCTAAAAAATTTTCTTCAATAGGAATTGTCTTTACCACATCTCCTTTATCATCATAAATCTCAATTATTAGAACAAGAGCTTCATTCCATTTTTATTTCCTATCTAACAAAAATATTTTCACAAGAAACTACACTATGAATTCCCTCTTATTTCAAGGACTCCAATGTTCCAAAGACGCCCTCTCTAATTCGTCCTGTGCATTTTTTGCCCAATCTGTAGCAGAGTATTTATCAATTATCCTCTGGAATATTTCTTTGGCTTTTTCGTTTTCTCCTTGCCTGAAATAAAGGGTCCCTTCCCACAACAGAATTTCCGGCACCACCGATGTTTTCCCCATCACCTCAGGACTTATGTATTCGGGATTTAGAGATAAAACCTTTTCAAAATCAGAAATGACATCGGCAAAAGATGTAGTACCCTCATGAAGTGATTTAATCATCAAAGCAAAACCACGTAGAAAGTACCCGTCAGGATTAGAGGAATCAATCGCAGCTACTTTATCCCCTGTATTGACTGCTTCATCAAATTGCTCTTTTAGGAGATAACAAATACCTAAATAAACATAAGCATTAGTGTATTTTTCGTCAGTCTTTATAGTTTCTTCGCATTTCGTAATCAAGGAATCAATCGTTCCGCTGGAAAGAGACAGATCTTCAGGCAAACTTGCGAGTGTTTCTTTTACCTCATTAATTACTGCTACTGATTCCTGAATAGGAATATACTCTTCTGCAAAAATGGGGCTTGCCAAAAAAACCAAAATTAAAAGCAAAATAATTTCTTTTTTGCGCATTAATTTCTTCATAAACATTCTTCCTCCTCCCAAAAAAAAAACCGACCCTTGGGTGTTCCTTACCCTTAGTCGATTTCAAATTCCAATTTCTCTAATATTTTTGTCACTACCGTGTTCATAAGTGTGGCTCCACGGATAATAAATTAAAAAATCCTAACGGCTTCAATGTTACCAGATTATCCGAAACCTGTCAATAGTTTCGCTGGGTAAAATTTTGGTTACTTTGCCTTTCTCCGTGGATTTTTTGGCTGATTTTTTACTTTATTGAGGTCACTTAGACTTCCTGAGATAACATAGATGGACATGGAAATTAAAGTAAACGTTTGCCGGGCAGGAATAATCCTTTTTGATTTTTAATATTTTCCCTTTATTTGCTTAATGATTTCAAAGCGTAATGTCGTATTGCGTTCCAAACATGAGACAATTATGACTTCCAGCAGCGGCAACCTCTAACGCTCGTTTAGCAAATCCTTGTCCTTTCACTTCACGGAAATCTAACTCGTAAACACTCGCTTCTTCAAAAGTGTGGTTCAAATCAATCCGGAACGGCGCAATTTCAAGTTCACCTTGCAGGAATTTTACTACTTGGGCTAAATTTTCTACCGGGATAATTTTGATTCCTTCTCGGAGATCCCCCCGCTTCAGCGGGGGTGAAACTACTGCTGCTTCGGCACGATTACCTTTAGGAAGAATTATCCCTTCTAAATTTTCATTCTTAACCTTTAAAGCAACCGGCAAAATACCCTTCACTTCCCGCACTGTCCCATCTAAAGACAACTCACCAAGAATACAATAATTTT
>DHVG01000006.1:735-129810 GCA_002412545.1 Elusimicrobia bacterium UBA5214 | reverse complement strand
GGCTTGTCGCAGGTTTGTCAAGATTTATGGTTTCTACTTCAATTGATTTTGTATTTCCACTAAGGTTATAAAACGTATGAACACTCAAATCTTCGGTTGACAGAAATAATTTATTAATTCCTATTTTGTCTGAAACTGCTTTTCTAACTGGAACAATATTTTTGTATCTATTTACTTCTATATTTTTTAGAAGTAAGTTGAAGTTATATGGTTCCGGTTCAAAAGCATACACTTTTCCTTCTTCGCCGACAAGTCTTGCTGCAATCAAAGTATAGTAACCAATATTTGCACCAATATCTACAACGATATTACCTGTTCTTATTATTGATTTAAAACACTTCGTTTGGTATTCCTCGTATACCCCCCCATTATTATTTCTTGACCCACAACACTATCCCGCGGATCAGCCCACATTTTGTGACCTTGAACTTCACCTAAAAGAAGACCTTGGGGACCTAGACGGTAACACAAAAATCGGTAAAGTTGCGCAACACCTGGGATCTTCCTCAAACCTATTCTTGGACCAAGATTAACTATCTTTCTAAATATTAAAAACAAAATTTCCTTCATTTCTTGTTGATTATCTTTTTGAAAACCTGACGGAAAATTAATTTTCGTAAAAGGCTAAGTTGATGTAACCTATAACTACATTTTTTGCATATTGGTAATGAAGAAAAATCGCTATTTAGATGTGCTTTTCTATAGTCGTTGATAATCTCCCCTTGCCAAATTTCTTTTATTGTCTGGTAAGTTAAATCTCCAAGAGGAAATCTGCCATCAAAATCATTACAACATAACGACACTGTGCCATCTCTCAAAATAACAAGATGTTCCCAAAGTCTGAGACACGGTGCATAGTTTTCTTTTAGAATATCCTGAGAATCTAACTCATCAACCTGTCCTCCCCAGTTAGAAAAGTGCGAAACTTCAACCCTGTCAGCTAAATTCTTCCACTCTCTTTCAAAATCCTTGACTTCTCCTCTGGTCTTATCCATTGCAATTATTACTAAGTGGACTTCAGGATTGTTTTTATTCATACTTTTCTTTAAATTTATGAAATCTATCACATTTTTTTTGACCTGGTCAAAATTTAAACCGATTCTGATACTTTCATAGGTTTCCTTACGGAAACCGTCAAAACTAACGACTAAGGTGTCTAACCCGCTTTCTAAAATTTTTAACGTTTTGTTTTTATCTAATAAAGAAGCATTGGTATAGAGTGCAACTTCCCATTGGTTATTTTGCTTCTTTGCATATTCAATATACTTGCTGAATTCAGGATGAATTAGGGGTTCACCATTCTGAAATGGGTATAAAGCCTTGACATATTCCTTATTTCGGGCACACTCATCAATTATTTTTTTGTACAGTCCAAAGTCCATAAATCCTTTCGGTTTGGTACCTTTGCTTGTGGGACACATAATACATTTTGCATTGCAGAAGTTAACCGTCTCTGGTTGAACAATACTTGGAAAGTTCATAGTCCACGGTCTTAACTTTATTACTAAATGTACAATATTCCTATCAATTGACATAAATTGTTTCTTTTGTCTTTTAGATTTAAGTTTTGACTAATGTCTTTCAAACAATATTTAATCCTTCAGAATTTAATGTATATGTCTGTTAAGTAGTTTATTGATTTCAACTAAATATCCTTTAAAATCTTCTCTCCTGAATAAAAACATCTCTTTTAGAGATTGACCGGAAAATTTGGAATATGAACGAATTAAATAAATAGTCCCCGCAGTATAAGCTATACTGGAAGCAACTGAAGCACCAGCCACCCCAAATTTCGGAATAAGGAACAAGTCAAGAATTACCGTAAGTATACAAGAAACAATGGATGCCTTGGTATATTCTTCGGGTTTACCATAACCGGTTAGACTGTAACCGATTGTTGTTCCTATACCCACGGAGACTATCCCGGGAAGAAGAAACACCGTTGGCAAGACTGCTTCAGCAAAACGGGAAGAGTAAAAGAGGAAAATAAAAGGTTTAACAAAAATTGCAAATAGGATTGCCGAAATGGAAGTTAAGAATAATATCTGACGAAGGGTAATCGCAGTAATTCTAAACCCCTCTTCATTTTGTAAAACGGCAGTTCGAGAGAATACCGGTTGGTAAAAAATACTGGGAACATTTATTAAAGCTTCCCCCAGCCCTACAGAAATTGTATATATTCCTAAACCATAAGTGCCAAGAAAAAAATTTACTAATAGAGCATCTAAGCGACGGTTAACTTGCTCAAATATTCCAGTAAACAAACTCTTTATTCCAAAATTAAACTGTTCTTTAATTATTTTGAAGTCAAAACTGAAACTTAGCAACATATGTTTTCGGATAACAAAAATAAGGTAGAAAATTTCAACTATCCCGGTAAAAAGAAAAATAACCAAGGTAATAAAAGGGATCTTTCCCCAGAACAAAAAAACAACAAAACATAAAAGAAGAAAGAGGGCATTATTTAACAATCTTCCCCAGCCAATTGTTTTAACTATTCCCAAACCAAGAAGAATTGCAGAAAGACCAGCCCAAAAAAAAGTTACCGGAATAACAAAAAAGGAAAGATAATACAGACTACGATTAATGTTTTGTTTTAGAAAATTTAAGACAATGGAAGCAAGTCCATAATAGATAATTGCAGTAAGAAAACAAATTAGAAAAATACAAAAGAGCAAATTTCCGACAATCTTTTCTTTGGGATATTTGTTTTTTCCTAACAAAATAGTCGTCGCTTGAGAAAAACCAAGATGAACAAAAATATAAATTAAACCTGGGACAAGTAGCGCTAGCGCATATTCTCCCCTGCCTTGCGGACCAAGAGAACGCGCCAAAAGAATACTAATTAAAAGCTGCAAAACTACTCTTGCAAATTGGGTAAATCCGTTAACCAATACATCCGAATGAAAACTATTTTTCTCTTTATCTGTATTCATTGGTCTTGAAATTAAGTTTTCCGGGCATATATTTTCAGCCGGTGTTCCATTCCTAAGAATTGGGATAGATAATAGAAAAATACTAAAAAAACAATATAGACGATTTTTCTCACTCCAGAATAATCTTTGATTACTTCGTTAAGATGAAGTTTAAAAGGCATCATCACTTTTTCGGCAGCAATTGTTTCAAAACCAAATTGATTTAATAATTTAGAAAGAGAAAACTCAGTAAATGCATAACGATGTCCACCGGGATGTTTGTGAAAGGCAGAACGCATCAATACCTTCCATTTACCAAAAGTAAGCCTAAATTGAAATATAGCAATCTTACGGAAAAGACTGTTCCCATCAGGAACTTCAATTGCCAAGAATCCTTTCGGCTTTATCCACCCACTCACTTTAGAAATTGTCTCCCGTGGGTCAAGTAAATGTTCTAAAACATCATAAAGAGTAACTAAATCAAAACTATGTTCTGGAAAATTTACCTCATTGATTAAAGAATGAATTATGTTTAGTGGTTCGCGCTCTTTTATTAAATTGACAATCCCCTCATTTGCTTCTACACCGGTGACTTTGAAACCATCTTTCTGTCCTTCGGAGATAAGATAGGCAAAACCACAACCGAGGTCAAGCCAAGAGTAAGGGGTAGAAAGTGGTGAGTGGGGAGTGGGAAAGAGAAACTTTTTAAGATTTTCCAACTCCGTGCGTGCGTAAGTGCATAGTAATTCTTCATTTTGCAGAAAAAAATCTTTTGCCCAATAGTAATCAAAATCTTCCAAGACCTTTTCCTCAAAAGTTTCTTCTACCCATTGCAGTTGACAATCATTACATCCACGCACATGGTAGTCACCAAGGTCAAAAAATACTTTTCCCTCTTTACCACAAATAATACAGTTAACAATGTTTCTCATTTCATTTTTCTAATCTGGTATTATTTTGCATTTTTCAGGACTTCAAGAAATTTTCCTGCTCTTTTTGCAATCCTCAATTTTTCCACTGGTGAAAACTTTGAGAACCATTTATAGTTTTCAATAGTTGTTTTTTTCTCTCTTCTGCTTTTGGTATTTTTTCTTTTCACTTTACACTTTACACCTTACACTGTAGTTTAATAATCGTCCATATACCGTAAATTGCATCTTTATAGTTAATTTTTTTCCCTTCTTTTATTGAGCGAGGATTGTAGGAAATCGGAATTTCCAAAATTTTATATCCTTTTTTCAAAAATTCACAAGTAATTTCTGCTTCAAATTCAAAACCATTACTTTTCAAATTAAGATTTTTATAAATTTCTTTACTCATTACTTTATAACCAGTATACGCATCAGTAATTTTTACCCGGTAAAGAAAACTAATCAAAAAACTTAAGAACTTATTTCCCCAAAGATAACGCCGATATAGATTAGGATTTTCTTGAAGAAATCTTGACCCGCAGACAACTTTCGTCTCACCAGCAATAATTGGTTTGATAAGTTTCTCGTATTCCTCAGGGTTATATTCCAAATCCGCATCCTGAATAATTAAAATATCCCCGTCTGCTTCTTGAAATCCTCTCCTCACTGCCGCTCCCTTCCCCTGATTCTTCTCCTGAAAAATAATTTGGAATTTGGAATTTGGAATTTGGAATTTGCGAAGGATTTCGCATGTTCCATCCGTAGAACCGTCATCAATAACAATTATTTCCTTTCCAACCCCTGCATCTAAATTTGCCAACTTCTCTAAAACTTTCTTAATAGTTTTTTCTTCGTTATATACCGGAACAATAATTGATAATTTCATTTTTTGCAACGATTACAGCGATTTATAAAACCGATTACAGTGATTTTTCGTAAAATTTCCATGGTCATCTTCTGCGAACCACCGCAATCATCTTTCTCTTTTTAATGTTACCTGGCAAAGACAGGAAGGTGGGCTATTTCTTTTTCCACAGCAGATTCTCGCGGTTCTAAATCTACTATTTGGGGTAGTTTCATCATAATTCCAGTAAGAAACCAGAAAGGTTCCATTATCCGAACAATGACAAAAGTATTCACCGCAATTCCTTGAGCTAATAGTCCAACGAAGGCGGCTAAATATCCTAAGGAAAGCCCTTCAAGAAAACTATCACCAGCAGTTCTATAAACTTGCCAAGTATGCCTGAAAATAGCAATAATCATCCACCACCAGACAATAAATCCGAAAAATCCCACTTCTCCCAAAAGCAAAGCGTACTGAACATCAACTAAACCAACACCCGTGACCCCATGACCAAATGGTTTTTTCGGCAACCATTCGGTAAACGCTTTTTTCCAACCTTCTATTCTCAGTGCAGCTGACGGCTCAAATTTAGCGGCTATGGCAGTAGAAGCATACCGTGCACCGCCACCACCAAAAGTATAAGTTACTCGTTTAATTATTGCTTCCTGCAGCCGAGGGAAAATTATTGGAAAGAGAAGAATAAAAATCACCGCCATTCCAATCAAAAATGGTCTTTTTCGCTTGGTAAAAAAGATTATACTTAAAAATAACGGAATAAATGCACCATATGAAGCTCGGGAAAGAGTCATCACAAAAGGAGCCAATAAGAAAAGAAAAAGAGCAAAAAAGAAAAATTCGTCTCTTCTTTTTTTTGCACAAGCAAAAAAACCAAAAGTTAAACCGAGAATAATTAGTAAATATCCACCTAAACTTGCCGGTTCGGATTCTTTAATCCTTTCTAAAATTGTTTTTAATCCTTGTTCTCTACCTACCGGAGTGGCTAATTTCCTTGCAGAAAGGTCATAAGTATCTAAACCGACCGGTGCTTCAAAAGGAGCAGTAACTCTGGGTAATTTGCCAATCTGATAATAAGCATATATTCCAACAATCAAGCAAACCAGCAAACCTGCCTTGAGATAGGTTTTTATTTGTTTTTCACTATGCACCAGATTGACCACCATAAAGAATAACATAAAATATTCAGTATATCTTAAAGTATAAAAAAAACCATGAAAAGGTTTTACTCGTCCTTGCATTATTCCGAGAATTGTGGAAACTACACAGAGAAAAATGTAGATTATTATCGGACGGTTAACTGAGGTATGAGTAAGTAGACCTAATTCACGACGCACGGTTATCCTTACAATCCAAGTAAAAAATATTGCAATTAATAAAAGGTCATCGATACGGACTACCACTGTTCTTCCCATAACCCCAGCAAATTTAGGAAGTTCGGCAAGTTTGATTTCCGGAGAAAGAAGCATTGAGAAGATGAGGATAAGCAAGCCCATTTCCGGTTTGATAAAAGTGACAATTGCTCCAAAGCCAGCAAGAACCAAAGCAATCGGCATTAAAGGTGGGGCAGTAGCGATTAATCTACCCGTAAAATAAGTAAAAGCAACAACAACTAGCAAAGTAACTATGGTGCGGATATCAATTCTCATACCTTCAGTAAAAACGATTCAAACAAGATTATAACTACGATGCAAACGAGATTAATGCAGACTCATGCGGATTAGGTTTTTATTCTGTCTGAATCAGTTTTTTATCTGTCTGCATCAAGATGTCAGGCGGAAACACCGGGTTTTTTCTCAGCATAATATTTATAGGCGTAGTAATATCCGTATCTCGGTTCCATCTCACTGGCACGGATATCATTCAAAGCGATACCAACGATATTCGCTTTAGCATTATCTAATTGTGTTTTTGCCCTTTTTAACCCGCCCCTTGCCATTCTCCCTACCCGATAAACAAGAATTACACCGTCAACTTTTGCCCCGAGCACCATCCCGTCAGCACAGAGCAGTATCGGTGGCGTATCAAAAACAATTAGGTCAAATTCATTTTTCCATTCTCTGATTAAGTTACTTATTTGCTCAAGACCGAGAACATCAAGGGGATTAGGTGGAATAAAACCGCAGGTGATAATTTTTAAATTTTCTATTCCCGGGGTGCGCAAAACTTTTTCTAATTCCAGTTCACCAAGAAGAAAATCAGTAGTTCCTTTTGCCACTTCCCGCCAGTTAACATTCCCAGTAAGGATATCAGTTAAACCCGGTTCGCGCTGGAGACCAAATAGACGACAAATTGTCGGTTTCCTCAAATCCGCCTCCACCAGTAAAGTTCGTATTCCGGTTTCGGCAGCACAAACCGCAAAATTTGCCGAAGTAATTGTTTTACCTTCCAGAGGTCCGGCACTGGTAAAAAGGCAAGCATTATTTTTACTCTTCAAAGCAAATTCAACATTCGTACGCAGAGTATTGTATGCTTCAGCATAGAAGGATTTAGCTGAATAATAAAACATCAATTGTTTTCTCAACTGAGTAAGTCGGTCAGCACGGGAGAGTTCCCTCCGTGGTCTGATACGGTCAAAGACAACCCGCATCGCTCCTATCTCCCGCCTTTCCATACTTGCAATCCGCGGAATTACCCCAATGACCGAAACAGTAAGATAACTCTCCACCTCTTCAATTGTGCCAATAGAAGTATCCAGATTTTCGGTAACTAAAGCCAACCCCATCCCCAGAATTAACCCTAATATACCGCCTAAACTCATATTTAAGGGTTTATTCGGACGAATTGGTGCAGTTGGCATAATCGCTAAGTTAACAATACTTACCGGTTCAAAACGGTCGGCTTCGGCAATTTGCGCTTCTTTTAACCTTCGGTTGAGCAAATTGTAAAGTTCTTCATTTACTCTTAATTCCCGGGTCAGACGGGCAAGTTCAATTTCTTCCGCTGGGAGGGTTTTCATATCTGCTTCGGTAGATTCAATTTGTCTTTTTAATTTTATTATTTCCGGATGTTCCGGCGTATATTTCTTCCCTAAATCATCAAGTTTCGCTTTCAAATCAAGAAGTTTAGACGCTAATGCACCACCCAGTCCCACAGTTCTTGTTTTTTCCCGGAAATTTTTTAAGTCCTCCTCAGTTTGTTTCAATTTCAAGGTAACCTGTGATAGATGTCCTTCTACTGATTCACGCAATTCCCGGGTGCGACGGTTACGGTCATCGGAACGTTTCTGCCGGTAAATTTCGGCAACATTGTTCACCAAAAGGGCGGTCTCTTTGGGGTCGGAAGAAGTTGTCGTAATTCTAACCATATTACTTTCACCGATACGTTCGGCTTTAATTTTCCCTTGTATTCTTTCCGCAGTCTTCTCAACTTCTTCAGAAGGAGATTTGTCAGTTACCAGTGCCAAACGGAAAGCAACCATCCGTGCTACTGGACGGCTGGCAATCACCGAAATTTCTGAAGCAATTAATTCACCACCGTAAAAACCACCCCAAGCACCAAGCCCAGCTGCCCCAGCACCCGTTTCTTCTTCATATTTAACCGTTGCCTGCGCTTGATAAACCGGTGTCTGTAAAGAAGTAAAAATATAAGTGAATACAAGTACACCAAAAAGGGTAAAAATAACTATACCTTTCCGACGACGGATAATCCGCCAATAGTCGTGTAAATTCATTCCATATTCAGGCATTTTTTTCTCACCTCACTAAAAAAGTTCAAATGCCAAAATCCAAATGCCAAATGAAAATCCAAAATCCAAATTTCAAATTTGACATTTGAGCTTTAACCTTTGACATTTTATCATATTCCCAATTGATCAAATAGTTCTAAATAAAAGAACCAATGCACTAATTAGGGTAAGAGTTGGCGCGACATTGTCAATAAACCAATTCCACCAAGCAATACCCGTTTTGGGAACATATACCACATCGCCACCCTGCAAAGTTACATCTTTTTGCATCTCTCCTTTCAGGAGAACTTCATTCATATCTATTTTAATTGTAGTTGGATTTGGAACACTGCGATGCACCCTTACATTTTTTAAATCCGCATTATCAGTAAATCCACCCGCCAGGGTTATTGCTTCAAGTAATTTTATATTTTTACGATAATCATATTTTCCCGGACTACGTACCTGTCCAAGAATTTGTAATGGCGGTATCGCTTCTAATTTTGTTACTTCAATTATGTCTCCTGGCTCTAACCTGGCATCTTTACGCATATCTACATAAATAACATTCCGTTCCGTGCCACGTGTAATTTTAATATTCTCAATATTCGCACGTTCCAGCGGTCCCCCGGCAAGAGAAATCAATTCTAAAAACATTAATCCTTCACGGTAAGGATAAGTTCCCGGACGAAGCACCAGCCCGGTGAGATAGATTTGACTCGGTTTCCCAAATTTTCTTACCGTAATGGTCACCTGCGGATTAGCTACATAACGCTTGATTTCTTTAGTCAAGTTTTCGGTTAATTGTTTAACTGTCAGTCCGCTCACTTTCATTTTACCAATAATCGGCATCGTCATCTCGCCATCATCACCGACGGTTACCAACTTAGAAAATTCCTCTCCCGGATAGACATAAATATCTAACTGGTCACCCACACCAATAAGGTAACTTTCTGTTTCTTTAGTTTCCTGAGCAAAAAGAAAGTTAGCAAAGAGCAAAGAGCTAAGAGCAAAGAGCAAGACAATAGAGATTTTTTTCATCATTTTTCTCCTAAAGGTTTAACAATTAACAGCGAACTTTCTCCTCCATAACCATCCGGGACACTTTTTGGATTATAAGGGTCTTTTTTCAATCTTCCATCAACTAAGAATTTGTAGGTATATTCTCCCAACTCTAATTGATAATCAATCACCCAGTGCTGATTTTCTCCTTTCGCCATTGCTGTCGGTATCCAATTGTTGAAATCACCAACAATTTCTGCTTTCTTTGCTTGCGGTGCCCAATGTTTAAAACGAATATTTCTTTTCTTTTTCTGTACCACAGAGGTTTCAGTAACTCCTTTGGTACTTTCGGTTTTCTCAAATACTTCAGGTTTTTCTAAAACACTCTCGGGTTTTTCTAAATTTGGAGATTCCTTACCCGAGGTCGAAAAGATGCGCTGTCCGAGATGCACTAAAAGAATTACCATAAAAACAATATCAATAAACAGAACTAACCTTAAAATTATTTTTTTCATCTTAGTAAATTATTTTTTTTAGCTACCTAAAGTTTTCAGAATTGTTACTACCTCGTTAAGCCGGTCTTTAACTTCATTCATTTCGGTTTTCTCAGCCACTGGTTTAGTCATTCTTTCTTCAAGAAGATTCATTTTTTCTACTAACTTTATTATTGCTTCTTTATCACCAGTGTTTGCTTTATTTATTTCTAACCGGCTGAATATAGGTCCAATCCGTTCAATCATTTCATTCAGTTTGGATAAATTCTTTACCTGTTCCAAATTCGTAGTTTCAATTTTTTTCACCACTTCAGTATAATCTTCCAACTTTCTACCCAATTGGTCAATCTTTTCGCTAAGTATCGCTACCAACACACTGCTATCATTTTCTTTAACTAAAGAACTTCTCTCTCTCTCGTATGTTGGAATTACTGGTTTTACTTTTTTGCTTTCTTTTTTTTCTTTCCCTGGAATAAGTAAAAAGACAAGAAAAACAAAAATACTAATGCTCGTTACTAAAAGGATTGCTAATTGTAGGATTGAAAGATTGGCTAACATTTTTTTCACCTCTCAATTAAAAATTATACTAAAACTTTATTCTTTTTACAAGAATATCTGATTGACAAAAAATTAAACAAAACGAACTGCGCAAGAGATTTGGTACTTGATTCCAATCCTTTAAAAACAAGTATCACTGGACGAAAAAAATAATAGAAAAAAACAACTGATTTATTTTTTATCCCGTAACGACGAATCAGAAAATCTTTTCCTGGGAAAAAGAAACTAAATAAGAATTTTATTTTCCCAAATAGCGTTGGAAAAGTCAGCGGACGCAGGAAATGCCCAATATTTTCGTTTTCTTGAGAATATGAGAATAACTTCAGCAACCATGGGAAAAGTCCACCTAAGACGGATTTTGGTTTAATCGCTTTTTTTACCCAAGAAGGTATACTTTCTATTTTTGAAAAAATAAGATAGACCGGTGCACTAAGTCCGTAGTTTCCAATTTTTCCTACCATTTTCTCCCAAGAAATTTTATCTTGATAATGGCTAATAACTTTTTCTATATCCTGAAGACAAATTTTATCTAACTGACCACGGTGGACAATACGATGTGCGGTAAGAAAAATAATTTCTTCTTCCGGAGATAGAACTTTCGTTTTCACCTGTCCAATTTCTACGGTTAGTGCCTCCTCCCAAATTTTTTTTATCCCTTTGATGTACCAGATTTTTTCCTGTAAATCTAACATTATTGGCGGAAAATGTTCTGAATAAATTTTGACGAATTCCCAATCACCAGCAGGTAATTGTCGGTAACCTAAACCTGAGAGAATTTTTTTAATTTGTGGCATATCTTCTCCCCGCACCAAGAAATCAATGTCTTCCATTTCCCGCTGACTTAAGTCAGAATAGATTCTCCCCAATAAGGAACATCCTTTAAGCAAAATAACTTCAATATTTTCTTCGTTAAATTTTTTTAAAATTTTTTCTAATTCTTCCAAAAGGAGAATATTCCGTGCAACAGTATTTTTATTCATTTATCTAATCTTTCATTCCTTCACCTTTACTCCCTTCGGACTGAACCCTCAGGGTGAAACCTCTCCCCCTGTGGGAGAGGGAGGGGTGAGGGGTTCAGCAAAAATTAAGAAAATGCCTAACTTCTCGCTTTTACTTAGAAAATAAATATAATTTTCGTCCTCACTAATTTTTTCGGTCAAGAGAGGAGTAATTTCATCTTTAGCGTAATATCTCAAACTTACCTTTTCTGGAGAAACATTCTTTTCTCCCAACCAACTTTTTGGCACACGAAAATAAATTTTACCTCCTTTTATCCCTCCCACAGGACAAGTCAGGTCATAACCCCGATAAAAAATTATATTTTTTTCTAATCCTTCAGTAGAAAAATCTATTTCTTTAATCTCTAATCTGACTACTCCGCCAACCTTACCGAATAAACGAAAACTAACCCGAGTGATTTCCGCATTAGTAATTTCTCCTTCTACTTGAAATTCACTAAAATGTGGGGACAATTTTTTCGGCACAAGTGCAATTTTTATTTCAGGTTTTTCTTGAGAAATTACCGGTACACCTTTTGTTTTTTCTTCGCTGAACGGTGAACGATCAACAGTAAACCTATCCTTATATTTCACTCTTGGTGGCCCTGCAAAAACAAGTGGTTGGTGATTAGTGATTAGTAATTGAGTAAGAATCAAAATTCCAATTGCCAAAATATTTATTAATTTCTTCATTGCTTTACACCTTCTAATCTTGTCATAAATTTGAATATATAACTTGTCTAATTACGTAACCACTTAATAACTTAACCACTATTTGATGACTGCTATTTTCTTAATTTTCCCTTTTTCTGGTTTCCCGTCAACATAGACAATATAAATATATACTCCACTAGCAACCATTTCACCGTCATCGTTTTTCAAATCCCAAATTAAAGCATCGCCGTCTTTATATTCTCTGCCTTTTTCTACATTTCGTTCAATTGCACGCACTAATTCACCAGCAACATTATAAATTTTAATTTTAAAGTTAACATTTCCTGAACCAGGAATTTTATAAGTAATATGTGGTAACTCACCTTTACTTGTATAAGCCGGATTGGGCCAAACATAAGTTTCAAAAGTTGTTCCCGAATAAGGTTGCCCTACAGAAAAACTAACCTTAGCGGTTTTTGAATTATTTACGGTTAGTTTAAGTGTATAATTACCCATCGGCAACTGGGTTGTTTCCCAATTCATTAAAAGACCATCCTGTAATTGACCAACCATACCAGCAGAGATTTTCATCCAAGAATTGGGGTTCGTCCCTAAGCCATAGGAAAGTTCATATTGATTACTATTCAGAGAATTTTCAATGTAACTTTTAATTTTTATTTCGCCGGAAACACTCTCACCATCATCCGGGGAACTGATAGAGACAATTTCACTTGCTTTGTAAGCATAAAGAATACCTTCAGTCGTGCCAATATAGACCCAACCGTTAGAAACCGCTGGAGAACCAACAATTTCACTACCCAAATCTATACCACTTGAAATTTCAACTTCATACCGTTCGATACCAAGAAATTTTCCCGTGAGCGCATCCAGTGCATAGAGATCACCTTCTTCCGCTGACCCAATATAAAGTACATTATTCGCTAACGCTGGGGAAGAACATATCCCTGAAACTGAAGCATTACCAACTGATTCTTTCCAGAGTATATTCCCATTTGCGGCATTAAGACAGAAGATATAATGTGGACGCATCCCGGCACCAAGATAGAGTTTTCCTTCAGAATAAACAATTGAAGAAACTGCAGAAAAACCACTAAGTCCTAAATTTTTAGACCATTTTATTACTCCGGTTTGCGAATTAAAAGCATAAACTTTTAAATCACCTTCACCAGGAGTTGCATAAACTGTATCTTCAGTAACCGTCATTGCCACAAAATAGATTAACCCGTCAGTTTTAGATGACCATTTTTCTTCACCGGTATAAGCATCAAGACAATAAAATTTACCATCATTAGCACCAACATATACTTTACCATTTTTAACCGCTGGAGAAGAGTAAGCATATTGACCGGTATTAAAACTCCATTTAAACTGACCATTTATAGTTAAACAAACAACTTTTTTCTCCGGGTAACCAACTGCAAAATAGATATAACCATCATAAACAATCGGTGAAGAACAAATCATTCCACCGGCAGAATATGTCCATTTCACTACTGGGGTAGAAGCATCAATTGCGTAAAGTTTACCATCCCGTGAGCCGATATAAACTACTCCTTCGTAACTACAGGGAGATGAATCAACCCAGCCAGCAGTTTGATATTCCCAGATTTTTTCTCCCGTGAATGCACCAAAACAATAAATTTTTCCTGCACGGTTACCGATATAGACCTTACCATCAGCAACTACTGGTGAAGAAATTATTGCGTTACCGGTACGAAAATGCCATTGATAGTTCAACGGTGTTCCGGCTACTTCTCGGGCATAACCGCTACGAGTTTCATTTTTCCGGAAAGCACGCCAGTTTGCTCCGCTACAACTAAACGTGTAAAGTGTAAGGTGTAAGGTGTAAATCAAAAGTGTGTAAAGTGTAAGGCGTAAGGTGTAAGATAATATCTTTACACAAGAAGTAGTCCCAGAACAAACTTTTCTACGGAAATTGTGAAGATTCATAGGTCGTTATATCCTTTTCTTTTTTTCATCCAAACTGATAATCAATTTGCTGAGCATACGAGAAATGCCAATACATTCAGCACGCAAAAACTCATAAATGGCCTTGTCTATACCTTTCCGTTCAAATAGTAGTGTAATCATTGGGATACATTCTCTTGTTGAATCCAAGGAAAAACCGTAAAACTGCGCTTTCCCTTTTGGGGTATTCTTACCACTTCCTTCAGCAATACTGTTAACAATTTGAACACCCGTGCGACAAAGATATTCCCCTAAGGTAAATTTGAGGTCTCTGTGTAATTGTTGATAAATTTCAAAAAGTTTGTTCACAAAACTTAATGCTCGCTGATAAACTTCTAACCTTTCAAAATCAAACTGATATTCCATTTTTTAATCACAGATTACACAGATTTTTTAAAGGCGATTACACAGATTAAACCTCACACTTTACACATTACACTTGACACGTTATTTTATGTTTACCTGACACTTTACACCTTACACGTTCTTTACTCACCTATCTTTATTTGATAGACCTTCCCCTCATCCGAACCGATAGTTAGCGTCCCGGATTCAGTATCAATTACTGGTGAACTTTTTATTGGTGCTCCGGTCTGCACTGGCCAGCCGGAACGCAGAATACCACCACTAGTTAAACAATAAATATATCCATCATCACTGGCAAAATATACATATTCATCACCATAAGTAGCAGAAGGATTGTTTTGGTCTACTCCTCCCGGGTCAAGCACAATTTGGGACCGAATTCTCGCGTCAGTTGGATAGGACCAGATTAACTCACCGGTCAAAGCATTAATTTTATACAATTTACCGTCATCAGCACCGAAATAAACTGCGGTTGAAGGTTCCCAAGTATAAGGGGTATAAAACGGATTAGTATAAATTGGTGTAGAAGGAGCAATCGCAAAATCTGTCCAACCACTTACCGGGTCAAAATCAGCTTCCCGACAGTAAAATTTACCGTCAGTGGCAGTAAAATAGAGAAGATAAGTATTAAGTTCAGGTCTAATTTCGTATCCGGCAATCAAGTAGGGTGAAGTTCTAATTTCACCGGTAATTGACGGTGAACCGAGATTGCCTTGCGGTGTCCCGTCAACACTTTGTAACCGATAGATATTCTTATCACTACTACCAATCCAAATGGAATTGACAAACGAAGGGTCCGACTCCCCCCATTCGTTCACCACTGGTGTGGAAGCAAGTGACCCACTACCAACATTTTTTGGCCAGGGTGACTCGTCATACAAATCGCTGACTCGTATTTTATGCACCTGACTATTTGTGCTACCGACATAAAGATGAGTAAGTGCCTTATTGTTTCCTAACCACGAACCCGGAGCGGCAGAAATATTTTGTGGAGAAGCACCAGCAGTGCCATCAGTATAATGCACCTTATGCACCTTACCGCTTATGTCGGTAAAACAAAGGAAACGTTCGCTCTCACTCTCAGCATCATACCAGAAAGGAGCATCACAGATGGCTGCACCAGCGTTGTATTCCCAGTATTTTGTTGTTCCACTTGAATCAAGGCAGTAAAATTTGCCATCTTCAGCACCGAAATAAACTCTATTCCAGTAAACCACCGGTACTGATTGGACTTTTGAACCGACACCGTAAGGCCAGGAAGTATTTACTGGGGGTCCGGCGGGGGTAATCACGCTCACGGTTGAAGAAACTACTGGATAAGAAACTGTAGTAGTTGACGGTTGGGCAATATTACCTGTTATTTGGCGAATTACCGCTTTACTTACCGCCGTAACTGAAACCGCGAAAGTGCTTTGTGTGACGGTTGCCGCAGAAGTAGTTAATTCTACAACTAAAAAATATTTTTTTGTTTCTCCCGGAATAAGATTGCGTGATGGAACATCAAGGGTAGGAATTGTCAGTTCGCCATCTCCTAAACTAAAATCTACATCCGCTTTGTTTTTTCGTGCAACTGTTGAAGTATCAAGTGCATAATGGTAAAAATCAGGAATTTCGGTATCCGAATAAAGATAAATATTTTCAAATAAGTTTCTTGCCTCCTCGGTGGTAATCGCAGCCGAACCATCACGGGTAAATCTTACTCTCACTGAATCAAAGTAAATATTCTCTGAAGGATGATTATTTTTCAAAGTAATCATTAAAAGGTCATCCTTTTTCGGTTGGCCGATTTTAGATTCGTTCATTCGGCGATGGACGGGTGCACTGTTAGTGACATTAAAGGTATGGGGATAAAGAGTAAGTGAAGCAATGGCTGACCAATCACTCCAGTTTTCTACTGGTTTTGCATCGTCAGAAGCACGGATACGAAAATAATAAGTCACTCCGGCTGATAAACCGCTACTGGTAGTTGATTCGGATGTCCCATAAGGACCACTTACTGCTCTCGTTACTTTTAAGTCAACTGGTATGAAAGAGAGAGCCTTTGCTCTTTCTATTTCATAATAACTTGCCTGTCCATAAGTGTCATTGTTCCCCGGTGCGGACCAGGTAAGGTTAGCCACGTCCGCAGTAGTACTGGAAGCAGCAGTCAAATATGTAGGTGTTGACGGTTTAATAATATCTCGCCAGTCCGGTGTCGTGTAATACTCATTGCTTGTGTTGTTTGTCTCCAAGTAAAAGTATTTCCCACTTCCGCCACCACCAATAAGTTTTATCCCCAGATGAACCATCAAGTATTCACCAGCAAGAAAAGTTGAAGAAGAGGCAGAAACAGTAATTGAATAGTAAGTTAAACTTTTAACTGTTTGGGTAGAGGTATCTTCTCTCCACCCTTGAGTAAGGTTTTCTCTCAACTCAACCTTGTTGCTTACCGTGGTAGTAACCTTGCTTATCCGGTAGCAAAGTCTTACATCAGTAGGCACACTCGCTTGCCAGCCAACTCTGATTGTCCAAGCACCAGAAAATAAAGTTTTATAAATTTGAGATACATTATAAATCCATCCTGATTGAAACAAGAGGTCTGTAGGACTTGGCAAACTGGTAAGTGGACTACTGCCAAGTTTCTCTGGTTTAAATTGATAGTATCTATTAAGTGTCGTCGCTTCAATATTGGTATTCAGACTTGCTGGACCCGGTGGTGCGCTTGTAGAAAGTCCTACTGAATCCGCTGGGAATGGACTGGTTAAAGTAGTAGTTGTCGGATAAAGAGCCGCTGCCGGGGGTGCTATGGTAGCATAACTGGTTGCACCGTTAGAAATAGTACTCCAATTTGGCACTTCATCAGCTGTCCACAAACGGAAATAGTAAGTAACCCCAGGGGTTAATCCTTCTTTAACTAAATAACCTTGCGGGTCATTGGGATTTATATTGGAAGTAGAAATTTTTAACTGCGCACTTTCGCGATTCCAAGATTCATCTGGGTATACGGAATGTTGAATATAAAACCAACCGTTAACAATTGTGTTAGAACTTACATCATCACCAGGAGCAGACCAGGTTAAGAATATTTGTCCTGGTGCCGGACCTGTGGATGCGAAAAGATTTTCCACTTTTGCTGGGGCAGTGATATCCCGTGTTGTTCCGGTAGCACAATTTGAGACATAAGACCAGTTCCCAGCACCGGGTTCGTCACGCAATTTTAAAGCAAAATACCAGGTTGTATCACTTTGTAAACCAGTAGCAATTTTCACTTCCCAATTACCGGGGGCAGTATCAGTTGACCATTCAGTTGCGTAAGGAATACTGTCCCAATTTCCATTGGTCACTGTAGTTACACTTGACCATTTTACCCAATACCTACCACCGATTACCGAGCCTTGTGAACCATTGTCCCCGGTTGCCTGCCATTTAAGTTGCACCGAAGTACCCCAAGTTAAGTCCACAGTTAAAGTTGTAATCGTACCCGGTGATAGCATATCTCTTGGATAATTACTCGTAGAGATACCAGTTGAATAATTCGGAGTAATTGCGTCATCATAACTGAACGCCTTGTAGTAATAAGTTACATTATCAGTCAAGTCAGTATGGAGGTAGAAGGTAGTAGGTTTAGGAATATTAACTGGATTTAGAGTCGTAGTGATTACTGTAAAACTTTCAGTACTATAACAAATTCTTACTCCCTGAAAATCAAGTGCAGTAATTGTTGCTGTACTCCAGGAAAGATTGATTTTATTCCCTTCGGCTAAAGGCGAGGGGCTAAAGGCATATATATTTTCCGGTGCTTCTCTTTGTGCCCAAGTAGTCGCTCCATTAGAAATTCCGCTCCAGTTTGGTCTTTCATCAGCAATCCATAAACGGAAAAAGTAAGTCGCCCCTTCAATTAAACCAGTAATTGTACCAGTAACCGTATAAGAGACAAATAATCCCTGCGTCACAGTGGTAGAATTATAAATCTGTGCACTACTTATTGCCCAACTTGTCCCTGAGTCAGTACTATACTGAATTGCATAGCGACCATTATTAATGTTCCCTGTATTCCTATCATCACCGGTATAGTTCCAAGTAAGCAAAATAGTTTTCTGTTCACTACCCGGTTGTGCGATAAGATTAATCACTGGATTCGGAGCAATTGTTTCGGCAAGATAAAGAGTAACTGAAGAAATTTGTGTTGCGTAATTGGGCACTTCATCATAAGTCCAAGCACGGTAATAGTAAGTAAGGTCAGTAAGCAAATTTAGATGATAATAATTCGTTGTCCCACCAAGGATTACTTGGTTAGCCGCAGTTGTCCAGTTAAGAAGTTGCTCCCCGGAAAATCTTGTCGTCAGTGCTGAGATTGAACTGTAGCGAACTTCTACACCAGCAAAATCACTATCGGCAGGATTAGTCCAGGTAAGTTTAATTGTATTTTCTATCGCTGTGGCAGTGAAAGGAGAAATATTTGCTGGTACCTGGATATCCCGAGGATATGCACTAGCGGTAGTTCCAGTAGAATAATTTGGCACACTATCACGAGCAAAGGCAGTGTAGTAGTAAGTGACATTGTCCGTTAAGTTGAGATGTTGATAAGTTGATATGGTTGTCGGACTGGAAATTAAAAGTATACCGTCAGTGTAACTGATTGGTCCAGGTGGAGTAAGTTCATAACGAATCATTGTTTCCACCTGGTCTCCACCAACATTTGTCCAGGATAAATCAATCTGATTCCCACTGGAAACAGCAACCGCAGTAAAATTAGTCACATTTGATGGTGAACTGACATCAATAATGGTAAAAATATTGGATTTGTAATCGGAAAATATTGCAACCGTATCCGGTAATTGAACAATAATATCTCCTTGGTTAGCCAGACGGGCCTGCACTGTCCGCCCATGCACTACTTGTGAAGATACATCAAAAGCAATAATTAGATGTCTTGCGGTAGCGGTACTTACCGGATAAGTAAGAACAAATGTGGCTATCCCATCAACAAAACTCGTAGTGGAAAGAAGAATATCACCCGTAGTAGCACTGCTTGAAAGGTCAAGGTCATCAATTAATCTTACTTTACCCACATCATTATCTTCACTTGTACCATTTTCTCTTACTGTAATACCAGTAATTGTTACTGTATTTGCATCTACGGTGAAAACAAGTACATAGGCAACATTAGTCGCACTTCCTTGAAGAACATTTACACCGGTCACCGCAAAACTGCTTACATATAAGGTATCGGCAACTGCGGTAGGAATAGCGTAAGCAGTCGTTCCAGAAGCAAAATTTGGAACTTCATCATAAGCGAAAGATTTATAATAGTAAGTTACGCCGTTAACTAAGCCGGCATGCTCGTAAGTATTACCCGGGGTAGAAATATCTACAAGGAAATAGTCAGTTGGAGAAACCAAAAGTTCAAGAGTAGTGGTACTGCAAATTCTTGTTCCTTTCTGGTCATCAAAAATATTTATCCAAGAAAGCGTGACTTTCCCATCTCCACCGGCAGCAGAAAAATTACTCACCTTATCCGGAGGAAGAATATCTCGTGGATACGTACTGGTTGTCGCAATTACTACCGCATAGTTACGCACTTCATCATACGCCCAAGCACGATAATAGTAAGTTACCTTGTCAACCAAGTTAGTATTTAGGTAGTAGGTAGTGGATTTAACCACATCGGTTACAATACCTACATTGTAATTATTAGGATATTCTACAGTGCTACTGCAGATTCTTACTCCTTGAAAATCATCCGCAGTAATCGTTGCGGTTGACCAAGAAAGAAGGATTGTATTCCCCTGAGGTTGAGCACTGGAAGTAAAAAGAATAACATTTTCTGGAGCAAGGATATCTCGCGGATAAGTACTTGTAGAAATCCCACCTGCATAATTGGTGACTTCATCATAGGCAAAAGCAGTGTAATAATAAGTAACATTGTCGGTTAGGTTGAGATGTTGATAAATTGATACGCTCGTCGGACTGGAGATAAGCAAATTACCATCGGTAGGACTTGCTGGTGCGGGTGCAGTCGTCTTGTAGCGAATCATTGTTCCTGACCAATCGGCACTCGGAGAAGCACTCCAGGATAAGTCAATCTGATTTCCCGAAGAAACTGCAACTGCAGTAAAGTTATTCACATTACCTGGAGCAAGTGTATCCCTGGGGTAAGTGCTGGTAGAAATTCCACTTGCGTAATTAGGAACTTCGTCATAAGCAAAAACAGTATAGTAATAAGTAACATTGTCAGTTAAGTTGATATGTTGATAAGTTAATACGCTCGTCGGACTGGAAATTAGAAGTATGCCAGCAGTAGGACCGGAAGGAGCAGAAATCGTGCTATAACGAATCATCGTACCGGTCCAATCACTACTCGGAGAAGTACCCCAAGATAAGTCAATTTGATTACCGGAAGAAATTGCAATACAAGCGAAAGCAACGATATTGTTGGGCACAGTTGTATCAGTTGGGTAATCACTGATAGTTACTGTGTTCTGTTCAATGTTACCACTGCCATAACTATCTCTTGCTCTTATACCAAAGGTGTAAGTTGTGCCGTCAGTTAAACCAGTAGCAATATAACTGTAAATATAACCAATACCTACAGAGGGTGAACTTGACTCGTAAACAATTTCATCATTCGCCCAAGAAAAATATCCTACTGTATCCTTATAAACCCGATAGTAAACCGGTGGAGTGCGGATATCAGTTGCTCCGTTCCATTGCACACGAATTTCACTACCAAGACCAGTACTGGTTGCCGAGGTAATACCAACCGTGGTTACCCAGGTTGGTGAACTGATATCAGGACCAGCCCAGGAACTTGTAGAATTAGATATTCCTGACCAGTTATTCAGTTCATCAGCAGTCCAAAGACAAAAATAGTAGTATGCATCCAACAAATAAGTAGTATGTCCAACCAAAGTGTTAGATATAACATTATAGGTAGTAATTGAAATTTGTGCTTTAGCAGTTGACCAGGCAACTCCTGTCCAAGTAGAATATTGAATTTTAAATGTCCCCGTAGAGATTGTTCCACTTGTCCCATCATCTCCCGGTGCATACCAGGTAAGTTTTACTTCCCCGGCAGAATTTCCTTGAGTAGCCGACAAATCGGCAACTACTGCTGGAGCGCTTGTATCTACAACGAAATAACGAGTTGTTGACCATAGTAAACTGACATTTGTTGCTTTATCTTCAGCACGGACACGCCAGTAATAAAGATTATCCGTAACCGTCATTGTTGCCTGTGAAATTACCGGTGAAGAACTGTAATTAACCACTGCAAAATTTATATCAGTAGAAATTTGTAACAAATAATTTTTTATTCCTGAGCGTGTATCTACGGAATCAGTCCAGTCAAAAAAAATTGTTCTATAATTAAACCCGGCACCGTCAGCCGGTGCAGTGGAAACCGGGACCGTCGGGGGAGTGGTGTCTTTCAAGACATAAAAAACATCAGTAGCCGTAGCCGAACTACTGCTATTATCCCAGATCCGGACGGAGACAAAATTGGTTGCACTTTCTCGTAAACTTAACCAAGTATCCACGGGAAGTGTCCAAGAACTATTATAAATACTGGCATTGATTGTATCCACGACTATTCGCCAATCATCAAGAATCATTCCGCTACCATCGGTTACTCTGGTTTCAAACCGACGCAAACTACCATACTCCGGGTCTTCAAAATAGACCTTGTAGAGTGTTCCGCTACTGTTACGGAATTCATCATCCCCTATCTGCTGGTCAGTAACTTTCGGTAAAAGTGCATCATAACTGGATAAACCGGTATAAGTAACTCCAGCAGGGGCTGAACTTAAGAAAACAAAAGATGCAGGGGTTATGGTTTCCCGCGGGTCGCTACTTGCGGCTGCACCTGTACTATAGACAATTCCCCCACCCTTGCGTAAAGCGTAAAGATGTTGCGGATAAGTAGCAAAAATATCTAAATCCTGTTCAAAACGCACATATTGACCATCAAGAACCGGCGGTTGTAAAGTTAAATCATACCAGTAGCCTTCAGTTGCACCACGTGCTTTTCGTGAAGTCATTCCATCTTCATCTAAGAGATAGAGATACCCATATACTGAACTGATAAAACGGTCACCGGTTAAATCGGTATAGTCAGTTGAAGGACCAGCATCCCAAGCAGGCGCTTTCTGTTCCCAGTCAGCAGATAAATCTAAAGAAGTACGCCAAATTTTTCCTACATCAGTAACAATATTAAATTTTGCTGTTGAGTCATCAGGATTAGTCCGACCGATAGCAATACCCACATAAGTACCTGCAGTAGGACGAGCCTTAGCGGTTGGCCAGGTTACAGCACTATCTGTTGAACGATAAACTTCACCACCCACTCGCATTAAATAAAGCACACCTGCAGTGCCGGTATCGACAATGATTGAATCATAGTTACTTGCTACTACCGGTGGAGAAGTATTCCGTTGGGACCAACTTTTCCCTGTGTCTGTTGAACGAAAAACAATACCGTCACTTCTTAAAACATATAAATGTCCTAAAGCATCACGACAAATATCTTGATAAGTAACTGTTGCCGGTGGTGGAAGTAACCGAGTTGCTGGTGGCGTCGGTATCCAAGTTGCACCAACTGTTCCAGTAGAAGTATAAGTCCAACCAGCGGTAGAAACAACAATGATACCGGCTTCCACTACAGCAGTAGAGAGTAGAGAGTAGAGAGTAGAGAGTGAAAGAAAAAAAATAAGAAGAGAAAAAAATTTTCGTAGTTTACTTTTCATTATCTGTTTGAATCCGTGTTGTTATCCGTTTGCATCCGTACCTCTATCTGTCTGAATCTGTAAAGTTTTCTTGAGCAATTGTTTCAAAATAAAAAAATAAATAAAAAATTTCCTCGCTAAAATATCCGTCTGCATTCGTGCCTTTATCCGTCTAAATCCGCCATTTTCTATTCTACCAAGAAGTTGGTCTTCAGCAAAAATACTCATTCCTAACAATCTTGCATTATCTCCCCGATGCACAAAATATAGTTTATCCGAAAAACGAAACTTGTCCACTATACGATGGACAATTATTTCTACTCCAGTGGACTGAAGTCCACCTCTACAATTAAAAACGACAACATCCCCGATATTTATTGATTGAGGGGCAACATCACTAACCAATATTCTTTCTCCCATTTCAAGAAATGGTTCCATACTTTTACCCTTCACACGCAAAAAAGCCGAACCATTTTTTTTAAGTGTCTCAATCCACAAAGTGGTTATTTCATCCATCCCTTTATCCGCAGAAAGCGCAGAATTACCGCGGATTCCGCGGAGAGTTACTGGCAGTAATTTTTTGCGTTCTTTGCGGATTTTCTGCGTAATCTGCGTTTATTTTCTTTTTCACTTCTTCTAAGGTTACGCGCCGTCCAATAATTTCTTTAATTTTTTTGATTTGTTTAAGTGTTTCATCACGGGCAAAGAGGCGGAATCCACCAGTTGAATATTGAGTAACCTTTAGCAAACCGATATTAGAATAATAGCGTATTGTTGAAGGTAAAACTCCTGATTCATGGGCAATTTCGCTTACGGTTAATAAACCATTTCTGTTTTTTAGTTTCATTTCTTTACCTCTGATTACATTCACTCCGCACCTTTTCTTGAATGACAGATTTTAATCTGAATTTATCTAAGCCAAATTTACATCCGGTTTACATTTAAAGAGATTATACCTAAAAGGTGCGGGGCAGGGATTTTTTAACAGCGATTACACTGATTAGAACCACTGTAATCATTTTCTTAAAATCGCTGTAATCCCAAATTTAAAGTTAACTTAAAGTTCAATTTTTTGAAAAAAAATTATGACTTCTTAAGTAAAAGCCGGCAAGACGCTTGGAATATCGGAAAATGACCAATACATTTTGCGCAGGCAAGCGCCTCGGTTTCAAAAACTTTCTCTGAAATAATTGCCGGTTTTTCGTACCTCTTTTTTTTCTTCTTCATTTTACCACCTCGCAGATTACGTTCACCCCATTAGATAGCAAACATCTAACGGGGCAGGGATTTTACTACTACAGATTGCACAGATTTAATCTCACCGAGTCACCTTGTTACCAGGTTACCAAATTACTCACTCACCTTTTTCACCTTACATTTACCCCGTATAGACGCATTGCGTCTAACGGGGCGAGCACTTTACACGTTCTCTAATTATCTCTGCTGTCCGACAAGCAATCCTTGAAGAACCAAGTGCATCACCGTCTTCTAAATCAGCTAATCCCGGACAACGAACACAGTAAGGGACAAGATTGCAAGATTTACAGATTTTAAGATTCTCAAATTTTATTTTACGGACAGAATTTAATTCTGGAGAATTTTGCCAAATTTGCAAAAATTCTTCTCCCCGCAGGTTGCCAACTTTTACTAACCACATTAGACAAGGATAAACATCACCGTAAGGAGAAATTGCTACTAAATTTTTCCCTGCAGAACAGATGAATCGTTTTTTTTCTCCGGTTGTAAATTCTTCCTTGGGGAAAAATTTTTCATTAGAAAAAAATTCTCCCATCTGTCCGGGTAAAGTGCGAAGAGCAAGTGGTGTTTGGTCTCCGTCATTTTTTGGAGTAATCCAAGGGTCCATTTGCCAGTTCGTCTCCAGTTTCTCATTCAGGTGAATTATCTCTTTATATTCAGGAAAATTTTCTTTCATCAGTGGCGTTTTTAAAACAACCTTAATTTTTAATTTCTTTAGTAATTTTACTGCCTGCAAAGTGCGGGCAAATGACCCTTTAATCCGAGTAACATAATCATGCGTCTCGGGTCTTGCTCCATATAGAGAAATCTGCACTTGATACAGTGCAAGGTCGGCTAAACGAAGTGCTCCTTTGGAATCAATAAGCGTAGCGTTGGTAAAGATTGTCAAGAGAAAACTTTTCTTCCGAGCATATTCGGCAATAGCAAAGAGATCTTTTCTTAAGAATATTTCTCCACCAGTGAAAACTAACCATAAACTTCCCGCATCTGCCAACTGGTCAAGAATATTTTTAATTTCATCAGTAGTTAGTTCGTAGTTTTTTGCGTTTTTGCGAAATTTTTGCGTTTTTGCGTTATCCAAATAACAATGAATACAGCGTAAATTACAACGGTGGGTTAGCTCAAAATTGACCGTAAAAGGTATATTCCTTTTTTCGGTAAGAAAAATAAATTTCTCAAATATATTCATCGCTGTATTATATTAGGTATAGAGAATAAATTAAGCAGATTTTTTTATTTCAACTATTCCTTTCTTTTCCAATATTTGAATGAATTCACGAACATCTCTTTCAATAGTTAGTCGGTCCATATCATATTCTGCACAAATATGTTCAATTATTTTTTCAATATTTTTTTTCTCTTCAATCAGTTGCCAGATTCTTGTTCCTACCTCATTGAGCAGATGTAAAGTTGAATCAAGTGGCGTAACAATAAATGCCTGTCTTTCAATAATCCGACTGGCAATTTTTTCATTCTTAAATATTCTGTTGTGCTCTATGTTGTTCTTCATTTGGGAAAATTTAGATAAGACTGCACTCCTTCTGTGGCTTTCAATTGATATGAAGGTATCTGTTGCAAAAATTCTATTCCTAAATTGAACAGTTTGGCAACTGAGGAAGGGTCTCTACTGAAAAAAATTGTATTTTCTAAAAGTCGTTCAACCGCTTCGTTAAAAGATAACTTGGCAAAGTTTCTATTTCCTAAAAAGAAAATTCGGTCAATTTTTGCTCTTTGGTTATTTATATTTTCACTTGATTTGAATTCACCCCAGAAAGGTGTCGGATAAGCAAAAAAGAAATAATTGCCTCCATTATGTTTCTCTTTTCTGATAGCAATTATTTCATCACTGAGAATTGCATTTTCATTCGTTAATGTAGGTCCTAAATGTCGGATGACAGTTGTTTTCCCACTCAAAGAAGAACCACTGAATAAATAGACCTTACCATCTTTTTTAATCCCTGCCGAATGGAGTAAGAAACCGTCATTGTAGAGAAGATAAAGACTATAAAGAATACGAAGAAAAGAATCAAAAGAATAAATATTTTTTGCGACTTTCAATTCTCCCTGGAAACTCGCAAAATCAATTTCAGCAAAAAAATCACTACGCTCTATTTGAAAAACTTGTCCTTCTTTTTTTTTAACTCTTAAAGGTAAGTTTCTCTTAGCAGGGATATAATCTAAATTTAAAGATATTTCCGGAAAATGAGACCGGGAAAGAAAAAAACAGTACCATCTTCTCAGTTTATCAGAAAAAATATCATTGAGATTAATCTTAAGGTCAGCAATTTTAATTGAAAAATTTCTTTCCACTGGGAAAAAAATTATTGCTTCTTCTGTTCAAGAAGTAAGAGTGCAATTGCTAAAAGAAGAAATAAACCGCTCCCCGCACCTAGAGTGCGTGCACCCTGCCCAGCAATCACTCCCGGACCAACACGGGCAATAATTCCCAAAACTATACCAATTACCGCAAGTATTACACAAATAATTGCTATCGCTTTCATTCCTTTTCACCTCCTTTTTATTAAGATTCGCTACTAATCCACCAACGTCTTACTTTCAGTTTCAACATCAATTCTTTATCGTTTATTTTTAATTTCGTTTCATCTACTGGTTCACGAATGTGTAAGATTGGCGCCTCGGTCAAGTTTATATATCTATACGGTTCTAATTTTTCACCATGTGCACCAAGAATCATCTTTAACACCGGACGAGTAGGAAATTTGGGGTTACTTTTCACTACTTCACCAATTTCTTCAGTATTTAATTTTACAAAACTACCTAAGGGATAAAGAGATAATTCTTCAATAAAAATTTTCAAAAGTAAAGATTCGAATTTCTCTTCAGAAGTCTCAATAAGATAGCGTAATGCTTCATGAGGCAACATCCTTTCCCGGTAGGAACGAGGATGAGTTAAACCTTCGTAGACATCAACCAAACCAATAATTTTAGTAAATTCGTGCATATCTTTATCTTTCAATCCTCGGGGATAACCCTGTCCATCAATACGTTCGTGTTCTTGATAAGCAATTAAAGCAAGCAGTTCTTTAACATTCTTTTCAATATCATTATCAAGTTTTTCTAAGATTTCTTTTCCATAGATTGGATGTTTCTTGACTTCTTCGTATTTTTGAGGGGTAAGTTTATCTGATTCGTTCGCTAAAGAAAGGACACGAATCATTCCTACATCATGCAACAAGGCACATATTCCAAGCAAGGTGAGTTTATCTTCTGACCAACTTAATCTACTGGCGAGTTTAATCGTAAGAATACAAACATTAACTGAATGGGCATAAAGATAGTTGTCCGGGGTAGATTTATTTACCAAAAAGATAATCTGGGTATCAGTAGATAAAACTTTAGCAACTATTTTCTTAACCGTTTGATTAACTAATTTAAAATCAAGAATTGGTCTTTCTTTATTTAAAGAATCCAAAATCTTTTTAATGAAATTGATTGCTTCACCGTAAATTTGTTCAGCAAATAACGAATCTTGCTGGTTAGCAAGTTCAGTTTTTTTCTCTTCTCGTAAAGAGACGAGGTCGCCCCGAGACTTTTCGTCTTTTAAAGATAATTTTTTCGGTGGTTGGGTGACTGGTTCTTCGGTAATACTTGGATGACTCTCGACAACTTTGGATGGACTTTCCGTAACTTCAGGTAGGATTCTTTTTAATCCCGTTTTTTTAATTATTTCTGAAATACGCATTTTGTTTAATTTTACTTGATTTTGAATATTATGTCAAGAGTAAAAAACAAGGAAAAGTCTAACGAATGAGAAGTTTAAATTGGAATGGTGAATCGAGTGAACCAACAATAACAAGATTTTCTTCTTTTTCAAGAATAAGGTCATTCTTCTTTATCGGACCACCGATTCTTATTCCATTGACAATCGTACCCAAGGTACTGCCTCGGTCAAAAATGTAGATAAGGTTGGACAGACGGTTAATTGAAAAGTGATTGCGTGAGACATTGTAAGGAATATGGTCCTTTAGGTAGAGGTCATTATTTAGAAGTGCATCCCCTTCTTCGCTGTGACTTTCTCTTCCAATGCGAAAAGGAAACTTGGTAATTTCTAATTGTTTGTTCTTAAGTGCTTTTGATGCTTCTCCACTTGCCCCAACAAGAATTACCTTTTTTATAACTGCACTAGCTAAGGTCTCATGGGCAACCCGATTTTCCTCAATGAGCATTTCGTCCACACATCGCAGTCTCTCAAAAAGTAACTTTAAGACTGGGAAAATGGCTGATGGCTCTTTCTTTAGTAGCTCGTTGAAAAGGTCGCGGTTAATTTCTTCAGCATGTACTTCCTCAAGTGCAGCAACCGTCGCTGAACGTGGTTTATCTTCAATTAAACCCATCTCACCAAAAATTTGTCTCTCACCTAACACGGCGAGAATAACTTTTTCACCTTTTTTATTTTTCTTTGAAACTTCAACTTTACCTGACTTAATCACAAATGCCGACTGGCCGAAACTATTCTCTTCAATGATTACTTCACCAGTTTGAAATATTTTTTCCATTTTTTTCTACATAATGTATTCAAAGATATTCAGTCTGTGCACCTTGTCCACATCAACTCTCCTCTGGGCCTGGTGCGACTCGAACGCACAACCACCTGCTTAGAAGGCAGATGCTCTATCCAATTGAGCTACAGGCCCTTCGTCGGTCAAGCAAAACAGATCCTTTATTTAGTTGAACTACAGGTGCAATTCGGGGTGGGCCCGATGTTGCATCGGGACGACCTCTGTTCCCCCGCACCTTTCTTTCGGGGCAGGCAGACTTGTCCACCATTAAAGTTCTTTGGCGGATCCGCCAACGACTCAATGGCGGAAACTGCCGACCTCCCCGCACCAAAACAATCGGAGCGGTGGGACTTGAACCCACGACCTCATGGTCCCAAACCATGCGCGCTAAACCAACTGCGCCACGCTCCGCAAATTTTGGTGCGGGGCTACCTCTAAACCAACTGAGCTATGCCCCGGTTGAAAACAGTAACTTGTAACTTAGTTGTTAAGTGATTAGTTCTAATACCAAAACGAATTATACTACCCTTTTTTGTTCTCGTCAACCCCGCACCTATCAGGTATAGTCAGTTTCTCGGTTTTCCCAGCGATAACCCCGCTATAAATTCATCCATTATAATAAGACTGAAACTCAGTGAAATTATCGCTATACTATAAGTAACTTACTTCAAAAAAGTCGCTGATACCTGATAGGTGCGGGGTCAACAAAGCGTTTCGGTAATTATTCTCTTTATTTTCTGCAGGGCTAATGCTCGATGGCTGATTTTATTTTTTATCTCTGGACCAAGCTGAGCGAAAGTCTTACCATAAGAAGGAACAATAAAAACTGGGTCATAACCGAAACCGTACCTTCCAATTGTTCGGTGAGAAATTTTTCCTTTAATTATTCCTTCAACAGTTTTGACCTTACCTTCCGGAAAAGCTAAAGCAATAACACAACGAAATAAAGCATCTCTTTTCTCTTGCGGAAGATTCCTCACCAATTTTAATAATTTCCGATTATTATCCGCATAAGTGCATCCTTCACCAGCAAACCTTGAAGAATAAACACCCGGTGCACCTTCCAGTGCTTTTACTTCAAGACCACTATCGTCAGCAAGAGCAACCTTACCGGTTAACTTTGCCACTATTCTTGCTTTCTTAATCGCATTACCTTTGAGAGTTCTACCATCTTCAATTATTTTCGGTAGATGAGGGAATCCTTCTAGCGAAATAAATTTTACTGGTAATGAATTTAAAACTTTTTTTATTTCTCTAATTTTGTCCTTGTTTCTTGTCGCTAAAACAATTTCCAACATTTTATTTCACGAAAGTGAAATATGATTTCAGTGATTTTAATTATGATTATGATGATTTCTTTACTAGATATAAATCACTGTAATCGTTTATTTTAATCCCCGTAATCAATGTAACTGAATTCAAAATTCTAAAAGGCAAATTTTCTTCTCAATTTCAATTATTTCGTTTATTCCTTTTTTTGCAATTACCAACATCCTACTCAAATCTTCAAAACTAAAACTATACTCTTCGGCAGTACCTTGAATCTCTACCAGTTCACCTTTCCCGGTTAAAGCAATATTCAAATCTACCTCAGCATGTGAATCCTCTTCATAGGCTAAATCTAAAAAAATTTCACCATTACAGATACCTACACTTACTGCGGCTAAATAATCTCTAATTGGTGAAGTAATAATTTTCCCTTCATTTTTTATTTTTTCTATTGCTCCTACTAAAACAAGATACCCTCCAGTAATTGATAATGTGCGTGTGCTACCATCCGCTTGTAGAACATCACAATCAATCAAAATTGACCTTTCTCCAAGAAGAGATAAATCAACTACTGCTCGTAGGGCACGACCGATTATCCGTTGGATTTCTTGCGCTCTGCCACCCGTGCTGGTTCTCGTTCGTGAAGTACGAGAAATTGTTGCTCGTGGTAACATTGAATATTCAGCACTAATCCATCCTTTACCTGTTCCTTGGAGATGCGCCGGTATTTGTCCTTCAGCAACCGTCGCAGTACAAATTATTTTTGTCTCCCCGGCTTCAATTAATACTGATGCTTCTGGGAATTTTAAATAATTCTTAGTAATTTTTATTTTGCGTAGTTCATTAGGCGCACGTCCATCTTGACGAATCAATTTTTTATCCCCCTTTCAAACAAAGAAGTGTCTGTTCTAATTTGTTCTTTTTTTCCTTAGTCTCTTTCAATCTTTGTTTTACTTTCTTTATTTCTTCTTCTGGTGCTTTATTTAAAAAATTTTGGTCAGACATCTTTTGGTCTATTTTATTTATCTGCGAAGAGAGATTCTCTATTTCTTTTTCTAACCTTTTTATTTCTTTTTCTCGGTCAATTGCGGTCAAAGGAATATAAATTTCAATCCCATCAACTATAGTTAAAACACAATCTTTAGATTGTGGCATACCAAACTCTAACTTTTCACTATTGGTTAAAAGGAGTATTGAAAATAAATTAGTTTGAATTAGTTTTTCTTTTTCTGATGAATCAATTTTAAAAACCAAATTTATTTTCTCTTGAGGAGGAATTCTTGTTTCACTGCGTAAATTGCGTATTGCAGAGACTACATCCATAAGTAACTGCATTTCTTCGCTTGCTTTTTTGTCAATCATCATCTCATCATACTCTGGCCAAGGAGAAACCATAATACTTGCTGATAGTTGAGAGTTGGTAGTTGATAGTTCTCCTGTCTCTTTTTTAAACCCTAAACTCTGAACTCTAAACTGCCTCAAGGATTGCCAAATTTCTTCAGTGATAAATGGCATAAAGGGATGCAGTAGCTTAATTGTCCCCTCAAGAATATATACTAATATTGCTTGGACATCTGCCCGTGTAGTTGTTTGGCTTAATTTTGGTTTTATCAGTTCCACATACCAGTCACAGAATTTATGCCAAAAAAATTCGTAAATATCTCCAACTACTTCGCTAAGTTGATAATTTCCAAGATTTTTGGTTACTGATTTAACCAGAGAGTTATATTCAGAAATTATCCAACGGTCAGCAAGGTCTAACCGGGGAGTAGTGAGTGGGGAGTAGGAAGTAGTGAAACCTTCTAAGTTCATCAAAACAAAACGGCTGGCATTCCAAATTTTATTCGCAAAATTTCTTGCCATCAAGAAACTTTCCTCGGAAAGACATAAATCCTGTCCAGTAACACCACTATAGAGTAAAGCAAAACGCAAAGCATCCGTTCCGCAGGTTTTCATTATGTCCAGAGGGTCAATTACATTACCAAGCGATTTAGACATTTTTCTTCCACTCACATCACGGACTATACCGTGAATGTATACATTCTCAAAAGGGATATCCCCAACAAGTTCAATACCCATCATTACCATTCTTGCTACCCAGAGATAAAGGATTTCATAACCGGTAACCAGCGCAGAAGTCGGATAATAGTATTCTAACTCGTTGAACGTTTTTCCGGACCAGCCAAAAACACTAAAAGGCCATAGTGCCGAAGAAAACCAAGTATCCAAAACATTCGGATCCTGTAAAAAATAAGTATTACCACAAGTACACTTCACCGGTTTTTCAATTGAACAAATTACACCATCGTTAGATGTATCTATATCGTGGGCTATGAAGTCTTCCATATTTCCTATTATTTCCTTATCACTAAGACCTGCTCGTAATAGAACTAAATATGTTCCACCAATATTAGGTATACCGTTGATGAGGATTTCTTTTTTAAATATAACTTCAATTTTATTGCTAAGACAATGAGTGCAATACCAAACCGGTATTTGGTGTCCCCACCAGATTTGTCTTGAGATACACCAGTCACGTAAATTCTCTAACCATTGCAGATAAGGTCCAACCCAGCGTTCAGGAAAGAATTTTATTTTTCCTTCCTCAACAACTTTCATCGCCTTTCTTGCCATTTCTTTGGTAGAAAGAAACCATTGCTCGGAAATCAACGGTTCAATCACTGTCCCGCAGCGGTAACAATGTCCTATTCGATGAGAATATTCTTCAACCTTTTCTAAAAGACCAAGTGTTTGTAAATCTTTCACCACCTCTTCACGACATTGACTACGGTCAAGTCCTGCATACTTATCAGTTAATCCAGTCATTCTTCCTTTTCCATCAATTACTTTAACTTCAGGTAACTGATGCCGCTGAGCGATTTCAAAATCAACCGGGTCATGAGCCGGGGTAACCTTCACTGCACCGGTACCGAAAGATGAATCTACCAATTCATCAGCGATTATTGGCATTTCCCGATTCATTAAAGGTAGAATCACGGTTTTACCGATTAGATTCTTATACCGTTTGTCCTGTGGATTTACGGCAACTGCCGTATCCCCAAGCATCGTCTCCGGTCGGGTGGTTGCCACTACAATGTAGTTGATGGCCGATGGCTGATGGCTAATGGCTGATTTCAAGGGATAACGGATATACCAGAGATGTCCTTTATGTTCACGGTATTCAACTTCAATATCGGCAAGCGCGGTTCCACAACGGACACACCAGTTGACCAACCGACTTCCCCAATAAATTAAACCCTGTTTGTATAATTCTACAAAAGCATTCAATACTGCACGGGAACAGTTATCATCCATTGTAAATCTTAACCGTTCCCAGTCACAGGAACAACCTAATTTTTTCAACTGGTGAAGAATCGTATCACCGGTTTCTTTTCGCCATTGCCACATTCGTTCTAAGAATTTTTCTCTCCCTAATTCTTGGCGAGTGATGCCCTCTTTAAGTAAAATTTTTTCTACTACATTTTGTGTGGCTATCCCCCCGTGGTCAGTCCCGGGAACCCAACAAGCATTGTACCCCTGCATCCGTTTGAAACGAATAATTACATCTTGCAAAGTATTATTTAAGGCATGCCCCATATGCAGTGAACCAGTAATATTCGGTGGTGGAATAACAATTGTAAACGCTCTCCTTTCCCCGGGTTCGGGATGACCCGCCTGCCGGCAAGGCAGGGAAGAAAAATATCCTTTTTCTAACCAGAAGTTGTACCATTTTTCGGTCTCTTGAGGATTGTAAACTTTAGAAATTTCCATAATTTTATTTTTATATCAAATTTTAACTAAAAAAGCAATACATAAAGTTGTTCTGTTGACTTCACAAAAATTTATTTCCAAAAAATCTTGACAAGAAAAAGAAATTTTCTTATACTCTAAATAGTTTAAAAATTCCTTTTTTTATTCGAGGAGGTAATCTAAGAAAATGATAAGAAACAGTCTCTGGAAAAAGGTATTAGCGCGTTATTTAACAATAGCATTTATTCCCCATCACAGTTCTAAACCAGTAAAAGTACATTTCAGTTTTTCTTTTCTTCTTGTTTCTTTACTTTTTTGGTTTAGTTTGACTGTCTGGGCAGTTACTTTAGCAATTCGTCACCTTGACTATTGGGGAATAAGACTGAATAACCTGGCCTTAAAAGCGAAAACTGCCTATTTCGCTCAGGAAGTAAAAAAATCACAAGAAAAATTGGATGAAGTGAAAGAAATTGATTTACAGTTACGTCAACTCTTAGAGATGAAATCTAAGAAAGCAATTATTGAGCAAGATGAAGCAACCGGTGGACCAAGTACTGCTGACCAAGAAAATCTTAGAAAGTTACTCCAAGGTAAAATCCAAGAAGTTAACCAGAAAGATGTGGAAAATAATATTTTCCTTCTAAATAGAATAATTAAAGAACGGATGGAAAGTCTTCGCGAAATAACTGAATATGTTCAAGAACAACGGAGTATTTACCGCGCAACACCGAACATTTGGCCCGTAGAAGGAAGAATAACTTCATTTTATGGTTCCCGTGCCCATCCTTGGGCTGAGGGAGAAAGAGATTTTCATCCGGGGTTAGATATTGCTGCAGAATACGGAACACCGGTTCGTGCTACTGCCTCAGGAATAGTTAAATTAGCTCATTGGGAGGGTGGTTACGGAAAATTAGTTGTCATTGACCATGGACATGATTTTATTACGCTTTATGCCCATAATTCACGACTTGCCGTTACTCAGGGTGACCGAGTGAAACGCGGACAAGTAATCGCTTATATTGGTGCTACCGGTGCAACTACCGGTGCTCATCTCCATTATGAAGTACGAATTGATGGCAATGCAGCCAATCCATTACGCTATGTAAAGAAATGATTCCAGTGATTGATAAAATATGATTAAGGTGAATTAAAATTTTTAGAATTAATCTCTGTAATCATCTTTCAAAATTACTGTAATCTTTCTAAAAAAGATATGTTTGGCAAGAAAACAAAAAAGGAAAGCCCGATTGAATCTTTTATCGGACAAGAGACCATCTTTCAGGGAACAATTAATACTAAAGGTTCTTTACGCATTGATGGACAATGGGAAGGTGGTAATATTAATGCCCAGGGTGTGATTATCGGTGAAACCGGTGTAGTTAAAGGCAACCTTGCTGCCCAGAGTGTAATTGTCGGAGGTAAAGTTGCCGGTAATATTTATGCTTCGGAAATCTTAGAAATACATTCAAAAGCAGAAGTTAAAGGTGATATTAAAACTGCCCATTTATCAATTGCTGATGGTGCAATTTTTGAAGGAAACTGCAGTATGCTCCGGGAAGAAAAGGTTGTATCCACCATCGGCGGGGTAACTCAGCAGTCGGTATCTACTGACCACCAGTCGGTACCCACCGAGCGTCAAGTTTTCCTACCCGAAAAGTAAGGACTAACTAATCACAAATGATGAACTTTTTTGGTCGTTACAGTCGCACTATACTGCTGATTACGGTAATCGGTTTTATTGCCGGCACTTTTGTTGGTTTTGGTGGATATTATTTCACTCGTGGTTGGCGTGCCGATACGGTTGCTTTAGTTAATGGTAAAAAAATTCTTTATAATACTTATCTTAATTATCTCCAGCGGTTAATCAATAACCTCCGGGAACAAAACCAAGAAATTACTGATGATTTGATTAAACAAAAGAAACAGGAAATCCTTTCCGATTTGATTCAGGAAGAAATATTTTATCAAGAAGCGAAAAAATACGGTATCGTTGTTACTGATGAAGAGTTAGCTGCAGATATCCAAAATTTCCCTGCTTTCCAGAAAGATAATCGTTTTGACCGTAATACTTATTTTCAAGTTCTCCATTATGCCTTACGAATGACTCCAGAAGAGTTTGAAGAATCACGACGCCGAACCATTACTATTGCTAAATTACGCTATTTGATTGCTGGAAGTGTAAAAGTCAGTGATAAAGAGTTAGAACTTGCTTATCTACAGGAAAAAGGTGACCTAAAGAATTATTTCCGTGATTATGAAACTTTCCGCCAAAATTATCTATCCCAGAAAACTGTCCTTGTTTTCAATGAATGGTTCCAACAACTCGGACGTCAGATAAAAGTAAAAACCTACCTTGAGGAAAGAGAACGCGGAAGTTAACACTTAATCACAAGCAAAAATTCGTTAATTCCGTTGAGTCGGTTATGACCGTTATGTCCGTTAACCGACTAAACTGACCAAACTGACTAAACCGACTAAACGGTTATTCAAATTTTACTTAGCAAAAAGACGAAAAATATATGCCGCAATAAGAATACCAATTACACTCGGTAAATTAAATTTAAGTAGAAAACCAAAAGTTAAATCAATTACTTGTAAATCCAAAGTAGTCGGATGTAACCCCGCGGTAACTTGTTCAGTAAAAAGTTCACGCCAAGACGATTCGGTAGGAATAATCATTCCAATAAACTTACCCAGCACCGTACCTAAAAGTGCACCTACAGTCAAAACTACAATTAGCACAACTAAATTTTTTGTTCCCAATCTATTTTCTCCTCCTTTCTCTGAATTCGTGTATATTCGTGAATTAACAAAAATTCGTGTTCATTCGTGTATCATAATGTTTATTTTTTCACTACATTTTCCGCAACTATTACCTTTTAAATTTACAATCTCAGTCTGGTAACCTCGCCGTTCAATAAGTACCGTTTCACAGTTCGGACAGTAAGTACGGTTATATTCTGCCTCCCAAACATTACCGATATATACATATTTTAACTTTTTTAAAGCAATTTTTCTTGCTTTCTCTAAAGTTGCTAACGGTGTTGCCGGAATTTCCATCTTATAACAGGGGTAATAGCGGGAAAAATGTAACGGTATTTCTTTATCCAAAGCATATATCCAATCAGTTAAATCTTCAATCTCTTCCTCAGAATCGTTCAGTGTCGGAACAAGTAAATTAGTCAGTTCAATATGTTTTTTTCTTTTCACCATAATTTCTACCGTGCGTAATACCGCATCAAGCGTGCCCCCACAGATTTTCCGATAGAATTCATTCCGGAATGACTTGACATCAATATTTGCGGCATCAATATACGGTAGTAAATTTTCTAACGGTTCTTCATTCAAATAACCGTTAGTCACCAAAACATTTTTCAAATCATATTTCTGAACTAACTGTGCGGTCTCCAATAACCATTCGTAATTAATTAGTGGTTCGTTATAAGTATAAGCAATTCCTACTGAATTAGATGTTTTTGCCAGACGCACTGCTTCATCAGCGGTAATTGTCCTTGTAGTAACCTCACCAAAATCCTGTTGGGAAATTTCCCAGTTCTGACAGAACTGACAACGCAGATTACAACCGACTGTCCCAAAGGAAAGAATTTCACTGCCCGGATAGAAATGATATAACGGTTTCTTTTCTATCGGGTCCATTCCTACTGAGGTAAATTCGTTATAAGTCAAACTGTAAAGTTTACTATTTTCATTTTTTCTTATCCGACAGATACCGTTCTTCTCTTCACCAATCACACAGTTATGCGGACAAAGTAAACACTGTACTTTTTTATCCTCTTTTTTTGTCCAATATAATGCTTCTTTCATTTTACCGCCAAAGCGCCAAAATACTGCTCCGCTAAAACGCTAAAAAAACATAACCATTTATCAGCCCCCCACCTAATCACTTAATCACCCAATTACTCAATCACTGATTCTTTTATCCAGTCAAGGTAGTCGCTGTTCCCTTCAATAATTGGTAAAGCAATAATTTCCGGTACGGTATAAGAATGTAATTTTTTCACTTCGGCAATAAGTTTATTAACTAAAGATTTTTTTGTCTTCATTAAAAGCAAGACCTCGCTTGAGCTCTCAATTTTACCCTGCCACCAGTAATGGGAAAATATTTCTGGAATAAGGTTCACACAAGCAACCAGTTTTTTCTCTACTAATGACTGACTGATTTTCTCTCCCTCTTCTTTATTCGCACAAGTAACAAAAACCACTACATATTTTGTCTTTTCCATAACTAAGATTTTAGCACAAATAGTCAATTTTCGCAAATAAAAACCGTCCTCTCTACCAAATTAATAAACTTGGCGAAGGACGGTTAATTTTCTACTTTTACAGGCAGGCGAACATTTCTGTTCGCCTGCTTCAAGGAGGAAAATCAAAATTCTAAAACTTTACTTTCATTTTTAAATCATACAAGACGTCAGCAAATAGGATTTAGGACAAGTTTCATATTTTTTGTCCAATAGAGTTTAGAACCAAAAACTGAGCCCAAGAGCATACTTTAATCCTGAAAAATCAAATTTTACATACTCACCTGAGACGTCTGTGTAGTCACCCAATTTGTCAAAACTAACTACTTTATAACCTAACATTCCATCAATAGAGATACTCTTAGCTTTATTCAGATACACATTCGTAAGCCAGCCAAAATCAAAGTAAATTTTATTTCCAGAAAAGGAATCTGTCCCGGAAACAGAACCACTATCACCACCAAACGCAGTAATATCATAACCTCCTGTCGTAGATTCTTTCATCTTTACAGAATAAATTCCCACAGCAAAAGTAAAAGTTTCCCTTGAGTTTTTTAGGATTAAATCGTTGAATGTATACCCAGCTCCGATGCCAATATCACTAATATTGAATTCCCAATCAATGTTAAGATCTAGGTAGTTTCCTGCGGAATCTCTCCAATCAACTTCATCTCTATCTCCACCACTTACAAAAAGTGTTCTTAGAGAAAGAGTAATATTATTCTGTAAACTGTGATTCAACTGAATGTTATAAGTAGAAATTCGATCCGGATAAGTAACCCTATATGCGTTTTTTAGAACAGAATTACCTGCAATTGAAGCTAATAAACTATAGGTGTTTAATAACTCCTCATAAACACCTACCTTTGCCTTTCGATAATCGTCTAGAGAAATGGATTGTATTTCATATGTCACTCCAAGTGAAGTATTCTTCCCGCCTTTACCCTGTTGGGCCAAGACAACATCTACGCATAGCGTTATTGCTAACGCAGCGACAAAAAAATTACGCATTTTCCTGCTCCTCCTTTTGTGTTATCTTTCAGTCTTTCCTTTTGCCTTATTGAACAAAATTTTTTTCATCACCCTCCTTTCCGCCCCAAAATAAAAAGGGGCACATATCACTATCGGCAACATAGAGGTAAATCCGATAATGACTGCCACCCCTTCCGCCTTACGGCGGAATGTGACAGCCTTCTCCTTACCTCTATGTTAGCCAGACTTTCTCTGACTTTAAGGAAAGGCTGAACAAAAAAACTACCTTTCTCTCCAAAGAACTAATCTGTATTATAGCAAAGAAAAAAAATTAATCAAATTTAAAATGTATCCGTGTCGGTCTTGTCCTCCACCATACCTAGGCGGCCCGCCTGACGGCCCGCTTCGCAGCGAGGCGAGCGAGGCAGTCAGGTCGCCCGCCTCTTCGGCGGGACTCCGATGAGGATGTCCAAAGAGGTGACTAAACATAGTAGAAGTTGAATTGTTTCTTGTTACAACAATTCTTTGAATTCTTTATCGGTTAAGCCAGCACCACGAATAATTGCTTTCAAAGTATATGGATTAATCCTTTTGTGCCGAGGGATAGTAATAAAATGCGTTCCATCAGTCATCACTGTATGTTTTTTCCCACCTACTATCCAAAAACCTTTTTTACGAAATGCACGAATTGCGCGCTCTTCAGAAACATCGGTAAAAAGCATTACACCGCAACCTCAACCATCACTAAACGTTCATTCTTCTTAACTTTACGCACCGCTTCCAAATATTCCTGTATTGCGGACTTAATATTCTCTATTGCTTCTTCTAATGTGTCACCTTGACTTGCACAACCGGGAAGAATTGGACAAACAACATCGTAGCCGTATTGACTTTGGTGAACGATAACCGGATATTCGGCGATATGGAATTTTTTCCTATCAATATCTGTTCTGTAACTGGTTTTTGTTTCCCGCACCCGGTCTATTTGTCTTTGTTTCTTTTTTTTGTTATCCATCGCTTTACCCCCTAATCAACTGTGCCGGTCTTAAAAAGTTGAATTATTTCTTTTCTATTTACAAAGTTTGAACAAAAAACTACTTTTCTATAAAGAACTAAAAAAATCTAAATTTTGGCTAACATTTTTAGATATTCTTCTACACTAATACCTAAAACACGTAAATTATTACGAATGATAAATATCGGTATATCTTTCTCGGTAGGAATAACAACCGGACGTTTCAAATCTGCTCTTCTATAGATTCGGTGGTCACCTTTTTGTCTCACAAAAGAGCAACCAATACGGAAAAGAAATTTTTCAAACTTCTTACAATGTATCGTTGTCAGGCGGGACACTTGAGGTAATTACCTCTTTTGACTTGCAACCGGAATTTTTATTTCTTGTTGAACCTGAGCAATAATATGAGGTGGTATCCACTGTTCTCGTGGCTTTGATATTTTCTGCCAGCCACATTCTTTAAGCACATCTTCTAAAGTGCCCATTTCTAATATCTCTTGAAAGAAAATATCAACTGCCTCGGCAAAACGTTTTCTTGCTTGTTCAAAGGTGCTCGCACAAGTAGAAAGGTCTAAGGCGGGACTGTAAGCGACAAATTTTTTACCTTCTTTGAAAATAATTACCGGTAATTCTGCTTTAATTATTCTATGGAACTTCATTGGAACCTCCCGAACAAAGATATTTGACACACTCCACTTTTCAGTATGATTATACCACGACCCCAAAGAAAAATCAAGAGTTATCTGCTACTCCAAATTTACACTTTTAACCTTCAACTATTCGCAAACCGGTTTCAATCGTATTCGTTTGTATTTCTACTGTATCTTCAAGTTGATAAGCATACCCGCCAGCAAGGACTACGGCAACCGGTATTTTGCGTATTTTTGCCTCTTGAAAAACAAATTCGTCTCTCTTTTTTAAACCTTCTTTAGTTAAGTCCAAACCTCCTAACTGGTCATCCTGATAAGAATCAGCACCGGCAACATAGACAATCAATTCCGGTTTAAAATCGTCTAAAATACCGGGAATATTTTCTTTTAAATGCATCAGATAGGTCTTATCATCGCAACCGTCATCTACCCCAACATCTAACTTACTTGGTGGTTTAACTGCCGGATAATTGTTCTCCTGATGAATCGAGAAAGTAAAAACACGTGGTTCGTTTTTAAAAATGTAGGCAGTGCCATTACCTTGATGTAAATCGCAGTCAATAGTCATCGCTTTACTAATTTTTTTCTCTTTAAGTAATTTAGCAATACATACGGCAATATCGTTGAAGACACAAAAACCTTCACCGTGGTTAGGAAAAGCGTGATGGAATCCGCCACCGATATGGATACCTACCCCGGAATTTAATGCTTCATAACCAGCGAGGATTGTCCCCTGAACACAAATTAATGATGCATCTCTTAACTCCGGTGAATAGGGAAGTTCTAACTGATACATTTCCTGCATTGTAAGTTTACCGGTTTTTATTTTTTCTAAATATTCTTTGGTATGCACTAAAAGGATATCTTCATCGGCAGCAAAACCGGGGTCAACGAAATCATTTTCTTTCGCTAATTTTTTTTCAATTAATTTTTTCTTAATTTCCGGATACTTGAGGGTCGGGAAAACATGTCCTTTCAAGTCAACTACATACTTCTCGGAATAAAAAAATTTAGCCATTTTTTAAGCCCCCGGTATAAGTATTCCAGTATAAGATTTCCTTAAGGTTACGTTTAGGTACATGTAAAATTCCATATTTATCTTTCCAGTACTTAATTGAATCACTAACTTTCTCAACTACCGGTCTTTCCGCCGGATATCCTAAGGCAACTACCGAATCAATTTTACAATAGTCAGGAACATTGAGAATCTTTCGTAGTCTTCTTCTATTAACCGAACCTATCCAGCAGGAACCTATGCCTTCTTCCCAAGCTACCAGAATAATATTTTCTATACTTGCCGAAGCATCGTGTAAATCTGGTTTTTTTGATTTTTGGGTATTCAGTAATACTATGATATACGCTTTTGGTCTCTGTCCTAATGGAGGATTCCCCTCGGGAGAAATATATCCTGCCCAGTGTAAGGTGGTAAATACTTCATTTATCTTTGCCTTCTCATTAATAATTATATATTCACAAGGCTGCCGATTCCCCGCCGAAGGAGCGAGTCGTGCTGCATTTACCAACTTTTTCAGAATCCAAGATGGGATAGGTTTTTGTCTAAACCGTCTAATTGTCCGTCGCTGAACAACTGCTTGATACACATCCATACTCGTATCCGGTCAAGGAGTATCCCTTTCTCCTTCCCGATAAAACTCCAATTCCCAAAAATCCTTATTTTCGTCATATTTGAGAATGTAAATATTTTCATCATCGGCTTTTACTTTGAAATATTGATAGTCCGGTCCATACCAGCGGTCAAGAATTTCTTTTACTTGAAATTCTTTCTCCCCAAGAGAAAAACTTACCGGTCGCTCATTCGCCCTGTAACCTGAATAACAGTTAACTTTCAACATTTTAATTAAATTTTGCTATAAAAAGTCCTCAGCCATTAGCCTATAGCCTTCAGCCGAAGTCCTTACTAAATAAAAGGCTAATTGCTGACGGCTATGGGCTAACGGCAGAACTTTAGTTTTATTCAAGGAGTTGAACTAAAAGTGCTTTTTGTAAATGGAGACGGTTTTCTGCTTGGTCAAAGACGATTGAATTCGGTCCATCCATAACTTCGTCAGTAATTTCTTCACCCCGATGTGCGGGTAAACAGTGCATCACTTTACAATTAGGTTTTGCTTTATTCAAAAGTTGAGTATTCAACTGGTAAGGTTGAAATATTTTTCTTCGTTCTTCAAGGTCAACTTTCTTTTCATCACTCATTGATACCCAAACATCAGTATAGAGAATATCGGCATTTTTCACTGCTTCCTGCGGGTTATCGGAAACGGTTATTTTCGCACCGGTCTTTTGGGCAATCTTTTTACCTTCTTGATAGATTTTCTTATCCGGTTCATAACCTTGAGGTGCACAAATGGTTAGATTTAAACCCAGAATACCTGCTCCCAGAATCCAGGAATTGGCGACATTATTCCCTTCACCAAGAAATACTACCTTTAATTTTGGTAATTGGTGATTGGTGATTGGTGATTGGTATACTTCTAAAATCGTGTAGAGGTCACTCAATACCTGGCAGGGATGTTCTAAATTAGTCAATCCATTTATTACCGGAATCGTGGTATGCTTGGCAAATTCAAGCATATCCTGATGATTAGTCGTGCGAATCATTACTCCGTCAACATAACGAGAAAATACTTTCGCCGTATCGGCTAAACTTTCACCGCGACGTAATTGTAACTCTTCAACATTAAAAATTAAAGGCAGTCCACCTAACTGGTACATACCGACGGCAAAAGAAACACTTGTTCTTGTAGACGGTTTCTGAAAAATCATCGCTAAAGTTTTTCCAACTAAAGGAGTGTACTTCTTGCCTTTTTTCTGTTTTTCTTTTAATTCTTTAGTCAACTCAAAAAGTGACAAGATCTCTTTTTTCCCTAAGTCTGCTAAAGAAACTAAATCTTTTTTCATCATTTTAATCCATCCCTTTCCTCTATTATGCTTTACCAATTTCTTCATCCGGTGCGGTATCCAGATATTGCTGATATGCTGATGTTTTCTGGAATTCAGCAAATTTTTCTCTCTCCCAAGAATGTTCATTATAAATTTTTTCCGAGACAAAAATCGGTGCATCAACCCGCAAAGCTAAAGCAAGTGCATCCGAAGGACGTGAATCAAGAGTAACTTTCTCGCCATCAGTATTTAAATGTATTTCCGCATAAAAAGTATTTTCGGAAACATCACTAATTAAAACAAAATCTATTCCTCCTTTAAGTTCTTTAACCAAATTTTTCATTAAATCATAGGTTAACGGTCGTGGGAAATACATATTTTTCAATTTAAAAAGTATTGCCTGTGCTTCAAAAATACCTACCCAAATGGGAACAATTTTTTTCTTCTCTAAATCTTCTAAGATAACGATACCCATTTGGCTTGTTGGGTCAAAACTTACACTTTCAATTTTTACTGCAATCATATCTCCAAATCCTCCTTAGCGCCAAAAAGAACCAACGCAAAGAACGCAAAATTGACACAAAGAGCGCAAAAAGATTTTTTTCGCGGTCTTTGCGGAGAATCTCGTTTTAGCGGTTTAGCGTATTCAAAAGAGAGAAAGTTGTTCGTCTTTAGTTTTTTCTTTTCCACCAGTTGCAATTTTTATTTCACCATAGACACCGTCGTATCCAGGGATAACTTCAATTTCGCTTTTTCTTACTTTAACAATCCCTTGAGCAATTGCTGGTGGAGTAACTTTTAACAAATCGTCAATTCCGGCATCAATCAAAACCGTAAATTCACTTCCGAAATAACTAACCAATTTTTCGTATTCTTTCAATACGGTCTGACTTTCTCTTCCCAGACCAAGCACCGAGCCAATTATTTCGTCTAAAGGAATTAAATTCTTAAAAGGAATAGAATTTGCCGGGACATATCCGTCAGCACGGTCAGCAAGTTCTTCTACCCGATGCAGAACACCAATGGTCAACTTCCGTTTGCATACCGGACAAATATTTTTATTTTTAGTCGCCTCTTTAGGTGTAAACCGGACATTACAATTCCGATGTCCATCAAAATGATATTTCCCTTCTTCGGGGAAAAATTCTACCGTAAACAAAAATTTTGTTTTATCCTTTGTCTTTATAATCTGTATAATCTCCTTATACAAATCCCCGCCTACGCCAAGGCTATGTCGGGCAGGTGTGTAATCTGCGATTTCAAAGACATTAAGTTCTCGTCCTAAACGCTGGGTTGAATGGGCATCAGAATTAGAAACCAAGGTATATCTATCTAACTTGGATAGACGCCAGTTCATTGCCGGGTCGCTGGATAAACCCGTCTCTAAAGCATATATATTTTTTGTTTCATTTGCAAAACATTCTTCCACGGCATCAAAACCGGAATTTGCTCCAAAAAGAGAAAAGTGTGGTGTCCAGATATGTGCCGGGATAATCAAACAATCAGGGTTAATATCCAAAACTATTTTTACTAAATCTTTTGCTTCTAAATTGTTCAATATCGGACGACCGTCACTGTATAAATCACCATATTGACTTAAAGCAAGATTAATTTTATCCATACTCGTAAAATCCGGAGCAAGAATTATAATATGTATTTTTTTTGCTTCGCCATTACGGTAAAATATGTTACAAACTTCAGTGCTGAGAAAAAAATATACTCCTTCATATAAATATGTTCCTTTACCGACCGGCTCCAGTGAACTTTTCAGGATATTCACCCAGAGCGGATGAGTAAAATCGCCGGAACCAAGCAGTTGAATCCCTTTCTTTTTCGCTCCTTTAGCTAAATTTTCTAAATCCATATCTTTACTTGTTCCCCGACTGTATTTCGTATGTAAATGTAAATCAGCAAAAATTTTCATTGTCTCGTCTTAGTATCATTTTTTGTAGCGGTGGCATTTATGCCACTATAAATAATATCCCAGTCAATTTTTTCTTTTAATGGATTTTCTTGAATATACTTACGTATATTATAGAGTGCTTTGTCATTCCTTATTATATGTTCATAATAATTTTTCTGCCATAAATGTTTTCCTATTTGTAGTGGCAAAGCTCGCTTTGCTCTAATTGTTGCAATTGATTTAAATGCTTGTATTACTTCCGGTAATGTTTTATTTGAATCCTCCAAAATAAAAATTATGTGTATATGATTAGACATCATGACAAAATGGTCAATATCTAAACCAGAAAAACGTTTCTTAAGCAGAGCAATCTCTGCCACTACAATTTCTTTTATTTTGAGATTATCTAAGAAAGATTGTTTAAAATCAGTACAAATAGTGACAAAGTAGTACCCGTTAGTTTTGTAATCGTAATTCTTAATTCTTGTAAACTTGCGGTACTTCATTTGTTTTTTTTGTGCAATGAATTGCACCGCTACAATATTTTATCTATCAAGACCGAGTCTTTTTAAAGTTCCCGGCTTTATTTTACCGGTCTTCTTGTCCCAGCCACGAAATTGGTAATAGTAATTAAGTAAAGGGGCAAGTTGAGCGATTCGTTTTTTACCTTCACTGGTGAACAATGCTTCCTTAAGGAAACGCTTCGGCAGATTATCATCTTTCACGGTTAAACCTTCACGCAGATTAAAAAGCCGTTTCAGGTTCACGATTCGTTCACCAATTTTCATCAGTTCTTTCTCCGAAGAAAAGATTTCTCTACCGGTAAGTAAAGGCAATACTTGAGCAAAATCTTTAACCTTAAAAATTCCCGGGTAACCGCAAGTATAATAACAGACAATTAAAGCATCACGCAAGGCATAAAAATCTTCATTTATTTTTACCTGTTGAGCAATTTCTTCGGCTGTATTTTTCAAATGCTTTGTGGTCACTAAAGAACGGAGATGGTCAGCGCCACGGGCACTGACCGCTTGACTTAGTCCTGCACTTGGATTTACCCGGGCATCTTGGGCAGGTATTTCCTGTCCTTTAATATGGAGTGCATACTTTTCACTTCCTCGTCCCAGTTTTTTGCTTGCTCTTTTCACACCTTCCGCAAGCAGGTCACCGATACCTTCCCGTTTAACTGTTTTCTCAATTAAACTTAGAATTGCTTCTTTATTACCCCAAGACAAATTGAGTTCATCAACCTCATTTTTAGAAACTAACCCATTCTGATAACATTCAATCAGGAAAGCAATTGCTGAACCAAGAGAAACCTGGTCAATACCGTATTTATTGCAAAGGTTACAAGCGTAAAGGATAAAATTGAAATCAGCGATACCAAGATTAGGGCCAAAAAAAACTGTGCCGTGGTATTCCGGTCCTTCTACCGATACCGCTGGTGCACCTGAACTTGGTTTAGTTTTATATATTTTTTTGCAGGCAATCGGACAGGCAAAACAAGTTCGTGAACTGACTGTCCAGTTTCGGGTGATATATTCAGTGCTTAGTCTATCCGCATTTTCAAATTTACCCGCAGTATGATGTCGGGTCGGTAATTCGCCTACTGCTTGTTTATAATCAAGTAGAAGATTCGTCCCGTATTTATGCAACTGTAATGCCTGTGGGTTCGTCAATACTTTTCTCTGTGCTTCTTTTACTAATTTGGAAAAGGGGGCAGGTTGTGCAATTTTGACTTTATTATTCCCTTTTACGACGATTGCTTTAAGATTTTTTGCACCCCAAACTGCACCTAATCCCGAACGACCGAACGCACCGTGCAGACCGGTGAGCTGATTCCCGGCGATTACGCTCGCATAACGGACATTATTTTCTCCGGCTGGACCAATTAAAAGAACCTGTGCTTGCGGATATTTAGTAAGAAGAATTTTTGTTACTTGTAGAGTATTTTTACCCCAGAGGTTTTCTGCGGAAAGAATTTGTACCTTATCATTATCAATTCTCAAATATACTGGTTTTTTTGCTTTCCCTTCAATAAGTAAAAAATCGTAACCAGCAAATTTCAATTCCGGACCGAAATACCCGCCGGCATTACCTTCACCCCAGAAACCAGTAAGCGGTGATTTCGCCGCAATATGCATCCTTCCCGAAGCAGGCCATCTTGTTCCAGTTAAAGGACCGGTAGCAAGAATAATTTTATTCTCGGGACTGAACGGTTCAATTTGTGCTTTTAACTCCTCATAAAGTACTTTTATCGCAAAACCGTCCCCACCAAGAAAATTCTCAATAAGTTCCTCGGGAGTATCCTCTTTGCTGATTTTTCCTGTTTCTAAATTAACTCTTAAAAATTTACCGGTATAACCAAACATCCAACCTCCCACCAGCAATCGGTGGAAAAATATGTAGAATATCACCGGTTTTCAATTTTTTTGTCTTAAAATCTTTTTTACTGATAATTTCTTCGTTAAGGACAAAAATATAACTTTGCCCAAGAATGAATTTCTGAGCAAATTCTTTTTTTAATTTCTTAATCGTTCCGGCAATAGTATCAGCTTCTACTTCAACAATATTCTTGCCGGTCTTTTCTCGTAAAAGAGTGTATAATTTTACGGTAATTTTTGTCATAAGAGGTGATTATCTCAATTTAAGCAAACGATGAGAATATTTTTCAATTTCTAAAACAAAACTATCAACCCAATGAGTGAAATAATGATAAAAAACTGTTGTGGGTACTGCAATAAATAAACCCGCTGCAGTAGTAATCAATGCTTCGGCAATACCACCGCCAACAATTGCTGGTGAAGATACACCGGTCTCAGCAATCGCCTGAAAAGCACGAATCATCCCGGTAACCGTCCCGGTGAAACCAAGTAATGTAGAAATTGAAGCAATTGTTGCTAAAACGGGTAAATATTTTTCTAAATGCACTACTTCTAATAAACCGGTCGATTCCATTGTTTCTTCTATTGTTTCTTTCTTATCCGCAAAGCGCTCTAAACCGGAAAGTAAAACATGGGTTAAAGGTGAAGAATAAGTTTGACAAATTTCTTTGATGGTAAACCAATCACGATGTTCTAAAGCACTGTCAATTTTTGGAATAATGATTCTATTTTTCTTTCCAATTTTGAAATAATAGATAATCCGTTCAACGATAATTGCCAAAGAAAGAACCGAACATAAAAGTAGAGGATACATCAACGGACCACCTTTAACAAAATAATTCCACATTTTTCTTCTCCTTTCCGAAATGATTACAGCGATTACAAACGGCGATTACGGTGATTTTTTCTGGTTTTATTCTCATTTCTTCCCTGCTATAAACTATCAACTAATAACTATTAACTGATTTCAGGGCGACCAGGACGGTGTCCGACATCCACCAGGTAAATCTACTAATCTTTGTTGACTTGAACCGTCAATAAACATACGATATAGTTCATATTTACCGTTGCGATTGGAAACGAAAACTATCCACCGACCATCGGGTGAAAAAGTAGGATTTTCATTAGAACCAAAAAAAGTAAGTTGTTTTTCTTGTTTATCTTTAATCAAAAAAATATAAACTTGAAAATTTTCATTTTCTCTTTTCACATATGCAAGTAAGTCACCCCGCGGTGACCATACCGGTGAATCACAATAACCGCTCTCGGTGACTCTGCGCAAATTTAGTCCTTCCCAGTCCATAAGATAAACCTGCGGATTACCTAAACGGTCAGAAATAAAAACAATTTCTTTACCATTTGGTGAAAAAGAAGGAGCAATATCTACACTTTTTGCACGAGTTAAACGCCGGACTGTATTACCCTCTAAATCAAAAAGATAAATTTCTGGATTACCATCTTTAGTTAAAGTTACCGAGAGATACTTACCATCAGGAGAAAAGGAACCGCCTAAATTTAAACCCTGATACTGAAGTAAAGGTTCACCTTGAAAGTTCACCTTGAAAGGCTTCCTTTTACCTTCATTAAAATGCAACTGATAAAGGTCAGGATTACCATTCCGATAGGAGGTATAAATAATTCCTTTCCTGTTCGGCTGCCAGCGTGGCAAAAGCACCAAAGATTTTTCTTCAGTTAACTTTTGTAAATTTTCTCCATCATAATCAATAAGATAGACCTCTTTATATCCGGTAGCATCATTGACAAAAATAATTTTTGATTGAGCAATACCTTCCTCTCCACTGAAACGAAACACAATATCGTCAGAAAAACGATGAGCAAGGTCACTCCAACCCACTTCGCTGCGAGGTGAGTATTCTTTTTTTATTTCATAGACTTTAGAAAAAATTTCTTCTTCTGTTCCCAAATCAATAAGTTTACCTTTAAAGACCATGTTTTCTTTCTTTATTCTAACTTCAGCACTGATTAATGCTTGCGCACCAATATTTTTCCAATCTGCATATTTAGAAGTAAGATTTTCTCCTTCAATCAGGTCAAAAAAATGGGTCAAAAGTAAATCATTGCAAACCACTTGTCTCATTTTTTGAGCGAAATTTTCTTCCTCCGGTTTTTCAGTGGAAAATTTATCTATTCCCAAATTTACTCTCTGCCCATGTGTTCGCAACTGCAGATACACATCAATACCATGCAGGTAATTAAAACTGAACACTGAAAACTGAAAACTGAAAAAGAAAACTAAAAAAATTCTATTGGAAGCTGAATTCAAAGTAAACACCTAAATATTCTTCCGGGAACCCCGCAGGCAACGGAGGGAATGGTGCAGAAATTTCTATTGCCCGTAATGCCGCTAAATCAAAAGAGTCGTCTTTTGAACTTTCTTTAGTTTTTACCTGGTTAACCGAACCATCTTTTAAGATGCGAAAATAGATAATTGTTTTCTTCCTTGTTTCTAAAGTTGGCCAAGACCAGTTTTTACCAACCTTTTCACGAATTAAATTCAGATAATAAGTGTAATGAAACTTTGCCGATTCAATTGAGACACCGCTACTTGGAAGTGCAGTGGTAGGAAGTGCCGGAACAATCTTTTTTTCTTCCGCAGTTTCTTTTGGTTTTTCTGGTTCCTCTTTCTTGACTTCTTCCTTCTTTTTTATTACCTTTTTTTCTTTCTTGGGTAAGACAATTTCTTCTTTCTTCTTTTCGGAAACTGGTTTAACTTCAACCAATGAAGCAGGTAAAGAAATACGAATTAATTCTATGGGTAAAGGTCCGATTACAACTTTTCTTAATGTTACACGCGAAGTGAAATAAAAAAGCAGGAAATGCACGAATAGAGAAAAAAGGAAAGAATTACGAAAACTTTTTTCCATTTCATTGAGAAAACCATTGTTTTAATTTTTCACGAGCCAAGACTGCCTCCAACGAATTCGGTGCAGTAGAAACTATCCATTCTAATGTTTTTTTTGTTTCTTCATCACGGTTCAATTCTTTAAGCGCAATTGTTTTTTTCAATTCTGCCATTAATACTTTATCACTCTGAGGATAACGAGTAGAAACTTTGCTGTATTCAAATACTGCCTTCTCCCACTCTTTTTTTGCTAAATAACATTCACCAAGAAAATATTGTGCACTTGCCCCAAGTTCGGTCTCGGAATATTGTTTCAAATAATTATCAAAACCGAGAATCGCTAAATCATATTTCCCACGAATATAATCATTATAAGCTAACTGATAAAGTTCACTCGGTTTAGGCTCTATACTTCCCGGAGGTGCTAACTCTAAACGTTTAGCTAAACTTTTCCATTGTTGATTGAACCCAGCATCAAGGTCATCAATCCGTTGGGAAATTAAAGCAAGCCGTTCACGGTTTGCTTCCACTTTTTCTTTTAAGGTGGATAAACTTAAATTTAGTTCTTTCAATTCTTGGAATAATGCTGCCTGACGTTTAAACATTTCTTCCTGTTTTTCCTGGATTGAACTTATATCTTTTTTAATTTCGGTAAAGTCAACAGATTGAATCTGATGGAATTGTAGAAGGTCGTCTCGGGTAGCAAACATCGGAATACTGCAACTACAGAAATTCATCGCTACTAGCCAATAGCCAATAGCCAATAGCCAAGTTTTTTTCATTTTGCTGCTTTCTTTTCAACTAAGGTTTTAGTTTCCGCACGACGGTTGAATACACATTGCGGTGAATCCGGAGGCCCGACATTCTTGTAGATTGGTTTTTCTTTACCGTAAGTAATGGTCGCAATTCTTCCCGGTAATATCCCTAATTGAATATAATAGTCGCGCACTGCTTTTGCGCGTTTATCACCCAGTCCCAAATTGTATTCCACGGTACCACATTCACAACAATGCCCTTCAATTAAAACTTTCAGTTCAGGATTTTTTTTCAGGAAGTCAGCATTATTTTGTAAAATTGCCTGTGCCTCGGGAAATAAATCATATTTATCAAAATCAAAACATACAGTTTTTAACTCAGAAATGGTAGCAAATTCTTTTTCCCGTATTTCCGGCTCAATTACCTTCACTTCTTCAGGAATTTCTTCAATCACTGGAGGTTTAACTTCCACTGGCTTAACTTCTGGCGGTTTAATTTCCGGTGGTTTAACTAACGGTCTTTTCGGACAACCAGTTAAGCAAAGAGCTAAGAGTAAAGAGCTAAGAGCAAAGAGCAAAATTTTTTTCATTTTTTTCACTTCCTTTAAATAAAATTATTGTTTAAAAAGACAAATTTGTCAACCCCGTAAAGACTTTCGTCTACCCCGTAAAGGTTTTTATCTACGGGGTCTACGGGGTTAGAACTCTATTTAAGAATTGTCCAGTATAGGAATGCGGAGTGAGAATTACTTCTTCCGGTTTACCGGTAGCAATCACTTCGCCACCTTTTTCTCCACCTTCTGGACCTAAATCAATTATCCAGTCACAGGTCTTGATTACCTCTAAGTTATGTTCAATAACAATTACTGTATTTTCCAGGTCAACTAAACGCTGAAGGACATTAAGCAATTTTTCTATATCGGCAAAATGTAATCCGGTGGTCGGTTCATCAAGAATATATACTGTCCTCCCGGTAGAACGTTTACAAAGTTCAGATGCTAATTTTACTCTTTGTGCTTCCCCGCCGGAGAGAGTTGTTGCTGATTGTCCGAGTTTAATGTATCCTAAACCGACATCGTAAAGTGTCTGTAAAATCCGTTTTACCTGCGGGATATTGGCAAAAAATTCTAATGCTTCCTCTACCGGCATTTCTAAAACATCGGAAATATTTTTCCCTTTATAACGTACTTGTAAAGTTTCTTCATTAAATCTTTTCCCCTGACAGACATCACATTTTATATAGACCGCCGGTAAAAATTGCATTTCAATTTTGATTGTGCCATCACCCCGACAGGATTCGCATCTCCCTCCTTTAACATTAAAAGAAAATCTTCCCGGTAGATACCCTCTTCTTTTTGCTTCCGGTAATTGCGCAAAAAGTTGTCTGATTGGCGTAAATGCACCGGTATAAGTTGCGGGGTTAGAACGTGGTGTTCTGCCAATTGGACTTTGGTCAACAAGAATTACTTTATCAATATGTTCTAATCCATGGATTGCACGGTATTTTCCTGGTAATTCTTTTGCTTTATAGAATTTTTGTGCTAACGCTTTATAAAGAATTTCATAAATCAGTGTACTCTTCCCTGAACCGGAAACTCCAGTTACACAAACAAATAGACCTAAGGGTATTTTTACATCAATATTTTTCAAGTTAAACTGCTGAGCACCAAGAATTTCTAAATATTTACCTTTTGGTTTCCGTCTTTCACAAGGAACAGATATTTTTAATTTTCTCTTCAGATACTGTCCAGTTAAAGAGTTTTCCATTTTCAGTATTTCGTCCAATGTTCCACTGACAACCACTTCACCACCGTGTATTCCTGCACCGGGACCTAAATCAATTATCCAGTCCGCCGAACGAATTGTCGCTTCGTCGTGTTCAACCACAATTACCGTATTCCCGAGGTCACGCAATTTGAGTAAAGTATTCAACAATCTTTGATTATCACGCTGATGAAGACCAATTGTTGGTTCATCAAGGATATAAAGAACACCGACTAATCCCGAACCGATCTGTGTCGCTAAATGGATTCTTTCCGCTTCACCACCGGCTAAAGTATAACTTTCCCGGTTTAAAGTCAGATAGTCCAAACCGACATTAATCAGGAAGTTAAGACGAGAAATGATTTCTTTAAGTATTTGTTTAGCAATAATTTTTTCTTTTTCTCTTAATTCAAGATTGCAAAAGAAATCTAATACTTCGGAAATACTCATCCGGGTAATTTCTACAATTGTTCTCCCGGTAATTTTTATCGCTAACGATTCTTTTTTTAACCGTCCTCCTTGACAGACTGGACAAACTCGTGTGCGCATATACTTATTGTAAATTTCTTCTTTAACAAAATCCGATTCGGTCTCGCGGTAGCGGCGTTCAAGATTAGTAATTACACCTTCAAAATTACCGTCCCCGTAGAGAATTGTTCGTTGAATTTCCTTATCTAATTTTTTAAATGGTGTATCCAATGAAAAATTGTAATCCCGCGATAAATCAGACAATAGTTCGGCATAATAACCTGCCCAAGAGTATTTCCAACGATGCCGTCGGGTAGTGATCGGACTTGCCCAGGGAACAATTGCTCCTTCATTGACCGATAAATTTTTATTCGGCACAACTAAATCTGCATCAACTTCTAATTTTGCACCTAAACCATCACATCCCGCACAAGCACCGTAAGGTGAATTGAAAGAAAACATCCGTGGTGATATTTCTGGTAAACTTATTCCACAATTTATACAGGCATGATGTTCGCTGAAGAATATAGAGGGAAGAGCACGCTCGCCTTCGGCTCGCTTGAGCTCTTGGCTCTTAGCTCTTAGCTCATTGCTGATTACTTGTACTAATCCTCCACTCATTTTAAGCGCGGTCTCTACTGAGTCAGCAAGACGCTCACGGATTTCAGGACTAATGGTTAAGCGGTCAACAACTAAACTAATCTCATGTCTCTTGAATTTATCTAACCTAATTTCTTCTTCTAATCCGTAAACTTTACCATCAACTTTTACCCGCACAAATCCTTCTTTCCGTAACCGTTCAAAAAGTTCACGATATTCACCTTTTCTTCCACGCACTAAAGGTGAAAGAATTTGTATTTTTGTCCCTTCGGGTAATTTAATTATCTCATCAGTAATTTGTTGTGCTGATTGTGGTTTTATTTCTCGCCCACATTGCGGACAATGAGGTATACCAATCCGGGCAAAAAGTAGACGCAAATAGTCATAAATTTCAGTAACCGTTCCAACGGTAGAACGTGGATTATGTGAAGGGACACGCTGTTCAATGGCAATTGCTGGTGAAAGTCCTTCAATCAAGTCAACATCCGGTTTCTCCATCAATTCTAAGAACTGACGAGCGTAAGCGGATAAGCTTTCTACATATCGGCGTTGTCCTTCCGCATAAATTGTATCAAAAGCAAGACTGGATTTACCCGAACCCGAGAGTCCAGTAATTACCACCAACTTATTCCGTGGAATTTCAAGGTTAATATTTTTTAAATTATGTTCCCGTGCACCACGAATAATTATCTTTTCCATATTTTTGGGATTACAGCGATTTTTTTACGGCGATTACAGAGATAAAAAAGAAACAATCACTGAAATCAGGTATTTAATCTCCGTAATCATACTTTTACAAAGTAAGAGAATAGAATTTTAGTTGTTCTAATACATATTCACGGATTTTTTGTGGGTTTTTTAAAGGACGAAGAAGTTTACCATCAGTAATTATTGGTTTGAGTAAATTTTCATATTTACTATTGCAATTACATATATTTTTTGGTTTGTTTCCTTGTGGAATCATTGAATGTAAAAAACAATTCGGACAACGATAAACATCTTTTGCACCGGACATTTTACCTCGTTTAGCAATTGGTTCACCATCAATTTCTACAATATCCATCGCAAAATCCATCACTGACGCATTACTGATTGCTGTGCCAATACCGTAACCATCAACTAAAGAATTTAATTCAACAATATTTTTTTCATCAATTCCACCAGAAACAAAAAGTTTAACTTCCTTAAATCCACGCAGGTCAAGTTCCCAGCGTACTTCTTCAAGTAAGCGGAAAAAATTACCTCTTCTTGAAGACGGTGTATCAAAACGTACCGCATAAAGTTTTTTCCCTAATGTTTTAGTTACATTTAATGCTTCAAACTTTTCATCCTGAAATGTATCAATAAGAGCAATCCGTTTAATTTTCGGCTCAATTATTTCATCAAACGCTTTCAAAGCTTTCACCGTATCTCCCAAAAGAAGAATCAATGAATGCGGCATTGTTCCGCTTGGCTCAATTCCTAAAAGTTCTGCCGCTTTAACTGTCGCCACGCCGTCACAACCGCCAATGTAGGCATTCCGTTCAATCATCGGTGCTAAACTTGGATGCATCCGTCTGGCACCAAAACTTAAGACAATCTTTTCACCGGCTAATTTTTTACATCTTGCCGATTTGGTGGCAATACCGGATGCTTGACAGAGAAAACCTAAAATTGCGGTTTCATAAAGACCGAACTTAAGATAATCACCTTCAATCTCTAAGACCGGCTCTTCAAGCGCAAAAATTGTTCCTTCATCCATTGCCCGCACTTTCACTTTTAATCCTTTAAGCAATTCTACCGCTTCCTCAATTCCCGCTAAAATACCCCATTTCCCCGCATAAGGAAATGATTTGACCATAAATTCCGCACGGACAATTTTATGTATTTTCTTTGCTTCCAGAATCCTTTTTGTCCGTTCAAAATACACATCCGTCACCCTACCCTCTTTTATCTCTTTCTCATCCGCATAATGAAACACCACCTAAACCTCCTTTTTAGAGAATATTCTAACACAAAAGAATTGCTAACACAAGATTTTAGATTATTTTTGTTTTGAGGACTTTCTCCATTTGCTGGAGCGCAAAATTATGTTCTTCTTCAGTTAAAGAAGTTACACAATCTTTAACTACTTCTACTTCATAACCACGCAGGACTGCATCCGAGACCGTATAAAGCACACAAATGTTCGTGAGAATACCACTAACCATTAACTTTTTCACTTTTAACCTTTTCAATAAATACTCTAATTTCGTCTTAAAAAAACCGGAATAGGTGGTTTTAGTCACCACATAATCATCCTTTTCTGGTTTTAATTCTTCAACTATTTCCGCCCCTTTTGTCCCTTTCACACAATGTGCAGGCCAGATTTTGAATTCCGGGTCATTTTTCCGATGATTATCACAGATATAGATAATGGGAATTTTTTTGTTCCTCATTTCCACAATTTTTTCTTTCAGTTTCGGAATAATTTCTCTCGCCTTCGGCACTTCCAAAGGAGCACCGGATAAAATAAAATCGTTTAACATATCAATCACAAGATATGCCTCACTTCGTTTGGCAATCTTGTCCATAGGGGCTCTCGTCCCTTTGGCGCTACCAGATGCTCCTCTTCGTCGCATCTGTCCGCTGTCACCCCTCAGAGAGGAAAACCGTTTTTCCTCTCCGAACCTTTCCTTACCGCATCGGATTCTTTGGAATTCCGATGCTCCCAGAAATGCTTGTTTTACCATTTCTTTTTTTTCTCCCCCTTCGCTATATTCCTATCTTTACCGAATCGCTAACTTGTTTCAATGTAGCGATTGCCGAAAGAATCGCTAATTGACTGGTTTTCGGATTAACCGCTGAAGGTAAATTTTCCGTCCTTGTAGTAATCTTACCGAAATCACCTTCAATAATTATTTCGTGAACATTCCTTTTCAAATTCGGGTCAGCAAAAATTTTTACTTTCGTTTTTTTCGCCCCAATTCCGGCTAAAGAAAGGACTCCCGCAACATTGATATTTGCTGGGAAACCTTTAATTGCTTCCAGCGTATTACCTTCAAAAATTAATGTTTTTTTCCTAAATTTGGATATATCAATTTTACTATTTTTCAAATAGGGTGCATCTTTCAATCCTGCTGGGGGTTTAGAAGTAACCAAAGTAACTGAAGAAATTCCACCCATTCCCCCGGCTTTCAAAGCGTCAATACCGGCAACTGCTCCCGAGGGTAAATATAGATTTATTTTCTTTTCTCTCGCTTGCAGAATAATTTCTGGATTACATAGTAATCCACCGATACTCATAATTAAAACACTTCTTTTCTTCCCTTTTCTTGTCACTTTCAAAACCTCATTCCAAATTTCTTTTACTGCATCCGGATGTGCCGATTCAATCACAAAATCAACCATTTTCATCAAGTTGTCCAAATTGACAATTTTAGGTTTTGCTTCTTGCCTTTGCGTAGCGCTTCGGCGAAGCAAGGTCAGTTTAGAAACTAAATTTTTTGCCCTCTCTTCATCTAAATCACAAATAGCAACTAATTCCCCGGAAATAATTCCCCGGTCAATCGCTTTAGCAATCTCGCTACCAATCGCACCACAACCAATTATTCCAAAATGTATAGTTTTCATTTTATTTCTAACATCTTTCTTACCGCTTCATAGGCAGGTTTGCGTATTTCCTCAGGAACAATAATTTGATATTTCATTTCTTCCAAACTATCCCGTATTTTTTCCAAATTAATCTTTTTCATATTCGGGCAGACCATTTTTGTGGAAGCAACAAAAAATCTTTTCTCCGGATTTTCTTTCCGTAGACGCCAGAGCATACCACTTTCCGTACCGATAATTATTTCTTTTACTGCCGTTTCCCGTGCATATTTGAACATACCACTGGTAGAACAGACATAGTCCGCTAAAGCCAAAACCTCAGGGACACATTCCGGATGAGCAACGAATACTGCCTGCGGATGTTCATTCATTGCCATAACCACTTCTTCCCGAGTCAAGCGTGCATGGATTGGACAAAAACCTTTCCAGAGAATAATTTCTTTATCGGTAAACGAAGAAACATAATGTCCTAAATTCTTATCCGGAGCAAAAATTATCTGTCTTTCCGGTAGAGAATTAACTACTTTTACGGCATTGGAAGAAGTACAACAAATTGTCGCTTCGGCTTTCACTTCGGCGGAAGAATTAACATAACAGACCACTGCTGCCTGGGGATATTCTTTTTTCATTTCCCGCAATTTTTCTGCAGTAATCATATCCGCCAGAGGACAACCAGCTTCAAGGTCAGGTAATAAAACCACTTTATCCGGATTAAGAATCGCTGCATTTTCCGCCATAAAATGCACACCGGCAAAAATGATTACTTCCGCATCAGTTTTACTCGCTGCACGGGAAAGTTCTAACGAATCACCGGTAATATCGGCAATTTGTTGCACTTCATCAATCTGGTAATTATGTGCCAAGATCACTGCTTTTTTCTCTTTTTTTAATTGCTGTATTTCTTCAAAAATTTTCTGGTTCATTTTACGTACAGACCTCCTCTATTTTTTTTCCCAGAATTCTTTTACATTTAAAGCAAGGTTTGACCTACTCAAAAAAACCAAGAAATTCCCAAAATATTCAAATATCAAGAAATTCGCCTATTAACTTCTAAATTTCCTGATAAATGAAAACGTCCCGTTTTTAATAATGGCTACTTTTTAACCCAATTGGCTACTTTATTATCCATTACAACAGATTCAATTTTTTTCTGTCAATAATTTTTTCCGCGCTTTAGCACAAAGTTTTACTCGCTCACAAAAAAACCATTGAATTGCAGAAGCATCCAAATGACAAATATTTCAGTTAATTAACTTCTAAGTTTTCTAATAACTGGAAGCGTTCCCTTTTTTCGCCAGAATTCAAACTCTTCACTTTCATTTTTAAATTTTGGTATCTTTTTTAAGTTTTTCATGATAAATCCTCCTCTCCCAAAGAATTCTACCATCAGTACTTTCGGATAAATTTCAAAATTTTAAATCCAATACCTTACCGATAAAGTTTCAAAAATATCGGAATCGTCCCCGTTCTTTCGTTCTTTTGATTATCAATAATGATTTTTACTCTTAATTTCCAGTTTCTTTTTCTTCATATAAGAATGGAATGAGTGATGCATAATAGTGGGGTGCAAATATTATTCGTCTATCTTTATAAATTATTTCCTCTGACAAATTATCATTTAAAACTATCGCCATACTGCATTCCGGATATTTGTTCAGAAATTGTTTTATTCCAGCAGGTATTTCTATACTTGATATTTTTGATTTAACTTCAATCGCAATTGGTATCCTGTCCTGAACAAGAATAAAATCGACTTCGTCTTTTTCCCGTGTCCGCCAGTAATAAATTTCCTGAGAAACTCCTAAATTTTTCTGCATCTCATGTAAAACGAAGGACTCTAAAAGCACACCTTTATCAGGTCTATAATTCAGCCCTCTAAAATCACGCAGAATAGCGTTATGAATTCCACTATCAAAATAATATATTTTATTTGTCTGTTTTAATTCCCTGCCACGATTTGTGAAATATGGCTTCAATATTTCCAGTAGAAACATTTGATTTAGGATAGCGATATCCTTTCTTACCTGCCGCAATGAATAATTAAGAACCTGCGAAACACTGTTTTCGCTCAAAAGATTTCCTTCTTGCCCTGCCAGCAAAGAAATCAAACGGTTAAAAGAAAGGATGTCCTCTTCTCTTAAAAGCGCTTTAATATCTTTCTGGATATATGTTGCTACCAAATCAAGAAGAAGCCGTTTTTTAGACTCAATTCCTTTTTCATGAACAAGCCCGGGCATCCCACCAAAAACAACAAACTCTTCAAGATATTCTCTCAACCTGAGATGTGTATTCGGTTTGACTTTAGAACGAATATTGATTGGTAATTTAATAGATGAAGATTTGCTTGGCAGCCATTCAGAAAATGATAAAGGGAATAACCGGTAAAGACGCCTGCGACCGGCTAAGCTTTCTTTCAGATGTCTATGCATCTCAATAGCAGAAGACCCGGAAGCATAAATTTTTATATTTTTATATCCATCATAAATTGTTTTAAATAATTTTGTAGCATTAGGTAGATAATGAAATTCATCTATTAGAACAATCTGTTTCCCTTTGCTTATATCAGCCAAAACATATTGAAAATCCCTGGCGAAATAATTTGCATCAACAGGCATTTCTAAGTCAAAATACCGGTATTTGATATTGCTTTTCCCACAATATCTTGCTATCTCTTTTAGGAGCGTGGTCTTACCAACCTGTCTGGGACCTATAATTATCCCGACATCTCTGCGGGTAAGGTCATTTATGATAGCATCATAGATAATTCGTTTTAGATTCATAATGACATTCTATACGATAGTGTATAAATTGTCAATAACTATTTTTCTCTAACCAATGTAAACTTCTTTCAGCCAATTGAAACATAAAATTCTCCGACTCAAATAAAAACCCAAAGAACTTGACAAACTTCAGGGAAAATCTGACCCCTTCCTTCTTTAATTGTCACCACCCTTCGGCGAACTCAGGAAAGTAGTGTCCCCTACAAAAGACGAATTTCCGCCACGGCAGAAGTGTCCAAATGCCAAATTTTTTAGTTTATTAACTTCTAAGTTTGTCAATAAATCAAAGCGTTCCCTTTTTTCCCTTGGTAAGCGGGACTTAAGTCCCGCTTACGACTTTTCTCTTGAGGAAATTACCTCCCAATTTTCTTAAGACCCGTCTACGCTTTTCTCTCGAGGAAATTACCTCCGTCCCAATTTTCCACTAACCTCTATCACCGCGTAGGTGATAATGGTCTTGCCGAGTAGTGCAGGTTTAAACCTGCACTACTACTATCTAACGGGGTAAAAATCTGCCCGAAAATACAATTCGTCAAATGTAAAAATGTAAAGACTGTCACCGTCCCGAGTATACCTTAGGCTTTTCTTCTCTTTTCGCAGACATATAATCTCTAACGTAAGTAACAGCCGCAGCTATAGTAAGAATAAAACTTAAAATAAGGAACAAATTGTCAACAATAAAATTTGTCATTTTTGTTTCACCTATTAGGGATTTAAATTTTTATTCAAAATTAATAAAATCTGAGTAAATAAATGAAAGCGTTCCCTTTTTCTCAGAAATGTTCAAATACCAAATTTTTTTAGTTTATTAACTTCTAAGTTCTCTAATAAATGAAAACGTCCCCTTTTTCTTTTTTTTGGTAAGCGGGACTTAAGTCCCGCTTACGTCTTTTCTCTCGAGGAAATTACCTCCGTCCCAATTTTCCGCATAAACTTAGCAACCAAAAAACTTTGAAAACACCACTGTAAGTATTGTGGCTACTGCTGTAAGTATTGTGGCTCCTGCAACTACACATGTAGCAACTGCAAGTACACGGTTAGCCCATAATAAAGGTCTTTGCGACTCGATAATCTCTTTGTTAGCAGCATACAATGACCAGCAAAGGAATTTTATCCTTCTATCGTCATTCCCTGTAAATTGATTGGCCTTTTCCAATACTTCTTTAAATGATAATTTTAAATCAATCTCATCACCCATTTCTATCCTCCTTTCCTCAATACTAAAAAATTTGCCTCGTTATCAGATTTTCAAAAATGTCATGAGATTATCGCATTTATCATTTATATCTCTCACCGGGGAGGTATTTTTTGATGCCGATTTTGCGGACCGGACTGCCGGGTATTGGTGTAACTAAGACCTCGGATAAGGGAAATTGTTTACAGCGTTTGAGAATATGTCTTTTCTCTTTTGCGGTTAGGGTCTCAAAACTGTCAAGGATTAAATCGTTTATTTCGGTTTCAATTTTTTTCAGTGATAGGATAACTTTTTCTTTTTCTTCCGCCCAAAAAGTAAGCACTTTTATGCTTTCAATAAGAGTATTTTTGTCACTCGGGACGAGAAATTGTTCTAAATTGGTTTTATTCAGTTCTTCTAATCCATCCAGTTCTGCTCGGTAAAGTAGATATTGAAGAATTTTCGGTTTTCCGCTGATTTTGGAGAGAGTGCTACCTTGTAAAACACCTTTTTTTACCCCGTTAGAGAACGCTGTGCCTGAAGGCACGACTTCAGTCGCTTGCGGCGACTTTTCTCTAACGGGGTGAACTTCGGCTTCAGAAACAAGTATCGGGTCAAAATAAGCAGTAAAATCAGCGTCTTCGGTCTGTGCAAAAGGTATTAATTTGCTGGAAGGTAAAGTTGCTAATTTGTTCTTTGCATCAGTGTCCCAATTGACTAAGTCCTTAGCAATTTTATGTGCATTCCGAGATAATGTCTCCAGTTCTTGAGCAATTTTTTTATCTTTGTAAACAAGTTCGGGGACAGGGAAAGAAGTAATCACACGAGGAACAAAATTTGAAAATCCTTTTTGAATTACTCCATTACGCAACATTAAAAATGTGTAATATCTTATTGGCAAACTGTTAATGATACTACAAAGGACATAAGGCGTCAAAATATCATTCTTTAGCAAAGGAATTATCTTCATTACTGTATCCCTGAACATTGTATTTGTCTCATCTACAACCGCTTGTGTAGTTAAAGAAATCCGTTGTAGAAGCAACTTCGGCGGAGTAAAAAATTCTAAATCTTTTGGGTCTCTAATATATTTGGTTCCGTAGTCAATGTATCGTCCCTGCCATTCTATTGACCACGCTTTTATTTCTCTACCATCTACAACCGGGTAAGGATTTTCCATTATCGTTTTATCTTCTGAAATAATTGTCTGTTCTTCGGTTTGTCCTCCTAAAGTTATTCCATATCTTGCATCAAGTATATTTTGGCAAATATTATTCTCAGTTTTAACAGTGTTTAGACCTGTCAATTTTTTCAATATCGGTATATCTTCCGGTAAAACTTCTACTCGCCAGGATTTGTCCGGAGCAAGGTCTATCCACTCCTGTTGAGGAATTTCAAATTCGGGTAGATTATTCTTTTTCAGGTCAGATAATTTGTGCACACCGGGGACAAATTTTATTTTCTGGTCAGCACGCGGTTTTTTCTTCCGAATGAAAAGCAGGATTGGGTTAACATTAGCGATAAAGACATCTGCCCATTCTAAAGGCACAATTCGTTCAATGGTAAACTGGTTAAGAAATGAACGCAATTCTTTGGTCGCATCGGCATCACATAAGCCCAAAGAAACGATTACTCCTAATCTGCCGTCATTTTTTAACCAATCAATCGCTTTTCTCAAGAAATAGGTGAAAATATCCGCATTACCTTTAGTAACATCACTAAAAGTTTTACGATAAATTGACCGTTTCCCTTCGGGTAATCGTTCATTACGCACATAGGGCGGATTCATTACTATCCAAGAATATGTTTCTAAAGCATCACGCAACTTAAGTGCTTTTTCTACTGCTTCGTCAGACGATTCAGTAAACAAATCATCATTCGTATATTTCCTTGTTCCAGAAAGTGAATCGGTAGCATATACCGGCAAGTGTTTTAAGCGATATTGCGGGTCTTTTTCTCTTACCGCTAAGTAATCATCAAGGACAAGAAAAAGAAGATTCATCTGAGCAATATATACCGCGAAGGGGTTAATATCCAAACCAATCACTGAATCCAATGCTTTCAGTCGTTCAGCGGGACTGACACCGCTTTTTTCTAACCGGTCAAGTAATTTTGCTCCGGCACGAACTAAAAATGTTCCTGAACCACAGGCAGGGTCTAAAAGTAATCCTTCTTTGGGCCAGTGAGTATGTTTTAAGAGGTAATCAACAACTTCTATGGGAGTGTAAAATTCACCCATTTTTTTCCTTTTCTCTTTGGGAAGAAATTCTTGATAAAGGTCACCGAGTGTATCCCGGTCAATTTTGGAGAGGTTAAAACTATTAAGTAAGAAAAAAATCTTTTCTAAGGTTTCACTAAGTAAGCCATTCTGCCAGGTGTACCATTCAAAAATACCACCTTCAAAAAGTGGTGCATAGACCTCGCGGCTTGTGTCTGAGTAGGCAACTTTTAGTAAATCGGGATAACTTTTTTCTATTTTCGTGGTAAGCATTTTCCAGGCTTTAAGCCCGCCGTTAGAAATTTTAGGTTTAATCAGTTGCTTGTCTTCACAAATACGAATGAAAAGGATACGGGAAAGAGCAATATAGGAAACATCGGTGAGATAGATATTGAGTAATTCTTTTTCTTTATCCCGCACATCACGGGAATAGGGCTGGATTTTACGAAATTCGGGCCAGTAATGTTCAAATATTTCTCTCGGACCGCGATATTTGAAATGAACTTCAAGTTCTTTTTCTCTGAGGGGACGGTCACGATCATCGTAAGCAGACGAACTCATTGCTGGACGATTTCGTTCAAGGTCTTCCCTTTGTTTTTTTACTTCTTGTGATTTTTCTTGGTATTCAGCATATAATTCTTTATTTTTTTCCCAAGATTGATGGGCAAATTTCAGAAGTAAATCACTGCATAATCTTAAAGCGTGAACAAATTTATCAAAATTTTTTGGATGATATTTATCAATGGGAATAAAAGCGGAAGGAAATTCTCCTTCACGAAAAGTTTTCAGATGTTCTTTATCCTGCAATCTCTGGTAATGCAACTGCCAAAATAAAGCATCTTCAGAACAGTGTTCATTAAGCAATAAATCGCTACGATGTTCACCGGTAGGGGAAAACAATCTTAATCTTTCCGGAGAAGCAAGAACAAATAATATTTCACCACCCTGAAGATAACTTTGTGCTTGTTCAACGGTTTTTTTCAGGTCTAACTTTTTATCATCTTTTTTTGTTTCAAAAATTAAATAGGAAAAACTGGTTTCATCAAATATGCGAATATCAGTATGCCCCTTCTCATTACGAACTAATTTCGCTGGCCATCCCAAACCCCGTTTTATTATCTGTTCAATAAATAAACTACGCCATTCAATTTCACCCATATCGGGTTTTTGAGTCATTTCTTCTTGATACTTCTTAAACCAATCTTTGGAAACCATTTTTTTACTCCAGATGTAAATTATCAATCAGTCGGGTTTTGCCGAACCAGACCGCTAAAGCAATCAAAAGGGGCGGCTTTGCTTGTCTAAGTGGTGCGAAAGTTTCGGGATGACAAATTTCAATATAGTCAACTTTTTTGGGGTTTGCGGGCTCGATAATTTTTTTCATTTCTTGAATAATTTTCTTTGTATCTTTGACTTTTTGTTTCACAATTAAATCTTTTGCTTTTCTTAATGCTTGATTCAGAGATAAAGCACGATTTCGTTCGTCAGGAGTTAAATAAGTATTCCGTGAACTCAAGGCGAGTCCGTCACTTTCTCTGATTGTGGGGCAAGGAATAATTTCAATTGGTAAATTTAAATCTTTCACCATCTTTTTAATAATCTGCAGTTGCTGGAAATCTTTTTCTCCAAAATAGGCACGGTCAGGTTGGATAAGGTTGAAAAGTTTAGCCACTACCGTGGCTACACCCCGAAAATGTCCGGGACGAAATTTACCGCAGAGTTTCTCGGACATCTTCTCTACCTGAACATAGGTTAAATACCCTTCGGGATACATTTCTTTAACCGAAGGAACGAAAAGGATATCAACCTTTTCTTTTTGACAAAGTTTTCTATCTTTAGCAAAAGGACGCGGATAACGCAGATAATCTTCCTGCGGACCGAATTGTTTCGGGTTAACAAAAATACTTACCGCTAAAATCTGGTTTTCTTTTCTTGCCTGCCGGATTAAAGATAAATGTCCTTCGTGTAATGCACCCATTGTCGGGACAAGACCAATAGTTTTATTTTTTCTTTTCAATTGAGGAATATCTTTTTGTAAAGGTAAAAGTTTACGATAAATTTTCATTTTATATAACGATGACGGCGATTATAAAATACGATTACAGCGATTCAAATTCATAGATTACAGTGATTAGATCTTGACTCAACATCTGTGTAATCTCTTAGAAATCTGCGTAATCAATGACCCTGAACGAATTTTGTGAAGGGTCAGAATTTTGATTACTTGGTCGGGATTATTTTTTATCTTGCTAAGTAATTGGTGAACAGTTTTTTTTAATTTCGGATGATAAATACGGGGATTAATTTCATTCAAAGGAAGAAGAACAAATTTTCTTTTTTCCATTTCCGGATGGGGAACTTGCAGCCGACCGGGTATTTTAATTATCTCTTTACCGTAAAGAAGAAGGTCAAGGTCAATTATCCGTGGTCCACCGCGGTTTGTTTTACTTCTTTTTCTTCCGAAAAATTTCTCAATTTCCAGTAGCCGGTTCAACAACTTTTCGGCTGGAAAGGTGGTTTTGATTTTGATTACCCCATTGATAAACCAGGGTTGGTTCTTCCAGCCGACCGGTTCACTTTCGTAGAGGGAAGATATCTTCTCCACCTTTATTCCGGAAGTATTCGCAAGGAGATGAACTGCTTTCTGAATATTTTTCTTACGTTTACCTAAATTTGAACCAATCCCAAGATAGGCGATTACCACTTGATTTTTTTGATTTTTTCTACGGCTAATTCAAGTATTTTTTTATCTACGGTTAAAGCAAAACGCACATAACCCTCACCGGAAGGTCCGAGACCACTGCCCGGAGTGCAAACAATTCCTGTTTCAGATAATAATTTTTCTACAAATTTTATTGAGGTGTATTTCTTAGGTATTTTTGCCCAGAGATAAAAGGTTGCTTGAGGAGTTTTTACCTCCCATCCCAAATTTTTTAGTCCCTGAACAAAAACATCTCTCCGTTCACGATAAATCCGGCGCATTTGCTCTACACATTCCTGGAAACCGGTTAAAGCAGTCACCCCGGCTACCTGCACTGCCTGGAATACACCGGAATCATAATTATCTTTTACATTGGCTAAACCATGAATAATTTTTTTATTCCCCACCGCGAAACCAATCCGCCAACCGGTCATATTATAGGTCTTGGAAAGTGAATGAAATTCAATCCCGACCTCTTTTGCACCGGGAACAGAAAGAAAACTAATCGGTGGCTGATTGAAATAAATTTCCGAATATGCCGCATCGTGGGCGACAATAAATCCGTATTTTTTAGCCAAGGTAATCGCCTTGCGGAAAAAAGAACTATCCGCACAAGCAGTAGTCGGATTATTCGGGTAATTGATAAAGAGCAGTTTCGTTCTTTTTAGTATTTTCTCCGGAATTTTGGAAAAATCAGGTAAAAAATTATTTTCTTCTTTTAAAGGTAAATAATAAGGTTCACCACCAGCAAAAATTGTGCTTGCTTTATAGACCGGATAACCAGGTTCAGGAACAAGGACATTTTCCCCGGGGTTAACCAAGGCTAAAGGCAAATGTCCGAGACCTTCTTTAGAACCAATCAAAACGTGAACTTCATCAGCCGGGTCTAAATCTACAGCAAATCTTTGTTTATACCAGTTACTTACCGCCTGACGGAATTCTTTTAACCCGGCACCGAAAGGATAACACTGATGAACCGGGTTAGCCAATGCTTCCTGTCCTTTTTTGACAATATGTTCCGGAGTAGGTAAATCCGGGTCACCAACACCGAGATTAATTACCTGAATACTTTTTTCTTTAAGTTCTTTTACCTTACGGTCAATACCCACAAAAAGATAGGGCGGGAGTAAACTTAACCGTTCGGCATAAATCTTTTCGCTCAATTGATAAGCATAACGCCGGTTAGTTTTCCTCATTTCCTCAATCCTAAAACATCCTGCATATCATAAAGTCCGGGACGTTGTTTAACTACCCATTTTGCTGCCCGGATTGCTCCAGCAGCGAAAGTATCCCGGCTATGCGCCCGATGAATTAATTCAATCCGTTCGCCCTGAGTAGCAAAAATTATCGTATGTTCACCGACAATATCACCAGCACGAACCGCTAAAATACCAATTTCTTCCTTTTTCCGTATACCAGTAACTCCTTCCCGCCCATAAACGGCAACTTTATTCAAATCACGATTCAATTCTTCCGAGATAACTTTTGCTAATTTTAAGGCGGTCCCAGAAGGGGCATCTTTTTTCTGGTTATGGTGGGCTTCAATAATCTCTATATCGTAATCGGGAATTATATTAACTACTTCTTTAACTAAACGGAAAAGTAAATTTACTCCGATACTCATATTGGGCGAAAAAACCAGAGGAATCGAACGAGAATCTTCTTTAATTTTAGCTATCTCTTTTTCTGAAAAACCAGTTGTCCCAATTACTAATGCTTTTTTCTCCTGCACAACTAACGGTAAATGTTCCAAAGTTGCCTGCGGATTGCTAAATTCAACTAAAACATCACCAAGCGAAATTACTTCTTCCGGATGGAAGTAAACTTTAACTCCCGAGGATATTTCTTTACCAATTTCGGTATGTCCTTTTCTTTCTAATCCAGCAACTACTTCTATTTCTTTATCTTCTTTAGCCAAACTAAATATTCTTGAACCCATCCGTCCGAAAATACCGGAAATGACCACTTTCACCATTGGATATTCCTCCTAAAATTACTACATTTTTATTTCTTTTCCGCTGCATTTTTTTCTACAATTTTTATAATTGCTTCTCTTGCTACTGGTTGGATTTCTTTCCCTCCGCGAGAAACAAGTTGATTAAGTGCAGGTAATGCTTTCCGGTCACCAATTTCACCTAACGCCTTAATTGTAGTATTACGAACTTCCAGCCGGGTATCCTCATCCAAAATTTTTAATAATCCCGGTACTGCAGTCGGATTACGCATTACTCCCAAAATATTAATTACGGTCAAACGAAATTCAAGGTCTTTATCCTTTAGCCCATTGATAAAAATTTCTACTGCTTGGTTACCACCGATTGAACCTAATGTGCTTACTGCGGCAAGACGTATCTGCGGATTTGAATCCTTTAACACTTCGCCTAATAATGGAACTACGGTCACATCACCGGAAACACTCAAGAGATTAACTGCCAAAAGACGGATTTCATTATCACTATCTTTAACTGCGGAAGCAACTATCAACAGCGCCTGAGAATTATTCAGTTTTGCTAATTCTTCCAAGGTTATAATACGCACTTTTTTATTCTTATCTTTCAATACTTCACCTAACGGAGAAATTACTTTATCACCACCAAATTGAGCAAGTTTCTTCACCGCTAAGATTTTTATTTCTTCATCGGTATCTTTCAGCGCTTTACTCAAAGAAGGAATTATCCTCTCACCACCAAGGTCGGTTAAACCATTCAAAGCGGTTAATTTCACCTTGGTTTCTTTATCTATCAATGCTTCCTCTAAGAGTGGACAAACAAAATCACCCTGCAATTTAGATAAAGTTTCCACGGTTGCTAATCGCACTTTTGCTTCTTTATCTTTAAGTGTCTCACTCAAATAGGGTGCAGATTTTTCACCGGCAATCCGAACTAACGACTTCATCGCATTTATTCGCACCTGAGCATCTTTATCTTTTAATGCTTGACCTAAAGAGGGAACAACCGATTGATTACCGATACTATTTAGTGCTTCAACTATCACTAATTTTATTTTTGTATCTTCTGTAGGAGAAACAAGGAAATCATTAAGAATTTTTATCGCTTCTTCGTTAGCAACTCCACCTAAAGATTTAACTGCTTCCACACGCTCTTCAATTTTTTTATTCTTATCTTTCAAGATATTAAGATAACTACTCAAATCAGGACCCACTTTTTCTTCTTTTTTTTCTTCTGTTGGCTGAAGTGGTAATACTTTTTCTTCTTTGACCGGTTCCGGTGTAATCTCCTTTTCTTCTTTTACTGGTTCAAGGGGTGTTACTTTTTCCTCTTTTATTGGTTCGGGTGTAACTGGTTTTTCTTCTTTGGCTGGCTGAGATGGAGTTACTTTTTCAGGTTGCGTGGCTGGTGCGGGAATAATTGGTTTTTCCTCTTTCTCTGGTTTTGGTTCAGGTACAACCGCTTTTTCTTCTTTCGCTGGTGCTGGAGTAACTGGTTTCTCTTCTTTAGATGTCTGAGGTGAAATTGCTTTTTCGGGTTCGGCAGCTTTGGTCTTTTCCGTCGCCGGAGCAATTGGTTTTCCTTCTTTTGCTGATTCAGGTGTAACTGTCTTTTCTGCTTTTGCTGGTTGGGGTGTTACTACTTTTTTTTCTTCTTTTTGTGGTTTAGCTGGTGCTACTGGTTTCTCTTGACCAAAAAGAACAACTGCCGATAGACAAAAAAGAATAGAAATTAAGACGAACTTTTTCATTGACATTTTATCCTCCTTTTGTAGTTTAAGTTTAGAAAAATTTATTTTACTGTTTTAATTATCAAAAGTCAATATTGACCCCTGCCTTTTTTCAAGATTGATTTAGGTTAGCAAATCACCCTGCTGTAGCGGTGGGATCTCCGATAACCTTAACAAAATTCATAGAAAAGCACTTTAGACAAAAGGGTGGGGTTGACCCCGCACCTATCAAGTATCCAGTGATTTTTTTCGGTCGGTTAGATAGGTTTAGGAATGTCAACAGTTGCTAAATATCTACCTGAACCAAAAAGAAAAATCTGTTAATCACTGGAAACGATCTACACCGACCAATACCTGATAGGTGCGGGGTTGACATTTTTTTTTCTTTTTAATATAATTTCCAAAAATAGATAAAGTATAATTATATGTTACATACCTAATTTTTTTTATTGAAGACAAATCCAAGATTTTTTATCCCCTAATGAGAAAAAATGGCTGAAACAAACCAAAAAGAAAATACCGGATATCAACAAAGAATAACCGAATTGGAAAAACTTCTTGAAGAAACAAGAAGAAAACTCTGGGAAGAGCGTTTGAAAAAAGGGGCAATTACCTCAAAAGAAGAAAAAACACTTCTGCCCAAAGAAGAAATCCCTCCGAATAAATTATCTCCCGCCGAAGAAATAAGTACCTACTCAAGAATATTAAGCGAGAAAAAAATTGGCTGGGGTAAATTCCTGCAAGAATTAAAAAATAAAGAAGAAGAAAATAAACTTCTAAAAGCACAATTATTAATCCAGGAGACACAGTTAAAAACACAGTATCAGAAAAAAATTCTTGAATTAGAAAAAACACAACGAACACTCGGAGAAGAAATAAGTAAGGCACAAATTCCCGAAAAAAAATTTACTGAAGAAAAATTATCTCTGCTTATAGAGTTGAGTAAAAAAGATGCGCTCATTGACCAATTACAAAACATCCAGCGTGAGCACCAAGAAGAAATTAACCAGCTAATCCGAAGAAAAGATGAGGAAATAGAAACAATCAAAACACAATTGAACCAACAATTTAAAGAATTGAAAAGAAAATTTGAGCAGGAGAAAGAGAATTTGCTCGCTCAGTTGGAAGAAGAAAGAAAAAATGTAAATTTTTCCAAAATGCAACTTTCCAAAGAAGAAACATTAAGAAAAACCGAACAACAAAAAAAAGAAAATGAAATACTTCTGTGCAAAACAGAATCTGAACGTGAAATAAATAATTGGCAAAAAAAGTTAGAAACTGAAAAGATAAACTGGAATAATAAATTTTCTTTTCAGGAAGAAGAAATTAAAAGATTACACCGGGGAATTGCTGAAAAAGAAAATATTTACCATATGGAATTAGAAAAAAAGAATGACGAATTGAAAAAAGAAATTGAAAAGAATAAAAAAATATCTGCGGAAATGGAAGGAAAACTTAAATCCCGAGATGAAGAAATTGTCCAACTTGCTCTGCGCTATAACGAAAAAGATAAAGAATATCAACAATTACTTGACCGAAGTCAAAGCCAAATTGGAGAATTAGAAACTAAATTTAGCGAAGAAAAAGACACACTCCTTGGTGAACTGAGAAAAAAAGATAAAGAGATTGAAGAAAAAGCTTTAATTATCACTCAGATAACTGCTGATTTAGAAAAAAATCGTTCTTCCGGAGAAATAAAACTTGAAGAAAAAAATGAAGAGATTCAAAAATTATTACTCAAAACTATCCAACTGGAAACCGAAATTAAAGAGTTAAAACGTCAAGAAGAAAAACGGTTAGAAAAAGAAGAAGAATGGAAAAGAGAAATTGAAAATTACCAAAAACAAATTAGACAGTTATTTGACGCACAGGAAAAAACATATACCCATTGGAATGAAGAAAATAAGAATAAAGATGAAGAAATAAAAAGAATTCTTCAAGAGAAAGAATTTAAAGAACGACAATTATTGGAAGCAAATTTACATTTTGAAGAAAGTAGACGCCAGAAAGGACAATTGGAAAAAGTCATTACTGAAGAGGAAAGAAGAAGTAAACTTTTAGAAGACGAACTTAACCAGTTGCGTTTACGAATTAGTAAACAGGAAGAAGAAATAAAAAACTGGCAAATAAAATTTATTGAAGAAGAGAAAAAAAGAATTGAACAACAAACACAATGGAAAAAAGAATTTGATGAGAAAGATACCAGAATTATCTCTTTAGAAAAAGATATCAAGGATAAAGGAACTGAAATAGACCGTTTAAACACTTTATTTAACGAAAAAGAAGTAACTTTCACTGAAGAGAAAAATCGTTTAGAAAACGAAATTAAACAATCACAAATAACCTACCGAGAAGAAATAGAAAAATTGGAACAACGGCTCAATGAAGAGGAAAAAGAAATCGTCCATTTGAAACACCTTCTTGCAGAGAAAGAATACCAGTTAGCCCTGGAACAGAAAAGAAGAGAAGAAGAAATTTTGCTTAATGAAAAAAAAATACTTGAACAGGAAAAAATATGGCAGAAAAAGATTGCCGACCTTGAGATAGATAAAAAAAATCTATACCGAGAATTGGAAAGACAGAAGGAAAGCCCGTCTCCGACAATAACCGAAAGAAAAAGTTGGGAAGAAGAAATAAGAAGAAGAGAGAATGAACTTGTTCAAATACGGCGGGAACGCAAGGAAAGCGAAGTTGCTCTGCGTAAAGAATGGGAAGAGAAAGAAACAAAAATACGGGAATTGTCACGAAAAATTGCTCTTACTGACCGGAAAGATGAAAGATTAGAAACCGAGAAAAGAAAACTTGCACGCGAACTTGAAGAACTTGACCGAAAAATTGACCGTGAGTTGGAAAATTGGAAAAGAAAAGAAAAGAATAAACTTGCCGAAATTGAATTCATAAAGAGGAGGACTTAAAACGGTGGAAGATAAAATTTTGGAATTAGAAAAAGAATTGAAAACCCTCCGTGAAAAGTTACTTGAAGAAAAGGAAAACTACGAAAATCGTCTTACTCAAAATCGTAAATCCTATGATGAAAGAATTGCCTCTTTGGAAGGGGAGAAAAGAAAGTTAGAGGAAGAAAAGAAACATAGAGAAGAAGAAGTAACAAATCTTTCGCGAAGGATTGAAGAAGAGAAAGAACTTTCGGAAAAAACAATTACCACTTTAGAGAAAAAGTTTACTGACGAAAACAAAGAATGGCAGAATAAACTTATTGATAAAGAAAAAGAATTAGAATTAGCGAAAGCGGAAGCAAAATTGGAAATTATTGAACTGAAAAATTCGCTTGATAAAGAAAAAACACAAATTGTATTCGCCCGTGAAAATTTAGAAAAAGAACTGAACGAATTACAAAAATCATTAGCAGAAGAAGAAAAAAAATGGAAAGAAAGAATTTATCTCTTAGAAAGAGAAAAAACATCTTTAGAACAAGAAAAGACTAATTTAGAACAGGAATATAAGAGGCAAATTCAATACAAAGAAGAAGAAATTGACCGCTTGTTAAGTAAATTTACTGAACAGGAAAAAGAACATGACCTTCATCTTAAACGTGCAGAAGAAGAAAATGAACAAATCCGTGCACAAATTTTAATTCAAGAAAATATCATTAACGAAAAAATAGCAGAAAAAGAAAAAGAACTTAAGCAATTAAGAGATAAATTGGCAGAAGAAAATGAGAAATTAAGAAATAAACTTGCCGAAACCGAAGAGAAATATCTTGCGACAATTCGTGAGTTAAACCATCAATATGAAGGATTGAAACTGCAATTACAAACTAAAGAAGAAAATCTCAAAGAATTAGAGAAAAAGGTTGTTTCTGAAAGAAATTTCTATCTTGAAAAAGAACATGAATTAAAAGAAAACAGTGATTTACTTGAAGCAGAATTACGCGTAAAAGAAGGTGAATTACGAGAAAAATTTCTTCAGGAAAAAAATGATTTGGAAAAAGTTCTCGCTACTCAGAGAGAGGAATTATCTTCCTTAATAGAAAAATTGCGTCTGAAAGAAGAAGAAATTGCCAAAATGCAAAATACTTGGTTGACCCGGGAAACACAAATCAAAACAGATTTTCAGGCAAAAGAAACCGCCTTAGTCAATGAAAAATCACGTCTGGAATCCGAGTTGGAAAATCTGAAAAGATACATCCAGGAAGAAAGAAAGTCCCTTGAAGAAAAGTTAGCAAAACAGAAAGACGAATATCAACAGTTTAAAGGGGAATATCTTGAGCGAACAAAACAAATAGAGAGCGAAATTGAACAAAAAAATCAAGAAATTGCCGAACTTGCCCGCGAGAGAGAGAACATAAAAATCCAATTAACTGAAAAAATTGAAATCCGAGAGAATGAAATCAAACAGTTGAATAAGCAATTGGAAACCAATCAAATCAAACTTAGCGAAAAAGAAAACTTGTTAGAAAAATTTGCCCAAGAAAAAAATGAATTAGAAAAAATACTTTTACAAAAAGAACAGGAATTGAATTCATTAAAAGAAAAAATAAACCTTAAAGGTGAAGAATTAGCCCGTTTACAAAGTGAATGGTTACTTAAAGAAGCCCAAATTAATGCTGATTACCAAACAAAAGAAACTAATCTCCAGAATATCAGAATACGTTTAGAACAGGATTTAGAAAATTTAAAAACACGTTTTGAAGAAGAAAGAAATATTGCCCAAGAAAAGTTGGCCAAACAGGAAGATGAATATCGCCGGTTTAAACAGGAATACCTTGACCGTGAAAAACAACTTAAAGTTGACTATCAGCAAAAAAACCAAGAATTAAGCGAATTTACACAACGGATGGAAGAAACAAGAACACAGTTAACCGAAAAACTCCAGATGCGTGATACTGAAGTTGGACGTTTGAATGCTGAACTGGAAGCGTTGCGGATAAGAATTAATGAAGAAAAGGATAAATGGGAAAAAGAATTAAAAACCAAAGAAGACGAAATTCTTGCTTTACGCACCGAAATAGTTGAACAAACCGGTAAACTGAAAAAAGAATATGAAGAAAATATTCAACAAATTAGTAATGAAAAATCTGCCTTGGAACAAAGTTTACTTAATTTAAAGAAAGTACGCGAAGAAGAACTCGTACGTGCTACAGAAGAAATTAAAAGAAAAGAAAACGAATATAGTAATTTGAAAATGGAATTAGTCCAACGAGAAAATACAATCAAAACTGAATATCGGGAAAAATTAAATCAAGAAGAACAAAAACGGATAAAAATAGAAAACGAAATTGCCAATTTACAAAAAGAATATACAGAAAGAAAAACTGAAGCCGAAAATCTGATTCGTGCGAAAGAAAACGAAATTGCTCAACTTAAAAACTTAATGNNCTCAAATTGAAACCGCAAAAACTGACCGACAACAATTACAACTGGAATATACACAAAAAGAAAATGAATTTGCTCTCCTTAAACAACAAAATGAACAGGAAAAACTTATCTGGGAAGAAAAACTGCGTATTGCTGAAGAAGAAAAAAACAAAATTAAACTGGAATTAACCGCAAAACTTAATGAACTGGATAATTTCTCTAAAAGTAAAGAAAATGAACTACGTACCTTAAATTCTAATTTAGAAAATAAACTTAGCGAATTGCGCCTAAAATGGGATGAAGAAAGAAGCGAATGGCAGAAAAAAATACGCGAAAAGGCAGACGAAATTGCTACTGTCCAAAGAGAATCTACACGGCAAATATTGGAATCACAATCAGAATACAACGAAAAAAGACGCGACCTGGAATTAGTAAAACTCCGTCTGGAACAAGAACTAAGTGGAATGAAAACACGTCTTGAATTGGAAACAATCAATTGGAATGAGAGATTGCGAATAAAAGAAGAAGAATATACACACTTAGAAAAAGAATTTGTTGAACGGGAACGTGAACTGAAAGAAGAATTAACAAAAAGGGAACAGGAATATATTTCATTACGAACATCTTTAGAAAATGAACTACGCGATACAAAAAGAACTCTTGAACAGATGCGGATTGGTGCGGAAGAAAAATTGAAAATGAAGGAAGAAGAATTAGCCCGTCTCCGTACCGAAAAGATTACCCGTGAAGCAGAGTTGGAGAGTGAATACCGAACTAAACTGGAAGAGAATAAACATCTTGAAGAACGTTTGCGTTTTGAGTTGGAAGAATTAGCAAAAAAAATTGAAGAAGAAAAAAGTTCCTGGGCAAAACAGTTACAAGAAAAAACTGATGAAAATAATCGTCTGCGGGTAGAGATGTCCAAATGGGAAACTGAACTTCGTGCTGAATACCAGCGTAAAGAACAAGAATATGAAATTACCCGTATCCGCTTAGAAGAAAATGTGCAACGACTACAAAGAGAACTGGAAGAAGAGAAAAAAACTAACTCCGAAAAACTAATTGCCAAAGAGGAAGAAATTCGCGCTTTACAAGATAAACATGAAGAAAGGATAAGAGAACTGGAATCCGACTATCAACGACGACAAAAGGAACTTAATGATATGCGTCTCTGGTGGGATGAACAACTTAAAGAATTGAACCGCCGTTTAGAATCTGAAGAAGTAAATTCACGCAAAGCATTACTTAAACAGGAAGAAGAATTTCGTGTCCTTATTCGTGAGAAAGATAGCCGGGAAAACGAATTAAGTGCAAGAATTCTTGAATTACAAACGAAACTTGAAGAAAGGGAAAAAGAATATCAGGAACGGAACCGACGTTTGGAAGAGAAAGAAAAAGTTTTGGTTGCTCAAGAAAAGTCGTTAAAAGAAGCGAACCTCAGTTTTCTTGAAGAGAAAGAATTCTGGGGAAAAGAAAAAGTTTCTTTACTTGAGAAGGAAGAAAAAATCAATCAGGAACTCACTACTCGTAAACAAGAACTAAAAGATTTAGAATTACAATATGCCCAACTGCAAAATAAAACCCAGCAGGAACTTACTTCTAAAGAAAAAGAATTAGAAACCCTGAAAAATGAATATCTTACCCATCAGAGTGAATGGAAATCACTCTTACAGGCAAAAGAAGAAAGATACCTGATGGAAAAAGATTTTTGGGAAAGAAAATCAAACGAAGAACGGACTACCCGAGAAAAAGAAGAAAAAGAATGGCAGACTCTCCAAGTAGAATTAAACGAGCAGATAAATTCATTAAGAAACGACATTGAACAGAAACGAAAAGAATGGGAAGAACGACTGAAAGGTAAAGAAGAAGAAATCCGTGCCCTCTATTTAGAAAAAACCGAAAAAGAAGCAAGTTTACAGACCGAACTCCGGGAAAAGGAAAAAGAATTACATCATTTACGGATAGAACTTGAAGGAACTGGTGAAAAATTGCGTAAAAAAGAGGACGAAACCAGTGAACTTAAAGCCGTCCTTGCCCAGAAAGAAATCCAGTGGAAAATGCAGATGCAAATCCGGGAACAAGAAATTCGTAATCTTTTGGGCGACTTAGAAAGCGAACGTTCTCGTTTCTTCAACAAACTTATCCGCGGACTGCGTGGTGAAAGAAAACCATCTAAACCACCGAAGAGTGAGACCGGTGAGCGGGTGAGTGGGTAGGTAGGTAAATGGGTGGTTAGGTGATTGGGTAAGTAGGTGATTCAAAAATTAAGTCAAAGCGAAAATGAAAAAAAGATTGAGTTTAGTTTGTATATTTATATTTTTATTTTGTGCTTCAAGTTCCGGTAAGGAGAAGAAAAAAATGGATACTTTACCTTTGGAAGGAAAAAAAGTAGTAATGGTTATTGCTAATGAAGATTTTCGTGATGAAGAATATCTCACCCCCAAAGAGATTCTTTCCCAGGCAGGAGCAAAAATTACCACTGTTTCTTCAAGTACGGAGACAGCGACCGGGATGCTTGGTGCAAAGGTTAAACCGGACATTCTTTTCTCAGAGATAAAAGTCAAAGATTATGATGCAGTGATTTTTGTCGGCGGAGTAGGTGCTTCGGAATATTGGAATAATTCGGTAGCTCATAAAATTGCTCAGGAAACAGTTAAAGAAGGTAAACTCTTAGCCGCAATCTGTATCGCCCCGGTAACTTTAGCCAATGCCGGTGTCCTGAAGGACAAAAAAGCGACGGTTTTCCCAAGTGAAGGAAATAGATTAGTTACCAAAGGAGCAAAATATACGGCTAAACCAGTAGAAAAAGATTTAGACCTCAATACTAAATCTAAAATAATTACTGCCCAGAGTCCTAAAGAAGCAAAACTTTTCGCCGAAGAAATCAAAAAAACACTCCTTGAAAAATAAAAATTCAGCCTGTCGCTAAAATCACTCCAGGCTGATGATTACGCAGATTTTGAAAAGATTACGCAGATTATAGGGCAGAATTTGTGAAATCTTGTAAAATAGATGAATAAGACCTTGCGTCATTTGGGAGTAGAATTAGAAAAACATCTCCCCTATACGATTTACAGTGTTTCGGTAGGGATAATTATTGTCGGTATTCTTACTTATTTAACTTCTCTTTCGGCAAGTGCAAACCCAACTGTTCTTTCCGCCAGTTTGTTCCATATCTTTCATCCCTTACATCTACTTTTCAGTGCTACCGCCACTACGGCAATGTTCTGGCGGCACGAAAAAAATTTTGCGAAAGCAGTAATTATTGGTTTTATCGGTGCGGTAGGTATCTGTGGAATGAGTGATATAATTATTCCCTATATTTCTGGTTTTCTTTTAGGGACAAGGATGGAATTACATATTTGCCTAATCCGACATCCGTTGTTAATTTTACCTTTTGTTATCTTTGGTATTTTTACCGGTTTAATTGTACCCAAGACAATAGAAAGCACAATTTTTTCCCATACTGCCCATGTGCTTTTAAGCAGTATGGCATCAATTCTTTATTTAGTTTCTTTTGGGTTAACTAACTGGATAAATTTCATCGGGATGGTCTTCATCTACACGGTAATTGCCGTAATCATCCCCTGTTGCACCAGCGATATTATTTTCCCCCTTCTTTTTGTCCAAACCGAAGAATCTCCCTCTCATCACCATTAATTGTAACTCCAGTTTATTCCTATCCCAAGCCAGCGACCGGGTTGGGGCACTCCAAGAATTTCTTCATATTTGATATTGAGAAGATTTAAACCATCTAAATAAATCGTAGTGAAACCAAATTTCTTACTTACCCGACTGTTGAGAAGAAAATAGCCATCTTCCTGATACCTTTTTTTATAAATTCCGTTTAAATTTGCCTGGAGACCAAAAATTGTTAAAAAAGTAGTTTCTAAAGAAAAAAGATGTTCTGGATAACGAAGAGTGTATTTTGACTGATAACCGGAAGGCATTTCCGAAGTAGCTTTTAAGTAAGAATATTTAAATTTCCCTCTAAGAGAAAAAAGGTAAATTTCTGATTCGCTTTCCAAACCGGTAAATTTCAATCTGCCGATATTGCGCACCTGCCATTTTTCTGACGAAGAATATCTTCCCCAATCAATTGCCTCTTTATGCTCACGCTGAAATAAGGTCAACTTAGATTGATAATTTCTTCTCTGGTAATTTAATCCTCCTTCCCAAGTAAACGCCTCTTCGGGCTTTAACTCTGCATTCCCTTTATTTGCCGGGTCTTCATAATAAAGTTCAGTATAGGAAGGAACACGATATGATTTCCCGAAAGATAAAAGTAATTTCATCTCCGGCCTTAAAGAATAGCCAAGAGCAAATGAAGGTGAAAGAACTTGGTCATAACGGGAATAAGTATCCATCCGTAGACCAGCACTCAAATTTAACTTCTCAGTATAGTTATCACGGTACTCAGCATAAAGAGACCAGCGACTATCCCGCTGCTTGCCCAGTTTTGTGCTTACAATACTCTCTGCTAAAATTTCGCTTCCGAAAAGGAAATTACTATTTACCCGTAAAAAAGAGTCAATACCTAAAATTTGACTAGTATGTTCGTTAATCCCATAATTGATACTGTATTTGTAAATGAAACGGTCATCATTCTCTCGGAAATAAATCTTTGTTTGCGGAAAAAATTGTTGTTTACTTTCTACAGTTAAACTAACAAATTTTGTCTTCATCCATTCCCGCGAATCAGCATCTTTTCCTGGACTATAAAAATCGTAAGCACCAAAAACTTTATCCGTATAGCCGTAAACAAGAGAAAATCGTGGAGAAGAAAAATTCTTCCGCAAATCATATTGGCTCAGACCAGAAAAAATGAGAAAGTCAAAATCAGTAACTTTCTTCCCTTCCTTTTTGAACCAGCCAGAAGAAACTTTTTTTTCTACACTTATCCGCTGAGAAAAATTCTCTCTTCCGAAAGTACCACTGAAGAGTCCCTCTTTTGTCTGGTAATCACGATAAGCGAAATCAAAATTAAGATTTTTTTCTTTCGGTTTTTTTATAATGAAATTTACTACTCCGCCAAAAGCATCCGCACCGTAAACTGAAGAACCTCCACCATGAAGAATTTCTATCCGTTCAATGTCTTTCAGAGTTAAAGGAAGAGTTAAGTCATGATGCCCGGTCTGAGGGTCATCAACCCTTACTCCATTAATGAGAATGAGTGCCTGTTCAAAATTTGCTCCCCGTAAAGAAAGTTCTGATTGGAGACCGAAAGGACTGCGTGTCTGTAGGTCGGCACCGGAAACATAATTGAGAACTTCCTGGACTGAATTTATTGGCATTTTACTTATTTCTTCAGCAGTAATTACCGTAACCTGACGAGTTAAATCGGAAAATTTTGAAGGCAGACGGGAAGCAGTAAGAATTAAGTATGCTTCTGTGCCGGCAAAAAGGGAGTTAACTAATAACAAATGACAAATAGCCAATAACCAGACAAATAATTTTTTCATTTTCTTCTGAGATGATAACAATCACCAGCAAAAATTTTCTTCTTTTTTCCGTTAGCTAATCTTAGGACCAATGCACCATTTGAATCAATATCTAGTGCCTCTCCCCAAAATATTCCTTCTGATGTCTGAACTTTTACTTTCCGTCCTAAGGTATCCGAAAATGTTCTCCATCTTTCTAAAAGCCAACCGAACCCTTCTTTTTTTAGCTTAAGATAATTTCTTTCCAGTCGCCCTAATAACCTTTGGAGCAATTCTTTCAAGAAAATTCTCCTTTTCAGTTCCTCTTTAAGTGAGGTTGATGGAATCATCGTTTTCCCTAACTTTTTTACTTCAAAATTCGCATTTATCCCGATACCTAGGATTACCCAGTTTACTTTATCTACTTTCGTATTCATCTCAGTTAAAATACCACTAATTTTCTTTCCTCGGACTAAAACATCATTAGGCCATTTTATCTTTGTCGGTAAAGCGTAAAGTTCCCTCATTGTTTCGGCAAGAGAAACTGCAGCCAAAAGGTTTATTTTCCCCATTTCCAAAGGAGGAATTGTTGGCCTCAAGATGAGAGAAAAATATATTCCTCCCGTAGGTGAAGACCATTTTCGCTGGAATCTCCCCCGACCAGAAACTTGCCTCTCGGCAATGACTACACTCCCTTCGGGTTCGCCTTTTCCGGCAAGTTTTTTCGCAATATCCATCGTTGAGGTTACCTTTTTAAAGGAATAAACTTTTCTTCCAAATTTCATTTTTCCACCTAAATTTTATAGAATAATAGCAAAAACTCAAGAGATAATCAAATGCGTATTCTTTTAGTTAATCCTTGGATATACGACTTTTCTGCCTATGACCTCTGGTCAAAACCGTTAGGTTTACTCTATTTAGCCAGCATCTTTCGCAATCTTGATTGTGAAATATCCCTAATTGACTGCCTTGACCGTTTCCATCCCACGCTTGCTAATTTCTATTCTCCAAAGTCCAATTTATGGGGTTGCGGTAAATATTATCCACAGGTTGTGGATAAACCAGTGATTTTAGCCCCTTATCCCCGACGATATAAACGGTTTGGATTACCGGGGCAAATTTTCTGCCAAGAAATAGAAAAAATACCCCCTCCAGACATAATTTTAGTCACTTCCGGGATGACCTACTGGTATCCGGGAGTAATTGAGACAGTAAACATCATAAAACAAAAAATCCCAAAAATTCCAATTATTCTCGGTGGTACTTACGCAACCCTCTGCACCGAACACGCAAAGAAATATACCAAGGCAGATTTCATCTTTTCCGGTTCCGCTGGAGAAATTAAACCTCTTTTTTTTCTTATTGAAAAACTTACCGGTAAAAAATTTGCCTCGGAAAAAATACCAGATAGTTTTCTTGAATTTCCTCCCCCCGATTATAATTTTTACCAACATCTTGAATACATTGTTTTACGTACATCGGTCGGTTGTCCATTCCAATGCAGTTATTGTGCGGTGAGTCAGTTCTCACCTTTTTTACAAAAGAAAGCAGAAAATGTTGTGCAAGAAATAATTTTTCTTCACGAAAAATATCAGGTCAAAAATTTTGTCTTCTACGATGACGCTTTACTAGTTAATAGCCAAGAACATATTCCTAAAATCCTCAAAGAAATAAAAGAAACGAAACTTAAACTCTTCTTTCATACCCCCAATGGTCTTCATCCAAGGTTCATTAGCGAAGAAACTGCCCAACTTCTTTATCAGACAAATTTTGTCCAGCCACGTTTAAGTCTGGAAACAACTAATCCGGAAAGACAGAAAAAAACTGGTAATAAAATTACCAATGAAGAATTTATTCAAGCAATAAAAAATCTTAATCGAGTAGGTTACCAAACCAAAAATATTGGTGTCTATCTTATGTACGCTTGTCCGGAAGAAAATCTTAATGAAGTATATGAATCAGTAAATTTTGTTCATCAACTGGGTGCAAAAGTTCTCCTTGTAGAATATTCACCAATTCCCGGGACAAAAGATTGGGTAACCTACAATTTTAATTTTCCTGACCCACTACTCCAGAATAATTCTATTTTTCCTTTATATCCTTTAGAATATTGGCAAGAGTTTCAAAAACTGAAAGATTATGTAAGAAAACTTAATCAGAGATTGACAGGAAAATAAAAAAATACTAAACTTCATAAAATGATGAACGACGAAAAAATTCTGCAAGAAAAAATTTCTCTCTTAGAAGACAAATTAAACATTCGTGAACGGCTAATTCATGCCTTAGAATTAGTCAATACGACTCTTGATTTAAATACTGTCCTTGAGATGCTTATGACCATAGCTAATCAGTTAATTGACACCGAAGCATCTTCAATACTCCTCATGGACGAAGAAAAAGGGCAACTTTATTTCACCGCTGCTACTGGAACAAAAAAGGACGAAATCAAAAAAATATATCTTGCTAAAGGTGAAGGTATCGCTGGTTGGGTTGCTGAACATGGACAACCATTACATATTGCTGATGTCTCCAAAGATAAACGGTTCAGTAAGAAATCTGACCGAACGACCGGATTTATTACACGTTCTATACTTGCTGTACCTTTAAAAATTGAAGACAAACTTATCGGTGTTGTTGAAGTTGTCAATAAGAAAAAAGGTGAAAAATTTACTTCTGAAGATATTGAACTTCTCCAAACACTTTCTACAACTGGTGCTTTAGCGATACAGAAAGCAAGATTATACCAGGATTTGAGTGACCTTTTCATTTCGGCAGTAAGAGCAATCGCGGATGCAATTGAAGCAAAAGACCCCTATACCCGTGGACATTGTGAACGAATGCGCCATTTTTCTTTAATGATTGCTGAAGAATTGAACCTCTCGGAAAAAGAGAAAAGAAATGTTGAGCTGTCTGCTTTACTCCATGATGTTGGTAAAATCGGTGTCCCAGAAAGAATTTTACTTAAAGATGGTAAATTAACTCAAGAAGAATTTGAAGAAATCAAGAAACATCCGGTAATCGGTGCGGAAATACTTGCGGAAATTAAACAACTGAAAGAAGTTATCCCCGGAGTAAAATATCATCACGAACGTTACGACGGCAAAGGTTATCCGGAGGGGTTGAATGGTGAAAATATACCTCTGATTGCCAGGATTATGGCGGTTACTGATGCTTACGATGCGATGACTTCTGACCGTCCTTACCGAAAAGGTCTCTCCAAAGAAATTGCCGACAAAGAATTAGTCCGTCTTAAAGGGCAACAGTTTGACCCAAAATGTGTTGATGCTTTCCTTCAAAACTACGCTAAAAACGCTAAATACTCGCCAAAACGCTAAAAATTTTTGTGGCTTAGCGGAGATTCTCCTTTGGCGCTTTAGCGGAATTTTTGCGATTTTGCGGTACTTAAATGAAACTACGGCAACTTCCTGAAGATTTCATTGTTGAAGAAGTAATCTCGCTACCCCAAATATTTTCTTCTGGGCAATACCCAACTTATCTTTTAGAAAAAAAGAATATCACCACTCTTGATGCAGTGGAAATTATCAGCCGTATCTGGAAAAAGAAGAAACCAGAGATTGGTTTTTGCGGTTTAAAAGATAAACATGCTTACGCTAAACAGTATCTTTCTATCCGAAATGGACCGAAAAAAAATCTTGAACTGCATGCTTTTTCTCTCAAGTATCTCGGAGAAAGAAATAGGCAATTAGAAATCGGCGATTTACGCAAAAATCGTTTCCGGATAACTATCCGTGATTTAAGAAGAGAAGAAACTAAGAGGTTAGAGCAAAGAGCAGATGAAGTAGAAAAATTCGGCTTCCCAAATTATTTTGATTACCAACGGTTCGGTTCAGCCCGTCCCAGCGGCGAATTTGTTGCCCGCTATCTTCTCAAAAAGGACTACGAGACGGCTTTAAAATATATCCTTGCTTCCTCTTCAAAATATGAGACAAAAATAAAGAAGAAAATAAGTAAAACTATTGCCGGACACTGGGGTAAATGGAAAGAACTAATGGACTTAATCCCCAAGTCAAGTGAACGAAGTATTATCAATTACCTCAAAGACCATCCGGAGAATTTTAAGACTGCTTTTGAACTGATTGAAAGACGTCTCCGTTTCCTGATTGTTACCAGTTACCAGAGTTATCTCTGGAACGAAATAGTTAAACTTTACTTAAAGAAAAATTTAGAAGAAAACAATCTCATCCCGGCTCATTACCAAATTGAAAGATTCAATTTTGATTTGCTCTTTTATCAATTTCTACCCGAAGAAAGAATCAAGCAATGGCAGGATTTATCCTTTCCTTTACCAGTACATAACCTTGAATTGAACAAGGAATTAAAAGAAATCTACGAAGAAGTTCTGGCAAGAGAGGGCTTAACTTTAGAAGATTTTAAGTTAAGAGGAATGGAAAAAACCTATTTCCCCAAAGATGAGAGAAAAACTATTATTATCCCGGAAGAATTGAAAATTTTAGAAATTGGAAATGATAACTTGAATCGTAATCGTTTAGCAGTAAAAATTTCTTTTTCCTTACCCAGTGGTTCTTATGCAACCATCCTGATTAAAAGACTAACCTATGATTTCCAATAACCAAGAAGTAATCGCCCTGGATTTGTCCAGCATAAAAACCGAGCAGTGGAACTACAAGAGCAACTGTTCCGCAATGCGGGAGATTGCCCTTTTTTGTTCCTTCCTCTAAAACTATTCATTTTTAATGCCTTTAACTAATATTCTTTTTATAACTTCGAGTGAAGTTAAAAGACTTTTAGCCCTTAACGATTTGTAATATTTTGGTTTATGTATCGGTTTGTCAACTTTCCTTTCACCCTCAAGCAAAGTAAGTATATTTAAATCAATGTCAAAGTATGACAATAAAGTATGCGTTGAAGGACTGCCATATTTTACACTATTCGCCGACGAATAATCCCCGCCTAATTGACTTTCCAACTGCAACAAGACAAAAGCCAAATCAGGATAAACTTGCTTGAACAAAGTAAAATCAACGAGTATTCTTTTGAGCATGGCATTTTCAGTATACGCTTTACACTCCATCGCAATAGTAAATTTACCATCTATATAAACATGGACATCGGTTTTAAGAGGATAGTAAAATTCCTTAATATTTTCTTCTATGTATCTTTTCACTTCTGGACTTTTAATTCTACCGAGATAATTTTTGTTAAGAGGAATTTTTACAGTTTGTTTTTCCATTGACAGTCTCTTACTGTCATAACCCAATTCTTTCCATGCAATTTCCACCAAACTTTTTCCTAAACTCTCAACCAACATTCCCTTTCCTGCTCTAATAACACCACCGTATGCCCTGTCTTCGGAGTCCTTGGCCTTTATATCAATACCTTTAACTAAAAACTCATAGGCATTAATAAGCGATCGAATTCCTTTTGAAATTTTATTTTTCATGCTTTTTTTCCCTTAAAACAATCTCATATCAATTGGTGTTTTTTCAAGCCTATCTTTTGCTTTTTTGCAATATTCTTCAGAAGTATCAATACCGATATACTTTCTGGACAGTTTTTTAGATACAGCGGTAGTTGTTCCAACACCATTAAATGGGTCCAAAATTACATCTCCTTTGTAACTAAATAATTTTAGCACCCTCTCAACAAGATTTTCAGGAAACATAGCAGGGTGCCCATATTCTTTCATGTTTCTTTCCGGGGCAATATCCCATTTTCCAATAACGTATTTTTTAAATTCTTCATCAGAAATATCAATATTCTTACTATCCCCTTCTTTTTTTAAATCTCCCTTACAAAATATCTCAAGAAATTCCCAAGTGTATTTCAAATAAGGATTACTTGGGCTTTTCCAAGAACCCCACGCAGTATACTTGCAATTCCAATTGTGTTTATCCCAAATGATTTCGCCTCTCCAGATCATCTTTCGTCTCATAAAAAAATCAGAAAGTATATGATGAATCGGAATATAATCAGAAAATAGAGGCTGGACATTAACAATAACCCTCCCCCCATATTTTAAAACCCTTATACACTCTATAAATATTTTGAATAATTTATCAAAATACTCATTCCAATTAGTTCCGTCTTTATGATTTTCATATTCTAATCCAAAATTATAAGGGGGGGATGTAAAGATTAAATCAATACAATTTTCGGGAAACTTCTTTAAGATTTCTTCACTGTCTCCTGATATTATCTGATTTATAAACCGCTCTGGAACCTCATTATTTCGTTTAGAAAAAGTATTATCTCTGGCATAAAAATAAATACCTCGTTCTTTTTCTTTTTCTTCCCTGCCTTTTACTTTCCTTTCCTTATTGTATCCAACATATAATCTTTTTTTGCCTTTTAAACCATAACTTTTAATTTTTTCAATATGAAATAATATGGAATTTAATAATTGGGAAACTTCATTGTCAGAATTTTCAATAAATGACTGAATTTTTTTCTTGAAATCTGAAAAATCAAGTTGCCGTAAATTAATAATTAAATCCCCATTGCTAATTTCAAAAAAAACATCCTCTCTTGGGTAGAAGGACAATAATTGGTCAATTGCAGTTATGTTTTGCTTAATATTTCCAGTATGGATTTTTATAGTCTTATAGTTGATATTACCAGTTGGCTGATAATCTATTGCTGGAAACAGACTTTCTTTTACAAAAAGAGGTTCCTTTCTTTTTTGCTTATATTTTACTTTTGTTTTCATTTTTCACCTTAAAATATATCTAAAATCCTCTTCTAAGATATTTTACATGTCCCCGCAGAATGACTCCACCTGAGAAAGCACCGGTTACGTTATCACGAGACACACGTAAATTAAAACTTTCAGTTTCAACACGTAGCTTCGTAAAAAATACTCAGCCACGTGATTCGCTGAAAGCGAATTTTGCGTGGCTCCGGCGGTATCCTTCTTCGCTTTTCAAGCTACGCAGGACAGGGGACTCCTCTTCACTTCGTTCAGAGCCAGGGCTCACGCCGACGTTCGCCCGTGCCAAAACTCGTTGCGGCCTATTTGCCGCAACTGGCACCCCACAACCTCCGGTTCCCTGCGGGTTGTAGCTTCAAAATCAAACATCATAGGATTTTAAGGATACCCGCAAGGGGCATCCCTAAAATCCTCCGGCGGTAGGACTCGAACCTACAACCCTCCGGTTAACAGCCGGATGCTCCACCATTGAGCTACGCCGGAACCTCAACTACAGTGATTAAGTGTTTGAGTGGTTAAGCGGTTAAGTAAAGAACTAAAAGGGAATTTCGCTCCTTAAGATATTTACTCTCTCGGGACAGAGCGGTAAAACATCACAGTATTTACAGAGATAACTTACCTTTGGTAAAAATTCAGTTGCATTCTCAACTTGGTTAATTTTTTCTTTTATGTTTGCTTCCACTTTTTTTGAATATCCCCCATCGGGAGTAAAATTACTTTCGGTTCTGCTCTCCAAATAAATAAATTTTACTTCTTTTATTGGACGACGCAGTTTTTTCTCTACCAAGAAAGTATAAAATCCTGCCTGCAAATCATCAGGCATCTCTTCATCATCCATCGTATCTTTACCCGTTTTGTAATCAATGATGGTCAAAGAAGAATCGGTATGTTCGTCAATCCGGTCAATTTTACCGACTAAAGTCGCTCCGTCAGATAGAATAGTTTCATAATAATTTTCTAGATATTTCGGTCTTACGCTTATGTCATAATTCTTATAGAACCATTCTAACATCGCTAAACCACGTAAACCGTATTCTTTTTCTTCTTTTTTATTTTCAAAACCTCTTTTTTCCCAGAGTATTTCTCTCCAGGACTGCCGATAAAGTTCATGTAATTTTTCTAAGGTTCTTTCTTCAACAAATAAAGAAAAGAATTTGCATAATGCATCGTGAACAGTTCTCCCTAAAGTGTAATAAGATTTTGGTTTTTCTAATTCTTTTTTCCGTCCGTCAAGATAAAAGATTTTAAAGAAATAGGGACATTTTTCAAAATCGTTCAATAATGAAGGACTGTAACGACTAATCATTGATAGATTTACCTTTCTGAATGAAACGAAGAATCTTGAGACCCTTCACTTGGGTTCAGGGTGACATTGTTGACTTTGGCAACAATGTCATTTTAAATAATTTTTTTCTTCCGGTCAAATTGCTTTTGTTTGGAAAAGCCTTTACCCATCAGCCCATAGCCTTTAGCCAAATTCTTCAAAAACTTTTAAAAGCTGATTGCTGATGGCTATTGGCTAATGGCAAAAATGTAAATTATCCTTCTTTTCTCTTTACAACCTGTGCCTGAGGAAAATGTTTAAATAATTTTTTCATCACCGGGTCAAGAGATACATCTTGATTTTCGTTCTTTGTTTTCTCTTCCGCTAAAGTAAATGTTTCCTTTGGTATTTCTATCTCCGGTTCTTCAGTAATTGAAGTAATTATTTCTTGGTTCCTCGGCTCCACTTTACCAAGAATAAGTTCCAACCTGATTTCTTGAGAAAATAATTCCTGCCAGATTTTTTTAATAAATTCGCTGTTTTTCTCTGCTCCTTCTAAAGAAAAATTTTGACTAAAAACCAAAGTCAAAACATTATTCCTAAATTCTTTTGGCTGAACAAACTCAAGATAAGAAAAGAGAGTGAATTTCTTCTTTTTTGTTTCTTCAAGAAATTTCGTCCAGCACATCTCAAGTGAAGCCGTACCTTCAGCAGAAGAAGGAATCGCTTTTTTCGCTTGAGGCAAATTTGTCTCTGGTGGGAACGGTAGTTTTTCAGCCGTTTCTTTACTGATAACCTCGGTTTGGTTAAATTCTACTTTGACTGGTTCTTCAACCGTTGACTGAAGTAATTCATTACTTTTTTCTTCAGTAGTAACTACTTCGGTTAAAGATTTTTCTAAATTTTCTACTCTTTCTACAATTTCATCAATCCCGAAATACGGACTCGCCATCTTTAAAGCATAAGTTTCAAAAATTATTCGTGGCTGGTCGGACCATTTCATCTCTTCTAAACAACGGGAAAGTAGAGAAATATAACGGGAAAGTAATTGGAAACTGAACTTTTCACCTTCTTTACTTAAACTTATTTTTAATTCGTTAGGTAAACCTAAAACTTCACCCGCAGAGAATTTTAAAAGGAGCAACTGCCGGAAATATTCTCTTAAATCTTTCACTACCTGCTGGAGATTATAACCAAGGTCGTTCACTTCGGCAATTAAATCTAATACTTTCTGTTTATTCAAGGAAAGAAATGCTTCCCCAAAATGAATCAGGTATTCCTGGGGAAGAAGGTTAAGGAGAAAAACTAAATCTTTAACTTTTACTCCTTGCGGCGAAAAAGAAAGTGCTTCATCAAGCAAACTCTCCGCATCACGCACACTGCCCTGGGCAAGATGAGCGATAAAACTAATCGCTCCCGGTTCAATAGATAAATTTTCTTTTTTGACAATTTCTTCCAGACGCTGGCTAATCTTTTCTATGGAAACCAGACGAAAAGCAAACCGTTGACAACGGGAAAGAATGGTTAAAGGCACTTTCTGCGGTTCAGTAGTGGCAAAAATAAAAATTACATACGCTGGAGGTTCTTCCAAAGTCTTTAACAAAGCATTAAAAGCATCCGGGGTAATCTGGTGCGCTTCATCAATAATATAAATTTTATAACGAAAGGCAGCCGGTGCAAATCGCACATTCTCCCTTAAGGCACGAATTTCGTCAATCCCACGATTGGATGCCGCATCAATTTCAAAAACATCAACCGAGTTACCTTGAGTAATTTCTTTGCAAGGAATACAAATCTGACAAGGTCCAGCAGTCGGACCATTTACACAATTTAACCCTTTAGCAAAAATTCTTGCCGTCGTAGTTTTCCCTATCCCCCGCGGACCGGAAAAAAGATAAGCATGAGCAATCCGCTTAGCAAAAATTGCATTTTTTAAGGTCTGAGTGATATGCTCTTGCCCGATAACTTCATCAAATTTCTGTGGACGATATTTTCTGGCAATAACTAAATAATTCATTTTTCTTAACAAACCTCTTAGTCACTTAACTACTTAACCACTTCATTGCTATTTTTAATAAACTGGAATCGACCCCGTAGAATATCTTTACGGGGTGACCTCCCGCGCTCGCCCCGCACCTTATGTTTTTGGAGGCGAGGGGATTTGAACCCCTGACCTTTCGGATGCGAACCGAACGTTCTCCCACTGAACTACGCCCCCTTTCTAAGGTGTGGGGTGAGAGCGGATGTTCTCCCAACTGAACTACCGTCTCCATAGATAAAAAATTATACTAACTAAAGATAAAAAAATCAACCTACAAAACCTGTTCACCTATTGGAAAATTAAGAAAACTCTCCGAACTAAAATTCACAAGTTATCTATACTAACCAGATTGGAAAATTTTTTTAATAAAACCTCTTGACAAATTTCGAATTATAAATATAATATTATTAATATATATGCATATAAGAAGATGAGGAAGAGGAGGAATAATAGTGGGACTAATTAGAGAAAATGAATTTTATTGTTTACATTCTGATTTATGTAAAACATTATCTAATCCGAAAAGGCAAGAAATTCTTGATACTCTGCGGGATAAGGAAATGACCGTTACTGAGTTGGTTAAAACTACCGGTATTGCTCAGGCGAATCTTTCCCAACATCTGGCTATTTTAAGGACGAAAGGTATTTTGCTTAACCGAAGAGAAGGAAAGACGGTCTATTATGCTATTTCTAATCCAAAGATAATCAAAGCTTTTGATTTAATTAGTGAGGTATTGCAAGAAGCGTTAGCTAAACAGAATAAAACAATCAAAGCGGCAATTAGCCAAAAAATTTAAATAAAGAAGGAGGTGCAGATAAAATGGTAGAAGAAAAAAAGAAAAAAGTTTCGATGGTAATTTTCAGCGGAGATATGGATAAGTTGATGGCGGCTTTCATCATTGCTACTGGTGCAGCTGCCTCTAATATGGAAGTAATTATGTTTTTCACTTTCTGGGGTTTACGCGCGCTTAAGAAAAAGGTTTCTACCGGTAAAAGTCTTTTTGGACGAATGCTCGGATTAATGTACGGCGGTGATATTAACCGGGCTACCCCAAGCAAAATGAGTTTTGGTGGAATTGGACGCTGGATGTTCAAGAAAATGATGAAAGCAAAAAATGTTTCCTCTTTACCGGAATTGAGACAAATGGCACTTGACCTGGGAGTGAAAATGTATGGTTGTCAGATGAGTATGGAGGTAATGGAAATCCCACGAGAAACCTTGATTGACCAAGTAACCGACTCTGTGGGTGTGGGTTTCTTTATTGAACAAGCACAAGAGTCAAACTTTACAATGTTCATTTGAGGAGGAAAAAACAATGGCTGAGGAAATTAAGGTTGATTTAGAATTGAATCTTAAAGGTTTACTCTGTCCGTTACCAATGGTGCGGGTAAGTCAAAATATCAAGAATGTGCCGGTTGGCGGGATAATTAAAGCGACTGCCACTGACCCGGGTAGTTTAGCCGATATTCCTTCCTGGGCGAAAAGTACCGGTAATGAAATTCTCAAGAGCGAACGAATTGGTCCGGAAATAATTTTCTATATTAAAAGAATAAAATAGCGAGGTGGCGGTTTCAATGGATTGGTTTTCTTTTTTAGTTGCCGGGGTAATGGTTTATCTCGCCGTATTTGTTTTTATCACCGGTATGCTTTACCAAATTTACCGCTGGTTAAGTGTGCCTAAAACAAATGTCCGCTTGGGCATTTTTCCAAAACCAAAAAGTAAAACTGCACGATTACTCAAATTAGCTAAAGATTCGTTTATTTTCCCACAAGCGTTTGAAATTGACCGGAAAATGTGGTTTTTCGCAATTCTTTTTCATTTCGCACTTCTTGCAGTTTTTATCGGACATCTCCGACTTATCCAAGAATTCTCTTTTCTCTTCAATATTTTAGGGAACAAAGGTGTGGAACGGTTTGCCTTTATCAGTGGGGGAAGTATGGGTATAATTCTTACGGTGGCTCTTCTTTATTACTTTTCTCGTCGGTTTAAATCACCTTATAAGGATTTATCTGTCCCGGAAGATTACTTACTGCTTATTCTTTTAATGCTCGTAGTCACCATGGGTAACCATATGAGATTCTTCGGTGATGTCCGGGTAGCTGATTACCGGGAATATGTCCATAGTTTATTTGTTTTCAAACCTGCATTTAATCTTGGCCTTTCTGTTTCACTGAGTAAATATTCTCTTGTCGCTCATGTTTTCTTTGCCAATCTTCTTTTTATTTATTTTCCTTTTAGTAAATTAGTCCATGCAATTGGCACTTTCGCTGCTAACCTCATCCGGAGTGAATGACCGTGGATAAACAAACTGAAGAGAAACTAATTGCTCTCCTTAAGCAAAAAATAAACCGGCAACTGCTTTACTATCTGGATATCTGTGCCCGCTGTGCAATCTGCCGTGATGCCTGCCATCAATATGTGGCGACCAAAGATGTGCATTATCTTCCCGCCTATCGGGCAGAACTTATCCGGCGAATTTATAAAAAATATTTCACCCGTACCGGTAGAATAATCCCTTCACTCTATGAAGGGAAAGAGATAACCGATGATTTATTAGATGAACTTTATAAAGTAACTTATGCCTGCACTGGCTGTCGGAGATGTATGTTTTATTGTCCGTTCAGTATAGATACAACCTGGGTCCTTTCCGTAGCCAAGACAATACTCATTGCTGCGGGTAAAGGGTCGCCGATTCTCACTGAATTAGCCGATGCGGCAATTGAGAAAGGTAAAAATATTGACCTTTTCAAAGGTATTATGTTGGATATACTTAAAGATACTGAAAGAAAACTGCAGGAGAAAGTTGGTGACCCAAAAGCAACTATTCCAGTTGAGAAAGAAGATTCTAATCTTCTTTATGTTGCTCTCTCGGGAGAACATACTATCCTGCCGGCAGCAATTATCTTTCATCAGGCAAAAGAAAATTGGACACTTTCTCTCTTTGAAGCTTCCAATTACGGATACTTTTTAGGTGATACAGCAAAAGCGAAAACAATTGCTCAACGAATTGTTGACGAAGCAAAACGGCTTAAAGTCAAAGAAGTTGTGGTTACCGAATGCGGACATGCACACCGGGTTTTCAAATTTTTCTATGAATCCTGGGCTAAGGAGAAATATCCTTTCCAAGTGAGCAGTATCCTGGAAATTATCCACCGCTACCTTAAAGAAGGAAGAATCAATCTCAATTCTAAATATATTAAGGAACCAGTTACTTATCATGACCCCTGTCAAATTGGAAGAAACTACGGTGTATTTGCTGAACCGAGAGATATCATCAGTCAGGTATCTGCCGATTTTCGGGAAATGAATCCTCAGCGAGAAAAAAACTGGTGTTGTGGTGCCGGTGGTGGCGTAGTTGCCCAACCGGATTTAGATGAGTTTAGAATTAAGACCGGTGAGTTAAAGGTAAAACAGATTCGTCAGACCGGTGCAAAAATTGTGGTCAGCCCTTGCGAGAACTGCCGTCTGCAGATAGAAACTCTAAACGAAAAATATAATCTCGGAATAAGAATTAGTTCAATTATGGATTTGGTCGCTTATTCACTGCTTATTCCAAGAGAGCAATCTTAGAATGAATCTACCGCAGTGGAACATGGAGAGAAGGTTTCTTCTTTCTAAGATGATGTAGAGAATGACGGAGACGACGAATTTCGTAATGAATTTCTTTTTTGACTTCTTTACCAAACTTGTGAATTTCTTTCAAAGGTACTGATTTTTTCCTATGCATAGACCTTCACCTTGTCCGAATCCCACCAAGAGGCGAAACCAGAGAGGGTGGGATTCGGCTACAAGTAAATTTCCTGACGTAAATTTCTCGCAGACCACCCCTCGCGTTGCTCACCATGCACCTGAACAAAGTGAATGGTGCATGGCGGAGAGGATGGGATTCGAACCCATGGTAGAGTCACCCCTACATACGCTCTCCAGGCGTACCCCTTCATCCACTCGGGCACCTCTCCGTGATTCGTTCCCCAATTAATTTCTTAAAAGCACCTCCACCTTTATAATTTTTTATTTGTCTTTCTCGTTTGTAAGCATCCGTACGGTTTTCAAATTCTTCTTTATAAACTAATGTGTAAAATCCTCTATTTCTCAAGGATTTTGTTTTCCCAGAATTATGTTCCTTTAGCCGTTTTTCTAAAGTTGTTTCAATCGATTATATAAATTGGCAGTAAATCCTGTATAAATCTTCCCACCACTCCTGCTTTTAATTATATAAATGTAATATCTAATTTTCATTTTTTCAAGAGTCTGTTTGAAAGGGCGAAGGAGAAACTTGTTCTCCGTAGCTTTAGCGAAGGAGAACGGAGACGGGAGGATTCGCCCCGCACCAAAGCGGTGGGTGCAGGATTTGAACCTGCGAGAGAATTGCTCCTCTACCGGTTTTCGAGACCGGCGCCATCAACCGCTCGGCCAACCCACCTTTTTGGTGCGGTTTTTCCGCCACCCTAACCGGCGGACTCCCCTCCTGAGGTGGACTCCATTACATTCCGCATTTCGTTCCGCGAGACCGACCCCTTAAACCACCCCCTGCTGATTTACTTCGTAAATCAAACCGCAGGGGATTTCGTCTTGCAGACTCGTTCAGCCACTCCTCCGTCTTTTTTGAAAAAATTTCTGCATCAAATTACCACATTCTTCTTCTAAGATTCCGGAAGTAATTTTTACCTGGTGGTTAAATTTTTTATCCGCAAAAAGATTAACTACTGAACCACAAGCACCGCTCTTAACATCAGGAACACCATAAACAAGTTCTTTTACTCTTGCCCAGATTAATGCACCCGCACACATCGGACAGGGCTCAACAGTGACATACATTTGACAACCATTTAATCGGTAATTACCAATTTTTTTTGCCGCTTTTCTTAGAGCAATAATTTCTGCATGAGCAGTAGGGTCATTCAACCGAATTGTTTCATTGTAAGCCCGTGCAATTATTTTTCCGTCAGCAACAATCACCGCTCCCACTGGAACTTCATTTTTTCTATATGCTTTTTTCGCTTCCCTTATTGCTGCCAATATGAATTTCTTATGGTTTCCACTAATCACTAACCTGCTAACCACCTTCCTGCTCTCGGACAAAAAATGGGCTTGGGGAGATTCGAACTCCCAACCTGCGGATTCGTAGTCCGTCGCTCTATCCAGTTGAGCTACAAGCCCACTTTTTTAAATTATAAACTATAAATGATGAGTTGTGAATTTAAAGTATCAATTATAAATTATGAGTTATGAACTATGAAGTATAGATTCTCAATTCTTACTTGGACACTTATGGTGTAACTTTATAAATGGTATCACCTTTACGGACTCGTTCTTTTACTTTAATCCCAATGGAATCCCCAGCTTTTGCTGTCTGAACATCTTGGTGTTCAATTTGCATTGAGTCAACCACCTGGGTCAAATCCGTAGTGTGTCCTTTGATATGAATTGTGTCTCCTACCGCTAAATCTGCTTCCAATTCCAGTGCCATTACTCCGACATGGGCAAAATAATCACTCACTTTACCAATTACTGTCTCCACTTTCTCCACCTCCTCCTTTCTCTTCAAAAAAGACAATTAGTCCACAGTCTATAGCCCATAGTTTTTTCTGTCAACCGTGGACTATCAACTATGGACGATTTCATCTGTAACTAAAATTTCATTTGCCGACACAGAATTGGGAAAAAACTCTATCCAGTATATCTTCAGTAACCGTTTCACCAACTATTTCACCCAAGGAGTCTAACGCTTGACGCAAATCTAAAGCAATAAATTCAAAAGATAATTTTTTTTCTATCGCTTCTTTTGCCTTGAGCAGTGATTCTTTTGCTTTCAGAAGACTTTCTTTATGGCGTAAATTAGTTATCAGTACAGTATCACCTTGAGAAAATTCTGCTTTAATAAACCTTTGATAAATTTCTTCTTCTAATTTCTCTATACCTTTCCCCAAAGTAGCGGAAATTTCAATAGTTGATAGTTGATGGTTGATAGTTGATAGTTGTCTCAAGTCTTTTTCATCAACAGCCTGTGGCAAATCTATCTTATTCCCGACGATAATGACCTTTGCTTGCGGTCGGTCAGCACCGACTTGCGGATTAAATTCGTTAATCAGTTTAGCGATATAAATATCTTCTTTACTTAAAGGTTGAGATAAATCAATGACAAAAAGGATAAGTTCGGCTTTTTCTATTGTTTTTTTACTGCGTTCAATACCAATTTTTTCAATTAAATCCTGAGAATGTTCCCGAATACCTGCGGTGTCTATGATTACCAAAGGTATTCCCCGGAGATTAACCGTTTCTTCAATTATATCCCTGGTTGTCCCTGGTAAAGGAGTAACAATTGCTCGTTCTTCACGAAGTAAAAAATTTAGAAGACTTGACTTGCCAACATTAGGTTTACCAACGATTGCAGTTTTTAATCCTTCCCGTAAAATTTTACCTGTATCAGCACTTTCTAATAACTTTTCAATTTGAGACAAAATTTTTGTAACCCTATCTTCAATTTCATCCAAGGAAAGAAATTCTATATCTTCCTCAATGTAATCTAAGGATACTTCTAAGTGGGCAAGAAGATTAATCAATTCTTCACGATAGGTTTTAATTTTCTGCGAGAGAGTACCTTCTAACTGTTGGAGAGCAATTTTGGAAGCAAGTTCGGTCTTCGCACGAATTAAATCACATACTGCCTCGGCTTGAGCTAAATCTATCCGCCCATTAAGAAAAGCGCGTTGAGTAAATTCACCCGGCTGAGCTAACCGTGCACCATTTTTGAGACATAACTCCAAAACTTTGGTCAATGGGACAATACCACCGTGACAGTTTATTTCCACCACATCTTCACGAGTATAAGTTTTCGGTGCACGCATCACCGAAACTAAAACTTCGTCAATAACCGTTCCATTAGATGAAATATGTCCGTAATGTAACTTATGGGTTGGTGTTTTATCTAAAGAGATGTTTGTATCTTTGGGACGAAAAATTTTCCCGGCAATCTCCGCTGCTGTATTCCCACTTAAGCGAACAATCCCGATACCATTTTCCCCTAAAGGTGTAGAGATAGAAACAATTGTATCCTCAGAATAAATTTTCATTTAGAGGTGATTATTTAGATGCTTTCAGTAAGTAAAGTTGTCCCAAAGAACTGAATAGACTACTGGTAAACCAGTAAAGGACTAAACCGGACGGGAAATTCCAGAAGAGAAAAGTAAACATTATCGGCATCAGATACATCATTTGTTTTTGTGTCGGGTCAGTAGTAACCGTAGTTAATTTCTGCTGGAAAAGCATCAGTCCTCCCATTAACAGAGGTAAAATATTAACCGGTATGTTCCCGATACGAAAAAGTGTATCCGGATGTGAAAGGTCTTTAATCCAAAGGATAAATTTTGCACCACGTAATTCGTAAGCATTCTGTAAAGTAGTAAACAGCGCCCAAAAGATAGGTATTTGTAATATCATCGGTAAACAACCTTTGAATGGATTTGCTTTTTTGGTCCGATAAAGATTAAAAAGTTCTGCCTGGAATCTTTTCGGGTCATTTTTGTATTTAAGTTTTAACTCATCCATTAAAGGTTGCATTTTTTTCATAGATAAACTTGCTTGAAAACTTTTCTTGGTTAAGGGAAAAAGAAGAATTTGTAAAAATAAAGTTAAAATGATAATCGCCAATCCATAGTTACCGGTCACTTTATAAAGCCAGTTCATACTATAAAATGCACCTTTACTTATTTCTGCAAAAAGACCAAAGTCAACTGTTTTTTCCAGCCCCAGTTGATATTTTTTTAAATCACTGTATTTTTTTGGACCAAGATAGAAACGAAAACGGAAATTTATTTTACTTCTTGCTGGAAGAGAAATGTTACTATTTATTTTCAGTAATGGTATCTTTTGCTGGTTGACTTTTTCTACGATAAGCATATCAACCTTTGTCTCCGGCAAAAGTGCGGCTAAAAAATAACGGTTATCAATGCCAAACCAAAACCAATTACCATCATAGGTGTTAAATTTGAGTTTTTCTACCAATTTATTCCGATAACCTAAAGGACGAAGATGACGAATATTTTCTTTTAATCCTTTTTCATCAGTACCTAACCCCGGACCTAGATTAAGTAAAGGAAAGGTAAATTGTTTTTCTTTATTTTCAAGATTAGTAATCTCAAGGTCAAGATAACCAAAATAAGGGTCATCAACAAACTCGTAAGTCTTTTTGATTGAAATATTTTCCGAGGTAACTGCCTGGAAAATTATTTTTCTTTCATCTTTACTTAATAATTCGTAATTTAATTCAGGTAAAGTAGCAAAGAAAAAATTATTCTCTTTATTTCCCAGAACTAAATCAATTGTTTCATTTTTTTCCTTAAGAATCCAATGTTTAACCCCAGCACCAGCAGTGGTAAAAATAATACTCTTCTTTTCTAAGTCAAGTGGTATTTCTTTTTCTACTTTCTCAATTTTTGGTTTTAATTCCTGTGGTAGTGGCAGAGGAACTGCACTTTCTTTCTCTAAAACTGGCGGTTTCTTCATTTCCGTTATTGGTGGAGAAAAATGAGGAATAAAAAATCTATACCAAGCGAAAATAACCAATAAGGAAAGAATCGTCGCTAAGATTACATTTTTTTGCATGGAAAAACCTCTCCTACCGGGTCGTAACCACCGGGATTTAAAGGATGACAACGAAGCAATCGTTTCACACTATAAAAACATCCTTTTAATAGACCATATTGAGCAATTGCTTGGGATGCATATTCTGAACAAGAAGGATAAAACCGACAACTTGCCGGTAAGAAAATAGAAATCTTTTGGTACATTTTTATCAAAAACAAAATTACTCTTTTCATTAGTGTTGATTCGGTTCGTTATTCGTCCCGTAGAATTCCATTTACGGGATTCGTGTTACAAAAAAGTTTTGCCCGTTTGAAAATGGACAAAACACTTTTTTCCAGTTCTTGATAATTACAATTTATTGCTTGATTACGGGGTAAAAAAATCATATCCAAACCCGGTTTAAGCAAATGTTTATGCAGACGAAATATTTCGCGCAGACGCCGTTTTAACTTGTTTCTTTTAACCGCTTCCCCAAGTTTACGACTTACAACTAAACCCAGACGTACTTGTCCGTCTTCTTCAGGACTGCGTTTATAAATATAAATTATTAAATTTTGATTGGAAAAGGATTTGCCTTCGCGAAAAATACGTCTGAATTCCCTATTTCTGGATAATCGTTCTGCTTTAGTAAAACCACACTTCTTTTTCAAGGAGTAAGACTGTAGCGTCCTTTTCCACGTCTCCGTTTCAAAACATTTCGTCCACCCGGAGTGCGCATTCTGACACGAAAACCATGTGTTTTTTTTCTTTTCCGGCATGAAGGTTGATATGTTCGTTTTACCATATTGTTTTTTATTATAATTTAATTTTTTTCTACTGTCAACCCCTGTGTCCTTCAGTGGGGTGGGGTTGACAAAAACTCTCCAGAAATGCTACAATTTGGTTTAATTACAAATATTTTTAATGGAGGAAAACATAATGCGTCTAAAACTTGGTTTACCAAAAGGCAGTCTACAAGAAACTACCTTAGAACTTTTTCGTAAAGCTGGAATAAAAATTTATCCTTCTGAACGGTCTTATTTCCCTTCTTGTGATGATGAAGAATTAGAAATTATTCTTGTTCGGGCACAGGAAATTGCTAAGTATGTTGAGCAAGGTGTCTTTGATTGTGGAATTACCGGTTATGATTGGATTTGTGAAAACGAAGCAAAAATTAAAGAAATTGGTGAGCTCGTCTATGCCAAATCCGGACTGCGTCCGGTACGCTGGGTGCTCGCAGTACCGGAAAATTCGTCAATCCGTTCAGTGAAAGATTTAGAGAATAAACACATTGCTACGGAAGCAGTTACTCTGGTAAAAAAATATTTAGCAAAAAATAAAGTCAAAGCAAGTGTAGAATTTTCCTGGGGGGCAACCGAAGCAAAAGTGCCAGCTTTAGCTGATGCGATTGTAGAAATAACCGAGACCGGTGCGTCTTTGAAAGCAAATAAATTACGGATAATTGAGGATGTGCTTATTTCTACACCACGGTTTATTGCTAACTTAAAAGCATGGAAAAATTCAGAAAAAAGAAAAAAGATGGAAAATTTATTTCTTCTTCTTCAAGGTGCACTTAATGCTGAAGGAATGGTCGGATTGAAAATGAACTTAGAAGAAAAAAAACTTGCCAAAGTAATGCAATTTTTACCTTCTTTAAAACGTCCTACTGTATCTCGTTTGACTTTACCCGGGTGGATTGCAATTGAAGTTATTTTAGAAGAAAAAGAAGTAAAAAAAATCATCCCTAAACTTAAAGAAATCGGTGCTGAAGGTATTATCGAATACCCGTTGAATAAAGTGATTTATTAAGAATAAAATCGTTGATAAGTTGTTAAGTGGTTAGGTTGTTAGTTTGTTAGTTTGATATTTTGTTAAGTTAGCTATTCTGTGAAAATTTAAACTATCAACTTATCCACTTAGCAACTTAACCACTCATTGAATTATGAATAACAAAGTCCGAGTTCGTTTTGCTCCATCCCCTACAGGTTATCTCCATTTAGGCAGTGTAAGAACCGCATTATATAACTGGCTTTTTGCGCGGCAAAACCAAGGGGTATTTATCTTACGGATTGAAGATACTGACCGGGCACGGTCTACTGAAGAAGCAATCAAAGTGATTATTGAAGGATTACAATGGCTGGGTTTAAATTGGGATGAAGGTCCTTATTTTCAAATGGAAAGATTAGATATTTACAAGAAATATGCTGAGCAACTTATTCAAGAAGAAAAAGCATACTACTGTTATTGCACCCCGGAAGAATTAGAAGATATTCGCCAGTCAGCTTTAGCTGAAAAAAAACCACCAAAATATGATGGCCGCTGTCGCTATCTAACTGAAGAAGAAAAAAAAGAGTATGAAAAACAGGAGCGTAAACCGGTAGTCCGTTTCAAAACACCAAGAAAAGGTGAAACAACATTTGTTGATTTAATCCACGGGGAAGTAAAATTTGAAAATCTTCTCCTTGACGATTTTGTCCTTTTAAAATCTGATTCTGTACCTACCTACAATTTTGCCGTAGTCACTGATGACCAACTGATGGAAATAACCCATGTTCTCCGTGGCGATGACCATATTTCTAATACTCCACGACAAATTTTACTTTACCAAGCATTTAACTGGCAACTACCTAAATTTGCTCATTTCCCGATGATTCTTGGGATTGACCGGGGAAGATTATCCAAAAGACACGGTGCGGTCTCAGTTCTTGAATATAAAAAACAGGGTTATCTACCTGAAGCATTAATCAATTATTTAGCTCTTCTTGGTTGGGGAACAAAAGAAAGTGAAGAAATTTTTGCCTCTGAAGAATTGATTAAAAACTTTTCTTTAGAAAGATGTGGTAAATCAGCGGCAGTTTTTGACTTACAAAAACTTGTCTGGTTGAACAGTCTATATATTCGTCAGATACCGATAGAAAAATTTTACTTTTATGGCCGTGAAGAGTTAGAAAAGGCGAACTTAATACCTGAGAATACTGACGAGAATTACATAAAAAAAGCACTTGCTCTGGAACAGGAAAAAATAAAACTTTTGACTGATATCCCCAATCTATTAGAATTCTTTTTTAAAGAAGATATTATTTATCGTGAGGAAGCTATAAATAAAGTTCTCCGTAAAGAAGGAACGGATAAAATTTTAGACGATTCAGCAGTTTTTTTGAATGCACAGGAAAATTTCAATGCCGACCATCTTGAGGAAATTGTCCGTAAATATTGTGCCGAAAAAAACCTTAATACCAAGCAGGTTTTCCACCCGTTAAGAGTAGCGGTTTCGGGTAAAACTGAGGGACCATCTTTATTTCATATGTTAGAACTTTTAGGTAAAGAACGAGTAATCAAAAGAATAGAAAAGGCGAAAATATTTACCAAAATAGTGGTTAGTGGATAGTGAGTAGTGAACTGATAATTAAAAAAGGAGCAAAAAATGGATGAGGAAAGCAATTCTTATTTTACTGGTTTAATTTTCTCACTTTCAACTTTAGTTTTACAACAATTGGGTAAGATTGCTAATCCCTTAAGTAGCAAAATTGAACGCAATCTTGAACAAGCGAAAACAACTATTGATATGTTATTAATGCTTAAAGAAAAAACTAAAGGTAATCTTACCGAAAAAGAAGAAAAAATTCTAAATAATATCTTAGCCGATTTACAACTGAATTATGTTGATGAAGTAAAGAAAGGAACCGCGGAGAACGCAGAGAAAAAATCCACAGATTCCGCAGAAACAAAAAAAGAGAACACCGGAAGTATTCCCTAAATTTTTTGATTTGTTCTTTAGCTAACAACTAATCACCAACAACTTAATCACTGTCGTTATTGCCGGGTTGTGTAATGGTAGCACGACGGGCTCTGGACCCGTTAGTGAAGGTTCGAATCCTTCCCCGGCAGTGGTTCTGCAACCACCGGCAGGGATACGCATCCCCGGGCAGTTGGTCAGCACCAAACGGTAGGGGGTAAGCACTCCCCGGCAGAAAATCTAAACAAAAAATAAAAGGGAGGAAGGTAGATGAACAACCGAGTAGTAAATGTAGCAATTGTNNGTTCTTGCGGTTAGCGAAAAACTGGTTGTTACTGAAGGAGTAAGATTAGCCCGAGAAAGAGGTATCCCAGTCTACGAAAATCCTGGAGATATTGCTAAACTTGGCTCAAAAGTTGACCTTATTTTTGAATTGACTGGTGTGCCACGAATCCATGAAGAATTAACGCAAGCATTAAACCGCAGCGGGAACCGGGATACAATTATTGTCCCGAATATTTTTGCTCACTTTGTCTGGAATTTAATCGCTGAAGGTTAAATCACTTCACCTAAGTTCAGTTACTTTGATTCCAACGATTATGAAAGGCGATTACGGTGATATGTCATTGCGAACGAAGTGAAGCAATCTCATAAGATTGCCACGCTCCTTTTAGTCGCTCGCAATGACGACTCTGTAGTCATCGCTGTAATTGCTTTTGATAATCACTGAAATCAAGATATTACGATGAATTTCTGGGAAAAAAATTGTAACCGGCGTGCTTTTTTGAAAGACGGTTGCGCTCTGACTTTTGCTTTTGGTTTAGGACATTTAACCAGTGGACTGTTCACTAAAGCGTTTGCGGCGAGTTCGTTACCTTTCATCTACGAAGCGAAATATTATAAGAAAATTGATAAAAATACTGTCCAATGTGAATTATGCCCCCGTGGATGCCGATTGACCGAGGGACAAAGAAGTTGGTGCCGGGCAAGGGAACCAAAGAATGGTAAACTTTATTCTTTAGTTTATGGTTTACCCTGTGCCGCACATATTGACCCGATTGAAAAAAAACCGCTATTCCATTTTCTTCCCGGAACACAAATTTTTTCTATCGCTACTGCTGGCTGTAATTTCCGTTGTAAATTCTGCCAGAACTGGCAGATTTCCCAATCCCCTCCTGAAGAGACACAGAATTATTCACTCCCTCCGGAAGAAGTGGTAAAAAAGACCATAGAATACAAATGTCCAAGTATTGCTTACACCTATACTGAACCGTCTATCTTTTTTGAATATATGTTAGATACGGCAAAATTAGCAAAAAAACATAAATTAAAGAGTATGTATCATTCTAACGGTTCACTTAATTCCGAACCAGCAAAAGAAATCGCCCGATATCTTGACGGTGCAAATGTTGACCTGAAAGCATTCACCCCGGAATTTTATGAAAAAATTTCTGAAGGATTTTTGGAAAGAACATTAGGGACATTAAAAATTTTGAAAAAGAATGGTGTTCATCTGGAACTCACCAATTTAGTTATCCCCACTTTAAATGATGACCCGGAAAAAATTAAAGCGATGTCCCTCTGGATAAAAGAAAATCTTGATGACCAAACACCTTTACATTTTACTCGTTTCTGGCCATTGTATAAATTGAAAAATCTTCATCCCACACCGGTGGAAACTTTAGAAAAAGCACGAGAAATTGCTCTCGCTCAAGGACTGAAATTCGTTTATATTGGTAATGTGCTTGGTCATCCAGGTGAACATACTTATTGTCCGGATTGTCAGAAAATACTGATTCGTCGGGTAGGTTTTACTGTCTTAGAAAATAATATCGACAAGGATGGTAAATGCAAATTCTGCAACCGTTATATCCCCGGTATCTGGAGTTAAAAATAATTGGGTAATTTCAACTATGTAAGCAATTCTTTTTTCGGGAACCCTATCTTCACTCTATAATTTTTTGACAAAAACCGAAAAGCGTCAAAAACTTTGATGTCGTTCAGAGAGGAACCCCTCAATAAATTGCTTACTCAAAAACTTACGAACCTTTCTCCCCAACTTTCAATTTATTTCCGGTTCTTTGCCCTTAGGAAATAAATTATAGAGAGAAAGCAATGGTTCATAAGTCAGAAACGGATTGAGGATACTGTTTTTGTGAAATTACCTAAGTGCGGAGAAGGGATAGGAAAGTTAAACTGCTAATTTTAAGTACCGCTAAAAGAATTAAAGTTTGAACTACACCAATTAACGGAATCAAACCTACCGAAACAATTAAAGCACCTATATATGCACCAAAAAGGTCAGCGGCATATATCATTCCGGCACTACTTTCTAACTTTCTAACTTCTTTACTTTCTAACTCTTTTGCTTGATAAATTTTATTGGCTAAAGGAAATTCTAAACCGACCAAGAAACCTACCATACTTGCTAAAAGAAAAAAGACAAAGGTAGATTCGTTCCTGCTCTCTTTAAGCGAAATCAAGAGAGGTATGATTGCTAACGAAAAAATAACTATGAAGAATTCTATTTTTATAAATGAAAGAATATCTTTTTTAATCCGACCTAAATTTCTGGTCATTAGCCAACCACCGATAGTTAATCCGGCCATAAAAGCGGTCACTAAAAGCGCAAGATGATGATATACATATCCGTAAAATGATTGATAGACAAAAATGAAAATTAAATCAAAAGTTGTTCCTAAAAAACCGGTCGTCAGCACCGCGTATAAAGGAATAAATTTACTGTATTTTGGTCTTAATTTGAGAAAGGGAAATATGAAAATAATGAAGAGGGGCAACACTAAAAAAATAGAAAAGAAATCTATCCTTCCCAGAAATTGAAAAAATTTGTTGAAGGCAGGTGAAGAAAGTGCATTCCAATAGGTAAGTTGATAAAATAGACCTCTCGGGGAAAGGTCGTAATTTTTTTTCACCGGTGAAAAATCACCCATTGCTTGCCTAAACCAACTAAACCAGCGTTCATCAAAACGCCAGTTAAGATATGAAGAAGTTAGTAGTTTGGTTTCAATTTTACGCTTTTTCAGATTCTCTTGAAAAATTTTAGCACTAATTTCTACTGAGTTAGACGAAGCAAGAAAGAGATTATTATCACCCGGAATAATTTTTACCTGCGGAAAAACTTCTTTGAGAGTGTTCAAGATTGAACCATTTAAATTACGCAGTTCCGTACTCAGTGCAGTTAAAGAACCCGGTAAAGAAAAAACAAAAATTCCGTCAGGTTTAACTATTTTCTTTATTGAGTGAAAAAATTCTACCGTATAGAACCGGTTCAGTTGCAAAGTTGACGGTGCCGGTAAATTAAGTAAAACAAGGTCATAATTGGGACGGCTATCTCTTCTCTTTAGTTGTTCTTGAACAAACCTTCTCCCATCAGTATAAATAAGATTCACCCGCGGGTCGTTTAATTCTTCTTTAGTAAGCGGGGTTGGATATTTCTCTACCAATTTAATTAGTGCTGGGTCAAGTTCAGTATAGTCAACCTTTCTTACCGGATGTTTCAAAATTTCTCTCAATACACCACCCGCGCCACCGCTAACTAAAAGTATATTTTCCGGTTTCGGATGTCCTAACAAACTAAAATGGACAAATTCTTCTACCCAAATTATGTCCGGGTAAGGAGTAGTGACTACCGGTATACCATCACTATAGAAAGTATACTGCTCCCCGGATTTAATTACACAAAGATTACCATAAATTGAATTCTCATAAGCAATTACCTCCCGTCCTTTCCATTGCTGATTAATTGACGAATTTTGTATCTGCTTAGCAAAATTAGAAAAAAGAAAATAGATATTCAAACCAAAGAGAAAAACAACTAAAAATTTTACCCCGTAGAATAACTTTACGGGGTTTACGGGGTGAACCACTAAGTTTTTTTTCTCCCCTGTGCTTACCGAGAGAAGTAAAAATGCAGAAAGAAGATTCAAAAGACCGATTATTATCGCAATCTGTGCTGAATGAAAATGAGTAAGCAAAAGATAAGTAAAAATCGGACCAGCGATAATGAAACCAATTGCTTCTAAGATATAGACCTTACCGGCTGATTCCACCTGTGCCTGCGACACCTGGGCAGGCTTCACACCTGTACCTGCGATACCTGTGCAGGCTTCACAGGTGCAGGCAGGTGCAGGCAAAGGTTTTTTGCTAAAATCAGTATAAAGTCGGCAACCAAAAGGAAATTCTATTCCATCAAGTAAACTCAAGGGTGCAATAATCAAAAATGAAGAAAGAAAAACCGGAACCAGACCAACTATCTCGCCAAAACTTACAGTAAAAAAATTCTTAGTTACCCGGGTTAAGAATATACTTAAAGGAAAATACAAGGCGATACCAATTTGCAGGAAAACATAAAAAAATAGTGGTCTTTTCACTTTCCCGGAAAAACGGGCAAAAATACTGCTTCCTAAACCTTCAAGAATCAGCCAGTTCGCCAGAATTATACCAATGACCAGTTCATTACCGTAAAAAGTTACCAGAAATTCACGGACAAGCAGAGTTTGCACAACAAGTGAAGTAAAACCCATCAAAAGGAAAGCAAAAAGGAGAGAAAAATTCATATCTCTACCGACTGGCTTTTCTGGATTATCATCTGGATTTTTATTTTTCTGTGCCAAAATCAACTTTCGGTACGGCTTTTGCTTCTTTTTCTGCTTCAAAGAATGGTTTTGCCTTGAACCCAAAAACTGAGGCAATAAAATTGTAAGGTATTCTGCGTATCGTGGTATTTAAATCCTGAACTGCTTCATTGTATCTTTTTCTCTCCACCGCAATCCGGTTTTCGGTTCCGGCAAGTTCGTCCATCAAACGGTTAAATGTCTCGTTCGCTTTCAAATTGGGATAATTCTCCACAATTACCAGTAACCGCGATAAAGCATCGCCCATTTGTCCGGCAGCTTTTATTTTTTCATCGGTTGTTTTTGCTGCGGAATACTGTGTTCGTGCATCAGCGAGATTTTTAAGTACTTCTTTCTCGTGTTTCACATAACCCTTTACCGAAGATACCAGATTCGGGATTAAATCCGCACGCCTCTGCAAGACATTCTCTACCTGTGACCAGGCAGTAGTGACTGCAACATCCCTTTTTACCAGTCCATTATACATCCCAACCAGCAACAAAACTACCAGAATAACAACTCCCAAAGCAATCAGCCAATTTCTTTTCATCTCTTTTCCTCCGCTAAATTTCGTTTATTATCGCAATTATTTTTGCTACGGAATTATGCACCTCACTATACAGTGTTTCCAATTCCGCTCGACCTAATTTTATTTCTTTTCTCTTTAAGGCAATACATTTCCCGAACGGTTCGGCTAAAGAATTATCAAACTTATTGGTGGATAATTTTTTCGCATAATTAAAAAGATGCAAGAATGAGGTTCCGGCACGGGTAAGAAAATCATAAAGCGGCGTTTTTCTCCCCCGCAAATTTAACCATTCGTTTCTCATTCGTAAAAGTTTGCTCCGGAGTTCAAATTCCAACTGGTGTCGAAGATTCTTGGTATTGACCGTAATCTCGGAGAAAATATCCTTCCCGTAGAGAATACGGTACTTCTCTTTAATATCCAGGAATTCTACCGGGAAAACATCAGCAGAATTCTTCAGTTCCTCTTCGGTCCAAAATACCGGATTAATCTTTGCTTTCCGCTGCCCGTTATGGATAATTGTTTCTAAAGAAGAAAGTTTCTCCAGTGTAAGTTCGCTGAGGACGACCATTACATTGACATCGGATTGTTTAGGAACATTTTCTCCCTTCACCGCACTTCCATAAAGGATTAGCGCAATAAGATTTTCCCCTAATGAACTACTTAATGCTTGAGAAAATTCGTTCAAATATTTTTCCATTTCTTACCTCCCTACCAACTTCTACTTGCCCCACCGCCGCCGCCCAGACCGCCGCCAAAACCACCGAAACCACCAGAACTACCGCTACCAAAGCCGCGACCTCCACCTGACCTGCTGATAAGAAAGAAAAAAAGTAACGGGTGACGGATAAATATGTAAATCATAATCACTGCAAACATAAATTGCAGGATAAAAACGAATAGACTTCCTCCACTTTTCTTTCTTACCGGGATATTCCCGCCGGTAAGTTCAACACCGGCATCTTTGGCAATAACCGAAGCAACCGCCAAAACACCCATTGATAGACCTTCAGCGTATTCACCTTTCTTAAAATGAGGAATTACATAAGTATCAAGAATCTGACCGCACAAACCATCCGGAAGAATGCCTTCAAGTCCATAGCCGACTTCTATCCTCACCTTCCTATCTTCGATCGCCGAAATAATTAATACCCCGTTATCTTTCCCCTTCTTTCCGATACCCCATTTCTGAAAAAGACGGATACTGAAATTTTCAATTGTATCATTTTTTAAACTCTTAACCATTACCACCGCAATTTCCGCACCGGTCTTTGCCTCTAATTCGCTGATGATACTGCTAATTTTCTGCGCCGATTCGGAATCAATTACTCCGGCATTATCAGAAATCCAACCGCTTGGTTTAGGAAAATCTTCCCCTCGCAGTATTCCCGCACCAAATATTAAGAGAAAACCAAAAAAAATGTTTGCTATTTTTTTGTCCATTTTGAATTTGGAACCAATTTCTATCCTCATCTTGCCCGAACGGGAAAAGGTAGAAAAACTTTTTGCTAAATAATGATTAAAGTTTAGTGATAATTTTTTTTGGTATCGGGATTACTTTGAAATTGTCATTGATACAGACAAGTTTACTTCTACCGGTAACAATCGTTTCTTTGTCTTCCTTCCGGGTAACCTGATATTCAGTCCAGAAACTTACTTTTTTTACTTCACTGGTCTTTATCTTTACTTCCAAAATATCGTAGAGTTTTGCCGGACGACGGTAATCTATTTCTGTCCGGACAACAACAAAATAGATACCTTTTGCTTCCAGTTTTTTCAGGTCAATCCCGCGGCGAGAAATATACTCAATCCGTGCCCGTTCAAAATAACGCAGATAATTGGCGTAATAGACCACCCCACCGGCATCAGTATCTTCATAATAGATTTTTATTTTCATTTAGTTAATTCATTAGGTCTTGGGGGACAGAATTGAAGTGTCTTATCCGGTAAGTTCGTTGTCCTCCGGACATATTAAGATTTTAATATACTGCACTCTCTAAGTCAACTTTAGGACTACCTTTTACAAAAAGGAAAAAAATAATTTGCTCTACTGAATATATTGAACTATTCGGCGAAGATTGTTAAATCTTTCAATGATTCCATTTTAACAAAACCAGAAAAAAGAAGCAAGACCCGTAAAATAAATCTATACGGGTCAAGACCGATAAAAAAAATTCTACGGCTTAAGAAGAAATAAAATTAAAGTAAACCCCGTTAGAAATATTCCATAAAGTAGGTTATAAAGAGGAACCTTAAATTTTAAATCGTAATACACAAGCAATTTCTAATGGGGTGAACGAAAAAAGGTAGGTCTTACTGAGGTTAGCATATTCCAATATTCTTAAGAATATTGGAATAAGAGATACTTTAGATTTGATACTTTCCCGAAAAAAATCAGAAAAAAACAATTCTTTTGACTGAAAAAAATGAATCTCCCCGCCGCATTCGGCGAAGGAGAATAATTAAGTTCTCTGTCCCCAGATTTCCCATTAATTAGTGAGCATCAACAACCAATTCCATAATCGTGCACTAATCGTGCATTAATCGTGCTGTAATCACTACCTAATCACTACCTAATCACTACCTTTTTAATTTATAAATTGTCGTTCTACCCTTTCCTTCTTTTATTAAAATATTCTTTATAAGTAAATTATTAAGTTCCAGAAACGCTGTTTTATCAGAAACTTTGTTTAATTTCATATATACTTTTGTGCTAATAACATCATTGGTTTTTAAATACTCAATCGCTTTTTTCTGTCTTTCATTTATCTCAAGAATATGTAATTTTTCTTTCTCAATTTTTTCTTCAAAGGATTTTCCAGGTCCTATCAGTGTTACTGCAAATCCACCGGAATAATTTTTAAATTCTGGTTCGGATAATTTATTTTCTTTCATTTCGTCCACAATTCTATTAGTCCCTCTGCCCCATTCTTCAATGTATTTTATCAAGAATAATTTATCAGCAAGGAACTTGTTTCTGGGAATTGATTTATGTTCCTTTTTTAAGTCTTCTGGCCGCAACGGGGGTAGAAGTTCTCCCGGATTCCATACTTCCAGACGGTCATCGTAAATGGAAAGATGGATTTCAGCATTAGAAAAATAATCCCTGTGTCCAAGAGCATTATTCAGTGCCTCTTCAACTGCTCTGAGCGGATACTCCCATTTATCGTATCTTCGGTTTGCATCAAAAAATACACCGTGCTTTATGTATTGCATAACAAATTTCATTGCGTTTTCCCGTAGTTCTGGAATTGTTCCCTCCAAGATTTTCATATCAATATAATCCAAACCTTCGGTTCCTTTGAATCTTGCACACCTTATTCTTACCTGCGGAAAAAACTTTTGTGGGTTCTTCCCAAAGAGAAGTAAAGCAGTATTCAATAACTTATCCGCACCGACTAAGCCAAGTCTTTCTATCGCTTCTTTCAAAGAGACATTGGGATTAACATCAAAATTTCTTTCTGCTTTTGCTGTTCTCAAAAATTGCTTCACTTTTTCTTTATCCAAATCTTTCCAAGTAGCACTCTTACAAATCTGAGTATCAAACTGTAATTTCTCTTTGTGTTTTTCTAATATTGTGTTTTCATATTCGTCTTTGGACATTCTAACCGTAGATTTACCTACTCGTTTATATGGTCTACCAAATGCTAAAACCAATTTCTCAGCAGATTCTTTGACCTCTATTACAATAATGGATTTACCTTTAGTTTTTTCTACTAAAATTTTAGGATAAACTTTCGGGTCAGTATTACTGACAATTTTATTGGTTAAATCTTCAATTGTATCTTTCCCAACTTTTACTCCGATAACCTTCCCGGAGTTCAACATTCCGACAAGTATCTCCCCACCCCTTGTGTTAGAGAAAGCAGAAACCGTCTCTACAATTTCTTTCCACTCCCCAACCGATTTTTTGAATTCAATATTTTTAGATTCTTTATTAGTAATAATTTCGTTCATAAATCACCACTACATCTCGGGTTGCCTCAGAAAAATTCCCTCCCGTAAAGGGACGATGTCCCAACGGGACTTTTCGTCCGTCCCGATTTTCCCTATAACCTCTATCACCGCGTAGGTGATAATGGTTCTGCCGGGTAGTGCAGGTTTAAACCTGCACTACTATTTAACTAGGTGAAAGTCAAAATCTGCCCGAAAAATACAATTTGTCAAATGTAAAAAAGTAAAGACTGTCACCGTTTCGCATTGTTTTCAATTCTTTCCTGAGNNGGATTTTGTTTTCAATTCTTTCCTGAGGAATTCTTATGAGTAAATTTTTTTTCTTCATTAGAAAAATTCCCTCCGTCCCGATTTTCCCCTCCATAATTCCTCTTTCTCTTTTTCTTAGCAAATTGTTTTTCGTGGTGCTTTATCGTGTTCATGTTGTGGTTCATATAGCCAAAAGTTAATAAAATTTCCTGGCACATAAGACTTAAACCCCCTTGTGGTATCAAAAGCAATTTGTAATCCGCAACCTTTACATATTTTGTTAAACTGTTCCATTATTGAAAAACGTTCATTTTCACTATTGCTGAATTTATGTTTTTTTTCAGGGAGTAAAAGAATCTGTGAACTCTTTTGTTGCTGCCATTTCTTATATCTATCAAAGTGTCCAAACGAATACGCTCCCATTCCTGCAAATAAATCAGAAAGTTGAATGAAAGGATGTTTGTTGGACTCGGAAGGTTCAGGGCTTTTAAGATTTACTTGCTCAAAATTAGGATTTTGCTGAAATAAATCTGATACACAAGCGTGTTTTTTGTTGCTTATGCAGTCTTTCAATGTTTCCCAATTTACTGATGATTGTTGGTCAGGATACCAATTCCATAAAGAATTAGAAATAGGCCATCTCCTAGAAAGAACTGTAGACACTAAGTGATAATACATCCTCACTAAATTCTCCGAATCGTCTCTGCCTGACAAATTTTTATGCCGGCTATCTTCCAAATCCCAGATAAGAATATCTATTCTTAAAGCATTTTGATTTTTAAATACAAAATCAATTAATTTTTCCGCAGCAAATCTGTACTTTGCACTATCTAATTTTTTCCATTTGAATTCTTTGTCAATACCCGAATCTTCTAAAATTTTTTTGAGTTGTTTATTTAAGGAGCCAAAAAATTCTTTTCTCAAGGTTGTAATGGCAAGACTGTTGTATCTCCCATCCTTGTGTCTTGAACCATCTGAAAAAGCATAATGTGTAAATTCCATGTTTAAAAATTCTCCACTATCTTAATTTCTTCCGAGGTGAGACCGTATAGTTTGTAAACCATCTGGTCAATCTGGCGTTCGTATTCCTTGACTTTTGTCTGTTTGGTAGGATTGGTTAAATAATCCTCATCTTTTGTCATTGCCAGAATTTTATCCACAAGGTAAATAAATGGCTGCTGTGCATGATTATCAATAATTTTTATGGGAATAAATTGAAGTGGTTCTAAATAAAGTTCTAATACTTCACCTTTTCTTTTTCCCATCCAATATAACCAAAAGTATACTAATCTACTATTTAATATTGACAAAATATACTTTAAAGAATAATTATCCTTATTTGGACTAATATAATAAACATCCGCTGAAGCATACCACTCGTTATCTGAATAAGCAAAAGTATTAGTTGAGCTTCTTTGGGGACATAGTATTTTTTCTCCAGAAAAATCTATATTAGGTCGATCTGTTGTTAAAGCCCACCATTTCCCTTTTTTATAAGCTGATTCTAAAACACCATTAATTGCTCTTTCTTCTAAAATACTTTTAAAACCCAGAAAATGTTTATATAAATTAGTATAGGATTTAAATGTTTCTTCATCCTCAATATCATTAATATAAAGAAGATAATATTTTGACTTTTTCTTTAAATAATATCTGTCCATATCCGAATTTTTAAAAAACATTTTGATATAATGCTCTTCTTTCTTGGTTAATTTATAAGTGTTTATTTCATCTTGATTCAAAATAAATACTCCCCGACTAATTTTTTTTATCTTATTAATATATCGGTCTTTACCAGTAACTAAACCTTGATTAATATTACAGATTCCATTTGTAACTTTTTTACCTGCAATAACTCCTTTCTTTTTAACTCCAACACTTTCATTATCTGATAACTTTTCGCAATTTAAAAATAACTTGTCTATTATTCTCAATATATGATCAGGTAAAAAATGAACAAATCCCGTCCATTTATTAAATACTAATGACTGATTAGTTTCAAAATTCAACTCATTTTTTCTATTATCAAATACATTTTCTTCGTATACATTTTGATATATACAACATCTAATTTGATTATCCTGTGTTTTTTCTTTTTTTAATAAAAATACATTCGTATGTATGCCCGCTTCAAAAATCTTATTTTCATTAAAATTAATATATTCGATAATCTTATAATAATTTACTATCTTATCTCTTATCTTTTTCCCTCCTTGGGCAGTTATCCAATAATTAGGGGTTATAAAACAAGTTACACCGCATTCATTGGATATATCATAGCCTTTATGCAAAAAGAAATACCAATAATCCATCTTTTTTTCAAAATATTTATTTTTGCTCATTTCATCAAATAATTTTTTATTTCCTTTTTGTCCAACATACGGTGGATTCGCAATAACCACATCAAATCCACCTTTTTCCTGAAAAACATTAGCAAAGTTCAGATGCCATAAAAAGAACGGCTTGGTATTGGTTTCCTTGAAGTGAATAATTTCTTTAATTTTATCTTCTTTATCTTGCTCTTTAAGAGTGGTTTCTATTAAGTCCCAGATTAAATGCTCAATTTCATCTTTTGATTTGTTTTTATCTGATTTATGAGAAGCATCAAAAAATTGTTTTTGCAGGTCTAATAGTTTCTCGGCTTTTTGTTTTGCCTCACTTAATACAAAAAGGGTTAGGTTTTCGTTATCTGAATCGGAAGTAAGTTTTAATTTGTTTATTGCTTCAGTTGTTTTTTTTATGTTCTGTTCCAATTGTATTTTTTTTACACGGTCAATTTGTTTCTGTTCGTGCAGATTAAAATATTCTTTCTGCAATTTTTTTAGTTCATCTTCCAAACTTCTTATTATCTCGGTTTTATCTTCTCCTTTTTGAAAGAATTTCTCATCAATCAGTTTAATTCCTTCATATTCTTCAAGAAGACTGTTTCCCTGCATTATCTTATAATCAAGGTTAGGTAAAGGTTTAATTGTTTTTATGTCTTCTTCATCCACTACCAAGGAAAGCCAGAGACGAAGTTTAGCAATTTCAATTGCACCGGGGTCAATATCAACACCATAAAGTGAATTTTGGATGCAGTCACGTTTATAATTATAAGCATTTCTTTTAACTTTTTCGCCTTGAATATTTTCGTAATACTCACTTAAACACTTTGTTTCTAAAAAAAATAATCTTGCTTTAATTATCTCTGTCATCATCCCCACAGGAAAAGCACCTGAACCGATAGCCGGGTCACAAACTCTGATATTTGCTAATAAATTATCTATCTCTGTGGCATAATTCTTTAACTCAATGAAATATTTGGTTTCTTTATAATCTGATTTTTTTATCCCTTCTTCTTTTTTCTCTCTGGCAGTTTTAAAATACTCAATATATTTCTCTCCATTAATAATTAAAAATTCTATCGCTTCTTTGAGATTCCTCGTTTCACTCGGAATGACATACCCCTCACTCTGTCCATCTCCCACAAGGGGAGAGGAAGAAAGTTCTGTGACCAGATAATTGATTAAACTCTGCTGACACATATAATGAACAATCTCACGGGGAGTATAATAAACTCCGTATTGTTTGTTGAACTTACTTTCTGCTCCTTTCTGTCCGTTTCTTAATGCCTTCTTGTATTCATCAAAATTATCAGCCCTGATTGCATTGAACTTTTCATAAGCTTTGCCAAGGAGTTCAGGGTCAATGGCAACTTCTTTTTCAAGAGGCTCGTCTTCTCTAACAGTGAAATTGTATCTATCAAAAATATCAAGTATTCCATCGCCAATATCACCTGTTTTGTTTTTTTTGTTATTTGAAAATAATTCATCTGGCAAAAGGATATCTGTATTAACCCAATCGTATTCTTTTATCGGGTCAAATAAACCACCATTTAAAAATGGGATTTTTGTTTTGAAATGTTCATAATAATGGTCATAATACGAACGGTCTTGTGCAAGGGCTTCATAGAAGAGTGGTTCTAAAATATCATTAAAAAAGTTTTTATATTGGATAATTTTTCCATCGTATAAATCTCGTAGAAATCTTTTTGAACCGGTACCCCAGTCCTTTCCTTTTTCAACACCGAACCAGCCCTTTTTCTGGAGAAAATAAAGGAATACAATTTGTCCCATCAACTTCTTTGCAAAGTCAACCGTATCAACCCTTTTCTCGGTAAAATCTTTTCTAACAGCAGGGTATTTCTTAACCATATCATCCATTGCTTCTTTAACACGGATGAACAGGTCACGATAATTTTCAAAGAATTCCTCGGTAACCGTTTCTATGTTAAAAGCATCTTCTAACTGAGCAAGTGTAGGGTTATTTATATCGTCTTTTAAAAGAGGGTAAAGTCGTGACTGAGCAGTATGATTGGGTTCATTTTTACCCACTAAAAAAGAATATCTACGGACAGGGGTTAATTCTTCTTTTGCTTTTACTCTCCCGGTCTCAGTCCGGGTAAGTTTGTATTCCATTTTGACCAGAGAAAACCGCCAGTCATCTTCATTGGGAGAAATAAACGCGACTAAAGCCGCATCTTTCATAGTATTACTTCCATATTTACCGTTAAGATAACCTGCTATAAAATTTCTCTGCATTGTTCGGGCTCGTTCAATTAATTTTTCTTTTCCCAGATATACTACTAATATATCAATTCTGTTATTACCATCATTATATTTCCCGATTCTTCCATACTTACTGATATACGGTTTAAAAGCATCAGGAATGAATTGTCCATAATATCCATTTTTGAAAGTACCTTCTTCAATTTCAATTTTATTAAATAGATTCTTTACAAAATAAACATACTGCCCTTTGTCAAAAGGTCTTTCAAAAGTATCTCTAATGATTTTTACAGCGGTTTGCTTATCCATATAGATTCGCTTCGCTCGCTACAAGGTTATTTACTAATTAAATATTCGGAGAGAATTATCTCTCTCGGACCTGAACTTTGTCCAGTGAGTTCAACTACGGGTGTTGCAAAAAATGTATCTGAAATATACTTTCTAATTATACCGTATATTTTTAGGTGGTTTGTTTCTTTACCAATATTTTTGATTACAGTTTTGGTAGTTTGCTTGGGTAGGGTTCCTTCTTCAAGAAGGTTAAGAACTTTCTTAAGATATTCCTCATCGTCTTCAGTAAAGCCTTTCATCTTTAGGATGGCTTTAATTATACGGATTAGTTTTGTTTCACTGCTTTTGCCACCTTTCTGTTTGAACTCTTGTATTTCTTCAAATGTGGATAATTCAAATTCTTTTTTGTTTTTATCCAGATATTCGTAGTACTTTTCACCAAGTTTTTCTCTTTTTTCTTCTGGTTTTGATTTTAAGATTTCAGCGGTCTGGAAAAAGTCCAATTCTTTTGTTGATTCACTGTTGGTAATAAATATTTTCCTCAGTTTGCCTTTTCTAAAAAATGTTAAAACCGTTTCTTCTTTTAGAGGATATTTTTTAGCGCTTCGTGCCTTTTTTGGTAGATATTTAATCTTTTCAAATAAATCCGGGTTTTTATCACGGATAGCCCTGATTTCAGATAAATATTTAAGTTCTGATTCTTCTGCTTCTTCATCTTCACCTTCAATGACTTTTTTAGAATTTATTCTATTAAAAAGTTCGTGAGAAGTAACCTCTTCACCATCAGTTAAGTAAGCGGAATCCTCCCCTAACATATTATGGAAAGATTGAATTTTTCCTATAGCCGCTTCTTCTAATTTAATCTCATCATTTGATTGAACCGTTGGGAAGAAGTTATAGATATAGATATTATCAAATTTAGTATCAACTCTATTTATACGACCTACCCTTTGTATTACCCGTGCAGGGTTCCAAGGAAGGTCATAATTTATAACCACATTAGAACGATGTAAATTGACCCCTTCTGAAAGAACTTCGGTAGAAATCAAGATTCTTATATCATCCTTTGGATGTCTATGCTTGGGGTCAAAATTTTCAATTATTTTATCCCGAACACCGGCACTTGATTTACTGGAATGAGAGATAATGGCGTTTTTGTATATCTCTCTTAAATTTTTTTCCAGATATTCAGCAGTTTCTTTTGACTCTGTAAATACAATAATTTTATTTTCTTTCAATATTTCGTCATTTTTTAATATGTTCTCAAACTTTTTAATTTTAGGGTCGGCAACTATATCCTTCCACAAGGATTTAATCTCGTTAAGGATTTCTAAATCGTTCCTTAAGGCATCAAGATAGTCATCCCTAAACTCGCTAATTTTATACTTTCTTACTTTTTCTTCTTCTACAAGCCTCATTATTTCATCTTCATCATCATTATCAAGGAGTTCAAATATTTTATGTGTATATTTTTTACTTACATAAATTGTCCCGTCTTCACACATCTTAATGAACTTTTCATATGAAATAATAAATCTATCCAATGTATTTTTAAAAGCAAAGAAACTGCTTTCAAGACGCTTAACCAAAAGGACTTTCATAAAGCGTCTTAAGTTACGCTGTCCAACTTCTTCCTCCGGGTCGGGTTGTTTCAAGTATAAAATTGGTGTATAGCGGGTGTATCTAAATTCTTTTATTTTTTCAATAGTTTCATTGAAGACCCGGTCAGTTTCTTTATCAAATTCATAGAATACTCTATTTGGTTTACTGACATCTGGAAATTTGAATTTTTTATTTTCAAGGTCTTTTGAAAAATATCTTTTGACTTCTTGCCTGGTTCTCCTAACCATTAGGTATTTTAAGACATTTTCTCTGATTACTTTAGAATTTTCTTTGATTGTAGAGATATATTTTGCAAAGTCAGATTGTCGGTCTATATCCTTTAATTTCTTTTGGAGTGAATGAAAATATCTTTCCAGGTCTTTTAAATTGGGAATATCGCTGTTATGTCCTTTTTGGAATAACTTGATTTGACTTAAGAGGTCTAATGGCGTGTTATTTTGAGGAGTGGCAGACACTAAGATAATCCTTTTACCCCAACAGATTTGTTTTAATTTTTCGTATGTTTGATTGGTTTCATTACGAAAACGATGTGCTTCATCAATAAAAATATTTTTATATTTTTCAGTGCCTTTTTCAACCAGTTTATCTAATTTACCCAATGATTCTACATCGGCTGGAATTCGGAAATCCGAAAAAGTATCCTGCCAGTATTCTTTAAGAACCGGCGGGCAGATAATTAAATTGCGACCGTCTAATTGTTGCGCTAACATAGCGGAGATATAGGTCTTTCCCAAACCCACTACATCGGCTAAAAATACTCCACGATATTCTTCCAACTTGCCCTTCGCGTCCTTAACTGCTTCCCGTTGATATTCAAGGTCCATAAAGTCGTGAGGCACATACCGATTGAATATCTCCTCTTGGTCAATGTTTATTTTTTCCTTCAAGTATTCATATAGGTATTTTAGATATAATTCGTAAGGTGTTATTGTATTGTTTAACCAAGTTTTTTTATTAATTGTTTCCACATATTGGTCAGATACATCAACCGCATTTTCCCAAAGTTCGTTAAACTTTTTGAGAGCAAAGTCATAATCTGTCCGGTTTTTGAGTTCAACATTAAATTCAAAATTCTCTACGAGACCTCCTTGAGAAAAATTACTTGAACCGGTAATGACTCTGCCCATATCGTATCCACCTTCAACAAAAGTCATAATGTAGAGTTTCGCATGGATATTTCCTGTGGGGTAAGCTTTGATTTCCAACTTGGGTTTTCTATGCGGGTCGGTAGTCTTGGCATTATTTAACCATTCAACAAATTTATGAACGCCTTCTTCAACTTGTGCTTGATCCTCAGACTTATCCATCTCATCGGTTACTGCATTTGAATATGCTTCCTTTGTTTCGGCGTGGGAAAAATTAAAGGTGTTCTGATTTTTTGCTCTTTCTATCAATTCATAGGTTTGTCTATCAGTTTTTATACCGACGAGAATCCTGATTCTTTCTGTTTTTTGTAGCGACTTATAGAGATTATAAAATCCGCTGGTATGAAAGTATGCGACGAGGCAGTCAAAAAACTTAGTACCCTTGATTAAAACCTTGAATCTTTCTGAAAGATTGATTTCCCCTTCGTTAGTTATAAATGTTAAATCCGTGTTCATATTGTTTTTTCCTTAATACCAGGCACCTAAACCTAACTTTACTAAATTGACTTGCTCGGGTCAACCCCATTAGAAATATCTCGGCGAGATTCGCCATTTCTAACGGGGTAAACCCCGTCCCGATGTAACATCGGGGCGAGGTAAAACCCCTCAACTTGACTTACCCCCTCATCCTAACCTTCTCCCACAAGGGGAGAAGGGGTTGAAAAAGAACAATTTTGTGTCTTTCGCAACCACATCATATTTTCAGAAAGAGTTCTTCTACAAATTTTAGAGATGAGTCAGCTTCTGTCTGGGTAATGGTAATATTTGAGTAAATCTCTGGCGGTCAAAATAATTTTTATCAAATTTCATAAAAGTTTTATGATTTTATTTGAAAAAACAGTTTTTACGAACTGGTCTTTGTTTTTCTTTTTTCGTTCAATTTCTTCCGGGGTTATATTTACGACATTTATTTCTCGGTTAATATTTTTTTGTATTTTATTTAAAATTCTCTGGGCAGTAATCACATTATGATTACCTACCAGTAATAAATCTATATCACTGTTAGAAGCGAACTTCTTATTAGCATAAGAACCATAAATATATGCTTCTTTTAATTCTTTTATTGGTTTTAATACTTTCCTCAGTAACTCGTCTATCCCTGCGGTTTTTAGAAATATGGTTTTATATTCTTTGTAAACCGGATTTTTCTTGTTGACCGAGAAATACCTTTCTTTACCAGCAAATTCGCTGGTTAATATTCCCGTATCTTCAAGGTGCAATAAGATTCGATGAACATTTTTTGCATCTTCTTCTATAATCCTTGCCAATTCATTGACATAATTCCTTTTTTCTTCATTTAAAAAGAAATAATTAAGTATTTTTCTTTCAATACGAGACCTGATTTTAAACATTGTTATGGCTCCTTTTTACCATAATTATGGTAAAATTATACCATAAAAATAAGATTCTGTCAAGTTGGTTTTGAACTGTAATTTTTCCATTAAGTAATCCAAGAAACAAGGGGACGCTTCTTTACAATTGATACATTCCCCATTTCTTGAGAACTAATTTCTCCAAAAATATAAAAACCGACTCGCCCCGACGTTACGTCGGGACAGAAGTCGGTTTAAATTTTAATTTCTACTATATTTTCTCGCCGTCACTTTTTCCACAACGGCTTCCTCTTTCTGATATGAAATTTGGGAACGGAGTTGTATTAGTTCACCCGGTTAGTCCGCTTGGAGCGGGTCTAACGAGGTTCACTTACCGTTCTGATAATCCCCCCAAGACGATTACATTGCCTAATAGTCACAGTTTATTTCGTGGTCTTTAAAGTGCATTCAAATTTGACGCTATTACTCAACTTTTATTTCGTTGTTTTGAGCCGCCAATCCGGTAGGAAAGAATCTCATCTTAGGACGATATTTATGAGACCCTTCCCCTTCATTTCATTCAGGGTCAGGGTGACATGTCCCGATGTCTATCGGGACAGTGTCATTTTAGTATATTCCACTCCGTAAATCAACTTTTCAAGACCATCCCTTATCTTCTACTATGATTAATGTCGTGCTACAGATTATCCACCCGCTATTCTTAGACACAAGCCCAAAACAAGTTCAAAGAAAAATAAAAAAACCGTAAGACATTTGTGTCCTACGGCTTCACCATTTAATTACTGATGGTCAAGATTTACTACAAAATTATGGGACGGTTTTGTCCTCTTGCTTTCCACTTTTACCACCAGACCTCTTTGGAAACTATATCTGGCAGTATTTTACAAAACTTCTTTTTTCTTGTCAAGTAATTTTTTGGTTACTTTGGGAATTGCCCTCCTGTCAAACAAAAAGATAGCCTTTGTTCTTTACTGTTTTTATTCTTTTCCCGTCTTTAGGACCAAGGTTTGCTCTTAGTTTCTTAACGGTCATTTCTATACTTCTGTCTTCGCTGTCCTTCTTACTCTCGCATTCCCACAGTGTCCTGCATAAATATTCTCTGGTTACAACTTTACCTTGCTTTAACATTAAAAGATAAAGAAACTCAAACTGTTTTGGCGGGAGATATATTTTTCTTCTTCCAATTTTTGCCATCAGCGGCACGGTATACAAGTTCACATCTCCTCTTTTCAGTATTCTTCTTGATGTTTTTTCGAGGTTTGCTCTGTTTATTACCCTTCTTATCCTTGCTCGGAATATATCTGTATCAAAAGGTTTCTTAATATAGTCCTCCGCACCCATCTCCAAACCTTTTATTTCGTCTTCTTTCTTGAGCATTTCCCCGGTAAGCATTACTATGGGTATATCTTCGGTTTCCTTATCCGCTTTCAGCGTTTCACATATATCCCAGCCATCCATTTCTCCCGGGAAAGCAAGGTCAAGTATGATTAAGTCCGGTTTGTCATTTTTTGCTTTTTCTATACCTTCTCCCGCAGTCAAGGCATAGTCAACTTGAAAATCATCAAGTGTGGCTTTAACACTTTCACAAACATTTTTCTCATCATCAATTACCAAAATTTTTTGTTTCATTTCTTATTGTTTAGGTAGAAAACTCTATTGCTTCTTTACCGAGAAGTTTTTCTATTTCGGTGACCAACTCTTCTTTTGGACTTACCGTGAGTCCACTTTCTACGGTTATTTCTTTCTCTTGAGGTAGATGTTGACTTACCGCCGGATTAATTAAATGTAACCCGACTTTACATTTTCCCGGATGTTTCTCTAAAATTTTTTTTAATTTTTCCAGAAAATCATCTTCTAAACCGGCAACCGATAGTTTTATCCAGAGATGCCGGACATATTTCTCTCGTGCTTCAATAAAAGATAAAATATTTTCTGCAATCAGTTCAATTTTTTCTTCCCTTGGATTAACTCTCCCGGTAACCACAACCATTGTATTGGGAACAAGATACTTTACTAATCCATTAGCATAAGCTTTCGGGAAAACTAAAACATCAATTTCATCATCTAAATCTTCTAATTTAAACCGCGCATATTGTTCTTTTTTCTCCTTAGAGATAAGTCTTTTCACATTGACAATGATTCCAGCACAACGGACATTCGTATTTTCAAAAAGTTCCGCTTCATTTTTCAACTGGGCTAAACTACAGGTGGAATAAAGTTTCAATTCTTTACTCCAGCGGGCTAAAGGATGCCCGGAAAAATAAAAACCAAGCATTTCTTTCTCATAGTTAAGCAGGAGATGTTCAGGCCATTCACTGATTGGCGGTTGGCTCTTAGCGGTTGACTCTTGGATAGAAGTTAAATCTAAATTGCTAAAAAATGAACCTTGTTTGGCTAACCGCTGTTCACGGGAAATCTTTTCTAGAAGAGTATCCAAACTGGCAAAAAGTTGTGCCCGTGGTTGATGAAAACAATCACAAGCACCGGCTTTGATTAGACTTTCTAATGTCTTTCGGTTTAATCCTGCCCGCCCTGAACCAGTGTGGTTCAGGGACTTTTCGGCAGTATTCACCAACCGCCAGAGGAAATCTTCAAATGACTTGTATTTACCACTTTTTTCTCTTTCCTGAACAATTATTTCCGCGGCTCCTTCACCAACATTTTTTATTGCCGATAAAGCATAACGAATACCTTCTCGTAAAGAGACGATGTCTCCACGAGACTTTTCGTCCTTACCATCACGAGTTTCAATGGAAAAATAGGTAAAACTATGTTGAATATCCGGCGGAACAATCTCTATCCCCATTTCTTCTGCTTCCTGAACATATTCCATCAGACGACTTTTTTCTAAAGTTGCCCGGCCGATTTCACTGCTTAAAAGAACAGTCATATATTCTATGGGATAATTTGCTTTCAGGAATGCGGTTTTATAAGCGAGTAAAGCGTAGGCAGCGGCATGTGATTTATTAAATCCGTAACCACCAAAATGGACAAGCAGGTCAAAAATTTTATTCGCGATTCTTTTTTCCAGATGTTTTTCTTTTGCTCCTTCAAGAAAATTTCCTCTCTGCCGTTCTATCTCTTCCGGTATTTTTTTCCCCATTGCTTGACGCAAAATATCCGCCTCCGCGGGAGCAAATCCGGCTAAATCGGCAGCAATACGCATTACTTGTTCCTGGTAAACAATTACACCGTAAGTTTCTTTAAGAATTGGTTCTAAAAGCGAATGTTCATACTTTATTCTTGTGGGATTGTGTTTACGCAAAACAAATTCATCAAGCATACCTGAACCCATCGGTCCCGGACGATAAAGCGAAACTAAGGCGATTAAATCTTCAAAAATCGTCGGTTTAAGTTTGCGTAAGAGGTCACGCATACCCGAAGAACTTAACTGGAAAACACCAATTGTTCTTGCTTCGCTGAGAAGTTGGAAAGTTTTTTTATCATCAAGCGGTATTGTCTCCCGGGTAAGTTTGAGGTAATCACCTCTTATTTTTTTTCTCTGGTTAACTAAAGCAAGGGTATCCTCAATTATAGTCAGGTTACGCAGACCAAGAAAATCAATCTTGAGCATACCTAATTTAAGCAAAGAATCGTCATTATACTGGGTAGTAATTACTTCAGTATTCGGTTGTTTGGCTAAAGGTGTAAAATTAGTTATTTCTTCTTTAGCAATTACAATTCCTGCAGCATGGACACCGGTATGCCGTTTTAAACCTTCAAGTTTTTGGGCAATGGTCAACGTTTGATGGACAGATTCATTTTCTTCAAATTCATTTTTTAATTGTGGCACAGTCTGTAAAGCATTAAAAATAGTAGAACCAAAAGGGATAAGTTTAGCAATCCGGTCAACTAAAGATAAGGGTAAATCAAGCACTCTTCCCACATCACGGACAGCTAAGCGTGCATCCATTGAACCAAAAGTGATAATCTGGGCAACATTTTTGTTACCATATTTTTCTTTTACATAGGTGATTACTTTCTCTCTACCAGTATCGGAAAAGTCAATATCCAAATCCGGCAAAGTGCGTCTTTCCGGATTGAGGAAACGTTCAAAAAGTAAACCATACTTTAAAGGGTCAATATTAGTTATTCCCAAAACATAAGCAACCAGTGAACCAGCACCCGAACCTCTTCCTGGACCAATCGGGATACCTTCTTTCTTCGCATAGCGGACAAAATCCCAGACAATCAGAAAATATCCAGCGTAACCCATCTTTTTGATTAAAGCGAGTTCATCGCGTAAACGTTTTTCTATCTCTGGAGTGATTTCAGGGTATCTTTCTTTCAATCCTTGATAACAAAGATTCTCCAGATACTCATCAAGATTAAGATACCCCCCTTGGGGAAGGATATATTCCGGCAAATATAACTGGTCAAAAGAAATTCTTAAATTACATTTCTCGGCAATTGCTAATGTATTTCTCAACCCTTGCGGAGAGTAGGAAAATAAGTGGTGCATTTCGTCTGCCGATTTGTAATAGAATTCGTTAGTCGGAAAACGCAATCTTTCCGACTCGTTAAGTTTTCTTCCCGTGCCAATACACAAAAGAATATCATGGGCATATGCATCTTCTTTTTTTAAGTAATGACAATCGTTAGTTACTACTACTTCTATACCGGTAGCTTTGCTCAATTCTAAAAGTAAAGGAATAAGTTTTTTCTGCTGCGGCATATCGTTATCCATTAGTTCTAAATAAAAGTTTTCTTTACCAAAAATCTGACTAAAGTAATCAACCTTATTTTTTGCTTCTTCATTTTTTCCTTGCAGAAGTAAACGTTGTATTTCTCCTTTCAAACAGCCGGATAATACAATTAAACCTTGATGATATTTTTCTAATACTTCTTTATCAATCCGGGGACGGTAATAATAACCTTCCAAATAACCGATGGTAACTAAGTTCATTAAGTTTTTATAACCAGTTGCATCAGCAGCTAAAAGAGTAAGATGGTCAGAACTGATTTCAGGTTGAGTGTCTTCTTTAGTAAGTGTATTACTCCCCTTACTTAAATTTTTCTTCATAAACCTTGATTGCGGTGCTATGTATACCTCGCAACCAATAATTGGTTTTATCCCCAGAGTTGAACAAGTACGGTAGAATTCTATTGCTCCAAACATATTCCCGTGGTCAGTGATGGCTAAAACCGGATTAGAAAAAGTACCTATCCAGCGTAGAAGTTCGGCGGGAAGATTCCGGTCATCAACAATTCGGCAGGCACCGTCAAGGAGTGAATACTCGGTATGATTATGTAAATGGACAAACTCTAAATTCACGAATTTACTCGAATTAATTATATAAATTTTTGGTTAGGGTCAATTTTTATCCCTGGTCCCATAGTGGTGGAGAGAGTAACACTTTTTAAATATCGTCCTTTAGCTGCAGGAGGCTTAGCACGAAGAATTGCTTCAATTAATGTTTTTGCATTTTCTAATAGTTTTTCTTTAGGAAAAGAAATTTTGCCAATTAGAGTATGGACAATTCCATAGGAATCAACCTTGAATTCAATCCGTCCGGCTTTAATTTCTTTTACTGCTCGGGCAATATCCATCGTTACCGTGCCCGCCTTTGGATTGGGCATCAACCCCTTAGGTCCTAAAAGTTTACCTAATTTTGCTAAATCTTTCATCATATCCGGTGTAGCAATAAGAGTATCAAATTCAAACCAACCTTTACTAATTTTTTCAATCAATTCATCTGAACCGACAAAATCCGCACCACTGGTTTCGGCTTCTTTAAATTTTTCACCTTTAGTAATCACGACAACTTTTTTTGATTTTCCACTCCCGTGAGGCAAAACAATCGTACCCCGGACAAGTTGGTCCGAATGTTTTGGATTTACTCCCAAATTAAAATGTAATTCCACGGTTTCGTCAAATTTGGCATAGGTTGTTTTTTTTGCTAACTCAATTGCTTCTTCTAAACTATAAAGTTTATTTCTTTCAACTATTTTTGCTTTCTCACTGTATTTCTTCCCCGCCATTTATTCTTTACCCCTTTCCTAACTTTTTAACTCTCTAACTTTCTAACTTTTACTTTTTGACTATTTAACTATTTCAATTCCCATACTTCGTGCTGTTCCTTCAACAGTACGTACCGCTGATTCCAAATCAGTAGTATTTAAGTCGGCAATTTTTACCTTGGCAATTTCTTCAATTTGTTTTTTCGTAAGTTTACCAATTGTAGTTCGTCCGGGGTCACCGGCAGCTTTAGCCAAACCAGCTGCTTTCTTAAGCAACGCAGAAACTGGTGGCATTTTAGTAATGAAAGTGAAAGACCGGTCATCATAAACAGTAATAATTACCGGTATAACTGTCCCGAATTCTTGACCTTTTGTCCGTTCGTTAAACTGTTTACAAAATTCCATAATATTTACCCCATGTTGTCCTAAAGCTGGACCAACCGGCGGTGCAGGTGTAGCATTACCTGCGGGAATCTGTAATCTAATTTGTGTTTTAACTTTTTTTGCCATCTCGTTTCACCAATTTTCACGAATATAAATCACAAATCTTATCACGAATATTCACGAACAAGTCATTGTCATTATTCGCGTTCATTCGTGATGTGTATTTCTATTCGTGCCATTATTCATGCTCATATTTTTTCTACCTGTAGAAAATCTAATTCCACTGGTGTAGGTCGACCAAAAATTGTTACCATAACTTTAACTTTAGCCCGTTCTTCATTCACTTCTTCAATGACACCAATAAAATGACGAAAAGGTCCTTCAATAATTCTGATTGTCTCACCTTTTTCAAAAAGTACTGCTAAACGTGGTTTAGCAGTTGGCTCTCCACTGGCTAAATTTTCAATATTTCTTTTTTCTTCTTCAGGCAAAGGGATAGGCTTTACTCCACCTAAAAATCCAGTCACACCGGCAGTATTCCTAATTATCCAATAAGTTTGATTATCAACTACCATTTCTACAATTACATAACCAGGAAAAAATTTGCGTTTTTTGACCTGTTTTCTATTTTTTCTAATTTCTATTACTTCTTCTGTAGGAACAATAATCTTAGAAATTTTTTCTTCTAAACCCAAATTAGTAACCGTTTTTTCTAAAGTCGTCTTAACTTTATCCTCATATCCTGAATAAGTATGTACAATGTACCAGTCCTTTCCCATTTTTCAAAAACTCCTTTTCTATCTATATAATTTGTAATTTGTAATCTGTAATCT
>DHVG01000006.1:0-573 GCA_002412545.1 Elusimicrobia bacterium UBA5214 | reverse complement strand
TTATTTTCATTCTTTTGTATTTTTATTTCTTCTCCTTAGATTATTACTACACTAAGAAATAATCCGGGAGTGGAGGGAGTTGCCCCGCACTTAAAATACGGGAGTGTCAGGACTCGTCCCGCACCAAACACGGGGGAAGAGGGACTCGAACCCCCAGGGCCGGTTTTGGAGACCGGTCGTTTACCAGTTAACGAATTCCCCCTTCAAAAATTTGGTGCGGGATTGGAGACCAGTCCCGACGCATCGTCGGGATTAACCGATACCCCCTATTTATCTCAATGTCCTAACGAATTGTCGGGACAATTGTGCTTGCTTGCTCCGGTCCACCGATTCGGCGGATTAGTCGGAGACAATCTCGCTGTCCTCCACTTAAAAGGTATTATTTTATTTCACGGTGAAGAGTATGTTTCCGGCAGAATTTACAATATTTTTTTAGCTCTAAACGGTCGGGATTCTTTTTCTTATTCTTAGTATAGTGATAATTACGATGATTACACACCGTACAAGCTAAAGTTATTGGTTCGTATACCATCTTTTTTTTTATCCGTTAAGTCCGTTTAGCCCGTTTTGTCC
>DHVG01000027.1 GCA_002412545.1 Elusimicrobia bacterium UBA5214 | reverse complement strand
GAGATGATGTCTATACCTTTATATGATGCAGCGGTACTTTTAGCCGCATTTATCTTACTTTTAGTTACGGTACTATTTAATATAATTGGCTGGGGAATTTTACTTCGTATTGAAAGAAGGGAATTTTGAGATGGATAAAAGAAAAATAGAAGAGAATATTTTTAAAGGGTTAATGATATTTTCCACATTGGTAGTTGTGGGAAGTTTAGTTCTTATTTTAGTGACCGTATTTTTGAAAGGTTTCAAAGCATTGAATCTGGATATGCTGATTAGAACACCTAAAGGTGGATATTATTTAGGTAAAGAAGGCGGGATACTTAATGCAATCTCAGGGTCAATTGTTTTAGGAATCGGGGCAACATTTTTAGCTCTTTTGGTTGCTCTTCCAGTAGTTTTTTATTTGAATTTATACCTGAAGAAAAAATCAAAATTTGCATTGCTTGTACGTTTTTTATTTGATGTTCTCTGGGGTATACCTTCTATTGTTTACGGCGCGTTTGGTTTTACGGTGATGATTTTCTTTGGATTACAGGCATCTTTACTTGCCGGAATAATCACCGTGGCTTTACTTATTCTACCGCTGATGGCAAGGAGTATGGATGAGGTTTTAAAGATGATACCTTTTGAATTGAAAGAAGCATCATTTGCTATCGGTGCAACTAAATTAGAGACCGCAGTAAAGGTAGTTTTTAGACAGGCATTACCGGGGATAATTACTGCTATCCTGATTGCTTTTGGCCGAGGTATCGGTGACGCCGCTTCAGTATTATTTACGGCAAGTTTTACTGATTCTTTACCTTATTCTTTGTTTAAGCCAGTGGCCACTTTACCTTTAGCAATATTTTTTCAATTAGGAACACCTTTCCCGGAAGTGCAAGAGCGTGGTTATGCTTCAGCATTAGTATTAACCGTAATAATTCTCTTTGTCAGCATATTATCACGAATTTTATCTAAGAGATTTACTAAACATATGGTTAAGTGAAAATATTGAAAATATTTTCACCCTGAGCCAAAGCGAAGGGTCTACAAGGAGGAAGAAATGGAATCTAAAACGCACATCAGTATAAAAAATCTAAGTGTATGGTATGGCGAACAGCAAGCAGTAAATAATGTAAACATTGATATTCCAGACAAAAAAATTACCGCAATCATCGGACCATCGGGTTGCGGAAAAACTACACTCTTGAAATCACTCAACAGATTGCTTGACGATTTAGATGGAGTAAAAGTAACCGGTGAAGTTATCGTTGATGAAGAAGATATATATACACCAAATGCAGAATTAATCCGTATCCGGAAGAAGATGGGTCTTCTTTCCCAAAAACCGCAAGTTTTACCGATGTCAATATACGAGAATGTTGCTTATGGTTTGAGAATCCACGGAGTCAAAGGGAAGAAACTTATTAAGCGGGTGAACCAATTGGAGAAACAATGTCCATTTTTTGATGTCTGCCCGGAGAAAGTGCATATCAAAAAAGGTAAAGAGATGGATTTTCTCATTGAAACTTACTTACGTATCGTCGGTCTCTGGGATGAAGTGAAAAAACGGCTTCATTCTTCGGCAGCAAAACTTTCTATCGGGCAACAACAACGACTTTGTTTAGCCCGTGCCTTAGCCGTAGAACCGGAAATAATCCTTGCTGATGAACCGACATCTGCCCTTGACCCACTCTCCAGTCAGAACATTGAACGATTGCTCGTTGGGTTAAAGAAGGACTATACCATCGTGGTAGTCACCCATATTCTCCGTCAGGCGAAAAGACTTGCTGACTACATAATTTTTCTTTACTTAGGTGAAATAATTGAATATGGACCGGCAGAACAAATCTTTGAAAATCCGAAAGAAGAATTGACTAAGGAATACTTAAAGGGTATAATTAGTTAGTTGTTAAACTTTTGCAATTTTTTTCACTATATAATACTTTTCATACGGAAAATTATCAGTCCAAACGGGAAAATATCCAATAAAGGATTTTTGCATTAGATAAATGAAGAAAAATTTGTTGAAGTGAACACTGTAAAATTTATCCAGTTAATTAAGCAAAAATCCTTATGATATTTTCTTAATCCGTTTGTTCCTTCTATTTTCCTAAAAGTATTAAATGTCATTCAAAAAATTGCGAAAGTTCATTTAGGTAAGTAGAATGCGTTTCTACCCGATAAACCTGAAAATTGCAAACAGGAAATGTGTTATTGTCGGTGGTGGTAGGGTCGCGGAAAGGAAAGTAAGAAGGCTCCTTGCCTTTGGCGGTAAGGTAACCTTGATCAGCCCTGACCTGACTGTTGGCTTAGAAAGACTCATTCAGAAAAAAAGGATAAAACATATCAGGAAAAAATACTGGCAAGGGGCAATCAGAAATGCATTTCTTGTCTTTGCCGCGACTTCTGACCGGAAGGTAAACCAGAAAATTGCTCTGGAGGCAAAAAAATTGGATATACCAGTAAATGTTGCTGATTCGGTTAAAGAATCTACTTTTATTCTTCCGGCAATTTATAAAAGAAGAAATGTTACGATTAGTGTTTCTACTGATGGTAAATCGCCCTCTTTAGCGAAAAAGATTAGAAACCAACTGAAAAAATTAATCTGTTCTCCTTCGCAAAAGTAATAGAAAATGCCTCTTTTGCTTCGGAGGAATTATTCTGACGGAGAATATTCCTGTGAAGCAAAACTATAGTTCCATTAGTTTTGCGTAGCAGAATAAAATGAAAAAAGTAAGGGTGTATCTCATCGGTGCAGGACCGGGGGCTCCGGAACTAATCACGCTTGAAGGACTTAAGTATGTATGTAAAGCCGATGTAATTGTTTATGACCATTTAGTGAGCAAAGAGATACTCAAATTTGCCAAAGCGGGGGCAGAAAAAATTCCGGTAAGTAGATTTGGCAAACTCCACAAGAATGGTTTTGCGGTTGACCAAGAAAAAATAAATGAACTCCTCGTAACCAAAGCAAAGGAAGGTAAAATTGTTGTCCGACTGAAAAACGGTGACCCTTTAATTTTCGCCCGTGGAGGACAGGAAGCAGAACATTTAGCACGAGAAAAAATACCGTTTAAGATTGTTCCCGGAGTTACAGCAGCAACCGCAGCCGCAGCACAAGCAGGTATTCCCCTTACTGACCGGCGCTATGCTTCAGTGCTCAGTTTCATTACCGGGCACGAAGACCCAAGTAAAGGTACTACCGCAATTGATTGGAAAAATATTTCTCGTAAAGGGACATTAGTATTCTATATGGGTGTAGAAAATCTTACTTTTATTGTCAAACAATTGATTCGCTACGGAAGAAAATCCAGTACACCGGTAGCGATTGTAGAAAAAACAACTTTACCGGGAGAAAAAATTGTTTTCGGTAATTTAGAAAATATTATCCGGAAAGCGAAATTAAAAAAAGTTAAACCGCCAGCGATAATCATCGTTGGAGAAGTGGTGAAACTACGCAAACAACCAAATCCAAAGGAGAAGGAAAATGGCAAATGAAAGTTATGACCTTAAGAACCTAAAGTCCGGTGGATTTATGAAACAAAAGGAAAAGGACCTTTTCTCGGTAAGATTGCGGGTGATTGGTGGATATATTCGCAGTAATCAACTTACTAAACTGGTTGAAATTGCTAATAAATACGGTAAAGGACATCTCCATCTCACCACCCGACAGGGTATTGAAATACCTTATGTTCATTTTAATGACTTTGATAAATTACGGCAAGAGTTGGCAGAAGTTGACCTTGCGATTGGTGCTTGTGGTCCACGTGTAAGAACAATTACTGCCTGCCAGGGCGAAATTTGTTCCCACGGATTAATCAGTCCACAGGAACTGGCAAGAATAATTGACGAAAAATTTTTTGGTCGTAGCGGCTACCCGCATAAGTTTAAGATTGGTATCGCCGGCTGTCCGAACTCTTGCACTAAACCTTACGAAAATGATTTCGGGATAATGGGAACAATTGAAAAAGATTTCATTGCTGAAAACTGTAATGGTTGCGGTCTTTGCTTAGAAGTTTGTCCAATCCAGACAATATATCTGGATAATGAAAATATTGCTCGTTATGACCCGAAGAAATGTATCGGTTGTGGTGAATGTGTCTTCATCTGTCCGACCGGTGCCTGGGAAAAAAAGCGTGAAGGGTATGTAATTTTTGTTGGGGGCAGAATGGGTAAATTCCCTAAACTTGGAGTGCGGCTCGGGACAGTGTGGGAGAAAGAAACATTATTCTCTTTTTTAGAGAAAACTCTGGAATTCTACAAGCGGGAAGGAATAAAAGGTGAACGCTTTGGTGAAACACTGGAGCGTCTCGGTCTGGAATACTACAAGGAAAAAATATTCTGCTACGCAAAACTAATGGAACTATAGTTTTGCTTCACAGGAATATTCTCCGTCAGAATAATTCCTCCGAAGCAAAAGAGGCATTTTCTATTACTTTTGCGAAGGAGAATAGAATGGAAAACTTAAAACCGGATGCAAGTTTAGATTTACGTAGTGTAATCTGTCCGCTTAATTTTGTGAAAACAAAACTTAAACTTGAAGAGATGAAAAAAGGTGAAATTTTGGAAGTTCTCCTTGATGAAGGTGAACCAATCAGAAATGTTCCTCGCAGTGTCAAGGAAGAAGGACATCAAATTATTAAAGTAGAAAAAGTCGGAGAAACATATAGGATTCTTATCAGAAAGGAGTAGCCAAATGGTAAAAGTTAAAATTCCTACACCTTTACAGAAACTCACCCAGAATCAAACTGAAGTAGAAGCAAATGGGAAGACCATTACTGGTTTAGTAGAAGATTTAGAAAAAAAATTCCCGGGAATTAAAGAACGTCTCTGTGATGAAACCGGTAAGATTCGGCGTTTCATTAATATCTATGTCAATGAAAAAGATATTCGTTTCTTAGAAAATGAAAATACTAAACTCAAAGACGGTGATGAAGTATCAATCATTCCGGCAATTGCCGGGGGGGACTTTTGATGGAATTTACTGAAGAACAAATTGAACGCTATAGCCGGCAGATAATTTTACCTGAAGTTGGTGGCGCTGGGCAGAAGAAATTGCTCAAAGCGAAAGTGTTAATTATCGGTTGCGGTGGGTTAGGTTCACCGGCGGCATACTATTTAACTGCCGCTGGAATTGGACATCTCGGCTTAGTTGACAGCGATAAAGTAGAGCTAAATAATCTTCAGCGACAGATTCTTCATTTTAGCAAAGATGTCGGGCTGCCGAAAGTAAAATCAGCAAAAGAAAAATTGCAAGCCCTCAATCCGGATACAAAAATTACAACTTACGAATTACGACTTAATTCCGAAAATATTCTTGACTTGGTCAAAAATTACGATGTAGTAATTGACGGCAGTGATAATTTCCCAACGCGTTATTTGGTCAACGATGCGTGTTTTTTCCTTAATAAACCATTATCTTCCGGAGCAATACTTAAGTTTGATGGTCAGGCAACCACAATTCTACCAAAAAAAGGACCTTGCTACCGTTGTCTTTATCCTGAGCCACCCGAACCCGGACTTATCCCTTCCTGCCAGGAAGCAGGGATACTCGGTGCAGTTGCCGGAATTATTGGTTTGCTTCAAACTAACGAAGTTCTCAAACTAATTCTTGGAATTGGTAATTTAATCGTCGGTAAACTGTTTATCTTTAATGCTCTACGGATGGATATTTCGGTTTTATCTATCCAGAGAAATAAAAATTGTCCTCTTTGTGGTGAAAAACCAACTATAAAAGAACTTATTGACTACGAACAATTTTGTCATTTAAGACAAAAATAATTTCACAACTGTCCGCTAAAAATAAGTAGGTGATTTGATGATTACATTAGGATTTGTCGTCATTGCGAACGAAGTGAAGCAATCTCATTCATTGGTGAAAAAGACGAGATTGCCACGCCTTTCAGGCTCGCAATGACAACCTTTACGACGACAGTTTTAGCGGACAGGTCTGAAATAATTTAAGAATGAAAATTCGTTCTTCTCACTTATTTGGTGGGTTAATCGTGGGAGTAGTGAACCTCCTATTCTATTTGGTCCTCAGTCCAAAACTGTTCGGTAGACCAACCGCGATTGCTCTCGGCGGACCCTTAGCCACAACACTTTCTTGGTTAGAAAATACTCTCTTCGGTAAAAATAAACTATTTTCTGGCATTCCTCCCATTTTTTGGACTCTCCTCTCCGGAATTATTCTCGGTTCATTTATTGCTGGGCTTATTTCTAAAGAACTAAGATGGACATCATTCAAAAAGATAAAATTAGGGAAGATACAATTATTCCAAGCAATGATTGGTGGGATATTGGTTGCCTTCGGTGTCCTTTTAGCGAACGGTTGTTTGATTAAACATCTACTTTCCGGCCTACCCGGTCTATCCAGCGAAAGTCTAATCGTCGTTCTCGGTATTGTTGCCGGAATCTGGACTACCTTAAAAATACAGGGAAAAAATTTAAAGATAAAATGAATTTGAAATATCAGATTTTAACTTTTCTACTTGGCATAATCCTTGGAATAGTTTTACATTATACCGGTTTTTGTGTTTATGGTTCTCTTGCTGAATGGCTAAGCGTACGCTCGGCAAGACGCTTATTAGGTGTTGTTGTAGCAATGTTAATTTTTGCTACTATCCATTTCTGGGGATTCCAGGGTAATCTTTCCTGCGGGAATATTTGGAAAGGATATTTAGGGTTACATTCTTTTCTCGGCGGTTTTCTTCAAGGGGTTGGTTATGTTTTGATTACTGCTTGTCCTTTAACTCTCCTTGTCCGTCTTGGACAGGGAAGTAAGTTGCATCTGGTTGCCTTTGGCGGTTTCCTCCTTGGTGCCGCTTTTTTTGGTCACTTACGAACACCATTGGTAAATTTCTTTTCGCCTTTCATTCTCCAACCTCCTGCGGGTATAGGTTCCGAAATAGTGACTGTATCCGCAAAATCCGTTCCTNNATAGAAATGATTAACCATCTGAGTAAACAATTTAGCCAAAGGGGATTAGTCACCATCGCTATTTTCCGTAAACATTCTATAGAAGAAATAGTTAAACCTTTCATTAAGAAGTATAATCTTTCCTGGTTGATTGCTCGTGACCCGGAATTTGTTTTTCTCAAAAGATTGGGAATCAATAAAGAAAATTTTTTTGTAGTAATTTTAGTAGATAAAGAAGGAAAAATAATCCTGAAACAAGAAGATTTTAATAAGGCGGACTTTGTAAAATATAAGAAAGAAATAGAAAAATTATTATCTAAGAAGTAGTCGCTTCTAAAACGAAATGGATGACCAAGATAATGAGTTGATGCTAAAGTTCAAAGAAGGTGATATTTCCGCATTTGAAGAATTACTAAAAAAATATGAAAAATCTATCCTCAATCTTGTATATCATTTTCTTGGAAATAGCAACGATGCCGAAGATTTAACTCAGGAAGTTTTTTTACGGGTTTACCGAGCAAGAGAGACATGGCAACCAAAAGCGAAATTTTCTACCTGGCTTTACCGGATTACGGCTAATCTTTGTTTCAACTGGCGAAGGAAGAAAACTCCTCTAAGTTTAGAAGATTTGTCCATCCTTCCCTCCACTACTAATGGAAGTAGTGAAAATACTGAAATAAAAAAAGAAATCCAGAAAGCACTCCTTTCTTTACCTAAAAATCAGCGTTTAGCACTTATCCTTTGCCATTACGAAGATAAATCATACCAGGAAATCGGTGAACTACTCGGTTGTTCAGTAAGTTCAGTGAAATCACTTATTTTTCGTGCCCGCCAGAACCTGAAAACTAAACTGAAACATTTGATTTAATTAATCCCTATTTCCCCTGCTGAAGACCACTTCTCCGCTGGGTTATTCTCATATTCTTAAGAATGTTGGAATAAGAGACACTTCCCGAGAGAACCTGCCGAAAAAATCAGAAATGGCTCCGTTTTTTACTTGACAATATTTTCTTATCCGTAGTATAATTATTTTTAGAGGTACAGAAAAATGTTAAAATCTAACCAAGAACGAATAAAACAGGCAAAAAAACATCTAAAAAGAATTAGAGAACTTGTTGCTCAAAAACCTTCCCCATTTGCGGGAATGACTGAAGAAGAAGTAATTGGGCATCTCCGCAAAACAAGAAAACAACTCTGGGAGAGAAAACTTGCTACTCGTCCTTGATACTAACGAATACATTTTTGCTTTCGGACTGGCTAAGAAATTAGATTGTGAAAAGTTGTTCCTTCTCCTTTTCGTCCGTCCCGATTTTTTACAAACAGCAGGGTATTCAGCGAAGGAGAATAATTAAGTTCTCTGTCCCCGGATTTTTTTGTCAAATGTCAAGGTTTTACACCTAACCTACACAGTTTGGACATTGTAGGTTCTTGTTAGTTTCTTTTTCAGCAAGGGTCATATAAATTTCAAATCTTTCTGCACAATTACTACAAACATATTCATAAGTAAGCATCTAAAATCCCTTCTTAAAATGGGGGTTTGCAATGTGATTTTTGTTGCTCATCAACTTTCTTTTTTATTTTCTCAATAAATTTTAACGCTTCTTCTCTGTCTTTATCCATAACAATTTGTTCTATCCAGACTAAATCACTGCCATCTAAAATTATTGTTACTTTTATCTCTGTCATTTTTTGCCACCTCACCGATTTGATTTTAATACATCTTCTAACTCTTTATCCGAAGAAGGTTTACCTACAGAAACTATTTTGCTATCCAGTGAGATGATTGGTAAACAACCCCAACCTAAGGAAGCAACAAGAGAAACTACTTCACGATTATTTTTCTGAATCTGCGGCTCCAAAAGGTTAAGCACTACAATATCACCGTCAAAAACTTTCTTCACTGACTCTACTAAAGAATTCACTTCTTCTTCGGTTAACCCAATCGGCCCGCAACAGGATGATTGTGGTCCGCAAGGAAACTGTTGTGGTACTGTAAAAATCTTTAACAGTTTGTTGTTTTTATCCATTCCTTATTCACCTCCTAATTTTCCCTGGCGCTTTGTCCTGAATATATTTTACTCTATGTTCCAGACTGAACTCTGCTTTTGCTAACTCTCTTCCCAAATATGCAGCATGACTCAATTCAGTAATCCAACCATTTTCAATAATTGTTGAGTAAATAGCTGATGCATCTTTCCCTTCAACAATATGAAGGAGTTTATTGTCATAGGCGTAATGTTCCACAATGATGATTTTCTTTTCAAAAGAAGGAATGACAACGAAATATCCTGCTTTATCCATTTTGGACTTTCCGGGTTCAGTTGCAAGTATTTTTTGAACAGTTCCAATCTGGATAGAAGATATTGGATTAGAACGTTTCTTGTGTTCGCGAATTGAAGGTAGTTTTTTTGAAAGTTCAGCCATTTTGTTTATTATTATTTTAGTATCTTCGCATCCTATCATATTTATGACCTGAACTTGCTTGCGAAAGGATTCTACTTCTGAAAGAGAAACATTTTTTAATATTGGATGCCTTCCGGGAGAACCTACAACTTTCATATTTTCATCTACACCATTTTGCCATAGAGAAAACAGTGTTTTACCACTGTGATGACCTTCAGGGTCTTTTCCAACCAACAGAAGAAATCTAATGGTGGGGTTGGTTACTGTATTTTTTATTACTTTATCAATACCAATATTTTCTGTCTCTGTTTTGCCAATGATACAAAGTCCTTCTGGTCTTTTACCTGCAATCTCTTCTGCAAGTTCCACACTGGCAAGGGTCGAAACCGCAACCGGGCAATCTGAACCATTGCAGAATGCATAATATTCTCCAGGGACAGAAGGCCAGATTTGTTCTCTGACCGCAAAGCCACAACTTAATGATTGAGGCCCTCTTCCCTCTGGAAAAGATTGATTAAAAATATTCATTGCAACTGCGGGGAAGCAGTATTTACAACCGAGGCAGGAATACTTTGTTGTTTCCATCTGTTTTAACCAGTGCCGTATATTTTCAAGTAAATCCGAAGAATTTTCAATCAGTGGTAAAGATAATTGCAGGTTCTCTAAAGTTTCTTTCATACATTCACATTTTCGGCATTTCGCAAGGGTTATCCCTTTCTGGAGTTCAGATTGAATTTTACTTATTTGAGTAGAAAAACCCTTCCTGTTTATAGTTTTACTATTAGTTATATTTTTAGGACCTCTTATTCGCAACTACTACCACAACCTGAACCACAGGCTGATAGTATTGGCCGTAATAAATTTTCTCTGGTAATTTGTTCTTCTTCTAATTTGCTTATCACTTTACCTGGTGGAACTAAAGTAAACACTGTAGTTTTATCAGATACGCTTAATTTTTTTAATAATGATTTTTCTGAAGTATCATTACTACTTATATAAAATGTTACAAGCGACCCCTTGAAATATTTCTCTATTGTCTTGAGGTCAGATTTTACTGTTTCTAAAAATGAATTCTTGTTTTTGTAGAAGCAGATAAAAACCAAACATCTTTCTTGAAGAGAAAGAATTATCTCTGATTCTCTTGTAGAAACTATAGCTTCTCTTAATGATTTTTTTTCTACTTGTTTGGAAAACGCTCCTGTAATTGCACCATTAGGGGCAATTACTAATACTATCGGAACATTTTCTTTGGCAATTCTGAAAAATTTAATCAATTCTTCTTCCTTTTTATCAGTAATCACAACTTTTACAATCGCACTTTTGTTTCTCAATTCACTATTTATTTCCTGTAATATTATTTCTATCTTTTTATTCTCATCACTTTTACTTTCACTAATAAATAAGAACACATATTTGTTTTCTTTTCCGTATATTTTGACTTTTTCCCAGGAAGGTGTGTTTATATTTATTCCTGCAGAGGAAACCACAGGGAATATAATCATCATTAAAATAAAACTAAATACCAAAAAAACTCCTTTTAACAATTTTTTTAATTTCTTCATATTCAACGACCCCAGATAATAAAATAAATCCCGCCGGCTAAAAGCAAAATGCCGGCTACTTTCTGAACATAAAATGTCCATCTGCTGGCAATTTTACCAAATACAGTACTGAACACTCCGATACCAAAAATTGGTATACTCTGTCCAATTGCAAAACTGCTCAAAATCAAAGCACCATGTAAAGGTCTACCCTGAATAGTTGCATAGGTAAGTACTATTGGTAATACCGGCGCACAACAGGATGAGCCAAAACCAATTACTCCTCCCATAACTAACCCAAATAACAATGGAGCAAAAAAGCCCTTATATTTTATTTTTGACAATTTTATCTCAGGAATTTTTATTATCCTTAAAGTTACCAGCCCGATCAGAATGCAAATAATTCCTACTATATAGTGCCAGTATTTTCTAGCATGTTTTTGTAAAGTAAGACCTGCTAATGAAACAGTTATACCAAAAATACCTAAAATGATTATTGAACCTAACATAATAAAAAAAGGAACAAGTATAAGTTTCTTTTTAGTAATTTCCTGTCCACCGATAAAACTTATCACTACAGGAATAATAGGTAAGCAACAAGTAATTGCTGCTACTCCGGCTAAAAAACCTAAAAATAAACAAATTGGATAAGATAAGAAATTTACTTTTTCCAGGTAATTAGCATATTGTGTAATTATTTCAAACATAAATTGTTATCTCCAGAGTTAGAATAAATTAAAAATATAGCCGGCAAGGACACAACCAATAAAACTTATCCCTACATAAAGCCATAAAACTTTTGGTTTAAACACACCTGAAAGCATTACTATTGACGGTAACGATAATCCCGGTCCACCTAAGAGATAAGAAAGTGTGGCACCACCACCCATACCTTTATGGATTAATGCAAGTGCAGTTGGGACCTCTACATAAGTGCAAACATAGGCTAATACCGCAATAAAAGAGGAAACTAAAACTGAATTTAAACTTTTCCCACCGACAAAGTTCACAATCAGATTTGTAGGGATGATAACCTTTATTGCACCGGCAATTAAAACTGCTAAAACGAGATAATAATTTAGCTGCAGAAAAAAATCCCAGGCAGTTGTGATTAAACGAATTATTCTCTGACCAAAAGGTATGTCTTTATCACCTGTAGGTAAAACAAAACATGCGCTGGTTGTATTTATGGTCCCGCCAAGGCGGGATGTTTGAGGAAAATGCCATTTGTTTTCTTTGTTTCTGTCAAGGATACCTGCTTCACCTAAAAGAAATAGTTTATCTTCATTATTAGGAGCAAGTTCTTCTGTCCGAAGACCTTGAGGATTTGTAGCCAGTTTTTTTCCGACTTCAAAAGCAAATTCTCGGAGTTCTTTAGATATAGAAGGGACAGCATTTATTTTAACCAGTCGTCTTAAAAATCTTTCCTTTCTTTGCCAGTAAGAAATAACCTGCCCTACAGCAAGAGCAATACCAAAAGTGCCGAGGATTCTGCCGATGGCTAATTTCCAGCCAAGGATACCGGCGGTCATAAATACTGCCGGAAGATTCAACATTGGTGCACCAATAAGAAATGCCATCGTTGGACCAAGCGGTATCCCTGCTTCCACCATACCTGCAAGCACCGGAACAATTCCACAGGAACAAATTGGGATGACCGCTCCCACAAATACAGCAACAAAATTAGAACCGAAGCCACCGTAGCCCATTTTTTTCTTTACTTTTTCCCAGGGGACAAAAACAACAAGTCCGGCAGCGATTAGCATCCCAATAATCCAGTATTGAAATAATTCCACAAGAACAGCAGAACTTTTGATATAGATATACCATAAAACTTGCGGTATATTCAATGATAATGGCGTTTCTATTTCGGTTAATCTCACTTCCTCACCAATTATGCCCTTCGGTTGTAAAAGTCCATACTTGTAAAGAGAACTAAAAGACAAATTGTGAACATAAACATAAGCCAATCCACTTAAATAAAGAACAATTACTGCTAAAAAATAAATTAACTCTTTTTTGTTTGGATTCCTAAACATAGGTCTATCCTCCTTTACCTTTGTATCCGATAACACATCTTCCCTTAACCCGCATTTTTAATCTTTTTCTTAATCTGACCATATCGTCATCTTCTTTATCTGATGGGATTGACTCTATTGTCTCTATTAATTTTTGATTAAATCGGACATTCTTTGATGAAAGTGAATAAAGAATCCAAGTCCCTGCTCTTCGGTCACTAACTAACCCTACATTCTTTAGAATATTCAAATGGCGTGAGACATTATACTGTGTCTCATCTAATGCGTCTACTATTTCACAGACACATAATTCCTTCTTCGCTTTGATAAGCAGTCGCATAATTCTTAATCTGATTATTTCCGATAATGCTTTGAAAATATTAGCAGTGACTTCCATAACTTCTTCTCCATAAACCCCGTTAGAAATTTTGCGTAAGATAATTTCAATATAATAACTTTTTGCATTGATTACCAGACTTGCGATATTTCTAACGGGGTGAATATGTATATATGCGTTATTTTACATATACTATACACTATCGTTTTTTATTTTGTCAATAGATTTTTTGAAAAAAAATATTTACAATTATTTTTGACCGCAACTTTTTACGGGTTTAAGGGTTTAATCTATTGAGGGACAAAGATGAAATGCGCTAAAGTAAGAAAAAATCTTTCGGCTTATCTGGATGGTCAACTTGAAGAAAAAGAAAAAGTATTCCTTGAAGAGCATCTTCGTTCTTGCTTTTCTTGCCAAGAAGAGTATAATTTATTCCAGCGTGTTGACGGACTTTTAGAAAAAATAGAACCAATTGAACCGACGGAAACTTTTCACCCAAGATTATGGCAAAAAATCCATTCTCTTGGGAAGGAACACTGGCTGGAAAAACTGGGCACTTTTTTCCCTTTCCCCTTGACCGCAAAAGTGGCTTTCGTTTTTCTTTTAGGTATCTTTATCGGGTCAGTGAGTTTTTTCATTCAGAGGGGAAAAATAGAACGACAATTCAGAAATGATTATTCTCTATCATTTGCTTTGAGGAGTTTTGCCGATATACCGACGAATTCTCTTGAAGAAGTAGTAGAATCTGTAGAGAGGTAAACTAAAATGACCAGAAAAATTTTGACGATTTTTACCGTCCTCATCGTAGTTGCTGGAATAAGTTTCCTTACTTACCATTTCTGTTGTTACTCGCTTTTGGGTAAAAGGTTTACTCATCATCCCCCTACCTTTAAGGAATTAGGACTTACCAAAGAGCAAAGCGAAAAAATTGATTCTCTTTCCAAAAGTATCAGTGAACAATTAGCCGGTTTAAGAAAAACACTCGCTGCTGAAAGAATAAAATTAGCGAACTTACTTGCTGAAGAAAAAACTAACCAAAAAGAAATTAACCGCTCTATTGAAAAAATTTCTTCTCTTCTTAAGGAACAACAAGAAAAAACGGTCAGTCATACACTTAAGATAAAAGAAATTCTCACTCCTGAACAAAAGAAAAAGTTTATTAGTTCACTTACTAAATATTTCTGTGAAGGTTGCCGTGGAGAAATCGGAAGTGAAGAATGTATTTGTGGTAAATGTGAGAAATAGAATGATAAAACAAACTACCAATTGCAGATTTAAACTATTTTGCAGTTTACTCCTGTTAATTTTAGTTAACTCGCTTTTTGCTCAATTACCACCGCTTACACTACAAGAAGTAGTCAAAGAAGCGAAAGAAAATAATCCGGAGATAAAAGCACTCCGGGAAAAGTATCTTGCTACAAAAACAAGAATTATTCAAACAAAAACTTGGGAATATCCGCAAGCAGGGGTAGGTTTAAGTCGTATTTCCGATTCTGAAGGGATGTTTTCTTTCACGCAGATGATACCCTATCCGGGTAAACTTTCTTTACGGGGTGAAATTGCCGAAAAGGAAACAAGTATTGCGGAAGAAAATCTGCGGGCTAAGGAATTAGAAATTATGGCTAAGGTTAAACATAGTTACTGGATGTTATTTTTCGTCAATAAGACAATAGAAATTTATCGGAATAATATTGAACTGATGAAACAATATACAAAAATTGCTGAAACTGAATATACTGCCGGTAAAGTTACCCAGATTGACCCTTTAAAAGCGAATACGGAAATAGCGAAAATGCTTAATCTGTTAGTCATTTTAGAGCAGGAAAAAGGTTCCGCGGAAGCAATGCTTAATGCTTTACTTAATCGTCCACCGGATAAAGAGTTAGGTGCACCGGAAGAACCAAAAGAAAGGAAACTAAATTACGCATATAAAGATTTGGAAAAATTAGCTTTAGAGAAACGTCCGGAACTTAAGAAACAGGAATTTTTTCTTTCCCGCAACCGTAGTGCATTGACCCTTTCCCGTCTTGAATGGTATCCGGATATAATGTCGGGATTTAAGGTCGGGACAATGGGCAGTTGGGAAGGAATGCTTTCGGCAAATATTCCTTTATATACGAGGAAACAAAGAGCAATGATTGAAGAAATGTCTAAAGAGAAAGAGATGGCAGAATTTGAACTCCAGGCAATGAAAATTATGACTCTTTCTGAGATAAGAGATTTATGGTTAAAATATGACACGAGGAACCGTTCAGCAGAAATTTACCGCACTAATATTATCCCGCTTGCTGAACAAACTCTAAGAATTAGTGAAGCCAGCTACCGTGCGGGGAGAAATAGTTTCCTTGAACTGCTTGATAGCCAGCGTGTATTTTTAGAAAATCAGTTAGAGTATTATCGTGCGCTTACTGACCGGGAACATTATTTTACCGAATTAGAACAGGTTGTTGGTATAGATTTAAAATAATTCGGAGGACAAAAAAATGTTGAACAAAATTAAATCCGCCTTGTGTGGAAAAAAAATAATTCTCTACTTTCTAATTTTCTTGTTACCTTTTACTTCTCTGGATTGTGCAAAAAAGGAAAGAGAATCTATCTCTTCCGAACACGAAGAACACAAAGAACGCTTACCTAAAAAAGTCCAGGAAAAAGAACAAAAGCAACTCTATTACTGTCCGATGCATCCGACCTATACTTCGGATAAACCCGGGGACTGTCCAATTTGCAATATGAAACTTGTCCCGGCAAAAAAAGAAGAACATAAAGAACATCTACCGGAAAAGAAAACTGAGCAAGCAGTAGAAGGACAGGCAGTCGTAGAAATTACTCCCGAAAGACAACAACTTATTGGAGTAAAAACCGGCAAGGTTGGCTGGCGCGAGATGACCACCGTTATCCGTACGGTTGGGCGGATTGGTTATGACCCGGAGTTATACACGACGATAAAAGAATATCGCGAAGCAATAAAAGCAAGAGAAAAAATAAAAGAAAATCCTTTACCTGAGGTTTTAAAACAAGCTGATTCCTTAGTAGAAAATGCTTACCATAAACTTAGACGGTTAGGATTAAATGATGAACTAATCCAGGAATTTAGCCAGGATAAAGAGATACCGATAAGTCTTCTTCATGCACAGGCGGGAGATATGGCCTGGGTATACGCTCAAATCTACGAATACGAATCAGCATTAGTAGAACCTGGCCAGGAAATAGAGATTACTTCTTTAGTTTTCCCCGGTCGGACCTTCCGTGGAGCAGTGAAATCCATAGATACAGTACTTGACCCAATGACCAGAAGCGTAAAAGTGCGTGCAGAAATTGCTAACCCCGACGGATTTTTAAAACCGGAAATGTTTGTCAATGTAACTATTTATATTCATCTGGGAAGAAAATTAGCCATCCCGGAAGATGCAGTTTTGGATACGGGTGAACGAAAATTGGTTTTTCTAAGTTTAGGCGAAGGTAAGTTCGCCCCACGGGAGGTTAAACTTGGTTATTCCGCTGAAGGATATTATGAAATTACTTCTGGACTTAGAGAAGGAGATAAAGTCGTAACTTCGGCAAACTTTTTGATTGATTCGGAATCAAAACTTAAATCAGCAATTTCAGGTATGGGTGAACATAAACACTAATGATTGCAAAAATTATTGAGTATTGTGCAAAGAATAAGTTTATCGTTTTCATTTTAATCGGTGTAACCGCAGCCGGCGGTATCTGGGCATTAAGAAATGCGCCGCTGGATGCAATTCCGGATTTATCCGATACCCAGGTAATTGTTTATTCCCGCTGGGATAGAAGCCCGGACATTATGGAAGACCAGGTTACTTATCCGATTGTTACCGCTTTACTTGGTGCACCAAAAGTTAAAGCAATCAGAGGTTTTTCTGATTTCGGCTATTCCTTTGTTTATGTAATTTTTCAGGACGGTACTGATATCTACTGGGCAAGAAGCCGGGTTTTGGAATACCTCTCTAAGATTACCTCTCTTCTGCCGGAAGGAGTAAAAACTGAACTCGGACCGGACGCCACTGGTGTCGGTTGGATTTTCCAGTATGCTTTGGTTGACGAAACCGGAGAACATTCACTTGCTGACTTGCGCACATTCCAGGATTGGTATCTCCGTTATTATATTCAAAGTGTACCCGGTGTTGCTGAAGTTGCGCCAATTGGTGGTTTTGTTAGACAGTATCAGGTAAATGTTAATCCCAACGCTTTACTTGCCTATAACATTCCCTTAATGGAAGTAGTCCAAAAAATTCGTGACGGGAATAATGATGTTGGTGGTCGTTTGCTTGAATTTGCCGGCACTGAATATATGGTCCGGGCACGGGGTTACGCTAAATCAGTCAAAGATATTGAAAGTATCGTTGTCGGAGTTGACCATAAAACCGGGACACCAATCTTTGTAAAACATATTGCTAAGGTTTCCTTAGGACCGGAAATTCGTCGGGGTGTGGCTGAACTTGACGGTAAAGGTGATGTGGTAGGTGGAATTGTGGTAATGCGGCATGGTGAAAATGCTTTAAATGTAATTAACCGGGTTAAAGAAAAATTGAAAGAAATAGAACCATCCTTACCGAAAGGAGTAAAAATTGTTACTACTTATGACCGTAGTGAACTGATTAAAGAATCAATCGGGACAATTACGGAAGCTCTTTATGAAGACATTCTTATTGTAAGCATAATGATTATTTTCTTTCTCTTACATATTCCTTCAGCACTGATCCCGATTATTATTTTACCAACTGCGATGTTAGTTGCTGGTATTGGTATATACAGTTTACGCTTAACCGTAAACATTATGTCAATTATGGGTCTTATTTTAGCTGTTGGGGATATGGTTGATGTCGGGGTGGTCTTAGTAGAAAATGTGCATACGAAGTTGAATGAACTGAAAGAAGGAAAAATCAGTGGTTCCCGGGAACAAATTATGATTGAAGCGATGAAAGAAGTCGGACCACCAATTTTTTCTTCACTTTTAGTTACGGTTACCGGTTTCATACCTATTTTTACCTTACAAGCACAGGAAGGTAGATTATTCAGACCGATGGCAGCAACCCAGATGATGACCATATTTCTTGCGGCGGTATTATCTGTAACTTTAGTCCCGGCATTGATTATGATTTTTTTACGCAAGACCAAGGGGAGAGCATTAAAGGAACATTTCGCTACCCGGATTATGGTAAAATACCATCGTAAAATTCTAAATTGGACCTTAACCCATTCCAAAGCTACAATTGTTCTTCTTATTTTCTTGATTGGATTAACCATTCCGGTATTCTTAAGATTAGGTTCGGAATTTATGCCTCCTTTATACGAAGGAAGTATTCTTTATATGCCGACCACTTTACCCGGTATTTCGGTCACTGAAACATTTAAACTACTCCAGGTGCAGGATAAAATCCTCAGAAGTTTTCCCGAAGTAGAAAGTGTTTTCGGTAAAGCCGGGAGAGCCGAAACTTCTACTGACCCCGCACCATTTTCCATGATGGAAACGACGGTTATCCTTAAACCGAAAAAAGAATGGCGGAAAGTACCGGTGGAATACTCTTTTCTTCCCGAACTTATCCGCCCGCTAATGAAAAAAATTCTTCCTCTCCAGCGAAGAATTACTTTTGATGAATTGACCAACGAAATGGACGAAAAAATGCAATTCCCCGGGGTAAGTAATGCTTGGACAATGCCAATTAAAGCACGAATTGATATGCTGACGACCGGTGTGCGTACACCGATTGGGATAAAAATTTTTGGTTCGGATTTGAAAGAGATTGAAAAAATAGGGACTCATATTGAAGCGGTATTAAAAGACATTCCCGGGACACGCAGTGTTTATGCCGAAAGAACTGCTGGTGGATATTTTCTTGATTTTGAACTAAAAAGAGAAGAACTTGCCCGTTATGGTTTAAGTATTGCTGATGCCGAAATGGTGATTATGTCGGCAATCGGGGGAGAAAATATCACTACCACCATTGAGGGTAGGGAACGCTACCCGGTAAATGTGCGTTATGCACGGGAACTGCGGGATAACTTGGATAAATTGCGTCGTGTCCTTGTGCCAACAATGTCCGGGGCACAAGTGCCTTTAGCCCAACTGTCAGACATCAAATTAACCTACGGTCCAGCAATGATTAGAGATGAAAACGCTCTGCTTGCCGGTTATGTGTATGTGGATACAGCAAGAAAAGATATCGGTGGTTATGTACGGGAAGCAAAAAAAATTGTCCGCGAGAAGATAAAATTGCCAACCGGGTATGCCCTTTCCTGGAGTGGACAGTATGAATATATGGAAAGAGTAAGGAACCGGTTAATGCTTTTTGTCCCGTTAGCTTTGAGTATCATTTTTATTCTTTACTATTTCAATTTTAATTCGGTAACCGAAACATTGTTTATTATGTTGGGTATGCCGTTTACGGCAATCGGGGCAATCTGGAGTTTATCTCTTCTGCGGTTTAATACTTCAATTGCTACCTGGGCCGGAATGATTGAAGTCGTCGGTATTGGTTCCGCATTATGTGCATTAGTGACCACCTATTTGAATGAAGCGTATAAACGCTGGCAGGAAAATGGTAAGATAAAAACGCTTTCTGACCTTTACCAAGTCGTAACCGAAGGGGCAACCCGTGCTCTTCGTCCAGCAGTTCTGACTTGTTCCGCAGACATTTTTGGTCTAATCCCGGCACTTACGGCTACGGGTATCGGTGGCGATGTGATGAAACGCTACACCGCACCAATTGTTTTTGGTTTAACTACTGCCCTTATTCTGGCACTGGTTATTTTGCCGACATTTTATGCAATCTGGAAAACAGGTGAATTCGCAAAGAACGCGAAAATTTCGCAAAGTACGCAAAAAGTATGACTAACGAACAATTGGATAGACTAAGTAATGAAATAATTGGTCTTGCAATTAAAATTCATAAACAGTTAGGGCCTGGATTTGTAGAGAAAATATATGAAAGAGCATTCGCTTATGAATTAAAAAAACAAGGAATTAACTTTATTCAGCAAAAAGTAATCAGAGTAAAATATGGCGAGTTAGAACTAGGCGACCAAAGGGTAGATTTCCTAACTGAAGATGAGATTATTGTAGAGATGAAGTCAGTTTCACAAATTATTGAACTCCATTCGGACCAGATGATTTCTTATTTGAAGACAAGTGGAAAAAGATTGGGATTGATTTTGAACTTTGGAAGGAAGAAATTAGAAATTAAGAGGCTGGTAAACAGATTTTAAGTATTTTTGCGCTCTTTGCGGACATTTTGCGTCCTTTGCGGAAAAAGAAATGAATAATCCCTGGCAGATAAGTATTGAAGCACTACAAAAATCTTTAGTTACTGATTTAGGGCGCGGACTTACTGCTCAAGAAGTAAACGAACGCCTGGGAAAATACGGTTTCAATCAACTTACGGAAAAGAAAGGTCCTTCCGCATTAACAATTTTTCTTGGACAGTTTAACAGTCCGATTGTCTGGATTTTAGTTGCTGCTGCGCTGATCTCCGGTTTCCTTAAAGAATGGCTTGATGCGATAGCAATTGTAGCGATTGTGATTATGAATGCTATCTTCGGGTTTATTCAGGAGTTCCGTGCCGAAAAAGCGATTGCTGCTTTGAAAAAACTTTCTGCACCGGGAGCAAAAGTTATTCGTGATGGTGAATTAAAACTTATTCCGGCAAAAGAACTTGTCCCGGGAGATGTAATTCAAATTGAAGCCGGTGACCATATTCCGGCTGATGGACGCTTAGTGCAGGTTGCTTATTTCCAAACTCAAGAAGCATCACTTACCGGTGAATCTGTACCGATAGAAAAATATTCCGAGGAACTTAACTTTGAAGAAATACCGCTCGCTGAACGAAAAAATATGGTTTACTTAGGAACACAGGCAGTGTCCGGTAAAGCAAAAGCAATCGTAGTCAATACGGGGATGAATACCGAGTTAGGTAAAATTGCCGAAATGATTGAAGAAGCCGGGAAAGAAGAAACACCACTCCAGAAACGTTTATCCCGACTGGGTAAATGGTTGGTCCATTTCTGCTTAGGAATAGTCGTAATTATTTTTTTCCTGGGTGTAATCCGCGGTGTCCCGTTTATAGAAATGTTTTTAACTGCAGTAAGTTTAGCGGTAGCGGCGATTCCTGAAGGTTTACCGGCAGTAGTAACCATTGCTTTAGCTATCGGTGTGCAGAGAATGGTTAAACGCAATGCCCTGATTCGTAAATTACCGGCAGTGGAGACACTTGGTTCAACTAATGTTATTTGTTCGGATAAAACCGGTACGCTTACCCAAAATGAAATGACGGTAAGAAAAATTTGGACTGCAGATAAACTTTTTACCATCAGCGGTAGCGGATATAATCCGCAAGGAGAATTTACCCTCTTACCCGTCCCCCTTCGGGCTGAGCTTCAGGACGAAGCCTCTCCCCTTGAGGGAGAGGAAAAAGGTGAGGGGATAAAAGCAGACCCAAATCTACTTAAGACCTTAGAAATTGGTGTTCTTTGCAACAATGCGATACTTTCACCCTCACTCATATCCTCTCCCCTCGAGGGAGAGGAGAAAGATGAGGGGGCAAAGGTGCAAAGTAAGTGGACTATCCTCGGTGACCCGACCGAAGGAGCAATTCTCACCGCCGCGGGGAAAGCCGGACTCTGGAAAAATGAATTAGAAAAAAAATATCCACTTCTTGCTGAGATACCGTTTGAATCAGAACGCAAATTGATGAGTACAATTCGGAAAACTGAAGAAAATAAAACGATTGCCTTAGTTAAAGGTGCGCCGGATGTTCTTCTTTCACATTCACAATATTCAGAAACTGACGGGAAAATAGAAGAACTTACTGAAGAAGAAAGAAAAAAAATTCTTTCTCTTAACCAATCTTTAGCTAAGGAAGCATTAAGAGTACTTGCGGTCGGCTACCAGTATTTAGATGAAAAAACAACTAAATACATCCCCCAAACCGTAGAAAGAAATTTAGTTTTTGTTGGACTGCTGGGAATGATTGACCCTCCGAGACCGGAAGTGAAAACCGCAATTGCTATTTGTAAGCAAGCGGGTATCAAGAGTGTAATGATTACTGGTGACCATAAAGATACTGCCCTGGCTATCGCCAGGGAATTAGGCATGTGGCAGAAGGATTCGCTTGCTTTAAGTGGTAGCGAACTGGATAAGATTAGTGACCAAAAACTTACTGAAGAAGTAGATAAAATTGCTCTCTATGCCCGTGTCTCACCGGAACATAAATTACGCATTGTCCGTGCCTGGAAAAAAATAAACGCAGTTGTAGCCATGACCGGTGACGGGGTGAACGATGCACCCGCCTTAAAAGAAGCCGATATTGGTGTAGCGATGGGTATTACCGGAACGGATGTCACTAAAGAAGCATCGGATATGGTAATCACTGATGATAATTTTGCTTCTATTGTTTCGGCAGTTGAAGAAGGGAGAACAATCTATGAAAATATAAAAAAATTTGTCTATTATTTACTTTCCTGTAACACTGGCGAGGTATTAGTTTTATTCTTTTCTTCATTACTTGGCTGGCCCTTACCCCTTTTACCGATTCAGATACTTTGGACGAATTTAATTACTGACGGTTTACCTGCCTTGGCTTTAGGTGTGGATAAACCCGAACCCGACCTGATGATTCGTCCAGTAAGGCGTACGGGGGAAGGAATTATTAATAGGCAATTTATTTTCCGTATGCTTGGTATGGGTAGTGTGATTGCTTTAGTCAGTCTTTTTGCTTTTGGTTATGTTCTCTTTGTAGAGAAAGAAGAATTATGCCACGCCCGCACTGCTGCTTTTCTTGTCCTTGTTGGTGCTCAGTTGTTTCATTCATTCAACTGCCGCAGTGAGCGGATTTCCATCTTTAGACTTGGTTTCTTTACTAACAAGAATCTACTCCTCGCAGTTTCCACTTCCTTACTTTTACAAATGGGGATTATCTATCTAACATTTGTGCAGCCAATCTTTAAAACCGTAGCCCTTAACCTTTCTGACTGGATAATGATGGTTTTACTTTCTCTTTTCCCCCTTGGGATAATGGAATTAGTTAAACTTACTAACCGTTCCAAACCCGCATTGGAACGAGGTCGCAGTTATGCCTTATAGAAAAGTGCCTTTAGTAAAGCAGAAAATATACCATATTTTTAGTAAAAGCATTGCCAACTTCAAGATTTTTAATTCCGAATGGGATTTTGATAGGATGCTTCAAACAATATCTTACTACACTTTGGAAAAAACCCCGTGCAAATTTTCTTTATTTTTAAAACACAAAGAGAAATCTAAAGAAATTGATTTTTCTCAGTTTTCTTATTCGCAGAAAATAGTGAGAATACTTGCTTACTGTCTTATGCCTACGCATATTCATCTTCTCCTTATGCAATTAAAGGATGATGGTATTTCACGATTTGTAAACTTGATTTTGAAAAGTTATACTAAGTATTTTAATACTAAATACAACAGAAAAGGTCCTCTATGGGAAGCAAGATTTAAAAATGTCCTAATCAACACAAGTGAGCAGTTTCTTCATTTGACCAGATATATACACTTGAATCCGACAAGTGCGTTCCTGGTTAACAAACCTGAGGACTGGGAATTCTCTTCTTACAGGGAATATATAGGCTTGATTAAAGAAAGGGAAAGAATAGACGAGTTTTCTGATTATTGGAATACAGACATTACTTCGTACAAGAAGTTTGTTGAGGAACGTATTGATTACCAAAGAGAATTAGAACGAATAAAAAATTTGGTTCTTGAATGACCGCTTCCAATGCGGGTTTGGAAAGGGGGAATGTAAGGTGGCGAAAGATTTAGTCTGTGGTATGGATGTAGACGAAAAGACCGCAAAGATAAAGACCAAATACCAAGGACAAACTTACTATTTTTGTGCCTTACACTGTAAAGAAGTGTTTGAAAAAGAACCAGAAAAATATCTTAAGAAAAAAAGACTCTTTACGCGTTTTCTTGACTGGCTATCCAGTGACCGAGAAAAAGAGCACGGTAAACCGCCTTCTTGTTGTGGTAAATAAAAGTAATAAACAGAGCGAATCGTTTAACACGATTTGACTTTTATCATAGGAGGTAAAAAATGGAGATGTGGACAAAAGTAATTGTGCTTCTCGTTTTCTTCGTCGGACTGAATTCAAGACTTTTTGCTTGTAACCTTTGTGCCGCTGAGACACATCAACACGGTACAGAACAACACGAAAAAGCAATAACTCACGAACACGGAGAAGGAAACCCAGCAGAAAAGAAGACAGCGGAGAAAGAAGAGAAAGTCTTTAAGAAGACGGTCTATGTTTGCCCGATGGGTTGCGAGACAAAAGATGAATCGGGTCGCTGTTCAAAATGTGGGATGAATTTAGAAAAGAAGGAATCCTATCGTACTTACGCCTGTCCGGAAGAAAAATGTGATTACCATCAAGCAAAACCTGGTGAATGTCCGGAACATAAGAAAAAACTTGTAGAAAGTGAAATAAAATTTCATTGTCCGGAATGCGGTAAAGAAGTTAAACCCGAAGAACTAAAAAAGAAAATTAACAAACCCAAGAGTGTAAAGTAAAGATAGAAATGGATACATCTGAACCTGATCTGATGACTCGACTAGAAACCACTCCTCGCGGTTTCTCTATGGATAATTGAATTGAGTAAAATTACCAATAAAAAAAATTTTGCACTTAAGAGAAACTGAAAAATGGAAAAAAATAAAATTGACCCGATTTGTGGTATGGAAGGAACAATTGAAGCGTATGGACATTATTTCTGTAGTGAATATTGTTTAAGAAAATATGAAAAGATACACCACTTAGGTATCGCCCCAACGTTACATCGGGGTGAACTTCAGAAAGAAGAAAAATGTCCGACTTGTGTAGTCAAAGTAAAAAAATGGTATCAAGAAAGATTATTTCTGGTTGTTTCCGGCTTAGTTTTAATCTATCTAATCCATTTTATCTTCAATTATTTTGGGATAACTATTCTCAAAAATTTAGTATTTTCTTTTTATGATTGTGCTAAAAAAATTTGGTTAGCGATTATTACTGGTTTACTGATTGGAGGAATTGTTGACCATTTTATTCCCCAAGAATATATTTCCAAATATCTGGCACAACATAGAAAAAGAACTATTTTTTATTCCGCAGGATTAGGTTTTTTGATGTCTGCCTGTTCACACGGAATTCTGGCGATTGCCATAGAAATTTATAAAAAAGGTGCCTCTGTCCCCGCAGTGATTGCTTTCTTGCTTGCCTCACCTTGGGCAAATTTACCGGTGACGATAATGTTATTCGGTTTTTTTGGGATAAAGGCATTATTCTTTGTTCTCTTCGCAATTATTATCGCGATAATCACTGGTTTAATTTACCAAATACTGGCTAAGAAAAGGTTGATTGAAGAAAATAAATACTCGGTTACGGTGGATGAAGATTTTTCAATTACTAAGGATATTAAAAGGAGATGGGAAGAATACAAATTTACCCCGGATAACCTGAAAGACGATACTTTTGGTGTGTTGCAGGGTTCCTGGAATTTAACCAGGATGGTTTTATGGTGGATTTTGCTGGGTATGTTTTTAGCATCGTTAGCTTCGGCTTATGTTCCGAAACATTTCTTCATCCATTATTTAGGTGCAAGTTTACTTGGTTTAATTGTAACACTGGTTTTAGCAACGATAATTGAAATTTGTTCTGAAGGTTCATCACCGCTTGCTTTTGAGATTTTTAAACAGACCGGTGCGTTCGGGAATTCTTTTGTCTTTCTGATGGCTGGTGTCGCGACTGATTATACCGAAATCGGCTTACTCTGGTCGAATGTCGGGAAGAAGGCCGCGCTCTGGCTACCAATTATTACTGTTCCCCAAGTAGTAATTTTAGGATATTTGTTCAATCTCTTTTTATAAAAGCGAAGGTAAAATAGTAGTCGTGGATATTTCTCCTGGGATGTTGGAAAAAGCAAAGAGCCGGGTAAAGAAAAATGGTTGGAACAATTTTGAATTTATAGCAGATTGATTTTTTTCTTATAAACAGATATAATTGTAAATTAAAATGAATAATCTGCGTTTGACTCAAAAAGTAAGAGCAAGTGGTTGAGCATCAAAACTAAGTCCGGGTGACTTAGAGAAAATACTTTGTGATTTACCTTTGATAAAAGATTCACATCTCTTAGTCGGGTTAGAGAAACCGGCAGATGCTGGAATATATGAACTAACCAAGGATATCGCAATTATCCAAACCGTAGATTATTTTACACCAATCGTTGATGACCCTTATACTTTTGGTCAAGTAGCAGTTACTAATGCTTTAAGCGATATCTATGCAATGGGTGGAAAACCAATTACCGCAATGAATATTGTCTGTTTCCCAAAAAAAGAATTAAAAATTTCTGTCCTCCGGGAAATCATCAAAGGTGGAATTGAGAAAATGCACGAAGCCGGCGTTTTACTTCTCGGGGGACATACGGTTGATGATTTAGAATTAAAATACGGTCTCGCCGCTACTGGGATTGTTCATCCAAAAAAAATTGTTACTAATGCTAATGCTCATCCCGGAGATAAACTTATTCTTACCAAACCTTTAGGTACCGGAATTATCGCTACCGCAATTAAGGCTGGATTAGCCAAAAAAGAAACCGTAAAAAAAATTATTCAGGCGATGACTACCCTCAATGAGAGGGCGGCAAAAATTATGCTGGGACTTGGTGTAAATGCTTGCACCGATATCACCGGTTTTGGTCTGCTTGGACATACTTATCAATTAGCAGTGAATAGCAATGTAGGAATAAAGATATATTTAGATAATGTATCAATATTTCCGGAAACCAAAAAATTTGTTAAAGAAGGATTTGTTCCGGCTGGACTTTATGCTAACCGTGATTTTTATCTTCCTCACATTGAGACAAATTTATCAAAGGAAAACTTAGATATTCTTTTTGACCCACAGACTTCCGGTGGTTTGCTTATCTCAGTTCCCGAAAAAAAGAGTGGTAAACTATTAGAAAAATTACTTAACGAAGGAATTAAGGATGCCTGTCTTATCGGTGAAGTGATTGCAAAACCAGCAAGAAAAATTGTCGTTGTATAAGCCGAGCAACTTAAGTAAAGTGTTTTGTCCGTTAATTCCGTTGAGTCCGTTGGTTCCGTTAAGTCCGTTAGGTCTGTTAGTTCCGTTTAGTCCGTTAACGGTCATAACGGGCCAAACGGGCTAAACGGTCATAACCGACTAAACCGTAGTATATGAAAGGTGTTATTCTTTTTCCTTCTACACATTATGCCTTGCGTGCGGAAGAAGTTTTAAATAAAGAAGGTTTAATCGTAAAACTTATCCCGGTCCCACGTGAGTTTAGTTCCAATTGTGGTATCGCTCTTGAATTTGACTACACGGCTAAAGAAAAAGTTAATAAAATTTTAAAAGAAAAAAAAGTAGAAACCGAATCAATCCAACAAATCGCAGATGTCCGCAGACGTCGTTGCGAGGGACAAAGTCCCGAAGCAATCTAATTGGGATTGCTTCCCACCACGCTTCGCTCGTGGTCGCAATGACACAAAAGACGAGCGCGGATTGCCGAAGAAACATCATTGCGAGCCGTAGGCGTGGCAATCCGACCTGAAAGGTCGTTGCGAGGACGACCCGCTTCGCTCTCGCTTCAGCGAGGCGAGAGTCCGTGGCAATCTGACACGAAGTGTCACCCTGAGTATAGCGAAGGGTCTCATGGGAGATTCTTCACTTCGTTCAGAATGACGCCTTTGGCGTCAGATTGCTTCGCTATCGCTCGCAATGACATTTCTGTGTAATCTGTGTTAAAAATATGATTTATTTTGATAACGCGGCAACTTCTTTCCCTAAACCAGAAACAGTTTATCGGGCAATGGAAAATTTTATGAAAAATATCGGTGGCAATCCGGGACGTTCCGGACACCGTCTTTCCATTGAATCGGCAAAAATTATTTACCAAGCACGTAAAAATTTAGCAAAACTTTTCAAGGTCAAAGATTCTTCACGAATTATTTTTACCGCTAATGCTACCGAAGCACTTAATCTTGGAATTAAGGGTCTCCTTGAGCCCGGTGATGAAGTGATTACCAGTGCTTTTGAACATAACTCAGTAATGCGACCATTGAGAACATTAGAAAAAGAGGTTAAGGTTAAGGTCAAGGTTATACCGCCCTCAAAGAGTGAGACCGTAGACTTAGAGAAATTAGAGGAAAACATCACAAAACACACTAAACTAATTATCTCTATCCATGCTTCTAATGTTACCGGTGACCTTATGCCAATTGAAAAAATTGGTAAGATAGCAAAAAAACATAATGTTTATTTTATGGTTGATGCGGCACAAACTGCCGGCGCTTTACCACTTTATCCGGAAAAAATTGGAATTGACCTTCTCGCTTTTACCGGACACAAGGCACTTTTTGGTCCGCAAGGAACTGGTGGACTATACATTAAAGAAAGGGTTGAGTTAAAACCTTTAAAACAAGGTGGCACAGGCAGTAATTCCGAATTTGAAGAACAACCCGATTTCTTACCCGATAAATACGAATCCGGCACACCTAATACAGTTGGTATTGCTGGATTGGGCGCAGGTGTAAAATTCATTTTGGAAGAAGGAATTGAAAAAATAAAAAAGAGAAAAAAAGAATTAACCGAATACTTGCTCACCAAATTAGAAACAATCAAAGGAATAAAAATTTACGGAAATAAAAATTTACCTGCCCACCGAAGCTTCAGCGAAGGCGGGGAGAATAAAACATCAATTGTTTCTTTTAATATAAAAAATTTATCTTCTTCAAAAATTAGTCAAATCCTAAGTGAAAAACATGATATTATGACCCGCCCCGGATTACATTGTGCACCCGCCGCACATAAGACACTTGGCACCTTTCCTGAGGGCACGCTCCGAATAAGTTTAAGTTACTTCAATACCGAACAAGAAATTAACCAGTTAGTCAAAACATTAAAAAATTTTCAAATTGAACGATGCAAACAGATTAAAACGGATTCAGACAGATATCTGTTTGCATCCATATAAATCTGTGTAATCTACGATGTAAATTTGTGTAATCTGTGTTTTAGAAAAAATTTTTTTTAAAAAACTCTTGACAAAAAAAATGTAGTTTTGTAGAATTGTGATAATTATTACAAAAAGGGTAATCTTCTCGAGAATAGGGAAAAAATAAAACGATGGATAATGGACATCCTCCTTGTTACCGATGGAATTATTGGTCTGGTACTGGTAATAGAATTTTCCAAGACAAGAATAAGGACTATTGGATAAATTTAAAATTTATTTAGTTTTTCCAATAGTCCTTTTTTTATTTCTCTTAAACTTAAATTCATCCCCTCACCTGAATCCTCTCCCTCAGGGGGGAGAGGGGGTAGGGAGAGGGTGAAAAGAAAAAGGAGGTGGGGTAAAGAAAAAGAAATACTCAGTGGGGAATGGGTTAATTCCTGTTTTTGTTCCGCGAGAAACGGGAATAGTTAAATGGTTAGGTAAACCTCGCGGTAAATTAAAAGGAGGAAAAATAAATAAATGAAGAAATTTGCGGTATTGTTAGTAGGATTAATGGTAGTCGGACTTGCCTTACCAGCAAGAGCAGCAATCACGGTTAGTGGTTTTGCTCAAGGACAAATAGTCAACGATGCTTCCCTTGTAGGCAAGGAACTGTATTTCACTGGTAAGAGAGCAAGAATAATTGCTAAAGGTGACATTGGTGACAAAGTCGGGGTATTTTGCCAAATTGAAACGCTAACCGATAAAATTAATGTACTTGACTTAGTTGTAGATTATGACCTCGGAGCAGCTGGAAAAGTGGCCGTTGGGCGTTTCTGTATCCCGGTTGGATTACAGAACCCGGTTTCACCTTACAACCTGCACACAATTAATTATGCGCAGGTAGTACAGAAATTAGTTGGTAGTGGCGCGCGTGATTTCGGACTGAGATGGACTGGAAAATACAACATAGTTGACTGGGCTTTTGCCTATATTAACGGTTCGGATGGTGGAACCACGGTCGTAAGTGCAACTGAAGACAATGATGTAAAAGACATCATTCTTCGTGTTGGTGCTTCCAATTTAGGAATTACTGGACTCGGTGCCGGTGTCTCCATCTACAATGGGAAAGCAGGAGCAGCAAAAACTAAAAAGAGTAGAACCGGTATTGATGCAAAATATGAGAAAGACGCCATTTATGCTCAGTTAGAATACATTATGGGTGAAGATGGAACTACAAAGAAAGCCGGTTACTATTTAGAAGCAGGTTACAAAATTGGTAATATTCAACCAATAGTTCGTTACGATTCTTACGATGGCAACACTGATAAAGAAGATGCCAGTGAAATCACAATCACGGCAGTTGGTGCAAACTACTACATTGGCAAAGCTGCTAAGGTACAACTCATTTATGAAATGAAAGCAGACAAAGCTGGAGCAGCTCTGGCTGATACTGACAACGATGCACTGATTGTCCAAGTAGCAGTAAAGTTCTAAAGTTACTAAAAATCATAAGGAAGGGGTCAAAAAAACTGACCCCTTCCTCTTTGAAATTTTAATATCTCTTAAGAAGGGAACAGTAAGGTCATCTTTCTTCCCCTTGGGAAGGGATGACAGCGACGAGACGAAGTAGAGGAGCACAATCAGGGGAGAACCGTTAAGGTTTCCCCTATTGAGCATAAAGGGGTAGGTGTTTTTTTCTTTGAAACTGAAGTAATCGTTTGCCCTTAATCGTCTGTAATTAATTCTACTGGGAGGGAGAGAGAGTTATGGTAGAAAAAGAAGTAATTAATATCGGTATTGTAGGTGCGGGTAGGACTGGCACACCCTTAATTAAGGAATTTCTTGGACATAAATATATATGTATTAAAGGTATTATTGATTTAAATCTTGATGCGCCGGGGATGAAATTAGCAAAAAAGAAAGGTATCCTTGCCAGTAATGATGTTAACGAGTTAGTAAAGATAGGTGAAAATATTGACTTAATTTTTGATGTTTCCGGTGACCCGAATTTAAGAAGACAGATTGTTGAAGCATACCAGAAAAGTTCTAATAAACATACATTAATTATTCATGAAACAGTCGCACGGTTAATTATTACGCTTGCTTTAAGGAAGAAAGTTTTAGTACCGAGTTTACATCCGAAAATACAAGGAATATAATAAACGCAGAGGACCGCAGACGTCGTTGCGAGGGACAAAGTCCCGAAGCAATCTCTTCAGATTGCCACGCCCTTCGGGCTCGCAATGACAAAAGCGGAAATCCGTGTAAAAGAAGGAGGGAAAAGAATGGAATTTACCCGACGAGAGTTTTTGAAGGTCTCGGGAGCAACCGGATTAGGTATTGCTTTCGGTAGATTTCTAAGTCCGGTTAAGGTCTATGCTCAAGAACTAAGGATTAAGGGTGCCAAAGAAACACCAACCATCTGTCCCTATTGTGGTGGTGGATGCGGTATTCTTGTGCATACCGTAGGCGACAAAATCGTTTACACTGAAGGTGACAGTAATCATCCGATAAATGTTGGACGCCTATGCACGAAAGGTGCTTGTGTTTATCAAATTGTTGATAATGACAAGCGACTTACCAAAGTTCTTTACCGTGCCCCGGGCAGTACTGAATGGGCAGAAAAAGATTGGAATTGGGCACTCAAAGAAATCGCGAAAAGAATCAAATCAACCCGCGATGCAAATTTCAAGGCAACCGAAGATGGTGTGACCGTTAACCGCACCGAAGCAATTGCTAGTTTAGGTGGTGCAGCACTGGACAACGAGGAAGATTATTTACTTAGTAAGATGTCACGTGCTTTAGGCATCGTTTATTTGGAACATCAGGCACGGATATGACATTCTTCCACAGTGGCCGGTCTTGGCCCTTCATTCGGTCGTGGTGCAATGACCAATCATTGGATTGATTATCGCAATGCTGATGTCATCCTTGTTCTCGGTTCAAACACCTGCGAAAATCATCCGGTATCAACTACCTGGATTGACGAAGCAATGGAAAAAGGTGGTAAACTAATTGTGGTTGACCCACGGTTTACCCGTACCGCATCAAAAGCGAATATCTATGCTCCCCTTCGTCCCGGAACCGATATCGCTTTCCTCGGTGGATTAATCAACTATGTGCTCCAGAATAAACTTTATCATGAAGAATATCTGATGAACTACAGTAATGTTTCCTTCTTGGTCAAACCAGAATATTCTTTCAAAGATGGTATCTTCTCTGGTTACGACAAAGAAAAAAGAAAATATGATATGGCAACCTGGGGTTACCAAATGAGTCCCCCGGGACCTGACGGGAAAACGACACCGCTTCAGGATAAAACTTTAAAAGACCCGAATTGTGTATATCAAATCCTTAAAAAACATTATGCTCGCTACACACCGGATATGGTGAGTAAGGTCTGCGGTATGCCTAAGGAATCGTTCTTAGAAATTGCCAAGGTTTACGCTACTACCGGTAAACCGGGTAAGGCAGGAACTGTCCTCTATGCGATGGGTATTACCCAGCATAGTAACGGTTCGCAAAATGTCCGAGCAATTTCCGAACTGCAAATCCTGCTCGGGAATATGGGTATTGCCGGCGGTGGAGTCAATGCTCAACGCGGTGAAGCTAATGTACAGGGTTCAACCGATTATGCTCTTCTTTTCCATTTGGTTCCGGGATATATGGCTTCGCCGGATAAAGTATTACATCCCATACTTAGTGATTATCTGACGAAGGAAACCCCAAAATCCGGGTACTGGGTCAATAAACCTAAATTTTTCGTCAGTTTGCTTAAGGCCTGGTGGGGAGAAAATGCCACCAAGGAAAACAATTTCTGTTACGATTACCTGCCGAAAAAGAGTGCGAACTACTCCTGGATAGCTCTTTTTGAAGCAATGTATGCTGGGAAGATTAAAGGTCTTTCCTGCTGGGGCGAAAACCCCGCAGTTTCCGGGCCAAACAGCAACCTGGAAGTAAAAGCCTTGGGGAATCTGGATTGGCTGGTGGTTTCTGACCTTTTTGAAACTGAAACCGCAAGTTTCTGGAAAAGACCGGGAGTAAATCCGGCAGAGATCAAGACCGAAGTTTTCCTTCTGCCGGCCTGCGGTTCCTATGAAAAGGAAGGTAGTATTACTAATAGCGGCCGCTGGGCACAATGGCGCTGGAAAGCTTGCCCGGCGGTAGGTGAATCAAAATCCGACCTGGAAATGATGAATGAACTCTTTGAAGAAATCCGGGCACTTTATAAGAAAGATGCAAAAGCAGTATTTCCCGAACCAATCGTGAAATTGAACTGGGATTACGGTAAAGGTGAACCTAACCAGGATAAAATCGTTAAGGAAATTAACGGTTATACGATTGCCGACGGAAAACCGGTCGCCAACTTCACCAAACTCGCCGATGACGGTTCAACGATGTGCGGCAACTGGATATATTCCGGAATTTATCCGGAAGACGGCAAGAATCTGCTCAAACGGCGTATCCGGGAAAAAGAAGGTATCGGTTTGAACTCGGAATGGGCATTTGCCTGGCCGGTAAACCGGCGAATCATCTACAACCGTTGTTCCGCCAATCCAGCCGGTCAACCTTACAATAAAGATAAATGGTTAGTCAGATGGAATGATACCGAGAAGAAATGGGAAACCCGTGATGTGCCGGATTTCGGTTGGAAAGATGCAAAAACTGGTGAGATGATTCCACCGGAAAAATCAGCCGCTAACCCCTACATTATGCAACCGGAAGGTAAAGCACGCTTATTTACCCCGGTCGGAATGGCGGACGGACCGATGGCTGAACATTACGAACCTTACGAAAGTCCAGTGAAAAATTTACTCTCCGGGACACAGAACGACCCGGCAGTAAAAATCTGGGCTGCGGACCTGGATAAGTTAGCTCCGGTTGCTTCACCGGAATATCCGATTATTGCTACTACTTACCGCGTAGTTGAACATTACCAAACCGGGACACTTACCAGAAATCTACCCTGGCTTGCCGAATTGATGCCGAACCTCTTTGTAGAAATGAGTGTTGAACTGGCTCAGGCAAAAGGAATCAAGAACGGTGATAAAGTTAAAGTGGTCAGCATCCGCGGTGAAGTAGAAGCAATTGCCTGCGTGACCCCACGACTCAAAGCCTATCAACTTAATGGTAAAACCGTAGAAGTTGTCGGTTTACCCTGGCATTGGGGGTGGGCAACTGCTGCACCGGGTGATGTAACCAACAAAATTACACCACATATCGGTGATGCCAACACAATGATACCAGAATATAAAGCGTTTCTCGTAGATATTAAAAAGGAGGTGGCATAAATGGCCGAAAAAGCATGTCTCGTTGATGTAACTAAATGTATTGCTTGCCGTGGGTGCCAAATTGCCTGTAAGTCCTGGAATCAACTGCCAGCGGAAAAAACAACCTTTGACGGAACTTACGAAAATCCACCTGACCTCTCCGCAAGTACAGTTACCAAGATAAAATTCAGAGAGGTTGCTGAAGGCGGTAAGGTAAAATGGTTATTTAGAAAAGTGCAATGTTTCCATTGCACTGATGCCGGCTGTGTAAAAGCTTGCCCGGTTCCCGGTGCCTTAACCAAACTGGAGGACGGCACGGTTTATCTTGACCAGAATAAATGTACTGGTTGTAAGTATTGCATTATGAACTGTCCCTTTGAAATCCCGCGCTGGGATGCAACCAAGGGTAAAGCGTTCAAATGCAATTTCTGTTATGACCGTACTTCTAATGGTTTACCACCTGCTTGCCAAAAAATATGTGTCGGTGGAGCAATCCAGTATGGGGACCGTGATACATTAATTGCCTATGCGAAAACTAGACCCGGCTTTCTTTACGGTGAGAAAGAATTAGGTGGACTGCACTGGATGTATCTCCTTCCGGTGGATGACCCGGAACTTTACTTTTTACCGAAAGAACCGAAACTGCCAAAATCGTTAATTGTCTGGAAAGATATTCTTAAACCAATCGGTTTAATTCTTGGTGGCGGTTCAATCCTTGCCTGGTTAGGTTACCATTTCTTACTTATGCCACAGAAAGAAAAATTAACCAAAGAAGCAGAAAAACATTCCTAAAAAAGAGGATTATCTCCCATATCTCTCCCTCTCCATAATCCTCCCCCTCGGAGGGGGGAGGAAATAGGTGGGGGTGAAAAGTGGGAGTAAAAAGAGGAGGTAAAAAATGGCGGAAAGAATGATTCAAAGAACAAGTGTGGGGCAACGGCTTATCCACTGGATACACGGAATAAGTTTTGTGATTCTTGGGCTTACCGGGTTAGCCCTTTTCCACAAAAGTTTATTTGGATTAACTGCAATTTTTGGTGGAGTGGATAGTGCAAGATATCTACATCGTGTTTTTGCCTGGATATTCACTTTCAATATGCCACTTTTTATTGCGGTCTGGTTCAAAGATTGTGGAATTATTGATGCACTTGACCGTAAATGGATTGCTTGCGGTATGGGAGGTTATTTACCTATAAAGAGTTTATATGCCGGATGTCCACCGGCGGGTAAATTCAATGCCGGGCAGAAAATGTTCTACTGGACAGCGGTTCTCGGCGGTATCCTCTTTGTTGTTAGCGGTTTCATAATAATGAACCCACTCGGGCTAGCTAAACAAACAGTTCGCGCTGCTTATATCTTGCATGACTTAGCGACAATTTGCACGGTAACTTTCTTCTTTGCTCATCTTTATTTAGGTACTCTTGGTGCACCGGGTTCCTTACGGGCTATCTTCCAAGGTAATGTAAATGAAGAGTGGGCAAAACACCATCACGGTCGTTGGCAAATTGGGTAAGAAGTAAAATTAACTACCGTTAAGCTAAGAGATTAACTGATAAAAAGGCGGTCTGTCTAAAGACCGCCTTTTTTAATCTTAACAAAGTTTACTTAAAGATACGGGATTCATACAGATGATAACGGATGCAAACGAGTAATTCATTCTGTTTGAATCTGGATTAAAAAATGAATACACATATTGAACACTTAAACAAAGTCATTGAGAAGAAACCAGCATACAAAGAATTATTAAATCTTTATTTAAAAATTCTTGAAGAACAGAAAAAAATAGAAATTGAAAATAAAGATATTTCCTACGAACTTGAATCCGTAGAAATAATCAAACAAAAAATGCGTCAGGGTTTACCTTTGCTTGACCGCAAAAGGATTGAAGTAAATTTTGAACCAGCAAAAGTTCTCTTTCGGCAACTGGTAGAAATTTTCAAAGAGAAAATTGAAAATACAAACTTCCAAGAAATATACTCTACTCAAGACGGTAAATTAGATGAACTGCTGAAAAAAATTTTTCTTGACAAAGAAGAAATCTACGCTCCCACAGAGGATAGATTACCTGTCCTTATTGGTAAACTCAGTCTCCAACCTCTCACCCGGGCAATTGCCGGAAAATTCAAATCTTCTGTTGACCAGAAACTCTGGCAAAATGGTTACTGCCCAATTTGTGGCGGGAAACCAGACATTGCCGAGATAAAGGGTGAAGAAGGAAAAAAATATCTCCATTGTTCTTTCTGTGGTTACGAGTGGCTTTATAAACGACTAACTTGTCCTTACTGTGGGAATACCGACCACCAGACATTAAGTTATTTCTACGCTGAGAATGAAGAAAGTTACCGAATTGATACTTGTGAAAAATGTAAACATTACATTAAGACCGTCGACAGTCGTAAATTAACCGAACCAGTAAATTTAGATATTGAAGATTGGTGCACTATCCATCTTGATTTTATCGCTGCCGGTAAAGGTTACCAGAAAGAAAAATCTACACTATTTTTTACCCCGTTAGAAAGTTTTTAGTTTAGGATGGGGTCAAAATCACACTGTTTCTAACGGGGTTTGCTCTCTAAAAGTTTACATTTTTTAGTGCAATGCTATATATTTTTTTCCCTCCTTTAAACTTGACAATTCATAGGTTATTTGATAAAATTTGCCAAAATTGTAGGCAATGAATATTCGGCGAATTTATAAATTATCATTTTTCGTTTTTGTCTATCTTCTTATTTTTGTAAATCTTTCCAATGCTGTTTCTACCTCCACAACTGTCCCTTCTGGGATATGGAATTCCACTTCCACCTGGCGAGAGGGAACAATCCCTACTCCTGCTGATGATGTAACAATTAACCAAGGATTCACGATTTATCTTGATACTTTTGCTCCCTGTAACGCTTTATCAATTACTTTAGAAAAATACGCTAAGATAGAATTTTTAGGTGTGGTTCGCAGTACGCTTACCGTAAGTAGCGATATCACTTTTGGTGAAGGGGCAAAAATTGAAATTATTTCTAATAACTCTAACGACTATTTTACACTTGCAGCAGGAGATTTATTATTATCAAACTCGGGAGCAAAATTTACTCTTACTGCTAACGCAACTAATTCGCAATTTAAACTGAATGTCAAAAATATCAATATCGGTAGTCCTAACGAATTTTTAATTAGGCTTAATTCTTTCAATAATCAAGTAGATTTAACTGCCACTGGTTCCGGTTCTGGAGGGAAAATTACCGTTGATGCTAATGCTAATTTTTCGGTGCGGATAACTTCTGGTCCATCAATAGTTAACCTAAACATAGATGATATTTCTATTGCTACTGAGGGAACCACTGAACTAAAAAATGATGTTTACTCAAGCACAATAACCTTGAACCTCGCTGGTTCTCTAATAAATAACGGAATATTAAAGATTTGGGCCACCGACCCAGGAGGAATAAATAAACCGGATTCTCCGACAGTGAGACGCAACTGTCAGGTAGTAGGAACTACTGCTTACGCATACATTCGTGTGAGAAGTGGTTCTTCAACTTCTCTTCTGCATAGCGAATTTAGCGGGTTAGGTAGAGCAGTAATTGATGAGTATGGAATTTGCGTGACTGATTTGGATGGAACAAGTGCAAGTGGTAAATTTGAAATATTCAATTGTAACATTCATAACGGTTATGTTGGTATTTATTTGAAAAATTCTACGCGCTTAAATAAATGGTATAACCATGGAATTTCCAGTTCAGTAATTCATAATAACGCATTTGCTGGAATTTGGTTTGAAAATACAACAAAAAGTGAACTATACAAATGTATTATTTCTACAAATAGTACAGTTCTACTCAATATTGGCTACGGGATTTATTCTCTCGGTTCATCAATGAATTCAATTATCGGGTCTAACATCTACGGAAACAAAATTAAAGGAATATACCTAAAAAATTCAGATAAAAATCTAATTAAAGATAACCTTGTATATGACCAAAATCAAACTTCGGGTGAAGAAGGTATCTATCTCTACGGCTCACAAAAAAATGTTATCCTAAACAATGAGTGTTATGGAAATCCAGTTCACGGTATCGCTTTAGAATATGGTTCTAATTATAACTACCTCGCTAAAAATTATTGCTATAACAATGGTAACGGTGGTTTGCGTGTAAGATATAACTCGGATAATAATGTATTCGTTACTAACGTCAGTTCTGCAAATTCACGCACCGGTTTTTCTTCACATTCTTCAATTAAGAATTTGGCTCTGGAAGAAGCGTATAGAAATAACGCTTTAGGTGATATCCTCATTGAAGGTGAAGCAAACAAAGGATATAAGTCACAATTGTGGTTAAAAAACTGCTTATTACAAAGTCCTACCGATTTTGCCGATACTCCGGAAAAAGAAGAATTTACTCATCCCGAAAGTTGGGTAATTAGTCAGAAACATAACCGGACGAATGGTCTTACCCGCATTTGGGGAAATTTCATAATGCCCCCAACCTGGCTCACTTCCGAACTAAAATGGAACTATAGTTCATCACTTTATGAAGAAACAATCTTAAGTTGGATTAGTGGTCAGATACCGGACTTACGCTATGATGATTCGGGAGGACGAGCAATCAGTTCAATTACTACCAGTTCTACTACTAAGACCGAACTTTGGTTAGTAAGTTATGATGCGGAGCGGAACCGTTGGTTAGTCCAAGGTAGTGCTTCCGGAATTCAAAAGAATTGGTTAGACCCGGATAACCCCAATTATACCAGTGACAATCGTGAGGTAACCTTTCGTTTAACCCATCAAGCCGGGGGACCCAACCCGGGTGAAGATTATGTTTTCATTACTGTAGCAAATTCTAAAGATGAAAATGTTCAGAAAACAGTAGAATTCTCTGATTTTTCTGACCCAAAATATATCGGAGCAAGTTTTACCAATCAGACTGGTAGCTCATTTGAAATAGTGGGAACTTCTACTAACCCGACGATTATTACTAATCGGCTAACTGCAGCAAATACTTCATTCTACTACGGCTTAAATCTCGGGGGGACAATTAACAAAATTGAATCCGCAAATTTTACTTTTCTTAATGCTAATGGATTAATATTCAACTCTTCTCCTTTAAACAATACAAAAAATATCAGTATTACCAGTTTACAACCAGGAACTACTTATGCTTCTTATATCACGGTGAATAATGTTACTCACACTTTTGAAAATATTGTTATTGATACAATAAATGTTACCGGGATATATAATGTTATAGCGAGTAATTCTCTACTCTATTTCCAAGAATACACAAAACCTTCCTTAAACGACAAACTTGTAAATAGTAATCTTTATTGGGGTTCAACTCTGGTAACTGGAGTTGATGTTTCAGTTTCCACTTTTACTGTTTCTCCATCCGGTCAATTGCCAGTTGGAACCACCGTAACAATTTTAATTACGCTTAAGGATAGATTTTCTAATCCTGTTTCCAGTAAAACAGTAATTATTGATGTTCTACCCCTCCGTAGTAACGATATTCTTACCCAACCATCTGGACTGACTAATAGTATCGGACAGTCAAGTGGAACTTTCTGCGGAAATACAGCAGAATCAAAATTAATCACGGTTAGAGGTGATAACCTTGTATTAATTACCAGTTATACGGTTACTTTCATCACTATTACCCAACCACAACTTCCCTCGGAGGACCCAGAAAAAGTTTTTAAAGAAAGTGTCTATGTCTATCCTAACCCCGTGAAAACGGGGCAAGCAAAATTTAACTATAGTTTAGGTTCTAACGCTAAAGTGACCTTGAAAGTTTACAGTATCTTAGGTGAACTAATCTGGGAAGAAGAAAAATCAGAAACTACCGGTACCAATAAGACTTTCCCTTGGAATTGTATAAATGAATCTAATAATACAGTTGGGACCGGAATATATATCTACAAAATGATTGCTGATGATGGGACAAAAAAATACGAAGTAATAAAGAAAATAGTCATCATCCAATGAAAAAAATCTTTAATTTATTGTGTCTACAGCGTAATGTCATTCTGAGTACGGATGTTTTATCGGGACGAAGAATCTCATTTTTGAGATTCCTCGTTTCACTCGGAATGACCATTTGGGTGGTAATTTTTTCTTGTTCTATCGTTTACGCTGGGTCAGAAGATAGAGGAACTACTACCGCTGCTTTTCTCAAGATTGGTATAGGTGCACGTCCATCAGGTATGGGTGGAGCATTTGTCGCTATCGCAGATGACCTCAATGCTCTCTACTGGAATCCGGCTGGTTTAGCCCAAATTACCCGTAATGAATTTTCGGCTACTTATCTCCAATGGTTTGAAGGAATAAATATGCAATATCTTGGTTTTGTATATCCTTTAAAAAATAAGTCATCATCACTTGCTACCAGTATTACTTATTTCAGTGCTAAAGATATTGAAAAACGAGATGATACCGGTAAACTTTTAGGTGAAATTAAGACTTATCATCTATCCTTACCGATTGCCTACAGTATGAAAATTAATCCTTCCCTTGCTTTAGGAGGAACGGTTAAATTCATTTCTCAAGCATACGATTCTGATAAAGGTAACACTTTATCTGCTGATTTTGGTGTTTTATTTACACCAATAAAAAATCTTAATTTCGGTGTATGTTTGCAAAATGTCGGACCGGAATTGAAAACCGGCGAAAAGAAAAACAAACTTCCGACTAATTTGAAAACTGGTTTTGCTTTTCGGATTCCGAATATAAAAAGTGCGCTAATCTCTTTAGATTATGACCTGCCAACCGACAATGAACCAAAAATACATTCCGGTATTGAATACAGTTTCAAGGACAATTTTTATTTACGTGCCGGATATGAACAAATCAAAGATTTAGGCAAAAATGCTGGTCTTACGCTCGGTTTGGGATTCGCAACCTACTGGGCAAAAGAAGAAGCTATGTGGGGCGGAACTGGTTCTAAGGAAGCAATAAAAATTGTTATTGATTATGCATTAGTTTCTTTTGGCGAATTTGGCTATACTCATCGTTTTTCCTTAGGAATGAAATTTTAGAAACTTCAAACCCGCTGACTTACCTTGGTCATCTTGCAAGACACAAATTACCTACCTAAAACATCCAAAAAATAACTGAAATACTGACGGAAATCTCTAAAGTAAATAAAAATTCACTTTGCTAACCTATTGACAAGTTCTTAATGATTTTTTATTATTATAAAAAAATCTTAACCATAACTAACCAGGTGGAGGGGGGAATGTCTACACTTCTTTGGAATTTGTTTAAAAGGTGTGTTGTTCTTTTTTTGATTCTAATCGTATTTACTTTCAGTGGTTTCCCGGCAGAGATTACGGTTTCGGTAACCGTCGCCGATACGATACCACCAGCCGCAGTAACCAACCTTACTGCTACCACCGGAACTTACCCCGGCGAAGTAAACCTTACCTGGAATTATACCGGTGATAATGGTGATACGGGTGATATTACTAATGGATGGTATGCTATACAACATTCTACTGATTCGCTAATCTCTTGGTCAACTACTTATGCTCAGGTCGTTCTCTCCACTTCCGTCTCTGCGGGTTCACTAACCACTTATCAACTTAGCAACCTCTTACCGGGTGTCACTTACTACCTAAGAATCTGGACTGCTGATGAAGAAATAAACTGGTCAGGAATTTCTAACGGTGCGACCAGTTGGGCACAAACTGACCAAATTGCACCAGCGACAATAACTAACCTTTCCGCAAGTTGTGCTACTGATGGCACGGGAAGAGTTACTTTAAACTGGACTGCACCAAAAGAAGATGGTGAGACTGGTGGTGCAGTAAGTGCTTACGATGTGCGTTATGCGACCTGGGATTTCACCAGCAATTGGGACTCCGGAACCCAATGGACAATAGGCGTACCAACCGGTGCAACACCGGGTACACCACGAAATCTAACAATGCTGAGTTTAGCGAATGACACTACTTATTACTTCATTGTTAAATCAACCGATGATGCGGGGAATGTTTCTGAAGTAAGTAATCTCGCTTCCACTTATGCCCAGCATATTGTAATTAGTGAAGTCCAGATTGCGGGAGCAACCGCTGATGATGAATTTGTAGAATTATACAATCCCTTGTCGGTCTCAGTGAATTTGAATAATTGGCGATTAACCCGAAAATATGGCACCGGTCCAACAGAAACAAACTTGGTAAGTGCCTTCTCTTCCACCTGTACGATTCCCGCATACGGTTATTTTTTGGTTACCCCTGCTGAATATACAGGTTCGGTTCCCCGAGACTACCATTCTGCTAACGGAATTGCCGCTAATAATACAGTTTTACTTTATTCTGACGCTGGAACAATTTTAATTGATAAAGTCGGTTTTGGTAGCGCTAAGGACTACGAAACACAAACGACTACCTCACCTTCGGCTAACCAGTCAGTAGAACGCCGAGCAAAAGGTGGCTTAAGTCCACTTCCCGGACTGCCCGGTGAATTTTTGGGTAATGCCTACGACACAAATAACAACAATGCTGATTTTGTAGTCCGCACTACTCCTGACCCGCAAAATTCTTCTTCTTCACCAGAACCCGATACCATTCCGCCGGCCGCGGTAACTGACCTTACTGCTTCCTCTGAGATTAGTGGAACAATAAAACTTACTTGGTCAGCACCAGGTGATGACAGTTCGGCAGGTTCACTGCCAGTGGGTTCAATGTTCAAAGTTCAACATTCAACGTTTACCGAAGTGCTTTGGTCAACAGCAAATGCTCAAGTCACTATCTCCACTTCTAATGTTACTCCCGGCTCACTATCCACTTACCTACTTAGCAACTTAACCACCGGTGGCACTTACTATATCTGTCTCTGGACAGCTGATGAAGTTCTCAATTGGTCAGAAATATCTAACGGTGCAACTGTATATATAGAAATTCTCGCTGTAAGTGTAGATGTAACCACTCTTGATTTCGGAACAGTTGCTCCCGATACGAACTTCAACATCACTACGACTTCAATCAATATAACTAATACTGGCAGTGTAAGTTCAGATTTTGTCCTTTCCTGTTCAAATTCTGCCAACTGGACACTTGTTTCCTCAACACCAACAAATAATACTGAATTCCGTCTCTTAGGTAACTTCAATACTGCTCAACCGCAAGCGTCTGACTATGAAGTGAACATTGATACAATAACCAACACCGCACAAACTGCCTCATCAATGAGATATGTTGGTGACCAAACTGGGAATAATGTACCACCTGGAGAAATAAGAAATCTCTGGCTTTGTTTTTCTGCTCCGCGGTCTATTCCGACTAATCCGACAAGAACAACTCAATCATTTACCGTGAGTATCACTGTGCAAAAAACACCGTAGCGCCGACCCTGAAGTCCCTTGTAGCCGAACCTTCAACCCATTGTCAACCTGAAGCCCATTGTAGCCGACCTTTTAACCTTTTACGGATTTCAAGATCGGATGGGCTGAAGGTTAACCTACAAAATGGGTTTCAGGTTCGGCTACATCAGCATTTGTCATTCCGAATCCTGGCCTGTCGCCAGGACAGGCTTATTTCGGAATCTCATTGTACCGTCAGCAGACAAGATTCTGAACCGAAGTTCAGAATGACGGAGCATCAGGATTTCTCACCAATTACTATGGCAAAGAAAACATAGAAATGAGGAATGCACAAGATAATCCTGACAATTTTATTTCTTATATTTGCCCAAGAAACTTTCTCTACCGAAGTCACTGTTTTCGTTACCGTTCGTGATATAATTCAGAGAGAAATTCCACCAAATGGTAACTTCAAAATAGAAATATCTACCGGTACAGAGAGAGAAATCATTTTGGAAATTCCTGAAAGAACTTTTATTTCAACCGTAACCATAACTGTTGAACCTCGGACTGACCTCCCCTTACCTGAAAAACAAGCAAACTTGAAAGGCACCGGTATTGGTGTAGAAATTAACCTCTCCACAACGGTAGAATTAAACCAACCAGTAACCGTAACTTTAAGTTATAGAGCAATTATTTTTACCAAAGAAGAAAATCTTACCTTAGCCCGTTTTGAAGAGGGGAAAAATACTTGGCAACTTTTACTCTCTAACATTGACAAAGTGAACAAAAAAATTTCTACTACAGTAACGAAATTTTCACAATTCCAAATTGTAGAAAAAGTTCCTTCTCCTAATGTTGACAATGTTTTCGTTTATCCTAATCCCTGTTATCTAAATAGAGAGAAAAAAATAAATTTTGCCCGTTTACCAAAAAATGCGGAAATAACAATTTATACACTCGTTGGTGAAAAAGTTGCTACATTCATCGCTAATGATAGTGGAGACCATACTTGGTCTATAGAAACTCTTGCCAGCGGTGTTTATATTTTTCTGGCGAAGGACCCGGCAACCGGTAAGAAAAAAACCGGCAAACTTGCTATAATCCGTTGAGACCGTTCAGACGGTTATGTCCGTTAAGACCGTTTAGACCGCTTAGACCGTTATGTCCGTTAAGACCGTTATTTCCGTTAACGGTCCAACGGAATGAACGGACTAAACGGAATTAACGGACACAACGGACCAAACAGACAAAACGGACTAAACAGAAGAAAATGAAAATTAACAAATTTGAAGATTTGGAATGCTGGAAAGAAGCAAGAATCCTAACCCAAATGGTTTACAAATTGGTCAGAAAAAAAGAATTCTCTAAAGATTTTAGATTAAGTGGTCAAATTACAGCTGCATCTGTGTCAGTAATGAATAACATCGCTGAAGGTTTTAGTAGTCAATCAAATTCAGAATTAGTTAGATTTCTAACTTATTCTCGGAGGTCAACTTCGGAAGTCCAGAATTGTCTCTATGTATCGCTTGACCAAGCGTACATTACGAAAACAGAATTTGAGGAGACATTCACCCAAGCAGAACGGACACGACAAATTATTGATGGTTTTATCCGTTATCTCCGGACACAACGGAAATAACGAACTCAACGGACTAAACCGACATAACGGAATTAACAGGCATAACAGACGCAACGGACTCAACGGAATTAACGGACATAACTGACCTAACAGACTATGTAATAAAAATCACAAAAAATTTTGGTTGACATAATTCATCCAATTTTCATAAAATAGTAAAAACTTGTTCTGAACAATTACGGTGATGAAAATTAGCAAAAGTGCAGTATTTGCACTCGGGTTATGTATTGTTCTAACTTGTGAACTTTATCCGGTTGGTTTATCTACACCGTTCGGTGAACTGGAGATAAGTAATCTTGAAATTGGTAAGAGTTACAGTGTAAAGAATCTTACTGGTGTCACCTTAAAGGTAACTAATACCGGCAATGAACCGGTAGATATAAAAATTGATGTAGTTATCCCGCAGGTGGACAGTTTGAAAAAAGGTTACGAAGCACTGCCGGACAGTTCCTGGGTAAAATTGGAAAAGGACTATTTCCCTCAGGTTAAACCAAAAGAACGAGCGGAGACCGACATCCATATCACTATTCCGAACAGTTATTTATATTTAGGAAAAAAATATCAGGTCTACTTATGGTCACATACTACTGGGGAAGGGGGAACAATAATTGCCGTCGGACTGAATAGCCGTCTCTTATTAAATACTAGTAGTGAACAACCGGTAGAAAAACCGAAAGAAGAAAAACCTAAAAAAAATTTTTTACAAAAATTTTTCAGTTGGTTAGGTATGTAATCCCGTAGATTATAAATCTTTACGGGATGTAATAAAAATCACATAAAATTTTTCTTGACATACCTTACCCGACTTTTGTAATATATTTTTTGAATGATGAAAAAAATAATTTTATCTGCGGTCATCTGCGGAATATTTTCACTTGTGTTCAGCGTGACATCGGTGGTAATCTGCGTGTCTGCTGAAGAAGATGAAACTGAATTTAAAATTCAGGAATTATCTACAGCTAAACTTTCCGGCAATCTTTCTTTGAATTTTCCCTGGCTTTTAGGACTGAATTCGGAAGTAAAAGAACCATCCGTCTACGAGGTATTCACTGGAAAAGAACTTTACACTGCCGGTAATTCTCTCAGTGCTGGATTAAATTTCCTTCCTTCATTTGATACCGGCAAATTATTACTAAGCCTTTTTGATTTAGATTCAGATGCTAAGGTTACCGATAAACTCAAAGATAATCTTGCTGCTGGAGTTACGGCGAAAGCACCGGAACTTACTTTACCCGTTGGGATAAAATCCGGATTGACTTCACTTACCTTTTCTACACCATATCGTAATTTCTTTTTTGGGGCTACTTATCGGCAACTGTTCAGTTTAAATTGTGAAATGCTCGCCAGTGGAATAGATACTGCTTTTCACATAAAACAAAGCACCGACCCTGCCAAAATGACCGATGTCACAGCGCGGATAAAACCTACCATTAACCTTGCTACCAATATCCAAGTTAACCAGTATCGTCTACGAGTTGGTGCACTTTTACCTAATAATTTAACCGGTGAAGTAAATTTCAATTATTACCAAACAGAAATCAATATAGACGGTCCGGTTTTTGTTGACTCTTTGTTATTTATCACAAAATTGAATGGCGGAGATAAAAACGAATTGCACCAATTCAACACCGAAAAAATTAACGACCTCTCCCAGTCACTCAACGCAAAATATAAAGGTAGTGGACAGAATTTAGGTTTTGCTCTCGGCTACCATTTCTTCGCGGGAAGATTGGGAGTAAATGCTACTTATAACCTACCAACAAAAATTAAACTGGAAGGTGAAAACACTATAATTACTCATACTCCACTTTTACTCCGTCTCTTCTTACCAGAGGATTCGGAACTATTACCGGAAGGAGATTTCGACCCGTCGTATCCCACCAAGACCGAAGAGAAAACTGAATTTAGTAATGAACCAGTGAGTATTGAATTTCCTTCTTCAGCAGGTTTGGATTTCATCTGGAGGACTAAAATTCTCAGATTAAGTTTGGGTTATACTCATTATCTTGCACCACTAAAATATGAATACGAAAATGAAAAAGATGATTTCAACCTTACCGGTGCGGTAAGGTTAGATTTTTCTACCCGTTTTGCAAATTTAATCGCTGGGGTAATTCTTACGGAAGAAATACCTTTACCGATTTTTTCTTTAGGTTTTGGAATACCTATAAGCAGACATTGGCAAACTGACGTAGTTGTTTTTGCTGTGCCTTTACAGTTGTTAAGAACAACAATAAGTTACCGGTTTTAGTTAATTATTTTGATTCAAACGGATTATAGCGGATGCAAACGGATGTCATTGCGAGCGACTGACCTGTTCCGAAAACCTGTCAAGGTTCTGAGGAAAAGGAGCGTGGCAATCTCATAATGGGATTGCTTCGGTCGTTTTACTCCCTCGCAATGAGATTCTGGGTTATCCGTGTGAATCTGCTTAAATCTGTCTGCATCTGTGAAACAAGATGAAAAAAATATTTCTGACTTTATTACTTCTAATTTTTACCAGCACAAATCTTCTGGCGAAGATTTATCTTACCAAAATACCAATAAAACTTGTTAAGACAGATGGTTCAGTAGAAGAAGTAATTGAATGGCTCACTATCTACAATCCAATTACTCGGAGTAGTGAACCAGCAAATTGTCAATTACGCTATCGTCTTTCCCCGGGAACATTACCCACCGATTATAACTTGGGTTATATTGACCAAACTACAAAAGGAAAATTGACTTTCAATTCCACTAATCAACCTTCAAAACATGGTATAAGTGCGGGTGTCTTATACTGCCGAATTTTTGAAAAAGATAGTAATAGTAACTATTCTGACGAATTTGTTCTTTATGTGGAATCAATTTATGCACCGACACTTACCGAACCAAAAAATGCTGCCCGGGTTGATAGCCCGCGACCTACTTTCAAATGGAACAAGGTCAGTGGTGTGCCTTACTATATAATAATGGTCTTTGACCGACCAATTACGATTAAGAAAGAAAAAAATGAAAAAGGTGAAGAAGAATGGAAAGTTACTACCCCGGATGGTGCACCAATTCGTCCGGTCTGGCAGGCAATCACTCCGGAGAATAGTTTTGTCTATGGCACACCTGACCCTTCGGGAACTTTTACTGAGGTTTATCAGCCACTCTTAGGCGGAACTACTTACAACTGGCTGGTTACCAATTGTTATGCGAACAACCCGGCATTTATCGGCAGTGTGATTCCAACAATTTGGTCATTCAGTTATGCACAAAAACCAAATATCCCAATTCCGGTTCCTCTCAAACCAGGTCTTCCCCAAGCAACCAGCCCTTACCAAGAAATTACTGACGAGTCCATTACTTTTGAATGGTCAGTAAGTACTGCTCCTGAGCATGACCGCATTGCCAATTACCACTTGTATGTTTATATGAAGAAAGAAAGTGATACCGGCGGATTAAGTTTATCAATTCTTGCCTGGGATGCTTCTACTTCTAATACTTATTTTGATGTAGATGCAAAATCGGTCTTCACCGAATCAATCTATGACTGGTATGTTACCGCGGAAGATGCTAAAGGTCTAAGTGTGCAGAGCCAAACTTTTGCCTTTAAATACAAGAAAGCATTAGGTTACTTAGACATAGAAGCAAAATATTACGATGAAGTGACTAAAAGTAGTCAACCGGTAGCCAAAGCCGATGTTAAACTTGAAGCAACTAATGACGGGAGCACTAATCCTTATCCTTTATTTACTGGTGATAGCGGAACACTGGGTGATATTGAACTGAGACCGGGAACTTATAAAATTACCATTACTAAAACTGGTTTTGAAAGTGCAAGTGCAACCGCGATGGTTAGTTCTACTCATACTAAAGACACATCAGCATTAGCAAAAATATATCTCCCAAAAAGTCCATCTTTTATTGTCGGCAAAGTAATTGATAGTGAGAGTAAAAGTGGAATTTCCGGTGCTAAAGTAAAAGCAGTCCAGCGTGAAGCACCTTATACGGAAAAAAGTGCGGATACGGATAGCAGTGGTGGATTCAAATTCTCGGTCTGGGATAACACCTCCTGGAATATTTCGGTTTCTAAAGTTGGCTATAGTGTAGTTACCACCTCGGTTTCGGTTGGTTCAAATGAGACAAAAAATATTACTTTAACTGCAACTAGGAACAAAAATATTATCACCGGGACGGTTAAAAATGAAAATGGTTTCCCGGTTCTTGTGGCAACCGTGAAAATAAAATCCGAGAGTGCTGAATGGTCAATCCTTACTGACCAGACCGGTAATTTTTCTTTCACGGTTGCTGATGGCATCTGGATACTTACGGCAACGAAATTAGGTTTTGTTTCACCAACACCTCTCTCGCTAACCGTAACCGGCGGACAAACGGTTAAAAAAGATTTAGTTCTTACTTCTCAGGCAAATCGGGTCACCGGTTATGTTACCGATAATCAACGAAATATTCCTGATGTTACAGTTAAAGCACTCACCCCTGCTGGTTCGGTAGTTGCCAGTGATATCACCAATACTTACGGACAATATACACTTAACCTTAAAGGTGGGCAGACCTACGAAATTATTGCCTCCAAAACCGGTTATACTCTTTCTGCTTCGCAACAGGTAACTTTTTCGGCGGATGCCAGTGGACAAACCAATTCCGGAATTAACCTTGTGCTTATACCTAACCGCAGTTATGTAGAAGGTAAGGTAACCAGTGATGGTGGGGTCGGTTTGGCTGATGCTACAGTTACTGACGGAGTATCAACCGTAAAGACGCGTGCTGATGGCACTTACCAATTAAGTATGAATGAAGGAACTTACCAGATTAAAGCAACTAAAGAAGGATATACCAGTCCACCGGCACAAACACTCACTATTGGTGTAGGGGTAACCATCAGCAGTGTAAACTTTGTCCTTAATCCGAATGCCAGTGTAATTAAAGGTAATGTTTCTTCCACAGAAGGAGCAGTTTATGGTGCAACGGTCAACTTAAGCACTGGTCCCAGCGCTTCGCTACGACTTTCTACGCTTACCGACGAATTCGGTGCTTATACTTTCAGTTTAGAAGCCGGCACCTGGTATTTGGAAGCAAAAAAGAGTGGTTTCGTAGGTACCGGATTAAGTACTGCTACGGTTAAAGTTGCTCCCGGACAAACTTCTACCGGAAATAATCTGCGGATTATCCCTAACATTGGTTATATTAGTGGAGTCGTAAAAGACGAAAGTCAAACTCCAGTAAGAAGTGTCTCGGTAAGAGTTACTAACCGTTCAGGTAAATTAGTCGGTTCAAGCACAACCGGAAATGATGGAAAATTTACTTTTACTTTAGAACCGGACACCTACACATTTACCGTAGAAAGATTAGGTTATACTCCCGACCCGCTATCCCAAAATTTCTCGGTGCTTTTAGACCAGAAATTGGAATTGCTTAAAAGTTTCGTAATGAAGAAAAATAATTATTTTCTTTCTGGAGAAGTATTTGGTCCGGGCAGTATCCGCTTGAAAGATGTCACTATCATTGTTGAAGGCAGTTCAAGAACCCTTACCGATATCAACGGACGCTACAAAATTGGTTTAGATACCGGAACTTATAATGTAACCGTAAATAAAACCGGTTATAAGATATTAACCAGTACAACGGTAACTTTTGAACTCAGTGACCCGACGGGCATAACTAAAACTCGCAATTTCCAGATGGATTATAACTACGCTGCTATCAGCGGAACTATTACTACTAACGGTACTGCTTTATCCGGGGCAACCGTAAGTATTCCGGGAAAAACTGCTACGACCGATACGAATGGTAATTTTAGTTTTCCCAATCTTCTTCCTGGTGACTATCGCTTAATGGCAAGTAAATCCGGTTATCTGGAAACATCGTTACCAATTTCTTCTCTTTCACCCGGAGAGATAAGAACAATTTCACTTTCTCTCGCACAAGCGGCATTCTCCATTCAAGGAATGGTTATTGATACTACTACCGCTATTGGCATTCCAGCATCTACTGTTCGGATACAACATACTGAAAAAGGATTTGAAAAATATACAGTCACCAGTTCTACTGGTTGGTATTATTTCAGTAATCTATCTACTGGTCCTTACAGTATAGAGATTAGTAAAGCTGATTATGATATCCTTGCTGGTTCAGAAACTTTTATTCTTACTACTGATATTTCTAATTTTGATTTTCTTTTTGTTCCGCTTACCGCTAAAATAGAGGTGGAAATTCTTGATGATGAACAAAGACCAGTTACTAATGCCGCAGTTATTGCTGAGTCAGGGGAAGGATACTTCGGACAGGGTATTTCTGCCAGTAACGGAAAACTAACCATCTCTAACCTTAACCCAACTGAAACCTATACAGTGAAAGCAAAGAAAAAAGGATACGAGTTGGAAATATCTACCGGTACCGATATATCTCCGGGTAGTAGTAGAACAATAGTTTTGAAAAGGATTCTTGGTTCGTTAAGCGGCTATGTAAAAAAGGAGGGACTTGGAGAAAAAGAAGTTGCCATCAAAATCACTTCTTTAGGTGGAGTAACCTTTTCTACTACTACTCTAACCGATGGTTCTTATTCATTAATTAATCTTCTTCCGGATACTTATTTAATCAGTGTGAGTAAGATTGACCACTATAGTGAACCCTTAGAGCAAGAAATAGAAATTACTGAAGATAAACGAAATGTCTCGGTTTCCACCTTTACTTTGGTCTATTCCCCGGTTAAGGAACTTGCTCTTGTCTTGCCAGCAAAAATTGTTTCCCAACCCGGAGTAGTTGCGAAACATAATTTTTCTTTATTAGCCAAAGATGCAGATGGTCGTTCTATTCCTTCGGGAAAACCAGAATGGTCAGTTGAGGATGTAGCCGGTGAAATTGATGAAAATGGTATTTTTACTCCAAAACCTGACTTCTTCGGTAAAACTCTGGTTAAAGCAAAAATTGGTGATAAAATTATAGAAAAAGAATTTGACCTCTGGTTTAAAGTAGTAGAATCCACCAACGATATTGAACTGCAAAATACTGACCGGATGAAATTAAGAATCCCTGCTGGTATTACCGTAAGTTCTACTACCTCTGAAGATGAAATCACGGTCTCTGCTGAATTACCGAGTGGGGCAAAGAAAACTTCGGTCGGTTACCAAGTTGTTGGCAAAGGATTTCATCTCCAGCCCGATGAATTCAAATTTAGCGACCTAGTCACCGTAAGTTTACCAATACCTTCCGGGATAGATAAAACTCTTCTTTCTATTGGACGCTGGACAGATAAGAAGTTAAAATGGGAACCAATTAGTAGTATTGTTTCCGGTGATTATCTCCAAGCAGAAATCTCCGGTTTTTCTGAATATGCGATTCTTTTAGCTACAACTAAAGGATTAGGTATTGAAAATATCATCCTCCAACCAAATCCATTCTCACCGAAAGTTAAAAATATACAGTTCAAATATTTTCTTAATTCTGACTCAGCACAGAAAGTATATGTAACAATTAAAATTTATAATATCATTGGTGATTTAGTAAAGACAATTAGAGAAAATTATCCGCTTGACATTGGAAATAATACTGATGAATGGAATGGTTTAAACAATGATGGTGAACTGTGTCTCAATGGAAGATATGTAGTTGAATTCATTGTTGAAGAAGGTGGTAAAAGTAAACGAATTCTTAAACCAATTGTCTTAGTGAAATAGAATGCCGATTACAGTGATTACGAAAGGCGATTACAGCGATTTTTAGGCGGATGCAAACAGATGAAAAAGAAAATTCTACTGCAAACGCATTATTTAAGTCGTCATTGCGATCCCATCCCATCACAGATGGGTGGGGGTGGCAATCTCATTATTAGATTGCTTCAGTCGTTACACTCCTTCGCAATGACAGACCATGAAAATCCAACTCGTGCGTTTGTACCAACAAAACGATTCATTGTTTTATTTTTTCTTGTTCTTCTTCCATTTGCTCAGAACCTAACTGAGGCACAGACTGTTCCTTCTGCTTTTGTCAATATCGGTTACGGGGCAAGACCAATGGGTCTCGGTGGTGCCTATACTGCCGTCGCTGATGATGTGAACGCTATCCTCTGGAATCCAGCTGGACTTACTCAACTTACTAAAAGACAGGTAACCTTTATGCAGACAAAACAACTTAATCTTATTCCTTATAGTTTTGCTGCTTACGGACAACCTGTTCCTTGGTATAACCTTTTTGCTGGTGCCGGGTTTATCTACTCTGGTGACGATGCTCTAAAAGAAACAAGTTTATACATTTCAGGAGCTCGCCAACTATTTATTGATTTTCTTAATATCGGTGCAAGTTTTAAGTATCGTTCTGCAAGTTACGGCAATAATTCTGACGGTGGAAGTGAACGCATCACCGGGACAGCAAACGGTATTGGATTAGACCTCGGGGTACTTTATTTTCTTAGTTCTAATGTTACACTCGCTGGAGTTTATCAGGACATTTATAATTCTCTCAATTGGAATTCATCCGGACAGGGGAAATATACCGAGAATGTGCCTTCAATTTTTGTTCTCGGAGTAAGTTATAAGATTCCGCAGTCAATAATTATTTCCGGTGAAATTGACACACAAAATAAACTGCGTATTGGTGTAGAAAAAAACTTTTTCCGTTATTTTGTGCTCCGTGCCGGATACAACCAAAATCTGGAAACACCAATTAAACAAGAATATGCTTTTGGTCTTGGATTACATTCTCCCGTAACTTATGGAAATGCAACTCTATTTGATTTCTTACTTGACTTAGGTTACCATTCCGGTATTCTTGCGGACACTTTCCGGGTGAGTTTGACTCTTGGATTTTAATGTAAGGTAATTAAGTAAGATTATGAACTAAAGTAAACCCCGCCCCTTTCGTTGAATTGGTAACCAACAAGATAAAATTTACACACCTTGGTAAAAAAATTCCCAGTTTATAATTTGGCATAAATAGAAGCAATTTGAAAATTTTTTCCCTCCCCTAAACAAGTGAGCAATTTTTATCCATTTTGTTTTTCCATTTCATCCAGCATATTGTTATTCTTAAATCCCTAAAAACCATCCTTTTTTGTTTTTTCCCGTCTATAAACTGATTTAAATTACAAACATAACCTGTATTTTGGCATAAAAATTGCTCCTATTTAAAAAAACGCTACTTCTAATCGAGAAAAGAAAAATGTATCGGTCGGATTTATCCAACCTACAAAATGTCAAATGTTTACTCCGTTAGAAATTATGAAAAGTATTGTTAGAAAGCGAGACTATTTTGATTCAATATTAAAACTCTCGCTATTTCTAATGGGGTTTACCCCGTATCTTTGTAAAGGTGTGGGGTCAAGACGCGACCCCAAACCCGTTAATCCTCTCCCCTTGAGGGAGAGGGGGTCCGCCGATTCGGCGGACGAAAAGGAGCCTGTGCCTTGCGACAGGCGAAGCCCTAGTGTAGTGTCGCTAACAGATCTTTACATTTGGTGTCATTGCGAGGAGCGTTAGCGACGAAGCAATCCCCGTCTCAACACCGAGATTGCCACGCTCCCTTCGGTCGCTCGCAATGACAATTCAATGAATATTCAAATGTCAAGAGATTTATGGGACACTACACTAGGACGGGTGAGGGGGAAAGTTTTGTGTTCTTTGCGGAGAATATCATTTGGCGGTTTAGCGGATTTTAGCGTTTTAGCGCCAATGTAATAAAAATCACATTTTTTTTACTTGACAAGGTTTTGGCAGTTTGCTAAAATGAAACCATATAAAACAAAATTTATGGGAGAAAAAAATTAACTTGAAGAAAATAAATCAGGAGGAAAACAAATGGTAAGCAACCAGCAGAAAACTGTAGTCGCTCAATTTATTGAGCGTTGTTTCTCAAAGAAAGAAAAGAAAAGTTGGTTTCACCTTACACCTTACCTGCCTCGCCGTCAGGCGGGTCAAACTGTTTTCAATCATTTCTTTTCGGTCATTGCGAGGAGCAAAGTAACGAGGCAATCTCATAAGAGATTCCTCGCTACGCTCGGAATGACACTTTGTGTCAGTTTTGCCTTTTTAATTTTTAATTTTTCTGCAGTCCCACCGGTTAATTCTGCCGAGGTGGGTTTCACTTTTAAAGCTGCACCCACACCACCAGGTCCGCTTACTCTTACTCTTGACGACTATGTCAATGCTTACGATTTTGATACTGATGCACCTGTCCAGTGGGGAGCAGGTGCTGATTTAGCGTTCACTGCTGCTTTCTCTCCTAATTATAAGGATTTGGAAGCCATAGCGACAATCAAAGACGAAGGACCAACTACTTTAGACCAAGTTACCACTTTTGACCATACTGGCGTTACTGATGGACACTTGACTCCAATGGTTGGACGTGTCTATACAATTCTAACTACCGGAAATAAAGCAGTCGCCATAGAAGTCACTGCAGTTTCTGATACCGAGGTAACTTTTACCTATAAATACGACTACACACCGGTCAGTCCTCCATCAACCACGGGTTCAATTTCGGGGACAGTAACTTACGAGGGAACAACCAGTAGTGGAACTTTCTATGTCTGGGTCTCTACTGAAGGAGCATACGGTGAACCAGCAATCGGACCTGATGGACAGTGGGTAATCACTACGGTTAATGTTCCGGGTCAGTATAATCTAACTGTTCAAGGCGGCTGGAACTACTGGATAATGTCGGCAAGGGACTTCCATTCTCCATATTTGGAAACCGCAGGACCTACGGAATACCCATTTGAAAACGACCCAAAAGGAATTTATTCTCCTGATTCTATATCTGTAGGTTCGGGAGACAATCTCACCACTAAAGATATCACTCTTCAAGATGCACCACCACCTCCACCTACTGGTTCAATTTCGGGGACAGTAAGTTATTCTGGAGAAAAAGGTGGTCTACTTGCAGTTGCACTTTTGAAATCTTTTGATGGTGAGGAAGGAGCTCCTGAACTTTTATCTACGATGACCGTGCAGGGTCCATTTATTGATACTGGTGCAATCCCTTACTCATTTGATAATCTTCAGGTAGGAGATACCTGGTATTTTCTATCAATATTGTTTACCAGTGCTTTTGACGATGTGCAAAAAATTGACCCATGGTATTTCCATGGTACTTTTGACCCGTCGCTTACACCTACACCGATAATCGTCCCGGCAACATTTGACTTTACCTTAGTTGAAGCAACGGAAGAAAATCCGAATCCATTTTACGGGATGAAAGGTGAAGAAGGGTATAGACCTAATGCAAATTCATACCATTCAAAATCAATTCAAGACCAAACCGAAATTCATTACTATAGTATAAATTTAGGCATATGGGATTCAAATAAGACCGCAACTTCGGTCACTGTCTCTGGACCGGGAATCGGAAATGAAACAACTGACATTATAAATCTACTTTCAGAAGGGAGAACCGAGGGGAACCAATGGGGTAACTGGTATTCCACTGCTACCCGAGTAGAATGGAAAACACCGGATTCACCACCTTCCCCACCGCTTTATTACACATTCAATATCACGGATTCATCAGGCACACAGGTAATTATCGCTACAATGACTGCTTTCATTGAACAATTTGTTACTGACCTTCAACCAGCAGAAAATGAAAACTGGACCAGTGATACACTTAATTTCTCCTGGACCGGTTTAGGTACGGGATATAAATATAGATTATCGTTGACCGATAAAGGAGAAACCGGTAACGACTGGAATACCATCTGGTACAAGGAAGATATTACTGCTACAGATTATATTTATGACGGAACCACAGCACTTGTTGAAGGACATTATTACGAGTATTCAATTCAAGCCAATGACCCAAATTGGAATTGCTCTCAGATAAATGTCCGTTTCAAGTACAAATTCTCTGCTCCACCACCAACTACGGGTTCAATTTCGGGGACGGTTACTAATAACAGCGGACAGACAGGACCGATTTGGGTAACTTGCTGGAAAGAAAATGGACAGGATATCTGGGTTCAAGCATCACTTTCCGAACCTTACACTTATACTATTCCGGACTTAAGTAGTGGAACATATTCAGTAGCCGCTTTGGTGGATTCTCTAGAGCCGGTTTTTTCGGACACTCACCGAGAACTTGACCCCGGTGAACCCTGGGCAGCGTATTCAACTCCGGTAACGGTTACTGTTGGTGCTGAAACTACGGATATAAATATGTCTATAGACCCAGTGCCAACTGGTGGAATTAGCGGGACAGTAGATTACGCTGGTACCGAGCGTGCAAATTTAATCGTAGAAACAGAATTAGAAGAAGGATTGGTAAGTTACAGTTGGGGTAGAGTAGTTATTTCTACACCTACTTCCTTCCCGGTAGAATACACAATTAATTACCTGGCTGATAATGCTAACTACCGGGTTAAAGCATCTTTAGATTTGAATGGCAATGTTCGGGAGGATGAAAACGAACCTTCAGTAAAGATTTCTTCGGTAAGTGTTACTGCCGGGGCAATCACCTCCGGGGTCAATCTGACCATACCATCGGCTCCGCCAACTACGGAAGTATCTGTCCCAGCAAATGTTGAAGAGGGAATTGATAGCGGAGTCTCTATTTTATCCGGGCAGACACTGACGATTACTGCCAGTGGTTCGTGGTCATATGGCGCAGGGCCGGTAGGTCCAGACGGAGCAGAGGGAGTAGGACAACTGCAAGCAAAAATTGGTTCAGGAAATTGGTTTGATGTCGGTTCTTCTTTTTCTGGAACGGTCTCAGAAAGTGGCAATGTTTTCTTGAGAATGTCCGATGGCTCAGGAGCATACTATGATAACTCTGGTTCGGTTACAGGTAATCTCTCCGTTACGGGTGTCGGAGTAGTACCAGGTTCAATTTCTGGGGTAGTAAGAAATTATTTAAGTAATCCCGTAATGTTTACGGGGATAGATATCTCGCGTATCGTGGACGAATGGGGACGTACCGAATGGGTAAAACAAGTGCAAACTAATTCCAATGGTGTTTATTTAGCTACCGACCTTAGTGAAGGAAAATATAATCTTAGGTGCTTACCACCTTATGGGTCAGCTTTAGCAATCCAGAAAGCAGATAATGTTAATGTTACTGCCGGACAGACAACGACGGTAGATTTTACCCTTCCGTTAGGTGGTTCGGTCAGTGGTAGAGTTACTGATAGTCAAGGTAACCCAATAAGTAATGTTCATCTGGATATTGGCGGTCTTGCCGGCACTCAGACTGACAATGAAGGGTATTATACGATAAATAATATTCCGGAAGGAACATTTGGTCTCTGGGTAGACCCGCCTGATGGTTCTCCCTATGCGAAGAAAACTGTAGCCAATATTTCCATTGTTGCAGACCAGACGACTACTGCAGATGTTACTCTCCCACTTGCGGGTTGGGTCTCCGGAAGAGTGGTCACTCCTGACGAGGCACCAGTCGTCGGTGCAAGAATTAACCTCGAATCACTGGCTCATGATTGGGGTGAGTCCACATTAACCGGTAGTAATGGTGAATTCGTGATTGACGACATCCCACCAGGAGAATACGGCCTTGATGTTGAAGATTTACCAAGTCAGTATGCTGGTTTACTGGAAGTAGATGACTTACCAGTTTCGGTAGTGGAAGGGTCAACCACTACGGTCAATATTACTTTAGAAAGAGCAGGTAAAATTTCCGGGGTAATCAGTAACTGGAGCATTCTTCCTTCTTTAACTGAAGGGACTACTGGTTTTGTAGTTGGAGTAGTTCGCAGTATGCCCTTGACAAAAGAAAATCTTCAAAAAATAGCAGAATTCTGGGATGGTGAAGTAAGCGCTAATGGTAGTTATGAAGTTAATGTCCCAAGTGGCACTTTTGACCTCTATTTATTATCCTACAAAGAATATCCTACTGATGGCTGGGAATTTGGTGCCGTGCACGGAGGAGCATTCGGTATAACAGTTACTGCTGGGGAGACAATAAGCGGTGTCAATATTGAAGCAACAGTCAATTCTGGTAGTATACGCGGAACAATTACTACTTTTGATGAAGGTAGTTTGATTAGCCAAACTGAAGGCGATGGTCTCACCGATGCGGTAGTGCTCACTGATGCGGAGAACCATTGGGTAGGTTTCGGTAGTATCCAAGTTTCGGAAACTAACCCAAGTGTTGGCACTTACCAGATGAAAAATCTTACTTTTGGTAATTACAATGTTTATGTCCTGCCTGCAAAAGGTCTTGATTATAAACCAATCACCGATACGGTAGAAATTAGCGCAACTGAAGTAGTAAAAGATTATACCTTATATAAGGGCACGGGAGCAATTTCCGGGACCGTTTCCTACCCTGAAGGGACGCAGAGCGGACCGGTGGTTGTGCGTGTCTGGACTAATCCACAATTTGACGATAAACCACTCGCTGATGTTCAAGTAAGCACACCTCTTCCGAGTAGTTACAGTATTACTAATCTTCCCGATGGAACTTATTATTTAGCTGCAACCATGGGAGATATTAAAAATATGAAAAGGACTGACCCCTGGGGTGTTTACGGCACTTTAGAAAGTCCGACACCAGTAACCATCACTGAAAGTAGCAGTCAAACCGATATTGATATAAACTTGGTTAATGCCACATTAGAAAATCCAAATCCGTTCTATGAAGTGCCAACTGGTTCGGGTTCAATTTCCGGAACGGTAAGTTATACCGGAGATAAGAGCGGGAATTGTGTTATTGTATACTCTACGAGTCCTACTTTGGATGATACAACGTTTGGACCGATAATCTCTATCAGTGGTACCGGAGATTCTCCTTTCACTATTGAAGACCTTACCCCGGCTACTTATTATCTGGCCGCCTGGTTTGATGCGGTGCAACCGTTTACTCTCACCCCGCAAGGAGCAACTGGTGAACCTTCAGGAGGAGACCTTATTGGCACATACGGCGGCTCTTTTGACCCTGTAGAATTCAAAGTTGCCGAACTACTTACGGCAATCCCGGTATATCCATTAGAAGAAACCCCGGGAATAACTATTCCACTTACTATTGAAATACCTTATCCACCGGAAGTAGCAGTGCCTACAGCGAAGATTGTCCTTGATGGAAAAGAGAATGATTGGCTAACCATCACTCCGCCGATAACTGATGCAGAAAATGATAATATCGGACCAGCAGAAGAGCTTAAATTCACCGGAACCGATATTAAAGATGTAAATATTGCTTCTGACGGAAGTAACCTCTATTTGAGTATGACTTTCTGGGATGGTTCAGCGAACCCTAACCTGGGCAGTAGTTCGGAAAGGTCGGGTAGTTACAGTTTCAATCTTTTAACCAATGGAACTACGAACCAAAATCTTAGTTTTGGAATATACAATTACGATAATAGTTGGCATCTGAATGTCTGGAATAGCACTGAACAGCGTGAAGTTGTTGAATTGGAAAACGCTGGTCGTTTTGTAGCTAAGGATGTAATTGAACTTTCTGTACCACTCTCTCTGCTTGGTAATCCAACCCGAGTAGAAGTCAAACCAACAATTTATTATAAGATAGGAACACCACAATGGGAGGGTACTCTTGACCAAGCAAGAAAATTTGTCGGTTTACTTGCACCAATAGTTAATGTAATGCCTCCGAGATATGCTTATGCTGGTAGTGAATTGGTCGTCTGGGGTAATCTGCATCAAGGTTTAGCACCTTATACTTATACCTGGAATCTCGGTGACGGAACCGTACTTGAGGGCACAGTGGAAGATAAACACGATATTGCGGTCAATCATACCTATACTTCGGCTGGCACTTATTATGCGACACTGACCGTAACTGATGCCAACGGCGCTTCCGATGCGGATACCGTAAAAATTGAAGTAGTGGCATCTACACTTACTGCGGAGCAGAAACGAAAAATTGATATGGAAATTGCCATTGAGAAAGGGTTAAGATTCCTTTATCTTACCCAGAACTTAACTGACCCTCAATATTATGGTTCCTGGTATTCAATGGGTGAAGGGATGGGCTACACGGTTGGACCGAGTGCACAAGCACTTCTTGCTTTTGAAAATCGTGGACATTTACCGACTAATGATTACGATAAAGATATTTATGCGGAATATGTACAGATAGGATTGGACTATCTTTTTGCTAATGTCTATAAACAGGAAATTGCACTACAAACTTACGGTAACCCGGATACTAACGGAAATGGTTTCGGTCTCTATTTCGGAAATCATCCGGCGTATGAGAGCGGAATGGTAATGGGGGCAATTGCTGGTAGTGGAGCGAAAGAAAGAGTTGTTGATATACGAGGTTTACTTAATGGTTTGACCTATCGTGATGTACTTCAGGATGCAGTTGACTATTTTTCCTGGGCACAAAATGAAGAAGGAACTGCTCGTGGTGGATGGGGATACAATCCTATAAATGAACCTTATCGTAGCGATAATTCAGTTTCCCAGTGGCCTGTCTTAGGTCTCCACGCTGCTGAACAGTGGGGATTGACTATTCCGGCATTTGTGAAATCTGAACTGAATATCTGGATTAACTATATCCAGAGTGATACATTGGGTGGTTCAGGATACGATTCGCCGGACTCGTGGGTAAATATCGCCAAGACCGGTGGACTCCTAATTGAACAAAGATTTTTTGGTGATACTGCTGATACACCGAGAGTGCAGTCAGCAGTAGGTTTTATTGATACCAAATGGACTACTGATTCCGAACATATTCCTAATCAGAACAATTATTATGCAATGTATGGTGTTTTCAAAGGGTTGAAAATGCAAGGGATTACTACTTTACCTACAGTAGGTGATTGGTATGCGGATTATGTTGATTATTTACTTACTAACCTGAGTGGTGGGCAATCAACTGATGGCTCTTGGCCAACAAGTAGTTGGTCAGACAAAACACTGTCTACTGCCTGGGCATTAGCAATCTTAGGGGAGACAATATTCCCGGTAGAGGTTGATGTAGATGTGCCGGTAGTTGCTTTTGCTAATCTTGGATATACTCTAAATGTGCGTTACGGAGTGACCGGGGTAGCACAAACCGGTAGTAATATTAAGGTATATAAGGATGGTGTGCTTTTAAGAGACATTGACCTAACTGGTTTTAGTGGGAAAGGTATTTACAGTAGCACTTTACCAACTGATACTTTAGGAATAAGAAACTATTTAGCCGTACTTACGGTAGTACGGGAAGACGGCACAATTCTTACCGTGCAAAATGAAGATAGTGTAAATGTAGTCACTCCGGGAACACTTTCCGGTAGTGTAAGCAATCAACAAGGACAACTTCTCTCCGGAGCGAAAATCTTCTATGAAACTTTCTTTGACGGTATGAATTACTCCGGTAGTGTCCTTACCGATGAGAATGCTAATTATTCAATTCCACTTGCTGCGGGAACTTATGAAGTTACTGCCTCTAAGGAAATGTATTTTGTAGAAAAAGCGACTAATGTCCTAATTGAAGCGGGAAAAATTACAACTAAAAAATTTGTGCTTGAACCATTCGGAGGAATTACTGGCTATGTCCGTGATGCTAACAGTAATAGTCCGCTTTCGGAGGCAACTGTAGAATTGATTGACCCGGAGACCGGTGCAACAATTACTCAAGTGAATACAAACGCAACGGGTTATTATGCATTTAAGAATCTTATTCCCGGTAATTACCAGTTGCGTGCCGGAGCTGTGAGTTATCTCCCGATGTCAACTCCGGTAGAAGCAGTGGTCTCCCAAGGAGAAACCGTAGTTGACCTTTATCTCTGGTTAGCAATCGGTGGTAGAGGAATGATTCACGGAACAATTAGTGGTTATCCGGAATCACTGGCTGGTCTTGAGCCGGGAACAACCGTTTTTGTGAAAGCGTTACCAGCAAGACCTTTTACTAAAGATAATATACAAGAAATTATCAGTGGGCAGTTCATTTTTAATGGTAAAGTAAAAGTGGAAGGATTGGGACGGATAAATGCTGATGGGTCATACGAATTATCCGCACCGGCAGGTTATGTTGATATTTATTTAATGAAAATGTCGGACCTGACCACTGCTGCGGATACGACGAAGTTCTTTGTCTACACTTTAGGTAGATTGCGCGATGTTTATGTTACTGATGGTGGACATTATTACAATGCCGACATTGCTCCGGTATGGGGTAATATGACCTTTTCCGGACAGGTAAGTTCTCTTGATGGACAGAGTATTTATCCTCCTCTAACTGACCTGATTAGTGACCCGAATTTGAAAAAGTTACCGGTAGTAGTTTTAATTGATGACCAGGAAAGGTTTGCCGCACTGAGTCCAATTATTCCACCGGGAGTAGATTTAAAGAATGTTAGTATCACCCAGTTAGATAGTCCTACCGGAAACTATTTCATTTCCAATATTTCATCCGGTGAACGTAAAGTGTATGTCTTTGCCCCAGATTATATCCCTGCGGAAGAAACAATATTATTTGCACAAAACGAAACAAGAAATTATACTCTCACCCGAGAATTAGGTGTCGGTGCCGGAACAATTAGTGGGAAAATCAACAATTATACTAATTTAATTCTTGAACCGGGAACAACGGTTTTTGTGAAAGCGATAGCGAGTGGTGATTTCACTAAAGAGACAATTCCGGGAATTATTAGTAAAGAATTTTCTTTACTCAATCAAGGTGTAAAAACTTCTGCAAAAATTGACCCTCAGGGTAATTATCAACTTTCCGCACCAGCAGGGATGTATGACCTTTATCTCCTCAAGATAACTGATTTAAAGAGTGCCGCGGCGGATAAGTCAAAATTCTTTATTACTACTTTAGGTATTTACCGGGATGTATATCTACCTACGGAACAGAATATTTTCGGGATAGATATTGATTTTGCAATCAGCAATCTTACTCTTTCCGGACAGGTAAGTTCTGTGGATGGCGAAAAAATCTATCCTTCTCTACAGAACCTTAAAGATGACCCGAGTTTGAAAAGCTTACCGGTAGTAGTTCTCACTGACCAGAATGACCGTTTCAGTGGACTTGCTGTAGTTATTCCATCAGGAGTAGATTTATCTCAAGATATTCAACTTTCACAATTAGAAGTGCCTGCCGGTAATTACCTTATTTCCAATTTACCTTCCGGGGAACGCAAGATTTATGTCTTTGCTCCGGAATACCTTACTAAAGAAGATACAATTACTCTCACCGTGGCAGAGACCAGAGATTATGTTCTTGAAAAACCAGTTGTTTTTGACGAGTTTGAAGAAAATAATGAGCTTGCTACAGCTAAGGAAATACAGCCGGGAGAAATGAAGTATGCCTATATTTATCCGGATGCACAAGATGTTGACTACTTCAAAATTGTGATTAACAATCCGGGAACACTTAATGTCTACTTGCAGAATTTACCGGCAGATTTTGATTTAGAATTGCAGGATAGTGCAGGTGGCTATCTGACTCGTTCTAATGCTGGTGGCACAAGTGAGGAACATATTGAATACATTATTACTCAACCGGGAACATACTACCTTAAGGTTTATAGCGGAAGTGGACAAAGTAGTTCTAATCCCTACACTTTAAATAATACCTTTAGTGCAATGACTGCACCGGCAACAGTTGTTGGTAAAGTAAGTGATGCCGATGGGCAACCTCTGTTTAATGCTTATGTTCAGTTGAGTGGTCCGGTTTGGAACTATACCTATACGGTGGAGAGCGGGACATACAGTTTTGAGGGTTTACCGGGCGGCTGGTATGAACTTTCCTGTTCACCACCATCAGAAAGAACTGATTTACTTACTGCCTATCAGGGAATATCGGTTCCGGGTGGACAAACAGTCAAGGTTGACTTCGTCCTTGCTGGTCCAGGAATAATCAGTGGCAAAATTACGGATAAGAACGGAACACCGGTAGTCGGTGTCTATGTTACTGCCAGTGGACCGAGTTGGAACTCTGCTTATACCAATGATTCGGGTGTCTATGAAATTCCTAATCTTACGGGAGGGATTTATGTAGTTACTGCTCAACCTGACTATGCTACGGGTTTGTTTAGCAAGAGTAAGGACAATGTCAGCGTAGTCGGTGGAAAAACAACAACGGTTGACCTCGTGCTTGGTAAAGGCGGAGAGATTTATGGTGTAGTTACCCGAGAAGATGCCGGTGATGTGAACACCATCTATGTTTCTGCAAATGGACCGAGTTGGGCTTCCACTTATACTAATGAATTCGGTTCTTATACGCTTAGCGGACTGACTGAAGGTATCTACTCAGTCACTGCTGACCCCTGGGGAAGAGACGGTCTTTATCCGAAAACTGAAAATGTGTCCTTAGGAGTAGAGGAAAGAAAACAAATTAACTTTAAACTATCAACACAGTTAGTTAAGGAATATCGATATTTCACAATTCGTGGTAAAGTAGTCAGTGCCGGACTACCTCTACCGAATGCTTGGGTTGAACTGGTAGATACCCTTGGTGATTGGGAACCGACAAATGATCGAGTTGTCACTTCAACTACTACTTATGCCGTAATGCGCGGAAGTGCACCCTATGATTTCAATTTTGCTTTGAGGAATGTGCCTTTAGTCGTCTCCGGTAATTATGTCTGGTATAATTATGTTCTCCGGGTGAAAAAAGACGGTTATCTGCCACAGGAACAAATGATGACTTTCAATGAATTTGACCCGATTCATTCAACTTACTATGACTCGGTAATTAAATCTACGGTTACCCGAACTTATCGTCCACAGGATTGGATGTATGACCCACCGGCAGCGATGCCAATTGAACTCCAGCCAAAACTTATCGTTACCGTAAGTAATCTCAAAGTCAACAATTCTACCTGGGCGACTATCAGTCCACCGGAACAAACCGCAGAAATTAGTGCCGATATTTCGGTCCCGGTAGGGACAACCAATGACCAACTTTATAATCTTAATAATGGACGAGGAGTAGTAATTATTGATACTAACCAGGATAATAAATTTGTTCCTTTTGATTGGTCTTTGGTAATTTGGATTGGTGGAGAACAGTATCTTAAATGGGATTATACCAATAATCGTTTACCTGAAGACCCGGGTGACCCGAAATATTTCGTAAATTTTGGTCGTCTAAATGATACAACTTATGTTGATGAAATAAAGAGAACAATACTTAAAGGTCCGTTAGCTTGGGATGAAATAAACAAATTACAAGCAATGTCGGACTGGACAACTGATGTTTGGTTCTCGGGATGGGATTTCATCAGTGAAAATAGTAATAAGATTACCCGTAAAGTTACCTGGGATGGACGGAATCCAACCGGACAGATTGTCCCACCGGGTGTATATCCGGTAAGAGTTGTGGGAGATATTCCTTGGACACCAAATGATGGGTTTGATTTTGTGGATACTACTTTAAGAATCAATGTGCAAACTTCGGGGATTGGAGGTTATGTCCGTGGATATACTGATGTAAACAAGAATGAACAATACGATGTAAGTATTGAAACTGCTACTGTTTTGGAAGGAGCAAGAGTAACCGCCAGTTCTAATTATGGTTGGGGTGAAGGTGTCTCCGACAAAACTGGTAATTTCGCTCTTGGTGGACTGCCCGTAACACCCGAAGGTGCTGCAGGTTATTCTGTAGAAGCTTCGTTACCCGGATATGTTGCCGCAAGGAAAGAGAACATAACCGTCTCCGTGGGGTTAACTTCAATAGGGACACTCTATTTAGCGAGAATTGAAGATTATGTTCCTGGTATACCAGGAAAAATTATCGGTCGGATTACCGATAAACAAGGTAACGGACTAAGTAATGTCTATGTGGAAGTATCTGGACCGAGTTGGGCTTCACAATATACAAATGATGTGGGTTCCTATACATTTACTGGTTTAGCTGACGGACTCTATATAGTTTCGGTTTGGCCAAGTTGGTCAGGTCTTTCTTACATTGACCGAAGAGTAGAAAATGTGCGTTTTGTTACTAGTAAAACTACGGTCATGGATTTTGTCTTAACCAGTGGAGTAAAAATCAGTGGAACAGTTAAAACTGATACTACTCCCTTGGCTAATGCACATATTACGGTTAGTGGACCAAAATGGGCAGAAGTATGGACAAGTACTGACGGAATTTATAACATTACTGGTCTCTTTGAAGGAGTATATTCTCTGCGTGCCGACCCACCTTATGACCGCTGGGAACTCAAAGGACAGTCAAAGAATTTAGAGATTACCGTTGACGAGGTAAAGAACGAAACAACGAAAATTTTTGATTTCAACCTTTCTACCACTGCAGTTAAAGTTACCAAGAAATTTACTATTCGTGGTCGTGTGCTTGACGGTAAGGAAATAATTGAAAAGGCATTAGGGTCAGCAAAAGTTAAACTAATTGATACTCTTGGTGATTGGGAACCAACAAACGATTTTGTAGTTGCTGAAACGACAACTTCGGCTACTTTACTTGGTACGGGCGACTACCGCTATAACTTTGAACTAAGAAATGTGAACCTCGCTATTTCGGACGATTTTACTTGGTATAATTATGTCTTGAGAGTCGGTAAACAGGACTACACTCCTCAGGAATTCTGGACGACTTTCACCACTGCTGATTCTACTGTAACTTATCGTCCTCTTGATTGGGCATTCTATCCACCGAAACCAGCATCAATTACCCTCCAGTCAAAAGTTAAAGTTACGGCAAGTAATCTTTCTGTGAACAATACAACTTACGCTACAATTACTCCACCGGATACGTTTGCCGAAATCAGTGTTGACCTTTCAGTTCCCGAGGGAAAGACAAATGAACAGTTATACAATCTTGGTTCAGGTCGGGGTATAGTCATTGTTGATACTAACCGTGATAACAAATTTGTACCTTTTGATTGGTCAAAAGTAATGTGGATTGGTGGACAACAATATTTGAAAACCGAAGATGTCTTCATTGACCCGAATAATCCGGATTGGACAAAACTGAAGTCAATCTCCTGGGATGAATTGAACAAATTACAAGCACTGTCCGATTGGACGAATGAATTCTGGTTCTCCGGCTGGGACTTCGTTAATGAAGGTGTAGGAACAACCAAGACGATTAAACGCAAAATCACTTGGGAAGGAAGAGATACTTCCTGGAATATTGTAAAACCAGGTGACTATGGAGTGAAAATAATCGTAGATACACCTTGGGAATTAGCCGATGGTCTTGATTTCGTTGATGCAACAACCTTAAAGGTTAAAGTAGCAATGTCAGTTACTGCTGGAGCAATTAAGGGTTATGTCTATTCACTTGTTGATTCTAACGATAATGGTAAACCTGACTTTGACCTTGGTGAATCTACCGAACCTTTATCTGGCGTTTCAGTAAATGCTGGTTCACAATATGGTTGGGGACAGGGAGTAAGTGATACGGATGGACACTACTACATTGGTAATTTACCGACTACCGAAGGTCGGGAAGGATATTGGGTAAGTGCTTCAATTAGCGGGTTCGGTTCAGCAAATCAACCGAATGTGATAGTAACCGCTGAACAAGAAAAAGAAGTTAATCTTTACTTGGCTAAAGGTGCGGATATTATTACCACAATTAAGGTCTATAATGTTCCGAAACAATTCCCGGCGGAATGGGGTGGAATGAAAACTGACCTCTGGGGTAATGTCAATGCTTTTGACCCTGCTACCGGGAATTGGGGTGGAACGAGCTTTAGTATACCTTTACTTCCGGATGCGGAACAGAGTATGGTTACGGTTATTTCTACAATTAGTGTCCGCCCGGGAACTTACGAAGTGCGTGTAGAAGTTGAGGACTACGGTGGTAAGACCGAAAAAGGAGTAAAGGCTCCGGCAACACAAACCTTTGAGTTTACTGAACGGGCAGCAACTCTCTCCGGCACGGTGAAAGTAGATACTACTACACTTTCAACTGAACAGTTAGCACAGTCAATTTGGGTAAATATCGGAGCGGTCTCTAAAGATGAAAAGTATTTCGGTTGGGCAGGGACAAATATTGATTTAACCCAGACGAATAGCGCTGAATACTTTATGCGTGGACTTACCCCGGGAACAACCTATATTCTGCGTTTTGAATCTTGGGGAACTGGTTTAGCACCAACAAAATCAGAAGAATACATTACCTCTGGAGTAAACACAGCTAAACCAATAACCATGGGCACTGGTTCAAAACTCAAGGGAACACTGGTCATCAGTGGTGATACTTCCAAATTAATGCAAGGTTGGTATATTTATTCAGGTATGCCTGAAGGTTATCCGCTCTGGATGAATATTTGGTCACCAGAAACTGGGCACGGAGCAGGAAAAACTATCTATATTTCCACTACTGCTACTTCTCAGATAATACCTTTTGAAATCGGAGGATTGTCCTCTGGAAGTAAATACTTGCTGGATACTCATTTGGAAGGATTTGCTCTTTCACATTGGGATACTGCTTCGGGTAAGAAACTTGCTGGAGGAACAGAAGTATTAGTCAACGCACTTACTCAAGCACCAACAATCTATTTAGAAGCATTCACTGGTAAGATAGTTGGTAAGATAACTGGAACCGGGGTTGACTACAGTAAAGTGCAAGTAATGGCACTTGCTGGTTCAATTGAGGTAGAACCAGTCACCCCAGAAACCGATGGTAGTTTTGCAATTACTGGTTTAGATATCGGTGATTATTTACTTGTCGCAAATGAATTAGAACAATTTAACCCACCAATGCCCACGGGTAATTTCGGTTGGATTATCAAAAAAGTCCGGGTTGATACTCTTGACCCTGACACACCTGCTGATGTAGGTATTCTGAATTTGGAAACTGGTGGTTCAATCAGCGGCACGGTAAGTATTCTCGCTTCCGGGTATACGATTGCTAATGTTACTAATAATACAATTCCTACTGCAGTACCACAATATTTCCTGGAAAACCTTACCGCTGAACAACTAAGAAAAGTTGTTGGTGCACCGGGTGTCTGGGAAACTGTCTTCCAGACCAGTGCTACTTATAAAATCAAAGGATTACCCGTAAGCATCTATACAGTTCTGGCACCACGTGATTTGAATAATGACGGGAAAAATGATGTTTCAGCAACACCGGAAAAATATATTGTTCCTCTTGCACTCGGAGAAAATGTTACCGGCAAAGATTTTGCCTTAGGAACTGGTTACAGTTTGAGTGGAACAGTTCAGCGACCGACAAAAGGTTCGGTTAACACCATAACCGTAGACCTGCTTAACCTCAAGGGAGAAAAAGTTGCCTCTACAAAAGTTGAATTCACTACTTCTACTGCCGATATGCAAACTGATAGCAAAGAATTCAGTATAAGGAATCTCAACCCCGGTAAATACCGTCTCCGTGTGCTCAGTAAATATCGCAATAAACCAGCATTCTTGGCTGATGTAACTGAAATTACTAACAAAGATGTCTCGGTAGGAATAATCCGGCTGGCTTTCGGTGGAACAATCAAGGGACGACTTGTTGATGATAAGAGTGGTACTGCGGTTTATAAAGATGTAGAAGTGCGCTGTGAAGCCGTACCTTTTATTGAAGGTTCATTTACCAAGGTTGGTCCAGCTGGTGATGCAAACTACGAACTACAAATATCCTCTGTTACTGGTGAATTTAATCTAACTCGTCTTCCTGATGGGACATATATTCTTCAAGTGCGCAGTATCGCCCGACCTGATGACCCGAAAGCAGTAGGGTATATTAACGAAGAGATTAATAGCTATGAAGTAGCCATTGGTACTACCGGGAAAACTGAGTTTACACCAATAATTATTTCTGGTGTAACCGAAATTTCGCTGGGAACGATTCGTCTGAAACAAGGCACGACTATTTCCGGTAAGGTTACCGATAAAGATGGTAAACCGTTAGCTAATGTGCGTATGGGTGCGGAACCGATGGATAAGAAGTTATCTGCCGGTGCACAGATATTAGCCTTCACTAATGCTGACGGACTATACACACTTAAAGGTGTAGATTCAGCAATTGAATACTGGAAAGTAATTGTGGCTGCCCGCAAAGGAGTCAAAGTACATAAGTATGTGCGGAAAACAAAAAATAATGTCCGACCGGGAGCGAAGAATGTTGATTTCGTAACTGCAGAAGCAACAGCAAAACTTACTGGTAAAGTGATTCCACCCACTGGTTCAGCATTACAACTACCTTTCCCAGTTGAAGGAAAAGAAAACTTACCAGTGGCGATAGTACTTTTACAATCCGAACAAGACCTATCTTCAGGTGACCCGCTGGCGGGTATCTTGGAACTTACTAACCCGGAGGGTAAATTTGAAATTACCGGTATTACCAAAGGTAAATATCGGCTAAAAATTCTTTCTAAGGGTGCTTTACCTTTGGAGAAGGATTATGATTTACCTGATGAACCGAAGAATCTTGGTGATTTACAGCTTGAATCACCAGCAACAGTTGTAGTTGACGGCACAACTAAGACAGTTACTATTGAAGGAACAATTCGTACACCGGAAGGTAAAAAAGTATACACCGGTAATGTAGAAAAAATTGCCGCAATAACCGCAGATTTGACTAAGACCATACTCGGTACAGTGAGCAAAGATGAGGTGAAAAAAGAAGTTGATACCTATGAGATTAGCGGGATAAACATCGGGACTTACCGGATTATCGTCACTGACGATAAAGGTGAAGTTTTTGTTGCTCCGGGGAAAGTTCAAGTTAGTGGTGAAAAAGAAAAGATTACTAAGAATATTGTCTACCAGGTGCTACCACCAACAATTGAAGCACGAGTAAAACGTATCCAATGGGATGAGAATGACCCTACAAGCGCTGAGTATCTGATCAGAGTTAAGGCATCTGAAGCACTAACTGAAACTTCAGTAAGTGATATTATTACTCAGGTAAGAGGTGACGGATATCTTAACCATCTTAGTATTTCCCGAGATAAAACTGAAGTAAGAGCTACTTACTTCCCAACCGAGGATGAACTAAATATTACCGGTAGCAGTTTCACCGTGAAAGTTGAAGGAACAAATGTCCGTGGTGGCAAGGCAAGAGAAGAATATACTTTCCTCTTTGGTGATGTGCAACGGAAAGAAAAGAAGGTCTCCCCGACTACTGGTGGGACAGTTCAACTGGGTGACGGCGATGCTTCCGGTGTTGATTTTGAAGCGGGTAGCTTTAATATTGAAGATGATCCATCTACTGTAGAAAATGAACAAGATATACTTGTTTCCAGTGGTGCAAAAGTAATGGTCAGAAAAACTAAACCATCGGCGGGTGGCGGAGGAGCAGGTGCACCACCCTATCTTGCACCGGGATTATGTGGCTCTCCGGCTACACCGGCTGATGCGCTTAAACCGGGTAATGAAAAAAGTGACTATTATGACATTGAGATACGACTGCCCTTAGTTTCTGGTCCGTTAGCCAGTCTTGCCGCCGGGAGAAAAGCAAAAGTTACACTTACTTACTCTGGTGCTACCGGACAGGAAGATAAACTTGATGTCTGCTATTACGACGAAAATGCAAAGAAATGGGTAAAGAAGACCGCTAACCGCGCTATTGATACTACGAACAAAACTATTTCTGCGGATAGCGACCATCTCTCACGGTTTGCTATTTTCCTTGATACCACATCACCAGCAACACCACAGAATCTGAACGCTACTCTTGTCGGAAATACAGTGAGACTTACCTGGGATGCCGTAACTGACTATGATTTAGCCGGTTATGAGGTTTGGCGTTCAACCGTCGCTGCGGATACCGGTTATGTCCAACTGACAACTACTACGGCTACAACTTATACTGATTCAGCGGTGCAAGTTAACCAAACTTACTGGTATAAAGTCCTTGCTTACGATGATGCATCTTCAGCAAATAAGAGTGCACTCTCACCTGCAGCACCTGCTTCTATACCTTCGCCTGGTGTTGAGGTATCTACAGGTACAATCAGTGGTACAGTGACCGTTGCCGGAACAACAACCACGATTTCTGGTGCTTTAATTGAAGCAATACAAGCAAGTGTTACCGTAAGTTCAACCACTACTGCTCTTGACGGAACTTATTCACTTAATCTTAACACTGGCACCTATACTGTGTGTGCTTCTAAGACCGGCTATCTAACCAGAACTTCAACTGGTGTAGTAGTAAATCCTGACCAAACTACTACTCTAAATTTTGCACTTGAAAAAATAACTGAAGTAGAAATCAAACCTGACCAACCTGCTACGGTAACCATTAGTTCTGGTACAGCGCAGGAGGTCAAGATTGAAATCCCGGCTGGGACTTTTGCCTCTACGGTTACAGTTGCGGTTGCCCGAAAGACGGATGCGACTGAAAAACCAAAAGCCGATAAACAACCAAATCTTAACGGTACGGGTGTAATTATTGAAATTACTGTCCCGGTTCAACCAGTAAAGACAGTAACCCTAACTGTTGCCTTCAGCAATGCGGAAGTTACCGGAATGAATAAGAATAATCTTGCTCTTGCTCGTTATAACTCTACAAGAGGTGAATGGGAACTATTACCTTCAACTGTTGACACAGTAAATAATAAAATTACCGCTACTACTACGCAGTTCTCGAAATTCCAGATTGTAGAAAAAGTTCCGCTGAGTGTAGTTGATAAAGTGTTTACTTATCCTAATCCATATTATGTTTCTAAAGGTGGAGGGATAAATTTCGCTCGTTTACCAAAGGATGCGGAAATTACTATCTACACCATTACCGGTGAGAAAGTGTTTGAAGCAACCGAAACCGATAACGATGGTTATTATAACTGGGATTTGAAAAACAGCGATGGGGATACGGTTGCCAGTGGTGTTTATATCTGGATTGTCAAAGATACTGACGGGAATAAGAAAATCGGTAAATTAGCGATAATCCGTTAGTCCGTTCCGTCCGTTTAGACCGTTATTTCCGTTAGTTCCGTTAGGTCAGTTAGGTCCGTTATTTCCGTTTAGTCCGTTAACCGATGGGCTTTAGTCCATCCAATGGGGGTGGTAAAAAATGTTTAAGAATTCTTTTAAGTTGCTATGTCGCTGTGTCGCTATCTTATTTCTACTTTTCACTTTACACCTTACACTTTACACGGTCACATCTGCTGCACCATTCAGTGCTAAAATTTCTCTGGTTACAGGAGCAGTAGAAGTAAAAGTTGCTGGTGTTTGGAAAAAAGCAGAAAAGAATATGACCCTAAGTGAAAAGGATGAAATTCGTACCGGTCAGGGTGGACGGGCGGTAATACTGCTTGAAGATGGTAGCCGGATGACTTTAGATGAGAACAGTTCCCTTGCACTTAGCGAACTCCAAGAAAACAATGTCCAGGTAGCGATGAGTGCCGGCACAATGAAAGCACAAGTGAAGAAAATGTCTACGGGTGGAAAATTCCAAGTAGGGACACCGGCATCAGTTTGTGCAGTCCGAGGGACAAGTTTTAAAGTTAAAGCAAAAGAAAAAGAAACTGAAATAGAATGCTATCGTGGGTCAGTAAATGTAATAAAGAGTGAAACACTTGAAGAAACGATGCTTTCCCGCTGGCAGAAAATACTGGTTTCTCAAGAACAACCACTGAGTAAACCCGCAATGATGAGTAAAGAAGAAAAAACACTCGTCCTTGCCCCAGCAAAAACTGAACTTAGCCAAGAAGTAAGGATGGGTATGTCCCGGGAAGCAGTGCAAGCTGCTGCTGCACAGGAAATTAAACTTGCTGAATACCAACAGGGTAAATCTCTAATTGACGCTTTCGGTAAACGGGTTCGTTTAGAAGAATACATCGTCCGTCCACTCAATCCTACGACCAATGAGTATGACCGATTCAAAATGGTTGTCCTTAACGAAAGAGAAAATAGATTTGATTATTTCACTTGGACTGCAACCTTCAACAAGAAATTACCAGCGGATTTAATGGAAGTAACAAGTAAGGTCGCTTGGAATTTAGGTGACACCCAATCTCAATCGGATTATTTTCTCAAAGCTAATGAATCGGCAGCAAGTAACACCGTAGATAAAGTTGAGTGGGGTTTTACCGGGGGGCATCTCATAGGTTTAAACAATACGCTACTATTCGACAATTATTACTTTAGGCTTGGAACCAAAGGAATGGCAGATAAAGAAAAAATATCCTATGAACCTAAACTAGGAAGTAACATACAATCTTTGGATGATGTATACTATTATGTCAATGGTGATAGGAATACTCCAATTACGGATACAGATTTTTGGAAATCAGGTAGTTGGTGGGATAGCAACATTGTGACCACTTCTCGTGGATATTCATTTAAGGATGGAAGTTATAAAGAAGAGTATTACATAATTGACGATAATGGTAAGGAAGCTACCACCGAAGAATTCAGTAAAGTATGGGATTCTTCCGCACAAAAATTAAAAAAAGATGAGCTTTTGAAGTGGAACTTTGAAAATGTCTTTACCGCAAGTAATTTTTTTGCTGGTCCGGATAAAAAAATTGATTTAGTTGTTGAACCAAAAATCTTTATTGATGCTGGAATAATTCAAGCGAAATAAGAAAAAGAAATCGGTGTAATCTGCGGTTAAAAAGATGGGTGATATAATAAAAAGTTTTGTCAGTCGTTCGGGAGTAGGTGAAAAACTACGCTCGCTCCGGTTTTATTTTGATACCGGTTCTCCAAGAACTTTTGTAAAATTTTCGGTAGCAACCAAGATAAAAGGGATAGCAAAACTCTCTCATCCAATAGTATTTTCTGGCTTAGGTAACGGTAATTTCAGGGCTACCCATATGCTTGCACTTCAAATTAAACTATCAGACCTGTGGGTCCCTCATTTATGCTATGTGGTCCCAGATGAAGTTTTAGACCCTAATTATGATGTTTTGTTAGGTCACGATTTTATGCAGATTTACGATATTCAAGTTAAACCAAAACAAAAAGAAATAACTATCAGAAAGGAGTCCCTAAGAATGGCACTTAAAGTCCGCTCCATAAGTAAACGAATTGCTAAGTTACTAAGTCGCTCGGTCCTATTGCTCTTGGCTATTGGCTATTGGCTAACGGCTAATTCATTCTCTGCTGAAATTGAAGTTATCCCGACAGGGAATTTATCGCTTCTCGGAGGACAATACCTTTTTGAAAAAGAAGCCGCATCATTTGGTGGGAATGTTTATCTTGAGGTCGCACCGTCATTACAATTTACCGATGAACTTTCGCTTATTCCAACATACTCTACTACTTACCGGGGAACAAAAAATGTTACTGAGCTGGTCGGTGGAGGCACATTATCTCAACAGGCACAGGACCATTTAATTTCTTTGAAGTTAACTAACCAGACGAGTGAAGATTTTAAGTTAAAAATAAATACAAGTTATAAATTGGAATTACTTAAAGAAACAAAAGATGAATCCTGGGGCAGTGGTTTGTTTGACTATTATAAAATTGCTGGTGGGGTTGAAGGAGAAAAGAAATTCTTTCCCGAAAAAGCGGGGTTAGAATCACTCACCGCTGGTTACGGATATTATATTTTGAAATTCAATAATTATGCTTCTTTAGCTGAAGCAAAATATGGTAAGGAAGTTGCACCGGGGAAAAATATTCTTGATTTCAATGCCCATGAAATTTATCTTTATAGTAATTTTATTCTCAGCCCTGATATTCGGCTGAAAGGTGACTATAGCTTCACTTATAAGAGTTCCCCTGACCAGAAGATAGTAACTAATACCGGAGACTATAGTTCGGATAAAAGGACTGACCAGATTCATTTCTTAAATCTACTCTTTTCTCATTTTCACAGTCGGAGAAAAGGACTAAAATTTGTCGGCTTCATGGGAATTGATATTATTTCTTATCAGTCAAACCAAAATCATTATGATGCAAAAAAGTTTAAGTTTATCTCTGATTATTACAATTATTTAGAATTAGCAATTAAACCGGGGATCAGCGTCCAATTTGGTAAGAAAGGACAAATTGTAGATTTTTCTTATGAGTATGCTATACGCAACTATCCGGAAAGATTGGTCCAGGATAGTGCCGGTGACTATTCAGTGACAAATGAGAAAATAAATACAAAAACTTCAACCCTTAGTTTGGGAACGAGTTATCCTTTAATGAAAAAAATTGATTTACGTTTTCAAGTAAATTATCTAATAAGTAAGTCAAATATGAAATACGAAAAAGTATACCGTTATAATTATGATACAGCAAATTATTTTTTAGGAGCAAGTTGGGAATACTAAGTTAGCGAATTAGTGAAATAGTGAATTGGTGAATTAGTTTAATAAGAAAAAATTATCCGCGGAAATCCGCGGGGTTTAAAAAAATCTGCGGTAATCTGCGTTTAATAAAAGAGGAGGAGTAAAAAGATGAAAAAGTTAGTTTATGTTTTGGTTTTCGGACTTAGCATTTGGCTTTTAACTTTATCACCTAATCACCTAATCACATTGTCACCCGTTGCTTATGCCGGAGGCGTGGGAACTACGGGGGCACAGTTCTTAAAAATTGGTCTTGGGGCACGTCCAGTTGCTATGGGTGGCGTCTATGCTGGAATCGCTGATGATGTGAACGCCATCTACTGGAATCCGGCTGGATTAGCCCAGGTAAGTGGCAAAGAACTTACTGCCCAGCATATCGTCTGGTTTCAGAGTATAAATTACGAATATTTTGGTTATGCTCACAATCTGGAGAATCTCGGTACTGCCGGAGTTATGGTCAACTATCTCTATATGGATGATTTAGAGAAAAGAACCGGTGATACAAATGAACCGGATAGTTATTTCGGAGCAAGTGATTTAGCAATAACTTTAGCTGGAGGAAGAAAAATAAACGATAAACTTTCTTTAGGTTGTAATCTGAAATTTATCAGTCAGACGATTGATACCGAGAAGGCGTCGGGTTTTGCGATTGATTTGGGTGGATTATACACAGTGGATGAAAAAATGAAAATTGGTTTAGCGGTCCAAAATCTGGGTACAAAGATAGAATTTGTCAGTGAGAGTGACCCGTTACCACTAAATATTAAACTTGGAGTGGGATATAAATTATTAGATAACAATCTTACTTTGGGACTTGACATTAACTATCCTAACGATAACAATATAAATTTTGCTCTTGGTGCGGAATATATAGTAAAAAAAATTAGAGGTATTATTTTACCTCTACGTGTAGGATATAACACTAAAGCTACTGCTGATTTGGGTAGCCCTGGAGTTGGTGTTGGGTTAGGTATTATAGTAAACAAATTTGATTTTGATTTTGCCTGGGTCCCTTACGGCGATTTAGGACAGACCTATCGCTTAGCATTGAAAATTAAATTTTAGTATTTGAAGTACTTGACAATTTTTGGTTTTTAATCTAAAATTCATAGAAGTTCATAGATACTATCCTTAGCTATTAGCCAAGAGCTAATGGCTAATGGCTTGTTTGTAAAAGTTCTTTGTTATAGTGTTTTTATTTAACCAGACAGGTGGAGGAAGTTATCCCCGACGTATCGTCGGGGAGCGCTGCCCCGCAACGGTAATCCCCCGATGTTACATCGGGGGGAGCCCGGTCGACCATCTGTCTCGCCCCGTTTAGATATTTTTTATCTAACTTTATCTAACGGGGTAAAGGTGAGTACCTTCGGGGGAAGGGAATTAGAGTCAGTTAATAGTAGTTAGTGATTAGTGGTTAGTGTAGATGAGACAAGAACCCTACTTCCGTTTCCGAAGTAGGGATTTTTTTTTGTTCCACTAATAAGGAGATTACACCAATGAAACTAACAAAAAATCATTCGTGCAAATTCGTGCCTCAAAAAATTCGTGTTAATTCGCGATTAGGTTTGATACAAATCTATACCGGTGACGGGAAAGGGAAAACTACGACTGCGGTTGGTCAAGCAGTTCGTGCTTTGGGTCAGGGTCTAAAAGTATGTTTTATTCAATTTTTTAAAGACCCAAAAACTTTCAGTTACGGTGAACAGAAAATTTTTCATTCTTTACCCCGCACCATCTTGGTGCGGGGTTTACCTCAAATTGACTTTCATACTTTTGCACCCCGTCATCCACACTTCTTCAAAAAAATAAGCCCCAAAGAAATAAGAAAAAATTTAGAAGAAGGATTAAATTTTATCAAAAAAATTTTTCAAGAGAACCGTCATAATCTTTTAATCCTTGACGAAATAATTATTGCTTTACGAGATAAATTTATTTCTCCCGATGAACTCATTCGAATTCTGCGAAAAAAACCAAAGGATATGGAAATCATCCTTACCGGTAGAGGTACTCCAAAAAAACTAATCAATTTTGCTGATTTGGTTACTGAGATGAAAAAAATTAAACATCCCTATGATAAAGGAGTAAAGGCGAGAAAAGGGATAGAGTATTAGAGTGAAACAGTAGCTGTAATTCGGCTATTTGGTAAATGGGAAAAATAATTTTTATTCTTGGGGGAGTGAAAAGCGGGAAGACGAATTATGCGACAAGCCAAGCAATCCGCCACGGTGGACCAGTGACTTATCTGGCTACAGGAAGCGCGGGTGATAAAGAAATGAAAAGAAAAATTGAAGAACATAAGAAAATGCGTCCAAAAAATTGGGAAACAATAGAAGAACCTCTTGACCTTATCAGTAGGATAAGAAAAATAACTTCAAAAATTATTGTTATTGACTGTATAAATTTCTGGGTTTCCAATCTTCTGGCTTCCGGTATGAGTAAAGAAAAAATTTTAAAGAAAACTTCTGTATTTTGTTCTTTACTTTTAAAGAAGAAAATACATACCTTTATTATTTCTAATGAAGTGGGAATGAGTCTTGTCCCGGTAAACAAAACCGGGCGGGGGTTTCAGGAATTGTTAGGTAAGGTTAACCAAGTAATTGCTGACTATGCCGATAAGGTCTATTTAATGGTTACCGGAATACCACTAAAGGTTAAATAGTGAATTAGTGAAAGGAGGAAAAATGGAGAAAATTAGAGAAATTACAAACAAAATTCAGCCGTTAGGAAAAGAATGGTTTATTAAAACTCAAAAAAGGTTAGATAATCTTACCAAACCATTAGGTTCACTTGGACAATTGGAAGAAATTGCTAAACATTTAGTTGCAATCACTGGAAAGGAAAATCCATCAACTAAGAACAAAGTCATTTTTACTTTAGCTGGTGACCATGGCGTGGCAGAAGAAGGTGTATCTGCCTATCCGAAAGAAGTTACTCCACAAATGGTTTATAATTTCATCAATGGTGGAGCGGGGATAAATGTTCTGGCAAAACATATTGGGGCAAGAATTATTGTTGTAGATATCGGTGTAGCCGAAGACATAAATGTAGTCCACCCTTCAACCCCGAACAAAGTGAGTGGGTTTCAGGGTGGGGAACTAAAAATTAAAAAAATAAATTACGGGACGAAGAATTTTACTAAAGGTCCGGCGATGACTAAAGAAGAGACAATAAGAGCGATTGAAACCGGAATTGAATTAGTTGAAGAAGAAATTAGAAATTCCGATGTTCACCTTCTCGGGACCGGAGATATGGGTATCGGAAATACAACTTCGGCAAGTGCAATTACTGCCATAATTACTGGGCACCCGGTAGAAGAAGTTACCGGCCGAGGAACTGGAATTGACGAAAAACTGTTAGAAAATAAAATCGCTGTAATCAAAAAGGTAATCGCTGTAAATCATCCCAATCCAAAAGATGGTATTGATATTCTTTCTAAGGTCGGCGGTTTTGAAATCGGCGGACTCACTGGAATAATACTCGCTGGAGCAGCACACAAAATTCCAGTAGTAATTGATGGTTTTATCTCCGGGGCAGCAGCACTCATTGCTTGTAACTTGCAACCTGCAACCTGCAACTATTTACTTGCTGGACATTGTTCTCAGGAACCAGGACATAAAATTCAACTTAATTGGCTTGGACTTAAACCAATTCTCAATTTGGATTTACGTCTTGGTGAAGGAACCGGTGCATGTTTAGCAATGAACCTTATTGAAGCAAGTATAAAAATTTTAACTGAAATGGCAACTTTTGAATCGGCAGGTGTCTCTAAAAGAGGGGAATAATTAGGTGAATAGGTGGTTAGATGATTGGGGAAAAAATTTCTTTTCGGCATTGAGTTTTCTAACTGTTATACCAATAGGGAAGAGAGAAATAAGTAAGCACAGTCTTGTTTGTTTCCCGGTAGTTGGTTTTCTAATTGGGCTAATTTTAGTTCTGGCTAATTACTTCTTGACAAAATTTCTTCCTTCTTCAATTACCAATCTATTCCTTCTTGTGATTTTGGTAATCCTAACTGGAGGTCTACACATAGATGGTTTTGCCGATACTTGTGATGGATTTTTTGCTGGTAAGAGTCAAGAAGACACTCTAAGAATTATGGATGACCCGCATATTGGTGCAAGAGGTGTAATTGCACTATTTTTTCTACTTCTGAGCAAATTCTTATTCTTAGAAAATATAAAATTCAAATATCCGGCTCTGCTTTTGATGCCGATGGTTAGTCGCTGGGCAATGGCTGGTGCTCTCGTTTTTGGACAACCGGCAAAAGAAGAAGGGCTGGGGAGAACTTTTCTTGAACACTCGCCTCGCTTCCGCCTGTCGGCGAGACAGGTCGGCGGAGCGGGAAGGAATCCCCTGGATATTTTGTTTACCAGTATTATAACTTTAATCGTGGTATTTTTCTTTCAGGGATTTAAAGGACTACTTCTAATTCTCGGCACTATTTCTCTGGTTTATGCGATACTCAAATACAGTGATAAGAAAATTAATGGCATCACTGGCGATGTCTTGGGTGCAATAAACGAACTTATAGAATTATGGGTATTGTGCTTTTTCTCCTTTTAGTTTTGGGTTGCTCTCCTTCACCCCCGCCTACGCTGAAGTCGCCGACGCTCCAGAGCTTTGGCGACGGAGCGCTTCGGCGGGCAGGCACTCACCAAGTCACCCAGTCACCCAAGGGTCAAATCACTGCGTCACCCTATTGCCGTATCATCTCACTCGCTCCATCTATTACCGAAGAACTGTATTTACTCGGTGTGGAAGAGAAAACAATTGCAGTTACTAACTACTGCGATTATCCACCGCAAGCAAAGAAAAAAGAAAAAGTTGGCACTCTGCTTGAACCAAATATTGAAAAAATAATTTCTCTAAAACCGGACATCGTTTTTGCCTCATTAGCTGCACAGGATAGAAATACTATCAATAGATTGGAAAAGATGGGGATAAATATATTTACCTTCGGAGAAGTTAAAAATTTTGAAGATATCTCACACGATTTTCTTCTTTTAGCAAGAATGGTTGGAGAAGAAGTAAAAGCGAGAAAATTCCTGTCTGGTAAGGAAAAAGAAATTAAACTTATCAAGCAAAAAGTAGAGAAACTACCTAAAGTAAAAGTTTTTTTAGAACTGGGAGCTAAACCTTTAATGACTGCAGGCAGGAATACTTTCATTAATGAAATTGTCAATTTAGCCGGTGGGGTGAATATATTCCGAGAATCAAAGATTGAATATCCGAGAGTAAGTTTGGAGGAAGTTATCCAGCGTAACCCGGAAGTGATTATTTTAGCAACTATGGGAGAAATAACTGAACAAGAAAAAGATTTTTGGCAAAAGTATAAGAACTTAGAGGCAGTAAAAAGAAATCAAATATATACTCTTGATGCAAATATTATTTGTCGACCAACACCAGTAAGGTATGTTGAAGGATTAAAAAAAATAACTGAATTCCTCCATTCGGAAGAGGTCCTCACTAAATGAAAAGAAATGTTACAGTTTTCATTTTTTTAATCCTGTTTTTATTTCTTACATTTTTTTTCTCCTTAATCTTTGGAGGGAGAAAAATTTTGCCTCAAGAAATATTTCAACTTCTAATGAATAAGCAAGCAGATGAAATACTTTCTACAATTGTCTGGAAAATACGACTACCCCGGATAATTTTATCTTTAGTTATCGGTGCGGGTTTAGCCAGTTGTGGTTGTGTCTTCCAGGGAATATTACGCAATCCTTTAGCTGAACCTTACACCTTAGGTATCTCCGGTGGTGCAGCTTTAGGTGCAGTAGTCGGTAATTTCCTTTCCAATCTTTTCGTCGGATATTATTCTCTACCGATTTGTTCTTTTTTCGGTGCGCTTGCTTCAATTTTTTTAGTTTATTTTGTTGCCAGTAGAAAAAAATTTTCGGTAACCGGTTTAATTTTAGGTGGCGTCATTTTAAGTTTTCTCTTTTCATCTTTTGTTTTATTTCTTTTTGCTTTATTCCGAGCGGATAAATTCCATAATGTTATTCTCTGGCTGATGGGTGACCTTTCCTCAGCAGAAACCGAGACGATAAAAGTAGTCACTTTCGCAGTAATCTTAGGTTTTGCTTTACTCTTTGTTTTCAGTAGGGAGTTGAATATTCTAACCTTAGGTGAAGAAAAGGCTACCTCTTTAGGGATACCGACGGAAACAGTGAAAAAATTACTTTTTCTGGTTACTTCATTGATTATCGGTACCTGTGTTTCGGCTGCTGGTTTAGTCGGATTTGTCGGATTAATCATCCCGCATTTTTTTCGTTGGCTTAGTGGTTCTGACCAGCGGATTTTGTTACCGGCATCATTTTTAGGAGGTGCAATTTTTCTTGGTTTAGCCGATACACTTGCCCGGACAATTATCTATCCGATAGAACTCCCGGTAGGTGTAATCACTGGAATTATCGGTGGACTTTTTTTCCTTATTTTCTTTGTGAGAAGTAGACAATGGCAAATTTACTGGAAGTAAAAAATCTTACCTCTGGATACACTGAAAAAGAAGTAATCAAAAATTTATCTTTTTCTTTAGAGAAGGGAGAATTTTTAGGAATAATCGGACCGAATGGTGCAGGTAAGACAACACTTCTTCGGGTAATTACCCAAATTCTTCCATCCTGGGAAGGAAAAATTTTCTACTCCGGGAAAGATATAAAAGAATTTCCTCTAAAAGATTTAGCCAAAGAAGTATCATTCTTACCCCAGTCAATTGAAATACCGTTTTCTTTTACGGTTGAAGAATTCATCTCAATGGGCAGGTTCCCGCACTTAAACCGCTTTGAAAAGATGGAAGAATATGATTATGAAGTTGTAAGAAAAGTAATGATTCTGACTGATGTTTTAGAATTAAGTTCTAAGAATGTTAATGACCTTTCCGGTGGGGAAAGACAAAGGGTTTACCTCGGACAAACTTTAGTTCAAGAACCAAAACTTTTACTTTTAGATGAACCGATTGCCCATCTGGACATTGGACATCAAATCAAAATTTTGGACTTAATAAAAAAATTAAACCAAGAAGAAGGTCTAACCGTAATTGCTATCTTTCATGATTTGAATTTAGCCAGCGAATATTGTGACAATTTAATCTTATTAAATAACGGGGAAATACATAAAATCGGTCCTCCGAATGAAGTTTTAACTTATCGGAATATTGAGGAAGTATATCAGACAATCGTTATCGTTAAGGAAAATCCGTTATCTTCTAAACCACATATACTGTTAATCCCGCAATGGTCCAGTAAATAAGTCCTACTCCGTAAAGATATTTTACGGGGTCTACGGGACGAGCAGAAAGGAGAAAAAAATGCCTAAAAAATTTTTCTTAAAGTCAATCATCTGTGTAATCTGGATTTTAATCTGTGTAATCAGTGCTTTTTCGCAAGAAAAAGAAGAGATCCGTTATTTAGAAGAAGAAAAAGCCTACTTTATCACTTTAACCCGTAAAGCTGAGCCAAAAAAAGATTTACCCACTAATGTCTCGGTAATTACGGCTGAAGAAATCAAAAATCTCGGTGCACGAAACTTTGCTGAAGCAATTAACTACCTGAACAGTGTAAATGTAGGAAAATATGGCACATTAGGAGCAATGAGCTCAGTAATTTTACGCGGTGCTTTAGACAAACAAGTGTTAGTTCTTATTGATGGTCGTTCGGCTAATGATATTACCTTGGGTGGTTACAATTACAGTGAAATTAGTATAGAAAATATTGACCGTATTGAAATCATTCGGGGAGCAGCATCATCAATTTACGGAGCAAATGCACTTGCTGGAGTAGTTAATGTCATCACAAAAAGACCTTCTCTTGAACAACCAATGAGTAAAATTAACACTTCTTGGGGAAGTTATGGAGAGCAAATCTATAATTTTAACTTCGGTACAAAAAGAAAAAATGTGGAAACACTTTTTACTGCCAGTAAAAACCTTGCTCAAGGATTCAGGGAAAACTCCAACTGCAATAACACTAACTTCACTGCTATGTTAGGCTTGGAAACAACTAATTTAGGAAAAATTACCTTTAGGAGTGGTTTATCCAACTTTAAGTTAGGTGTCCCGGGGAAAAATAATACACCGACAGAACAATGGAATAACAATAAAGAAAAAAAAGCATACGACCCTCTGGCTGAACAGACTACTAATAAAGTATATTTACTCTTAGAATACGAGAGGAAATTAGGCAGCAGATTACAATTATCTTCACGGATTTATGGAAATATAGATAAAGGAAACTACAAAAGTCCAAAATCTCTCATTGATGACTCAACTGATAAAAAAACCATCGGTCTGGAAACACAATTTGATTTACCCAACAATCTAATTTTAGGAATAGAATTGCGTGAAGACGGTGCTGAACGAACAAATGAAATTGCCAAAACAACTGATTTTGACAAAAAAATAAATTTGACATCTATCTACGCTCAGAATAAGTTTGTTAATCTTGATCAATTAAATGCTCTCATTGGAGTTAGATATGATTACCATTCTCTATTCGGTGGAGAAACCAATCCTCAATTGAGCGTTGTCTGGCACCCATTACCCAACTGGAAACTATCAACTAATATTGGACGTGGATATCGTGCCCCAACATTTGAAGACCTATTTTCTCCGTATAGTTCCTGGCCTGCATGGCCACCTTTCCCGGGTGGCGATACACAGGGGAATCCGGAAGTTAAACCGGAAACAAGTTGGAGTTATGATTTAGGTATAGAAAAAAATTGGAACAGCAAAATTTCTTCCCAATTTATTTTATTCCGACAAAAAATAGAAAATCTCATTGAATGGAGTAATATAAGTACTGACCCAGATTGGGAAAAATGGCGTCCTTCAAATGTTGCACAAGCATATAACCAAGGTGTGGAAATGACTTTTGTTCACCAAATTAAAGAGAATTTATCTTATGATTTCAACTATACATACTTGGAAAGTAGGGGAAAAAAAATAACTGAACAAGATTATAAGATTTTAATGTATCGTCCAGAACATACAGTTAATTGTAAGATTTCTTATCTAACTCCTTGGAAAACCAATTTTATTCTTAGTGGGAAATATGTAGGCAAACAATTTGATGATATGAACAACAAAATTTCTGATTATAACCTATTAAACTTCAGACTTGAACAAAAATTAAACACAAATATTAAGATATTTGTTTACATGGAAAACATTACTGATACCCGCTATTTTACCCGTGCAGGCTATCCGCTTCCGGGGCGAACTTTCTCCGGTGGGATAAGTATAGGACTGTAAACCCTACCGAAGATGAAAATCATAGCTTCCTGGAGTGGGGGAAAAGATTCCTCGCTTGCCTGTTATAAGGCGATTCAGCAAGGACATCAAGTTTTATCTCTCTTAAACTTTATCTCCAAAGAAACAAAAAGGGGGTGCTTTCATGGAATTGATTCAAAACTTATGGAAATGCAATCAAAAACAATTGGAATACCGATTATTCAGAAAGAAGTAAGTCCGGATATGAAAGAATACGAAGGAGAGTTTAAGTCGTCAGTTTTAGAATTAAAAGAAAAAGAAAATATTGAAGGAATGGTTTTCGGTGATGTCTATTTATTAGAACACCAAAACTGGGTTGAACGGGTATGCGCTGAAATTGGAATAATCCCGATAGAACCTCTATGGAACTTAAAACCAAAGGATATTATTTCCGAATTTATTAAACTTGGATTTAAGGCAGTTGTGGTAAGTGCAAAAGCAGACCTATTTGATAAAGATTTCATTGGACAGGAAGTTGATAAAAAGACACTAGATTTTTTAATTAAAAAAAACATCTGCCCTTGTGGAGAAAATGGTGAATTTCATACTTTCGTTTACGATGGTCCGATATTCAAAAAGAAAATTGAAATTACTAAGACGGAAAAAATTTTAAAAGAAGGGGTCTGGTATTATTGGCTTTTAGACATTCAAGAATATAAAATTATAAAGAAAGGAAAAAATAATTAAAAAATTTTCTTAAAAAAATCTTGACAAAATTTTCTAAATGNNGTTTATATCTTTATTTTAATTGAAAAGATTACGGTGATTATAAAAACGATTACAACGAGTTTTTCAAAAAATATCTGCGTAATCTGTGGTTAAGGGGTTAATCTGCGTAATCTGTGGCTACAAGAAATGAAATCACTCGGACGGCATCTCTTGATTGAACTTTATGGCTGTGAAGAAAAAATACTAAACAGTGTCTCCAAAGTGGAAGTAATAATGACCGAAGCAACAAAAGCTTGCGGGGCACAGATTATTGATGTCATTTTTCATCGTTTCAATCCCCATGGTGTCTCCGGTGTAGTGGTAATTGCTGAAAGTCATTTTGCAATTCATACTTGGCCGGAATATGGTTTTGCCTCTATTGATTTATATACTTGTGGTGAAGAAATTGACCCTTGGAAAGCACATCAGTATTTAGTTAAAAAACTAAAACCGAAGAATTCAACAGTTTTGGAGATGCGCCGCGGGATACTTGGTCTACCACCAGAAAGAATTAAGCATAAACCCTAAAAACGGTTAATCCCCGTAGAGATAAATCTTTACGGGATGAACTGTTAACGATAAAATCATTCACGAGTTTCACAAATTTCTCATTTGTGGGAATTCGTGATATTTTTTTAATTCACTATTGTTAAAAAATGAAAAAAAATAGTCACTGGCTTACTGAATGGTTCACTCCTGACGAAAAACATAGCCATCAAATAAAAAAATATCTTGTTTCCGAAAAAACTGACTACCAGAAAATGGTTCTTGCCGATACCTATTCTTTCGGGCGCTGTCTAATCCTTGACGGTGAAATGCAATCTGCAGAATTTGACGAATTTATTTATCATGAAGCATTAGTCCATCCAGCGTTAAGCATCCATCCAAATCCAAAAAAAATATTAATTATGGGCGGTGGTGAAGGTGCCACTCTAAGAGAAGTGCTCAAACATAAAACCGTAGAAAAAGCAATCATGGTTGATATTGATGATAAAGTTATTGAGTTCTCAAAAAAATATTTAAAAAAATGGCATCGTAGAACATTCTTTCATCCAAAAACAGAGTTACTTATCGTTGATGCAAAAAAATATGTTGAGGAAACGAAAAACAGATTTGACTGTATAATTGCGGATTTACCTTCACCAATTAAAGAAGGACCTGCTTATCAACTATATACTTTAGAATTTTATCAAATCCTAAAAAGGAAACTTAACCCCCAAGGTATCTTTGTTACTCAGGCTGGTTCAGGAAATCTGATTCAGATTGAATTACATCGGCGACTTTATGCAACCTTAAAAAAAGTTTTTCACTGTGTTTATCCTTACTACCAATTTATACCTTCTTTTGATGTACCTTGGGCATTTCTTCTCTGCAGAGATGAAAAAATGTCGGAATATTCAAGTAAAGAAATTGACCAACGTATCCAAGAACGTATCCAAAATAAACTAAAATTTTATGATGGAATAACCCACCGAGGACTTTTTTATCTCCCTAAAAATATACGCAAATTACTAACTCAGGAAAAAGAAATTATTACCATAAAAAAACCTTGTTTTTTTTACAAATAGGGATATACTTTTAGAATGAAAAAATCACAAAAGAAAATACCACTTTTTGATACACTTTACCAACATGCACGCCGACATGTAGTTTCCTTTCATACACCGGGCCATAAAAATGGACGAGCAATTGATAATCACTTGCGTGAGTTTACTGGCAAGAATCTTTATTATTTTGATGTAACGGTTTTCCCGGAAGTTGACTCCTTACATGATCCGGTAAATGCAATAAAGAAAGCACAAAAGTTGACTGCCGAAGCATATGGTGTAAAACATTCTTTCTTTTTGGTTAACGGTTCNNGTCATTCTTTCTCGTAATGCACATAAATCGGTATTAAGTGGAATTATCCTTTCTGGTGTCTGGCCAATCTGGATTCAACCAAAAGTTGACCAAGATTTAGATATTATTTTTGATTCTTCTCCGGAACAAATTGAACAGGCATTAAATCAATTCCCAGAAGCAAAAGCAGTTTTCGTTACCAGTCCTACTTATAACGGAGTAACCGGTGACTTAGTAAAAATTGCTGAAATTGTCCACCGCCGTGGCAAAATACTTCTGGTTGACGAAGCACATGGCCCGCACTTAAAATTTCATCCGGATTTACCAATTTCGGCAGTGGAAGCGGGTGCTGACCTTTGTGTCCAGAGCACACATAAAATTCTTTCTGCATTGAGTCAAGGTTCGGTCCTACATTTCAATTCTGAACTGATTGATATTAACCGAGTAAAAAAAATTGTCTCGCTTCTTCAGACAACTAGTCCTAATTATTTAATTCTTGCTTCAATTGACCTTGCCCGACGGCAAGCAGCTTTATACGGAGAAAAAATGTTCCACCCGATAATCAAATGTGCTGAAGAAACAAGAAGAAAAATTAATCATTTAAAAAATTTTTCCTGTTTTACAAGGGGAGAAATTCGTGCCCGTGGTTACGACTTAGATGTGACAAAATTAACGGTTAATGTTACGCGGAGCGGCCTGTCCGGATATAAGATTGAAGAAATCCTTAATATAGAGTATAATATCCAAGTTGATTGTGCTGACCTTTTTAATTTAATTGCTATTTTGGGTATTGGTTCAACAAGAAATGACCTTGAAAAGTTAAGTCAAGCGTTAAAGAAAATTGACTGCGAATATCACGGCAAAGTAACAAATGGTCATGAGAGTTTACAATTGCCAAGTTTATCTACCGAAATGGTCATGATGCCGAGAGATGTTTTCCTGATGCAAAAAACCAAACGTATCCCCTTAAGAAAGGCAGCTGGACATATTGCTGCTCAGAGTTTGACTCCTTACCCACCGGGTATACCCGTACTTATCCCCGGTGAACGAATTACACCGGAAATTTGTGATTATCTCTTAAACCTCTCGGACAAAGAAATTCGGGTCAGTGGACAGGAAACTGATACTCTAAAAACAATAAAGGTGATTGCATGAACAGAAATAAATTTTCAAAAAAAGAATTACAGTTCTTCAAGGACAAATTACTTACGGAAAAAAAAGAAATTCTTGAAATGGTACAGAAAAATTCTCATCCTGCTGGAAGTGAAGTTGGTGATGAAATTGACCTTGCCACCCAAACTTTAGAAAAAGAAATGCTCTATCAGTTAACAAACCATGAACGACAGATGCTACTTGACCTTGAAAATGCGTTACAAAAAATTGAAAAAGGAACCTATGGCTTATGTGAATCTTGCAAGAAAAAGATTTCTACTAAACGTCTAAAAGCAATGCCCTCTACACGCTATTGTATCTCCTGCCAAACTGGCCAAGAAAAAAGACGCTAATGCGTTACTCATTTCAACATACACCTTTATCTCCATTACAGTTAACCGGTGCAATTAAATGGTTAATTATTACCAATGTAGTAGTTTATGTCTTCCAAGTTTTTGCCGGAAGAAGTTTTATCTACACTTTTGGGTTGGTGCCTTATTCATTAATCCATTATTTTCGGCTCTGGCAACTGTTTACTTATATGTTTCTCCACGGGGGAATATTCCATCTTCTTTTCAATCTTTTCATTCTCTGGATGTTCGGTAAAAGTGTAGAAGATGCCTGGGGTACGAAATCTTTTCTTAAATATTATTTCATTTGTGGTTTAGGGGCAGCAATAGCCATTGTTTTAACCGGACCGAATTCAACGACTGTCAATATCGGTGCTTCCGGTGCAATCTATGGTATCCTGGTCGCTTTTGCAATGCTTTATCCGGAAACAATTATTTACCTCTATTTTTTAATCCCGGTGAAAGCAAAATATTTGGCAATTATCCTCGGTGTAATTGCTTTCCTCGCTGGTATATCCGGTTCTGGCTCTGGTATTGCTCATTTTGGTCATCTTGGTGGTTTATTGGTTGGATACCTTTATTTGAAATATCCGGTCTGGAAATATCGTTTTCCGAGAATAGATGGACTAAAATTATTCAGAAGAAAATACCAGCCTAAAGAGGAAATTATCTCAAAAAATTGGGAAGAAGAAATCAATCGTATCTTAGACAAAATTTTAGCTCAAGGTGTAGATAGTTTAACTATTGAAGAAAAAAAGATGATGGACGAATATGTGCAGAGACGAGGTGAAGAATGATTAAACCAAATGACCCTTCAGCTTTGTTCAGGGTCATCGCAAACAATGCCGAACGATGAAAGAATTTTTCAGTAAGTATAAGGGAGAAATTTTACTAATTATCCTTTTTCTTTATGTAATCATACTCGGATTGGGTGTAATCAGCGAAGTTTTTGACCTTTCAAGGTGAACTTTCCCTTCAGGGTGAACCTTCAGGGTGAACCCTTCGGTCTGAGACCTCACTCAGGGTTGAAGACAAGGTGAACCTCGGCTGGTTCAACTGGCTATAACAATTTTTGATTTCTTGCTCATCATTTAACTTTACACTTGTAACCTTACACTTTTAACTTTACCCTAATGCCTATCCATTTGAAAATTAAACCTCAAAATTTAAGTCCTACCGTCCTCCTTTCCGGTGACCCAGGTAGAACAAAAATGGTTGCCGAAAAATTTCTTACCGCAACAAAAATGATTAACGATTTCCGTGGACTTTTGGCTTATACTGGTAAGTATGAAAATGTTCCTGTTTCCGTAGTTACCACGGGTATGGGTTGTCCTTCAGCAGCAATTGTGATTGAAGAATTAGTAAATTTAGGGGCAAAAATACTTATTCGTATTGGCACTTGTGGTGCGGTTCAGAAAAGAATAAAACCCGCTGATTTAATTATTCCCAATTCGGCCGTACCGCTCGTCGGTTTATTAAAAAATTATCATCTGCTAACAAAGATTACCAAACCCAATAACTCAATAACGAGAAAACTGACAGAAAAAACAATTGAAAGCGGAATTATCTACTGGGTCGGACCGATTTGTACTTCGGATGCTTTCTATCAGGAGAAAAAAGAAGCAAAAGAATGGGAAGATAAAGATATCCTAGCAATGGAAATGGAATGTGCCGGTTTATTTGCTTTAGCAAAATTAAGAAAAGTTAAAGCCGGGGCAATCTTAACTGCTACCGGCAATATACTCTACGGACAACAGGTAATGGAAACAAAAGAAATAAAAAAATCAATCAGCATAATGTGTAAAATTGCTTTAGAAACAATCATCTCCTTTCGGTAAACTCAAAGATGGTAAAACTAATCATTCTTGATTTAGACGGAACCATTGTTAATGCATATAGAGCAATTGAAAAAAGTCTTAATTTTACTTTAAGAAAACTCGGCTATCCTCCGGCGAGCATTTCTCAAGTCCGCCGTGCAGTCGGTTGGGGTGATGAAAATTTTATCAAAAGATTCGTCAAGGAAGAAGATATAGAAAAAGGACTGGAAATTTATCGTCAACATCATCAATCTGCTTTACTTAAATATTCATTGGTTATCCCAAAAGTGAAAAGAATATTAACCCTTCTCAAAAAAAGAAATTATCAATTAGCGATTGCTAGTAATCGGCCAGAAAAATTTACTAAACTTCTCTTAAACCATTTGGGACTAAAAAAGTATTTTGCGACGGTTATTTGTGCTAAGAATAAGGACGAAATTAAACCACATCCGTGGTTATTGCTTAAAATTATCAAAAAATTAAGGGTAAAGAAAAACGAAGCAATTTATCTTGGAGATATGACTATTGATGTCCAAGCCGGGAGAAATGCTGGGATAAGAACAATTGCTATTTTAGGTGGTTCATCCTCAAGAAATGAATTAAAAAAAGTAAAACCATCCAAGATTATTAGCAAATTCCCTGAATTATTAAATTTCTTAAGCTAAAGTCCTTTTATCGCGGTAATCAGAAATTAAATGAAAATTTATGACCTTGCGGTAATTGGTGCCGGACCAGCCGGGATAATCGCAAGTATTCGTGCCGGACAACTGAAAAAAAATGTAGTTTTAATAGAAAGAAACGATTCTCTCGGTAAGAAAATTATGCTTACCGGGAAAACCAGATGTAATGTCACCAACATTGCGCCCCTCGGTACATTTATTGAAAAGTTTGGTCAATCGGGTAATTTCTTAAGGACCGCATTTAGTACATTTTCTAATCAGGATTTGATAAATTTTTTTCAATCCAAAGGTCTACAATTAAAAGTAGAAAGACAGGGAAGAGTTTTTCCGGTTACCGATAACGCTTACTCAATTGTCAAAGTTCTAAAAGAATATCTTTCCGAGAATAAGGTTACTATATTTTATAATCTGCGCCTAATTGACCTAAAAAGAAAAGAGGGAATTTTTCAATTGGAATTTGAAAACAAAACCAGTATCCGAGCAAAAAAAGTAATCATAGCGACCGGAGGTGCATCTTATAAAATTACCGGTTCAAGCGGTGACGGTTTTCGTCTGGCTAAGAAATTAGGACACACAATTATCCCGCTCAAACCCGGTTTAGTCCCCTTAAAGACCAAGGAATTATGGGTGAAGGAACTGCAGGGACTTACTTTAAAAAATATCCGTCTTACTTTTGAGTATGACAAGAAAAAAATAGTTTCCGAAATCGGGGAATTACTTTTTACCCATTTTGGAGTTTCCGGACCTCTGGTCTTGGATTTAAGCAATAAAATTGTTCATCTTCTTGAAGAATATCCGGAGGTGCGTCTTTTCATTGACCTTAAACCGGGACTGAAACCGGAACAACTGGAAAACAGATTATTAAATGAATTCAGGACAAAAGGAAATACTGAGTTAAAGAATGTGCTAAAAAGTCTATTGCCACAAAAATTAATCCCGGTATTCATAANNTTATTAAAAGCATTCCCTCTAACCGTTAGCGGTTCTTTACCTCTGGAAGAGGCGATGGTTACCGATGGAGGAATTTCTACTAAAGAAATTAATCCGCGGACAATGGAATCAAAAATTATTCCCGGTTTATACTTTGCCGGTGAGATTATTGACGGTTGTGCCTCAAGCGGAGGATATAATTTACAACAAGCATTTTCCACCGGTTATCTTGCCGGTGAACAAGCAGCCAATGCGTAAAATGAAATTCCCCGCCCCTCGGGATTGGGTATTTGAGCGAAATTCTTCTCCTCGCCTTCATCCCAATCCAAATATTACATCTGTGAATATTCGGCGAAGGAGAATAATTTTAGCTTCAAAATCAAAAGCAAGACAAAAGTTATTAAAACAGACCGGACTACGCTTCAAAGTAGTGGAATCCTTTATCCGGGAAAAGAGACAATTAAAAGGTAACTGCAGTGATTTGGTTATTGAAAATGCTCTAAAAAAAGCCAAAGATGTAGCAAAAAAATTTCACTCCGGGGTAATCATTGCTGCCGATACTGTGGTCTTAGTCGGAAAAAGAATTATCGGGAAACCGAAAAACATAAAGGATGCTTTCAAAACGCTAAAATTACTTTCAAAAAAACCGCAATGGGTTTATACCGGGATAGCGGTGATTGACCTTGATAATCAGAAAACATTCACTACTTACGAGAAGACAAAGGTTTATATGAATCGTTTAAGTGATAAACAAATCCGAAATTATTTCCAGAGAGTTTCACCGTTGGATAAAGCCGGCAGTTTTGATATTCAAGGTTTAGGTAGCGTCTTTATTGAACGAATTGAAGGTTGTTTCTATAATGTTGTCGGTTTACCTTTAGCTAAACTGGGCAGGATATTAAAGGAGGTGAAAATAGATATCTTCTAACCGGCTGTTACGAAATTCGTTCCAGCCTATGATTCCAGAGATTATTAAAAACCGATTCCAGCGATTTACCAAGAAGAATTTATCACCGTAATCGTTGCCTCTATCGTTGCAATCAAAAGAAAGGAGAAATAGATGAAAAAAGGTTTTTTGTTTTTAGCAGTTGTTTGTTTAGTAGTTCTAGTCATTTTTTTACGGGTAGGAAATGGACAAAAAAATGAAAAAGAGAAAACGCAAGTCCTTGAAAGTCAAAAGGATAAGGTAAGTTACAGTATCGGATGGGATATCGGGAATAGTTTTAAAAAACAGTCAATAGAAATTAATCCGGACATTTTATTTGGGGGGATTAAAGATGCTTTGTCCGGGAATAATCCGCAAATGAGCGAAAAAGAAATGGGGGAAACAATGATGAATTTCCAAAAAGAAATGATGGCAAAAAGGATGGAAGCACAGAAAAACATTGGTGAAAAGAACAAAAAAGAAGGTGAAGAATTCCTTGCCAAAAATAAAAATAATAAAGATATCATTACCTTACCGAGTAGTTTGCAGTATCGGGTAATTAAAGAAGGAACCGGGAAAATACCCAAATTAACTGATACGATCAAAGTCAATTACCAAGGAACTTTAATTGACGGTACTGAATTTGACAGTTCTTATAAACGAGGTGAACCGGCAAAATTTCCGGTCTCTGGGGTAATCAAAGGTTGGACTGAAGCATTACAATTGATGAAAGTCGGTTCAAAATGGGAATTATTTATTCCTTCTCATCTTGCCTATGGCGAACGGGGTGCCGGCAATGTTATCGGTCCGAATGCAGTTTTGATTTTTCAGGTTGAACTGCTGGGGATTGAAGGAAATTAGTAACCGAAACAGCGATGAATCTACAGGAATTAGGATGGAATCGTCACTTTGAGCAATATTTCCATCAGCTAAAAACCGAAGGAATTTTTCCGGCAAGAGTGGCGACCGCGCAAAGAGAAAAATACCAGATCTACGGTAATTTCGGAGAGTTAAAAGCGGAAATTTCCGGGAAATTCCGTTTCCGCACTTCGGCTAACGGTGATTTTCCGGTAGTCGGAGATTGGGTAGCGTCAAAAATATCCGGCGCAAATAACCTGGCAATAATTGAAGCTATCCTTCCCCGGCTGAACAAATTCTCCCGAAAGACCGCCGGAAAATTAACTGCCGAACAAGTTTTGGTAGCGAATATCAATATCCTCTTCCTAGTAAGCGGACTTGACAGCGATTTCAATCTAAGACGTATCGAGCGTTATCTCACTCTTGCTTTGGAGAGCAACGCCAGACCGGTTATTCTGCTCAACAAAACCGATCTTTGTCCCCAACTTGAGGAAAAAAAAGAAGCGGTAGCATCAATTGCAGCGGGAATTCCGATTCACACTTTAAGCGCTCTTCGTCATCAGGGAATTGAAGAACTGAAAAAATATATTAATCCGGGAACTACCGTCGCTTTCCTCGGTTCTTCCGGAGTAGGCAAATCAACAATCATCAATTGTCTGCTCGGAGAAGACAAACTAAAAGTCGGGGCGGTCCGTGAATCGGACAGCCGGGGAAGACATATCACAACCCGTCGGGAATTATTAATCATTCCTCAAGGCGGAATGGTTGTTGACACTCCCGGCTTACGCGAACTTCAGTTATGGAGCGAAGAGAATACTCTGGAAACTAATTTCCCGGATATTTCAAAATTCGCCGCGGAATGCAAGTTTAGAGACTGCGAGCATTTGCATGAACCGGAATGCGCGGTGCAAAGAGCAATCGCCAGCGGTGAACTGGATTCCAAACGGTTTCAAAGTTACCTCAAATTGAAAAAAGAAATCCGCTATCTGGCAACCCGCAAGGAAAAGGCAAAATCGCGCAATACAAAGAAAGTCAGCGAAAAAAGAATCAGTAAACTGGTAAAGCAAATCGAGAAACATAAAAAAAGATTCGCGTTTTAAAATACAAAATAATTAGCGCAAACTAAAATAGAAGTGCTTAAACAATATTTACTGATTTTTTTTATATGTTTCCTCTCTACTTTATTATCGGCTAAAGAAAATATTGCAGTTTCGTCTCCGAAGAACGAATCGGTTATCCCTTGGTTTACTCAACCGGAAGAAAAAACAAATCTTCCCAAAAATACAACTCTGAAAACAATCTTAAACTTCATCCCGACAGTGAACCATTTTTCTGCCGGGAAATGGAGAAAAGGAACTTCGGATATCTGGAATTTCGTTATCCTCGCTAAAGCGCTTACTGAACCGGCGGATAATATTGATAAATTCACTAAGCAACTGGAAACTACTTCGCCTACCTCACGCAGTTATGCCGAACTTTCGGCTAAAATTAAACAGTTCAAAGAACTAAGAAATTATTTTTGTGTAATGGTCCTGATGAATTATTTTAACAGTGTGCTGGATGCTTTTTCCTCAAATGACGATAAAAGTTTCCTTGGTGCGTTTTATGCTCTTGATAGCATTAACTACAATAGTTATGTAGCAACGAAAACCGGATATACTCCATCTACCCTGACAAAAACATATCCGCACTGGGGATTTATTTTTGGTTACCGGAATCGATTCGAATATTATGCGAATATGTTCTCCCCGACAATTGTAAATAGTAATACGACAATCGTTTATATAAACTGGTACAGCGATTTTATCATCCCCTATAAACATAAAAAGAATTTAGATTTTTATCTCGGGTTAGGTTTTATTGAAAGTGACTATCACGAAAGGGACACAAAAGTAGGTGTCGGTGGAGGTATCGGATTCCATCCCCGGGTAGGTGCTTCCTATATTCTAAAAAATGCTCATTATTTCCGAGTTAACCTTATGCCTTATTTAATCTGGGCTAAAGTAAGGTTTAATCTTGCCGAGAAAACTGACCTCCTGGTTGAGGAAGGATACGAAGATAACGAGAGACCGTTTAATCAAAAATTCGGAGACAATTACGGCATTCAATTTATTTATCGTTATAAAATTCTTAAAAGAATCTACCTGCAAACGATTTACGATTTTTCCAAAGTAACCGAACCGGCAGGAGATTATCTTGAAGGTAACATCTCAATCCACCGGAATAAACAATCCTCCTATCTCCACAGAGTTGACTGCTCCCTAAATTATTCTTTTTAAATAATTGAAAGGGGATAAAAAAACTATTGCATATTTAGGAAAAATTAGTTATTATATTTCGTATTAATACTAAAAATAGTATTTTAGAGAAATGAAATGCAATATATTGAATTAAAAGAGGCGTTAAAGGATTTCACAGTTTTTTCTATTAATGATATCAAGAATATTGACCGTGGTTTTTTTCGGACAAGACTAAGTGAATGGCAAGATAAAGGTTATATCAAAAAAATTATCAAAGGACATTACATCTTTTCCGATTTAGAAATTAATGAGAATGTTTTTTTTGAAATCGCTAATAGAATATACAGTCCATCGTATATCTCCTTTGAAACAGCACTATCCTATTATCATTTAATCCCGGAAAGCGTATATGGCATAACTTCCGCATCTACCCGCCGAACCTACAATTTCAAAACATCAATAGCCGAATTTACTTATAAAACCATAAAAGATAAATTTTTCTTTGGCTACAACCTTATTAAATACGACAATAAATGTTTTAAAATAGCCAGCATAGAAAAATCGGTCTTAGATTATTTTTATATCAATTCAGAGATAAAGAACAAAGAAGATTTTGCCGGTCTGCGAATAAATAAAGATATATTTTCTAAGCAAGTCAATGAAGATAAATTATATAACTTTCTTGACAAATTTGGGCAAAAGGCATTAGCAAAAAGGATAAAAACCTTTATGGAGTTTATGAAAAATGCTTGATATAAAACAGATAGAATCTTTTTATCCGGAATATTTAAGACCATTTAAAAGAAATCTGTTGCGTGAATACTTGCAGTATAAAATTCTGGAAGTTATCTATGATTCAAAATTTGCTGAAAAGTTATTTTTTATGGGCGGAACCGCTACGCATATTATTCATCAAAATAACCGCTTTTCAGAAGATTTGGATTTTGACAATTCAGGATTGAAAAAAAATGACTTTGCGCAGCTGGCAAAATTAATCCAAAAAAGATTGCAATTAGAAGGATATACTGTAGAAACTAAAAATGTTTTTAAGGGTGCCTATCGGTCTTATCTCAGAATTCCAAATATACTTTTTGAAAATGCACTCTCCAACCATAAAGAAGAAAAAATGTTAATTCAAATTGATGCTGAACCGCAAGGATTTAATTACCACCCTGACAAAATTATCCTCAATAAATTTGATGTATTCTTACGGATAAATGTTGTCCCACCGGATGTCTTACTGGCACAAAAAATATATGCTATCTTCAAACGCAAACGACCAATGGGCAGAGATTTTTATGATGCTATTTTTCTTTTTGCTAAGACGAAACCTAATCTTGACTACCTAAAGTTAAAATTAAAAGTCAGGGATAGGATTGACTTAAAAAATAAACTTTTATCCAGATGTAAGAAGTTTAATTTTAAACAGTTGGCTAAAGAAGTAGAACAATTTTTATTCGTTCCCAGCGATTCAAAAAAAGTGCTATTTTTTTATGCGTTCATAGAAAAATATCAATTCTAAGGAAGGAAGTATTCAGTATCCAAATTACCGACTCTATCAGCGTAAACAGTTAGAAATCATTCTTAAGGAAATAAACAAAAAATGAAAAAAATATCAAAACTTGTTCTGAGATGGTAAACCCCATTAGAAAACTCCACCATTTCTGAGAGGAGTTTACCCAACAGATGATTTAACGATTGTATTTGTTGGGTAAATTATTTTTCTTGACATTTGTTACCCAACAAGTTATAATACAATATAGTTTGTTGGGTAATCGGAGGACAAATGAAGGGAGTAATAAAAGGAGTATTGGCAGAAGAACTTGCGAATTCTTCCCGGATGAAGAAAGAATACGAAAAAGCCCTGAAGAAGTTGCCTAAAGGATGCCTTGCGGTAAGAAAAATACGAGGACACGAGTATTATTATCTGGTAAAAAGGGTAGATAAAAAAGTAAAATATATTTATAAAGGTAAAATTCCTAATGAAGAACGCAAAAAATACGAAGAAGCAAAAATGCTTAGAGCCAAATACAGAAATTTATTATCCAAAGTGAAAAAACAAATTAGATTCTTAAGGAGTTCACTGCGTGGAAAGGAAGCAGTCTGATTTATGTGTTGAGATTTTAAGACGGTTCCATAAGGCAAATATTCTAAATGATTTCATCCTCATTGGTAGTTGGTGTGTATATTTTTATAAGGAATATTTTTTTGACATCCCCTATATAGACCAAACCACTATAAAAACGAGAGATTTAGATTTTCTCATTGATAATCCTGCCCGAATAAAACAGGAAGTTGACATCCCTGAACTCCTTAAAGATTTAGGATTTGTTATAAGTTTCAAGGGTAGTAATGGATATATTAAACTTGACCATCCGGATTTAATCCTTGAATTTTTAGTTCCTGAAAAAGGTAAAGGTAGAGATAAACCTTACCCTTTACCAAAATTAGGAATCAATGCTACTGCTTTGAGATTTCTAAATTTCCTTTCCGATAATACTATTAAAGTCAAAGTGGAAAACTTTTCTTTAACTCTACCTCATCCTGTCAACTTTGCCCTGCATAAATTAATCATTTTTCAGCGCAGATTCAAAGAGGATAAAGCGATAAAAGATAGAAATACCGCTATTGAAATTCTAAGGGCTTTACTTAACAAAGGTGAAGAAAATCTAATCAGAGAAGTTGTTAATTCTATACCCCAAAAATGGCAAAAGAAAATCATCAGAGGATTAGAAGAAACAAAAGAAAAAATAATTTTGGATATTTTAATAAATACTAACACTTAACGGAATTCATTTATATGGCGTTTCTGGACTTTCGGTTGACTTAAGGTGTCAAAACTCAAAATTTCGCTAAATTTGTAAATGAATAAACAAATCCATGAAAGTACTTTTTAAATATCCATTGGACCAATTTGTATATGTAAATGGGCCAACATTAGAATCTCTAAATTTAGAAACATCTTTTCAAGAATCTGAATATCTTGTTACAGTCCATTTAGAAGGAGACAAACCTTTAGAAATAGAAGAACACCAAGGAATAAAATATTATCGTAGATGCACTTCATTATCTTTTGAAATGAAATGTCAAACGACAGAACCTTCTAAAATAGAAGAATTCAAATCATTAGTAAAAGACGAAACAAAAAGATCGGACTTTGTTAATATCTTGGCTAGCGTGATAAACAGGGTTCTTCTTGGTTTACGCAATTATGGAACTGTTCCTCATATCCAAGAAGTTCATCCTAACGTTCATGAAGCCAAAACCTATCTTTTTCATTGGGAAGTTATATTTTCAGAAAACGACAAAAATTATCAAAGTGTTCTTCCCAAACCGAGCATCGCGGACATATTCAACATACAAATACAAAAATTAGGTAAAAAAAGTTTAAAATTGGAGAGTTCCCTGTGGCCGTATATAGAAGAAGCAATTCAAGACAAACTGGAGCCACCGCCTGAACAGGAATTTTTTACAAATACTATTGAGTTCTTACAAATTGGTAATTTAAGGATGGCGTTATTGGAATCTACCATCTGTTTGGAAATAGTGTTGACTCAATACCTTCAAGCCTTCTTATCTATTCGCAAAAATATTCCATCTAAACAAATAAAGAAATTTTTGAAACCAGAAATAGGACTTACTGCACGTTTAGCAGGATTGTTAAATCTCACTCTGGACACAGATGACTTAAAAAATATTGACATTGAAAAACTCCTAGAAGTAGTTGAATGGAGAAATGACATAGTCCATAGAACCGGCCATCTCCCGCCTCATTTAAAAGAAGAGGACTTACGAGAAGGTATATCAAGAATTTTTAAACTTGCTCTTTTACTAGCAGAGAGAGGCAAACAGATACAAGACGAACCTAAATTGCAAGAAATCGCTAAGAAAATATCGGATGCCAATAAAGTACCCATCCCTAACATTTGGTTTAGGGGACAACATTATGCTTTAGTTGAAATACAATTTTTATTTTCTGAAATCCCCGAAAGGGTCGTTCTGGAAAAAGTATCACAAGACCTTAGTGAAGAACTTAAGAAAATAGACCAAAGATTTGTTCCTGAACGTCATCTGTTTATTCGTTTCTTGCAGTTTCCGAAGAAGCCAGTAGCGCGTTGGTATAAAGGTAAATTGGAAATTGCAGAAGAGAAAAAAGAAAACGAAAAAGTATAAAAATAAATACGTCGTAGGAAATTAGGGTCGTGTCTTGACACTTGACAAAATTTTCTGCAAAAAAACTGCTTTATGTTTCAATTATCGTGGGAAGAGACAAAGTCTTTAAGGTCGCAAAATGCGACCTTAAAAAGAGGAATACATTAGTAATTGACTTCTACCATATTTTATGGTAATATTACTATAAATTATGGTAAACAATAGGAGGGAAAGAAATTATGTTAGAATCTCTATTAGGTAATAACACGATAGAAAAAATATTGTTTTTTTTAGAAACCTATGAACAAGGTTATCCTCAAGGAATCGCAAAGGTCTTTAATACACCGGTAAACGGTATCCAACAACAACTCCGGCGTTTAGAAGATGGGGGAGTAGTGGTTAGTTCACTCCAAGGTAAAACCCGAATATATGAATTTAATCCAAGGTATCCGTTTCTTAAAGAATTAAAAACTTTGTTGCAAAAAGCGATGGAATTTCTTTCGGAAAGAGAGATTGAAAAATATTACCGAAAAAGAACCAGACCACGGAGAAAAGGTAAACCATATTAAGAAACAAAAGAATCAATGAAAGAACAAAAGTTTCATATCCAAACTTTTGGGTATTTAATTTATGTCCTTAAGAAAACCTATTCCGAGAAAATTAAAGTATTTTGTTTATATTTTGAGATGTAGTGACGGTTCTTACTACACGGGGTATACTAATGATTTAGAAAAGAGAATTGCTTTACACAATAAAGGAAATGGAGCAAAATATTTAAGAGGGAAAGGACCGGTTAAATTGGTGTATGTGAAAGAATATAGGTATTATAAGAATGCGATACATGCTGAAAGAAACATCAAGAAATTGACAAAGAGTGCAAAAGAAAATCTTATTAGAAATTATGGAGCCAAAAAACCAATCTATTAACAGATATTTTTCAACTACGCGGGGGTGCTCCCATAGATTTTTTCAAAATCTGACATGGGAGCAACCGTGTCAGGTTTGGAGTGTAATATGAAATATTACATCCAAACCTACGGTTGTCAGATGAATGTAGCGGATGCGGGAGAGTATCGCCAGCACTTGCAAAATTACGGATTTTTGCCGACGGAAAATCTGAAAGAAGCACAGGTTGTTCTTATCAACACCTGCACGGTACGGCAGCATGCTGAAGATAAAGTTTTTACTCTACTTGGTAGTTTAAAACGCTGGAAAGAAAAAAATCCGGAAAATATATTAATTGTCGCTGGCTGTGTTGCTCAACGAATCGGTGAACATTTGAAAAGACGTTTCCCTTATGTTGATTTAGTTATCGGTGCTAAAGATATTGACTACTTTCCGAAAGCGTTAGGTCAGTTAAGTCGGTTAGGTCAGTTGGGTCCGGTTAGCCCGTTTGAATTGACTTCCAAATCTAACCACTTAGCCACTCAGCCACTTAAACATCAGATTACCACTTTTGTTACGATTATGCGCGGTTGCGAAAATTTTTGTTCTTACTGTATTGTTCCTTATGTGCGGGGGAAAGAAAAAAGTCGTCCGGTAGAAGAAATTATCTCGGAAATTAAATGTCTGGTTGAGCAGGGAGTAAAAGAAGTAACCCTTTTGGGACAGAATGTAAATTCCTATCGTAGTCGACGCTTCAGCCCATCTGACCTTGAAACCCACGAGGGGTTGAAAGGTCAACTACAATGGGCTTCAGCGTCGGAAATGAATTTTGCCAATTTATTAGAAGAGGTAAATAAAATTCAGGGGTTAGAAAGAATCAGATTTGTTACTTCACATCCGAAAGATTTGGCTGAAAAGATTATTTATGCAATGCGTGATTTAGATAAGGTCTGCGAACATCTGCATTTACCGGTGCAAGCTGGAGCAAATAAAATCTTAGAAAAAATGAATCGTAAATATAGCCGTGAGGATTATCTCTCCTTAGTAGAAAAAATTAAAAAGATAATACCGGAAATTGCACTTACTACCGATATTATTGTCGGTTTTCCGGGAGAAACCGAAGAAGATTTTGCCCAGACACTTGATTTAGTGGAAAAAGTAGAATTTGATAGTGCTTATACTTTTAAGTATTCTCCTCGTCCGGGGACAGGTGCAGCAAAACTTGAAAATGATGTCCCGCAAGAAGTGAAAGAAGAAAGGTTAAAAAGATTGAATGAACTCGGTAAAAAAATTAGTGAAAGAAAAAATCAAAAATTAGTCGGGACGAAACAGGAAGTATTATTTGAGAAAGATAATAAACAGAAATTTGAAGGAAGAACACGGACGAATAAAATTGTTTTTGTCAGCCCGGTCTCACCGGCAGGCGGGGAAGAAGAAAATTTAGTTGGTAAAATAGTAAAGGTAGAGATTACCCAAGCATATGCACATAGCCTAATTGGGATAATTGATTACAGTGATTATTAACGGCGATTACAATGATTTATTTTGTTGAGGTAAAATCACCGTAATCGTTTGTTTTTAATCTGTGTAATCAAAGTTTACTTTAATGAAAGAAGATTTGACACCGTTAATGCGGCAGTATCAGAAAATTAAACAGAATTATAAAGAAGCAATCCTTTTTTTCCGCTTAGGTGATTTTTACGAAATGTTCGGTGAAGATGCGAAAAAAGCCAGCCCGGTTCTTGGTATTGCCCTGACCAGCCGACAAAAAGTGCCGATGTGCGGTGTCCCTTATCATACGGCAGTAAATTATGTAGCTAAACTTATCCGTGCCGGTTACCCGGTCGCTATCTGTGAACAGATGGAAGAAACGGAAAAGACGGGAGGTGCTCACCTCAAAGGTATTGTCAAACGGGAAGTTGTCCGGCTAATTACCCCCGGAACAATCTTAGAAGAAAATCTTTTAGAGGCAAAAAATAATAATTATCTGTTCGCTCTTTATCCGGAGAATAAAGATAATCGTCACGCTTACGGAATAGTTTTTCTTGACCTTTCTACCGGTGAATTCCGGGGTACCGAAATCAAAAATGACTCTGCCGAATTAGCGGAGCAAAAGTTAGCGCTTGAACTTGCCCGGTTTATGCCAAGAGAAGGATTATTACCAAAAAGCGAAGAAAGAAATACCCGTCTGGTTAATCTACTGAAAAACAAAAATATCCGGATAAATTTTTATGATGACTGGAAAGTTGACTCCGGGTTAGGTGCGGATTATTTTAAAGAAAAACTGAAAATTGTCTCTCTGAAAGGTTTAGGCATTGCAGATAAAAAACTTTTTCTCTCCGCCGGGGTAGCCCTGCTTAATTATCTGGAAGAAACACAAAAAGTTATCCCCGAATATCTTAAAGAGGTAATTATCTCACCGGTAAATTTTTATTTTTCTGATGAATATCTTGCTCTTGATGAAACCGCAATTCGTAATCTGGAACTTTTAGAATGTTCGGCTACCCGGAGCAAAAAAGGTAGTTTATTAGAAGTAATTGATAAAACTCTAACCGCAATGGGTGGAAGAATGCTTCGTTTTTGGTTAACTCATCCCTTAAAAGACAGTAAATCTATCCGGGAAAGACAAAAAATTATCAGTTTCTTTGTGGAAGAGAATATTCTCCGTGAACAGTTACGGGAAGAGATAAAAAAAGTATCTGATTTGGAACGTTTAATCACCCGGCTAAGTTTTAACCAGAGTAATGCCCGGGACTTAGTTGCTTTAAAAAATTCTTTAAAACTTATTCCGGAAATTAAAAGTATCATCAAACAAAATGTTAAGGACAGATTATATCCGGAAAATAATCCCGGGGTTATCTCGGGGCTGGTTCAGCAGTTATCCGAACTGCCGGAAATTGTTGACCTGATTGATAAAACAATCGTTGAAGAACCGCCGATTGAATTGAAAGAAGGGGGAATAATCAAAAAAGGTTATTCTCCGGAATTAGACAACCTCATGGGAACAAGGCGGGAAAATAAACAATGGATTAGCGAATTAGAAAAAAAAGAACGTGAACGCACCGGGATTAATTCTTTAAAAGTTGGTTACACGACCGTCTTTGGTTACTATTTAGAAGTAACCAAACCAAATTTACATTTAGTTCCTGCGGACTATATCCGTAAACAAACATTAGTCAATGCGGAAAGGTTTATTACCCCGGAATTAAAAGAGAAAGAAACATTCATTTTCTCTGCGGAAGAAAGAATCAACCGTTTAGAATACGAAATTTATCAAACCGTAAGAAATGAAGTGGTCAAAAAAGTAAAAGAAATCCAAACAATTGCTAAATGTTTAGCCGAAATGGATGTTTATTTATCTTTAGCCCAAGTAGCCCGGGAAAATAATTATACGCAGCCAGAAGTAAATGATTCTTTGTTTATTGAGATTAAAGACGGACGGCACCCGGTAGTAGAAAAAAATTTACTCACCAATCAATTTGTCCCCAACGATACTTATCTTGACCCGGAAGAAAATCAAATTCTCATTATTACCGGACCGAATATGGCCGGGAAGTCAACCTACATTCGTCAGGTTGCTTTAATTGTCATTTTAGGACAGATGGGCAGTTTCGTTCCGGCAAAAGAAGCAAAAATTGGTCTGGTTGACCGTATTTTCACCCGGATTGGTGCGGCAGAAAATTTACCCGCCGGTGAATCAACCTTTATGGTAGAAATGCAGGAGACGGCAAATATTTTAAATAATACTACCCCGCAGAGTTTGCTCATTCTTGACGAAATTGGACGGGGAACATCAACCTATGACGGTATTTCTATCGCCTGGGCGACAGCAGAGTTCTTAGCCAAGAGCCAAGAGCGAAGAGCAAGGACACTTTTTGCGACTCATTATTTTGAACTTACCGAATTAGAAAACCTTCTCCCGGGGGTAAAGAATTATAATGTCAGTGTAAAAGAATGGGGAGAAGAAATTATTTTTTTACATAAAATTATTCCCGGTGCGGCTGACCGTTCTTACGGAATACAGGTAGCAAAATTGGCCGGGTTACCGGAAAAAGTTATTCTTCGTGCAGAGGAAATAATGTATAATTTGGAAAAAGATAATTTGCCTAAAAAACAAACAAAAAGTAAACAGTTAGATTTTCTCGTTTCACAAACTCATCCTTTAGTTGAAGAAATAGAAAAAATTGACCCGGAAAAGATTACGCCGATTGAAGCATTATTAAAAATAAAACAATGGAAAGAGAGGTACAAAAAAAATGTTGAATAAGCCGAAACCCGCCCACGGCGGAAAACCTGAAGAGCGACGGAGACATAAACGTTTCCCGGTAATGAATGGTTTAGCTGAACCGGTAGATATTGTCTTTTCTCCTTCACCAGTGGAACCAAAAGAACCGGTCCCGGGAATAATTACTGACTTAAGTGCCGGCGGTGTAGCGCTACTGACTTTCGTACCCATCCCGATTGAAGCAACAATCTCTATTACTTTGGATTTACCCGGGTTAGAAAAAACAAAATTAGAAGGCAAAGTCCTCCGCCGGCAAGATAAAGAAGGTACTTATCTCCACGGGATTAAGTTTTTTCATGTTTCAGAAAAAGTTGCCCATAAACTGGAATATATGGGTACTGACTACCAAGATTGCGAGATAAAACTTTCTTTCGGAGTAACTGATGTCTGCGATAAAAAATGTCACTATTGGCCACTTTGTACTAAATCGGTGAAACTCAAATAGAGTTTAACAGTGGATAGTGGCTAAGTGGTTAGCTTAATAAATTGGTTAATTTATGAATAGAATACAAGTTTTATCGGAAGAAGTGATTAGTAAAATCAGTGCCGGGGAAGTTGTTGAACGACCAGCAAGTGTGGTAAAAGAATTAGTTGAAAATTCTCTGGATGCCGGAGCAAAAAATATTGTCATTGAAATAAAAAATGCCGGGAAAAAACTTATTCGGGTCTCTGATGACGGTTCCGGAATGAGTAAAGAAGAATTACCTCTTGCTTTGGAACGCTATGCAACCAGTAAAATTAGTTCGCTTCTTGACTTAAAGAGAATTAACACTTTAGGATTTCGTGGTGAAGCTTTACCTTCAATCGCGGCAGTTTCTAAATTTATACTTATCAGCCGTAAGGAAAATTCAAATAACGGTTACCGGATTTATGCTGAGAGTGGAAAAATTAAAGAAAATTATGAAACCGGTTCACCGGTGGGCACAACCGTGGAAGTAAAAGACCTTTTCTACAATACACCCGCACGACTTAAATTTCTGAAGACCGACTCTACCGAAAAAGAACAAATTTTCAATATTATTTATGATTTAGCCCTGGCTTACCCGGAGACGAGTTTTCGTCTAATTGACGAGGAGAAAGAAGTCCTCAATTGTCCGGGGGTGGATAATCCCAAAAGTCGTATCGCTCAGCTTTTTGGTTACCAGATTTTAGAATATCTTTTCCCTTTTACTGAAACAATTAATTTTTATAAAATTTCTGGTTTTCTCTCCTATCCGAGTTATAGCCGGGCAACAAAAATACAACAATTCTTCTCCGTGGATAACCGTCCGATTCGTTCGCGGGTTCTTCAACATTCGGTTTACGAAGGTTACCGCCAATTTTTGTCCCCGGGACGACATCCGGCATTTTTCCTTTATCTCCAATGTCCACCCGAAGATATTGATGTCAATGTTCATCCAACAAAAAGAGAAATTCGTCTTTCTGAAGAAGATAATCTCCATCACCAACTATCTGCAGTAATTAAAGAAAAATTACTTCAACCAAGAACGATACCGGAAATTAGAATACCGGTAGAAACTACCGAAAAACTGCAAACTGAAAACCAAATAACTAAAAAATCGGAAGAAATAGCAATATCAAAAGCAACCCAGGAAGAATTTCTTACCGCGAAAGATTTTTCTTCTTTAACGATTATCCCTTTAGGACAATTAGGTAAACTTTATATTTTAGCCCAAAGTGACGAAGGATTACTGGTCATTGACCAGCACGCAGCGGAAGAACGTATCCTCTACGAAAAATTTAAAAATGCACTTACGGAAAATAAGTTAGAAATACAAAGATTACTTAATCCAATAATTATTGAGTTACCATTACAACAATATGATATTCTGTCCCTAATCCCGGAGAATAAATTTTTGCAAGAATTAGGTTTTGAGATAGAAGAATTCGGGGGAAGAAGTTTTATTGTCCATTCAGTCCCGGCAATTTTAGCCAGCGGAATTGACGAGAAAGTGATTCGTGACCTACTGGACAACTTAAGTGAAGAAATCGGAAAAGAAAAAAATTTAGAAATAGTCAGCGAGTTACCGGAAAGTATTAAAGAAAAAATTATTCGCAATGCTTGTCGCAGTGCAGTTAAAGCAAAAGATAATTTAGAAAAAGAAGAAATGTATCGTTTAGTTGAAGAACTAAAAAAATGTGCTCATCCTTATAACTGTCCACACGGTAGACCTACACTAATCCGCCTTAATTATGATGAACTTAACCGCCGTTTCGGCCGATAAAACGCCAAAACGCCAAATTACCGCAAAAACACTAAATTACCGCAAAAACACTAAAACGCAAATCGCAAAAGCGCAAAATTACCGCAAAGACGCCAAAAGACAAAAACACAATAACCCAATAACGCAAAAAACTATTAGGCCTCTGATTGTTTTAGTCGGACCGACGGCAAGCGGGAAGAGCGCGGTTGCTATAGAATTAGCGAAGAAAATCAACGGAGAAATAATTTCCGCTGACTCAAGACAGGTTTATAAATATTTAGATATCGGAACGGCTAAACCAATAAACAAAAATTCCAAATTCCAAATTCCAAATTCCAAATTAAAAACTACAAGATACAAAAATGCTCGGAGAAAAGTTACCGAACCAATAATTATTGATGGAATACCGCATTATTTGATTGATATAATTGAACCGGATGAGCGATATTCAGCAGGTAAATTCCAGAAAGATGCAGAAAAAATTATTGAAAACATTTATGCTCGCAAAAAAATACCCATAATCGTAGGTGGGACCGGTTTGTATATCCGTGCCCTGGTTGACGGTTTAGCCGAATTACCCAGTGCCAATTATGAATTACGGAAGAAATTAGAAAAGTTAGCTAAAAAATACGGTAAGAACTATCTTTATCAAAGATTAAAAAAAGTTGACCCGCTAAGTGCAAAAAAAATACATCCCAATAATCTTCCCCGAATAATTCGCGCTTTAGAGGTTTACTATCTTAGCGGTAGTCCGATTTCTTCTCGGCACACAAAAACGAATCATCAATCTTACCAGGCGAAAATTTTTGGTCTCCTCTGGGAAAGGAAACAACTTTATCAACGAATAAACGAACGGGTAGAAAAAATGTTGCAGGCTGGTATTCTCAATGAACTAAAGAAAGTTCTAAAAAAAGGGTATGCAAAAAATTCGCCGGGTTTAGAAGGGTTGGGTTACCAACATTTATTGAAATATTTAGATGGGAAATCAAAACTTGAAGAGGCAATTGACTCCTGGAAAAGAGATACCCGACATTATGCAAAAAGACAAATGACCTGGTTCAAAAAAGATAAAAGAATCCACTGGCTAAAAGTCAACGAACCCTCTAATCCGAAAAAAATTGCCCGGGAAATCCGCTCCCTTCTTGGTATGAACTCTTGTAGGGTAATGTAAAATATATTGTGT
>DHVG01000026.1 GCA_002412545.1 Elusimicrobia bacterium UBA5214 | reverse complement strand
TACTCTCTCTCTCTCTCTCTCTCTCTCTCTCGTAGTATTTTGTTCTTACAATGTAGATTACCACGGATTAACAACCGGATTACCGTAGATAATTCTTTTAAACCGAATTTTTCTCGAACCTGATAGGGTAAGGGAGAAGAGTTCGGTTTTTTATTTTTTAAGGAGAATTACACAATGAAACAAAGAAAGATTAATTCTTCCCGGAAGAAAAATTTAAAAAATTTAATCAGCAAAAAAATCAAAAACGAAATTCATCCCAAGAAATCAGAAGAAACTGTTCGCGAATCTGAAGACAGGATTAATAGTATTCTGGAATCACTTCCCCTTGGCGTTGCGATTACTACTCCTGAAGGGGATATTGTTGAAGTAAATTCAACTCTCTTGACGATGTTTGGTTATCAGTCAAAAGAGGAAGTGGCGAAAATCAGTGCGGTTGCCCGCTACCGTCACTCCGAAGATAGAGAAAAATTTGTTGAACTCATCAAAAAACAAGGTTTTGTGAAAGATTTTGAAGCAGAATTCAAACGCCGAGATGATACTCTCTTCTGGGGTTGTCTAAACTCGGTAGTTCACCCAACTAAAACTGGTCTCCAGTTTATTACTTCATTAGAGGACATTACCGAGCGCAAACGGCTGGAAGAAATGCTGCAGAAACAGCGAGAAGAACTACAGATTATAATTGATACTGTGCCGGCATGGATTTTCTATAAAGACAAAGAAAATCGCTTCATTAAAGTTAATAAACCTCTCGCCGAAGTAATGGAAATGTCAAAAGAACAGTTAGAAGGTAAATCTATGTCTGATTTGTATCCCCGGGAACAAGCGGAAGCTTATTGGAAAGACGATAAAGAGGTGATGGAGTCCGGAAAACCGAAAAGGAACATCATTGAATCTATGGAGTCACCAAAAGGAACAGTGTGGGTCCAGACAGATAAGATACCTTATCGTGATGCGCAGGGGAATATTATCGGCATAATCGGTTTTACCATTGATATCACCGAGCGCGAACAGGCAGAGGAGGCAATTCGAGCGTTAAGTGCGTATAACCGCAGTTTGATAGAAACCAGTATTGACCCCTTGGTCACCATCAGTCCGGATGGAAAAATCACCGATGTGAATACTGCCACAGAGGAGGTTACCGGCTACTCCCGCAATGACCTCGTCGGCAAAGATTTTTCTGACTATTTCACCGAGCCCGAGAAGGCCCGAGCTGGCTATCAAAAAGTATTTAGGGATGGTTTCGTGAGGGATTATGAACTGGAAATTCGCCACCGGGATGGGCGTGTGACCCCAGTGTTATACAATGCCTCTGTGTACCGTGATAAATCTGGAAAAGTTATTGGCATTTTTGCGGCAGCACGGGATATCACCGAGAGAAAACAGACAGAAGAGCAGTTACGAGAGTCTGAAGAAAAGTTTAGAAAATTGATGGAAAGTCTTCCCATCGGCGTGGCAATCACCACTCCGGAAGGAGTTGTTTCTGTAATAAACCCAATCATACTGAAGATGCTTGGTTATGACTCAAAAGAGGAAATTTTAAAGTCGTCTGTCTCTTCTCATTACTATGATGCGAGAGACAGAGAACGCTTTGTTGAACTCTTAAAAAAGTACGGTATGGTTAAAGATTTTGAAGCGAAATTCAAACGTAAAGACGGGACCGTACTTTGGGGTTCTGTAAGCTCCGTGGTCCAAAAAACAAAAGGTGGCGGGACTCAATTTATTAATACATTTGAGGATATCACCGAACGCAAGAAAGCAGAAGAAGAATTAGAAAAATACAGAGAACATCTTGAAGAACTGGTGTCCGGGCGTACTGCTGAATTAGAAAAATCAGAAGAAGCACTTCGGAAAAGTGAAGAACATCTTCGTCTCATTACCGATTCCCTACCAGTTCTTATTTCTTATATTGACTCTGAACAACGCTACCGTTTTAATAATAAGACATATGAGGAATGGTTCGGTCATTCAAGTAAAGAAATCTACGGTAAACACATCAGAGATGTTTTAGGTGAGCAGGCTTATCAGACAGTATCAAAATATATTGAGACGGTTCTGTCCGGTGAGACTATAACTTATGAAGATTATGTGCCTTACAAAGATGGTGGGATGCGCTACATTAAAGCCAGTTATATACCTCATTTTGATGAGCAAAAAAAAGTAAAAGGATATTTTTCCTTGGTTTCCGATATTACCGGACGCAAGCAAGCAGAGGAAAATCTAAGAAAAACTTTAGCCGAATTGGAACGTTCAAATAAAGAATTGGAACAGTTCGCTTATGTTGCTTCACATGACCTGCAGGAACCATTACGGATGGTAGCAAGTTTTGTCTCGCTTTTAGAAAAACGCTACGGTGATAAACTTAATACTGAAGCGAAAGAATTTATTAATTATGCAGTAGAAGGTTCAAACCGTCTGCAGAAATTGATTAACGATTTACTCGTCTATTCCCGTTTAAGCACACGCGGTAAATCTTTTGAACCAGTTGATTGTCACTCTATCCTTGGACAAATAATTGTAAATTTGAGTGTCGCAATTGAAGAAAACCAAGCAATTATTACTAATGATGACCTCCCAAATGTGATGGCTGATTCTTCGCAAATGGTTCAGTTATTCCAGAACCTTATTGAAAATGCGATTAGGTTTCGTAGCAAGGAGAATCCACAAATTCACATTTCGGCTACAGAAAAAGGAGATGAATGGGTTTTCTCAGTGCGGGACAACGGTATCGGGATTGACCCAGAGCATTTTGAACGCATTTTTGTTATTTTTCAACGTCTTAATCCTCGGGCAGACTACCCCGGTGCCGGTATGGGATTGTCAATCTGCAAAAAAATTGTTGAACGGCACGGTGGTAAAATATGGGTAAATTCAGAACCAGCGAAAGGTTCTACATTCTATTTTACAATTCCTAAAAGGAGGTGAAAAAAATTGTGAATCACGAAGAAACAGGTAAACCTATTGAAATTTTGTTAGTAGAGGATAACCCAGCCGATGTGCGTCTCACCAAGGAAGCATTAAGGGACAGTAAGGTGAAAAACAAACTCTATGTAGTTGAGAGTGGTGTTGAGGCAATAGATTTTCTCCGCCACAAAGGTAAATACACTAAAGCGGTTCATCCTGACCTGATTTTACTTGACCTGAATCTGCCAAAAAAGAGTGGTCGTGAAGTGCTCAAAGAAATCAAAGAAGATGAAGATTTGAAAAGTATCCCGGTAGTAATTCTCACTATTTCCCAGGCAGAAGAAGATATTCTTGGAACCTACCATTCACATGCAAACTGTTATATTGCCAAACCTATTGGTTTTGACCAATTCATAAAGGTAGTAAAATCTATTGAGAATTTTTGGTTTACGATTGTGAAATTACCGCCGAAATGAACCGCTTGCTGGATTTGGCAGTGATTATTTTGTTTATCAAGAAGGAAAGGAAAAATAGATGAAACTCCCGACTTTTAGAATTCTCTTTATCGAAGATAACCCTGCAGATGTTAGATTCATCAAAGAAATGTTGAAAGAAGTGAGAGATAATATTTTTGAAATTGAGTCTGTTGAGTATTTCTCTGCAGGATTGAAACGTCTCTCCGAAGGAGGAATTGATATAGTTCTTTTAGACCTTGGTCTGCCGGATAGCCAAGGATTTGATACTTTTCACAAATTATCTACTCAATTCCCCGAATTACCAGTCATTGTCGTTACCGGTCTTGACGATGAAGCGACCGGAATCAGAGCGGTAAAAGAAGGTGCGCAGGATTACTTAATTAAATGGGAAATGAAAGAACACTTATTAACATCTGATATTCGCTACGCTATTGAACGAAAACATACAGAAAAGATGCTCCGTGAAAGTGAAGAGAAATATCGTTTATTGGTCGAGACTTCGGATGATTTTGTTTTTGCCATAGATTTAGAAGGTAAATTTATGTACGGTAATAAAAAAAGTATTGATAGATTCGGGAACCTCTACGGTAAATCTTATACCATCCCGGTTTCACCCAAGTATCATCAACTGGTGAAGGAAAATTTTATACGGAGATTAAGGGGTGAGAAGATTGAACCTTACCCGATTGAAGTGATTGACAAAAAAGGAAATCGGCTCTGGGTAGAAATATCCGGGTCGCCCTTAGTCAAAGAAGGCAAAATAGTGGGTGCTGTATATTTTGAGAAGGACATCACTGAGCGTAAGCAGGCAGAAGAGGCACTGCGGGAGAGTGAGGAGCGATACAAAAAACTTGTCGCTTCAGTAACTGACTATATTTATACGGTAGAGGTTGAGAATGGTCGTTCGGTTAAAACAACTCATGGTCCTGGTTGTGTCGGTGTAACTGGTTACACCACCGAGGAATATGAAGATAAACCCAATCTTTGGTATAAGATGATTTATGAAGAAGATAAAAAAGCGGTATTGGAACAGGTTGAGAAAGTGCTTTTGGGTGAGAGAGTGCCACCGCTTGAACACCGAATCATCCACAGAAACGGTTCAATCCGCTGGATAACGAATACGCCGGTTGCTCGTTATAGTGAAAAGGGGCAACTTGTTGCTTACGATGGTATGATTGCTGATGTCACCGAGCGCAAGCGAGCAGAGGAAGCACTGCGTCAGAGGGAGGAGCGGTTCCGTGCCTTGGTGCAGAACAGTTCTGACATGATAATCGTCATTGATGCTCAAGGCACAGCACGCTATCTTTCACCGTCTGTGGAGAAAATCCTGGGTTATAAAATTGAGGAATGGATAGGGAAGGATGTTTTTCAGTTTGTTCATCCCGAGGACCTTGGAGAAGTTATGAGAGCAATGGCTAAGGGCTTGACTCATCCCAACGCTCACTATCTCACGGAATTCCGCTACCATCATTCAGATGGTATCTATCGCTATCTGGAAGCAATAGGAACAAATCTCCTGCACGACCCGAGCGTGGGTGGCATCGTGGTAAATGTTCGCGACATTACCGAGCGTAAACGTGCAGAAGAAAGATTAAGAACATCTCAGGAATATGCAAGGAATATCATTGATAGTTCTATGGATATGATAATTGCAGTTGATAATGAGCGGAGAATTACCGAGTTTAACCCTGCAGCAGAGGAAACTTTTGGCTATAGCAAAGAGGAAATTTTTGGGAAATCTGTAGACCTACTCTACTCAGACCCGGGTGAAGGTTTGGAAGTTCATAAAATGACGCTCGTAAACGGCAGACATATTCAAGAAATCACCAATAAGCGTAAGAATGGAGAACTATTCTCAAGTTTCCTTTCTGCCTCGGTCTTGCTTGATGCACGGGGTGAAGTAGTAGGGGTTATGGGAGTTTCCCGGGATATCACCGAACGTGTCCGCCAGGAGGTGGAGCGCAAACGCCTTGAAGAGCAGTTACTTCAGGCACAGAAGATGGAAGCAATCGGCAGATTCGCTGGTGGTATTGCTCATGATTTTAATAATATGCTTACCGCAATTATTGGCTACAGTCAACTTCTTTTGGCTACTTCCCCGAAAAATGACCCGGCACATGCTGACCTTGAAGAAATCAAGAAAGCTGCTGACCATGCAGCTGCCCTTACCCGTAAACTGCTTGCTTTCAGCCGGAAGCAGACCCTTCAACCACAAATAGTTAATCTCAATACTTTGGTTAGTGATATAGAAAAAATGCTCCACCGGATTATTGGAGAGGATATTGAGTTAGTCACGATATTGGAGCCAAGATTATCGGCAATTCAAGTTGACCCGGGACAGGTTGAACAGGTGCTGATGAACTTAGTTGTTAATGCCCGGGATGCAATGTCTGAAGGTGGCACAATTACCCTGAAAACGGAAAATGTAACCATTGATGAAGAATATGTGAAGGTTGAACCGGAAGCACGAGCGGGTAAATTTGCGTGTCTTTCAGTACAGGATACTGGTACAGGTATGGATGAAGAAACACTCCGACATATTTTTGAACCTTTCTTTACTACCAAAGAAGCCGGTAAAGGAACCGGACTGGGTTTATCTACGGTCTATGGTATAGTCAAACAGCATAACGGTTGGCTCAATGTCTATAGTGAACCTGGTCAAGGGTCGGTTTTTAAGATTTATTTACCGGTATTTAGTATTGAAGAAGGAGAAGAAACTAAAGAAGAGAAAGTTTCTCTCTCTGCGGAATTAAAAGGTAAAGGTGAAAGAATCCTTTTAGTTGAAGATGAGGAAGGGGTGCGTAAGTTCGCTGAACGTGTTTTAAAGAAAAACGGTTATACGGTATTTCCTGCCGGGAGTGTCAACGAAGCGTTAGATATTTTTAAGCAAGAAAAAGGTAAATTCCACCTGGTTTTTACTGATATTGTGCTTAAAGATAAACCGGGCAGGGAATTAGTAGAACAACTTCTTTTAGCTAAACCGGAATTGAAAGTTATTTTTACCAGCGGTTATCTTGATGAAAAAATGCAACTTTCAATTATTCAGGGAAAAGAGTTTAAATTTATTCAAAAACCTTATCAAATTACTGACTTGCTTCGTGTTCTCAAAGAGACAATCAGAGAAGGTTAAAAGTATTACTTTTTAATTATTTTTTCGTAGTCAACAAGAAGTCGTTCGTAAGTTTGGGACATCAAGGTAGAAGATATGATGAAATCCGCCGAAGCACGGTTACAAGCAATCGGGATATTCCAAACCACCGCAATTCTTAGAAGTGCTTTCACATCCGGGTCATGCGGATGCGGTTCAAGCGGGTCCCAGAAAAAGATAATAAAATCAATTGTTCCGTCAACAATTCTCGCACCGATTTGTTGGTCTCCCCCCAAAGGACCGCTTTGAAAAGTTTTAATTTCCAAACCAAGTTCCTTGGAAAGCATCAGCCCGGTTGATTTGGTAGCAAAGAGAGAATGTTTCCGCAGAAGTCCTTTATTAAATCTCGCCCATTCCAGTAAATCTTGTTTGCGGTTATCGTGAGCAATCAGGGCAATATTTTTCTTTACCCCCATTTGAATTTTTTTCTCCGCCATTGATTTTCCTCCTTCTAAATTTGATTACAGTGATTTTTTTAAGAAAGATTACAGAGATTAGGTGGGTCTCTGTCTTTAATCTCTGTAATCTGCTTTTTAATCTCCGGAATCATAAATCAATCTCTTTTACATTTATCCCGGATTTAATTATAATAGTTCTTTAGACAAAAATCAAAAAATATAACCGCAGGTTTCACCCTGTTTTTATGTTTAATGTTTAGTAGGAGGTTCCATACAGTTGGATCCAGATACTGAACTAATGCTTCGCTTTGCCCGGGGCGATATTTCTGCTTTTGAACAAATATTAAAGAAATATAAAGATATGGTGATTAATCTTGCTTACCGTTTCGTCCAGAATTATCCGGAAGCCGAAGATATTGCTCAGGAGGTATTCCTAAAAATATACCAATCAGCTATAAACTATAAACCATCGGCTAAGTTATCTACCTGGGTTTACCGGATAACGGCTAATCTTTCTTTAAATTATCTAAGAAGTAAGAAACATTTACCTACCGTCCCCTTAGAAGAAAGTTTAGAAATTACTGAATCAGTTACTCCAGATAGTGATTTTGAAAAGAAAGAATTAACTAAGAGAGTAAAAAAAGCACTTAATTCATTACCGGAAAATCAGAGGTTAGCGGTAATTCTTCAGAAATACGAAAATTTATCTTACGAAGAAATTGCTGAAATTATTGGTGTTTCCAGTTCAGCAGTTGATTCTTTGATTCAACGAGCAAAAGAAAATTTAAGACGTACTCTTGAACCGTATCTATTCCCCTCATCCTTCACCTTCTCCCCCAAGGGGAGAAGGTAGGTTGAGGGGCGAAAGATTTTTCAGCGAAGGTTTTTTAACTTTTTGGTGTTTAATAGGTAGAGGATAAAAAGATGGAATGTAAGAAAATTAGAAAAAGATTGTCCGCACTAATTGACGGACAATTAAACCTCAAAGAAAAGGAAGAAATTCTTACCCATTTGCATCAATGTCCCGGATGCAAAAATGAAATGGAAATCCTGAAAAGAACCTGGGATTCGTTAGCAGTTTGGCAAGGAATCAAAACTGCGGAAAATTTTGAGTTCAAATTCTGGGAAAGAATTAAGGTTGAAGAAGAAACAAAACGATTTTCCTTATTTGAAATATTCAAAAGAATATTGCCAATTCCGGTTCCGGTAGTAGCCGGAATAATCTTTCTAATTGGTTTATTAGGTGGAATCTACCTAAACGAAAAACTGCAGTTGGGTAAGATTAAATCTTCCAGTGATACTATGCTGGCAGTTGCCAATTTTGAAGAGTTCCCTACCGAATCTTTGGAAGCAGCATATATTTCACTGACTGCGAGTGAAAATAACCACAATGGAGGGTAATCACTAATGAAACAAAAAATTTTACTTTTTGTTCTTATTCTCTCGCTTGGGCTAAACATTGCCTTTATCGCTGGCGGGGCTTACCGGCGTTGGAAATTCCGTCCGGGAAGATTGCCGGCTGAACTTCATCTTTCCCGGACACAGAAAGAAAAAATGCATTCTTTAGAACTGGAAAAACGGAAAAAAATTGACCCGCTACGAAAAAAAATAGAAATAAAAAGTGAGGAATTATTGACTCTTTTGAAAGAAAGCACCTCACCGGATGAAAAAATAAGAAAAAAAATTGAAGAAATAAGTATGCTCCAGTGCGATTTACATAAATCAATGGTAGAGGATATGTTAGAAAAACGAGATATTCTTACTCCCGAACAGCAAGAAAAATTTTTCTCAATAATTACCAAACGTTTTGGGAGAAAAAGTCCACCGTTACCGGGATTCCCTCCGGTCGGGGAAAGTCACCCACGCTTCAAAACTTCACCGACGGAGCGCGGGGGACCAAGACATCCTTAAATAAACATATCCGGGTAATCTTTTTGAAAAAATCAGTATCATCAAGAGAGATGAGGAGGTGAAAAAAAATGCGGAAATACTTGTTGTTACTATTTATGTTTGTACTTCTGGTGGCGACATTCAGTCAATCAGTTGAAGCAGGTAAAGGAAAACGTCCAGCAGGCAACTGCTGCGAAAGTAAAGAAGACCTTAAACTTTCTCCAGAACAGGAAAAAAAATTACAGTCACTGAAACTGAATTTTGAAAAGGAAATAACAAAATTGTCCAGTGAAATCCGCACTCAACAGTTAGAATTACAAGAATTATGGACAGCCGATACTCCGGATGAAAATAAAATCAATACCAAAATTGATGAAATTGCTAAATTACGCGCGGAAATTGAGAAGAAGCGAACAAGTCATCTTTTAGAAGTAAAAAAAGTCCTTACCGAAGAACAATGGTCAAAATTCAAATCCCGCCCGGGTTTTTGCGGAGAAATGCCCGCTGGTCCGGGACCGAAAAAGAAGTGGCACTAACCATTAGTGCCAAAAAAGACAACGGGGGAGTCCTAAGGGTAGGAAGTGATTCTTCCCGTTGTCTTTATTTTCATCAACAAAACCGCTAAAGTAGATAATCATGAAAACAAAAAGAATTTTCTCTCTTTTAGTTACGGTACTTCTCTTAAGGGGTTTGTCTTTTTCTGCGGAAAGAATTACTCTGGAAGAAATAATTAAACTGGCAATAAAGAATAGTCCGACGGTTAAAGAAGCACAGGCAAACTTAGAGAATGCGCAAGCTAAACTCACTGAAACGAGAGCAGATTTTCTGCCCCAGTTAAGTTTAGGGAGCAATTATTCCCGTTCCCAGCAGACAATGAATAATTTTACTGGCGGTATCGTTAAATTACCGGAAAAGGAAAATTATAGTTACCAATTCGGATTACGACAGACAATTTTTGATGGATTGAAAACAGTAAAGACAAATAGCCAGGCAAGAAACAATCTTAATTATGCCGAAATTGCTTACCAGAAGGCAAATGACGATGTCGCTTTTGAAGTTCTCCAGGGGTATTATACTATTCTCAAATGTATACAAATGGTAGAGATAAATAAAAAGATGGTTGAACAAGCATTAAAACATCGTGAACAGGCCGAAGCAAATTATAAAGCCGGGCTGGCAACAAAATCAGATATCTTAAGGTCGGATGTAGAAGTTACCAACAGCAAAATTAATCTCTTGAAAGCAGAAAATGATTTGATTAAAGCGAAAACCAGTTTGAATAGTTACTTGAGCCGTCCCTTGACTGAAGAAGTCAGTGTGGAAGAAAGGGGAGAGGAAACAATTCCGAAAGAGATAAAATTAGAAGAAATGCTCAAAAGTGCTCTTTCCGAGCGAGCCGAAATCAAGGAGATGCTTTATCAAAAAGATTCAGCAAAGGATTCAATTGCCATTTCCCGAAGTAATCTCTATCCGGGGTTAAGTTTAAGCAGTTCTCTCGGTTGGCGGGACGATAAATTCCCACCGGGAACAAGCAGTTGGTCAATTGGTTTAGGTTTAGATTTATCTCTTTTTACCGGAGGGGCAAATTTAGCCAGAGTTACCCAGGCGAAAAAAAATCTGCAAGCAGTTGAAGCAAAAGAAGAAAAACTTAGACAAGATATTATCTTAGAAGTTACCCAGGTCTATCTTTCTTTTAAAGAAAGTCGGGAACGGACCGAGTTAACCCAAAAAAGTTTAGAACAAGCCGAATTAAACCAAGCATTTGTAGAAGGTAAATATATCAACGGATTAGCCAATATTGTAGAGTTAGTTGATGCCGACATTACTTTAGCCAATGCAAAAATAAGTAATGCCCAGGCAGAATATGATTTACAGGTTAATTATCTAAAATTACTGAAAGTAGCCGGAATGCCCTTTTATAAACGCTCTATGTAATTTCACATAGGTTCAATTACATTGATTACGGTGATTAAAATAAACGATTACAATGATTTATCATCAGTGAGTCAATCGCTGTAATCGTCTTCTAAAAAATCGTTGGAATCATATTACGTAAGGAGAAAAATAAAATGAAAGAAAGAAAGAAATTAATCCTACTTAGCGCACTGATAATTCTTATTTCCGGTACAGTTTACTGGAGAATTGCCTCATCGCGCAAACAGCGAGAAAAAAATATCCAGACGGTTACGGTTAAAAGAATGACTTTGAAAGAGGAACTTGCGGCAACCGGTAGAATCCAGGCATTAAAATCGGTTGATGTAAAATCAGAGGTAAGCGGTAAAATTATTTCTCTTAAAGTTGACGAAGGTGACTATGTCAAAAAGGGCGACTTAATTGCTCAACTTGATTCTACCGAAGCGGAACTGAATTATCGTAAAGCCGAGTCCAATTATCTCACTGCCAAAGCCAACCTTGAACGGCAGAAAGTGCTTTTTGAAAAAGAATTTGTTACCCGTGGTCAACTGGAATCCGCAGAAAATAGTTTTAAACAGGCAGAAAGCGATTATCTCTCGGCAAAAGAAAATATTGATAAAACTTCGATTTATGCACCGATGTCCGGGCAGGTAATCAAGAAATATTTGGAAGAAGGAAATGTAATCGCTTCCGGAGCTTCTTTTGTTTCTTCCGGGAATAATATTTTTACCATTGCCGATGTAACCCATAAATATGTTGAGACCGAAGTAGACGAGGTAGATATTGGCGATATCCGGGAAGGGACACCGGCAATAATTACAGTTGATGCCTATCCAACCAAGAATTTTAACGGTAAGGTAACCCGAGTTTCACCGATGGCCACCGTGGAACAGAATTTAACCTTTTTCAATGTGAAGGTGGAAATCTTTGACCCAGCCAACCTTCTCCGGGTAAATATGTCCGCAGATGTGAAAATAATCCCAAAGAAAAAAGAAAATGCTTTAGCAATTCCTTTAGAAGTATTGAAAGGCAAAAAGAATGAGTACTATGTAATGGTCAAGCGGAATCCCGGTAAATTTGAAAGACAACCGATTAAGATTGGTATTGAAAATGATAAATATGTAGAAGTAGTCAAAGGACTGGAAGAAAATGACGAAATCCTATTAAAAGAACCAAACGCTAAAGGTTCCACCACCAGTTCACCTTTCGGGATGCGTCCTCCAAGACGCTAAGGGCTAAGAAATCTGCGTAATCTTTCTTAAAAAATCTGTGTAATCAGGTGAAATTATGCTGAAAATTGTTGACTTAGTAAAAACTTATGGCACAGGAGATAATATTTTACGTGCTTTGGACGGGACTTCCCTGACTATTCAACCCCAGGAGTTCATTGCAATTATGGGTCCTTCCGGGTCAGGTAAATCTACTTTCCTCAATATTTTAGGACTTCTGGACCGGCCGACCGAAGGACATTACTATTTTGACGGTACCGAAACAAGTAATTTGACCGACGACGATATGGCGATGATGCGTCTGGAAAAGATTGGTTTTGTTTTCCAGAATTTTAATCTTTTGAGTCGGACTGATGCTCTGGAAAATGTGATGCTTCCTTTGGTCTACCAGGGAGTAAACCGCAAAGAAAGAGAAAAGAAGGCATATCAGATTTTAGAAAAGATGGAACTTGTTCATTGGGCTAAACATAAACCAAACGAACTTTCCGGAGGACAACAACAACGGGTGGCAATTGCCCGTGCCTTAATTAACAACCCTTTAATTATTCTTGCTGATGAACCAACCGGTAATCTTGATTCTAAGAGCAGTGCGGAAATTATGAACATTTTCACAAAATTACATCAGGAAGGAAAAACAATCATTATGGTTACTCACGAACACGATATTGCCGCTTACGCCAAAAGAGCAATTCAGTTCAAAGACGGAAAAATAATCAGCGATAAAAAGAATTATTGAATTTTGCATAATTGGATGACATGCTCTTTTGTCATTGCGAGGGCGTAGCCCGTGGCAATCTGACCTGAAAGTCATTCCGAGTCCCGATATATCGGGACGAAGGAATCTCATGAGATTCCTTCGTTAACACTCGCAATGACCACTGTCACTGTAATCTGCGAAATTCAATAGGAACTAAAATGGATATCTTGGAAACATTCCGTGTCTCTTTCAATTCTCTCCGTTTGAACAAAATGCGTTCCGGTTTAACTATGCTGGGGATAATCATCGGTGTCGGCTCGGTGATTGCGATGATTTCGCTGGGTGCCGGAGCAAGGACACAGGTTACCAAACAAATTCAATCAATGGGCACAAATATGGTGATGCTTATGCCCGGTAAAATGAGTTTCCGCGGTCCGGGTCACTTCGGTTCAACAAGTGCGCTATCACTAACTTTAGATGACGCTACTTATTTAAAAAATAGATGCAATTTAATCAAAGAAATTGCACCACAAATTTCCGGTTCAGTAATCGTTAAATATAAGAGTAAAACCCTCAATGCTACGGTAAGCGGTGTCCCGCCAGCATATTTTGCCATCCGAGAACTTAAACCAGCCAGTGGGCGCCTTATTTACGATAAGGATAATGAAGGATACCGCAATGTTTGTGTTTTAGGTAACAATATTAAAAAAGATTTATTTGCTGACCTTGACCCGGTAGATATGGTGATTAAACTGAAGAATGTAAACTATCGGGTAATCGGTGTATTGGAAACGAAAGGTGAAGCGAGTATGGGCGGGCAAGATGATAATGTCTTTATCCCTTTATCTACTGCCCAACTGCGGATGTTCGGGACCGACAAAGTGAGAATGATAACGATGGAAATTACCTCAAGCAAAGAAATTGATAACGCAATTAAAGAGATAGAAAAACTAATGCGCATCAAACATAAAATCTCCAATCCCGAAGATGATGATTTCACTGTGCGCAGCCAGAAAGAGATGCAGCAACTGATGGAAAATGTTACCGGCACCCTGACTTTACTCTTAGGCGGGATTGCTGCGATTTCACTCTTAGTCGGCGGGATTGGAATAATGAATATTATGCTGGTTACAGTTACCGAACGGACAAGAGAAATTGGTGTGCGTAAAGCAATCGGTGCCAAGAGGAAGGATATTCTGGTTCAATTCCTGATTGAATCAATAACCTTGAGCATTGTCGGTGGGATGGTAGGAATTCTCTTAGGTGTCGGCGGGTCAGTGGCAATTTCAAAAATCGCTAAATGGACAACTACGGTTACCCCAATTTCTATATTTATCTCCTTTTTCTTCTCTATCGCCGTAGGTCTATTCTTCGGTATTTACCCGGCAAACAAAGCTTCCAAACTCAACCCGATTGAAGCCCTCAGGTACGAATAATTATTCCCTTAATTTCCTGTAAAATAAATTTTTCAAAACTCTTGACAAAATGACAATATTTGATTATACTATACTAAAAGAGGACAAGAATAGACAAGAAAGGACAAATATGGTAGTCCTCCCCAGATTCTTTCAGAATCTATTCGGGGGGATACTATTAAGGAGATTTTTTAAGGTGGTAGAAGAAATTTTAACCTTACAAGAAGTTGCTAAATATCTCAAAGTAGATAAAAGAACAGTTTACCGGATGGTTAAATCCAAAAAAGTACCGGCTTTCAGGGTAGGGAATCAGTGGCGTTTTCTGAAAACCGATATTTTAAAATGGATTGAAGATAAAAATATTATTGTGGAGATTCCGATTGTCGGGAAAGTTGCTGCCGGTACACCAATTCTGGCTCAAGAAAATATTGAAGGTTTTCTCACTGTGGATAGAACTTTAGTCGGACAAAAAAATAATGTATTTGCTTTAAGAGTTAAGGGTGATAGTATGATTGATGTCGATATTAAAGACGGAGATTTTGTGGTAATCCAGCAACAACCGGAAGTGAGCCAAGGTGAAATTGCAGTTGTGCTTATTGATAACGAAGCCACGGTAAAAAAATTTTATCGGGACGGTGAAAAAATTAAATTACAACCGGAAAACGAGTCAATGTCACCAATAATTATTGACCCGAAAGAAAAAGAAGTCTCAATCATCGGTAAAGTCAAAGGTGTTGTGAGGAAAATATAGGAATTAATTTATTTAATACTATGAAAGAATTAACAACCGATATTAAAATCGGAGATTGTTTAGAAGTACTTAAGAAGTTTCCTGACAATTCCTTTAATCTAATTATCACTTCTCCCCCGTATGCGGACAGTAGAATAGATAACTACGGCGGTATAACACCAGATAAATATGTGGAGTGGTTCTTGTTACGAACTAAAGAATTCTATCGAGTTTTAAAGCCCAATGGAACATTTATTTTGAATATTAAGGAAAAAGCAGTAAATGGCGAACGTCATACATATGTTCTTGAACTGATACTTGAAATGCGGAAACAAGGATGGCTATGGACCGAAGAATTTATCTGGCACAAAAAGAATTGTCATCCGGGTAAATGGCCAAATAGATTTCGTGACGCCTGGGAAAGATGTTTACAATTCAATAAGTCAAAAAAGTTCGACATGTATCAAGAAAATGTAATGGTACCTATGGGTGATTGGGTAAAAACAAGATTGAAAAAATTAGGGAAAAATGATGTAATTAGATTTAATTCTAATTCCGGAAGTGGATTTGGCAAAAATATTTCAAATTGGGTTGGTCGTAATATGGCGTATCCTTCAAATGTATTGTATTTTGCAACTGAAACTTCAAACAAAAATCATAGTGCAACTTTTCCTAAAGCACTCCCCGAATGGTTTATAAAACTGTTTACAAAAGAGTATGATTGGGTATTAGACCCATTTTTAGGTTCGGGAACTACCTGTGAAGCGGCTTACGAACTAAAAAGAAATTCTGTGGGTATTGATATTGTTGTAGATTATGTAAAAATGGCAAAGAAAAAAGTAAAAGAAGTTGAATATTTACTTATGGAAAAAGGGAGGAGATATGGATAAATCTACAAGAAAAGAAATAATATCTTTCATTGAACCAAATATTACTAATTTTCACAAAAAACGCTTAGCAAATTTATTGAACTTAAAACTTAATGAGATATTAAAAAGAAAGAATCCATATCTATTTAAGGCAAAAAATATTACTACTGCGCAAGATTTGGTTAAATCATTGTTAGATGCTCACTTATCGTCTCAAGAAGAAGGAATTTTTGGAGGATTTCTTGAAGAATTGGCAATTTTTATCTGCAGTAAATTCTTTGGCGGCAGAAAATCTTCTGCTGAAGGGATAGACCTTGAATTTGAAAAAAAGAATATTAAATACATTGTTACTGTTAAATCAGGTCCTAACTGGGGTAATAGTCAACAAATCGGCAGAATGAAAGACAATTTCCGGAAAGCCAAAAGAATTCTTAGAACAAATTCAAGAACAGTTAATATTGTTGCTATAAATGGTTGCTGTTACGGAAAAGACGAAAAACCTGATAAGGACGACTATTTAAAACTTTGTGGGCAAAGATTTTGGGAATTCATCTCTGGGGACGAAAATCTCTACATCGAAATTATAGAACCTCTTGGCTATGAAGCAAAAAAGAAAAATGAATATTTCCTGAAAGAATATTCAAAAGTAATTAACAAATTTACTTTCGAATTTGCTAAAAATTACTGCGATTCAAAAGGGAATCTACTCTGGAGTAAACTGGTTAAGTTTAATTCCGGTAAAAAATAATAAAAGGTATTAGAATAATGATTTTTTTGAAAAACTTAGGAAGTGTCAAAAGTCACCTGTCCGCCAAGTAGTGCGGAGGAAGATTTGCCCCCACTCGTTACGCAAAGGTTGACATTATTGGAAGTGATTAAGTTGGAGGTAAATTGGGGGATATTTACAAAGGAATAAAATAAAAGTGATTATATACTTAGATGAATCATACGACCAACCAAAGAAAAGATTTATACTCTTAGGATTACTATTCAATCCTTCAAAGATTTTACACGGATTACTTACACAAATCCATAGCAAGCAACGTTGTCTTGATAAGCATAATAACATAATTGAAACGAAATATAAAAATTGTTTTACAAAACGAAATTATGAGGTATGTAAAAAATTTATAGACGCTTTTATGAAATCAGATAGTTGGTTTTGTGCTATCGTTGTGGATACTCACTCTACGAAGTTTGATTTAGATTATTTTGGGAAACCGGATGAGACGGAAGCAATTAAAGAGGCAAGAGTATATAAAAAATTTACCGAAATGATTATATCGCAGAACACTAAAAAAATTACAAACGCAGTTTTGCTTGTTGATGAAGTAACTCGTTGCAATCACGACCAATTCATAGAACTTATTCGTGAGGCATTTTGTTTTGCTGGAACAAAATATAGTGTTAATAAAGAAAAACCCACATTGAGACATGTGGGTTCTATAAAATCAGATTCTCCTGAAAATGTACGCATATGTGTTTGTGATTTACTTTTGGGATGTATACTGAATAATAATTTACCTACGAGAAACAGATGGAAGAATAAAATAAGAAAATATTTAATACAGATTCTTGGAATAAAAAACCTGTTAGAGAACAGTTGGATTGGTCGGAAAGTTTCATCAACGATTCAAAGAAAATTTAGAATCTGGTATTGGAAACCGTCAAATAAAAAAGGCTCAGATAACTGAATCATCAACGGTAATCGGCTACCGATACCTCCGATTCATACCTAAGCCAATTATAAGTATATAGAACTTTTGTAATTTTGTCAAGAACTTTTTTTTAAAATTTTTCTTAAACATAAATTCGGTTAACTCAAAGGTTGACGATTCGGTTGGCAATTAAGTTGGCAATTGTGGAAAAACGGGAGTCGGTGGAAATTCTACAAACCGAGAGTCAATATCTTCTCTGAAAGTTGTCAAACCTAACTGAAATTATAATTCAAGTCAAGATTTGACTCCACTCGTTGCTGATTCTACCTTCAAGACAAAAAAAGGAGCCCTCACCGGGCTCCTTTTCTTTTTTGTTTTCAAGATGATAAGCAAAACTACTTATATCTTTACAACATTCGCTGCTTTTGGACCTTTCTGGTCCGTGGTGACATCAAATTCTACTTGATCTCCTTCGTTCAGGGACTTGTAACCATCACCTTTAATTGAAGAGAAGTGAACGAAAACGTCACCCCCTTCTTCCGAGGTAATGAAACCATAACCTTTTCCGGAATTGAACCACTTAACTGTACCTTTCATTCAAAAATACACCATCCTTAATGAAGAAAAATTTTGTATTTCAGTTTACCAATTTTTTGGAAGCTTACTTTTAGGTGAGCTTGTACTTGCAGAAAGGCAAACACTAAACTGATATTACAAACTTCAATTACAAATATTATAGCATTTACTATTTAAGATGTCAAGAAAATAAAAAAATATATTTGGGAGTTTCATTGGAAAAATTTTTTTTCTCCGGCTCTTGACAAAAATTTCTTTTTAAATTGTAATTGACATATATTCATAGAGAAACACAAATATCCATGGTGCGGAAGAAGAGAAATGAATCTTACAAATCACTGCCTTAAAAGATTTGTAGAAGAAAAAGATTCGGCTTGAAATAGAAAGAATAATTGGGAGGATGAGACAAATGGAGAAGAAGAAATTTATTTTGGAAAATTGGCGGGATGAGAAACAGACTGCTTATTTCTACCGCTGGATGGCAGAGCAAGAAAAGATAAAAGAGAAGAAAGAAAAGTATTTAGAATTAGCCGAAACCGAAGAAACCCATGCTTCAATCTGGGAAAAGGAAATGGAAAAATTGGGACTAAAAATTCCGCAATTTCGTTTAACTCTGCGAGGACGAATACTTTTATTTTTTGCCTCAATTTTAGGTTATCGCTCACTTGTCCCAATCTTAGAAAACGGTGAAGATAATGCGGTATTAGGTTATGCTCAAGGGTATAGAGAATCCGCTGACGAAAAATTAAAAGAATCACTTAAAGAGATAATTCCTGACGAACGCAAACATTCTCTACAAATGCAAGAATATTCCGGTATAATTACTAAAGAACCAAAAAAAGAACGCTGGCATCGGGGTGGAGAATCTATCGGTGATATAATTTTTGGTATAAATGATGGACTCCTTTCTACTTTCAGTTTAGTGATGGGTGTAAGTGGTGCGGTTACCAATAATTCTTATATTCTTCTTTCCGGACTTGCCGGAGCAATCGCCGGAGCAATTTCTATGGCTGCCGGAGCATACATCTCTACAAAATCAACACTGGAAGTTTATCATAAACATCTGAATACAGAAAAAATGGAAATGGAAATGTTCCCCGAAGAAGAGAAAAGAGAGCTTGTTGCGCATTACCGCACTAAAGGTATACCGGAAACACAGGCAAAAATTTTAGCCGAACATCTATTTAAGGATAAAAAAACCGCACTGAAGAGTATGAGCAAAGAAGAATTGGGTTTTGCGGTAAACATATTACCCAATCCTTATAAAGCAGCGTTAAGTGAAGGAATTGCTTTCGTTTGTGGTGCAGCTTTACCGATTTTACCTTATTTATTAATCCCTGGCTATTGGGCAGCGAAGGTCTGTATCATACTTTCTTTAAGTGGATTCTTTATTGCTGGTGCCGGAAGAACAATGGTTACCGGGAGGAATCCCCTCCTCAGTGGGCTGGAAATGTTTCTCCTCGGTGCAGGAGCAGCACTGGTGACTCATTTTATTGGTTCTTTGATTGGAGTAGCGTTATAGAACTTTCTTAATTCCGGTTAAGAGTTTACTTTTTTTGGCTGGATTGTTGAGGTGGGTTTTGACCTTTTTCCAGACTTCCGGACAATTTGCGGATTTGAATTTCTTTTTCAGGAGAGAATCTAACTTTTTTTTATTTTCTTTATTTGGTTCAATTCCTGCTTCTCTAAAAAGGTCATCTAAATGACGAGTATAGCAACTCATTTCTTATGTCTCCTTTAACAATCCCCGCAAAATCGCCAAAATATCGCCAAACCGCTAAAAGAAAATCGTCGCAAAACCACAAAAAAAATCTTTTGGCATTTTATCGGTAGACCATGACCTATCGGGCGCAATAGCGTCTTGGCGGATTATTTGGCGTTTTGGCGATAGTCTTAGTAACGGGGACAGGTCGGGCAGGAAGGACCACAGCTTGGCGGTGGAGTGGAACTTTCCCGTTTACTGCCAATCACATTGACATTGCCCAACACTTGAACCACTTTTTTGCTTTTACATTTCGGGCAGGATGGTTTCTTCCCGGTGTCCTTCTCCGCAAGGGTCATCTCAATTTCAAATTTTTCCTTACAATCGTTACAAAGATATTCGTAAGTTGGCATCTTTACTCCCTATATACCTGTAAGTTTATTCAGATGTTCAATAGCTAATTTGTATTTCGGGTCAATTTTTAGTGCTTGTTTATACATTTTCTGTGCTTCTTCATTCATTCCTTTTGTTTCATAAACTAATCCTAAGTTGTAATACGCTTCGCTATTTTTTGGGTTAAGTTTTACTACTTTCTCTAATTCTGCTATCGCTTCCTTGTATTTACCATTAAGGAAATAAAATTTACCCATCTCCAATAATGTTTCTTCTTCTTTTTTCCGTTTCTTTAAATCCGAGATCTCCTTTTTATCAACCATTTAGATTAATCACCTCTCTTAATCTCAATGTCCCGATGTTACATCGGGACGATTGCGTTCCCCCGACGTATCATCGGGATCACTGTCCCCTCCTTAAGAGGGTTTACTCCTTAATCTTTTCAATATCCTTATCTTTGCCAAGAACGACAATAATATCTCCTTCAGCAATTTCTTCGTTTGGTTCCGGAGCAATAATCACTTCTTCTTTGAATTCAGTTTCTCCGGAGTCGAGCAACTCCGGAATTTTTCTTTTAATCGCAATAACATTTAAATGATAATGTGTTCTCATATCCAGTTGACGGAGACTTTTCCCAACGAATCTCGCTGGTGCAAGAACTTCAGCGAAGTTATATTCCGGTGAAAGTTCAACCGTTTCAAGGATACTCGGTGAAACCAAACTCTCGGCTAACCTCTCCGCCATATCCCGTTCTGGGAAAACAACCTTATCCGCACCAATTTTCGAGGCAACTTGTCCATGCAATGGGCTTATTCCCTTAACGATTACTTTCTTTACTCCGATTTCTTTAAGTAGTAAAGTAGTCAGAATACTCGCTTCCATACTTTCACCAATTGCAACAATCGCCGCATCTGCATCAGAAATATTTAATTCACGCAAGGTTTTGTCGTTTGTTGCATCCGCCTGAACCGCCTGGGTTACAAGAGTTGATACCTCGTGTACCTTTTCTTCATCTTCGTCAATTGCTAATACTTGGGCACCTTTTCCCGCAAGGTTTTTTGCAAGATGCATCCCAAAGGTACCTAACCCAATAATTACAAACTGTAGTTTAGCCATTTATCTTTAATCCTCCCTCATCCAATTAGAATTCTTTCTTCCGCATAGCGAACTTTGCCTTTGTCGTTTTCTTCAACCAACGCAGTTCCAACCGTAAGTAAACCCACCCGTCCAATAAACATCGTAACCATTATGATGACCTTACTGGTAAATCTAAAAACTGAACAGAGACTCAAATTATTCCCCGGAATACCGGTAGAGAGTCCAACCGTACCAAATGCTGAGGTCACCTCAAAGAGTAGATTCAAAAAATTTATCTTTTCCAAAAATAAAAGGAATAAAGTAGCCAGCGTAACCCAAAGTAACGCTATTGAAAAAAGTAAAAAAGAATTGTCTATATTCTTTTTTGGCAAACGCCGATGCAAAAATTGTATTTCAACCTTACCCCGCAGTGCTGCCCAAATCGTATTCAAAAGCGTAACCAAAGTCGTAGTTTTAATCCCTCCACCCGTCCCCCCGGGGGAAGCACCAACAAACATCAGAATGATTATGATTAGCAGTGTCGCTTGAGAAAGGGAACCGATATTCAAAGTATTAAATCCAGCGGTGCGCGGAGTAACCGCCTGAAAAAATGAAGATAAAATTCTTTCTTTCAAACTAAGATAAGTCAGACCTTCTGGATTACCAATTTCCAACAAGTAAATAAATGCTGTTCCCCCCAAAATGAGTAGACCAGTGGTAATTAAGACCACCTTGCTATGTAAAGAAAATTTACGCCAGCGACGATTTAAACGAATATCGTTGATTACCAAATAACCAATGCCACCAATAATAATCAGAAAACAAATCACCAGAACAACTAACCAATCACCACGATAATCCATAAAATTAGTTGAAAAAAGACTAAATCCCGCATTGCAAAAGGCAGAAATTGAATGAAAAATTGAAAAATATAATCCTTTCAACCAGCCATATTGAGGTACAAAACGGAAAGCCAAAAGGGTCGCTCCGCACAATTCAACCAAAAAGGTAATTTTAAAGGCGAAGAGGATAAACTGCACTAAACCTTCAAAACTTGAACTTTGCAATGACTCACGAATTACTAATCTATCCTTGAAGGTAATTCTCTTCCCGATTAAAAGAGTAAGTAAAGTAGACATCATCATATAACCTAAACCACCGATTTGAATTAAGGTTAGTAAAACCAACTGCCCAAATAAAGAAAAATGAGTCCCCGGGTCTACAATAACTAAACCAGTAACACAAATCGCTGAAGTAGCCGTAAAAAAGGCATCAATGAAAGGCATCGCTTTCTTTGTCGTCGATGAGAAGGGCAGACTTAAAAGTATCCCTCCGGAAATTATTAAGAAAAGGAAACCTAAGAATAAAACTTGTGCTGGGGTAAGTTGATTACGCATTTAGATTACGAGGTGATTACCTCAAAGAAATAAAAATATACTATAAACCAAGACATTTGTCAACCCCGCACCTAATGCAGAAAATCCAAATTTCAAAATTTGATATTTGAGCATTAGTATTTGGATTTCGTGTATGGATTTCATTTGTCATTTGGAATTTGATATTTGAACTTTTACAGTGACTGATAGGTGCGGGGTCAAGTAGTAGACCAGCGTCTTAAAATATCCCAGTAAGCACCTTTATACCCTTCTTTGAGTGCCCTAATCAAGATTTGGTTTTGATTATAATTGTAGTTTTGACTATCCTTTCTTGCGGAAAAGAAAAAACGTTCGTCCCCAGCAATTAAGTCTAAGATATACCGGTCAATATCTCTACCTAACTCCGGGGAAAGATAAAAGGTAGGTGACAAAAAACTATCACCCTGCCTCTTCGGCAGGTCGCCGATGAGGCGACCTTTATTACCATATAACCCTTGCTTTTCACCCTGATAACCTTTCTTATCCTTTTCACCTTCCAACCTTCCCATCCTCCTTGCCAACTCTGTCCCGGGGTAAACTCTCACCCCTAACATTACGCCAATACGGTCCGGGGAAACTCTCTTCATTAACTTAATTGTTTCTCTAACCGTCTCTCTGGTCTCACCCGGTCCACCAAGGAGAAGGTCATACATAAAAGTTATCCCGTACTGATGACAAAGTTTAGCCGTATTTTTTATCTCCTCAACGCCAAAATTACGTTTCAATATCTTTAAAATTTTAGGACTACCGGAATCAACACCGAAATCTATCCCCGCACAACCTGCCTTTTTCATCAGTTTCGCTAACTCGTCACTGAAAGGAGCCGGAGAACAATAGGCATACCATTTTATTTTTGTATTTATTTTCTGACCGATTATTTCTCTACAAACCGCTTTCGCATGTTCTTCCGGCAGATTGAACTCGCTGTCACAGGTATGGAAACAATCTATCCCTTGGTTTAATAAATTTTTTATTTCGGCGACTACTTTCTTCGGGCTACGGAGACGTATCTTCTTCCCTTTCGCTACCGGGTCAGCGCAATAAATACATCTCTGGTTACAACCACGCTTGGTTTCTATACCACCCTGTCCACCTTCTTTAAAATAGCGTCGGTTATCTACAAAATCACGATTAGGCAGGATTATTTCATCTAAATCAATAAATTGTGGAGGATTACTTTGATATTTTCCCTTATTAACCCAAACTAAACCGGGTAAATCAGCATAATCTTCGGAGGTGATTACCTCCCCGGAAATAATTTTTTCTACCAAACGGACAAAAGTTCCCTCACCATCACCACGAATACCAAGATTGATACCACAATAGGATAGAATTTGTTCCGGCATAATGGAAAATCCTACCCCACCCAGCACTAACGGCGCATTAGTTTTTAGTTTTAAGTGGTTAGTGATTTGTTTAATCTGAGGTAAGAAAAAATCACCACTTTGAAAATAACAGTCATCAGTATTTCTGACCGTAATTCCAACGACGACTGGCGAATTCTTCTTAAAATAATCATCTATTGGTTTACGAAAATCTGCCGCAAAACATAAATCTAACAAATCTACCTGGTAACCTTTATTCCCCAGGGCACTGGCAAGATAATCCAACCCAATCGGCGAAACCGCTGGTTTCATCAGGTTAGTATTAACTAAAAGCACAGTTGTCACAATTTTTATTGTAGCAAATTTTTTCTTCCTCTACAACTTGCCCCATCCCGCTGGGACAAATCAGAGATCCCGCTATAGCGGTGATTTGACTTTTCATATAAAATAATTTAACATTTTACTTCAAAATCATCATCCAAGGGTAGGGAACAAATGTTTACATTCCTAAAAAAGAAAAGTTTAACCTCCAAGTTACTCTCCAGAATTATCATCTCCGCAGTTATCCCTTGCGTTTTAGTTTCTTTGGTTCTGATTATTTTTACTCAAAAACGGGTTCATTGGATGGAGACGAGAAATAATATTCAACTCGCCAAAACAACTGCAGAAACGGTTTATTGGAACTTAGAAAGTGTCAAAATTGCTCTCCAAGCAGTGACCGGAAGCCAAGGCTTCCGAGAAATGAACCGTGAGCGGCAGAAGTTCCTGTTAGAAAACCTGCTCTCTATTTATCCTTGCCTTGAAGAAATTAGCGTGCTCAGTCTTAAGGGAAAAGAAGTCCTTAAGTTAGCAAATGAAGATGGTAAAGTCAAACAATGTAGTGACCTGAGGGATTTATCACAAGAGAAAGGATTTATTTTTGCTCGCAAAGAAGGAATGTACTGGTCTTCAGTATACCCTTGCCGGAAAGAATGTCTCCCCAATATTATTCTTTTCTTGCGTTTTGCTGGTTTTAATGGAACACCGGCGGGAGTCCTTTCGGCAAATGTCTGTCTTTGTAATGTATGGACAATAATATCTTCAGCAAAAGTAGGGAAGAAAGGATACCTTTATCTTGTAGATAGTCAAGGGAAACTCATCGTTCATCCGGAAGAAAAAACTCTGTGGGAGATGAAAAATTTGGAACATCTTCCCCCGGTAAGCAATTTTGTTCAAGGAAGAGAAGAAAAAGGTCATAAACTTACCGATGAATATATCGGACTGAAAGGTTTCTCGGTACACGGTGTCTACCAGCCGGTCAAAGAACTAAACTGGGCAGTAGTTGCCGAAGTGCCTACGGAAGAAGTAATGAGCATTTTCCGAGCAATTGCTCTTGGGATAAGTGGGTTAGCTTTTTTTGGTATCCTCGGAATTACTTTCGGCGGATTTTTTTCGCTTAGACCAATTGTCCAATCAATAGATAAACTGCGTAAAGGTGCTGAAACAATTGGTAAAGGTAATTTTGACTATCCATTAGAAATAAAAACTGGTGACGAAATTGAGCAATTAGCAGAAAGTTTTACTCAGATGAGTGCCAGTTTGAAAGATGCGCGGAATAAATTGGAACAAACGATTAGCGATTTGGAACGAATCGTAGAAGAACGTACTAAAGAATTGGTGAAGAAAGAAAAAATGGCAACCATTGGAGAACTTGCCGGGAGTGTTGCTCATGAGTTGCGTAATCCTTTAGGTGATATAAAAAATTCAATTTACCTTCTTTCCCAGATTCTACGGAATAGTCCCGATGAAAGAATTCCCGAGATTATCAAAATTATCAGAAGACAAATCAGTATTTCTAACCAGATTATCGGTGACCTTTTAGATTTTTCGCGTTCACCTAAACTTACTCTGGAGAAAGTCAAAATTAACAAAGTAATCAATCTATCAATGTTAAAAGTAACTCTCCCCAAGAATGTTCAATTTATCGGCAAAGTTGACGAGAATTTACCTCCGGTAGAAATAGACCGCACCTTAATTGAACGTGTCTTTTTGAATTTAATCAATAATGCGCTTCAGGCAATGCCGGAAGGTGGTAAATTAACGATTAGCACAAGAAAAAAGGATAATTTTATTGAGATAGAATTTACCGATACTGGACAAGGTATCCTGGAAGATAATTTACAAAAAATTTTTGACCCGCTTTACAGCACTAAGGTAAAAGGGACGGGTTTAGGTTTAGCCATCAGTAAAAATTTTGTTGAAAAACATAACGGTAGTATTGAAGTAAAAAGTGTAATTAACCAAGGAAGCAGTTTTACGGTTAAATTACCAATTGAAAATAAAAATTTACAAACGGAGGGAAAAAGAAATGGAATTGAGACATCGGATTCTTATTGTTGATGACGACCATGACATGGTAATGACTTTAACTCTTATTCTCGGTGAAGAAGGTTATGAGGCAATTCAAGCATTTAACGGGCAGGAAGCAATTAAAACCGTGAGAGAAGAAAAGATTGACCTCATTCTTATGGACATCAAGATGCCCGGGTTGAATGGTGTAGAAACCTACAAAGAGATAAGAAAGATTCGTCCGGGTGTACCGGTAGTGATGATGACTGCTTATGCGGTAGAAAATTTAGTCAGAGAGGCACTTGAACACAGTGCACGGGAAGTTATTTATAAACCTTTTGATACCGAAGATATGCTTGAACTGATTAATAAATTGAAAGAAGGAACAATCATTTCCATTATTGATGATGACCCGGTTAGTTCGGCGAAAATGAGGGACTATCTTGAAGAAAAGGGTTATCGTGTAGATATCACTACCAACGGCACCGATGCAGTAGAACTAATCAGGAAGAGAAAACCACACATTGTCTTTATTGACATTGAGATACCTCCGGCAAATGGTTTAGATACCTATTTGAAGATTAAAGAAATCAGCCCGAAAATAACCGCAGTGATGCTTGCTGAATACCGAAAGAATACTAAAAGTTTAGCCGGGGAAGCAATCAGAGAAAACGCTTTCACCTGTCTTTACCGACCTTTTGAAATTGATGAAATAATGCAGGTGATTGAAAAAATAGATAAAATAAAAAAGAAAAACTTAAAAAACTAAACTAAACGACTATAAACAATGTCAACGATAAAAAAAATATTCATCCTTCGTAGTACTACGGAGAACGGGCGATTACCATGATGAAAATCCTCTACAGACTTAATCCCCCTTTTCAAAGGGGGACAAGAGGGGGATTATCGCTGGCATTGGCAAAATATCGCTGTAATCATATCTCAAGAGGAAGTTGATGGAAAGAGTAAATATTCTCATTGTTGATGATGACCCGGATGCTTGTAAGACCTTGCAGATGATTCTTGAAGAAAGGGGCTATACGGTTTCCACTGCGGAAAATGGAACTCGGGCTTTAGAAATCGTGAAAGAAAAGAAATTTGACCTTGCTATCTTAGACATAAAACTGCCGGATATCAGTGGGACGGAATTACTGAAAAAATTGAAAAGCACTACTCCGGATATAGAAATTATTATCACTACTGGTTATGCTACCATTCAGAATGCGATTCTTGCTTTACGGGAAGGCGCTTTTGACTACCTGACTAAACCGTTAGATATTGAAGATTTAACCATCAGTATTGAACGAGCAATTGAAAAACAAAAAACCGAGACTGCCTTAAGAAGAGAAAAAGAACTTAATGCAACCATTATTCTCAATCTTCCTTTGTTTATTGTCCTTTTAGATGAGAATTTGGATATTCTCTTGTGTAATACAAGTCCCTGTAACCCAATGATAAATTTGAGTAATGCTTTAGGTAAGAATATTTCGGAAATAATTCCTTCGGAATGTTTAAAAAAAACCGGTTTATTAGAAGCAATAGAAAAAGTTACTCATGAAGGTATAGCGGTAGACCTGCATAGAATTGAATGTCCCTTACCTTCAGACAAAAATAGAATTTGTGATGCACATATTACCCTCACCGGAACGGGAAAGGAAGATATACTTCTTATAATTCGAGATGTTACCGAGAAAGTTGCTCTGGAAACACAACTTATTCGCTCAGAAAAACTTGCTGCTCTCGGACAACTGGTCGCTGGTATTGCCCACGAAATTAATAATCCGCTTACTGCGGTGCTTGGTTTTTCTCAGTTGTTAGTCACTGAACCTGAAGTAAAGGGGGAAATCAAAGAAGATTTATTAAGAATTAAACAAGAAGCAGAACGGGCAAGAAAAATTGTTCAAGGTTTACTTTCCTTCTCTCGTCCTAATAAACCACAAAAAGAACCAATAAACATAAATGAATTACTGGAAAAAATACTCTCTATGCGAGAATACCAACTACGGGTAAACAATATTGAAATAATAAAAAACTTGGATAGCAATTTACCCCAGGTTTCCATTGACCCATATCAATTGGAACAGGTCTTTTTAAATATTATCGTCAATGCTGAACAAGCGATACTTGAAACAAACAAGAAAGGTAAACTATTGATTGGAACTAAGAAAGAAAATGGCTATCTCAAAATTTCTTTTACCGATAGTGGTCCGGGTATATCTAAAGAAAACCTTTTGAAGATTTTTGACCCTTTCTTTTCTACAAAAGATGTAGGTAAAGGGACCGGTTTAGGACTTTCTATCACTTACCGCATTATTGAGCAACATAACGGGAAAATCTATGCCTTGAGTGAAGAAGGTCAAGGAACAACCTTTGTTATTGAGTTACCTCTATAGAGTAATTATTAATGATACCAGTGATTGAAAAAAATACGATTATAACGATAAGGACTTATCGCTGACATCGTTGAAGTTATCGCTGGAATCAGGTTACCGAAGAGGCAGGCATTATCGGTAGGGTGAAACTGAACCGTGTGCCTTTATCCTTACCTTCACTTTCAAACCAGATTTTGCCCTTATGTAATTCAACCAGTTTTTTGGTTAAAACCAAGCCCAGTTCCGCTATATTTCCGTGCGTAAGAAGTATCTACCTGAACAAATTCTTTAAAAATTTTATCTTTATCTTCCGGTGGTATTCCTGGACCGTTATCTACTGCCGAGATTTTGATTCTCTCTCCACCCTCTCAGTAATTACCGAGATTTTTATTAGCCATTTATCATTAAACTTAATTGCGTTTTCCACAAGGTTACTGATAATCATCTCAAAAGAAACCGTATTTACCGTTATTTTATCTCTTTTATTTCCCAAATTCAAACTTACTATTTCTGATTTGACTTTTTTTAAGAAAAAAGTAAAATGTTTTTCACAATGAACCAAGAAAACTTGATGCAGCCGGTCTATATTGATGCTTTTGATTTAGATGATGCTTGGTTTCAGTGTCTGAATGCAATCTTAGAAAAAGGACAAGTGTATAAAATTACCCGGGGAAGTTATGCGGGAGAAAGAAGATTAGAGTTTGATTTTATCACTGTGCGGGTAAGGAAACCTTCGCACCAGATTATTCCGTTGATTCCCGAAGGGTTAAGTATACCTGCACCGACAAGTATGGAGTATGTTAACGAATATCTGCAATATCTTCTAACCGGTGAGAAAACTGAGACCGAGGATTATACTTACGGAGAAAGATTAGTTGAACCGAAAGTAAAAATTGAAGAAGTTGTCAGCGGGGAAAAAATGGTAAAGGATATGCCCTTGAAAGTTAATCAGATTGAGGAAGTAATAAAAATATATAAAACTGAAGGATTTGGAACAAACCAAGCGATAATGGAAATCGGTATGCCTTCGGATATTAAGTTGAAGGACCCGCCTTGTCTCCGTTTGATTGATACACGGGTTAGATACGGTAAACTGCATTTTATTGTTTATTTTCGTTCCTGGGACCTCTGGGGAGGATTTCCTTCTAACTTAGGAGGTTTGCAATTGGTTAAACAATATCTGGCTGAAGAAATTGGTGTTGAGGATGGTGAAATAATTGCCTGTAGTAAAGGGTTACATCTTTACGAGTATGCTTGGGAGTGGGCAAAACTGAGAACTAAAAAATTTGATTTAGAGATAAAATAAAATGATAATTAAAAAGTCAGTTCCTCGCTCTATAATCTTTTTCCCCCGTAAAAGAGCCCACGGCTCTCTACGGAGTTGGCAAAAACTGCACCTGCTTCGGTAAACAAATCTAAACTTGCCTCCCGATGTGGCGTCGGGAGAGCTTCGAACAAGATTTGTTTTTTCCGCTTTAGGCGGATCCGCCTTTGGCGGAAACCACCTTTCGCAGTCTTGTTTTTGCCTAAAAACATTTTAATTGCGCTTGGAACTTTGACTTTTCAATTATGAAGCAAACTGATCAAATTTTTTGGTGAAGGAGAAAGAAGAATGGTGGCACAGATTATTGATGGGAAAAAAATTGCACAGGAAATTCGGGAAGAATTGAAAAAAGAAGTTATTTGTTTAAAAGAGAAAGGGGTAGTTCCGGGATTAGCTACGGTTTTAGTTGGTACCGACCCGGCAAGTCAAATTTATATAAAAAATAAACTTAAATCCTGTGCAGAAATCGGTATCTATTCCTATCACCAACATTTACCGGCAGAAACTTCTGAAGATGAACTTTTGAGGTTAATTGAAGAACTGAATTTTGACCCTAAGGTTCACGGTATTTTGGTGCAGTTACCTTTACCTGAACAGATTGATGAGAATAAAGTTCTTCTGGCGATTGACCCGGAAAAAGATGTAGATGGGTTCCATCCGATAAATATTGGTAAATTGAGTGCAAGAAAGAGAATGGAAGAAATAGAAAAAGAAAAAATATTTTTACCTTGTACTCCTTATGGGATTATTGAAATGATTAGACGGAGTGGTTTTACGATTGCGGGTAGTGAAGCAGTGATTGTTGGACGGTCAAATATTGTTGGGAAACCAGTAGCGATGCTTTTTTTAGCTGAGAATGCTACCGTGACTATCTGTCATACCGGAACAAAAAATTTAGCCGATGTAACCCGGAAGGCAGATATTTTAGTTGCTGCGGTTGGTAAACCGAAAATGATTACTGCTGAGATGGTGAGTGAAAAAGCAATCGTCATTGATGTTGGTACACATCGTCTCCCGGATGAAAAACTTTGTGGTGATGTTGATTTTGATAATGTCAAAGAAAAAGTACGAGCAATTACGCCGGTTCCCGGTGGAGTTGGTCCGATGACCATTGCGATGTTAATGGTGAATACAGTCAAAGCAGCAAAATTATCAACTAAAACTTAGTCAAGAACTCAAGGCTGGCACTGAAGATGGTAAGATTTGCTTTGGAGTCTAAAATGAGACCTCGCAAAGTTTGGATTTTGTTATATTTGATGATTTTTTTCAGTTTTGACTGTATTTTGGGATCGCTAATCTTCTCAAAAGAGATTTCTATTCAAGATTTAGCATTACAAAATGCAAAACAGAAGGTCGAAATAATCAAAAAAAGGACTCCTATTTACAGTCTTAAATTGCTTGAGGAGATGTTTAATTTAGCAGAAGCTTATCGGGAAAGTAGAGTTACAGAAGCCGCTTTATATGTTTATCAAGAACTCGTAAACACTTATCTCTCAACTTTCGGAAAAAGGTTGAGAGATAATGAATTTGCCAGAGATGCTACTTGTAGAATTATTGGTATATGTGGGCCATTAGACAAAGGTTTCGAGTGGTTTAACAAGCTCGTAAGCGAATACGAACCAAATGACATAACAACAATTATAGAAGAAGATAGAATTGAACTAATGAAGAATTATTCTGATTTTGAGGGTGAGCCACTGGCAATGTTTCTAAAGTCTGAATATGTGCAACATAATGATCTATTTGAAATAAAGCAGAAGATATACGAAACTATAATAAGCAAATATCCTGAATGTAAATTAGCTCCTTATCTTAAATTTAAACTTGCCAACTCTTATAGGAATATGATTAAAAATAATATAAAAAGCACCGAAGCCGAGCATCAACGAAATACAGCAGTAAATTTATATAACGACATCGTACAAAAACATCCAGATGCTGTTTTCCCAAATTCAAAAACGAAAATATGTCCAATTGCCCAGATGCGTATTGCAGACCTTTTTAATTTAGAAGGACGACCAATCTCTAACCCACTAAAAGCGATTACTGAATATAATAAGGTAATAAATACCTATCCTGATATTATTGATGAGAAAGGTTTCAAATTAAAAATAAATGCCTATATGGAAGTTTTAGATATTTATACAAATCGGTGGGGAGATGTATATACAAAAGAATACAAAAACATAGAAAAAGCTAAACAAATTATTGAAATTCTACTAAATATTCCGAATGAGAAATATTTGGTACAAGAATGGTGGTTTGGTTCTACTCATCCCGAATGTTACATAAGGCTTGCAGAAATAGAAAATGAATCAGGCAATATAGAAAATTCCATAATATTTTATAAAAAAGTACTTAAAGAATTTCCAAATGTTTGGACGGGGAAATATGGTTCGGATGACACAACATCTTATTTATTAGTAGCTTTGTCAGAGATACTTCAAACTAAAGATAATAATCAAGACAAAATAAACGTATGCAAGGAAATTATTTCTGGTGATTTTGATAAGATTGTTAAAGGAATTGCTCAATTCGTGATTGCTGAAGTTTATGAAAAGTTAGGCCAAAAAGATAATGCAATAGATGAGTATCAAAAGGTTATTGAGAAATATTATGAGATATCTATGTATGGTGACGAATCATTAGGTGAAGCTGCCAAAAATAGGATCGCTGCTCTTAGAAATGTCCAAAAAGAAAAATAATTAATATTCTTTAGCAAAAAAGAAAAAATAGGAGTGACAGTGTTTGATAAATTTGATAAAGTTCGGATTTACCCTGGACCGATTACTGGTTCAGGGTTGACCCCGGTATGAACCAGAACGGTTCATACCGCAGTGCCGGAGCATAAACTATTACAGTTCATGCCAAGGATGAGGTGGTTTTGCAATCCAAAGAATAGATAAATATTGAATTTAGGAGGTGTGAATAAATGGCTTTTAAGTTTACTGCGGTTATTACTAAAGAAGAAAAGTGGTATGTTGCTCACTGCTTGGAGTTAGAAGTGGTAAGTCAGGGAAAAACTATTGAGGAAGCAAGGAAAAATCTTCAAGAGGCAGTGGAACTTTACTTAGAAAGTTTCGGCTATGAGGATTTGCCTCAGTCTACGGGTGAAGTGGTTCTTTCCCCGATTGAAATTGGGAAATAAATGCCTAAACTGCCGGTTCTCTCGGGTCAAGAATTAATAAAGATTTTAAGAAAAACAGGTTTTGAGATTGTAAGACAAAAAGGAAGTCATATAAGTTTACGAAAAGGAAATTATAGAACAGTTGTTCCTCTGCATAATGAACTTGCTAAAGGAACACTACTAAGCATCCTTCACCAATGTGGTTTGACTAAAGAAGAACTGATTGAACTTTTGAAAAAATAGATAGAAGCACGCTGGTCTTGGTTTTTTTGACAAACTTCCGATTTCCCCCGTAAAGATTTCTATTACAATATCGCTGAAATCGGACTTAAAAATCGCTGAAATCTAACATAATTGAATTTGGAGAAACTATGAAAACAAAGATTTTGATGCTGAAGAAAGATAATGAAAAGAAAGAAATTGAGTTTGAACTGGAGTATCTAACTTCTCTTACTACTGCCCAGAGATTCAAGATGATGTTTGAAACATCATTATACTTAGCAAGAATGCTAAAAAGACATGAACATAGAAAATCTCCTCAAATTACTCAAAGAACATAAAGTAAAATTTGTTATTATTGGTGCTCAATCTTTCCCGGTTTATGGGTATGCTCGGGCAACATTTGATATAGATATATTTATTGAACCGACAAAAAAAAATGCAAAAATGACTCTTCAAGCATTAGAAGAATTCGGTTATGATGTCATTGGCTTTACTACACTTGAAGATTTTCTTACTAAAAAAACACTCATTAGACAATATTTGTTAGCGACCGATATCCATCCTTTTGTTAAAGGTGTAAGTTTTAAAGATGTCTGGAAGAATAAAATTAGAGCAAAGATTGGTAATACTTATGCTTATTTCCCCTCACTTGCGGATATGGTCCGGATGAAAAAAGCAGCCGGGAGAACGAGAGATAAAGAGGACTTAAAATATTTAGGAAAACTGCTTAAATCAAGGTTGAGGAAGAAATGAAACCGATACTTCAAATTGCACTTGATTTTATTGATTTGCCACGAGCATTGAAACTTGCTGAGGAAGCAGTTGCTGGTGGTGCGGACTGGTTAGAAGCGGGCACACCGTTAATTAAAAGCTGCGGTTTGGAAGCAATCCGTGAATTACGGAAAAAATTTCCCAATGTGACGCTTGTTGCCGATATGAAAACGATGGATGTCGGCCGGCTGGAAGTAGAAATTGCCGCAAAAGCCGGTGCAGAAATTGTTGCGGTTTTAGGTGTAGCCGACGATTCCACAATTCGTGAATGTATTGAAGCCGGACGGAATTACGGGGCAAAAATTATGGTTGATTTGTTAGAGGTAGAAGATTTTGTTCAACGAGCAAAAGAAATGGAAAAACTTGGTGCTGATTATTTAGGGTTACATACTTCTATTGATGAACAGATGCAAGGTAAAATATCTTTTGAGAAAGTTAGAGAAATTAGCAAAAATGTAAATCTACCGATTGCTATTGCCGGTGGAATCAATTCCGAAAATGCAGTAGAAGCAGTGGAGTCCGGGGCAGAGATTATTATCGTCGGTGGAGCAATAACTAAATCAGCAGATGCACGGGAAGCAACGGAAGAAATAAAAAAAGCAATTACTGAAAAGATTAAAATTAAAACCGATTTATACCGACGGGTAGCCAGCGAGGAAGAAGTCCGGAAAATATTTTCTCAGGTTTCTACTGCCAATATTTCTGATGCTTTACATCGTGGGGAAACACTTAAAGATATTGTCCCGGTTATCCAAGGATTAAAAATGGTCGGGAAAGCCTTTACCGTGCGCACCTATCCTGGTGACTGGGCAAAACCAGTAGAAGCGGTTGACCAGACGAAAGAAGGTGAAGTGATTGTGATTGATGCGGGTGGTGTTGGTCCAGCGGTTTGGGGCGAACTTGCCAGCCATTCAGCAAAAGGTAAAAAAATTGCCGGCGTAGTGATTAACGGTGCAATCCGTGATGTTGAGGAAATAAGAAAAATTTCTTTCCCGGCGTTTGCGAAAATTATTACTCCCCAGGCAGGTGAACCGAAAGGTTTAGGTGAAATCGGTATCCCAATCACGATTAGCGGAATAAAAATTTTTCCCGGTGACTGGGTAATCGGTGACGATGACGGAGTAATTGTTGTTCCCCAAAATAAAGCAATAGAGATTGCTAACCGGGCGATGGATGTTTTAGAGAAAGAAAATCGTATCCGTAAAGAAATCGGAGAAGGTTCAACTTTGGGATACATCACGGAGGTATTAAAATGGGAAAAACAATAATTAAACTTATTTTTTTTGTCGGGGTGATGTATTTACTTTTTTATTTAGGGAAATTTTATCTTAATGTAAAAAACCCGAAACTAATGAAAGATTTGCAAACCTTTGTGCGCACTTTCCGGCAGCCGATTCCTGAGGGAGAAAAGAAAAACGAAGTGGTAGAAAAGAAACCTTTTTCTAAAGAAGAAAAAGAAATCTTAGGTGAACTTTCAAAAGCAAGATACAATTTTCCAGTATTTGAGAAATTACAAGATTTCTTTCATCAGAAAAGTTTAAAAGATTTTCTCCAGAAATTTCGTAGTTCAGGAAAAACTGAAGAAGTTGTTAAAGAAGATTTAAAAGAAGATTCAAGTGAAGAAGAAAAAGAAATACTTAAATCTATTCGTGAAGCAGAAAAGGAAGCAGAAAGTGAGTCAGTATGGAAAAAACTAAAGAAATAAAAGATAAAACTGAAGAAAATTTTTTAAAAAAAATTTTTGTTAATTTACCGTTGATTTTGATGTTGTTTGCTTTTTTTCTAATGACAGTAATTGCTTTGGTAATGTATTAGGACATCCTATACGGAGAGGATGTCTGATTATTCACCCCGTTAGATAATTACTATCTAAACGGGGCAAGCCGATTAAACGGTAGATTACACAGATGGGGGATTAGATATGGATTAGTAGTTAATCTGTGTAATCGGATTTATAAAATCTGCGTAATCATATTTAAAAAGATGAATAAGTTTAGGGGTTTAGCCACTGGTGTTGGTAGTTTACCCTATACTGATAAGAATTTTGCTTGCCAAAGAATCTTTCAATATTTTCCACAAGTTCCTTATTGGCCACAATTACCGAAACTTAGTTTTCGGGAAAATATGTATGTGCAATATTCCGAAGGTTTACCCGGGGTAGTGATTAATGAGAAAGAAGAAAAAATTTATCTTGAGGAGAATAAATTTAACCGTGAACTGGAGACTTTTTATCAGAATTATCTTAATCGTAATCTTGACTACTTTGCGATTTCTCCAGCATTTGCTGCGGGACTTCACGCATTTTTTTCTACCCAATTATCCCCCACTCCCCACTCTCCATTACCCATTGCGGTGAAGGGACAAATTACCGGTCCTTTAACTTTTGGATTATCGGTTAAAGATGAGAAGGGGCGTTCCCTATTTTACAATGAATCATTCCGTGATGTTTTAATTAAACATCTGCAGATGAAAGCACTCTGGCAAATCTCCCAGCTATCCACTATCCCCGCCTCCGCTGAAGCTACGGTGGGCAGGCGTTCACCGTTAACCGTTATCTTATTTTTGGACGAACCCTATCTTGCTGCATACGGTAGTGCCTATACTGCGGTTTCCCGTGAAGAAATTAGTCAATCCCTTAACGAAGTCATCTCCGGTACCAAAGACTACCAATCACCAATAACCAATCACCAATCACCAGTTTTAGTTGGTATCCACTGTTGTGCTAACACTGACTGGTCAATTGTTTTAGAAACCGGGATTGATATACTTTCTTTTGATGCTTACGACTATTTTGATTCTTTACTTTTATATCGGGAAGCAGTAAAAAAATTTATTCAAAGAGACGGTATGCTTGCCTGGGGTATTGTGCCAACTGATGAGAAAGTTTTAAATGAGAGTGTGGATAGTTTGAAGAGAAAGTTTCTTTCTTCTATTGAACAGTTGGTAAAAAACGGTATAGAGGGAAAAAAACTTTTAGATAATTTTCTTTTTACTCCATCCTGCGGTTTAGGGACAAAAAGTGAACCGATTGCTGAGAAAACACTTCTGCTTACTTCCGAATTAAGTAAAGAGATACTTGATTACACAGATTAAAAGGCCAGATTACACAGATGAAACGAAGTGTCATTCCGAGTGAAACGAGGAATCTCGTCTTGAGATTGTTTCGCTTTGCTCGCAATGACGACTTGTGACGGTAATAAGTAAAATTCAATAATCGGTGTAATCAATCTCTGCAATCTGTGTAATCATTATCGATAATGTTTTTTAAAGAATTAAGTTTCTCACTTACAGTTGTAGAACTATTTGAACATTTTCAAAACTACCCATATAGTTTTCTCTTAGATAGTGCTAATACGCAACACGAATTTGGACACTACTCCTTCCTTGGTTTTTCCCCCTTCCTCGTCTTCAAAAGTAAAGGTAGAAAAATAGAAATTATCTCCCCACAGAAGAGAAAATTCTTAGAAGGTAATCCTTGGGAAATCTTAGAAAAATTATTTTCTCGTTATCAAATGAATTCTACCGACGAATATCCTCCTTTTCCTTTTACCAGTGGGGTAGTCGGATATTTTAGTTATGATTTAGGTAGATATTTAGAAAAAGTGCCTGACCAAGCAAGAGATGACCTGAATTTACCGGAATGCTATTTAGGTTTCTATGACCGCGTAATCATTTTTGACCATTGGGAAAAGAAAAGTTGGATTTGTGCTACCGGGCTAAGAGAAAAAAATAAAAAATTACAGAAAAATTGTGCTGAAACTGAAATAAAAAAAGTTGAAAAAAAATTTTTTTCACTCTCCCAAAATTATATGGGTAATCATACAGAAGAATTTTTTCTTACTCAGAGGAGTCCAAGATTTGTTTCCAATTTTGCTTATCAAAATTACCTGAAAGCAATTAAGAAAGCAAAAGAGTATATCGCTGCCGGTGATATTTATCAGGTCAACCTTTCGCAACGGTTTATGGTAAGCGATGCCGGGACTTTCACCCCTTGGGAAGTTTATAAAACTTTACGCCGGATTAATCCCGCACCCTTTGCTTGCTATCTGAATTTCCCGGAAGTAAAAATTGTTTCCGCTTCACCGGAAAGATTTTTAAGAATTTCCGGGAGGTATGTACAAACCCGTCCGATTAAAGGGACAAGACCAAGAGGTAAAACTCCGAGCGAAGACAGAAAACTTGCGACGGAATTATTAGAAAGTAAGAAAGACCGTGCAGAATTAGTAATGATTGTTGATTTAGAACGCAACGATTTAGGTCGTGTCTGTGAATATAGCACAGTAAAAGTGCCGAAATTAGTTACTTTAGAAAAACATCCGACGGTTTACCATTTAGTTGGCACCGTGGAAGGAATTTTACGCAAAGATAAAACCCATCTTGATTGTTTAAAGGCGTGTTTTCCCGGCGGGTCAATTACCGGTGCACCGAAAATACGCTCAATGGAAATAATTGAAGAACTGGAACCAACGAAAAGGAGTATCTATACCGGCTCAATTGGTTATTTGGGGTTTAATGGAGAGAGTGATTTGAATATTGTGATTCGCACTTTGCTCTTCACTAACGGTAAAATATATTTTCAAGTAGGTGGAGGTATTGTTACTGATTCTGACCCGAAGAAAGAATATCAGGAGACCTTAGACAAAGCAAAAGCACTATTTTCTTGTCTCGGTTTTGCTGAGCGAAAAGTCAGTTCCTCACTCCCAGAGAGGGGAAAATGAGTTTCGGGAACCCTCTCTTCACTCTATGATTTTTTGACCAGAGTCAAGAAGCGCCAAAAACTCTGATGTCGTTCAGAGAGGAACCCCGAAACTCTTTGAAGAGGTAGCGTTTCCGATTTATTGAACGAAGTAATGCACTTAGAAAATTGTGATAATTAAGTAGACAGAGAGAAGATTTTATCGCTGTAATCAGCTGTAAAAATCGCTGTAATCAAAACCAATTATTGTATGGAAAAAATGGTTAGAAACTATATTTATCTGGATGGTAAATTTTTACCGGAAAACGAGGCGAAAGTTTCGGTTTTTTCCGGAGGAGTTCTTTACGGTGAAGGTTTGTTTGAGACGATGCGTGCTAATCACGGACAGGTTTTTCGTTTAGAAGAGCATCTTGCCCGCTTAAAAAAAGGAGCAAAAGTTCTTGGTTTAAAAGTCCCCAAAGATTTAGAAAATAGTAAACAAATTATTCAGCAACTGGTAAAATTAAACAACCTGCCTGATGCCTATCTCCGTTTGATGCTTATCCGTGATGAGAAAAAAGGAGCGAGTTTAGTTTTTCTTTGTCGGGATATAAAAAATTATCTAAAAAAGAAAACTTCTTGGACTTGTGTAATCGTGCAGAATATAAGACAAAATGAATATTCACCACTTTCCAGAATCAAATCTTTAAATTATTTACCGATGCTTTTAGCGCGTAAAGAAGCGGAAAGCAAAGGTACGAATGAAGGAATTTTGCTCAATACCAAAGGTGAAATTTGTGAAGGAACGAGAACGAATATTTTTGTTATTACTGAAAATGGGATACTGAATACTCCACCGATAGAATGCGGTTGTCTGTCGGGAATCACCCGAAAGGTAGTTATGGAGTTAGCACAAAGATTAAAGTTAGAAGTTAGAAAGGAAAGGATAAAAACGGAAGACCTAAAACAGGCGAAGGAAGTATTCTTAACTAATTCGCTTATCGGAGTAATGCCAGTCACAAAAATTAACCGACAAATTATCGGTAACGGTAGAATAGGTCTTTTAACTTGGAAAATCAAGCAAACATATTCTAACTTGATAGGTAAATAATCGTATATGAAAATAACTGGTAGTAAGGCAAAGATAGTTGGACGGAATATAAAATATGCCCGGAATTCAAAAGGTCTATCACAGAATCAGCTGGCTAAAAAGATTGGTTGCTCACGAGTATATATTAACCGAATTGAATTGGGAAAGGTTATCTTCTCCCAATGCATAATACGAGAAATATCAAGAAATCTAAAAGTACCTTATGAAAGTCTATTTGCCCCAGGATATGGGAAACAACTAAAAACCGCGACTGATGATTTTCTGAAAAAGAAATATTATTTCCCCGGTGGTTATGCTAAAGTATATTGGGCACTTGGTTTCATTTTTGGAGACGCAACTTTGAGAGATACCAGCAGTCCTACCGGGTTAATCATCTCCCACTTTCATCCGGAGCCATTAGAGAAAATAAGGCAAATTTTTAGAGTCACATATACAGTAGGTAAAACAAAAAATAGAAACAAAATAAGGTGGCATTTAGGTATTTATGATACTACTAGTGATGGAAAGACAGTCATAAATTATCTAAGATACGCTTTAGGGTTCATTAAACCGCGTGGGAAAAGAATATTCCCAGATATTCCGGAGGAATATCTCCCCCACTTCATACGAGGTTTTTTTGATGCCCACGGAACTTGTTATCTCCAGAAAGCGCGAAAAAGAATATTCATTAAACTCTCCTACCAAAGTAGAAAATTTATGGAGACAATTGTTAATATTCTATTTCAGATTGAGATTGTAAAATCAAGACCTGCTGGGAGGCCTCTTACAATCTATCCAGATTTAAGAGCTGAACATTACTATATTAAAATTCTTACGAAACGAAATGTGAAGAAGTTTTTCTCATACGTATATCAAAATTCAAATCCAAAAATGCGTGATGAAAGAAATTATAAGAGATTCTGTAAAAAGTTAGAAAAAGCCGAGGAATAAATAAGTATTCATTGTGAGGGTCGGGTCGGGGAATTTGGCAATAAGGAAGAAAAGAAAGATGGGAGAAAAACGGTATAAGTTTGGTATTTGGGGAATTTGAAGGGGGCGGTGTTCATATTTATCATACATAACTACATTTTTTCTTGAATAAAGAGTTAAAAAAAGTTATAATTTTAATAGAGTTATAAACCTATCTCTATATGATTTTAAATATGGGAAGAAAAAAAGAGAAGATATACAAACTTCATGCAGCAACCAGTTATGTGAAAGAGCAACCGTCAGGAGTGATTAAGGCGGAACCAAAAGATTATAAAAATAGAGCGTATCTCTCAGCGATTGAAGCTGCTAAGTATCTTAACATTTCGGTTGGAACACTTCACAATCTTACTCAAAGGCAAGTTATTGAAGCAAATATCTCTGCAAGTGGGCAGATGCGTTTTGCCTTAGGAGAATTAAGGAAGTATGAACAAACACTCCAGTATGAACCGCAAAAGAAAAAAATAGAAATTCCCAAAGTGAATGTTGTTGAAATAAATGGAACAACTCAAAAAGTCCTTGTTAAAAATTCAATGAAAATGGACGATTTGGCTGACGAGAGTATCAATTTAATGATTACTTCTCCTCCATATTTTGATACAAAGATGTATTCAAGAGAACCAATTGAGAGTGACCTTGGCAATATTCACGATATTGATGAATGGTTTGAGAAAATAGGTGAAGTATGGAAAGAAGTTTATAGAGTTTTGCAACCCGGAAGAAAAGCATTTATAAATATAATGAACCTTCCCATAAGACTTGAAAATGGAAGTTTTAGGACACTAAATTTAGTAGGAAGAACAATAGAAGTGTGCGAAAAAATAGGATTTATTTTTAAGAGAGATATAGTGTGGCATAAAACAAATGCTGTGAGGGCTCATTTTGGAACTTACCCCTATCCGGGTGGAATTCTAATAAATAATATGCACGAGTTTATCTTAGAGTTTGATAAACCTGAAAAGAAAGGATTTAACAAGTACGGACATCTAACGAGAGAACAAAAAGAACAATCAAAATTAGATAAAGAATTCTGGTTATCTATAAAAAAGAGTGATGTTTGGGTGATGAAACCGCAAGGGAGCGGAGACAGGCGAAGCCATATCGCACCATTTCCTTATGAACTTCCTTTTAGGTTAGTCAAAGCTTTTAGTTATATCAGTGAGACAGTCCTTGACCCATTTGTTGGCTCTGGTACCACACTTTTGGCCTCTGCAGATTTAAAACGCAATGGTATAGGTTATGAAGTAAATTCAGAAATTGCATTTGGTGCAGTAAAAAATCTTAAAAATTATCAGACTAATCTGTGGTGAGGTGGAAATTATGAAATTAGACGGGAAAACAATATACGCTCAGTCCAGTGCATTAAAATCACGAACATATTTAGAATACCGCAAGGATATGAAGAAAAAAGCAATTGCTGAGTTGGAAGTGGTGGAATGGCTTGAAAGCAAAGTAAAAGAGTTACATCCAAATAAAACGGTTAAAGTTTATAAAGCTGGCGGAGATAAATTTTTATGGTTTTTGAGAAAAGGTGGAATTTCAAGGGAGCCTGATTTTATTGCCGAGATAAATGATGAAAAAGTACAGTTTGAGTTTCAATATGCCGAAAGAGGAGATTTGGAATTCTATGATTTCAAAGTATCAAAAGTTACTAAAAGTAGAAGAGGTAAACGAGAAACACTTGAGAATAAATTCTTTTTTTATATTCACAAGCCACTGCTAAAGTATGCAATATTCACACCCGAATGGGTTATGAAAAATGGTGAATATGGAATGGTTGAAGCATGGAGAAGTTATGCTTTTAGGGTTCCCAAAGATAAATTTGAGAACTTATTGGAATCTGACAAATCCTTAAAAGTGCTTTGCGATAAAATAGAAATGAAAGATTTTATCTTAAATTTCCAGCACGTACTAATTGACATAAATAGAGAGAAACTTTCCCATCTTCTTCAAAGTGTGATTGATGAAGCCAATATTGTAAAAATTATACCCAAAGATTTAGATAGTTTTTTCGAGGTTTGTTTCATTTTAGATAATCTAAATAAAATTCCAAAAAATGCTAATCTCTGGCTTGTTTATCTTCTGAGTTATGTCAACGATGATAATTCATTAGAGGATATATCTAAAATTACCTATTGTATAGATTTTCTCTATTCTAAAATTGAATTGAAAGCAAATGAACTTACCCAAGTGATTAGTAAAATCAGAGAGTTACTTAAAAAGGTTAAAATGTGCTACAAAGGAGATGGCTCTTATCGGTTATCTTTGAAAGTAAGCCCTTTAGATGAGACCAGATACGCTTTGTTCTCAATAAACTTATTAGAAGATTTAGTTCAAGATATGATTTTCTACTACTCCGTTACCGAGGTAAGACCAATAAAAAAGATTTACGAGAATGTAGAAGAAGTTGAAAAGACTTACAAGTTGCTTGAAAGCGCACAATGAAATATCATCTGAATTCTTGATTTATTAAGAGCCCTTAGCTCGGTGAAGAATAAAAGTTTAACCGCTGATGGAAAGATGTCGGCGGTTTTTTTATTGCCAAGAAGGAATTGTCTTTTTTTTATCTTTTTGCTAAAATGACTTTTGGAAGACGATATTAGGATTTGGCATTTTGGGGAATTTGACTGAGAAGGTTCGGGTTGGGGAATTTGGCAAAGAGGAAAAAAAGAGTGTAGAAGGGCCTTAATGCCCCCCTACCTGTTAGGTTTGAATTCAAGTCGGAAAATTTGACAATAAGGGAGAAAAGAAAGATGGGAGAAAAACGGTATAAGTTTGGTATTTGGGGAATTTGAAGGGGTGGAGAGTGTAATTTTTCTAAAAATTTTGCTTGGCGAAGTTAAATTGACATTGTAAAATAGTATTACCATTTTGTAATACGGGATAGAAAAAAGTAAGCGGGACTTAAGTCCCACTTACTTGAATTTTTTATTCGTGGGAATTCGTGTGCAGTAAATTCGTGTAATTCGCGGAGGTTTCAATGAAGATTGCAGTTTCGGGTAAAGGTGGAGTTGGGAAGACGACGATTAGTTGCGGTTTAGGTTTGAGTTTTAAGGAAGAGGGGAAGAAAGTTATTCTGGTTGATGCTGACCCGGATATGAATTTAGCGGCAACCCTTGGCTATCCGGAACCAGAAGAAATTGTTCCTTTAATTGAGATGAAAAAACTGATTGCCGAACGCACCGGGGTAGAAGATTTGGATACTGCTCCCGCGGGTTATTTCAAACTTAATCCTCAGGTTGACGATATTCCGGAAAAATTTGCTCTGGAATATGCAGGAATGAAAATATTGACTATGGGGACAGTGAAAAAAGCCGGTGCTGGCTGTGTCTGTCCGGAGAATGCTTTCCTGCGGGCGTTATTGAGTCATCTGGTTTTAGCCCGGGAAGAAGTGGTAATTGTGGATTTAGTTGCCGGGATTGAACCTTTCGGACGGGGGACAGCGGGTAATGTTGATGCGCTGATTATTGTGGTTGAACCGGGTGCACGTGCTTTAGAGACGGCCGGGAAGATAAAAAAATTTGCTGAAGAGATGAAAATAAAAAACACTTTTCTTCTTGGGAATAAGATTCAAACCGAAGAAGATAAAAAATTTATTGAAAAAAATAATTTTTCTCTTGACATTCTTGGATATATTAGTTATAATCAAAAATTTCTTCAAGAACATAAGAGTTCAATCAACGAAGGGAAGTTCAGACAGGAAATTGAAATCTGTAAAAATAGACTTCTTGGTTTCTTGAAGGATAAAGGGTGAATTTCCCTGAGGAATTGATTTTCTCGCTCAGTGATATTTTTTTAACGCAACACTGCATTCAGAAATCTAAAATTGTCAAACTCGTCCAATGTGGCATCGGACTCAAACAGGACAATTTTTTAACGATTTCTTCATTTGTTTTTGCTAAAAATATCAAAGTCGCTCAAAAATCAATTCCTCAGTAAATTAAGTTATTATTTTTAAGGAGAAGATAAAAGTGCCGGTAGAAAAAAGGACAATTGAACAGAAAACCGCAGATAAAGCCGCACAGGCGCTTCTTGAACGTGCGGAGAAAGAAAAAATTGGCACGATTTGGGACCGCTGGGAAGCGATGCAGCCGTTCTGTAAATACGGGAAGAACGGTATTTGCTGCACGATTTGTAATATGGGTCCCTGTCAGATTCGGCGTGAGGGGATGACCGGTGTTTGTGGGGCGACTGCGGAAGTAATTGTTGCCCGGAACCTGGTCAGAAAAATTGCTGCCGGTTGTGCGGCACATTCTGACCATGGACGGGGTATTGCCGAGACATTACTTTTGACTGCTTTAGGGAAAACACAGGGATATAAGATTACTGATGAGGATAAACTGCGGATGCTGGCGAGTGAATACGGAATAAAAACCGAAAATAAGAATAAAGAAAAAATTGCTGAAGAAGTAGCAAGAATTGCACTTGCTGAATTTGGAAAAAGCGAAGGTGAACTTAAATTTTTGAAAAGAGCACCCCAGAAACAACAGGATACCTGGCATAAGTTGCACATTGCCCCCCGGGCAGTTGACCGGGAAATTGTGGAATCTTTGCATCGGACGAATATGGGTGTAGATAACGATTACCATAGTTTGCTTCTCCATGGTTTAAGGACAGCACTTGCTGATGGTTGGGGTGGGTCAATGATTGCGACTGAGATTTCGGATATCCTTTTCCGTTCACCGCGGGCAATCCGCGCCCAGGTTAACCTCGGAATTTTAAAAGAAAATGAAGTAAATATTATTGTGCACGGGCATGAACCGTTATTAGCCGAATTGATTGTGCAAGCAGCGAATGACCCGGAAATGATTGCTTTAGCCAAGGAAGAAGGTGCAGAAGGAATAAATTTAGCTGGGATATGTTGCACAGCGAATGAAATACTGATGCGTCACGGTATTGCCGCAGCAGGTAATTTCTTACATCAGGAGTTAGCAATTATTACCGGTGCAGTAGAAGTGATGGTGGTAGATATCCAGTGTATTCTTCCCACTTTACCGAGTATTGCCCAATGTTTCCATACCAAAATATTTTCTACTTCGGATAAAGCAAAATTTCTTGGTGCAGAACATATTGAATTTAAAGAAGATAGAGGATACACGGTAGCGAAAGAAATAGTCGGACGAGCAATTGAGAATTATAAAAACCGGGATAAGAACCGGGTTTATATTCCGACCAAAGAGACCGCACAGTTTATTGCCGGGTTCACTACCGAATATATTTTTGATATGCTTGGTGGTAAATACCGGGCAACTTACCGTCCTTTAAATAACGGGATTATGGACGGGCGGCTGCGCGGTGTAGTCGGTGTAGTTGGCTGCAATTATCCGGGAATGACCCAGGATTTGGCACATCTGACCTTAGTTAAAGAATTGTTAAAAAAAGATGTTTTAGTTGTGGAGACCGGTTGTGCCGCACTCGCCTGTGCCAAAGGTGGTTTGATGACCCCGGAGGCAGCGTTTAAATATGCCGGGAAAGGTTTACAGGAAATCTGTAAAGCGGTAGGTATCCCACCGGTATTACATCTTGGTGCCTGTGTAGATAATTCCCGTATTCTTACTGCCTGTTGTGAAATGGTGAAAGAAGGCGGTATCGGTAAGAGTATTGACGAGTTACCGGTTGCCGGGGCAGCGTTAGAATGGATGAGTGAGAAAGCGATTACTATCGGTTTCTATGCGGTTGCTTCAGGGATATTTACGGTTTTTGGTTTACCCCAGCCAGTAATGGGTAGTGACAAGGTTTACAAATATATTACCGAAGAAATAGAGAACTTAGTCGGTGGGAAGTATGCATTCCAGCCGGATCCAGTGAAAGCAGCGGAATTGATTATTGAGCATCTAAATAAAAAGAGGAAAGCGTTGAATTTAGCGAAAATGATGTACGATTAAGAACTAAGAAATTCCAAATAACAAATTCCAAATTCCAAACGAAATAGGTTTAGGATTTGGTGCTTGGGATTTAGGATTTACCCGAATAAAGCGAGGGTCTGAATGTCAAAGATTATTGCCACGAAAGCAATCAAAGGGGCACATAAGATTGTTCAGCGTGCCGAATTGATGGTAGAGAAAGTAGTTAAAGAGAAAGGGAAAGAGTTAGCGGTTGCTTTCCCGGATACTGCTTATTATCTACCGTTCATTTATGCAATGACCGGGGTAAAGGTGCAGAAATTAGGCGATATTCTGCCAATCTTGGAACATGCCCGTAAACTTTTACCGGAAGTGCCGGCTGAACAGTTATGGTTACCTTATTTAGGTGATACTCTTGATGCAGGTATGGCGACACTTTTTGCTGAAGAGATAATTGAAGTATTGAAATATGCAACCGAGAATCCGCCACCAACACATGATTTCTGGGTTGCTTTCACTTCCGATGCAATCCTGCGTGAGCAGGGTATAAAACTGGTTGACGGACGGATGCCGGGTTTTGCCGCAATTGTTGGTTGCGCACCGACTAATGAAGAAGCAAAACGGATTGTTACTGAATTACAGGAAAAAAGTATTCTTGTTTTTATGTCGGCGGTCTCCACCCGTGCGGATGGAAAAAAGATGTGTATCGCTGAACAACTGCAGGAAGAAGGCGTGCAGATGGGTTGGGATGTCTTCCTTGTTCCGCACGGAACAGATATTACGGCGACAATTTATGCTTTGAATTTTGCTGCCCGTTCGGCGATGAGTTTCGGTGGCTTAACTCCGGGGGATATGAAGAAAGCGAAAGATATCCTGCTCTATAATCGGGAAAGAGTGCATGCTTTCGTGCTTGCTTTAGGTGAAGTTGATGAAGAGAAACATGCCAATGCTGCCGGAGCAATCAATTTTGGTTTCCCGGCAGTTGCGGATACCGATATTGACCAGATTTTACCGACCGGAATATGTAAATATGAACATGTAATTTCACCGATAGCACGGGAACAGATGGTTCCCAAAGCGATTGAAATCAGAGGATTAAAAATTAAAGTTTCTAAAGTGCCGATTCCGGTACCTTTCGGTGCTGGTTTTGAAGGAGAAAGGGTAAGGAAAGAACAACTTCAGGTTGAATTTGGCGGGAAATATTCTAAAGCATTTGAGTTTTTACGGATGCGCGGGATGGAGGAAGTAGAAAACGGTAAAATTGAACTGTTTGGTCCGGATATTGACGGTGTTGTGGAAGGAAGTTCTCATCCCTTAGGGATAATTGTGGAAGTTGCCGGAAGAAAAATGTCTAAAGATTTTGAGACGATTTTGGAACGGCAAATCCATGTTTTAATTAATCATGCGAAAGGTATTTTCCATATGGGTTCACGGGATACTGCCTGGCTAAGAATTTCTAAAGAAGCATATCAGGCTGGATTCCGTTTGAAACATTTCGGTATAATTTTAGCCACTAAACTGGTAGAAGATTATCCAGCAATTGTGGATAAAGTGCAGGTGAAAATATATTCTGACCCGGGAGAGATGAAAAAAGCGCACTCCGAATTAGAGAAATTCTGGAATGAACGTGATGCACGGATTGCCGGGATGACTGACGAAACAATTGATACATTCTATTCCTGTACACTCTGTCAGAGTTATGCCCCGAACCATGTCTGTATCATTTCACCGGAACGGCTTGGTCTCTGCGGTGCTTATAACTGGTTTGACGGGAAAGCCGGATATGAGATTAATCCGAGAGGTTGTAATCAACCGGTGAAAAAAGGTGAAACCCTTGACCCAACTAAAGGACAATGGAAAGGAATAAACGAGTTTGTTTACCAGGCGTCCCATAACACGATTGATAAATTTTCTGCTTATTCAATAATGGATTCACCGATGACTTCCTGTGGTTGTTTTGAATGTATCCTCGTAGTAATTCCGGAAACGAATGGTGTGATGGTAGTGAACCGTGGTTTCCCGGGAATGACTCCTTGCGGGATGACTTTCACTACTTTAGCCGGGACAGTTGGTGGTGGTGCACAGATGCCGGGATTTATCGGTGTGGGTAAACTTTACTTATTAAGCAAAAAATTTCTTCTTGCGGAAGGTGGTTTAGGACGGCTGGTCTGGATGCCAAAAGAATTGAAAGAATGGTTAGGTGAACGCTTAAAAAAACGAGCCGAAGAAAGTGGGGTTCCGGATTTAATTGATAAAATTGCTGATGAAACGGTGGCGACTACACCGGAACAACTTTTAGAATATTTGCAGAAGGTTAATCATCCGGCTTTGTCAATGCCACCGATAATGTAATGAAGTATGAGTTATGAAGTATGAATTATGATTTTAATTCATAATTCAGCATTCATAATTCATAATTAAGAGGTAGTATGGCTTTGACTGGTTTAGACATTTACAAATTACTTCCAAAAACAAATTGTGGTAAATGCGGTAGTCCAACCTGTCTTGCTTTTGCCATGCGTTTAGCCCAGAAAAAAGCAGCACTTGAAGAATGTCCGGATGTTTCGGAAGAAGCGAAAGCAATTCTAGTGGCGGCAGCTGAACCACCAATCCGCACCGTTATCCTTGGGGAAGACGAAAATAAGGTTGAACTCGGTGGTGAGACGGTCCTTTTCCGTCACGATAAGACATTTTACCATCCCTGCGGACTGGGAGTAATTTTAAGTGATAATTTATCTCCGGAAAAGTTAGGCGAAGAACTGGGGAAATTTAACCGTTTAGAAATGGAACGGGTCGGGCAGAGAGTAAGATTAGAGTTCATCTATCTGCGTAACGAATCCGGGAATAAGGATAAATTTGTTCCCGCAATTGAAGAAATACAAAAACAGACAAAAGCAGTTTTAATTTTAGAAAGCAAAAATTTAGAAATTCTGGAAGAAGGATTAAAAACGGTTAAAGATAATCGTATTTTAATTTCCGAAACAAACGAAAACAACTATGAGAAAATGGTAGAATTAGCCAAGAAATATAATACTGGACTGATTGTTGAAACAGTAGATTTAGAGAAAGCAAGTCATCTGACTAGTAAAATTGTTGCTCTCGGGGTAAGAGATTTGGTCTTGAGATTAGGGAATACAAATTTAGCCCAGAGTTTAAGTGAACTTACCCAGATACGGCGGCTCGCTTTGAAAAAGAATTTTCGTCCTTTAGGTTATCCAGTCTTAGTTTTTGCTGACGGGCGCTCCGTCGCTGAAGCTATGGAGCGTAAACAACTGACCAACCAAGGGGATGATTTTGAAACAATTTTACAAGCCGGAACTTATATTTCTAAATATGCAAGCATAATTATTTTCCCGAAAATTGAACCCTGGCAATTTTTACCGCTTTCCGCTCTTCGTCAGAATATTTATACTGACCCGCAAAAACCGGTTGCAGTAGAGGCAAAACTATATTCAATCGGCGGAGAAGCGGGTAATAAATCGCCTCTTTTGGTGACCACCAATTTCTCGCTGACTTACTTTTCGGTAGAACCGGAAATTGTCAACTCCAAAGTTGCTTCCTGGCTTTTAGTAGTTGATGCAGATGGACTTTCGGTAATGACCGCTTGGGCAGCGGAAAAGTTTACCCCGGAAAAAATTGTGGAAGCAATAAAAAAATTTGAAATCGAAACAAAAGTTGCCCATCGGAAAATTGTCATTCCCGGCTATGTCGCGGTGATGTCGGGTAAACTTGCTGACCTCTCCGGCTGGGAAGTATTAGTCGGTCCCCGTGAAGCTGCTGGTATCCCCAAATACCTCAAATCTACCTGGAACGCCTAACCCCTTTCCCCTAACTCCATATTGACAAAATTATATATCGGTTTACTCTTGACAAAAATTAATATTTGTGCTAATAATTAATATCAGGAGGTGAATTAGATGAGAGAGTGCGTGCACATTTCGGCAACGATAAATAAAAACTTGTTAGAAAAAGTTAATAATTTTTGCCGAAGAGAAGAGCGTTCAAAATCATGGTTGATTTCAAAAGCAGTAGAAAGGTTACTAAAAGATTTAGAACCAGAATCGGTGTTTTCTGCTGACGAATGGGAAAAGATTGAAAAATTGGCTAACCAAAAAGGTAAAATATACATGTCTAAGAGACAGGCGAAACAACACTTGGCCAAATTATGAGATTTGAATTTAAGCCCTCTTTTGACCGGTCATTAAAGCATCTTGATTCGCAGCGCAAAGATAAAATCAAAGAAGCCGTTTCTAAGAGTATTGATTTTTTTGAAACTAAGATAAAACCAAAGGGATTAGGACTAAAAAATCTTAAAGGCGATTACTGGGAAATTAGAGTAACCATTAAAGAACGGGTGATTTTTCGTTTTCGGGGAGAGGTTATAGAATTTATCATCGCTGGCACCCACGACGAGATAAAAAAATTTCTCAAGCGCATTTAGGAAATACAGTTAAAATAATCGGCTCCAGTTTCAGGAGTGGTTTTCAAAAATGAAAAGTGGCGGAGTTGAATTCAAACGAACCTGAATGTTCTCCATTCTAAAACCGAAAGGGGAAGTTCAGGTTTTTTGTTTTATTCCTTCTCCCCTTGTGGGAGAAGGAAGGTCCGATGACACTCGGACTCCGACCGAAGCGTCGGAGATGAAGGGGTAGAGGTAGTTAAGGGGTTTACCTTGTGTTCCCTCTCCCCATAGAGGGTGAGGGGGATTAGTGAGAATCTCCCCAAAAGACAAAAAATTTACCCCCGTCCCGATGTTACATCGGGACGGGTTTGACCCGAGCAAGTCAATTTAGTCAAATCAGATAATTTATTAGGAATTTAAAATAGATGTTAGAGCAACTCTATCTGGCGAAATACCAGTTTATTCTTCAAGCAAAAGAAGATTTAGCCCTTCCTACCTATAAAGGTTCGGTCTTTCGTGGCGGATTTGGTTCAGTTTTTCGCCAACTTTGCTGTGTAAACAAGAAAGAAAAAAATTGTCTTCAATGCCTTCTCAAAAACAAATGTGCTTATGTCTATATCTTTGAGACCTTGCTCCCAGAAAATTCATCTAAATTCAAATCGCTCCGGGAAATTCCTCACCCCTTTGTGATTGAACCACCAAATGATAATAGGAAGAATTACTACCGGGGTGATTTGTTTAATTTTAATCTTCTTCTCTTTGGAAAAGCAGTTGATTATCTTACTTACTTTATCTTTACTTTCAAAGAACTGGGTAACTTGGGTATCGGTCGGAAAGGACGACGTGGAAAGTACTGTCTAAAAGAAATATTTAATTTTCAAGATGAGAAAATCTATGATTTTCAAGATGAAACGATAAAAAATATTAACTCAAAAATTACCTTTACTGCACTTTCTTCTCATCTATCACTTATTCCCCATTACCTTTCACTTTCTTTTCTTACGCCTACCCGAATTAAATACCAGAACGATTTAGTAGTCAAGCCCGAATTTCATATACTTATCCGTAGTCTTCTACACCGGATTTCGGCATTGTCATACTTTCACTGCAACGAAGAACTAAAAGTTGATTTTAAGACCTTGATTTCAGATGCAGAAAAGGTTAGAATAAAGGACAGCAACCTTAGATGGTATGATTGGGAGCGTTACTCTACAAGACAGAAGACAAAAATGAAACTCGGTGGTTTTCTCGGAGAAATCACTTACGAGGGTAATTTTGCACCGTTTTTACCTTTGCTCTTACTCGGTGAATATACCCACATCGGTAAAAACTGCACTTTTGGCTTAGGAAAATATGAAATAATAAGAAAAAAATGAATAAAAATGACCTCGCTCGGCAATGCTTAATCCTTGGTGCTTTACTCCACGATATCGGTAAATTTGCTCAACGCGCAGGTGAAGTGTTAGATAACGAAGACAAAAAATTAGCAGAGATATGTTGCCCTAAAAATATTGCCGGTGTCCCTACACACACTCACGCTGTATTAAGTGGAAGTTTTGTCAGAAAATTCCTCGGTAAGAACTGGGCAGAAGTTGAAAACTTAACACTTTACCATCACCGTCCTGCTAAATCCGAAGATAAAATTATCCAACTTGCTGACTGGCTTTCCTGTGGGGAAAGGCGGGATAAAGAACCTGGCGAAGAAATTAACGAAGTTAATAAAGAACCACTTATATCTATTTTCTCTCAAATTGTAATCGAAAAAATAAATGAGCATTTCTGTCCTGTTTTGTCATTGTCTGATGGTTTAGAAAAACTTTATCCTAAAAAACAAAAATCAGAAGCAATCAGTCAGAATCCAGAAGACAAAAATTCATTTGAATATCAATGGAAAGAATTTTGTAAAGAATCACAATTATTAGCTAAAGACAATCCTGGCTTTAATATGCTCATCCAAAGGTTATTATCTTTGTTAGAAAAATATACTCTATTTATTCCTTCATCCGCCTATAAAGACAAACCAGAAATTTCGCTTTATCATCACTTGAAATCTACCTCCGCAATTGCCACCTGTCTTTATGATTTAAACTTGTCAGAAGAAAAAATTGACAAAATTATTTCTGCATATCAATATAGAGACGAAGAAACACTTCAACAAAACGATTTTCTTTTAGTAAATGGAGATATTTCCGGTATTCAAGATTTTATTTATTCGGTCAGCAGTAAACATGCCCTAAAAGGACTTCGGGGTAGGTCATTTTATATACAACTTCTCAGTGAGACAGTTGCTAGATGTGTTTTAGATGAGTTTAATCTTTCTTTATGTAATCTGCTTTACTGTGGCGGTGGCAATTTTTTGATACTTTTACCGAACTTAACAGATATTTCAGAAAGGATAACCCACCTATACAAAAAAATAAATCACAACTTTTATGTCGCCCATCAGGGAAAAATTGGAGTAGTAATTTCTTGTTTGACGGTGTCTTATAAAGATTTTCAATTAGAATTTTCTGAAAGTATCTGGAAACAACTTGGTGAAGTATCTGCTAGACAAAAGAAAATAAGGTTCAGCAATATAATTGATAAAAATATTTTTGAGGAATTTGATGAAGGTGGGGAACATAAAGGTTGTGAAATCTGTGGAGAAGAAATGGATGCTGATTCAGATAAATGTAAATTATGTGAAAGTTTTGAATTATTATCTTTAAGTATAAAAAATACAAATTATATGGAAATAGAGAAAATAAGTAAAATGTCCGATATAAATATAAAAGTTAAAAACTGGAGTGAATTATTGGAATCTATGGGCTACGAATACCATTTCTTAAAGGATAAAAGAAGTTCTAAGTTGATATTTAAGATAAACAATACTGATTTTTTATCGGAAAATCTTATAGGATATAGATTTGAAGCGTTTTACAGTCCAGAAGGGACATTAGGAAATATTTCCGAAAAAGCAACTGGAATAAAAAAATGGGGTGCTTTAAGAATGGATATTGATAATTTAAGCAAAATATTCAGTGAAGGGTTGAAAAATAAAACAATTTCAAGAATGAATATGTTAAGTCATTTAATTTCCTTGTTTTTTTCAGTTCGGGTTAGAAATATTATTGAAGAACCGGAGTATAAAGATAAATCTATCGTTGTATATTCCGGTGGTGATGATTTGTTTATAATTGGGGCTTGGTCAGTATTACCAGAAATAGCACAGAAAATCTATTACGATTTTAGAGAATTTACCTGCTGTCATCCAAAAATTACTCTCTCAGGGGGAATTTACATTGCTCCTTCTGATAGTTTTCCAGTGTATAAAGCAGCAAAAGAAGCAGGATCTGCCGAAGAAAAGGCAAAAGAAGCAGAAGATAAAAAAGGAAATAAAAAAGATAAGCTGACTTTTTTTGATGAACCATTAAAATGGGAAACTGAATTAAAAGAATTAGAAAAAATCAAAGATAAAATAGTAAAACTATTAGAAGATGAGACTTCTGGTAAAAAAATGCCACGCTCACTTTTAACTATGCTTTATTCTTCTTGGCAGGATAAAGAATTATTAAAGAAAAACCGGATTTCTATGGTTAGAATATGGCGACTTTTATATGGATTGAGAAGATTGGTTGAAAGATACCTTAAAGGAGAAGATGAACAAACAGCACTTTTGTCTGACCTAAGAGATACATTTATAAAGGATACCGAATTGAGAGAAAATCTAGATATTGCTGTCCGCTGGGCAGAATATCTAACTAGAAAAGAACAAAAACAGGAGGTGCGAAATGAGTAATGGAAGAAGAGGTTCTAGCAGGCAGGATGGAAGCACTACCCGTGCTCCAACAGTTACCGAACAAGAATTGAAAGAAATTATTACTTCTCAAAACGCTACCGAAATGAATGAAGTTGCCGATAGATTAGGGACATGGTATACTGAAGGACAGGAAAGAGAGAAACTTTCATCATCTCAAATAAGAAATGTTCTTGATAAACTACAAAGAATGGGGAAATACGATTCCAATAAGTTACAATTATTGCGACCCGTTCTTGCTTATGTAGCTGGTCGACATGGAGGAAAAGTAAGACATCTGCAAGGAGTTATTGAACAAGCAATATCAAAAGTAACGGATGAGAAAACCTTTGAGAATTTTAAAAATTTTTTTGAAGCAATTGTTGCTTACCACCGCTTTCACGGCGGAAAATAGGAGGTGTTAAAATGTCTGGACTGCTTGGGAAGGTAATTATTAAAGGAACAATTGAAGTAAAAACAGGTATGAGGATTGGCGGAACTACAACGGGACTTAAAATCGGTGGTGTGGACCTAAATGTGATTACTGACCCTGAAGGTAAGCCATATGTCCCAGGTTCTTCTCTCAAGGGTAAAATGCGCTCGCTGATAGAAAGGAAGGAACAAGTGAAATTCAATGACAAGGGGGTCCATCTGTGCAGTTCCGATGAGGACTATAAAAAGTGCATTGTTTGCAAAATCTGGGGAACTCTAGGTAATAAAGATATGACATGTGAAATGCTTACAAAGTTGATAGTTAGAGATACTCTTCTTGATGAGACAAGTATTACTGATGGGATGAGGAAAAACCTTGAGCTCCAATGGACAGAAGTGAAGTTTGAGACAGCAATTGATAGAGTAAAAGGCACTGCCCTGCATGGTAGCCTTAGACAAGCAGAACGTGTTCCTGCGGGAGCAAGATTTAGTCCTATGGAGATGATTTACAATGTTTACGAAGAAAGCGATAAAGATATTCTTGTTAAGGTCTTTGAAGCGTTGGAACTTTTAGAACATGATTATCTTGGTGGGATGGGTTCGCGTGGCTACGGTCAGGTAGAGTTCAAAGGTATAAAAGTTTACTGGAATACGACACAAGATTACGAAAGCGGAAAACTGAACCAGAAATTGATAAACGATAATTTGGATACACCGAGTAAAATCGTAGAAAAATTTTCAGATATAAAAAAAGAAATTAAGTGAATCTCTTAATCTGTAAACTCAAACCAAAATCGCCACTACATCTTGGTGAAAGAGAGAGTTTCCGTGAAGGAACGGAAGTATTTGTTCATTCTGATACTCTGTTCTCTACTTTCTGCCACGGTTATCTTTTATTATACGGACGGGAAAAACTAGAAGAACTCTTGAAAAAATTTCTTGATAGGAATCTGACATTTGTCATTTCTTCTGCTTTTCCTTTCTGGAATGATAAATTATATTTTCCAATACCTGAAAATCAAATACCAAAAAACAAAGAATTAAAGAAAAAACTCTTTATAGAGAAATCTGGATTTGAAAAATTGCTTTCCGGTAAGAGAGTAGAAGAAATAGAAAATATTATAGAATTTATTCCTAATAAAAATAATAAACGCCCTTATGTAACTACAGATGTTCCTCGAGTTGGCTTAAGTCGGCTAACTAACCATCCTGGAGAGAATTTTTTCCATTTCGGTGAAGTTATTTATAAAGAAAATGCTGGATTATTTTTCTTGTATGATTTGAAAGATAAAAGTATAGAAAAACAATTCCATACTACATTTCGTCTTCTTGCTGATGAAGGTATTGGTGGTGATAGGACTTTGGGAAAAGGACTTTTCAATGAGCCAGAATTTTCCAATGTAGACATAAATGTTCCAAGTAATAATTCAGGTATAGTTACTCTCTCACTCTTTTTACCAACCCAAGATGAATTAAACGATATTGGTGAATCATATTATCAACTCATATCTCGTAGAGGTTACATCTATTCTCCTCAATGTCAGAGTTTAAGACGAAAATCAGTGAGAATGTTTAAAGAAGGGGCGGTTTTTACAACTAACAAAAAAGGTAGAATAGTTGATGTAACTCCTGAAATTTTCAAAGAGCATAGAATTTATCGCTACGGACTTGCTTTTACTTTACCTTGTGTTTTAGAGGTCAAAAATGAAGATTAAACTAAAAACTTTATCTCCTGTACATATTGGTTCCGGTGAAGAAATAAGTCCACTGGAATATCTCATTGATAACAAATTTATCCGCATCAATATGGATGCGTTGTTTAAGGACAGTGATTTCCAGCCATTAAAAGAAAAGTTTATCTCTTCAGCAATTCAGCAGCGATATATCGGAGACCTATTACCTGTGGACTTGCTTAGAAAATATCCGCTTTACATTCTTGATATTCATCCCAGCACTAAGGATTATCTGAAAGAACACAAAACCATAGTAAAGTCGTTTATCAAATCAGCCGGTAGACCTTATATTCCCGGGAGTTCAATAAAAGGGAGTATACTTTCGGCAGTTGTCTGGTATGTCTTAAGCGAAGCAGTGAAAGTAGGAAAGAGAACCGAAGTGATGAATTTTCTCGTCCGTGGGGGAAATTACGAAGATTTTCTCGATTATACCTTTAGGCGATTTGCGAAAGGGAATCGCTTTACTCAGTGGCTTGATGTTACTGATACAAATTTTCTTAAACCAAACGATGCACTCGAAATTACTTTGGCGAAAGTTACCGGTGCGAGAAGAAGTGGAATGTTACCGATACTTTTTGAGACATTGAAAATAAGTACAGAATTTGATTTTGAAATTAAACGTAAAAATGTTACGCTTGAAATTAATGACCTAATACAAATAGTTTCACAATTTTACCAAAGGGTTTTACAAAAATCCAAGCAGAAAATTAAGACTGACTTCTCCGGATATTTACTAAGAATTGGTCAAGGGTCAAGTGCTTTTGCTACCTCGCTTTTAATTCTTGCCGAAGACCTGAAAGTAAAGTCCGATTACATCCGTCGCTGGCGAGTGACACCACACGGAGATGAACCAAGAACCGAAAAACTGATTGATAATACACCGTTGGGTTGGGTGGAGATGCGATATGTCTAAAGCAATAATTATTACCGTAGGAACCGGGGAAACTGTAAGCCACGGGATTTGTTGTGCTATAAGACAGCAGAATCCCAACTATATAGTTTTTTGTTTAACTAAAGAAAGCGAAGTAAAAACATTGCCGCTTATCTTACAGGATGAGACAATGAAAGACAGAAAATATGATGGATTTATCTTGAAAGATGAAAACGATGTTGAAGAGATTCGTTTTGAATGTCAACAGATTATTGAAGGACTATTTAAAAAGAATTTTGCACCAAAGGATATAGTTGTGGATTATACCCCAGGGACAAAGGCTATGTCAGCAGGAGTAGTTTTAGCTGCTTTAGATAAAAAATTGGGAACATTGGTTTATGTTGCAGGAAAAAGAAACAAAAATGGAAGAGTAGTATCAGGGACAGAAAAAGTCATTAGTTTGGAGCCGAATAGAACTTACGCTGATTCTCTTTTTAAAGGAGCAGTAGATTTATTCAATTCCTGTCAATTTGACAGTTCCTTAGAAATAGTCAAAGAGGCACAGAGTTTGATTTCCGACATAGATTTTGCTGAAAAGATAAGTTTATTAAAAGACCTTGTTTCTGCTTATTCCTTATGGGATAGATTTGACCTTACTGGAGCATTTTTTCTTCTTGATAAGATTAAAAGCGATTTAGTTGCTGACTGGGGAATAAAAAGTAAAATAGAAAAAAATAAACAGATACTATACCAAGAAAAGGATAAACTTTTTTGTAAAGAAAGAATTGCTGACCTGTTGGAGAACGCTCGACGAAGAGGTGAGTTAGAAAAAAAATATGATGACGCTCTTGCTCGTCTCTATCGTGTTTTTGAGTATTCAGCACAAGTCCGTATTGCTGAAAGAGATTTATACAAAAAAGATAAAAATGGTAAACCTGACAGCGAGAATTTAGATATTGATAAACTACCAGATAATCTTCAAGAAAAATATGCAAAATATAGAGATAACAAAGACAATAAAGTTAAATTGGGACTGTATCAGGATTACGAGTTGCTTACTGACTTAGAGGACCCTCTCGGAAAGACATTCAAGGAAAATTATGAGTCCGGCAAGTTGAAAAAGTTGCTTTCCCTACGGAATAACTCTATTCTTGCTCACGGGTTCAGTCCAATTTCTAAAGATACTTATCAGGAAATGCTGGGTATAGTTGAGGGCATCGCTAAAAGAATATTCCCGGAGTTAGATAGAGTGCTTCAGGAAATTAAATTCCCGCAAATTAAAATATAAGTGGAATTTAAGACCCGACCTGTCCACTGAAGCTTTAGCGTAGGTGGATAAATAGGGGATTGCGACTTCAATACTTCAAGCGTATTTCCGTGTATATGTTTAAGTTGGAATATAAGACCCGACCTGTCCGCCGAAGCTTTAGCGTAGGAGGATGAATAGGGGATTGCGACTTAAGAGTGCGTTCCTTCTGCCCAACATCAACCAAACCATTGGAATATAAGACCCGACCTGTCCGCCGAAACTTAGTGAAGGTGGATGAATAGGGGATTGCGACATTACCTTTTCCCAATGCCCGCACTCTTCATCTCTTAGTTGGAATATAAGACCCGACCTGTCCTCCGAAGCTTTAGCGGAGGAGGATAAATAGGGGATTGCGACTCAACTTCTCAATCTCGGCAAGAATTTCTTGCTCGGCTTGTTGGAATATAAGACCCGACCTGTCCACCGAAGCAGAGCGTAGGTGGATAAATAGGGGATTGCGACTTCAGGAACCAAAATTTTGGCGGTTTGCCAAGACAGATGGTTGGAATATAAGACCCGACAAATAGGGGATTGCGACTCAAATCCATATAAACGAAAAGCTTGTTTAGTTGCACGTTGGAATATAAGACCCGACCTGTCCTCCGAAGCTTTAGCGTAGGTGGATGAATAGGGGATTGAGACCGTAGATACAATATGTTTACACCGATAAAATAATTCTTGTTGGAATATAAGACCCGATAAATAGGGGATTGCGACAAAGCAAAGCGTTCAGGAATACCACAGAGAGATTTTGGTTGGAATTTAAGACCCGACCTGTCCTCCGAAGCTTTAGCGTAGGGGGATAAATAGGGGATTGCGACAAACCATAAATATTTCCTTGTAGATAATCATTCCAAGTTGGAATATAAGACCCGATGAATCCCGCCCTTGCGTGCAAGAGCGGGATGAATAGGGGATTGTGACTGAAAAAACTTTAATACCCGGTCAATCTGTTTCATCTAGTTGGAATATAAGACCCGATAAATAGGGGATTGCAGGGGATTGGGGACGGTTTCTAATTAGTGGGAAATCCGGGGACAGAGAACTTAATTATTCTCCTTCGCCGAATGCCGCTCCGTCGCTGAAGCTATGGAAGCGCAGGTGACCAGCCACAAGGGACGGAGAGCTCCATTTTTTCCAGTCAAAAAAAGGAATTCTTTTTCAGATACTCTTTAACTTAGTCCAATGTCCAATTTCTGATGTAAAATTTACAACAAATGATGTAAATATTACAACAGAGGGATTCTCTAATATATGTCTGTTTTACTTAAAACAAAATTGAGAAGGAAATTATTAACCTATTCTTTTACTCACCCGGGTGAAACTTACTATGTCCGAGAGTTAGCTAAGTTTATCACTGAAGATGTAGGTAATCTTTCAAGAGAACTGAGGAAAATGGAAGATGAAGGTCTTTATAATTCTTTTTGGAGAGGTAAAGCAAAATTCTACTCGTTGAATAAGAGTTACCCCTTATTTAAAGAACTAAGAAAGATTATTTTGAAAACCGAGGGTGCGGAGGCAAAATAAAAAAAGTTGACTTTTCTGATTTTTTCGGCAGGTTCTCTCGGGTGGAGAAGAGTTAGACATTATTAAAGAATAGCAGGTAAAAAAATATGTCATTTATAAGTCGTGAAAAACAAAAAGATTTGGAACAACGAATGCAGAAATTAGGTATTTTGGAGAAAGATATTGTAGAGAAATTTATCCGTTCTAGTGGTAGAGGTGGACAGAAGGTAAATAAAGCGTCCACCTGTGTATATTTGCGACATATCCCCAGTGGAATGGAAGTAAAATGTCAGGAAGAAAGATTACAATCAATTAATCGGTTTTTAGCCCGGAGAATACTGGTGAATAAGATAGAATCAATACTTTTGGGTAAAAAAAGTGCTGAACAACAACTAATTGAGAAGATACGCAGACAGAAACGTCAGCGTTCAAGAAGGGCTAAAGAAAAAATACTAAGGTGGAAAAAGATTCAGTCCGAAAAGAAGAAACTGCGGGCACCAATAAATGAAGTGAAAGTGTCTCAGACTTAAAATTTTCAAATTTATTTGATAGAGCAGGAGGTTGAAGTCGTGAGTACAATTATCATGATTTTAGTTGGCGTATTGTTATTCTTGTGCGGTTGTCTGGTTGGCTGGTTACTATCTTATTTTAGATATAGGAGAAATGAAGACTTATTAGCCGAACTAAGAGGCAAAACCGATAGCGCGGAAAATATTTCTCTTGAATTACGGCGTCAGATTGAGGAGAAAGAAAAAAACACGCAGGAGCTGAGAACTAATCTTGAATCGGTTCAGCGGGCTAAAACAATCGCGGAAACCCGGTTAGAAGGAGCAAATAAAAATATCGAAGAACAAAGGGAACTATTAGAACAAGCCCAGGAAAAATTAACGACTACTTTTCAGGCGCTTTCCGGAGAGTCCTTAAAAAGTAACAGCCGGGCATTTCTTGAACTGGCTAAGGAGAGTCTTGCCGTAGTATTAAGCGAAGCAAAAGGGGAAATGGGTAAGAAAGAAGAAGCGATAAAAAATGTGGTAAAACCTCTGGAAGATGTTCTGAAGCGATATGAAAACCAGATTAATGAACTGGAGAAAGCAAGAATCAGCGCATACGCAAATTTAGAGAGCCAAATCAAATCGCTTATTTCCAGCGAACAACAACTGCAAAAAGAGACCGGGAGTCTGGTCACCGCTTTAAAAAGGCCGGAGGTTAGGGGACGCTGGGGAGAAATTACCCTGAAAAGGGTGGTTGAACTTTCTGGGATGTCCGAGCATTGCGATTATACCGAACAGGTTTCGGTGGATACTGAGGAAGGCAGAATCCGGCCGGACTTGATTATTCATCTGCCTGCCGAGCGGGAAATTGTAGTTGATAGCAAAGTTTCCTTGACCGCATACTTGGACGCAGTGGCTGCCGAAACTGACGAGGAAAAGAAAGAGTTTATCACCAAGCATGCCCAGCAGGTGAGAAAGCATATGAAATCGCTTTCCGAAAAGAACTATTGGAATCAGTTCATCCGGGCGCCGGAATTCGTGGTAATGTTTATGCCCGGGGATTCGTTTCTCAGTGCGGCACTGGAAAATGACCATACTTTGATTGAAGATGGGATGGAATCCAAAGTGATAATTGCGACGCCGACTACTTTAATCGCTTTACTCAGAGCGATCGCTTACGGATGGCGTCAGGAGCAAATTGCCAAGAGTGCCCGGGAAATCGCGAACTTAGGAAAAGAGATATATGACCGGTTTCAACCGTTCTTGGAACATATTAATAAAATCGGCAGTAATCTTTCTCAAGCGGTTGTCGCTTTCAATAAGATGGTGATGTCTTTGGAACGCCGGGTTATGGTTAGTGTCAGAAAATTCAAGGAATTAGGAGCTGCTGGTGATAAAGAACTTCCGGAAATTCAACCGATAGAACAGATTCCGATGAAATCTCAGCCCACGGAAAAAATAGAAAACGAAGATAGATAGAAGTGAGGTTCAAGAGTAACTTAACAAAATCTAAAAATATTAGAGGTGAAGGAAAATGAAAAAAGAAAAAATAAAAAAAATTGTCCGTGAAGGTTATGCTAAAATTGCTAAGCAGGGCAGTTCCTGTTGTGTTCCGGCACATTCGTGTTGTGGGAGTACTAATTTAGCCGAGGATATTAGTGAGAGGATAGGTTACAGAAAAGGAGAACTTAAGGCGGTTCCGGAAGGAGCGAATTTAGGTCTCGGTTGCGGGAATCCCATCGCACTTGCTTCTTTGAAAAAAGGTGAAACCGTGCTTGACCTTGGTGCAGGTGCGGGACTTGATTGTTTTCTTGCCGCGAACAAAGTTGGGAAGAAAGGGAAAGTGATTGGCATAGATATGACCCCGGAGATGATTGCAAAAGCAAAAAGAAATGCTCAAAAGGGCAACTACCAAAATGTGGAATTCCGGTTAGGTGAGATTGAAAATTTACCGGTTGCGGATAATTTCGTTGATGTGGTCATTTCCAATTGCGTGATTAATCTTTCTCCAGATAAAGAAAAAGTTTTCCGGGAAGCGTTCAGGGTGCTCAAGCCGGGTGGCAGGTTGATGATTTCTGATATAGTTTTATTGAAGGAACTTCCCGATTCGGTCAAAGATTCGGTTGAAGCATATGTGGGTTGTCTTTCCGGAGCGATAAAGAGGGATGAATACATAAAGACGATTAAAACCGCAGGATTCCGGGAAGTTAAAATAGTTGAAGAAACCTCTTTCCCGATTGAATGTATGGTCAATGACCCAACGACAAAAACGATTATTGAGAATTTAAAAATATCGTTGGAAACAATAAAAGAAGTTGCTGGTTCAGTTCTGAGCATAAAAGTTTACGGTTTGAAACCAATCGGGAGAATTCGTATTTGATTTTTTTTATAAGTTTTAGTAATATTTTTGAGATTGTTAAAAAACCTAACAATCCCCCGATGTAACATCGGGGTTAGAGAGAAGATTGCACAGATTAAGTCTAAAATGGTGAAGTATAAAATTTTTTTTTCTCCAGAAAAGAAAGAAATTATTACTGACGGTAAGACTAACCTTTATCAGATAGCGACTGATGCTGGGATTTATATTACCAGCGGTTGTGCCGGTGAAGGTAATTGTGGACGCTGTAAGGTAATTGTCCGTCAGGGAAAATATCGCACCCAGCCCTCGCGTTTTATCAGTGAGAAAGAAAAAAAAGAGGGTTATCTGCTTGCCTGTCAGACCTACCCGGAAAGTGATTTAGAAATTCTTATCCCACCGGGAAGCGGTTTAAAAAAATGGACACTGATTAAGGATGGTGTCTATACTGCCGAAGAACTAATCTGGAGAGGTAATTACCTCAAATGGGAATTCTCACCGTTAGCTAAAAAAATATACTTGGAACTACCTGCACCGACCTTGACTGACCATTTGAGTGATTTTGAACGGTTAGTGCGGGAACTGAAATCCCGTAAAGATTTACATCTACGGGACCCAGGGATAAAAATTACTCTCCCTAAATTACAGAAGTTAGCTCAATTCTTAAGAGAGAATCAATGGAAATTGACTTTAACTCTTGCGGATAACGGAGAAATAATTGATTATGAACCAGGAGATATGACTGCCGGTTCTTATGGGCTGGCTTTAGATATTGGGACGACGACAGTTGCTCTTTCTTTGATTGACCTGAATAAGAACGAAGTTTTAGGAGCAAAGGCGACTTACAATCAACAGATGTCCTTTGGTGATGATGTAATCTCTAGGATTATTTATGCAGAAAATGAAACCGGAGGATTAGAAAAACTTAACCGGGTAGTGAGAGAAACAGTGAATTGGTTAATTAGTGAATTGGTAAAGGAAAAAGGGATTGAGAATAAAGATATTCTTGCTCTGGAGGTTGCCGGGAATACGACGATGAACCATTTATTTTTATCTCTCCCACCGGGATATATTCGTAAGGAGCCGTATTTGCCGACGGCAAATTTTTTACCGGACCTAAAAGGGAAAGAAATTGGGATAAATATTCATTCGGAAGGGATTGTATCTTTTTGTCCGAATGTAAGTTCGTATATTGGTGGTGATGTAACTGCGGGTATTTTAGCCAGCGGAATGGATGAGAAAGGAGAGATTTCGTTACTAATTGATTTAGGGACAAACGGCGAGATGGTTCTCGGAAATAAAGATTTTCTCATTTCAGCGGCCTGCTCGGCGGGACCGGCATTTGAAGGAGTGGGGATAAAATCGGGTATCCGAGCAATGGAGGGAGCAGTAGAAAATATCCAAATTTCTGCGGATGGTAAAAAAGTTAAATACACAACAATCGGTAATAAACCGCCGGCCGGGATTTGTGGTTCAGGTTTAGTTGATGCAGTTGCTGAATTATTTAAAGACGGTTTTCTTGACCGGAAAGGAAAATTTATTCTTGAGAGTTCGTCGCTAATTAGGGAGAGCGAGGAGGGAAAGGAATTTCTCCTTGTCCCGGGAAAAGAAACAGTAAACAAAAAAGATATTGTGCTTAGCGAAGCCGATATCTCTACTTTGATTCGTTCAAAAGGAGCGATTTATCTTGGTGCTTCGGTACTGCTTGAAGAGATGGGTTACCAGTTTAGTGATTTAAAAAAAATATATCTTGCCGGTATGTTCGGCACTTATCTGGATATTGAGAAAGCAATAATTATTGGTCTTCTACCGGATTTACCCCGCACCTTTGTTCAGGATAATAATGCCACTTACGAAATGAGTGAACAAAAATTACCAGAGTTTTCTCAGACAAAGGTGCGGGGCTTAGCCAGAGAAAAATTTGTTTTTCTTGGTAATTCGGCAATTAGCGGAGCGAAACTTTGTCTCCTTTATGGAGAAGCAAGAAATAAAGTTAGAGAGATTGCGAAAAAAACTACTTATTTAGAACTTTCGGTTAATCCGAAATTTATGAATGAATATTCAGCAACATTATTTTTACCCCATACGAATATTGATTTGTTCCCAAGTGTGAAAAAATTACTAAACATATGACAATTAGAATCGCGGTTGCGGGTAAAGGTGGCACGGGAAAAAGTACTTTTGTCGCTTTGTTGATTTACCATTTAATTAAAGAGAAAAAGGTACCAATTTTAGCGGTTGATGCTGACCCGAATTCAAACTTAAATGAACTTTTAGGGTTAGAATATAAAGAAACTGTTGCCGATATTCGGGAACAAATGCGGGATGAGAAAATTCCGCCGGGAATGTCTAAACCCGAGTATTTGGATTACTCACTGGAACAGATTAAAATAGAAAGTAAAAATTTGGATTTATTAGTAATGGGTCATCCGGAAGGACAGGGTTGCTATTGTTTTGTCAATGAACTTTTAAGAAATTATTTAAGTCGTCTAAGCAAGAACTATTATGCGGTAGTAATGGATAACGAGGCAGGAATGGAACATTTGTCCCGGCGGACGACGGATAATCTGGATTATCTTTTTATCTTAAGTGAACCAACTGTAGTTAGTATCCGTTCGGCAGTGAAAATTTATCAGACCGCAAAACAGTTGAAGTTGAAAATTGACAAATTTTTTTTTATACTTAATTTTACTCTAAAAGGAGTAAGGCAAGATTTTCTAATTGAAGAGATGAAGAAAAACGATTTATCTTTTTCTTTTTTTCTTCCCAAGGATGAAGAAATTCGTCAATTTGCAGAAAAGGGTAAAAGTATATTTAATTTATCGGCGGGTAGCCCAGCCACTCAGGTGGTAGCCGAGATAACGAAAAAGATAATCATCGGGAATTAACATTTTGGGAAAGGAGGAAGAAAATTTGATTTCTTTATCCGCGGCAATTAGCGCTTGATTTTCTCCGCGGTAATCTGCGTCTATGGAAAAAGTATTAGAAAAATGGACAAGTAAGATTAACGAAATGGTAATCGGTGCAACTAAAGAAGAAGGTGGAACACGAAGCAAAAAAGTACATATTGGTGGAGAGACCACTTTACCTTTTCTCCATTTTGAAGGAGAAATTCCATATCCACCAGTAGTTGCTTTAGAGGTTTGGGATATTCCTCCGGAAGAATGGAGTTTTATCTCTGAAGATTTGAAAGAGGTAGTTAATGACCCTCTTCTTTGGGCGAAAAAAGTGGAAGAATGGGGTGCAGATTTGCTCTGTTTCCGCCTCGCTTCGGCACATCCGGAGAAGGACGATACATCACCGGAAAAATGTGCCGAAAAAGTAAAAAAGATATTAGAAACGGTAAAATTACCTTTAATTATTCTCGGATGCGGACAACCGGATAAAGATGGTGAAATTTTACTTAAAGTAAGCGAGGTAGCCAAAGGTGAAAATTGCCTTCTCGGGATGGCAGCGAAAGATAATTATAAAACGGTAGTGGCAGCAGCAACTTACGGTGGGCATTCAATTATTGCCGAAACACCGTTAGATATAAATTTAGAAAAACAGTTAAACATTTTGATTACGGATTTAGGTTTCTTAGCGGAGAGGATTATTGCTCATCCAACAACTGGTGGGCTTGGTTACGGGTTTGAATATTGTTATTCAATTATGGAACGGACAAGGATTGCTGGACTGCAAGGGGATAAAATGATGGCGATACCAATCATTAATCTTGTTGCTCAGGAAACTTGGAAACATAAAGAAGCGAAAGTGAATGAAAACGAAGCACCGCAGTGGGGAGTGTTAAATAAACGAGCAATTGCTTGGGAAACAACTTGTGCAGTAGGATATTTACAAAGCGGTGCGGATATTTTAGTTTTAGCCCATCCGCAATCGTTGATTAATGTAAAGAAGGCAATAAGTGAATTAATGATAAAAACATAGAATTCTTAAGAGAAAGGAGGGAAGTCCCGCACCTTTGGTAGATATATCTTTTGCCTGTCGCTGGTAGGAATTTGTTCTGATTACTTACACAGTTATTAGTCTGAGTAAGTTCATTCTTAAGGAAATTACAAAATGCAAAAGATATAACGACAGGCATCTACCAAAGGTGCGGGAGAGGAAGAGATGGCAAAAAGACCGAAAATTGATGCAGACCTTTGCACTGGATGTGGTGTTTGTGTTGATGAATGCCCGAATAAGGCATTAGAGTTAGTTGACGATAAAGCAAAACTTACCCATCCTGACCTTTGTGATGGGAAAGGTGAATGTGCTGAAGTTTGCCCGGTAGAATGTATTGCAATGATTGAGGAATAAAACTAAAGTTTAGACCGTTATTTCCGTTAATACAGTTAACGGACTTGACGGACTCAACGGACTAAACAGACTAAACGAGGTGTAATCAATGTTTATTATTGGGGAACGAATTAACGGGATGTTTAAATCGGTAGCAGAAGCAATTCAAAAAAAAGACAAAAAGGTAATTCGGGATTTAGCCCTAAAACAAGTGAATGCCGGGGCTAATGCTTTGGATTTGAATGTTGGTCCGGCGGTTGCGGAGCCGTTAGAAGCGATGATTTGGTTAATTGAAACAGTTCAGGAAGTGGCTAAGGTGACTTTATCTATTGATACTACTAAGCCGGAAGTAATGGAAGCTGGACTGAAAATTTGTCAGAATCAAGCAATCATCAATTCAATTTCCGCAGTGAAAGAAAAAATGGATACACTTATCCCTTTGGCAAAAAAATATAATTCGCTGATTATCGGTTTAACTCTTGATGAAAAAGGGATACCCCAAACTGTTGAAGGAAGAACTGAACTTGCTTGTACGATTCTTACCCGCTTGATTGATGAAGAAATAAGTCCGGAAAATCTCTATCTTGACCCATTAATTCTTCCGGTGAATGTTGCCCAAGACCAGTGTCCATTAGTTTTGGAGACAATCAAACAAATTAAACTCCTCTCTGACCCACCACCAAAGACATTGCTTGGGTTAAGCAATGTTTCACAGAAAACACTTGACCGTTCTTTAGTGAACCGGACTTATGCAGTGATGTCTCTGGCTTACGGATTAGATGGAGCAATCCTTGACCCTTTGGATGAAGAATTGATGAAGGCAGTGATTACGGCTGAACTTCTCTTGAATAAGTTTATTTATTGTGATTCCTATCTTGAAGCATACCGTAAGAAGTAAAGGCGTTAGGTCGGTTAATTCTGTTATGACCGTTTAGACCGTTAATTCCGTTGAGTCGGTTTAGTTGGTTTGGTCAGTTAAGTCGGTTAAAAAAATGACAGGAACAATTCAGTTCAATTACGAAAATGTCTTAAGCGAAAAAGTTGGTAAAGAAGGAATTGAACTTGAAGAGTTAAAAAACCTTCAAAAAAGATTTGTTCAAGTAAAAAAAAACTTATTAAGAAAGAAAGAATATCTCGCCTTTACTCACCTGCCGGATAATCTTACCCAAGCACGAGAAATAAAAAAATTTGTAAAAAAAATACGAGATACTCATCGGTTTGACAATTTTGTAGTGATTGGTATTGGTGGTAGTGCCCTCGGTAACCGTGCTCTGCAGGATAGTTTAAACCACCCTTACTGGAATTTTCTCTCTAAAGAAGAACGCAAAGGTTGGTTACGCCTTTTTGTTTTGGATAACATTGACCCGCAAGAATTTTCCGGGTTAGTTAGAATTATTGATTTGAAGAAAACAATTTTTAATGTTATCTCTAAATCCGGTGAGACGACCGAATGTTTAGCCAATTTTGCTCTTTTTAAGGATTTATTGAAGAAAAAAGTAAGAAACAAATGGCGAGAACAGGTAATTATTACTACTGATGAAAAGAAGGGTTACTTGCGTAAAATTGCCAATGAAGAAAAAATTTTTTCTTACGCGGTTCCGGAAAATTTAGGTGGACGCTATTCAGTTCTTTCTCCTGTAGGTTTAGTTTCGGCTGCTTTCGCGGGTATTGATATTGAAAAACTTCTACTCGGTGCAAAAGAAATGGTAAAGATTTGTTCCACTGATGAACTTATGGATAATCCTGCGGGACTTTATGCAGCGATTCAGTATTTACTTTACCAGAGAGGTAAAAATATTTCCGTAATGCTTGCTTACAGCAATCGTTTTTACAGTATTGCTGACTGGTATCGTCAACTCTGGGCAGAAAGTTTAGGGAAGGAGGTGACGACCTCCACCGGTAAATATTCAATTGGTCCGACACCAATTAAAGCTTTAGGTGTGACTGACCAGCATTCACAATTACAACTTTATTTAGATGGTCCAAAGGATAAAGTAGTGACTTTTCTTTCAGTGAGAGATTCCGGAGAAGAAATTTTTCTACCCCAGTTTAATCAGAATAATCTTTCCGGTAAAAGTCTAAATAAAATTTTTCACACTGAAGAAGAAGCAACCCGTCGTGCTTTAACCGAAAAACAATGCCCAAATTGTGTGGTTCTTTTGCCAGAAATAAATCCTTATATGATTGGTCAACTGTTTTATTTTTTTGAACTGGCTACCGCCTATGCAGGTGAATTTTTTCAAGTTAATCCTTTTGACCAGCCAGCAGTAGAACTGATTAAAAAGTACACCAAGAACTTACTAGAAAACGAAAGTTAGGTCGGTTTAGTCAGTTTTGTCCGTTAATTCTGTTTAGACCGTTATTTCCGTTAATACCGTTAACCGACTCAACGGAACCAACGGACTAAACGGACTTAACTAACCTAACGCCGTTGGTGTGGCGAAGAATGAAACTAAAAGAATTACACAAAATTGAAAGACCACGCGAAAAATTAGAAAAAAAGGGTGCTTCTGCTCTACATAATGAAGAACTTTTGGCAATTATCTTAAGAACCGGATATAAAGGCAAAAATGTTTTAGAAGTGGCAAAAGAAATTCTAAAAAAGTATCCCTTAGATAAACTGGAAACTTTCTCTTTCGGGAAACTGAAAGAAATTAAAGGTATTGGTCCGAGTCGTGCGGCAAGTTTAATTGCTGGTTTTGAATTAAGTAAAAGAATTTTCAATAAAGGGGAGCAGGCGCTCCCAAAAATTGAGAAACCGGAAGATGCTATTGCTCAGGCAACTTATCTTTTAGGGAAGAAAAAAGAATATTTTATTGCTCTTTATTTGAATGCACGGAATCAACTTGTCCATCGGGAGACGGTCTCCATTGGCACTTTAAGCGCGTCTTTAGTTCATCCCCGTGAAGTTTTCCAACCGGCAATTGCTCATTCGGCAGCAGGAATTATCCTCATCCATAACCATCCCTCCGGTGATACCAAACCAAGTGAAGATGACTTGGAACTGACTAAAAGGTTAATCCAGACAGGTGAAATTCTCGGGATAGAAATTCTTGACCATCTCATCTTAAGTGAAACTAATTTCTTGAGTTTTAAACAGACAAACCTCCTGTAAAATCAATCTGAATCTGCGTTTTCGGTTGACCCCGCACCCATTATTCATCTATGCCGTTTATTCTTTAATTGGGTAAAAAAATTTATTTGCTGGTAGCCGAAATGAGATTTTTTAGCGGTCTCAAAAAAAGATAATAGGTAAGGGGCATAGTTAAAACCAATTATGACTAATAGATGCGGGGTTGACAATTAAGTAATAATATTTCATAATACCAACAGGATAGATTTGTTCATTAGGTAACACAAAATTGCTAAAATGAACTCCGCAAAAGCGCCAAAAAGAACCAACGCAAAGAACGCAAAATTGGCACAAAGAGCGCGAAAAGATTTTTTTAGCGGTCTTTGCGGAGAATCTCATTTGGCGATTTAGCGTTTAGTGGAGAATGTAATAAAGATTACATATTTTTTTTGGAACAAGTGGGTTGTAATATTATATCTAATTAAAAATGGTATTTTTTCGCCGTAAGGATGATAAATTAAAAATTGGTCAAGAATTAGTCAAGAAAGGCAATCTTGAAGAAGCCGAAAAACATTTTCTTTCTAGTTTGGAAGGAGAACTAGAAAATAATCAAATCCGTATTGAATTAGCCCGTCTTTATTTTAATCGTGGGGACATTCCTAAAACAAAACAAATTCTTTCGGAAATATTGGTCTATAAACCTACCGCGTATGAGTTCAAACATGTTCTTGAGTTAAGCAATCATAAAAAAATTTGTAGTGAATGGTATTTCAATGCTCATCCCAATGTTTCACCGGATGGTGAAAAAGTGGTTTTTGTTTCGGCACGAAAAGATACAAATCAGGATGGGAAAATTGACAATTTAGACCGCGGGGGTATTTATTTAACCAATCTTAAAACTGGTGAAGAAAAACTTTTAGTCAGTGATGAATTTTATAATTCTTTTCCTTCTTTTTCTCTGAATGGTGAAAAAATTATTTATCTTTCCACAAAGAGGGATACTAACGGCGATGAACGGATTGATTCTTTTGATAATCCCGGAGTTTATACGCTTGATTTAAATACTGGCGAAGAAAAACAAGCTATCCCGGATACTTATAAAGTGAAATATCCTTCCTTTTCACCAATTGGTGAGATGATTCTTTTTCTTGCTTGGCGACCGGGAGCAAGACACGGAGGAATTTACTTCTTTGACTTAGAGAGTGGGCGAGAAAAGATAATCGGTCTGGATGTGTATGACCATGGTCGCCCGGTATTTTCTTCTGATGGGACGAAAATTGTTTATACTTCCTGGCGTAATGATACTAATAATGATGGAGTGGTCAATTTCCGTGATAATACCGGTATTTATCTTTATGATTTGGAAAAAGACCGCGAATTTTGTCTTGTTTCTGACCGGTATAATAATATGTTCCCAGTTTTTTCTCCAGATGGTAAAAATGTCGCCTATTTGTCTTTTCGCCGGGATACAAACCGTGATGGAATAATTGATACTTTAGATAATCCAGGTATTTATATATACGATTTGGAAACCAATAAAGAAAGCACGATAGTCAGTGATGAATTTTATAACAAATTTCCTAATTATAGTTATAATGGCAAAAAATTACTTTATATTGGTTCTTGGCGGGGGAGAAAAGAAGAAGAAAGAGCATTTTTTGAGCGTAAAGGAATATATATGTTTGACCTTATAGGTAAGACCGAAGAACAGATAGTTTCGGATAGATTTTATGGCTGTCGGGAATTAGTAAGTTCGCCAGCAAGTTCACAAGTTGTTTATACTTCTTGGAAAAAAGGGACGAACCGTGGTTTGTATCTTGCCGATTTTGAACACTTACCGAAAATAGATGAACTCCAACAAATAATTGAAGAAAATTTACGAGATTAGCCCCGCCCTTTTGATTGATGCTTGTTGTTTTTTAGGTCTTTCTTTTTATAACCTGAAAGAAGCATATCAATCAAAAGGGCGGGGTTGATTTCTATTCCAATATTTTGTATCATTATTCTGAAGGTGAGAATATGCAACGGATATGTAATTTTGAAAAAAATCGCAAAAATTGTAATTGCACTTATCAACCTTGTAGTCGGAAAGGATACTGTTGTGAATGTGTTAGTTACCATTGGCGAAATAAAGAATTGCCTGCCTGTTTTTTCCCGAAAGATTTAGAGCGTAACTACGACCGTTCTCTAAGTGCATTTATTGACTACTTCAAAAAATTCGTTTAGTCAGTTAGGTCCGTTTAGTCCGTTAACAGGCCGATAGGTCATGCCTGCACCTGTGGTGCCTGCACAGGTATCACAGGCACAGGTGGTCTATCGACAAAACGGACATAACGGTCAAAACGGTTCAACTTAAGAGTATGTATCGTTTTTTGAGGTATTGGTCACCAGTACTTATTTGGTGTAGCATAATTTTTTATTTTTCCAATATTCCTCATCTTTCCAGTGGTTTAGGAGTTTGGGATTTATTTTTGCGTAAAGTTGTGCATCTTACTGAGTATGGTGTTCTTAGCTTTTTATTGATGCGTGCTTTCCGGAATACCAGCAATTTATCTTTACCTGACCTTTCTGCTTGGTCTTTAAGATTGAGTATCCTTTATGCTTTTACTGACGAATTACATCAAGGTTTTGTTCCCGGAAGAGAAAATTCTGTCTATGACCTTTTTATTGACAGTTTAGGTGCAGTTATTGCGCTCTGGTTACTTACTTGGAAAGAAGAAAAGAAAAAATCGTTAAAGGACAAAAAGAGATTCATCTCCTTAACTGATGACAAAGGATGACCCCCTCGGCTTTGCTCCCTTCGATAAGCTCAGGGTCTGAGTTCACCGAAGGCAGGGTCGTAGTGAGCCTTCGTCCCGAGCTCAGGCCGAGGGGTAACCCGACCTATGAAAAAGTATTTATTTTTAAGAATTCTTATTCCTTTTACATTGTTATTTTGTATCGCAATGTTCTTTATTTTTTTTGGTGCAAAATTTTTTTCTTCCCAAGGAGAAAGGTTTAGCCGAAAAGGAGATTACCAGAAAGCTTTGCACTATTATCAAATCTGTGTAGAGCGTTATCCAAACTATTCAGGTATGCCAGAAGTACTTCTCCGGATGGCTGAGATTTACCATCTTAAATTTGACAATTATGTAGAAGCAAGGAAAATTTATCAAAAAGTTATCAAAAATTATCCTGACAGTCAATGGGAGAAATTGGCCCGGGGTAAAATTAAAGATTGTTATGATTATTTTCCTTTGCAGGAAGGTAATTTCTGGCTGGAGGGTGATTCCGAAAGTGGAGGTAAGAATTATTCAGCAGAAATTTCTTGTATCGGGTCTTATCGTGTGATAAGAAAAGTTTATGCCGGAAGAAAATTGGTTGCCACTATAAATTTAACTTACAAAAAAACGGAGAAAGAACTGTGTGAATATGATTCTACAGCACCGGATGGACGACTCATTTTTCGTTACCCTTTGAAGATAGGAGATAATTGGTCTATTGGTGAAAATTTAGAAAAAGTAGTATACACAGTTATTAGTAAAGAGGAAGAAACAAAAACTAAGGGTGGTCAATTCACTGACTGTTTAAAAATCCGACAGGAGAAGAAAGCAACACCCGGCTCTTTGCGTTATGATTATTATGCCCCGGGGATTGGTAGAGTTTTAATTACTCAGGCAAGTCAGTATGGTTCTAAGGAAGTGCGTATTTCGGAATTACTTTCTTACAAAGTTGTTGAAGAATAAAAGCAAAAAACGCTATCCGCCACTGAATCAATGGCGGAGGCGATTTAGCGATTAGAGGTGGGAAAAAATGCTTATTGAACGTTTAGATACTTATGCAGAGAAAGAACTTTCCCGACCGAAAAGACCAAAAGAAAAACATTGGCCTTCCGATGCTGGGGTATGTATTCGTGCGCTTGTCTACCGTTGGCGTGGGGTTGAAGGAATAAAGCGCCAAGCGCGTACCTTTTTTATCTTTGAAGATGGCAATCTTCATCATCGCTCAATTCGTGAATTACTCCGTCAAGCGGGAGTAGAATTTGTCATGGAAGAAACACCAATTAATGACCCAAAAATGCGTCTCTCCGGGAAATTGGATGCAGTTGTTCGTCTAGACGGTAAATATTATGTCCTGGAGATAAAATCAGTGAACCGTTTTACTTTTGATGAAATTATGCATCAGGGTCCACGAGAGGAACATGCCCTCCAGTTGAATTTATATCTCTATTATGTCCAGAATCTTTTCCGTATTTCAACTAATACTGGAATTTTACTTTATAAATGTAAAGATACAAGTCGTTTTTGGGAATTCCCAATACCTTTTGATGAAAAAGTGGTAAATAATTTTTTTGTCCTTATGCATAGTGTGGATGATTATTTAGCTAAGAATATTATTCCGGACCGTCCTTACAAAATTACCGACTGGCAATGTCAGTATTGTGATTATCGTCAAGTTTGCTGGGAAGGATATGCGACTGAGGAAAAAAATAAATTTGCGGAAATTAAAGAGGAAGATTTGGTCAATTTCATTGGTGAGTTACTCTGGATTAGAGAACAGATAAAGGAACTTAGCGAGAAAGAAGAAAACCTGAATATGAAGATAAAAGAAATTATGTTGGCAAAAAACATAGAAAGTGGTAGAATTAGTAATTATTTTGTTGAACTTAAAGAACAAACACGTCAGGTTCTTAACCAAGAACTACTTAAAGAAAAAATAGGTAATTTAGAACCTTTTTATAAAAGTTCTACCTACAAGGTCTTAAAAATTAAAGAACTCTAAGAACTTAGTTAGTAGTTAATGGTTGATGGTTGATAGCCATAAACTACCGACTATAAACTATAAACAAAGGAGTAAAAAGATGGAATGGATTTCAGGAATAGTTGTTCTTTTAGCGCTTCTTTTGTTAATTATCTGGAATATTTCGCAATTTCAGCGTTTGAAACAGGAACAGTCAAAGGCGTTACTTACTTTACTTCAGCAAGAGGTTACCAATCTACGGACACAATTGAATGAAAATTTTAGTTGGTTCACCCAACAGTTGAATGAACGTTTAAAAGAAAATGTGCAAATTATTCAGTCAACCAATTTGAGTATTGGTCAACGGTTAGATACGGCTACGCGTACCTTTGGTGAAGTGGAACGTCATTTAGGTGAACTTAAAGAAGCAAATCGACAAATTTATGAAATTACGAAAGATATTGCTAACTTACAGAATATCTTTCGTGCCCCAAGAATACGCGGTGGTTTTGGTGAACTTTTCTTAAGTGAACTTTTAAGTCAGATTCTACCATCAGATTTTTATTTTCTTCAGTACCAGTTTAGTTCCGGTGAAATAGTTGATGCAGTAATTAAATTAGCTGGTGGTCTTGTTCCGGTTGATGCAAAGTTCCCCTTAGAAAATTTCCGGAAACTTGCTGAAAGTAAAACTGATGAAGAGAAAAAAATGCAACGAAAAAAATTTCTTGCTGATGTAAAAGTGCATATTGATAATATTGCCGCAAAATATATTCTTCCTAACGAAGGAACATTCAATTTCGCTCTGATGTATCTACCGGCAGAAAACATTTATTATGAAACCGTAATCAAGGATGAATCTTCGGAAGAAAGTAGAGATATTGCTACTTATGCTTTAAATAAAAAGGTTGTTCTCGTTTCGCCAAACAGTTTCTATGCTTATCTTCAGGCAATTGTGCTTGGGTTAAAAGGTTTTCAAATTGAAAAAAATGTCCGCCAGATAATTGATTATCTTGCGGGGTTAGAAAATGATTTTGGTCGTTTTAAGGAAGATTTTATTCTTTTGGGTAAACATCTTTTCAATGCAAAAAATAAATTTGAAGAGACAGAAAAAAAACTCGTTCGTTTTCAGGATAAACTTACTTCAGTTGAAGAAACCAAATCTTTACCTGCGGATACACCGGAAATAATTTGATTGAGATTTTCTTCAAGTTGTAGTTATTGTTTAGTTTTATCTGCTCACGCCAATTTTTTCCATCGTCTAGGGGTTCCCCGTAGCAAAGAAGAGCGGCCCTATCGTCTAGCGGCCTAGGACGCAGCCCTCTTTCACCCCGCACCAAATTGCCGCTATCGTCTAGGGGTTCAGGACGCCGCCCTCTTTCACCCCGCACCAATTGGTGCCGCCATCGTCTAGGGGTTAAGGACGCCGCCCTCTCAAGGCGGAGATCACGGGTTCGAATCCCGTTGGCGGCATTTTTTATTGGTGCGGGGCAAGAGGCGGAGATCACGGGTTCAAATCCCGTTAGCGGCATTTTTTTATTGGTGCGGGGCAAGAGGTACAGACACGGATTCGATTCCCGTTGGGGCCATAACCGCAAAAACGCTAACCGCAAAAGCGCAAAAAATGAATACGCCAAAACGCCAAAACTCATTTTAGCGATTTGGCAGATTTTGGTGATTTGGCGCTATTTAGCGATTTAGCGTTTAAAAAAATTTTCCTTCCCCCCTTGACAAAAGATAAAATTCATATTATAGTTAATATTGGGGAAATTAGGATAATTGGAAAGTCTTAATTAAGGAGGAAATTATGGAAAAAGCAGTCTATACGACTTATGACATTAGTAAAATTTGCAATGTAGATTTAACGACGGTAATTGGTTGGATTGAAAAAGGTATTCTCCCTGGTTATCGCACCCCCGGAGGACATCGGAGAGTAAAAAAAGAAGATTTGATTGAATTCTTAAAGAAGTATCAACTGCCTCTACCCGTAGAATGGGCGAGTGGAGAAAAAAAGAAAATTCTCATCATTGATGATGAACCCAAAATATTATCCTACTGTCTGCGGGCATTGAAAAAGTTAAAGTTTGAGAGTGAAATTGAGACTGCTGATGATGGTTTTTCCGGAGGGAGAAAAATAAGCACTTTCTTGCCGGATTTGGTAATTTTGGATTTACGTTTACCGGGAGTTGACGGTTTTGAACTCTGCCGAGAGATACGTTCTGATGAACGCTTGAAAAAGACAAGAATTTTGGCGATTACTGCTTATGATTCCCCGGAGACGAAAGAGAGAATTATTGCTAACGGTGCTGATGCTTATTTAGGTAAACCATTTGATATTTCTGATTTAATGAAATCAGTAGAAAATTTACTCGGACATTCTCAACCCGGTTAGAAATTTTCTTAACTAACAAGGGAAACAAAATCTTTCGTCATAAGGATTAAAAATTCTCGGATTTCTAACAGGGTAAAGAATAACTGTAAAAACGGAGCGAATTATGGAAGAAGAAAAAATTAATTTTGATTACTTAAGACTCGTTTGTTGGAATCTGCCAGTTTTTGTTTTGACTGTTAATTCAGAAGGGAAAATATACTTAGTTAACGATTCTTTGATTAAAGTGTTAGGTTATCGTGAGGAAGAATTAGTTAACCAGTCGGTAGATTTAGTTTTTACTGAAGGTGGTTTAGTAAAAGAAGTTTTTGCGAAAGGGATATTAGAAAATTACATAACCATCTACTTAAATAAAAAGGGCGAGAAAATACCCGTAGTTCTTAATGCGCGGTTAATAAAAAATAACGGAGTTCTTGGCATTCTCTTTGTAGCGCGAGAAATAGAAGAATTGAAACAAATTTGTCAGGTGTATTTCCCCCAAGTAGCAAAATTAGTTTCTCTTGGTGAATTGACTGCCAGTGTCGCTCACGAGTTAAACAATCCGCTCCAGGTTATTCTCGGTAATATCCAATTACTCGTTAGTGAATTGCCAAGAGGTGAAGATTCTTACGTTGAAGCAAAAGAGATTGAAGAAGCGGCACAACGTTGTAGGCGGATTGTCTCTAATCTACTTGAATTCTCGCGTCAGAAAGAATATGGTTTTGTCTCGGCAGAAATTAATAAAGTTATTGACCAGGCGATTGATTTGGCTCTCCATAAAATGGAAATTTCCGGGATTGAAATTGTCCGCAATTATGAGAAAAATCTCCCTTCAGTGCCATTAAGTTTAGCTCAAATACAAGAAGTTTTCATTAATATTCTTCTTAATGCAGTTCAGGCAATGCCTCAAGGTGGTAGAATAACCATTTCTACAAGTTTTATGGAGAGAAGTATCCCCGGGAGAGATTCTTTAGGAATGAAAAATGAAAACATACAAATTTGTTTTGAGGATACTGGAATTGGGATAGAAAAGAAGAATCTTAACCGTATTTTTGAACCTTTCTTTACAACCAGAGAAAAAGGTACCGGACTCGGTCTATCGGTTAGTTACGAGATTATTCGTCGACATCAGGGGACAATTTTTGCCGAATCGGAGGGTTTAGGTAAAGGAGCAAAATTTGTCATTCAATTACCAGTAGAAACAAGGAAAAAAAATGGCTGAAGAAAAAATTCTTATTGTTGATGATGAGGATACAATTCGTACCTTTTGTCGCCGTGCTTTAGAGAGGAAAAAATATTTTGTAGATACCGCAGGTAACGGACGGATTGCCTTAGAAAAACTTAAAGAAAAGTGGTTTAATCTTATTTTAACTGACTTGCGTATGCCTGAACTTGATGGTTTGACCCTTCTTCGTCAGGTTAAAAAATTTTATCCACTTGCCGAAGTAGTAATCGTTACTGCTTACGGGGATATAGAATCGGCAGTAGAGGCAATGAAAGAAGGTGCTTTTGATTATGTACTTAAACCATTTGAAATTGATAAATTGTACAGTGTAGTTGAACACGCTCTGGAAAAACAGCGTTTGGCACAGGAAGTAAAAGAACTACGTGAATTGAAAGCATTGTATGAAACTGCCCAAGTAGCGATTGCTTTGAGACCGGCTAAAGATATCCTTTACACAATCTTAAAAAATGCTTGCGAGGTATTAGGTGGTGATGCTGGTTCAATTATGCTTTATGATGAAAAAAATAAAACTTTATCCGTTGAAGTTGGTATTGGTTTGGATAAACAGGCATATGAGGAGATAGTCAAAGTCGGTGAACGGGTTTCTGGTTGGGTAATCGCTCACCGGGAGCCGATACTTTTAATCAATGGTCTAAAAAATGACTCGCGGTTTAAAGATTTAAAATCACGTTTAGATATTAAATCAGCACTTTCTGTACCTTTACTTTACCGTGAAGAAGTAATCGGGGTGGTTAATCTCAATACACTTAAAGAAAGATTTTTTACTGAAAATGAATTAAAACTGTTGATAATTTTTGCTGATGTTGCGGCGGTAACTATTGAAAACATGCGTGCTTATCAGGCATTAGAGAAAGCAAACCTTGAGTTACAGCAATTGGATAAATTGAAAAGCGAATTTGTTGCTACTGCTTCCCATGAATTACGCACACCGCTGATGAACTTCCGTACCGCCTTAGATATTTTGTCTAAAGAGAAGGATATTTTTCTTGCTTCCCAGCAGAGTAGTGATAAACGGGAGAATCGGATATTTGAAATTTTACATAAAAATACACAACGAATGGAAGAGTTAGTCACTCAGATACTTGATTTTACCCGGATTGAAGCGGGACTATTTAAAATTGTTTTAAAAGAATTTTCTCTCCCGGAATTGATTAATGAAACAGTTGAATCTTTTTCTCTTTTAGCCGAAAAAAAGAGTATTAATCTCAAAGTAGAAATTACTCAAGATGTAGGTAAAATTGATGCTGACCGAGAACGTATCCATCAAGTGATGAGCAACTTGCTGAGTAATGCGATTAAGTTTACTCCTTACGGGGGTAAAGTTGAAATTCGAGCGGTAAGAAAAGATGGGACAACTACTCCTAAAAGGATAATTATTCCAGAAATTGAAGTGAGTGTTAAAGATACCGGTGTTGGTATCCCGGCGCAAGAGAAAGAAAAAATTTTTGATAGATTTTATCGGGTGGACACTTCCCTGACCCGCGAGACCGGCGGTTTTGGTTTAGGGTTGACGATATCTCGGCATATTGTAGAAGCACATCATGGCAAAATTTGGGTAGATAGTCCTCCTCCGGGAGAAAGTAAGGGTAGTCGTTTTTGTTTTACTTTACCCTGCACTTTTGGTTGATATATCTTTTGTTTATTGTTGAGATAGACATCAACCAAAGGTGCGGGGCTTACCAATAACATAGATGACTGCGAATGAAAAATTTTTTCTTCGTTTATTTGGTTTTCAGAATTGGACTTACAGTTTACACCTTAAACCTTACACCCGCTTACTCTTGGGCAGGAAGTTCTTCAACTTTTACCTTTTATGACCAATTCACTTATTCGGGAGAAAAGGTTAATTTACAAGTTGAGGGAACTGGTGAAGATGCAAAACTTAAATTAGTAAATAAATGGATAAAACTTAACCCGCCACCCGAAATTCCTTCCGAAAGAACTTACTCACCGATTGCTTACGATGCTCAAAATAAAAAAATAATTCTTTTTGGTGGTTTTGATGTAAAAGACGATTTAGATTTAAATGATACATGGGTATACAATTCCTATACACAAGTTCCCTATTGGGAAGAAAAAAAATTTTTGCTAAACTCCCCAGCGGCACGACGACAGCATACTTTAGTCTCTATCGGTAATGGTCAAATTTTACTTTTTGGAGGGGTAAACTCGCAAGGAGTTTATTTTAATGACCTTTGGATTTATGATGTGATGAATAATTCTTGGAATGGAATTTTCCCTTTTGGTGTTGTTCCCAGTTCTCGTGCTTTAGTAAGTGCAACATTTGTGCCAGAAAGAAATAGTGTCTATTTTTTTGGTGGTTACTTTGGTGAAACTCGTTTTAATGAAACTTGGGAATACCAAGTAAATAACAGTTCGTGGGTTAAACTTACTCCTTTAATTTCTCCTTCCAATCGTGACTCCGCAGGAATGTGTTATGATTTTCAACAGCAAAAAATCATTCTTTTTGGCGGTTCTACTGGTTTACCTGCTCCTAATAATTATCTCAATGATACTTGGGTCTATGATGCTTCATCAAATGTTTGGGAAAATAGAAATCCTTCGTTCCCGGGTGGAATACTTGGGAAACGAGCAACGAATATTGTCTATGATAAATTTAACCAAAAGATTGTTCTTTTTAGTGGGTTAGGAAGTTCTTACGCAGACACTTGGTTTTATGATTTGAAAGGAAACAAGTGGTATGAGGTTCATCCATCAAGTTCACCATCTAATCGTTATGGACATAGTTTAGTTTATGTTGATTTTTTGGACGGTGTTTATTTATTTGCTGGTGTAGATGGAGGGTATCATAACGACCTTTGGTATTATCTTTATCGCGGAAGTGGTACCTATATTTCTCCGGCATTGTCTGTATCTTTTTCTACCAGTTTAACTTGGGATAGTTTTGAAGTTTTTCCTAAAGCACAAAAAGGAGAACTGAGATTTCAGTTTGCAAGTTCAAGTGACAATAAATCTTGGACAAAATTTGTAGGTCCTAATGGGGAAGAAAATACCTACTATTCTTATAACTATGTAGGAAAAATCTGGGATGGGCATAAGGACCAAAGTTACTTTAAGTTCAAAGCATATTTTCAGTCAAATTCTCTATTTGAAAGTCCAGAGTTAGATGCCATCACTATATTTTACAATTGTTCACCTACAATGCCAACTCCAGTTTATCCTTACCCTGGAGCAAATATTAATCGGTCATCGTTTACCTGGAAGAACGCTGATGATGAAGATAATTTGGATGTACTTACTTATGAAATCAGATTAGGTTCAGCACCAGTTCCTGCTTCCGGGGATATTTATATAACTGGAATTCCTCAATCCTTGACCCAATACAGTTCAACTGAACCGGTGACTGTAATTTCTGAAGGGAAATGGTACTGGCAAATACGCGCTTATGATGGGACAACTTACGGAGATTGGTCAGAATCTTATGTTTTCTTCTTGGACACCACTCCACCAACTACGGTTAACGATTTGACCGCAAGCATTGGCCCGGCAAACGGAACAGTTGAACTTACTTGGACAAATACCGGGGATGATGGAATAATTGGTGATATTTCTAATGGTGGATACCTTGTTAAATGGTCATCTTCTGGTAGAATTGCTGAAGGAGATTGGGAGATAATTGTGGACTCAGTGACTTGGACAGAGATTTTGATTACTCTTGGTTCAAAAAGGACAAAAATTATCTCTAATTTACAAAATGCAACAACTTATTATTTTTCTTTACGCATAATTGATGATGCCGGGAACTTAAGTCCTTTATCTAATAGCACTTCTGCTTTCACTAATGTCCCACCGGAAGTAACTTTACTCTCACCAAATCAGGGTGAATACGGGAATACAAATCTGAGCACTTCTTCTCTAAACATTTCTTGGACTTATTCTGACTCTAATCCTGGAGATACACATAATTTTGCGATATATCTTTCCACTGATAACGAAACGAGTTACACAATTTTAGTTGTCAGCGGTTTAACGGATAAGACAACTTTTTACTTATGGGACAGTCGGCAGGCACCAAACGGTAGTTCAAACCGGATAAAAGTTATCGCTACCGATAAACGCGGACTTGAAGGTTGGGATATTTCGGATAGCGCTTTTACAATTTCTAATTTAAATGAACGACCAGAAATTCATATAATCTATCCGATAAATAATGAAATTATTTCTGGGACAACCTATTTTCATTGGAGCTATTCTGACCCTAACCGCAGTGATAAACATCAATTCCAAATTTATCTTTCTTCAAATGTTGGTTTGACTTGGAAAGAAATCGGGCGAGTTCTTAATCAGGAATATTACCTTTTTGATTCAACAAGCGAACCTAACCGGATAAATTATCTTTTAAAGGTGAAAATTGAAGATATTATTTCTCCTCCGATGAATCCGCTGAGTAATGAAGATACTTCTAATTTTGGTATCAGTAACTATAATTTAGCACCGGGAACTTTTTCTTTAATTTCTCCACCCTCCGGTAGATTGTACCCCTCTCTTCCCTTATTTTTTGAGTGGGAGGAGGCAATCGACCCTAACGGAGATGAAGTTACTTATACTCTTTATTATTCCACGGATAAGAATTTTGGGGCATCTGTTGCCGTGAACACTTCTAAGAATAATTTTTGTCGTCTTCTTTTCTTTGACGAAGAAAAAATATACTATTGGTATGTGGAAGCAAAAGACCAATTCGGTGCTTCGCGACTGAGTAATGAGATAGGCAATTTCTTTACGATTAGTCGAAAAAGAGTAAAAATTGATAATCTTGAGGTTGAAGTTTCTACTGGTTTACCGGATAATACTTATTTAAGGGTTGACAAAATTTCTTCTGGAGAATATCTGCCACTTTCTTGGGCAAATCAACATAGTATAAATGACCCTACCACCAGAAAAATTGACGATTTTGCTTACCGTGTTGGTATCTACGACACGAGTGATAAGTTGATTTCTCCTTCAGGTATTAAATTGAAGATTCTTTATGGTTGTCAGGATATAAATGGTTATTTTAAAGGTACTAATATTCCGGTAGATAATTTGCGTATTTGCCGATTAGAAGAAAAGGTTTCTTCTGCTTTCTGGACACCAGCGGTATATCCGCAAGAAGTTGACCAAGGGAAAAAAAATGTCTCTGTGTCAATAGAATATTCAGATAGTTTTCCGGGAATAATTATTTCTTTACTTGGTTATGCACCAGTAGTAGCATATCTTTCGCAAGTAGCTAACTACCCTAATCCCTTCAATCCCACAAAAGGAGAAAAAAAAACACGAATTGAATATTATCTTACTGAAGATAGCAATGTCACCATTAGAATTTACAATTTAGTTGGTGATTTAGTTTGGACAAAAGAAAATGCTGCTGGTGTGGGAACACCTGAGGGGTATCGCAATATAGAATTCTGGGATGGCAAGAATGATGCTGGAATGATTGTGGCTAATGGTGTATACTTATGTTTAATTACCGCCCGTCCCGCCGATTCGGCGGGGGGTGAAGAAAGGAAAATAAGTCGTTTAATTGGAGTAGTGAAATAAAAAAAGGAGGGAACCCCGCACCTTTGGTAGATATGAGTTGTTTCCGATGCCGTCTACTCTTATGCTTAGATAGATGAGCTAAATGATATTTTTAAGATACGTTATCAATCTCCGAATAACAACTCATCAAGACAAAGGCATCATCTACCAAAGGTATGGGGGAAGAAAATGGAAAAGAAGAAAAAAGTCTTAGTTGTAGATGACGAAGAAGATATCGTTTATCTTCTCCAGGAAGCACTGGAGGATGAAGGATATCAAACCTTGGGTGCTTACAATGGGCAGGAAGCCTTAGAAATTGTCCAGAAAGAAAAACCGGACTTGATTCTTTTGGATATAATGATGCCGAAAATTGATGGTTATTCACTTAATCAACAGTTGAAAAAGCATCAAGAAACTCAAAGTATACCGGTGATTGTAATTAGCGGGAGAGGACAACTGCGCGACCTTTTTCTTTTGAATCAAGAATCACCAATTGCTGATTTTTTAGAAAAACCGTTTCCGGTGAAATTACTTTTAGAAAAAATTGAACAAGTATTAACTGCAGAAACCGCAGATTAAAACGCAGATTGCGTTCACTCCGTTAGATACCATTATCTAATGGGGCAAGGATAAAGAAATGCGAAACGAAGTGAAGTCCGCCTCTCCGAAGGAGTCTCCGATGAGTCCGAAAACGACTATCGGAGTTCTTCGGACCGATACTCATCCTCTTTCCGAAGGAATCCGAGATTCTTCGGAATCCTCGGATCGGAGTCATCGGACGGGCGGAAAAAAATTTATCTCTTGTTTTTTACTTGCTACTTACTACTTACTACTTTCTACTTGCTGTTTTGCACTGGATTCACCTTTCTGGCAAAGCAAAGGCAGAGCCGGTTACCCCGGCGAATATTTAATTACTTTTACTGCTAATGCGCGTGCGGCTGGTTTAGCTAATGCTTACACTGCACTTTCTGATGATGCCAGTGGTGCGTACTGGAACCCAGCTGGTTTAGCTGGAATTCATTTTATTGAGACATCATTTCTTTATACTCGTCTCTTTTTGCATACTGATTATGGATATTTGAGTTTTGTTTATCCGTTGGACGAAAGAAATATTTTTGGGTTAAGTGTCCTTGCATTACAGTCAGCAGAGGTAGAAAAGACTTCCCAATGGTCACTAAGTGGAGTCAAATTCCACGAATTAGAAAATGTTTTTTTCCTCACTTATGCAAAAAAATTCAATTCATTTATAGACGGGGGATTAAACTTGAAAATTGTCAACCAAGAAATTGCTGATTATTCTACCCGTGGTGTAGGAATGGACTTGGGAGTTAAGTATCATTTTTCAAAAAGAATAACTTATGGATTAACTCTACAGAATCTTATTCCGGCAGAATTACAATTAAATGAAGAAAAAGAAAATTTTCCCTTAAATATAAAATTTGGTATAATTTGTTCGTATTTGAAGAACCGTCTTCTCTGGTCAAGTGACCTTAATCTTTTAGACCCTTTTGGTAAATATAAAGTTTTCTATTGGTCAAGCGGAGTGGAATATAAAATTTTTCCTTTATTTGTTTTACGTGTTGGGATAAGTTATAAAGAAATTGCTGCTGGTTTTGGTCTAAAGACAAATAATTTCAATTTTGATTACGCGGTGTCTTTACACCGGATTGATTTGACCCATCGTTTAAGTGTGGCTTACCGTTACGGATTTCTACCTTACCAAGAAGAAAAAAGACTAAAAGAAGAGAAAGAAACCTGGCAAAAAGAGAAAAAAGCAGATGAAGAGAAGTTAGATGGAGAAAAGAAAAAGATCCTTTTAGAAAAAGAGAGAATTGCTAAAGAGCAAGAAATAACCACCGGACTTATTTTGGTTAAAAAGTATTTAGAAGAGAAAAATTATCAAGAAGCACAAAAAGAATTAGAAAGAATTCTTACTCTTGACCCAACAAATAAAGAAGCAAAAATTCTTAACCGCGAAGTTGACGAATTATCCCGTAAAGATTTAGCCGAGAAATCGTATTTCTTAGCGAAAAATTTTTATGAAAAGAAGTTTTATTCCCGTGTCCTTGAGACATTAAAGAAAGCACTTGAATACTATCCAGAACACGAAAAAGCAAAAATACTTTACTTTCTTGCCCAGGGACAGGTTTATCTCGCTGAAAGAAAATATTCAGAAGCAAAGGAAGCATTTTTTGAAGTATTAAAACTTGACCCGAAAGAGGAAGAAGCGACAACTTTGCTCCGTCGTTTACAAACAATTTTAGAATTCTATCCGAGTGAGGGACAATCGTCTCAAAAGGAACAGAAACAATGAAACAAAGAGAAATTCTTCTTTTATTTTTCATTATTTTTTGTTTGACTATGCAAGCAATTGTTTATGCTCAAGGAGCATCTAAGGTTGAGATATATTTTAATGCCGCTACTGAAGAATATCTCCGGAGCAACTTCAGTAAAGCGGCAGAAAATTTAGAGAAAGCATTGGAACTCAAAGCAGAGAATAAAAAAATCAAAGATTTTTTGGTAAAAATACTTTATGAAGCAGGAGAGTATTTCTATCTTAAACGAAACTATCATTCTGCATATAATTATTTAGAAAAAGCAAAAAAATATGCCCCGGAGAACAAGGAAATTGATGAACTCTATAATCTGGTAAAAAGTTTAGTCGGGAAATTCACTCCCGAATCTAAAGAACCAACCAAAGGAGTGGCTCCGAAAGAGGAAATAAAAAAACAACCTCCGCTGGTATACCAAGAACCAAAAATTATCACTAAAGATAGAGTAATTTTTCTTCCCGCAAAAGAATATAAATTATCAAAAAGAGAATTCTTCTTCTTTTTAGGTTTTCTTAGTTTGTTCTTTTTTCTTCTTTTACTTTCTTTAATTATTATAAGTTTACGTTTTAAAAAACTAAAAAAAGATATCGCTACAACTACCCAAACTTTGAAAAGTAGTTTTGAGCACCTTGATGAAGAAATGAAAAAAGTTAATGCTTTCCAGATGAAATCTTCTGAAGAAGAGAAGGAAGAGTTAGAAAGAAATATTAAACTTGGTTTAGAAAAAATTAAAGCCGACATTTTTAGCGAACTAAAAAAAATTACCCCTAAAAGAAAAACAAAAACAGTAGGCGAATCTCTACTTTTACAACAGCAGGAAAGAATACTCTCCGAATTAAGAGGTACAGAAGTTGCTAATACTGAACCAACAAGTTTATTGGAAGCAAGGCAACGAATGCTCAAAGCGGCAGTTTCCTTATACCAGTTCAATCCTGAATTGGCACTAAAATCCTTAAAAGAAATGCTCAAACATGATAATCCTGCGGTGCGTCTGAATACAGTGTTAGCGCTGGCTGAAATTGGCAATCCGGAAATAGTTGACCTCTTATTGAGTATCTTTTCTGAGTCTGACTTTGGAGTGAAAAGAACCTTACTTGAGGTATTAAACAAGTTAAAAAATAATTCTCTTCTTCCTGAAGGTACACGCAAAAAAATCTCTCTCGCTTTAACTGAAGAAAAAAAGAAAAAAGAATGGATTTTTTAACCCCGTAGATTGAAAATCTTTACGGGGTTGACAATCCTCCCCTTTTTTTCTACAATAAGGCCATTGAGAATGACCCCCTATCACCTACGCGGTGATAAGGGTTATTAAATCACTGTAATCGGGTCGTCAATCGTTGCAATCGAGTTTTTATAGAAAAAGATGAGTGATGTTTTAGTATTGAATCGTAATTTTGCAGCAATTCAGGTTACTGACTGGCGAAGAGCAATCACACTGGTCTATTTAGACCGTGCACAAGTTGTTGATGAAGAATATCGCACTTACGATTTTGAAGATTGGTGTGAACTTTCTCAGTATATTAAGGAGCATCCCAATGGTTTCGTTCATACACCGAGTTTCCGAATTGCCATCCCGGAAGTGATTGCTCTAAAATTTTATGATAAATTACCGGATAATGAAGTAAAATTTACCCGCAAAAATATTTACGAACATTATGGGTATCGTTGTTGTTACTGTGGAAAGAAATTTTCCTCCAGTGACCTTAACCTTGACCATATTGTTCCGCGTAGTCGTGGTGGTAAAACTGACTGGCTGAATGTAGTTACTGCCTGTATTTCCTGTAACCTAAAAAAAGGTAACTCCCTCCTTGGAGAAATGGGAATGAAACTTCTCATTAAACCTTCCAAACCAAAATGGTGGGGTTCCTGTTCACTTGTTCTTCGTCTTGCGATCAGGAAAAAAACTTCTTGGCAAAAATTCATTGACCAAGCCTACTGGAATGTAGAATTAGAGAAAGAATAATTCATCCCTCCCGCAAATTATTCTTGCCTTGATTTTTCCTTTGAATTTTGTTAAACTATTTTTATTAACGCCAAATCGCCAAAATAGATTCGTCGCCAAATTGTAAAATATCGCTAAACCGCCAAAATTTTTTCGACGCGAAATCACCAAAAAATCTTTTGGCGCTTTTGCGGATGTTTGCTTTCGCGTTTTTGTGACTATTTAGCGTTTTAGCGTCAGTAAGATGAGACGAACACATTATTGCGGCAATTTAAGAAAAATAAATATTGGAGAAAAAGTTAAACTTTGTGGTTGGGTGGATAGTTTGCGTGACCACGGAGGTTTACTTTTTCTTGATTTACGAGACCGTTCCGGGATTGTGCAGGTAGTTTTTTCTCCTGACTTTGCTGATTTTGAAAAAGTAAAAAGTTTAGGGAGCGAGTATGTTATTTCTCTTGAAGGTAAAATAAGAGAACGTCCGTCGGGAACAGTAAATCCTAATCTTCCTACCGGTGAAATTGAAATTATTGCTGAAAAACTGGGAATTTTAAATCCCGCCAAGACACCGCCTTTTGTCGTTTCCGAATTTGCTCAGGTTAGCGAAGAAGTAAGATTAAAATATCGGTATTTAGATTTACGGCGTCAGCGATTACAAAAAAATTTAACCCTCCGCCATAAAATATGCCAGACGATTCGTAATTTCTTAACTGAACAAGGTTTTCTGGAAATTGAGACACCTTTCCTGACTAAATCTACACCCGAAGGAGCGAGAGATTTTCTTGTCCCGGCGCGGCTTAATCCGGGTAAATTTTATGCTTTACCACAGTCACCACAACTTTTTAAACAAATCCTGATGTGTGGCGGGATAGAAAAATATTTCCAAATTGTCCGTTGTTTCCGTGATGAAGATTTGCGTGCTGACCGGCAACCGGAATTTACCCAGATTGATTTAGAGGCAAGTTTTGTTGATGAGGAGGATATCTTCTCTTTGACTGAGCAGATGCTTGCTAAAGTTTTTGCTGAAGTGTTTACCGAGAAAATTTCTCTTCCTTTCCCGCGAATGGATTATGAAAAAGCAATTTTAACCTATGGGACGGATAAACCGGATTTGCGGTTTAGTTTAGAGATAAAAGACCTTAGCGAAATTTTTCAAAATACGAATTATCGTATTTTTCGTGAGAAAATTAAAGAAGGTGGTGTAGTGCGTGGACTGAAAGTAGAAGCAAAATTTAATAATAAAGAAATTGATGAACTGATTACTTTTGTTAAGAGTCAAGGTGCGCAAGGATTAAGTTGGATAAAATATGCTTCAGAACTGGAATCACCAATTTTAAAATTTTTTTCACCGGAAGAAGTAGAAAAAACTAAACAAATATTTTCTTTTAAAACCGGCGAAATACTCTTTTTCCTTGCCGATAAACCAGATTTAGCTTCGTCTTGGCTTGGCTGTTTACGAAATGAACTGGCACAGAAATTGGGTTTAATTCGTGAAAATTCGTGTGCTTCTAACAATTCGCGAAAATTCGTGTTTGCTTGGATAACTAATTTTCCACTTTTTGAATACTCGGAGGAAGAAAAACGCTGGGTTTCCTGTCATCATCCTTTCACTTCACCTAAAGAAGAAGACTTATCTTTCTTTTCCCAATCACCAATCGCCAATCACCAATCACCAATTAACCAGATTCGTGCTCGTGCTTATGATTTAGTTTTGAACGGTGAAGAAATCGGTGGCGGGAGTATCCGTATCCATCAGCGCGAATTACAAGAAAAAATTTTTACTCTTTTACAGATTCCACCGGAAGAAGCAAAAGAACGGTTTGGTTTTCTCTTGGAAGCATTAGAATATGGTGCACCACCACACGGGGGTATTGCTTTAGGTTTAGACCGTTTAGTTGCGCTCATCTGTGGTGAAGATTCAATTCGGGATACAATTGCTTTTCCTAAGACACAGAAAGCAGTATGTCCGTTGACTGGCGCCCCCGCCGAAGTAAGCGAAAAACAATTAAAAGAACTTTCTATAAAAACGCAGATTGCGCTGAAAAAAATCTGACGCAGATTCCCACAGATAAGTGAGATGGTTACAAAAAAATTCTAAATCCTAAACAGTATTTTGGACTTTGGATTTCGGTCATTTGAATTTGTTTAGAATTTCGTGCTTAGGATTTAGAGTTTGTCAGTAAAAAATGGTAACCAAGAAAATTGAATTAAACAATATTGAAGAAGCGGTGAAACTTTTTGGTCCTTATGACCAGAATTTGCACTATTTGGAGAGGAACTTTGGAGTAGAAATTTTCGCTCGTTCAAATACTTTGACGATTCGTGGGGAGAAGAAAAAAGTAGTGAAGTGCTTGGAGGTAATCCAAGAAATGCGAATAAAATTAAGAGGAGGTGAACAATTGAAGACTGGAGAAATTTCAATTGACACTCATCCGGAAGAAAACGTGGTTTATGTAACTGAACGAGGAAAACCTATTGTGCCAAGAACTGCCCAACAGAGAAAATATGTAGAAGCAATAAAAAAATATGATTTTGTGGTAGCAATTGGCCCAGCTGGAACCGGGAAGACCTACTTAGCCGTAGCCAGCGCTTTAGCGGCGTTAGAAAAAAATAAAATTTCAAGGATTATTCTCACTCGTCCAGTGGTAGAGGCGGGCGAAAAATTAGGTTTTCTCCCAGGCACTTTTTATGAAAAAGTAGACCCTTATTTGAAACCACTTTATGATGCTTTTTATATTATGCTCGGACCAGAAAAATTTCAGGAATTTCGCGAAGAAGAAGTAATTGAAATTATTCCGTTAGCTTATATGCGTGGGAGAACTTTAGACAATGCTTTCATTATTCTTGATGAAGCACAAAATACTACTTTTGAACAGATGAAAATGTTTCTTACTCGTTTAGGATTTGATTCGCAGACCGTAATTACTGGTGATATTACGCAAATTGATTTAGAAGATAAAAAATATTCCGGCCTGGTGATAATGCAGGAAATACTTAAAGATGTATCTGAGATTAAGTTCATCTATTTTTCGGAAATTGATGTTGTTCGGCATGAGTTAGTCAAACGAATAATTCGTGCTTATGAAGAATGGGAAAAAAATCATCCACGCTAAATATTGAGTAATCTATGGCGAAAATTCAGGTTTATAATCAACAAGACAAAGTAAACTTAGAAGTTTCTAAAAGGGAGATTATTTCGGCAATTGAATATATCTTAAGCCAACTTCATCAAAAGACCAGTCTGCCGACGAGGCAGGGACAATTCCATTTTACGATAATTTTTATTGAGGATGAAAAAATTAGAGATTTAAATCAACGTTATCGTCAGGTAAATCTGGCTACGGATGTTTTGGTTTTTCCTTATTCTCCAAGTGAATCTGAAATTTATATTTCTGCAGAACGTGCCTATGCACAAGCAAAAGAATATCGGCAAACTCATCAAGAAGAAATTCTCCGGTTGATTATCCATGGTGTTCTGCATAGTTTAGGTTGGCGTGATGAAAACCCGAAAGAACGAAAAAAGATGTGGGCAATGCAGGAAAAAATTTTAAAAGGATTTCTTTCTACGTTAAATCGCCAAACTCCGCTATAGCGCCAAAGACTTCTTAGCGATTTATAATTTTTTTGGCGTTTTTGCGGAACATTTAAAAATTGTTAATCATTCTTCTCACCCTTCTATTTCTAAGTAGTTTCTTTTCACTTTCCGAGACGGCTTTGGCTTCCCTGTCTAAATTCAAAATTAAAAAACTTGCCCATGAAAACCAGAGATTTAACCGTTTTTTTGAACTTTGGATAAGTCAACCCCAATACTTGCTTACTACAATATTAGTAGGGAACAGCATCGTAAATGCTCTCTTTTCCAGTATCGCTACCTATACTGTTTTGAATACTTTTTCTTCACTGAATAGAGAATTAGTAGAAGTAATTACTTGGTTAAGTATAACCCTGATAATTATTATCTTTGGTGAGGTCACCCCGAAAACACTCGCGCGACATTATCCCGAAAGAATTGTTTCCCTAAGTCCCTATTTATTGACCCTATTTTTAAGAATCTTTGCCCCACTTAATTATCTGGTGAATTACCTAATCCAAAAATTTTTTCGTCCAATTCTTCCTTCCTCGTCTTTTCTTACCCGTGAAGAAATTAAGATTCTTATTCGAGATATACTTGAAGAAAAAGCAGTTGATGATGAAACGGGTAAAATGCTCACCAAAACAGTAGAATTATGTGAGTTAAAAGTTGAACAAATTATGGTCCCTTGGGAGAAAGTTGAATCTTTAGATATTAGCGAAGAGCCGAGTTTATTTATCGACCACTTAATAGAAACCGGACGAACACGAATACCAATTTATCGGGAAAATAAAGAAAATATCATCGGCTATATTTATGTTAAAGATTTGCTCACCTTTCCGATATTTATGGAAACTCGCAAAATAAGTGGAGAAATTTTTCAAAAAGAGAGCGGGTTACTTTCCTTCTGGCAAAAAGAAGGGAAAGTAGCGCTGGAAAAAATTGTCCGTCCGGTAAATTTTATTCTTCAAGAAAAAAAAGTAAGCGAGTTCCTTGAAGAATTGAAAAAAGAGAAAGTAAATCTTTTCGTCGTCGTTGATAGTAATCAGCAACCAGTTGGTCTGGTAACCTTAGAGGATGTTTTGGAGGAAGTGGTTGGTGAAATTTTAGACGAGTATGATTTACGGGGTAAAAGGTAAATGGTTTTTACAATAAAAATATTTCTTTATTTCTTTTTTCTTTCTTTAAGTGCCTTTTTTTCCGGTAGTGAGATAGCACTCACCAGTCTTTCGGCACATAATTTACGCACCTTGCGACATAAATACCGAATTTTAGTGCCGGGACTCCTGCTTTGGCAAAAAGAACCAAATCGTATCTTAACTGCAATCCTTATTGGGAACAACTTGGTGAACATTGGGATAGTTGTTTTAGCTAGTTCGCTTGCTTTTGACCTTGTTCCATTTTGGAAAGGACCGCTCCCAGGACATTGGTTACCGGTAATTTTTTCCTTCTTGACAATTGCGATGATTATTTTTTTGGGTGAGATTATACCGAAGATTTACGGAAGATTACAGAGCGAGAGAGTTGTTCTTTATTCTGTACCTTTTCTTTATTTTTTTGTTTTTCTTCTTCGTCCATTGGTTACTTTTCTTGTTAGTTTAGTCAATATTTTTATTGCCCCTTTTGGGAAGAGATTACCCAAAGAAGTTCTTTTTATTACTCCCTATGAGTTTAAATTACTTCTCCAGAGCCGGGAAATGGAAAGAGTTTTCCGTAAGGAAGTGCGCCTAATTCTCGGAAGGATTTTAGATTTTACTGAGAAGTCCGTTGGTCAAGTGATGATTCCCAGAGGAGAAATTTTTGCCGTAAATCTCAACGAACCACGAGAAAAAATTATCCTTAAGGTTGTTCATTCTGGCTATTCCCGTGTCCCAGTGTATGAAAATAACCTTGACAATATTATTGGAATAATATATGCTAAAGATTTATTGTATACTTTGCAGAATGCTAACCTTTTCTTACTTATGGATTTAATTCGTCCGGTTTATCTTGTTTCTCAAAATAACAAAATAGATGAGTTACTCCGTGAATTTAGACGTGGGCATTATCATTTAGCCATTGTCCAGAATGAAAAAAAACAGACCTCTGGTTTAGTAACCATTGAGGACTTAGTTGAAGAAATTATCGGTGGAATTGTTGATGAGTATGAGTCTCTCAAAACGAAGAATGGCTAGGAGAGAGGTAATTTTGCTGTGACTTTTCAGGAGATTATTTTTCAATTAGGAAAATTCTGGGCTAAACAAGGATGTATTATTCTTCAGCCCTATGATATTGAGAAAGGTGCTGGCACATTTAATCCGGCAACTTTTTTGCGTTGTCTTGGACCGAAACCGTGGGCTTGTGCTTATGTGGAACCCTCTCGTCGTCCTACTGATGGGCGCTATGGAGAAAATCCTAACCGCCTCCAACATTATTATCAATATCAAGTGATTATTAAACCGGCACCGAAAAATATTCAGCGAACTTATGTTTCCAGTTTAACTGCGCTTGGTTTGGATATCCGGCGACATGACCTCAAATTTATTGAAGATGATTGGGAAAGTCCCACTCTTGGTGCTTGGGGTTTAGGTTGGGAAGTTTGGCTTGATGGGATGGAGATAACGCAATTTACCTATTTTCAACAGATTGGTGGGTTTGACTTAGAACCAATTAGTGTAGAGATTACCTACGGTTTAGAAAGACTCGCTTTATTTTCCCAGAAGAAAGACAATATCTTTGACCTTCTTTGGAGAGAGGGTATCACTTACGGAGATATTCATTATCAGGATGAAGTGCAGTTTTCCAAATACAATTTTGAAGAAGCAGATAAAGAATTCCTTTTCTTAATCTTTGAAAAATATGAAAAAGAATGTAAGCGGTTATTAGAAAAGGGCCTCGTTCTACCTGCTTATGATTATGTTCTGAAATGTTCACATACATTTAATCTTCTTGATGCACGCAGCGCATTAAGTGTTAACGAGCGGACAAGTTATGTTTTACGGGTAAGAAATCTTGCTCACCGGGTTACTGAGCAATACTTAAAAACGATTCAGACAGATGGGAATGGCGATGTAAACAGATAATAAAAAAGACGATTCATACAGATTTAGACGGATTCAAACAGATGAAAAATCTGACTAAATCTTGGTGTTGTCTTGTTTTAATCGTCTTATTTATCTTGTTTGAATCGCATCTTATAAAGATGGCTAAAGATGCACTTTTGGAAGTAATGACTGAAGAAATACCGACATCCTATTTAGAATCGGCAAGGGCACAATTAACTAGAAATACAGAGAAAATCTTTTTTGAAAAAAGATTGAGATACAAAAAAATCACCACCTATGTTACCTCACGGCGTTTAGTTCTTTACATTGAAGGTTTGAGCGAGAAGCAGGATGATTTGGTTAGAGAGATAATCGGTCCACCAGTAAATGTTGCTTTTGACTCGGCCGGACGACCACTTGCCCCAGCGATTGGTTTTGCTCGCGAGTATAATCTTCCCGTAGATTCTCTGAGTAGAAAAAAAACGGAGAAAGGTGAATATGTTTGTCTGCGTATTCGGGAAGAAGGTCAAGTGTGCGAAAAAATTTTGCCCGAAATTTTTATCCAAATTATAATTTCGCTTAACTTTCCCAAAACGATGGTTTGGGAGGAGACAAAGGTGCAATTTGCTCGCCCGATTCGTAATCTTTTAGCCCTCTATGGAAATAAAGTAATAAAATTCAGTCTCGCGGGAGTGAATTCCGGGAAATACACTTTTGGTCTTTTCCCGCTGATGCGTAAAAAAATTGTAGTTACTCAGCCAGCGCGCTATTTTATTCTTTTGCGTAATGTTTTTGTGATTATTGACCAAAAAGAACGAAAAGAAACAATTAAAAAACTTATTCTCCAAGTTGCTAAGAAAAGTGGTGGTGAAGTCTATTTTGATTCTTCACTTTTAGATGAACTTACTTACTTAGTAGAATATCCCACGGCGGTGTTGGGTAATTTCCCAGAACATTTTCTCAATTTACCGGAAGAAATTATTTATACCTGTCTAATAAAAAAACAAAAATGTTTTCCCCTGCTTAATCGGGAGAAAAAGTTATTGCCTCATTTTGTTGGTATTCGTAATGGTTTTTCTGAATATTTGGAGATTGTCCAAGAAGGTTATCAGCGTGTGCTTGAAGCAAGGTTAAGCGATGCTGAATTTTTCTTTAAACAGGATTGCAAAACTTCTTTAGAAGAAAAAGAAGAAAAATTAAAAGGGATAACCTTTACTGAACAACTTGGCACAATATACGACAAAACTATCCGTATTAGCGGATTAGCCAATTGGCTTGCTTTAAAACTAAAAACTGAGAACGAAAAACTAAAAACTATTCAAAGAATTAGTCATTTAGCAAAAGCTGATTTGGTAAGTGAAATGGTAAAAGAATATCCAGAATTACAGGGGACAATGGGAAGAATTTATGCGCTTCTTAATGGTGAGAAAGAAGAAATTGCTTATGGAATTGAAGAACATCTTTTACCTTTGAGCAGTGATGGTAGACTGCCGGAGAGGGAAGAATCAGCAATAGTCAGCATTGCAGATAAAACCGATACCTTGGTAGGTGATTTTGCTTTGGGACTAATTCCTACCGGTAGTGCTGACCCTTACGGTCTGAGAAGGCAAGCAACCGGTATCTTGCGGATTATGAAAGAAAAAGATTGGTCAGTTTCTCTTAGGGAATTAATTGAGAGAAGTTTCCTTCTCCTGCCCGACGAAGTCCAAGCGAATAGCGAAAGACAAACACTGATGGACAACTTGTTCAACTTTTTGCGTAGTCGGATAGAAACTTTGCTTAGTGAAGAAAAATTTGATTACGATGAGATTGCGGCAGTGCTTGCGATTGGTTTTGATGATGTGCCGGCAACTTTTGAGCGGGCTCGGGCATTAAGAGAAATTCGCCAACTGTCTGAATTTGAACCTTTAGTGATTGCTTTTAAAAGAGCAGCAAATATTCTTACTCAAGCGGAAAAAAATCAGTTTCAAGTTTCAAGTTTCAAGTTTCAAGTTGAAAATCTTAAGGAAGAAGCGGAAAAAGAACTCTGGGAAAAGTTTTTGAAGGTTTGTAAGGAAGTGTCGCCCCTTTTAGAAGAGAAAAAATTTGTTCAGGTTTTGAAGGAATTAGTTTCTCTGCGTGAATCAATTGACCATTTCTTTGAAGAAGTAATGGTGATGAGTGAAGATGTAAATTTACGCAATAACCGTTTATCAATGCTTAAAAATATAGTAGATTTATATTTAAAAATTGCCAATTTCTCTTTATTAGTAGTAGAATAACCCCGCACCTTTCAGGCATCCAGCGACTTTTCTTAAGTCAGTTTTCTGGAGATTAAAAACATAAATTTTTAATCTTCAGAGGCGGACTTTTGTAACTTGTCGCTGGAGAGAGAAAAAAACTGACTATGCCTGAAAGGTGCGGGGAAAGAAAGGAGGTGAAAAAAAGAAATGGCAAAGAAAAAAGTTGGTTTAATAATTTTAGTAGTGGTCGTGGCGATTATTGCTCTTAGTTACGGGGCGATTAAATTCACTTCAACCGCGAAGTTCTGTGCTATCTGCAAAACTATGGAAGGTGCGGCTTATAAAACTTGGCTTGCTTCTAAGCATAGTCCAGAGAAAGTCCCGGCAGTTGAGCATTATCACGAATGCATGGCTTGCCATTCCGAACCGGGTTTGCTTGGTTATCTCAAAGCAAAATCTGCCGGGATGCTTTCGGTCTATTACCAATTAAGTGGCGAATATGAACTTCCACTTAAGGCAACTAAACCGGTCCATTGTTCCCGTCCCGGATGTCATACAAAAGTAGGTGAGATTAAAGAAGAAAAAATTATCGTTAACCATCCTGAACACACAGAACTGATGGGGAAAATTATTAACGAAAAATTCAAATGTATGCCCTGTCATCGTGGTATTGCTCATGGTGGTGAAGGTGACCCGCTTGCTCGTTCATTGCGTGCAGAACATAAAACATGTGTTCTCTGTCATACTGAGTTAAAGGATTGTGGACATTGTCATAAAGATTACAAAACAATGGATTTGAGCATGCATTGTACCCGTCCTGAATGTCATGCCAATACGGGGGTGTTAAAAGTAAAAACGATAAAAGTTGACCATCCTAAGCATGTGAAACAGTTTGGTGAAAAATGTGTTCCTTGTCATTTGGGACATGTAAAACAAGGACATAAACGCGTTGGTGACCATAAGGTCTGTGGAACAAAAAAATGTCATGCTAAAGAAGTGGATGGTAATTGCACCTTTTGTCATAAATGGTAAATTATGATGTTATAGTGGTGGGAGCCGGCCCAGCCGGCTCCTCAACCGCTCGCTATTCTACTTTAGGTGGGGCAAAAACACTTCTTTTGGATAAAAAAGTAAATATTGGTGAACCGGTAAGATGTGGTGAATTTATCCCGGCAAATAGTGAACTACAAAATTTTTTTTCTCCAGCTAAGGAAGGAATTGAAGAATTATTCAATTTTCCTTCAAATCTGATTACCCAAAAAATAGAAATAGTTCATCTTTTTTCACCGACAGGTAAACTTTATGAATTTCCGTTAGAGGGTTATACCGTAGAAAGAAAATGGTTTGACAAATATTTGGTTGAGGAAGCATCTAAGGCAGGAGCAATCATTAAGACCGGTGAAAGGGTTATTCGTTTAGAAGAAAATAGGGTAGTTACTGAAAAAGAAACATACGAAACAAAAGTTATCATTGGTGCTGACGGACCAAGTTCACTGGTAGCGCATTGCACAGGTTTACCATTGAATGACGAATATGCTCTTTGCGCACAGTATGTAATGGATGATTTGGCAATAGAACCGGAAGTTGTGGAAATGTATTCTGGGAAGATTGCTCCTGGTGCGTACGCTTGGATTATCCCTAAGGGTAAAGACTGTGCCAATGTGGGTGTAGGGATAAGAAGAAGGTTTGCTGGACAAGTATCACTGCGGGGTCTACTTGAATATTTTGTTGATGGTTTTCCTTATACAAGAGATAAATTTTTAAAGGGACGAATTGTATCCTTTGTTACTGGTTTGGTCCCTACCGGTGGTTCATTTGAGCAAACAGTTAGGAATAATACTCTTCTGGTAGGAGATGCCGCGGGACAAGTTCTGCCGATTACCGGAGGAGGTATACCTACCGCGATGCTCTGTGGACGGATTGCCGGCAGGGTAGCCAGTAGATATATTCTTGGTGAATGTAAACTGAGTGATTACGAAGGACTCTGGCGTAAGGAATTAGGAAAAAATTTCTTTTCTGTCTGGCGTAGATGTAAAAAATTTGAATGGCTATTGTATTCAAATTTTACCTTAGAATTATTTTTAAAGGTTTTAGGAAAAAAAGGTATAGAAAAACTAATTAAATTGAAGTAAGTTCCCCTTGAGAAATTAGATTTTTTTGCTTAATGATATTTTTTTGACGCAAAATCTACATTCAGAAATCTAAAATTGTCAAACTCGCTACGCTCAAACAGGACAATTTTTTAACGATTTCTTCATTTGTTTTTGCTAAAAATATCAAAAGTCGCTCAAAAATTAATTTCTTAGGAGGACTGAACTATTGTCCCTAATGGAAAATTTGGATTATCTTGATAATCTACGGCCAAAAATTGTAATTTTTTCCGGTAAAGGAGGTGTGGGTAAGACCACTTGTGCAGCAGCAACCGCTTTACATTTTGCTCAAGAAAACCTATCCACCTTATTAATTTCTACTGACCCTACTCCTTCCTTATCGGATATTTTAGAAGAAAATGTGCGTACGGGAATCACCCGTATAAGAAAGGTTAAGAATCTTGAGGCAGTAGAATTAGATTATGATAGAGTGATAGAAAACTGGAAAAAAAAATTCGGTCCGGAAGTTTATGAAGTAATCTCATCGTTTTTACCGGTTGGTGAAGGAATAATTGATTATGTGGCTGGTGCACCGGGTATAGATGAGGAATATGCTCTTGCTTATCTATTGGAAATATACGAAAAAAAACAATACGAGGTGATTGTCTGGGATACTGCACCGGCTGGTGGCACACTTTCTTTACTTAGATTACAAGAAAAATTTTATGAACATTTAAGTGAAGCAGCGGCTCTTTATCTTCGGCTGAAAAGAACCTTAGCCAAACTTACCGGTGGTAAGGAAAGGAGTCCTCTACATTTAATCCGGGAATGGCGTAAATTAGCCGGGAAGATACTGACAATGGTGAAAGATGAAGAGACACACACAATAATTGTAACCATTCCCGAGGCATTAGGAGTAAATCAAACTGAACGGATAATTAAAGAATTGGGAAATTTTAGTATGAGTATTAGTAAAATTATCATAAATTTTGTTCTTACTGAGGAACTATGTGAGTGCACATTCCATCAACAAAAACGAGAAATACAAAAAAAATATCTTCATATTCTTCAGGATAAATATTGCAAAACACCGGGTTTGGTAATCTTAGCGGATTTACCCAATGAAGTGAAAGGGATTGACGGTATTCGTAAAATAGAAAATTTATTATTTAAAACCGTTTAACGGTTACGCAAAAACGCTATATTCCGCTAAAGCGCCAAAAAAGGATATCAAAACGCCAAAAAAATCTTTTTTGTGTTTTGGCGGAGATTTTGTTTTGGCGATTTCGCGTGTTTGGCGATTTGGCGTAATTTACAAAAATGGCTAAAGTAGATTTAATTCTTTTTCATCCACCGAGAGTTTATGATTTCCGTAAGCTTCCCATTCTTTACGGACCAGATAGCGATATAATTTTTTCTTCTTCAATGTATGAAATGTATCCGATTGGTTTTATGACCATTAGTGAATATTTGCAACGGCATGGGTTTAACGTACGCATTGTTAATTTAGCAGTAAAAATGTTGACCGATAAGAAATTTGATGTAGAAAAGGTGATTAAATCTTTAAACCCACTTGTTTTTGGTATTGATTTACACTGGTTACCCCATGCTCAAGGTGCTTTAGAAATTGCCCAAATCTGTAAAAAGTATCATTCGGAGATACCTACTTTATTCGGTGGTCTATCGGCATCATATTTTCACCAGGAATTAATTGCCTACCCACAGGTTGACTATGTTCTTCGCGGTGATTCCACTGAAGAACCACTACGGCAGTTAATCTCCGCAATAAGGGAAAAAAGCTCATTGGCAGAGATTCCTAATCTTACTTGGAAAAAGAACGGTGAAATAAAAATAAATTCTTTAACTTATGTACCGGAAAATTTGGATAATATTAATTTTGATTACCGAACAATGATGGAATCAAGTTTTAATTTCCGTGATTTGTCGGGGTATCGTCCTTATCATAATTGGTTTAGTTATCCAACAACAGGCATTTTTACTCTGCGTGGTTGTCTAAATAATTGTCTCACCTGCGGTGGTTCAAAAAAAGCGTTCAAAGATATTTGTAACCGAGGAGAACCTGCCTACCGCAAACCGGAATTAGTAGCACAGGATATTCTTATAACTACAGAATATATTCGGGGACCCTTAATGGTGGTTGGCGACCTTTACCAAGCAGGTGAAGAATATAGCAACCAACTTTTTGAACTATTAGATAAAAAAAAGATTGATAATCATTTCCTCTTTGAGTTCTTTTCGCCACCGGATAGAGACTTCTTAAAGCGACTAATCAAAGTTTGCCCAAATATTACCATAGAAATTTCGCCGGAATCGCACGAAGAAAAGGTACGTTATGCGTTTGGGAGAAATTATTCTAACTCTGCCCTTGAAAAGTTTATTCAGGACGCATTGGAACTCGGGATAGAGCGTCTAGATTTATTCTTTATTACTGGTTTACCGGAACAGAATAAAAATTCAGTTTATGAAATCGTAGAATATTGCCGTCATTTATTAGAGAAGTTCGGTTTTAAGAAGAAGGTTCATCCGTTTATTGCTCCCTTAGCTCCTTTCGTTGACCCGGGGAGTATTGCTTTTGAAAACCCGGAATCATGCGGATATAAACTTTTTTATAAAACATTAGAAGAACATCGGCAGGCATTACTAAAGCCTTCATTAAAATATACACTTAATTACGAAACAGAATGGATGAATCGTGAAGAGATTATTACTTCAACACTTGATGCCGAAGTAAAACTTAACCGTTTGAAATTAAAATATAACTTATTGGAAGAAAAATTTGTCCAGCGTCGTGAAGAAAGAATTAAAGGTACATTGGACTTAATGGAGAAAATTGATACTGCACTTGAAAAAGATAAAGATTGGTCAATTTTGCATCCCGAAATTGAACGGATGAATCGTGCACTGGTTTACCGGAAAGAAGAAATTGAATATCCAAAAAAATTTGTTCATTTCAATCTGCCCAAAATAGTAAGTATGCTTTTTGCTCCCGGGATAAAGGGGAAAACTAATCCAACACTTTTAAGTAATAAAGAGATGCGTTTTACTGAACACCTCGAAGATTTAAGACGACGAATTATCAATTCGGTAATTACGGTTGTATTTACCTGTTTGATTTCCTTTATTGTCTGTTTCAATTACCGAAAAGAAATTTTAAGTTTCTTGATTAAACCGGTAGGTAAACTTTATTTTCTTTCCCCGACCGAAGCATTTATGACTTATACAAAAATATCACTTATTGCTGGTCTTTTAGTTGCCTTACCAGTGGTGCTTTATCAGGTTTGGTTTTTTGTTGCGCCCGGCTTGAAAGAAAAAGAGAGAAAATATGTTCTAACTCTTCTCCCGGCAGTTTTTTTCCTTTTTTTATGTGGGGCAATGTTTGCTTATTTCGTGCTTATCCCAATGGGAGTAAAATTTCTTCTTTCCTTGTCTACTCCCGACCTTTTACCAATAATTACGGCTGACCGTTATTTGTCATTCATTTTTATGTTAATGCTTGGCTGTGGAATAATTTTTGAAATGCCAGTTTTGTTCTATTTCTTAACTAAATTAGGTTTAGTTAACGCCGAAATGTTAATTAAAAATTGGAAATATATTATCCTTTTAATCTTTATCATTTCGGCAATTATTACACCAACACCGGATGTTTTTAATCAAATCATTTTTGCTATACCGATGTTTTTGCTTTACATTATAAGTATTTGGGTTTCCTATCTTGCCCGACAGAAAGAATAACGGGAATCCTGCCGTTAGCCAATAGCCTTCAGCCATCGGTTAAGGGCTAACGGTTATGGGCTGACGGCTTTTAACTAATAAAACTTGACAAGAATAGTTTTATCTTATAAAATATTTTTGTAAATTAGGAGTGAACTGATGAAAAAAATTTTAGTCGTTGATGATAGTCCACCGGTAAGAAGTTTTATTGGTTACCATTTAAAACAATATGGTTTTGAAATCATTTATGCGGAAGATGGTCTAGAGGTGTTAACTCTACTGAAGAAAGAGAAGCCGGATTTAATTTTTCTTGATATAAACCTACCGAAGATGAATGGTTATGTTCTCTGTCGGAAAATAAAAACTGAAGAAAGAACAAAAAATATACCGGTAATTTTAGTTAGTCAGCGGAATACTGATTGGGACAAAACCTGGGGTGAGAAAGCTGGTGCGAATGGTTATATTACTAAACCTTTTAACCATACGCAGATACTTGAAATAATAAAGAAATATTTTCCTTCTGAGGGAGAAAATATTAATACTTAGATGATTACGATGATTATTAACGGCGATTACGGTGATAAAAGAACGATACCAGTGATAAGTTGTCATTGGATAAATCATTGTAATCGGTAGTTTAGAATCACTGTAATCAAATACAATTGGACTTGGGTGAAATTGGATAGAGGGTGAAAATTATTGCCATTGTCAACCAGAAGGGTGGTGTCGGTAAGACGACTTTAGCGGTTAATCTTAGTGCCGGTTTAGCAAAAGAAAAGAAAAAAGTTCTTCTTCTTGACCTTGACCCACAAGCGAACGCGAGTATTGCCTTAGGAGTAGATGTGCATAGTGAAATAAAATCAATTTATGATGTTTTGAGTGAAGAAGATAGACCTTTTAGTGAAATTATCGGGCAGACAAATGAACACAATTTATTTCTTGCACCAGCAAATTTGAATTTAGCCGCGGCGGAAATTGAATTAGTTAACCGTGCCGGAAGAGAGAAAATTTTGGCTACAAAAATTCAAAAAGATTTTGCGCTAATTGATTCCTTTGACTACATCTTTATTGATTGTCCGCCTTCTTTAAGTTTACTTACTGTAAATGCTTTAACTACTGCCAGTGAAGTTTTTTTACCTGTCCAGTTAGGTTATTTCGCTTTAGAGGGTGTAGTTCATCTAATAACAATTATTGATTTAGTCAAAGAGGAACTTGGACATAAAATAAAGATAAGTGGTGTTATTGGTACTTTTTATGAAGACAATGAACTCTCAAAGGAAGTGCTTAAAAAAGTAAAAGAACATTTTGGGGATTTATTCTTTAATCAGTGCTTGAGTAAAGATGTAAAACTTGATGAAGCGGCAAGTTATCATCAGACAATCTATGAATATGCACCGGGTTCAAAAGCGGCTGAAGAATTCAGAAATTTAACCTTAGAAGTTCTCCGTAGAGAAAGCTTGGAAGAAAGCCTTTAGCCTTCAGCCATTAGCCTATAAAGTAATTAGAGCTAAGGGCTGTCGGCTGATGGCTATTAGCCAAAAGTTTTCTGTATAAAATTAAGATGAATCATAATCCTTTAGGTACAGACCCGCTCAGAAGAAGTTTATTTAGAAAAACTGAACCCGCTTCGCCGCAGCGAGGTGAAGAGATAATTGCCTCAAAAGTAGTTCCTGCTCCACTGTCTGTTTCCCTTGAGGAGTTGCCAGAAAAATTAGAAGTAATCACTTTTTATCTTGGGGTTGAAGAATTTAGTATTGAGGTTAATAGAGTTAAAGAAATTGTGCGTTTAGTAGAAATTACACCGGTGCCCAAAGCACCATTTTTTGTGGAAGGAATAATTGATGTGCGCGGTGAAATTGTCCCGGTAATCAGTTTAAAGAAAATGTTTGCACTCGGTGAAGAAAGGTATACTCTCCACACGCAGATAATTATTACTGAAATAGACAAACGAATTATCGGTTTAATTGCGGATGCAACTGGCGAGATTATTTCTCTTGAGAAAGAAAAAATAAAGCCACCATTGGAGACATTACCTTTACATAATTTTCTCTTTGGTATTGCCGAACTTGAGGAACAGTTACTTTTACTACTTGATTTAAACAAAATTTTATCTTATGAGCAGAAAATACTTTTAGAGGTGATTACTTCTCAGGAGGTGACTGCCTCTGATTTGGAGAAGGTTATACCTTTAGAACAGTTAGAAAAATTAACTTCCGAAGAAAAAATATTTAGAAATATCCTTCACCAGCGTGCCTTTGAATTAAGTAAAAGAAAAACCATTGAAGAAAAAGAAAAAAAACAAGTTTTAACCTTTTCGGTAGGGGAAGGACTCTATGGATTAGTAATAAATCAAGTTAAAGAAATAGTTAAACCAAGAAAAATAGTTTATCTTCCTTCAGTGCCAGTCCATCTTGCGGGAATAATTAATCTCCGTGGCGAATTGATTCCGGTGGTAAATTTGTCCCGTCTATTCGGGATTGGTTTAACCGTTTCTCAAGAGTGGAATAATTTGGTAACTAATGGTAAAATAAAAATTGTTATTGCACAAATTGAAAGGATGAAAGTTGGTTTTTTAGTAGATGTAATTTATGATGTAGTTAGTTTGACGGCGGATACTTTTGAGCCGCCATTAGCAACTATTGAAAAAGGAAGAATTGAATATTTGTCGGCACAAACACACTGGGAAAATAAAATTCTGGGTTTACTTAATTTGGAAAATATTGTAAAATCTATCTAAAAATTCCTTAACAAAAGGAGATATCCGGTAATGATAAAGAAAGAAGGTTTTTTGAGGAAGAAAAAGGAAGATATAAAAGAATTGTTCTTAGGTTTAGTTTTTATTCTATTCGCGGTTGTCGGTTCAAAAGTGGGAGCGACTTCCTATGAGTATATTGGTTCTACCAATTGTGCGGTCTGTCATCCAGCAAAGTATAATTCCTGGCTGGAAACGAAGCATAGCACCACCAATCACAAAAGTGCCAGTTGTGTCGGTTGTCATACTACCGGTTATATTGTGAAATCAACTGCCACTGCCACCTATACTGAAGGATATGTTGGTTGTGAAGCCTGTCACGGTCCAGGAAGCGAACATCAGAAAGTCTGTGGAGAGTGTCACTTCGGTAGAGAAGGTAAAATAAATAAACACGGTGGTGACCCGAAAATTGTTAATTACGGAGAATTAAGTGCGGAACGCTCTCTTGATGTTTGTAGCGCCTGCCATGTTAGAGGTAAAAGTCTAAAAGCCGATGGAACTCCCGGTAGTTTTAATTATCCCTGGAAAGAAGTAGTTGGTTTTGGCTACTCAAGCGGAGCATTTACCCCTGGTAATGTGCTGACTGATTATCTTTATATTTTTCAACCTGGTGACAAATATATTATTAGTGGTACTACGGTTACTTTTGCTGATTATTATTGGGATTTAGGTAGCGGTAATTATGCCGACTGGGGACACGGAGTGAACGGACTAAAATGGAGTAAACACTGGGACAACAAAATTACTTGTGTTGGTTGTCATGATGCACATGGTTCAGAATATAGCGGTGATACCACACTGGATAGTGAAGATAATGAACTCTGTTATTCCTGTCACCCGGATAAGAAGAAAGGAGTCCATTCGCGACATAAGTTTACGGTTACTACTTCAACAAGTTACAAATCCGGAACTACCTGTACCGGATGTCATATGCCAAAGACTACCCAACACTCAGTAGTTAACCACACTTTTGAAATTATTGACCCGGTAAAGAAAAATCTAACTAAAACAAAAAGAGAAAGAGTTGGTGCTACTTATGTAACGGTAAAGGTAAATCTGAACGATTCCTGTACTTCCTGTCATAATGGGGTAACTGCACCACTGAAAAGTACGAGTACCGCAAGTAATGATTTGGCAACACTATTCACATTAACTGCACGAGCTTTTCCGGCTGACCCACTGAATGTAGTAGTTTATCCTAACCCCTTTAAAATTAGAGAAGCAAGGGACGGGGTTTTGGTTTTTGCTAAAATTCCCGACGGGTCAAAGGTAAAAATTTACACTCTATCCGGAAAATTTGTTAGAGAAGTTACTGCCGGGACGGAGAATTGTGCTTACTGGGATGGGAAAAACGAAGATAAAGAAGAGTGTGCCCGGGGGATATATCTTTTTCTTATTGAATCCTCGGACGGCAAGAAACAGACCGGCAAATTTACTTTAATTAAATAGTATAAGGCATAGCAAAAAAATAATCGCTGATGAGGATAGAACCAATGAAAAAAAACAATTTTAAGTTTCCATTTGTTTTCTTATTCACTTATTCACTTATCCACTTAGCCACTGTCTCTTACGCTGGTGGTGTCGGGACCGGTGCGGCTGATTTTCTTAAACTTGCTCCTGATGCCAGAGCTGTAGCTCTGGGTAATGCTTATGTCGCGGTAGCGGACGAAGCGAACGCAATTTACTGGAACCCGGCAGGATTGGGACAATTAAAAAGTAAAGAATTTACTGCCTCCTACCTTAGTTATGTAGAGAGTATCAATTATGGTTTTTTAGGGTTTGTCTGTCCGCAAAAATTGAGTGCTTATGCAATCGGAATAAATTACCTGAACACGAGTATTGAAAGGGTAAGAGAATTGGACGCTTCTCCTACGGGCGACCGTTACGAGAAAGACGGTAATTATACTGCCGGAGCGCTTACCCTAATTTTATCTTACGGACGAAGAATTTTTAATAATCTTTCTTTGGGTTTAAGTTTGAAAGTAATCAATGAAAAACTTGACGACAGTTCCGCGAACGCTTATGCTCTGGACTTAGGAGGATTATGGAAATTAAGTAGGATGAAAATAGGTTTTGCCGTGCAGAATATTGGTACAAAACTAAAAGATGATTCTTTACCGATGAACTTCCGTTTAGGTGGTACTTATTCATTACTTAAGGGCAAATTATTGACTGCGCTGGCACTCAATTATTCTCTGGATAAAGATTTCCGTGCCGGTATCGGTCTGGAATATCTTTTGAAACAAGTTTTTCTTCTCCGTTTCGGTTACGAATATGGGAATGACCTTGTCGGTTTAACCTGCGGTTTAGGGTTCAAGTTTAGAGCATACCGGATAGATTACGCAGTTGTTCCTTATACTGATTTTGGACTTACTCATCGGGTATCGTTTAGTGCCCGGTTTTAGGAAATTTTGCCGATAGGTCACCCCGATGTTACATCGGGGGCTTTACACCTGCAGGCATGGTCTACCGATAAAAAAAAGGGGGGTGGTGTGGATTATGGCAATGATAAATGGTTTTTTAAGAAAGAAAGAGGAGGCGACAAAAATGGGCAGGATAGTTTCTTTTTTAGTGGTTATGTTGTTAGTGGTTGGTCAAACCGTGGCGCAGGAAAAACCGATTTACGGTTTTCCCGAGGCGTTCCCGGAAGTTCATGCTTTTTTTGACTGGCAGTTCATAAACTTCCAGGAAAAGGGTTATGTAGAAGGAGTTGCTGACTTCAAAATCTGGAACCTCTACCTGATGTTCAATTCAGCAATTAGGGAAAATGTTAATACCGTAGTTGAAATTGAGGCGGGACAGCGTGATTTCTACAAGTATCTTAATTTTGTGCAAACAAAAATTGACTGGAAACTGAACCGTTATGCCAACTTAGCCATCGGCAAATTTTTTGTTCCTTTCGGTCCGGGAGCAGAAGTGAACTACTATACTCTTTTCCGTAAGTTAATCTCTCGTCCATATATCTATTCTTTACGGGAACAATTACCACGGGAACCGAGTATATCTCGTCCCGGTTATTGGAAACTCTTTCCGCTGACTTTACCGGCAAATAACTGGCGTGATGTGGGGATTAATTTTAAGGGAGAAGTGCCAGTAAAAGAAAAAATGAAAGTGGAATACGATTTAGCCGTCGTTAATGGATTGAAACAAGAAACCGACTGTTTCCACTGTCATGGGCACAAACATGGAAATGCAACTCTTCCTATTGAGCCTAAAGACCAATGTTTGCTCTGTCATGCTCCACATCATCGTCAAGAGAATTGGGACAACAACTCAAATAAAACCATTGCCGGGAGGGTTGGATTTTCACTGAAAGAAGGTACGGAAATTGGTCTTTCTTATGCTACCGGTAAATATGATAAGAAGGAAGATTACGGGGTTAATCTCTTCGGGATGGATGGGGATATAAATTTAGGCAAACTGAGTATCCGCGGCGAATATGTTACTCGGAAAGTGGAAGCAGATGAAGGAATCCTAAGTAGTAGTGGTACATCTACCACTGTAGCTACTGGAGTAAAAGGTAGTTTTACTCTTGAGGGCTATTACCTCCGAGTTGCCTACAGAATCCTTGAAGGGAAAAAACATTTGAATTACTTAGAAGTAGCTCTCCGTTACGATATGATTGACCCGAATAAAGATGTAAAGGATGAATATGACCGTAACCGTTGGACAGTAGGTTTAGCATTTTCACCGTATGCACACATGCTCTTTAAACTTGAATACCAGATGGTTGATGAACCGAATGCAGTTACTAAAATAGAGAACGATGGGTATATGTTTTCTCTTTCGGCTGCCTTCTAAGTAAAAAATGATTACAGTGATTACTAACTTCTGATTACGGTGATTAAGTGGAGAAAACAAAGATTTTATTACTGTAATCGTCGGTTAAAAATCATTGTAATCAAACAGGATGGTTATGATGCGTAAATATATTATTTTTCTACTTCTATTTAATTTTGTTCTTCCAGTCCGACCAGATTCTCTGGAGGCAACACAGCTACTCTGGGCTAAAGACCTGCAAGCACAGGAATATCGTGACCGGATGAAGATACCGTCAGTAACTCTTTACGAAACAATGCTTAACTTTACTGTAAAGGAAGATTACGAAAAAGTAAGCAAATCAGTTCCTTTTATCCATGAAATTCTTGAAGTGATAAAAGCAAAGTTTGAAGTTGACCTGGAGAAAGAACTGAAGACCGCTCTGGAAAATAAAGAAAAAGAACTTATTATTTTGACCATCCGTAAGACAATCTTTTACGATATGAAGGACCTTTTCTCAATTCTTATTTCTACCGAGACAATCGCTGAACAGTCAACGGTTCGTCTGCGCACATTTATTCGTACCGGTTACCTTGACTACTTACTGTTATCACCGAAAATTAAAGAGAAAGAATTCAAAACTGATTTGACTTTGAAAAAGGTTTTTCAAAGAGTATTTTATTTAATCGGGGCAACTTCACCTTATGCTGTGGAAGAGAAAACGACAGAGAAAGCACCGACAATAGTTGACTGGAATGCGGTAAGTAAAGAGTTAAATGTAATTGAGAAAGAAATCCTGCATCTTTTCCCTGAGTTTAAACCACCGGAGAAGAAGAAAGAGTAAGAAATTCAGCCATTAGCCAATAGTCGTCAGCAATTAGCCTTTTCCTTGTTGAAAATTTAACTAATGGCTAATGGCTAAAGGCTATAGGCTGAAATCCAACAATTCGTTCAGAAAAGAACCCCAAAACTCTCTGAAATAGACGAGAGAAGATGTTAGAATTTTGAGGGAAAATATGGCGATTTTTGATTTTTTATTAAAACGGACAAGAAGTGTACGGATTAAATTTATTATCCCGACAGTAGGAATGATTACTTTAGTTGCGATAAGTTTTAGCGTGATTGCTGGTTATATGTTTAGGAGAAATATGCGGGAGAATTTGATTGAAAGAGGACTTGCTTTAACGAGAAGTCTTGCTTACAACAGTGAATATGGTATTTCTATTGGTAGCGAGGATATGCTTCAACGAGTGATTAAAAGTGTTATTCAAGAAAAGGATTTAGCTTACTGCCTTATTCAGGATCTACAGGGCATTTCCTTGGCGTCTACTTCTACGGGTTTGGAAACAAAAGCGTTGAGTGGAGAAGTTAATGAACAAGCAATTAAAACTTTGGAAACTTCAGTTTTCCGCTATGAAGTTAAACCCGGGGAATCGGTATACGATATTACTGTCCCGGTAGAAAGTGTTGACCCGGAAACACAGAAGAGGGTTAAAATTGGTGTGGTTCGCGTAGGTATGTCTTTGAAGAATTTGGAGGCAACTATTTGGCAGATGTCCCTCGTCGGTAGTTTGCTTACTTTTATTCTTATTCTAATTGGTGTGCTTGGGGTAATTTATACTGTCCGGGTAATTGTCAAACCGGTTGGTGACTTAGTATGGGTATCCGAGGCAATTGGTAAAGGCAATCTCTCCGTAGATGTAAAGGTTGATACTCAGGATGAAATTGGTGAGTTAGGACATAGTTTCCAGGAGATGTTGGTAAACTTACGGCAGGTCGCTACCCAGGCGAAAGAAATTGCCAAAGGTGACCTTTCGATGTTTGTTGATGCTAAAGGTGACCTTGCGGATGCTTTCAATACCATGATTGTCAGTTTGAGTTCCTTAGCTAAAGAAATTCGTGAAGCAGGAATGCAAATTGACACTACTGCAGTAGAGATTCTTACTACCGCAAGACAACAGGCAACTTCGTCTACCGAGCAGTCAGCTTCAATTGCAGAAACAAGTGGCACAATTGAAGAACTTTCGGCTACCGCAAAGCAAATTTCAGAAAGTGCCGATTTTGTAGCGAAATTAGCCGAGGAGAGTTTAATCCATAGTCAAGCTGGGCACAGTGCAGTGGAAGATGCCCTGCACGGTATGGAAGCAATTAAAGGTAGCACCGAAACGAGTGCAAAAGAGATAGTTTCTCTGGGTGAAAAATCGCAAGCAATTGGACAGATAGTTAATATAATCAGTGATATTGCTGAACAGACCAATCTTTTAGCCTTAAATGCAGCAATTGAAGCGGCACGTGCTGGTGAAGCCGGTAAAGGGTTTGCTGTGGTTGCGGTTGAAATAAGAAAATTAGCCGGGAATGTTGCTACTCAAGCTAAAGAAATTGGTAATTTAGTTAGTGAAATACAAAATGCAGCAACTGCTTCGGTAATGTCAATTGAAGAAGTAACAAAAAAAGTAGATAAAGGAGTGGAATTATCGGGTAAAGTACGCACGGTCTTAGAAGAAATACTGACTATGACTCAACAAACATCGGATGCCGCACGACAAATCCGTCTGGCAACTCAGCAACAGAGAACCGCTTCTGAACAGGTAGTCACGACAATGCGTGAAATGAACAGTCTTTCCAAACAGACCGCAATTAGTGCCGAACAGATAGTTAATACTATACGGCAACTATCAGAATTAGCCGTCCGACTGAAGAAAACAATTGAACAATTTAAAATTAATTAATTCGCTAAATCGCCGAAAAAATCTCCGCCAAACCGCAATCCGTCACTAACTCAATGGCGGAGGCGTTTTTGTGGTATTCATTTTGGCGCTTTGGCGTCAATTTTAGCGTTTTTGCGTAAGTGAAATGGAAGAGAAATTTCAGGAAGCATTCCGAGCGAGTGTTGAAGAAAGTTTGCAGAAATTGAGCCAGGGTATACTTCTCTTGGAGAAGGAACCGAGTAATAAATCTCTTCTGGAAGAAATTCAGAGAGAAGCGCATACCCTCAAAGGTTCAGTGAATATGCTTGGTTGGAATAGTATTGGTAAAATTGTTCACCAGATTGAAGGTCTTTTAACTGAATTTACAGAAAAACGACAATATTTCAATTCCGCAATTGCCGACCTTTTATTAGCCACTCTGGATATAATTGATTTATTGATAGAGTCAGAAGTTTCTGGTGAGGAGAGTGGTATTGATGTAGAAGGAATCTGCAGTGAACTTGAAAAAGCAAAAACAGAATTGCCAACTGGTGAGAAAATTGCTGTTTCTCAGCAGAGAGAAAAAATATCAAAAATTTCCGCTCCCGAAGAGACAATCCGTATTCATACCGATAAAATAGATAATTTAATTAGTCTCATTGGTGAACTAACTATCAGTCAAATGAACGCACAGGAATGGTTGAATAAATTTTCTCAACTTATTCCTTTAGTTAAAGAGATTGACCGTTTGAAAGTTAATAAAGAATTAACTGAAGGTATACTGACCATTTTCCGTGAACACAGTGATAGTATTTCATCTTTGGAATTATTGGTTAAGAAACTTGAAGAAACGGCAATGAGTTTACGAATGCTGCCGATATCAGCGATTACTACTTATTTCCCGCGGACCGTGCGCGATTTAGCCCGCGAATATAACAAAAAAGTTGAATTAGAAATTAAAGGTGCAGAGACGGAATTGGATAAAAAAATACTGGAAATGGTGAAAGACCCTCTATTACATATTCTCCGTAATGCGGTAGCACACGGAATTGAAAAACCTGAAGAGCGTATTGCTCAAGGGAAGCCAGAAAGAGGGAGAATTACACTTAATACCTATCAAGAAGGTGACCATGTCTATGTTGAGATTGAAGATGACGGTGAAGGTATTGAGGTAAATAAAGTTAAAGAAATTGCCTTGAAAAAAGGGTTAGTAAGCATTGAGGAAATTAAAGGTTTGACTGATGAGGAACTGGTTTATCTTATTTTTAAACCTGGTTTTACTACTACGGAAACTGTGACTGAAGTTTCTGGCCGCGGTGTAGGATTAGATGTGGTGAAGAAGAATATTACCGAGAACCTTATTGGACAAGTAAAAGTGGAAACGAAAGTTGGTCAAGGAACAAAATTTATTCTAATTTTACCTTTGACTTTAGCAGTAATCCACGCCTTATTAGTAGAAGTAAATAAAGAAGTATTTGCTTTTCCTGCCACGAATATAGAGTTAATTATTCGGGTGAAACCAGAAGAAATCCTCCAAGTAGAAGGTAGAGAAGCAGTGCGAATCAATGAGCGGACAGTCCCGGTAGTTAAATTAGCCGAGGTCCTGAAATTACCTTTTGAAGAAAGAGTTTCTTCAGATAATTTGGTAAACAAGGGAACCAATAAGAAAATGCCGGTAGTCGTAGTTAACTATGCTGGACAGCGGATTGGTTTCATCGTTGACCGTTTAGTTAATGAACAAGATATGGTAATAAGAAATTTATCTGAACCAATAAGAAAAGTAAAAAATATTATCGGGGCAACTATACTCGGTGCCGGTGAACCAGTTTTGATTCTCCATATTCCTGAACTGATGGATTCAGCACAAGTCCTTCCTGCGGGGACAAAAAATTCCTTTGGAATAGAGAATTCTCCAAAAGACACGCCACCGGAATCTGACCATACAATTCTCTTAGTAGAAGATTTCTTTACTACCCGGGAATTAGAAAAAAGTGTTCTTGAATCTTGGGGCTATCATGTAGATATCGCGACGAATGGCGAAGAAGCATTAAAAAAAATTGCATTAAGAAAATATGATTTAGTTATCACTGATATTCAAATGCCACACATTGATGGGTTCACTTTATGTGAAAAATTGAAAGGAGATGAACGATATAAAGATATACCAATAATCATTGTTTCGGCTTTAGAAAAGGAGGAAGAAAAAAGGAAAGGTTTAACCGTAGGTGCTGATGTTTATATTACTAAATCAGCATTTGAACAGAAAATCTTAATTGAGGCAATTGAAAGACTCATTGGTACCTAAGATTGTTGAAAAACCCCATCAATCTTTGATTACAGTGATAAAAGCAACGATTACGGTGATGAATTCTTGTCATTAAAATCACTGTAATCGCCTTTGATAATCGCTGGAATCAAAATTCTTAAGGATGAAGAAAATTCGTATTTTGATTTTTGATGATAATTTAACTGGACAAGAAAACCTGAAGAAAGTTTTCTTTGCAGACCGAGAAATAGAAATTGTCGGGTTCTTCCCCAATAAACCGTGGGCAAGAGAGAAGGTTTTTTCTTTAAAACCTGACTTGGTCGCTTTGGATTTAAGTAATTCCTTTACTGAGGGGTTGAATACAATAGAATATATAATGGCACATTCACCAAGACCGATTATTGGTTTGACCCTGCCCGGTTGTAGAAAGGAATACTTACAGGGCAATCATCTCTTTAAAGCAATAGAATTGGGTGCTTTGGAAATAATGGAAAAACCAAACCATTATTTGCCTGAACAATGGATAAAAGAAATAAAAGCGATTTCGCAAGCTAAAGTAATTACTCATCTGCGAGGACGGTTAAAGAGGAAGTTGCCAAGTGAAGAAATAAAAGATATATCTCCGGAGGGAAGAATTTTTTCTGGTGGATTTGTCGCTTTTGCTGGTTCAACCGGTGGACCGCAAGCGATTAGAAGTATTTTAAACAGTATTTCACCGGAATTTCCTCTCCCTATTGGTATTGTTCAACATCTACCAGAAGGTTTTGTTAAGGATTTTGTTGACTGGTTGAATAGTGAAAGTTGGATTAAAGTCAAAGAGGCAGAGGATGGGGAGCCATTAAAAGCGGATATCGCTTACCTTGCTCCGGCTGGGAAACATATGCTCATTGGGGAAAATAAAAAAATTAAATTAGAGACACAAAGTTCAAAAAGTAATTACTTCGTTTGTCCTTCGGCGGATATTTTCTTTTCTTCAGTAGCCAAAGTTTACGGTTCAGAAGCAATTGGTGTAATCTTGAGTGGCATGGGGAACGATGGTAAAGAAGGGCTAAAAGCAATTAAAGATGCTGGTGGGAAAACGATATCTCAGGATGAAAAGAGTTCTTTAATTTTTGGTATGCCGAAAGCCGCTATTGATTTTGGTGCAGTAAATAAAATATTACCCTTGGATTCTATCCCTCAGGAAATAATCAGGATGATTACAGAGATTTAAAAACCAGATTGCACAGATTATTCTCCTTCGCAAAAGTAATGGGAAATGCCTCTTTTGCTTCGGAGGAATTATTCTGACGGAGAATATTCCTGTGAAGCAAAACTATAGTTCCATTAGTTTTGCGTAGCAGAATAGTTTTTTTGTTGGTTATAATCAGTGTAATCGTCTTTAAAAAATCTGTGTAATCAGTGATTCAAAATGAAAGAAGAAGAATTTGTTTTATTTCAGGATTTTCTTGAGAAGAAGAGCGGTCTCCATTTTGACCAGAGTAAAAAGGAATCGTTAAAAACAAGCCTCCTTCAGCGGATGCAAGTAAACCAATTAGACGATTTTGAACAATACTACCGGTTTTTGGCTTTCCATCCAGAAGGGGGGAAGGAACTACGCAGTCTTCTTTCCTTGATTACGATAAATGAAAGTTCTTTTTTCCGACAAAAGGAACAGTTTAATGTTATAAAAGAAGAAATTTTACCATCCTTAATTAGTGAGAAAGAAAAGAAAGGAATTTTTTCATTAAATATTTGGTCAGCAGGTTGTGCCAGTGGCGAAGAACCTTACTCAATTGCACTATTATTGAAGGAAAGTTTTCCCCAGGTAGAAAATTGGGAGATTCAGATTTTGGGTACGGATATTGACCAGGAAACATTAGAACGGGCAAAGAAAGGTATTTATAGTAAGAATTCTTTACGCTTTACTGAACGGATTTATCTTAAAAAATACTTTGATAAAGTTGGTAATTACTACTCACTCAATGAAAAAATTAAAAAAATGGTAAAATTTGTTTATCATAATCTTGCAGAAGAAAGTTATCCTTCTTCTGCAGAGGGTAAATGGGATATCATCATGTGTCGCAATGTGCTAATTTATTTTAGACCGGAGAAGATTGAAAGAATTCTTGACCATTTTTATCATCATCTTAATGATAATGGCTATCTTTTTTTAGGTTATGCGGAAGCCATCGGTAGGTTTTCCCATTTTTCTGTAATTCATCGGGGTGATACTTTTTATTATAAAAAGGGAACATCTACTTCTGAAAATTTAATTACCTCTCTAGGAATAATTCCTTCTGTTGAAACAAGTCCCTCTAAGGTTACTCCAATAATAACTCTAAAAAAACCGACTGAAAAAATCCGTCCCCGCATGGTTACTCCTCAAAAAGTGTCTACTTCTCACGAGGTAGCCGTTTCTGATGAGAATAAATCTGAGAATTTTTATGGAGAAATCCTTAAACTTTTTGACCGTGGAGAATTTGGATTTGCTTTAAAAAAAGTAGAACAAATATTCGGCACCGATTCGTTTTTAACCCAAGCACACTATTTACGCGGGCTTGTTTATAGTCAACTTGACCGTACCGAAGAAGCAATTACCGAATTTAAACGGACAATTTATTTAGATAAAAATTTTTTAATGGCATATTTTAAATTAGCTGAGATATACACTCGGCAAGATAAAAAGAAAGATGCTCTGCGTGAATATAAAAACATCCTTCGTTTACTTGAGAATGGAATTATTGAAGAACCGATACCTTTTTCTGGTGGTTTCGGTAAGAAAGCATTAGCGGAAATCTGCCAGAGAAACATAGAACGTCTCCGCTAAGACGGATGATTCCAACGATTATTAGCAGCGATTACGGAGATAAAATCTTTTATTAAAAATTACTGTAATCGTGCCTTTAATCACTGTAATCAATAAATTGAGGAGGTAAAAAATGTTTGGTCTTGGTACACCGGAACTGATTTTAATTTTAGTAGTTGCTTTGATTATTTTTGGACCAAAAAAATTACCAGAAATGGGACGAGCGATTGGTCGGGCAATGAAAGAATTTCGTAAAGGAACACAGGAATTGACTGAAGAACTTACCAAAATAGAAACCGAGGGAGAAAAACCAAAAGAGATGCCCCCTTCTACTGAAGAAAAAGAGAAAGATAAACCTGCCGGTTGACCTCGCACCTTTGGTAGATATATCTTTTGCTTTTTGTCTGTCACTGGTAAGGACTTCTTTTGATTACTAACTTATTAGTCTGGGTATCATCACTTGAAGAAAGTATCTGAAAACAAAAGATATAACGACAGACATCTACCAAAGGTGCGGAGTTAAGAAATGAAAGAGGTAAGCACCGCAAAGAAAAAAATTCCCGAAGTTACAATTCTGCGTTTGGTTCTCTATCGGCGATCTTTGGAAGAACTACTAAATAAGAGGGTGGATTTTGTCACTTCTTCTCAATTAGGAAAGATGAGTGGGATAAATTCTAATCAGGTAAGACGTGACTTCACCTATCTTGGGCGATTTGGTTCACGAGGTATCGGCTATTTAGTGGAGGGACTTTCTCAAGCGATAAAAAAAATTTTAGGTTTGGATAGAAAATGGAAAATTGCCCTAGTTGGTTGTGGTAACTTAGGAAGAGCATTAATTGGTTATCCGGGGTTTCTTAGGTCTGGATTTGAGATTACCGCTATTTTTGATAGTAATCCAACGAAAATTGGGGAAATCATTCACGATAAGAGAATTCTTCCGGCAGAAGGGATGGCAAGAGTAATAAAAAATAAGAAGATAAAAATTGGAATTGTTGCAGTGCCCGCTTTTGCCGCACAAAAAGTATGTTCGCAATTGGTCAAAAGTGGAGTAAGGGCAATTCTTAACTTTGCACCGGTTAAATTAGTTGTCCCCCTGAAGGTAAAGTTACGCAATGTTGATTTAGCGGCCGATTTAGGAAGTTTAAGTTCTTTTTTAGTAGTCCCTCACCTTTGGTAGATGTTTCTCTTTATATCTTTTGCATCGGAGATTTTCTTTAAGAAAAATTACCCAAAACTAAAGAGTTGATAATCAAAAAAGTTTTACCGACGACAGACAAAAGGCAAAAGATATATCTACCGAAAGTGATGGTTGACCCCGCACCTATCAAGTATCTAGCGACTTTTTCTGGTCAGTTGGATATGCGTGAGAATGTTCATAATACGAAACAGATAATTCTGCAGACACAAATTATATCTGCTTAGTCGCTGGGAATCCAAACTGACCATACTTAATAGGTGCGGGCTTGACAAAAAACTCTTTTTAGGTTATACTAGTTTATACTAAATATAGGCTTTCTTTGTTTTTTTAATTTTTGGAAAAAACTTTGTGAAAAATTTCACAAAAAAGGAAAAACAGAAAGAAACAAAATGAAAAAAGGACTAACCCTTCCGGAAATTCTTAATTTGGATGAAGCGAGCCTATTTTTGAGAGTGGGCAAGAAAACTCTGTCCAATTTAGCTAAAGAGGGGAAAATCCCAGCAAGAAAAATCGGTCGGGAGTGGCGTTTTGTTAAATCGGTACTCCTTGATTGGTTATCTCATTGGGGAGGTGTAGGAAAAAAGTCCAGACGACAGATTACCTACCACCCTTGGCAAGTTAGTCAGTTTCTTGGCCAATCTCTTGAACCCCTTTATATAAACGAGCAAAAGTTGAAATTCCCGCCGAAGAAGAAATAAAAACAGTTACACATCTCAATTCTTAAAGTTAATAGAAAGAAATTTTTGGGAAACCTCGATTCTTAAAGACCGAGGTTTTTTTATTTTGAGATTGTTGAGAAACCCAACAATCTCCGCCAAACCGCAAAAATTGACCGGTAAAGAAATTTTTTTCCTACGGGTCTTGACAAAAAAAGGTAAATGTAGTAAAATAACAATACTTAAGAGAAGATAATGGTATATAAGGTAAATTCTCCCGAAGTTCTTACTTTAAAAGAAACTGCTGAATTGCTCAAATTAAGACCGGAAAAAGTATACCTTTTAGCAGAGAATGGTAAATTGCCAGGGGCAAAAGTAGGTGGAAGGTGGCGTTTTGTGCGGAAAGAAATTCTGCATTGGGGAAGAAAGATGAAGAAAAGTACAAACAAATTTTTTTCGCAAGAATTACCGTTAATTTGTATGTTAATTGCTGTTCTCTTTAGTATTTTTGAGTTAACCGGAGTAATGTTAGGAAGAGCGGAAGAAAGTCGTCCCTTACGAGAAATTGCTGAGCGGGAACCACTACGCGAAAAAGAAGAGGAGTATCCTTTCAAGGTGAACTCTCCCTTCGGCCCGAGCTCCCTTCGGCCCGAGCTCAGGGCGAGGGCAGGGCGAGGGCAAGTTGAACCTTGGTGGCAGTTCCCCGGTTGGGAGACTGTTTTAGCCGTAGTTGGTTGTCTATATTTTATTTTGGCTAAACATTTTTTTCAGCATTTTTTAGCCAAATGATTACATTCACCCCGCACCTTTGTTTGGGGTGATTCCAGTCCCCCACCTTTTTATGTCATTGCGAGTCCGTCTGAGGCGGACGAAGCAATCTGACCCTTAGGGTCATTCCGAGCGATAGCAAGGAATATCGTGAGGAGGAGTCCCCAATGATGCATCCAACCGTAGTGTATTTTTTGGGGGCAATAATTCTTTGGTTTTTCCGAGAAAAAAAGGTAAAAAATTTTTTTCTTCTTTTTGTCCCCCTTCTGGTTTTCCTCCAGGTAATCTTCCTTAAACCGCAAACTGCATATTTTATACATATTTTTGATTTTCCAGTTCTTTTGTTTTATGTTGACCGTTTAAATTTATTTTTTGGTTATATTTTTAGTTTAGTTGCCTTTTTTGTTGTCCTTTATTCTTTTCGAGTTAAAGAAAATATTTACTTTTCTCTTGCTTTCTTTTACATTGGTTCAAGTTTAGGCGCAGTTTTTTCTGGTGAATATTTAACTTTCTTTATTTTTCTTGAACTGATGGCGATTAGTTCAACTTTCCTTATCTGGTTAGGGTTCACCAAAACAAGAGAAGAAACCTTAAAAGCGGGATTCCGCTATTTACTTTTTCATGTTTTTGCTGGAGTTTGCTTATTTGCCGGAATATTAATTGAATATCTAAATGCTTATTTTGCTACCGGTAAATTTGGTCTAAACCTGCTCACTACACCGACAACTAAACTTTCTTTTGCCTTCATACTTCTCGGGATTGGGATAAACGCTTGTTTTATTCCTTTCCACACTTGGCTACCCGATGCTTATCCAAGAACTTCATTTTATGTAAGTGTTTTGTTATCAATTTTTACTACGAAGACCGCAGTCTACGCTTTAGCCCGAATCTTTCCTGGAGTGAACTTTCTCACCTATATAGGCGCATTGATGGCAATTTATGGTGTCACTTTTGCAATTATTCAGAATGAGATGCGGAAACTTCTTTCCTACCACATCATCAGCCAGGTTGGTTATATGGTAGCGGCAATTGGTCTCGGAGGTGACCTCGGTATAAATGGTGGACTTTTTCATGCTTTGAACAATATTCTCTATAAAACTTTACTTTTTATGTGTGCCGGGGCAGTAATTTATCGTCTCAGTGAAGAAAAGTTAAGCAACCTTGGACATTTATCCGAAAAAATGCCAATTACTACATTTACGGTTCTAATTGGAGCATTTTCTATTGCCGGGGTTCCTTTATTTAACGGACATATCAGTAAAATAATCATTAGTGAAAGTGCACATGGAAACGAAACGATTTATTTTCTCTTGAAAATTGCTACTATTGGCACCTGGCTTTCCTTCTTAAAATTTATCTATTTTGGTTTCTTAAGAAAGACGATGCAAACGGATTTACACGGATTCAAACAGATGAAAATTTCTTTTCCGAGGATAAAATACAGTAATCCTCATCCTTATTTAGAGGCAGAATTACCTTTAACTATGCTTATTCCAATGGTTATCCTTGCCTTTTTTTGTTTTTTCACTGGTGTTTATCCCAAATTAGTAATTCAAATTCTCCCTTATCCACTAAAAGAGATAATTTTTTATTCTTTAAAAAATATCACCAGTGCAATGCAAGTTTATTTAGTTGGACTGTTAATTTTTACTCTTCTTAATACATACTTTGTCCCCGGAAAAGTAATATTTCTTGACTTAGATTACTATTATCGGAAAGTTGTTGCTTCTTTTCTTTGCTTATGTAGAAAGGTAATTGCACCTCTTGACGTCGCTTATACTTCAAGTTTAGAAAAACTTATCCCTTATGCAAAAGAAACTTGGATGGTTAGTAAAGAAGAAGGGAATGTAGAAAAAATAATTGTTAACGGTAGTGGGTTAATTGTCAGGACAAGTGAGAGAGTTGCTTTTTTTGACCAAAATGTAATTGACGGCACAGTTAACCATCTTGGAAAAATTATAGTTCTCTGGGCAAAGAAACTACGGCATATTCAGACTGGCTATCTACAAAATTATGCAACCGTAATGTTTTTTTTCTTGATTGTTTTGATTTTCTTTCTGGTAATATTTTGAAATTCAAAAGGCGGATACCAAAGATGCGTCTTTCAGGAACAAAAATTTTGCAAACAATCTTTGCTCATTCCAGTAATTTGGTCTTCTCTTGGGGCAGGAAATTACAACATCTGCAAAATGGCAATTTGCAAAACTATTGCCAAGTGATGTTTGTTTTCCTGATCATTTTGATTTTCTTACTTGTTTTCTTCTAACCCCGCACCTTTGAGACACAGTCAGTTTCTGCTTTTTCCCAGCGTAGATTATTAGTGTTGTATTTCTGGCTAATTGGGTTTAGAACCAAGTCAGAGTTTAATGTTTATTAATTTGTATCTATCACTGACTATGAAAAATCGCTGGATGTCTTAAAGGTGCGGGGTTTAATCCTTTCTCATCTTTTGGCGGTGTGCTTTCTCAATTTGTGGTTTAATTTTTTCGAAATCGTTACAGATACAACCAAAACAGACACCAAGAAATTTACTTAACAAAAGTTCCTTTTGACAATTTGAACATTTCATTTTTGTTCTTCACCCCTCACCTTATTTTCTCTCCCTTCAAGGGAGAGGGTTATGGGTGAGGGCAAAATATCCGGGAATAGTCGTCCTGCAGTTTGGGCAAGAATTACCTTTGAGTTGATAATCAGTAATGTCTAGTCCGTTGCGTTCAATTAAAAGTTTGCTACAGTTTGAGCAATAGGTATTTTCTCCCGGATGCCCAGGCACATTACCAAGATAAACATATTTTAATCCGGTTTTTAAGCCGATTTCCCTTGCTTTTTCTAAATCTTTTACTGGTGTGACTGGTAAATAATCCCAATATAAATATGGTATAAAACGGGTAATATGCCAGGGAGTGTTTTCACCTAATTCGCTAATTATCCAATTCGCTAAGTCCCTTAATTCACTTAAATCGTCATTAACCGTGAGGATGAGATTAGTAACAATTTCAATATGCATATTCCATTTTTCTTTTGCCCGTTTGGTCACTTTTAAAATTCCAATAAAGTCGGATAAGTGTGCAATTTTCTGGTAAGTTTTCTTACTGAATCCTTTAATGTCTACTCTAAAAGAATCAAGATAAGGACCAATTGTATCTAATGCTTCTGAAGTAATGAAACCGTTCGTCACATAATTAGTGAGTAGTGAATGGCGAGTAGGACGGGGTGATTTAACCAACTTTGCGCAATCTAAAGTATATTCAAACCAGATTGTCGGTTCATTATAGGTCCAAGAAATACCTAAACAATTATATTTTTTTGCTAAATTTATACATTCCTCCGGAGATATAAATTCAGTTTCAGCGTTTTGGCATAAATTTTGCGTTTTTGCGTGTTTGGCGTTTTCGCGAATATTTAGCGGTTTCGCGTGAGCAATTTCCCAGTTTTGACATCCCGGACAACGAAAATTGCAACCCAATGTTCCTAAAGAGAACCATCGTGAACCCGGGTAATAATGGAACATCGGTTTTTTCTCAATTGGTGAAACTATCCAGGAGGATACTTTGCCATAAATTAAAGTGTAAAGTTTTCCCTTTTGGTTTATTCGTGTTCCACACCAACCGAATTTACTTTCTTCAATTAAACATCTCCGTTGACAAATGTTACATCTTACTTTGCTCTTGAGAAGTTTTTCATAGAGAATTGCTTCTTTATTCTCGGTATTCATCTGAAAACAGTAGACAAACAATTAGCCAAAATAATACTGCTTGTAGTAAGATACTCCATATCCACAGTGGTATAAGAAAAATTATTCTCTTATTTAGCAAGTTAAATGTAAACAGACAACAATATTTTTTTTACCCTCGCTAATTAGTTGATTGTAGGTTTTTACTGCTTTCTCGGTAGGTAGAGCGATTAGTTTTATTCCTTGGGAATGGAGGTATTTCTCTGTTTCTGCCAAAATTCGCATACAGTTTGTTGCACCGGTACCGACAATAATCATTTCTGGCTTACTTTCGAGTACTTCACGAATATCTTCTAAACACAATTCATGTCCTTTTCTACGCCACCAGTCACTTTTGATTCGGTCAGAATAGATAATCACATCGGAGTGATATTTATTACCCTCAACAACAATTTCACCAAATTGATAATTGTCAATATGCATTTTGGTTTTTCCTCACCGTGAGTATTTTACATTTTAAATAGGTTTTTTTCAAGAAGATTAAAAGCAGATTCAAATTTGACTTTAAGACGAGGTTTTTGTATCATTATAAAATCTATTATTTTGGAGAATGATTAAGACGAAAGTTTTACTTATCAATCCCAGAAAGCCAGAAAAGAAAAAAATCCTTTTAGCCGCCGAAATAATAAAAAAAGGAGGATTAGTTATCTTCCCTACTGATACAGTTTATGGTTTGGCGGCAAATGCTTTCTTACCGGAAGCAAGAAAAAGAATATATCGGGTTAAAGGACGTAAATTTGACAAACCTTTAATTTTTCTTATTGATGAAATAAAAAAAATTTATCCTTTGATTAGTGAATTACCGAAAGAAGCAGAAAAGTTGATTAAGAGATATTGGCCTGGTCCTTTAAGTATAATTTTTAAAGTTTCCCCATTAGGAGTAATTCTTACCGGTGGTTTAAAGACAATTGGTCTAAGGATACCGGATAACAAAATTGCTTTATCTTTGGTTACCGCCTGTGGTATACCTTTAGCAACGACAAGTGCCAATCTTTCTGGTAGGGAAAGTCCGAATAGAGCAAAACAAGCAATACGAAATTTGAAAGGTAAAGTTGAACTTATTCTTGCTAGTGGAGAAACAAAATATAAACTGGAATCAACAATTATTGATGTTTCTACTATTCCTTTTCGGGTCATCCGTGAAGGATGTGTTAAAAAAACTCAATTAGAAAAGATTATGAAATTAAAATGAAAATTCTTTTTGTTTGTACCGGTAACACCTGTCGTAGTGCGATGGCCGAAGGAATGTTGAAAAAGATGCTTCTTGAGAAAAATCTTACTGGGATAGAAGTAAGTTCGCGAGGACTTGCCGCTTCACCAAGATTTCAAGTTCCGGATACAGTAAAAGAACTTATGCTTGAGGAAAATATTGATATATCTAAACATCAAGCACAGAAACTTACCGAAAAAGATGCGGGAGAAGCAGATTTAATCCTGGTGATGGAAACCTGGCAGGGGGTAGACATAATTCAGCAATTTCCCCAAGCAGAAAACAAAACTTTCTTATTAAAGAAATATGTATCTGAGTCTAATTTTAGTTCTGATTTAGAATCTGAATCTTTTGAAATTTATGACCCCATTGGTCAATCGCCGGAAATTTACCGTTTCTGTAAAGAAGAAATTAAGGAATGCCTAATAAAACTTCTTACTATGATTCAAACTGATAAAGGCCTGATGTAGTCCCGATAAACATCGGGATTGAATCCGTTTAAATCTGTTTGAATCGTCTCTTTGAAGGAGGGGAAATGGAAAGTTATCTAAAAAAAGAAGACCCGGGAATCTATAAGTTTATTTCTCAAGAAACTTTACGCCAGGCAAGAAATTTAGAACTTATTGCTTCCGAGAATTTTGTTTCGGAGGCAATATTGGAAGCACAGGGGTCAGTTTTAACTAATAAATATGCGGAAGGTTATCCGGGGAAAAGGTATTACGGTGGATGCGAATTCTATGACCAAATAGAAAATTTAGCCATTGAAAGGTGTAAGAAACTTTTCGCTTGTGAACATGTCAATGTCCAACCTCATTCCGGAACACAGGCAAATATGGCAGTATATTTTGCAGTGCTTAATCCCGGGGATACAATTATGGGTATGCATTTAAGTCATGGGGGACATCTTTCACATGGACATCCCACAAGTTTCAGTGGAAAATATTTTAAACCGGTACCCATTTCGGTTGGTCGGAAAACCGAACTGATTGATTATCGGGAAGCACGACATTTAGCTCTCAAACATAAACCGAAATTAATTGTTGCTGGTTCATCTTCTTATTCCCGAATAATTGATTGGGCGAAATTTCGCAAAATCAGTGATGAAATTAGTGCCTATTTGATGGCCGATATTGCTCATTATGCCGGACTGATTGCTACCGGTATTTATCCTTCACCGGTACCTTATGCTGATTTTGTAACGACGACTACCCATAAGACATTGCGTGGTCCGCGAGGGGGAATTATTATGTGTAAGAAAAACCATGCTCATCTGGTTGACCGAATGATTTTTCCCGGGACACAAGGCGGTCCTTTGATGCATGTAATCACGGCAAAGGCGGTCGCTTTAGGCGAAGCATTAAGACCCGAATTTATTGATTATCAGAAACAAGTATTAAAAAATGCGCGCACCTTAGCCCAAGCATTAAAAGAAAAAGGTTACCGGATTGTTTCCGGTGGGACGGATTGTCATATGTTTTTAGTTGACTTAAGAAAACAAAAAGTTACTGGTTCAGAAGCAGAAAAAGTTTTAGATAAAGCCGGCATCACCGTAAATAAGAATTCTATTCCTCATGACTCGGAAAAGCCGTTTATTACTTCAGGGATAAGGATTGGTACGCCGGCGGTTACCACTAGGAAGATGAAAGAAAAAGAAATGTTAAAAATTGCTGAATTTATCCATTTAGCTTTAAGTAATCGTAAAGATGAAAAATCTCTCGCTAACTTGAAAAAGAAAGTTTACGAATTTACTCACCGGTTTCCTTTATATCCAGAAAGAATAAAGAATGGTTAAACTTTATTTAGGAATATTTTTTTTGACTTTTTTAGTCGTTTTATTGAGCACCCCTTTTTTTCGTTATTTAGCAAAAAAATTTAAAGTGCTTGATTATCCGCGTCCGCGTTCACGGAAAGTGCATAGCGAACCAATCCCACGCTGGGGTGGGTTAAGTATCTATTTCGGTTTACTGGTAAGTGTAGTTGTCCTTTATTTTCTTTCTGTTGATTTTAGAACTCTGCTTGAATACAAAGATAGTTTATATTCTGCGGGGAGATTGATTCGTTACCTTGAACTAAGTAAGCAGTTAACCGGTGTTTTTATTGCCGCAAGTTTGATTCTTATCCTTGGGATGATTGACGATAAAAGGAATATTCCACCAATTGTGAAACTACTTACCCAAATTATCGCTGCTTACATCGCTATGGATTACGGAGTGCGTATTCTTGGGCTGAGTTTACCCCAAACTTTCGGTGGTAAATTTTACTACCTGCCGACAATCTTAAGTCAGATAATTACAGTGGTCTGGTTGGTTGGTTTTATGAATACAATTAATCTTGTTGATGGATTGGATGGTTTAGCTACTGGAATTGTAGCAATTGCGGCGTTTACTTTTTTTGCAATTTCGCTGATTCAAGCAGAAACAAAAATTGTCTTTATTGCTAAACAGTTAAATTTAGCGGCGATACTTTCTATTGGACTTTGTGGGGCAACACTTGGATTCCTTGCTCACAATTTTTATCCGGCGAAAATATTTCTCGGTGATACTGGTTCAATGTTGCTTGGTTTTCTGCTTGGAACAATTGCGGTAATTGGTACCTTGAAGACGACTGCAGTAATTGCTTTTTTTATTCCGATTTTAGTAATTGGTTTACCGGTGGCGGATGTATTTTTTGCGATTATTCGTCGTTTCTGCAAAGGAAAGCCAATTTTTGAAGCCGATAAAGAACATTTTCATCATCGTCTTTTGCGCCTCGGCTGGACCCAGAAAGAAATTGTCTTTTTGGTCTATATTGTTACTTTAATCCTTTCTCAAGGAGCAATTTTGCTAACTATCTTCCGTGGGCAGAAATAAAATTTTTAGATTTTTGAGAAAATCGTTGTAATCATTATATGAAATGAAAAAAATATTTTGTATTTTTGGGACAAGACCGGAAGCAATAAAAATGGCACCAGTGATTCAACAATTGAGAGTTATCGGTCATCGGTTACAGGTTAAAATCTGCGTGACCGCACAGCATCGGCAGATGCTTGACCAGGTATTGAATCTTTTTGGAATAAAGGCCGATTACGACCTTAATATTATGGAGCAGAAACAAACTTTAACCCAAATTACTACTAATGCTTTGAAAAAGTTAGAAAATGTCTTGAAGGAAGAAAAACCGGATTTAGTTCTGGTACACGGGGATACGACGACAACTTTTGCCGTTACTTTAGCTGCTTATTACCAGAAGATGCCGGTCGGACATATAGAAGCGGGACTGCGTTCATATGATAAATTCAATCCTTATCCAGAAGAAGTTAACCGTTTACTTACCGATAGTTTATGCGATTTACATTTTGCACCAACAAAAAATGCAAAAGAAAACTTGCTTAAAGAAAATATTCCTGAGGAACGGCTAACGGTTAACGGTAAACGGAAAACTCTATATGTTACCGGTAACACCGTAATTGATGCCCTTTTTTTAGTCCTGAAGAAGAAACATCAATTTTCTAATCCGGTCTTGAAGAAATTATTTCCCAATCACCTAATCACACAATCACCTAATCACCGTCTTATCTTAGTTACTGCTCATCGCCGTGAGAACTGGGGTGAACCCTTAGAAAACATCTGTCGAGCGCTAAAGAGGATTGTTCAAAAAGAAAAAAATATACAAGTAATTTATCCAGTTCATCTTAATCCCGCAGTAAGAGAATCAGTATATCGTATATTAGATAATTTGCAGAATGTTTATTTAACTTCTCCTTTAGATTATCTTGATTTTATTAACCTGATGAAAAGGGCGTACTTGGTCTTAACTGATTCCGGTGGACTGCAAGAGGAAGCACCTGCGTTGGGTAAACCTGTCCTTGTTTTACGGAAAGTAACTGAACGACCGGAAGGAGTTAAAGCAGGGACAGTTAAGGTCATCGGTGCAGGAGGTGATTACCTCGAAGACAAAATTTTTAAAGAGACAGTAAATTTATTAGAAAATAAAAATGCTTACCAAAAAATGTCCACTGCAGTTAACCCTTATGGTGATGGTAAAGCAGGGAAAAGAATCGTCCAAGCAATTCTTTACTATTTTGGTCTTTCTGCTAAGAAACCAGAAGAATTTGGAGTATGAAAAAAAGTATGAATTATGAATGCTGAATTATGAATTAAAATCATACCTCATACTTCATAACTCATAACTCATAATTGTAAAAAAGATGGACATTTATTTTGCACGTCTGGATAAATTACGCAAAAGAATTAAAGCAAACCAAGGAATATTAATTACTGATAAAAGTGATTTATTTTATTTGACTGGATTCCGGCAGGATGGTTATTGGGGGTTACTTGCGAAAGAGAAGTTTTTTCTTTTTCTTTTACCATTACTTTATGGACAAGGTGTGAACCATTTCGGTTCACTCCGCTCTTGCATGCAAGGACGGGGTTCACACCAAGCAGAAGAGAAATTAGTTTTTTTACAGGGTAAAGATTTATTTTCTCTTTTTAGTGGTATCGTTCAAGAAGAAAAATTGGAAGCCGTTTTCTTTGACCCGGAGAAAATCAGTTTGAGTAAGGTAGAAAAATTGAAAAAGACAGCAAGGATAAAATTTAATTCTTGTAAGGATTTGGTAACTGATTTAAGAGAAATCAAAGATGCAAACGAAATTAATCTTATCCGTAAATCTTGTCAATTGGTTCTTAAGGGTTACCGGTATGCAAAAAAAATTATTCATCCAGGAATGAGTGAACGAGAATTAGCTAATGAAATTGAGTATTATTTAAAAAAAGAAGGTGCGCAAGGCGTGTCTTTTGAGACGATTGTTGCTGGCGGGATGAATAGTTCCTACTCCCATCATCTTACTTCCGATTATATTTTCCAAGAAAATGATCCCGTTTTACTTGATTTAGGGGTAGTTTACCGGGGTTACAGTTCTGACTTGACAAGAGTAATTTTTTTAGGTAAAATAACCAAGTTATTTAAGCAGGTATACCAAATTGTTGAAGAAGCACAAAAGAAAGCAATCACCGGGGTTAAACCAAGTGTAAAGACAAAACGAATTTTTTCTCTTGCTTTTAAAGTAATTCAGCAAGCAGGTTATGCTAAATATTTTTTGCATAATCTCGGTCACGGTATTGGTGTTGATATTCACGAGAAACCTTATTTAAGTGTAAAAGATAAAGAAGTTCTCAAACCGGGTATGGTTTTTACAATTGAACCCGGTATTTATATCCCCAAAGAATTTGGGGTAAGAATTGAAGATGTAGTTTTAGTGACCGAAAAAGGATGTGAAGTTCTAACAAAAAGTATGAGTTATGAAGTATGAGGTATGATTTTAATTCATAATTCAGCATTCATAATTCATAATTTAAAGGGAAATGATTACTACTGCTGATTTTCGTAACGGATTAAATATTGAATTTGAAGGTCAACCCTACCGGATTGTTTGGTTTCAGCATCATAAGCCAGGCAAAGGTGGAGCAGTAATGCGGACCAAACTTAAAAATTTACATACTGGTGCAATAATTGAACAGACTTTTAAATCCGGTGAAAAGTTTAAAGATTTAGTCTTAGAGAAAAAGAAAAAACAATATCTTTATCATAACGAAGCAACTTATTATTTTATGGATTTAGAGAGTTATGAACAATTCCCTTTGGATGAAAAGACCTTAGGTGAAAACAAAAAATTTCTCAAAGAAAATAGCGAAATTGAAGTTTTATATTTAGAAGGAGAAATTATTGGTGTTCAGTTACCTTTAACGGTTGATTTAAAAGTTGTAGCGACTGTGCCAGGGATACGCGGAGACACGGTAAGTAATGTTCTCAAACCAGCGACTTTAGAAACCGGCACGGTTGTTCAAGTGCCACTTTTTGTTAATGAAGGTGATATAGTAAAAATCAATACGGAAACCGGCGAATATCAGGAACGAGTTTAGCTGAAAAATCCAAATATCAAAGTTCAAATGTCAAATTTTGGAATTTGGACTTTTTTAGAAAAGAGATGGACTTAGAACAAGTAAAAAAATTTATTGAATTGGTTAAAGACACGGATATTGAAGAACTTTATTGGGAAAAAGAAGGAACAAAAATTGCCTTTAAACGTGGAACTGTAATTTCCGGTGAAGAAAAAGTTACCCCTTCAGAAACTGCCGGGGAAAAACCCCCGGTTCTTTCTTCCGGAGAAAATAAAAAGAAGGAGGAAAAAGTTCTTCCGATAAAGTCGCCAATGGTGGGAACTTTCTATCGTTCTTTACCCGACCGTCCACCGTTAGTTATGGAAAATGACCATGTTTCAGTTGGAGAAAAAGTTGCGGTAATTGAGGCAATGAGAATTATAAAAGATGTTGTTGCTAATGTAAACGGTAGAATTGTAAAAATTTTAGTTGAAAATGCTACCCCGGTAGAATACGGGCAGGACCTTTTCCTTGTTGAGACCGAAACACTGATGGAAACAGATAAAAAAAACAATGTTTAAGAAAGTTTTAATCGCTAATCGTGGCGAAATTGCAGTCAGAGTAATTCGTGCCTGTCGTGAATTAGGTATTGCAACAGTTGCGGTACATTCGGATATTGACCGTGATTGTCTTCATGTGAAGTTAGCCGATGAATCCGTATGTATCGGACCGGCACCAGCAAATGATAGTTATCTCAATGTCCCAAGTATTATTTCGGCAGCGGAGATAACCGGGGCTGATGCCATTCATCCTGGTTACGGTTTCTTAGCCGAAAATGCACAATTTGCTGAGGTCTGCGAATCAAGTGGGATTAAGTTTATCGGTCCTCCGGCAGAAGTGATTAAAAAAATGGGTGATAAAGTGGAAGCAAGGAAGATTATGAAGAAAGCAGGTGTCCCGGTTATTCCTGGAACCGAAGAACCGGTTTCTTTGGAAGACGGTCATTTACTAAAAATTGCAAAAAAAATTGGTTACCCTTTAATGGTGAAAGCGCGTGCTGGTGGTGGAGGGAAAGGGATGCGTTTAGTCCAAAATGAAGATGCTTTGAAAAATGCGATTGCTACTGCTCAGGGAGAAGCGAAAGCATCATTTTCTAACCCGGAAGTTTATTTAGAAAAATGTATTGAAGAGCATAACCATATTGAATTTCAGATTTTAGCTGATAATAAGGGTAAAGTTGTTTATTTCCCGGAAAGAGATTGTTCAATCCAGCGTCGACATCAAAAATTACTTGAAGAGAGTCCTTCCCCACGAATAAGTTCCAAGGTCCGGCGTCATATGGGTGAAGCGGCACGCCGTGCGGCAAAGAATGCTGGTTATCTTACCACCGGGACAGTAGAATTTATTCTTGACCCCAAAGGCGACTTTTATTTTATTGAAATGAATACTCGGGTTCAAGTTGAACATACAATTACCGAGATGGTTAGTGGGATTGATTTAGTAAAAGAGCAAATCCGTTTAGCGGCTGGTGAAAAGTTAGATTACGATTCGGATAAGATAAAAATTTGTGGACATGTGATTGAATGTCGGATTAATGCGGAAGATTGGGAACGCGATTTTATTCCCTGCCCGGGGAAAATAAATAATTTTATTTCTCCTGGTGGTCCGGGAGTAAGAATAGATACGCATATCTATTCCGGCTACACTATACCACCGTACTATGATAGTTTAATTGCTAAACTTATTGTTGAAGATGAAAATCGTGAGAAATGTATTTACCGAATGCAACGCGCCCTAAATGAATTAATTATTGAAGGGATAACCACGACAATTCCTTTCCATCAGAAAATAATGAAAAACGAACATTTTCTCAAAGGCGAAATTGATACTAATTTTATTCAGAAATATCTTCTTGAAGGGTAATTGAAAAATTGGTTCAAAGTGTAAGGTGTAAAGTGAAAGAAAAAATTAAATTCTTAATTAGAGAAAGTATTGAAGTTAAAGAAAAAACTCTCAAAGAACAAAGTGAAATTATTGCTAAAATTGCTCAAAAAACAATTCAATGCTTCCGGCAAGGCAAAAAAGTTATTTTTTTCGGTAACGGGGGTTCAGCCGCTGATGCCCAGCATCTGGCTACTGAACTGATTTCAAGATTTCAAAAAGAGCGTAGAAGTTTACCAGCAATTGCTTTAACTACCGATACCTCCGCACTTACGGCGATTGGTAACGATTACGGTTTTGAAAAAATTTTTTCGCGTCAAATAGAAGGATTAGTAGATAAAGGAGATATCATAATCGGTATTTCTACCAGTGGTAATTCAGTAAATGTGATTGAAGGGATAAAAGAAGCAAAAAAACGAGGTGCTTATACCGTGGGTTTTTTAGGACAAACTGGGGGTAAACTAAAAAACATTGTTGATTTAGCACTTTGTGTTCCTTCTTCAATTACCGCAAGGATACAGGAAATACATATCACCGTCGGACATATAATCTGTCAACTTGTAGAGGAAGAATTGTTTAAAGAAAAGAATCCCTGATTACGCAGATTAAAAGCCAGATTACGCAGATGACTTCGATGTCTACGGGGGTCATTGCGAGCGACAGACCTGTTCCGAAAACCTGTCAAGGTTCTGAGGAAAAGGAGCGTGGCAATCTTATGAGATTGCTTCGTCTTTGACTCGCAATGACATTTCCGGGTAATCATTTTTAGAAATAGTTATGAAAGAGAGGAAAATAAAAAAGTTATCTGAGTTGAAAATAATGTTGAATAAATTAAAAAAAAAGAAGAAAAAAGTTGTTTTCACTAACGGTTGTTTTGACCTTTTACATTACGGGCATATCCAATACTTAAAAAAAGCGAAAGCGTTAGGAGATATTCTCGTGGTAGGTTTAAACAGTGATTCTTCAGTAAAAAAACTTAAAGGTACAGGACGTCCTTTAGTTCCGGAAAAAGAACGAGCAGAAATCTTATCGGCTTTAGAATTTGTGGATTATGTAACCATTTTTTCTGAAGAGACACCAGCGAATCTCATTCGTCAGGTTAAGCCGGATATATTAGTTAAAGGTGGTGATTATTCTTTAGACGAAATCGTAGGCAGAGATTTCGTTCAGTCCTGCGGCGGTAAAGTAGTCACCATACCTTTGGTAAAAGGTAAATCTACTACTGGTCTAATCAGGAAAATAAAAAATTCGCTTCGCCGTAGCTAAGCGAAGGCGAGCCTTCGCTCAATGCCTAAAATTCTCTCCTCAAAAGTTAAGAAGAATATCCCCTGCGAATTTGTTAATGATTCAAGAATTTACCGTCTGCTGGATGCGAATTTTAACCGTGCCCGTGAAGGTTTACGAATAGTAGAAGATGTTTTTCGTTTCGTTTTACCGAAATATAAAATTGCTATAGAATTAAAAAAGATTAGATTAGAGTTAAATGAAATTGTGAGAAAAATGTATCCGCAACTGATTCAAGCGCGAGATATAAATTCAGATTTTGGTGCGAGGACAAAAGAAAAAAAACGAAAAAATATAAAAAATTTAGTAATGGCAAATTTTTCGCGGAGTGAAGAAGCACTACGTGTTTTAGAAGAATTTGGCAAAATAGTTTCTGCTTCGCTTGGTGAGAAATTCAAAAAATTGCGATTCCGTGTTTACGCTTTAGAAAAAGATATATTTCTAGCTCTTAAAGAGAGAGATGATTATAGCGATTGAACAACTTTACGATTACGGTGATTGAATAACCGAACCAAAGACTTTATCGCTGGAATCGTCTTTTGAAAATCACTGTAATCAATTCTTTGGGAAGAAAAATGAAGTTAGTAAATTGGCGGCTTTATGTAGTCACCCCCGAAATTAAAAATTATCCACCCTCCGAAGCGGGGCTACTGCGGAGAACGGGCAGATTCCAAATTCCAAATTACACAAGGAGTGTTGAAGAAGCAATTATTGGAGGTGCAGAGGTAATCCAGTTCCGGGCTAAGAAATTGACTGACCGAGAATACTATCAAATTGGCAAGAATTTACGTTCCTTGACAAAAAAATATAATATTCCGCTGATTGTGAATAATCGTTTAGACCTTGCTTTAGCCATTTCTGCCGACGGTTTGCATTTAGGCCAAGAAGATCTGTCAGTTCTTGAGGTAAAAAAACTTTTAACTTTACACTTTAAACCTTACACCGACTTTGTCGTTGGTGTCTCAACGCATAATTTAAAACAAGCAGTTCAAGCCGAAAAAGATGGTGCTGACTATATCAGTATCGGACCGATTTTTTCTACACCTTTAAAACCGAAGTATAAACCGCTCGGGCTGGAAATAATCTCGGAGGTCAAAAAAAAAGTGAAGATACCTTTTTTTGCCATTGGCGGAATAAATCAGGATAATCTTCAGGAAGTAATCTCTGCTGGTGCCGAACGAATTGCGGTCATCCGTGCTGTCTTCGGACAAAAAAATATTCGTCAAAGAACTAAAGAACTTAAAGATTTATTAGTTTCCAAAAAGGAGAAGAGAAAGTTTAAATGACCATTATTGAAAAGTGTATTCAAAATAAAATACCGGAAGAAGTAAAAAAGGTTGCTCAAGAAGAAAAACAACCAGTTGAGTTTATTGCAAAAGGATTAGTTGAAGGAACAATTGTAATTCCCTGTAATATTTCCAAACTACAAACTACAAACTACAAACTACGGATTGTAGGGATAGGGAAAGGATTAAGGACGAAGATTAATGCGAATATCGGGACTTCACCACAGAGAATAAATCTGGAAGAAGAGAAAGGAAAACTTCAGGTAGCAATAAAATATGGTGCGGATGCCGTGATGGACCTTTCCACGGGTGGTAATCTCCGGGAAATACGCAAAATGGTTTTAGAAAATTCTACTGTGCCGATTGGGACAGTGCCAATTTATCAGGTTGCTTGCGAAGTTTCACAAAAAGGCTTCGCAATTTCGGGAATGGATATTGACCACTTGTTTGAGATAATTGAAGAACAGGCGAATGAAGGTGTTGACTTTATGACTGTCCACTGTGGTTTAACCAGAAAAAATTTAGCAATTTTGAAAAAAAGTAAACGGGTTGCCGGCATTGTCAGTCGTGGTGGTGCATTTTTAGCCCAGTGGATGAATATAAATAAAAAAGAAAATCCGCTTTATGAACATTTTGACCGGTTGCTGGATATTGCTTATAATTATGATGTAACTTTGAGTTTAGGTGATGGTTTGCGTCCGGGAGCAATTGCGGATGCGACTGATTCGGCACAGGTTGCTGAATTATCCGTGCTTGGTGAATTGGTGAAAAGAGCCCGCCAGCGGCGGGTGCAAGTAATGGTTGAAGGACCAGGCCATATCCCTTTAGACCAGATTGAAAAAAATGTTCGTTTAGCGAAAAAATTAACCGCTAACGCACCTTTCTATGTGCTTGGACCGTTAGTGACTGATGTCGCTGCTGGGTATGACCATATTGTTGGTGCGATTGGTGGGGCGATGGCGGCGATGTATGGTGCAGATTTTCTTTGTTATGTCACCCCCGGTGAACATTTGCGTTTACCGACCGTGGAAGATGTGCGGGAAGGAGTAATTGCTTCACGGATTGCCGCACATTCGGCAGATATTGTTAAAGGGGTAAAAGGGGCAAAAGAGTGGGATGAAAAATTTTCTCATTTCCGTAAAGATTTGGACTGGCAAGGACAGGAGAGTTTGACTTTAGACAAAGAAAAATTTCGCAAATTTCATCCGGAAAAACTTAACGGTGCAAAAATATGCACAATGTGTGGCAAATATTGTGCCTTGAAAATATCCACTGAAATTGGAGTGTAAAAAGACAAATTATTTTTGCATTTTTGTTTCCGCTAAGGTTCGTTTCAGCAAAAATGCAAAAATTGGATTAGGGTTGAATAATGAATATAAATGTAAAAGTTAAAGTTCGGGTGCCGGCAACGACGGCAAATTTAGGACCAGGTTTTGATTGTTTAGGTTTAGCGTTAAAACTTTACAATACGGTAGAAATTTTCTTTAACCAATCACCAATCATCCATCCTCCGTCCCCCCTGCTTCGCTTTGCGAAGCAAAGCGGGAGGGACTGCGGAGGACGGGCCAATCACCAATCACCAATTAGGATTGAAGTTGAAGGTGAGGGTAGAGATTCATTACCGCGGGACGAAAGGAATATTGTTTATCAAGCAGCAAAACTCATCTTCGATAAAACAGCTATCATCTATCAGCTATCAGCTATCAGCCTAAAATTGGTTAATCAGATTCCGTTGGCGAGAGGACTTGGGTCAAGTGCTGCGGCACGGATTGGCGGATTAGTTGCAGCAAATAAAATTTGTGAGGTAATCACCTCCCGTAAAGGGACGAGTTCCCCCGTAGAGGGACGAGGTTCCCAACGGGGACTTTTCGTCCAACGGGACTCTTCGTCGGGGAACAAATTGTCGGATAACGAAATCTTAAGTATTGCTGCTCAATTAGAAGGGCATCCGGATAATGTGGTGCCAGCATTTTTTGGTGGTTTATGTATTTCTCTCCTTGATAAAAGGGAAATAAATTATGTAAAATTAGAGTTTTCTAAAGATTTAATTGTGGTAGTTTGTATCCCGGAATTAACTATTTCTACGGAAAAGGCAAGAAAGATTTTACCTAAACGAGTTCCTTTAAAAGATGCAGTATTTAATTCGTCACGGGTTGCTTTGCTTATTTCCGCATTAAAAGAAAAACGGTACGATTTATTGAAATTAGCAATGGAGGATAGATTACATCAGCCGTATCGGGAAAAATTGATTCCCGGTTTTAAAAGAATTTTGGAGAACGCTTATCGTACCGGTGCTTTAGGTGTTGCTTTAAGTGGTTCAGGGTCAACAATATTAGCAATTAGTGATAAGCGGTCAGCGGTAAGTGAAAAAATTGGACAAGCAATGGTAGAAACATTCAAAAAAGAAGGTATTAAAAGCAGATATTTAGTTTTAGGAATTGACCAAGAAGGTGTAAAAGTAGAAAAAAAACCGTGTAATGTGTAAGGTGTAAGGTGGGAAGTCCAAATTTAAAAATCCAAAATCCAAATGAAATCTAAAATCCAAACTTCAAATTTGACATTTGAACTTTGACATTCATTTGTCATTTGGGCTTTGGCATTTGAGGTTAAGATGAGTTTAGTGGTAATGAAATTCGGTGGGACGAGTGTTGCTGACCCGGAGAAGATTAGACGGGTTACCGAGCGGGTGATTAAGACAAAAAAAGCAGGTAATCAGGTAGTCGTAGTTGTTTCGGCACCGGGTGATACTACCGACAATTTGCTTAGTTTTGCGAGACAGATTACCAATAATCCTGACCCCCGGGAATTGGATTTATTACTTTCTACCGGTGAACAGGTCTCGATTGCTTTAGTTTCAATGGCGATTAAATCAAGAGGATACGAAGCAATTTCACTTACCGGACCGCAAGCAGGTATTTATGCGGATACTTCTTATACACGTGCAAAAATTACTAAAATTGAACCGAAAAAGATTTTAGAAGAATTGAGGAAAGGGCGAATTGTTATTGTTGCTGGTTTTCAAGGGCTTAATCCTTATGAAGAGATTACCACTTTAGGACGGGGTGGGTCGGACTTAACTGCAGTTGCTTTAGCCGCGGTATTGAAAGCAAGAATTTGTCAAATCTATACTGATGTAGAAGGTGTTTATACTGCTGACCCACGAATTGTTCCACGAGCAAGAAAGTTGGATTGCATCTCTTATGATGAAATGTTAGAATTAGCGGGTAGCGGTGCACAGGTTTTACAAGCACGGGCAGTAGAAGTAGCAAAAAAATTTGATGTCCCTTTGGAAGTGAGGTCAACATTTTCTGAAAGCAGAGGAACCTTGGTCAAGGGAGGAGAAAAAATAATGAAATTGGAAGAAGCGCTTGTCTCCGGTGTGAGTTATGATAAAAATCAAGTAAAATTATCAATTACCGATGTTCCTGACCGTCCGGGAATAGCGGCAAAAATATTTGGTGCTTTAGCCAAAGAAAATATTAATGTAGATATGATTATTCAGTCCGCAGCAAGAGATAAAAATAATGATATTTCTTTTACGGTAACCCGTGATGATTTAAAAAAATGTCTGCCGATATTGAAAAAAGTAAGAAATGAACTGGGAGCAAGTGAAGTTATTTATGATGATAAAGTAGCAAAAATTTCTCTCATCGGTGTAGGGATGAAAACCCATCCCGGAGTAGCCGCAAAAATGTTCCGTACCCTTGCTGAAGAAAAAATTAATATTGAAATGATTTCTACTTCGGAAATAAAAATATCTTGTGTAATTAAAGAAAATGAAATAGGGAAAGCAGTAAAAGTTTTACATTCTGTTTTTGAATTAGAAAAAAAGAGTGCATAAAGCAAAAAGTCAGTTCCTCGCTTCAATAATATTTTTCCCCTTCCGACGTAACGTCGGAGGGGTCGGCAAAAACTATGCTTGCTTCGGTAAATCCGCCAAATTTTGGTGGCGGATTTTTAACCCTTTGCAATCTAGTTTTCGTCTAAAAATATTCAAATTGCGCTCGGAACTTTGACTTTTTGTTTGCAAAATGATATTGAAGGTAGAAAATATCATTGTAATCGTTTTTTAAAATCGCTGTAATCGGATGTGATGAGCAATGAAAAAAGTTAAACTTTACGATACAACTTTGCGCGATGGTGCCCAGAGGGAAGGAATTTCTTTCTCTTTAGAAGATAAACTAAAAATTACACAAATTTTGGATAATTTAAGGATTGATTATTTAGAAGGCGGTTGGCCTGGGTCAAATCCGAAAGATGAATTATTTTTCCAGGCAGTGCATAAACTGAAACTGAAAAACATAACCGTAGTTGCTTTTTCGGCTACTCGGTATAAAGATAGAAAATGTGAAAATGACCCGAATCTTTTAGCCCTGCTCCGTGCACGGACGAGGACAGTATGTATCTTCGGTAAATCCTGGGATATGCAAGTTATTCATGCTTTAAAAACAGGACTTGCTGAGAACTTGAAAATGATTTCCGAATCAGTAAAATTTTTAAAGGCAAAAGGGAAAGAAGTAATCTATGATGCGGAACATTTCTTTGATGGTTACCGAGCAAATAAAAAATATGCATTAGCAACCTTAAAAGCAGCAGTTGATGCTGGTGCCGATAATCTTACTTTATGTGATACTAATGGCGGGACTTTACCCCATCAGATTGCCGAAATTATCCGGGAAGTAAAAGAAGTATTCTTCCCAAATTTCCCAATTACCCCCGCCTTCGCCAAGGCTTCCTCCTACGCCAAGGCTACGGAGGACAGGTCGGCGGACAGGCAATTACCCAATCACCCGTCACTGGGTATTCACACCCACAATGATAGTGGTTGTGCGGTAGCGAATACAGTGGAAGCAGTACACCAAGGATGTTCTCTGGTGCAAGGGACAATTAATGGTTACGGTGAACGTTGTGGTAATGCTGACCTTTGTCAGGTAATTCCTAACTTGGAACTAAAATTAGGAATGAGTTGTCTAGGGAAGGAGAAACTTCGTTTACTTACCGAAATTTCGCGTTATGTTTCAGAAATTGCTAATCTCGTTCCTGATGACCATCAACCTTATGTTGGTTATTCCGCATTTGCCCATAAAGGTGGTGTCCATGTTTCGGCAGTAGCACAGTATCCGAAAACATATGAACATGTTGACCCACGAGTTATCGGTAATGAAAGACGGATTTTAATTTCCGAATTAGCCGGGAAAAGAGCAATTCTTTCCAAAGCGAAAGAAATGAAAATCAATTTTGAAAAAGATGTCACCCAGACAAAAATAATTCTTTCTTTAGTAAAAAAGATGGAAGCACAGGGTTACCAGTTTGAGGGTGCGGAAGGTTCATTTGAACTTCTCCTTAAGAAAGCACTTGGACATTATCATCCTTTCTTTGAATTGAAAGGTTTCCGAGTAATCGTGGAAAAAGATTATCTTGGACGAATGTATTCCGAAGCGGCAATCAAGGTTAAAGTTGAAGGTAAAGAAGAACATACGGCGGCGGAAGGTGACGGACCGGTGAACGCTCTGGATAATGCTTTGAGAAAAGCTCTGGAAAAATTTTATCCGCAACTGAAAGAAGTAAGTTTGACTGATTTCAAGGTACGGGTAATTAATGCTTCTTCGGGAACAGCAGCGAAAGTACGTGTTTTAATTGAATCCCGGGATAAGAAGAAAGAATGGTCAACTCTTGGTGTTTCCGAAAATATTATTGAAGCAAGTTGGCAAGCGTTAGTTGATGCAATTGAATATAAATTACTGAAAAGTAAATAATCGTTTAGACCGTTTGGACCGTTATATCCGTTTGACCGTTAACGACTCTAACCGACAAAACGGACTAAACAGACTTAACGGATAAACAGAATTTAAGGAGGTAAAAGATGCGTAGTGAAGTGGTGAAGAAAGGTGTTGAACGGGCACCAAATCGGGCATTGTTTTATGCAACTGGTATTACACCGCAAGATTTGAAACTTAAACCTTTAATTGGTATTGCTTCCAGTTATAGCGATTTAGTTCCCGGGCATATTCATATGCGTGAACTGGAACGTTTTATTGAACGTGGAGTTGCGTCGGCTGGTGGTATACCATTCATTTTTGGTGTACCCGCAATTTGTGATGGTATTGCGATGGGGCACCCGGGAATGCATTATTCATTACCTTTACGGGAATTGATTGCTGATACGATTGAGTCAGTAATTAATGCTCATAGTTTAGACGGTTTAGTTCTTTTGACTAATTGTGATAAAATTACCCCGGGAATGTTAATGGCAGCAGGAAGATTAAATATACCTTCAATCGTGGTAACTGCTGGTCCGATGCTGACCGGTATTTATAAAGGTAAACGGCGTTCTTTAGTCCGAGATACATTTGAAGCAGTAGGTTTATTTCAAGCAGGTAAAATGAATCTGGAAGATTTAGAAAATTTAGAACTCACTGCTTGTCCCGGTGCAGGTTCCTGTCAGGGATTATATACCGCAAATACAATGGCTTGTTTGACCGAAGTTTTGGGAATGAGTTTAACCGGTTGTGCTACCGCTGTAGCCGTTTCAGCAAAAAAGAAAAGAATTGCTTACGAGTCAGGAATAAAAATTGTAGAATTAGTACAGAAAAATCTTACTCCGAGAAGAATAATGAATGAAAATGCTTTCCGTAATGCGATTGCTGTAGATATGGCTCTTGGTGGTTCAACGAATACAATTCTTCATCTGCCAGCGATTTCTTTAGAAGCAGGAATAAAATTGGATTTAAGGCTTTTTGATGAAATTTCTCGACGGATACCGCATATTGTTTCTTTAGAACCAGCGGGTGACCAATATATGGAAGATTTAGAATATGCTGGTGGTATACCGGCAGTATTAAGTGTGCTTAAGTCAAAACTTTACCCACATCCAACGGTAAATGGGAGGAATATTTTAGAGATTGCGGAAAAAGGTAAAATAGAAAATAAAGAAGTAATTCATGATTTACACCATCCTTATCACAAAGAAGGTGGGATTGCTATTCTTTACGGTAATTTAGCTCCCGAAGGTGCGGTAGTAAAACAGTCAGCAGTAAAAGAAAAAATGTTAAAATTTAGCAGTCCGGCACAGGTATTCAATTCCGAAGAAGAAGCGATGTCGGCAATTTTAGATAAGAAGATTAAGAAAGGAAACTGTATTGTTATTCGTTACGAAGGTCCAAAAGGTGGACCGGGGATGAGAGAAATGCTTGCTCCCACTGCTGCGATTGTCGGGATGGGGTTGTCTGATTCGGTTGCTTTACTTACCGATGGACGTTTTTCCGGTGGAACAAGGGGACCGTGTATTGGACATATTAGCCCGGAAGCAGCCGAAGGGAAAGAAAATGAGCCAGCAGGAACTTTAGCGGTAATTGAAGATGGGGATATCGTTCATATTGATATTCCTGCCCGGCGCTTGGAAGTAAAACTTACTGACCAAGAAATTAAAATTCGTAAAGCAAAATGGCGTCCTCCTGAACCGAAAGTGAGAAAAGGATACTTATTACGTTATGCAAAAATGGTAACTTCCGCAAGTACCGGTGCAATCCTTAAATAAATACGCAGAGAGCGCAAAATCCCGCTTTCAGCGGGAGCGCGGAGAGCGCTAAAAAAATCTTTTTGACTTTTTCTGCGTCCTCTGCGGATATTTTGCGTTCTTCGCGGAAAGAGGTGTAAGAATGGAAAAGAGCGGAGCAGAAATTTTTGTTGAGAGTTTGATTAGAGAAAATGTTAAAGTTCTCTTTGGTATACCCGGTGGTGTGGTATTGCCAATCTTTGATAAACTTTACGATGCACCAATAAAATTTGTTCTTACCCGTCATGAGCAAGGAGCAGCACATATGGCGGACGGTTATGCACGGGCAACCGGTAAAGCTGGTGTCTGTGTTGCTACCTCCGGTCCGGGAGCAGCAAATCTTACTACCGGTTTAGCTAACGCGCATATGGATTCAATTCCGCTCGTTGCTTTCACCGGACAGGTAGCAACCCATCTAATTGGTAACGATGCTTTCCAGGAAACTGATGCTACGGGGATCACCCGACCAATAACTAAACATAATTTTTTGGTTAAAGAAGTGAAAGATTTTGCGCGAATTATTCGGGAAGCGTTTTATATTGCCCGAACTGGTCGTCCGGGACCGGTCTTAGTGGACATCCCGGTGGATATCCAAAGAGCAAGTTGTGAATTTATCTGGCCAGAAAAAGTTGAAATTCGTTCCTATAAACCGGTCTATCAGGGACATCCAAAACAAATTGAGCGAGCAGCGGAAGCAATCGCTAATTCAGAAAGACCAGTTTTTTATGTTGGTGGTGGTGTCGTTGCTGCGGGTGCTTATGAAGAGTTGCAGAGAATTGCTGAAAAAGCGGATATACCGGTAACTACAACTTTGATGGCAATCGGTGCTTTCCCTACTGACCATCGTTTATCTATTGGTATGCTTGGTATGCACGGAACTTACCAGGCTAACCACGCAATGCAAAATGCGGACTTAATTATTGCAGTGGGAGCAAGATTTGATGACCGTTGCACCGGTAAATTAGCTGCTTTTGCTCCAAAGACAAAAAATATTATTCATATTGATGTTGACCCAACATCAATTTCTAAGACAGTAACCGCAAATATACCTGTTGTTGGTGATGCCAAAAGTATCCTTGCTGAATTATTAAAAATTATTAAACCAAAAAAACATACTCTCTGGTTAACCCAGATTAAAGAATGGGAAGAGAAACATCCTTTAGATTATCCTCAAGATGATAAACTCTATCCTCAATATGTGGTTGAAAAAATTTGTGAAATAACCAAAGGTGAAGCGATTGTCACTACCGAGGTAGGGCAAAATCAAATGTGGGCAGCACAGTTCTATAAACCGAAAAAACCACGCCATTTCTTATCCAGCGGTGGTTTAGGAACAATGGGTTATGGTTTTCCAGCAGCAATCGGTGCAAAAATTGCTTGCCCGAATGAAATAGTAATTGATATTGCCGGTGACGGTTCTTTCCAAATGAATATCCAAGAATTAGCCACAGCAGTAATTAATAAGGTTAATGTTATTGTGGCAATTTTAAATAATTCACATTTAGGTATGGTCAGCCAATGGCAAAGATTATTCTATAAACGGCGATATTCAGCAGTGCAACTTTATACACAACCCTGTAAACCTTTTACTTGTCCGGTTCCTGACTTCGTGAAAGTTGCCGAGGCATACGGTGCAGTTGGTTTACGAGTGTTTAAGAAAGAAGAAGTTTTGCCTGCTTTGAAAAAAGCGTTAAAAGTGAAAAATAAACCAGTAGTGATTGATTTTGTCGTTGAGCCGGAAGCGAATGTTTTCCCGATGGTGCCAGCTGGCGCTGCTTTAGACGAAATCATTACCAGTTTAGCCTAAGGATTCATCCTGAAGGAGGAGAGAATAATGTTTAAATTCATTATGCGTAGTTTGCAGTTGAAATTAATCCTCGGAATTACAATGATTCTCGCTTTATGTATTTTTACCTGGCAGTATCTTGAATTACGCGCATTTAGGCAGGTGGTTTATCAAAACCTGATTAATAGTTGCGAAAATATGGTAGAAGTTATTGACAAAATCTGGGAAGAACATATGCTCACGCATAAAATTCTGGAAGCAAAAAAGGAAATTAAAATAATCGGAGAAATTGAACGTGTAAAACTGATATATTTTGTTAATCAAGGAGGTAAGGTACGTTTTTCTTCTAATCCGAGACTTATTGGTAAAACTTATGCCCGGGAAGAAATCCTACAGGTTGAGAAAACAAATCGGCCTTACTTCAAACTTTTAGAAAAAGATGCAGAAAATACATTTCTTTCTTTAACTCCGATAGCGAATAAACCGGAATGTCAACAATGTCATCGTGAACCCAACACTATTGGTTATATAGGTTTAGATTTAGATGTAAAAGAAGAAATAGGTTTTCTCTCTCAGCTAAATCGAAACCGGATGAAGAGAATCGCTGTCCTTAGCCCAATTTTTTATTTCTTACTTATTTTAGCAATTTCTCTTTTCCTCCAGGTGAATATTCACCGCCCTTTAGAAATTATTCGTAGGGGATTAAATAAAGTTAAAAATGGGATATTTGGTGAAAAAATTGTTACCAAAGCAACTGATGAGATTGGTGAATTAGCTAATTCTTTTAATTTGATGACCGAAACTTTGCAGGAAACAAGTGAAGAACTTATCCGTTCAGCGAAGATGTCTACTTTGGGGCATTTGGCGGTGGGGATAAGTGAGGAGCTACAGAAACCATTAAATTCAATTCAAACGAATGAGAATCTCCTCAGAAAAAGATTAGCCGGAGGAGTGGACTTAGAACCAATCCTTCAAAATATTGAAAAAAATTTTGCTCTTGCTCAACGGACAATTACTAATTTAGTCCAATTTGCTGGTCCGGCGGAATTACAACTTAAACCAACGAATCTTAATCTCTCACTTGAAGAAGCAATTCTTCAAGCAGATAAAGAAAATTTATTGAAAAAGATAAAAGTTAACAAGAAGTTGACACCCAACTTACCAATTTTAGAACTTGACCAGGGACGAATTAAACAAGCATTATATAATCTTGTTCTCAATGCTTGTGAAGCAATGCCGGAGGGTGGTGAATTAACCGTGAGTAGTATGGTGAGAGGCAAAATTTTAGTGATCGAAATCAATGACACCGGTAAAGGAATCCCGGAAGATAAAATTCAGGACATTTTTAATCCATTTTTCACTACCAAAGCTAAAGGGTTGGGGTTAGGTTTGATGGTTATTAAAGAAAATCTTGAAAGACATAAAGCAAAAATTGAAGTTGATTCTTTTGTTAATAAAGGAACAATGGTGAGAATTGAATTTCCTCTGGAATAAAAAGAGGGCAAAAAGGAGGAAGAATTTAAATGATGCGAAGAACAATTTCCGTATTGGTAGAAAATAAACCTGGTGTTTTAGCACGGATTTCTAATTTATTTAGTGCCCGCGGGTTTAACATTGATTCTTTAGCGGTTGGTGAGACCGAAGATACTACGGTTTCCCGGATGACGATTGTTGTACGGGGTGACGAACGAATCTTGGAGCAAGTAGAGAAACAATTAAATAAACTTATTGATGTAATCAAAGTAAGTGAATACAGTCAAGTTGAGCATTTAGAACGTGATTTAGCTTTAGTGAAAGTGAAAGCGGATAAATCTAACCGTTCAGAAATATTGCAGATTGTGGATATTTTCCGGGCGAAAATTGTTGATGTTTCACCCAATTCAGTAATTATTGAAATTACTGGTGACGAAGATAAAATCCAGGCACTTTTAAATATGTTGCGTCCTTTTGGGATAAAGGAAATGGTGAGAACTGGTATTGTGGCAATGGCCAGAGGAAGCAAATAAAAAATTATGAATTATGAAGTATGAGTGATGAATTGAAGGAAAAAGGCAAAAGGAACAAAAGTAGTAAAAAAAATTCATAATTCATCATTCATAATTTATAATTCCCGACGGAGGAGGGTAGAATGGTAAAAATGTATTACGAACAAGATGCGGATTTAGGTTTATTAAAGGACAAAACAATTGCCATCATTGGTTATGGTATTCAAGGTCGTGGACAGGCATTATGTTTACGGGATTCCGGTTGTCAGGTGGTTGTCTCCGAAATAGAAGGCACAACAAATTTTGAACAGGCAAGAAGTGATGGTTTTAATCCTCTCTCAGCAAAAGATGCCTGCGCACAAGCGGAGATTATCCAGATTTTAACTCAAGACCATGTGCAGGCAAAAGTTTACCAAGAAGCAGTTAAACCGAATCTGAAAAAAGGTAAAAGTTTATGTTTCTCGCATGGTTTTAATATCCGTTTTAAACAAATTAAACCACCAAAAAAAGTTGATGTCTTTATGGTTGCGCCGAAAGGTCCGGGCGCTTTAGTGAGAAAGATGTACGAGGAAGGGAAAGGGGTACCTTGTTTAATTGCGGTTCATCAAGATGCTACTGGTAAAGCTAAAGAGTTGGCTCTTGCTTATGCGAAGGCAATTGGTGGAACAAGAGCCGGAGTTATTGAGACCACTTTTGCTGAAGAAACTGAGACCGACCTTTTCGGAGAACAAGTAGTGCTTTGCGGAGGAGTGACCGAGTTAATCCGGGCTGGGTTTGATATTTTGATTGAAGCGGGTTATCAGCCAGAAATTGCCTATTTTGAAGTTTTGCACGAATTGAAACTGATTACCGATTTAATTCAGGAAGTAGGTATAACTGGGATGCGTCGTCGTGTCTCTAATACTGCTTGTTACGGTGACTTAACTCGTGGAAAAAGAGTGATTACTCAAAGAACACGCAAGGAAATGAAAAAAATTTTAAAAGAAATTATCTCCGGTAAATTTGCCCGTGAATGGATTAGAGAGAATGAAGAAGGTAGACCCAATTTCAATAAATTATTGAAAGAAGCAGACGAACATCCAATTGAAAAAGTAGGTAAGGACTTACGGGCGATGATGCCCTGGCTGAAAAAATAGTGATTAGTGAGTAGTGGTTAGTTAATAGTGAAAAAAAGATGCGGTTACCGATTGCAAAAGAAGGATGGTCACTGGTAAATTTTTTTTTGCTTTTTACGGTTGCTGGATATATTTTAGGGAAATTCTCCAAAATTTTTTATCTCTTTGCTCTTTGCTCTTTGCTCCTTGCTATCTTTTTACTGTATTTTTTCCGTGACCCGGAAAGAATAATTACCCAAGATGAAAATATTATTCTTTCCCCGGCTGATGGGCGGATTATCGGAATCAGTAATGAAAATGGATATAAAGTGATAAAAATTTTTATGTCTCCTTTTAATGTGCACATCCAACGGGCACCATTAAGTGGAGAGGTGGTAAGTATTGAATATAAGAAAGGAAAATTTCTTCCCGCACAGAAAGAAAATGCTTCGTTTGAAAACGAACAAAATCTCGTTAGCATAGAGCATAGACCTGCCCGCCAATACTTGGCAGGCGGGGCAAAGAGCAAAGAGAACTTTATCAGCGGTAATCAGCGGGACTTAGAAAAATCAGCGGTAATCCGCGTGACTGTAAAACAAATAGCAGGGATACTTGTGCGAAGGATAGTTTGTTGGACGAAAATTGGCGACTGTCTGAATCAAGGACAAAAAATTGGTATAATTATGTTCGGTTCACAAGTAGATATTGCTCTACCGGAAAATATTGATTTAAAAGTAAAACTTGGAGACAAGGTTAAAGCAGGATTAAACATTCTTGCTTCCTTAATTGAGACTTGATTCCAGTGATTAAAATTACGATTGCAGCGATTAAAGTCTGGTCAAAAAATCACCGTAATCGTCTTTCAAAATCGTTGTAATCAATGGATTAACATGAAATTTGGGATTTATTTTTTACCGACAATTTTTACTCTTGGTAATTTGGGATTAGGGTTTTATTCTTTACTTTGCACACTTGCTTACCGGTTTAGTGCTGCTTCTTGGACAGTGTTAGCGGCGGTAGCCTTAGATGCACTTGACGGACAGGTGGCGAGGTTGACTAAATCTAATTCACGGTTTGGTGTTGAATTTGATTCGTTTGCGGATTTGGTCTCCTTTGGTCTTGCACCAGCAGTGTTAATGTATCAGTTAGTTTTACATAATTATGGACGGTTAGGTTTTATTGTCGCTTTATTTTTTATTTTTGCTGGTATTTTACGGTTAGCGCGATTCAATTTGAAGAGTTTAAATAATGAAGATATGATTTATTTTACTGGTTTGCCGATACCAGCAGCAGCAGGAATTTTAGTTTCTTTGGTTATCCTTTATGAAATGATGGAAAATGAAATCACGGCAAAGACCATTCCTTTAGTGATGAATAATGTACCCTTTATTTTTAAAGTTATTCCCTTGATAATGTTTCTTCTTTCACTCTTAATGATTTCTCGGTTTAGATATACTAAATTTCGTAAATTTAAACTGTTACGTCCGAAATCTTATCGTTCTTTACCTTTAATTATTGGAGTTTTATTACTGATTTATGTCTACCCCCAGAATATGATTTTTATAATTTTTTTAGGTTATCTTCTCTCTGGTTTAGCAGATTATTTGTTCCGTTTATACAGTTTGAGAAGAAGAGGTAACTATTCCAAGAGGTGAAAAAAGTAAAATGGAAAAAGTTTCAACCCGAAGGGAAAAAATTATCATTTTTGATACCACTTTACGTGATGGTGAACAATCACCGGGAGCAAGTTTAGGGCTTAAAGAAAAATTAGAAATTGCTCGACAATTAGCCCGCTTAAAGGTGGATGTAATTGAGGCTGGTTTTCCGATATCTAGTCCAGGTGACTTCACTGCGGTAAAGACAATTGCTTCAGAAGTAGAAGGACCGATAATTTGTGGGCTTGCCCGTGCTTTACCAAAAGATATTGAACGCTGTGCTGAAGCGATAAGGTCAGCAGTCCATTACCGCCTGCATACTTTTATTGGTACTTCACCGATTCATATGAAATATCAGATGAAAAAGAGCCCGGCAGAAATTCTTAGAATGACTTATGATGCAGTGAAATTAGCGCGGAATTTAATTACTGATGTAGAATTTTCTCCGATGGATGCCACGCGTACAGAATTGGATTTTCTCATTGAAGTAGTTTCTGCAGCCATTGATGCCGGAGCTACTACTATTAATATCCCGGATACGGTAGGTTATGCTGTTCCTGAGGAGTTCGGTAGATTAATTAGGATTCTGCGTGACCGTCTGCCCATATTGGAGAAAGTGGTTATAAGTGTGCATTGCCATGATGATTTAGGGATGGCTACCGCTAATTCACTTGCTGCTGTTTTGAATGGTGCACGACAAATTGAATGTACAGTAAACGGTATTGGTGAACGGGCTGGTAATGCTTCTTTAGAAGAAGTGGTAATGGCGATAAAGACCAGACCGGACTTTTTTCGTTTTGCTAATAGTGTGGAAACTAAAGAAATTTATAAGACCAGTCGTTTAGTTTCCCACTATACAGGGTTGGCAGTTCAAGCAAACAAAGCAATTGTTGGGAGTAACGCTTTCGCTCATAGTTCGGGTATTCACCAGGATGGTATTTTGAAAGAACGGACGACATTTGAAATTATGCGACCAGAAAATGTGGGGGTGTCGGAAAGCAAGATAATTCTCACCAGTCGTTCCGGTAGGCATGCCTTAAACCACAAATTAAAACAATTAGGATATTATCTGAAAGACAAAGAACTTGAGAAAGTCTATCAACGTTTTAAAGAACTGGCGGATAAGAAAAAAGAAGTGTTTGAAGAAGACCTACTGGCAATTATGGAAGAGGAAACGACTGTTGTTCCGGAAACTTATCGTCTGGAATATTTCAATATTATTACCGGGAGCAAGACCGTTCCGACGGCTATGGTTCGTTTGCAGAAGGCGGGTAAAATATTTCAGGAGGCGGCTTTTGGTGACGGACCAGTTGACGCTTGCTATAAAGCAATTGATAAAATTACGGGTATAAAACCTCGGCTCTTAGATTATTCTTTACGTTCAATTTCTAGTGGGAAAGATGCTCTTGGTGAAGTAACCGTAAAAGTGGAATACAAGAAACAATCAATTTTTGGTCGGGGACGCTCAACCGATATTATTGAAGCAAGCGCAAAAGCATATCTTGACGCATTGAATAGGATTGTGGTTTTACCTAAAAGAACAACTCTAATTAGTGAAAAAATATAAATTTAATCAGTATGACTATAAGTGAAAAAATTTTAGCTGCCCACTCTGGGAAGAAAGAAGTCAAAGCGGGTGAATTCATTCAAGCCAAAGTTGACCTTGCTTTGGGTAATGATATTACTGCACCGTTAGCGATAAAAGAATTTTACCAGGTTGACGGGAAAAAAGTTTTTGACCCAAAAAAGATAGTTTTTGTTTTGGACCATTTTACACCCAACAAAGATATTCTTTCGGCAGAAAATTGTAAATTTATTCGTCAGTTTGCACAAGAGCAAGGAACTAATCTTTACAGTGGTGGCAATTGTGGGATTGAACATGCTCTTTTACCTGAAGAAGGATTGGTCATTCCCGGTAGTTTAATTATTGGTGCTGACTCGCATACCTGTACTTATGGTGCTTTAGGTGCATTTGCTTGTGGTGTAGGTTCAACTGATTTAGCGGCAGTAATGCTTACTGGTGAAATTTGGCTCCGTGTCCCGGAGACAATAAAAATCATTTATTATGGTAAACTACAACCTTGGGTCTCGGGCAAAGATTTAATTCTCTACACGATTGGTAAACTGGGTGTAGAAGGAGCAAATTATTGTGCTTTAGAGTTCACCGGTGAAGTGATTACTTCTTTACCCCAGAATGAAAGATTTACTATTTGCAATATGGCCGTAGAAGCCGGAGCAAAAAATGGAATTATTGAACTGGATGATATAACTTCAGCATATCTTACTGGTAAAACTAAACAAAATTATCAAGGTATGCACCGTTCTGGTGCATACCAAGTTTACCGGAGTGATTCTCTTACTCATTATAAAGAAATTATTGAGATAGATTGTAATAAAGTTGAGTTACAGGTTGCTTATCCTTCTTCCCCAGCGAATGTTCACCCCGTTAGAGCCAGCTTATCGGGACTATCTAACGGGGTAAATCCAGTTAGTCGGGGAGAAAAAATCTATCTTGACCAAGTAGTAATTGGTTCCTGTACTAACGGATGGCTTGAAGATTTAAGAATTGTGGCAAAAATTCTTAATGGAAAAAAAGTTTATCCGGGTCTGCGTTTATTGATTATCCCGGCAACACCAAAAATTTATCTTACCGCATTGAAAGAAGGATTGATTGAAATTTTTCTTAATGCTGGGGCGGTAGTTGCGCCGCCAACCTGTGGTCCTTGTCTGGGTGGGCATTTAGGTATCCTTGCTCAGGGAGAAAGATGTCTTTCTACCACTAATCGTAATTTTCGTGGTCGGATGGGGCATCCCGAAAGTGAAGTATATCTTGCCTCACCGGCAGTGGCAGCGGTAAGTGCGGTTTTTGGACGAATTGCTCATCCCGATGAGACGATTCAAGCGAGATAAGAGAAACGATGTAAACAAGATAACAACCAAAGATTTAGACAGATTCTTTTATCTGTCTGAATCCGTTTAAATCTGTTTGCATCGTGTTGAGGGGAAAATGGTTATTCGTGGTAAAGTACATAAATATGGTGATGATATTGATACTGATGTAATTATCCCAGCAAGGTATTTGAATATCCTTGACGAAAAAGAATTAGGTAAACATTGCTTAGAAGCACTCAATCCGGAGTTTGCCAAAAAAGTTTCAACCGGGGATATTTTAGTTGCAGGTAAAAATTTTGGTTGTGGTTCAAGTAGGGAACAAGCACCGCGAGCAATAAAAGGTTGTGGTATATCTTTAGTTATCGCCAAATCTTTTGCCCGGATATTTTTTCGCAATGCAATAAATATTGGTTTACCCATTTTGGAATTAGAGAAAACTGACCGTATTTCTACTGGTGATGAACTGGAAGTAGACCTTTCCCAAGGTGTAGTCCATAATCGTACTCACGGTCTGAACTATAAAGGGAAAGAGTTTTCTCCTTTCATCTTGGAGATAATTTCTGCTGGAGGACTGTTGAATTATGTTCAAAGAAAGAAGAAGGGCACCCCGTGCACCAGGTGAAGGGGTAAAAGTAAAAATATACGCCGAGGATAGAAAACCTTATCTTGAGGAGGGATTACTATGTGATATTTCTACACGGGGACTTTGTTTTTCAAGTAGTAATATTTTTAACTTTGAGGAAAAACTAATCCTTGAATTTATTCTCTGGCAAAAATATAAATTTTTAATCTTAGGTAAAGTTATCCGGGTAAAAAAAGAAGATGGATTCTACTATTATGGGTTTGAGTTCATTCATATTGAACCGATTGAAGAAATAAGATTACGCAAATATGTCCATACAAGTTTAGGGAAAAAAATAAAATATATTCTTTAAGATGGTTAAATTTTGAAAGGATAGGAAATAAATGGATAAAAAAAATAGCCAAATTAGTAAAAGTTATCAAATTGGTTTAATCCCCGGTGATGGTGTAGGACCGGAAGTAATTAATGAAGGGGTAAAAGTAATTAAAGTGGTAGGAGAAAAATTAAAAATAAAATTTGATTTTATTAATTATGATTTTGGTGGTGAAAAATATTTGAAAACCGGGGAAGTTTTACCCGAACAAGCAATAGAAGAGTTTAAAAAACTTGATGCTTTATATCTTGGTGCAGTTGGACATCCCCAAGTTAAACCGGGAATCTTAGAAAAAGAACTGCTTCTGAAAATACGTTTTTCTTTAGACCAGTATATAAATTTGCGTCCAGTAGTCCTTTATCCTGGTGTAGAAACACCTTTAAAACATAAGAAACCCGAAGATATAAATTTTGTCATAATTCGGGAGAATACCGAAGGATTATATTGTGGTATAGGCGGATTTTTTAAGAAAGGTACAACTGAAGAAATTGCTATTCAGGAAGAAGTGAATACTTATAAAGGTGTTGAACGGTGTATCCGTTATGCTTTTGAGTATACAAAAAAAAGAGCCTCTTCGGGTGGGAAAAAACGATTAACTTTGGTAGATAAAGCAAATGTATTAACTTACGGGCATGACCTCTGGCAAAGAGTATTCTATTCACTTGGTAAAGAATACCGAGAAATTGAAAAAGACCATCAATATATTGATGCGTGTTGTATGTGGATGATTAAAAATCCCGAATATTTTGATTGTCTGGTTACTTGCAATCTGTTTGGTGATATTATCACCGATTTAGGAGCAATTATCCAAGGTGGACTGGGAGTAGCTGCAGGGGCGAATGTCAACCCCGAACCTTCGGGGGTGAGTATGTTTGAACCGATTCATGGTTCAGCACCGAAATATGCCGGGAAAAATGTAATTAATCCCATTGCGACAATTGTTGCCGGTATGCTTATGCTTGAAGTATTAGGTGAAACTGAAGGCGCAAAAATGGTTGATGATGCGATCCGTAAGGTTTTACTTAGTGGTAAGATTAAATCTATGGATGCTGGGAAAATGGGTATGTCAACAAGTGAAATCGGTGATTTAATTGTTGACTACCTCTAAAATCGGGTTAATCCGTTAGACCGTTGGACTGTTTAGACCGTTAACCGACCAGACGGACCAAACGGAATAACGGAATTAACGGACATAACGGAAATAACTAACTGATGAAAGAATATAATGTAGCGGTAGTTGGGGCAACCGGGGCAGTAGGACAAGAGATGGTTAGGTTGCTTGAATTACGCAATTTTCCGGTGAGGAACTTAATCCTATTTGCCTCTGCACGTTCGGAAGGAAGAAAAATACGATTTAAAGGTGAAGATTTACCGGTTCAAGAACTTAATCGTTCAACGTTTAACGTTCAACGTTCAACGATAAATCTTGCACTTTTTTCCGCCGGGGCAACAATTTCGCGTGAATATGCCCCTTTTTTTGCACAAGAAGGTATCTACGTAGTAGATAATTCCAGTGCTTGGCGGATGGAACCAAAAGTACCATTAGTAGTTCCAGAGGTGAATCCGCACGCTCTGCGTCCGGATGCTCATTTGATTGCTAATCCTAACTGTTCAACTATCCAGATGGTTGTTGTTTTGCATCCTTTACATCAGTATGCAAAAATTAAACGGGTCATCGTTGCTACTTACCAATCAGTCTCTGGTGCCGGTGCAAGAGCAATGGAAGAATTAAGAATTGAATCCGAGGCCTATTTATCTGGGAGACCTTTCAGTAATTTGGGCAAGAAATTTCCTTATCCAATTGCTTTCAATCTGATACCGCAGATTGATATTTTCTTAGATAATCTTTACACTAAGGAAGAAATGAAAATGGTCAACGAGACACAAAAAATCCTTTCGGAAGACCGCGACCTTCGGGAAGATAAAAACATAAAAATCAGTGTTACTTGTGTCCGAGTGCCAGTTTTCCGTTGCCATTCAGAAGCGGTATGGATTGAAACGGGAAAAAAGATATCGGTTGGTGAAGCAAAAGAAATTCTTTCTCAAGCACCGGGTGTAAAAGTTATTGATGAACCGGAAAAACAACTTTATCCTTTACCGCAAGAAGCAAACGAAAAATATTTTACTTATGTTGGGCGGGTTCGGGAAGATATTTCTACTGAGAAAGGTCTTCTTCTCTGGATTGTTGCGGATAATTTATGGAAAGGAGCGGCTTTAAATGCGGTACAAATTGCTGAGTTGTTAGTAGAGAAAGAATTCTGTTGACCCCGNNCGGGGTTGACTTAAAGGAGGGAAATTGCTAAAATTAAAAAAATGAATACATACTTTCCTAAACCTGAAGAAATTGAAAAAAAATGGTACTTAATTGATGTGGAAAACAAAGTTTTAGGTCGTTTAGCAACGAGGATTGCTATTCTTCTGCAGGGTAAACAGAAACCTTACTTTACTCCTAATCTGGACTGTGGTGATTATGTGGTAGTAATCAATGCAAAGAAAATAAAGGTAACCGGTAAAAAACTTAAGGAGAAAACTTATCTTTTCCATTCCGGGCATCCACAGGGAGCAAAGTATATAACTTGTGGTGAATTGTTAGAAAGACATCCGGAGAAGGTGCTTTCTTTAGCGGTAAAACGGATGTTACCAAAGAATAAACTGGGGGATAAACTACTGAAAAAATTGAAAATCTATCCGGGTAAAGTTTATCGGGAGGTGACACAGAAACCGATTGAACTAAAAATTTAAGGAGGTAAGAAGTGACAGAAATCAAAACTATTTGGGCAACCGGGAGACGAAAGACATCAACTGCACGGGTACGTTTACTTTTTCCAGGGCAGGGTAAAATTGTAATTAACCGAGAACCAGTAAAGAATTATTTTTCTGGTCAAGAAAGGTATGTGCATCCTTGTCTTTTACCGTTGGAACTTACTAATAGTTTGAATAACTATGATATTTATGTTAATGTTTCTGGTGGTGGGATAAATGGACAAGCAGAAGCAATGAGACTTGGCATTTCTCGTGCTTTAGCCCGAGTTGATCCTGCTTTTGTTCCTGTCTTACGGGAACGAGGGTTGCTTAAACGTGACCCGAGAATGGTTGAACGGAAAAAGTATGGTCAGGCAAAAGCACGAAAGCGTTTCCAATGGACGAAGAGGTAAAAAGCTTGGAGCCGTGTTGAATGTATAAAGTGCAAGGTGTAATGTTAAAGGTCGAGATAAGAATTTATCTGTGTAATCTGGCTGTTAATCTGTGTAATCGGTGGTAAAGAAATGTATGCAATAATTGAAACCAGTGGTAAACAGTATAGGGTTGAATCGGGAATAAAAATAAAAGTAGAAAAAATTGCTGGTTCTTTAGGTGAGGAAGTTAAATTTAATAAGGTTCTGCTGGTTAATAACGAAGGGGAAGTTCTTACTGGGCAACCTTTAGTTCCCGGTGTTTTAGTTATTGGTGAAATCGTCCGTCAGGATAGAAGTAAAAAAATAATCGTTTATAAACGTCGTCCGAAAAAAGGATACCGAAAGACTATCGGACATCGGCAATACTTTACGGAAGTAAAAATTAAAGAAATAATCGCAAAAGCGCCAAAGTAGAAAATCGCAAAAGCGCCAAAAAAGAAAAAATATTTGGTGTTTTGGCGAACAGGAGGGAAAAAGATGGCACATACAAAATCACAAGGTTCAAGTGGTAACGGAAGAGATTCGTCAGGGAAACGTTTAGGTGTAAAATGTTTTGCTGGCGAAATCGTCCCCGCCGGCAGTATTATTCTCCGGCAAAGGGGAACAAAATTCTTTCCTGGACGTAATGTCGGACGGGGTAGTGATGATACCCTTTATGCTCGCATAAATGGAATTGTAAAATTTGAACGTAAAAGTAAAAATCGTCAACAAGTAAGTATCTACCCCGTATAAATCCTTTAGGATTCTACGGGGTCTATCCAGTAAAAAGTTAATCAAATTCATAATTTCTTAGATGTTTATAGATAAAGCACGAATTTATGTCCATGCGGGCAAAGGTGGCAACGGTTGTCTTAGTTTCCGTCGCGAAAAATATGTTCCTCATGGTGGTCCTGATGGCGGTACTGGTGGTAAAGGCGGGGACATTATCTTCCGTGTTTCTCCTTCCTTAAAAACTTTATACGATTTTCAATGCCGTTCTCATTATTCTTCAGCTAACGGTACACCCGGTCAAGGAGGGAACAAAGCCGGTAGAAATGGTAAAGATTTAGTTCTCTATGTTCCACCGGGAACAGTGGTATTTCGGAATGGCAAAATTTTAACTGATTTAATTACCCCGGGTGAAGAAATAATCGTCGCTCAGGGTGGTTGTGGGGGGAGAGGGAATACAGCGTTTAAAAGTTCTAAGAACCGTGCCCCACGGATTGCCGAGAAAGGTGAACCCGGCGAAGAAGCAGTCATTGATTTAGAACTTAAACTTATTGCTGATGTCGGAATAGTGGGTTACCCGAATGCGGGTAAATCCACTTTTTTATCTAAAGTTACCCAGGCACGACCAAAAATTGCTGATTATCCGTTTACTACTTTAACTCCTAATTTAGGTGTTCTGAAATCTAAGAATAAAGAGATAATTTTTGCCGACATCCCTGGTTTGATTGAAGGAGCACATTTTGGTAAAGGGTTAGGTAGAGATTTTTTACGCCATATAGAAAGAACAAAAGCAATCCTTCATTTAATTGATATTTTTGGTTATCAAGGGAAATCAGCAAAAGAAATTTTTTTTCTCTTAAATCGTGAACTTGAACTATATAATCCCGAATTACTGAAGAGACCGATGCTTATCGGCTTAAACAAGATTGACTTACCGGAAGCAAACCCCGATGGTTACCTTCGGGGCAAAAGTTTTTCTTTTGGAAAAAAGAAATATCCGGTCTTTCTACTCTCTGCTTTAACTGGTGAAGGAACAAAAGAAATTTGTCTGGAGATACTGAAAATACTTAATTCTTTACCTGCGGAAGTAAAAAAAGAAGAAACACGTGGTAATTATGTCTTTTTACCTGATTTTGAGGTGTGCACCTCTTCCCGTAAGGAAAAAGGTAATATTTTTCAAGTTTCCGGTAAAAAAGTTGAACGGTTAGTGGCAATGACTGATTTTTCCCAAAAAGAAGCAGTAAAACGGCTACAAAATATATTCTCCAAGATGGGTTTAGATAAAGTTTTGGAAAAGAAAGGTATTAACGAAGGAGATACAGTAAAAATTGGAGAATGGGAATTCATATGGCAAAAAGGGTAGTGGTAAAAGTTGGTAGTAGTTTACTTACTGGTGAAACGGATATTTTATTGGATCGTGGTTTTATTGCGAAACTATGTAATGAGTTAAGTGAATTAAAACAAAAAGGTGAAGAAATAATCTTAGTAACTTCTGGTGCAATTATTGCTGGAGTTGACGAACTAAAGACATTTTTCAAAAGAGAACAATATCAAGCAAGTAAAGATGGCAAATTTGGGGAAAGAGCGAAGCCCATTCCTTTAGATTTGCGCAAAAAACAAGCAGCAGCAGCAATTGGGCAAATACGGATTATGCAGGTATACCGAGAAGAATTTGGTAAAAAAGATATCCATGTTGCCCAGGTACTTTTAACTCGTGAAGATTTTGAAGAACGGCACCGTTACCTGAATGCAAGAAATACTTTGCTTACTTTGCTTGATGCTGGAGTTATCCCAATAATTAACGAAAATGATACAGTTGCAGTGGAAGAAATTCAAGTAGGAGATAATGATAATCTCTCGGCAATTGTTGCTTCTAAGGTAGGTGCGGATTATTTAATCATTTTGACTGATGTTCAAGGTTTATATACCGATGACCCAACAAAAAATAAAAATGCAGAAATTATCCCTGAAGTTAAAGAGATTACCCCGGGAATTGAAATCTTAGCTGGAAAAAATCCTGCCGGAGAAAGAGGTACTGGCGGGATGTTGACCAAAATACAAGCAGCAAAAATTGCTACCCGTTCCGGAGTAACAATGGTCATTGCTCATGGGAAAAAAGAGAAAGTCATTCAGCGTATTCTAAATGGCGAGAGAATTGGAACGAGATTTTTACCGCAAGAAGAAGGATTGAAAGCACGTGACCGCTGGATTGCTTTTGGAATGAAAGCAAAAGGTAAAATCTATATTGACCAGGGCGCAGTTGATGCTTTAGTGAAGAAAGGTAAAAGTTTACTTCCTTCCGGGATAACTTCGGTTGAGGGAAAATTTGATATCGGAGAAATGGTCAGTATTTTTTCACCGGAGGAGAAAGAAATTGCTCGGGGATTGACTTATTACTCGGCGGAAGAAATTGAAAAAATTAAAGGTAAAAGAAGTCAAGAAATAGAAAAAATTCTTAAACACAAGGATTACGATGAAGTAATTCATCGGGACAATTTAGTCTTACTCTGATTACAGCGATTATTAGAAGGCGATTACAGAGATTAAATCTAAAATCATATCACCGTAATCATATTTTTTAATCACTGGAATCAATCTTTAGATATGGAAGTCGGTATTATTGGTTTACCTAATGTCGGTAAGACGACACTTTTTAATGTTTTAACCAGTGGACATGCGGCAGTGGGTAATTTTCCTTTTACGACTAAAGATAAAAATGTCGGTGTAGCAATTCTACCGGATAAACGGTTAGAAAAACTGAAAGAAATTTACAAACCGGAAAAAGTTACCCCCGCATTAATCAATTTTGTAGATATTGCGGGTTTAGTAAAAGGTGCAAGTCAAGGGTTAGGTTTAGGGAATCAGTTTCTTGCTTATATTCGGGAAGTTGATGCTTTGATTCAAGTTTTACGCTGTTTCCCTGACGATAAAGTAGTAAATACTTTAAATGAAGTTAATCCGCAGGAAGAAATTGAAATTGTCCAAACCGAGCTTTTACTTGCTGATTTGGAACAAGTTGAACGGGCAATTAAAAAAATAGAGCCGAAAGCAAAAGTAGGTAATCAGGAAGCAAAGGAAAATCTTTCTTCTTTAATTGAGATAAAAAAAGAATTGGAAGAAGGGGGACCTTTAAAATCAGTAGTTTTTCCGGAAGGAATTATAGCGGAACATTTTCTTACGGCGAAACCAATAATTTATCTAGCTAATTTAGCCGAAAAAGATTTAGATAGTTTTTCCTCTCATTTTGGAGAGTTGGAGAAATATGTTCTGGAGAAAGAAAAAAGTCAACTTTTACCTTTATGCGTGAAATTAGAAGAGGAAATCACTGAATTAGACCCTCAAGAGAGAGAAAAGTTTCGTCAGGAATTAGGTGAAAAATCTGAATATTTAGAAAAAGTGATTTGGTCAACATACTATTTGTTGAACTTAGTAACTTTTTTTACGGTTGTCGGGACGGAAATCCGTGCTTGGACAATTCCACAAGGAACAACAGCAGTGAAAGCAGCCGGTAAAGTACATACGGATATGGAACACGGTTTTATCAAAGCAGAAATTTTTAATTATCAAGATTTAGAAAAATATGGTTCAGAAAAGATACTCCACGATAAAGGTTTAGTACGTATTGAAGGAAAAGAATACCAAATTTCTGACGGAGACATTGTCCATTTCCGTTTCCATATTTAAACTACACGCAGATTACGCAAAAAGAAATTCTCCGCGGAATCCGCGTCCCGATGTCCATCGGGGTGCGCTTTCAGCGAAACCGAATTATCAGTTTTAAAGAAAGGAGGAAAATAAGTGTTTTCTTTGTTTGGTGATTTAACTTCCGTAGTAGTTACTTTGGGTGTAGGAGTAATCGGGTTATTTTTTGTTGCTTATTTAGCGAAAAAAATCCTGCAGAAAGACCCGGGGAATGAAAAAATGCAAATGATTTCCAACTCTATCTATCAGGGAGCGATGGCTTTTTTAAATCGTGAGTACAAGACAATTGCTATTTTTGTGGCGATGATGTTCGTCTTGCTTTTTTTTGTAGTTGCCAAGAAGACCGCTTTCGCTTATCTTGCTGGTGCCTTCTGTTCACTGAGTGCCGGATTTATTGGAATGAGAATTGCTACCCGGGCAAATACACGGACAGCTAATGCGGCACAAAAATCTTACAATGAGGCAATTTCAATTGCTTTCCCGGGTGGTGCAGTAATGGGTATCTCGGTAGTATCAATTGGGCTTGCTGGTTTTTGTCTGGTTTATTTACTTCTTATCGCGCATACTCATCGGAATCTACCTATCTTTGAGAGTATAGTTCAAGCAACAAACCTTATTGCTGGTTTTTCTATGGGTGCAAGTTCAGTAGCACTTTTTGCCCGTGTTGGTGGTGGAATTTATACAAAAGCAGCCGATGTCGGTGCCGACTTAGTTGGTAAAGTGGAAGCGGGCATACCTGAAGATGACCCACGTAATCCGGCAGTAATTGCGGATAATGTTGGTGATAATGTTGGTGATGTTGCCGGTATGGGTGCTGACCTTTTTGAATCATATATCGGTGCAATTCTTTCCGCAATGGTTATTGCTGCTGCTCCTAATCCATTGATTGACTTACCGGGAGTAATGCTTGTCCTGCTTGTTTGCGCTTGGGGTATAGTTTCTTCAATTGTTGGTATATTTTTTGTCCGTACTACTGAAGGAAAAAATCCGCAAGTCGCTTTAAATAAAGGAATGATTGTAAGTTCTATTCTTTTTGCTTTAGGTGCATTATGTCTCTCTTGGTTTTGGTACAAGAATGTGAATGTGTTTTGGGCAATCTTATCCGGCTTAGTTTCCGGGTTGTTAATTGGTTTTGTTGCTCAGCGGTATACTTCGGGTAAAGCAGTGGAGACAATAGCTGAAGCAACCCAGACCGGTCCAGCAACCTGTATCATTCAAGGTGTAGCGGTAGCAATGAAATCTACTGTAATTCCTTTGGTGGGGATAGCAATTGCCACGATTGTGGCGTACCATTTTGCCGGTATTTTTGGAGTTGGTCTTTCGGCAGTGGGGATGCTTGCCTTAACCGGAATGACGGTAGCAGTTGACGCTTACGGGCCGATTGCGGATAATGCTGCGGGTATTGCTGAAATGGCTAAACTTGGTCCGGAGGTGAGAAGACGAGCGGAAACTTTAGATGCAGTTGGTAATACTACCGCGGCAATCGGGAAAGGATTTGCGATTGGTTCAGCAGCATTGACTGCATTAGCCCTTTTTGTTGCTTATTCGCAAGTTGTCGGGTTGAGCAAGATTGATGCACTTAATCCAAAGGTAGTGGCAGGACTTTTTATTGGTGGTGTTGTTCCCTTTGTTTTTTCGGCATTAACTATGCAGGCGGTAGGAAGAGCAGCGTTCAAAGTAGTTGGTGAAGTGAGACGACAATTTCGTGAAATTGTTGGGTTAATGGAAGGTAAGGTAATGCCCGATTCAGCAAAATGTGTTGATATAACTACTCGTGGTGCATTGAAAGAGATGCTTGTTCCGGGCAGTTTAGCGATAATTCTACCGATGCTTTTAGGGATACTTTTAGGTAAAGAAAGTTTAGGTGGTTTTTTGGTTGGTTCACTGATTACTGGTGTACCTTTAGCAATATTCTTTGCTAATGCTGGTGGTGCGTGGGATAATTCTAAAAAATATATTGAAGAAGGACATTATGGTGGTAAAGGTTCAGAAGTACATAAAGCGTCAGTGATTGGTGATACAATTGGAGACCCGTTCAAAGATACTTCCGGTCCTTCATTAAATATATTGTTAAAATTGATGGCGGTAGTTTCCTTAGTTTTCGGTTTAGGTTTGGAAAATATGCATCAGTATTTGGTGAATATTTTCCCTTTCCTTAAATAGAACGCCAAAGCGCCAAAAAAGATTCTTTTAGCGATTTCGCGGATTTTAGCGATTTGGCGGTAGTTTGGCGATTTAGCGTTATGAAGATTATTGAGACAAAAAATTTAACCAAAAAATTTACCCCGTCCCTTTGTTCAAAATGCTGGCGAACTTTACAGGGGTTATTTCGCGCTCCGTCGCTGAAGCTCTGGAGCGTAAGCGACAAGAACAAAACTTTTCTGGACAAAGGGGCGGGGTTCACCGCGGTAGACAATATTTCCTTTCAAGTTGAGGAAGGTGAAATTTTTGGTTTTCTTGGTCCGAATGGTGCAGGAAAGACGACAACGATTAGTATGCTTTGCACTTTACTTAAACCATCAAGTGGTGAAGCCTATGTTAATGGGTACAATGTTGTCTCTGAAGAAGCGAAAGTAAGACAATCAATCGGGATAATTTTTCAAGACCCCAGTTTGGATGAACGTTTGACCGCTTGGGAGAATCTTAAATTTCACTCTTTGATTTACGGAATAAGGAAAGAACTGATTGGTGCTCGTGCGCAAGAAGTATTAAATTTAATCGGATTATCCGAATGGAGAAATGAAATCGTCCGCAAGTTTTCCGGTGGGATGAAAAGACGGTTAGAAATTGCCCGCGGACTTCTCCATTATCCAAAAGTATTATTTCTTGATGAACCGACACTTGGTTTAGACCCACAAACTCGGCGACATATCTGGGATTATATTCATGAATTAAGAGAGAAGAAAAAAATTACTATTTTTTTAACCACCCATTATCTTGATGAAGCTGAGAATTGTGACCGGATTGCGGTCATTGATTTCGGGCAGATAATTGCTTTAGATACACCGCAAGGTTTGCGAAAACTTTTACCGGAAGATGCAATTTTTTTAAAAACGGTTAACGATGAAAAAGCAAAAATTGAAATTGAAGAAAAATATAAAGTTACGGTCAATTTTAATAATGGTGGAATATTTTTTTCAATAAAAAATGGTGAAGAATTTATTCCGGAACTATTAAAAAATTTATCTTTAACCGTGAAAAGTGTAAACTTGAAAAGACCGACTCTTGATGATATTTTCTTGAAACTTACTGGTAGAGAAATTAGAGAAGAAAAAATTAAAAAAGACGACTGGTTTAGAGGAATTCTCCGTAGTCATTCAAGGAGATAATATGGACGCAATTTGGCGAAGAATGAATTTAGAAGCAATTTATATTCTCTGGTTGCGTGACCTTACTCGTTATTTTCGTGACTGGGTAAGAGTTATTCTTTCCCTTTTCCGTCCGACACTCTGGTTACTTATTTTTGGCACGGGGGTAAATAACCTTTTCCAGATGCAAAAAATGAATTCCGGTACAGATTATCTGCATTTTCTTTTTCCTGGGATTATCACTTTAAATTTAATCTTCGCTTCACTTTACTCGGGAATAAGTATTATCTGGGACCGTGAATTTGGTTTCTTGAAAGAAATATTAGTTGCTCCGATTTCTCGCACTTCTATTGCTTTAGGTAGAACTTTGAGTGGTACGACCGTTTCCTTAATTGAAGGATTTTTTGTTTTTTTACTTGCCCCGTTTATTGGTGTTAAATTGATGGCAAGCAAATTTATTCCGTTAGCGGTAATAATGTTTCTCATTGCTTTTACCGGTACCGCCTTGGGGGTGCTTATCGCGGTGAGTATCCCTTCATTTGAGGCATTTGGTATTGTGGCCAATTTTGTAGTGATGCCGATGTTTTTTTTAAGTGGTGCAGTTTTCCCGGTGAGTAGTAATTTACCGGGTTGGTTAAAATACTTAGTTTATCTTAATCCGCTTACTTATGGTGTTGACACTTTACGTAGTATTTTAGTTGGTGTTCAAGTATTCCCCATCTGGTTTAACTTACTTATTCTTTCTCTTTTCGGTTGGTTAGTATTATTTTTTGCAGTTTTAGTTTTTAATAAGAAAAGATAATTGTTAGGTGGTGATTACAAGATGAAAAAAAAGGTTGGTATCCTTATTGTTGGTGCAGGCAAAGGAGGAAAAGCGCTCCTTGAAGTTTTCTTACCCAAAGGGTCTGTCCCTCCCCGTGAAATAAACATAGTTGGAGTGGTAGATATAGATGAAAAAGCACCCGGAATAAAACTGGCTAAAAAATTAGGTATTCCTACGGCTGATGATTATCGTGAATTTATAAAAAGTAAAAATTTATCAATTATTATTGATGTGACTGGTAAACCTCAAGTGAGTCAGGAAATAAACAGAGACAAACCACAAAATGTAGAATTGATGGGTGGAATATCGGCGATGATGCTCTGGGAGTTAGTAGAGATAGTAAGTGCATCGGAACAACAAATTAAAAATTATGTAAATTCTTTACTGACCCTCTTACGGCTAGGCCAAACAGTTAGTTCAACTCTTGATTTAGAAAAAGTACTTGATTCGGTAGTTAAACAAGCAGTAAAAATTTTGAAAGTAGATGTTTGTTCCTTGCGTTTACTTGATGAAAGGAATGAGAATTTAATTTTAGTTGCTTCAGTTGGACATAGTAAGGAATATGTAGAGAAAAAAAGAATCCTTAAATTGAAAGAAAGTATTGCTGGTTTGGCGATTCTGGAAAAAAAAGTAATTGCGATTGAAGATGTGCAAAAAGACCCACGCTACATTCATCCAGAGTTAGCCCGGGAAGGAAAACTTCGTTCTTTACTTTCGGTACCTCTGATGGAAAAAGAAAGCGGTGTTATTGGTGTGCTTAATGTCTATACCCGACGGAGACATATCTTTGGCAAAGAAGAAAAAGAATTACTTTCCCTTTTTGCCGGACAGTCAGCATTAGCAATTATCAATGCACGGCTTTATGAAAAAATAGAGGACTACAGCCGGAATTTAGAAAAAAAGGTTAAAGAACAAACTGAAAAATTGTTACACCAGGAAAAATTAGCCGCAATTGGACAATTAGCCTCAGGTATTGCTCATGAACTACGTAATCCCTTAGCGGTGGTCAAAAGTGCGGCTTACTATTTGCGCAATATCTCTCAACATCAGGAGGTAAAGAGTGATTACCTTGCCAAAGTATTGAAACATCTTGATTTAATTGATAAAGAAGTAATTATTTCAGTAAAAATTATTAATGATTTATTAGAATTTGCTCGGGTGCCAAAAATATCTTTTGAGTCAGTTAATGTAAACCAAGTTTTAGAGAAAACTTTAGAATTGATTGAAAAACCAGACAAGATTACTTTGCGTAAAGATTTTCTACCGGAGTTGCCGCAAATTGAGGCGGATGCGGACCGTTTACGGCAGGTATTTGGTAATCTTATCGCTAATGCTTATGATGCACTTTCGGAAACAGTAATTGTTGGTCAGCAAGGTGGAGAGTTGCTTATTTCCACAAGGGTTAATCCCGGAGATTCGGGAATAGAAATAATTTTTCGGGATAACGGATGTGGAATAGCCAAAGAAAATTTAGAAAAAATTTTTGACCCACTTTTTACCACTAAATCTAAAGGGACAGGATTAGGTTTAGCCGTATGTAAAAGTATAATTACAGCCCATCATGGTGAAATTAAAGTTGAAAGTGAAATAAATAAAGGTACAACTTTTATAATTGAATTACCAATGAAAAAAAACAAGGAAAGTGCGGAGGAATAAAATGGAGGGGAAAGGGAAAATTTTGGTTGTTGATGATGAAGAAGGGATGCGTCAAACCTTAGGAGATATCCTGATAGAGGAAGGTTACCAAGTTAGTCTGGCTAAAGACGGTTACCAAGCAATTGAAAAAGTTAAAGAGGCAAACACTAAAAAAGAAAATTTTCAATTGGTTTTGTTGGACATTCGTCTGCCCGGGATAGATGGCGTAGAAACTTTTAAAGAAATAAAAAGGATTAATCCACGAACTGATGTAATTATGATGACTGCATTTACCGTTGGAGAATTGGTTGAGGAAGCAATCCGGGAAGGTGCTTTTGCGGTTGTTTACAAACCATTTGATTTGAATTTTATTCTTAGTCATATTGAAAAAGCAATGAAAGAAGTAGTGATTTTGCTTGTTGATGACCGGTTGGAAGAAATAGAAACGATTAAAGAAATTCTTGAACATCGTGGTTATAAAGTTTCCATAGCAGGAAATGGTCAAGAAGCGATAAAAAGGGTTGAAGAAGATGGATATAATATTGCGATGATTGATATAAAGATGCCCGTAATCAATGGGGTAGAGACGTTGCGTAAAATTAAAGAAATGGAACCTCACTTACCGGTAATAATGATTACTGGTTATACAATTGAGGAATTGATAAAGGAAGCATTGAAAATCAATGCTTATACTTGTCTTTATAAACCTCTTGATTTAAAAGAAGTGATGTGTGTAATTAACGAAGTCCGCCGTAGTGAAAAAAAGAAACGGATTTAAAAAGAATTTATTATTTCAAAAGACAATCAACTTAAGATGGGTATATTGACTTTCTTCTGGAAAAAAGAAAAGAAAAAGGGGACAATCACCTCAGAAAAAGAGTATCAGCGTCTTCTCTCTGAGGAGTTAGATAAACTAAGTGCAGAATATCTCGGAAATTTAGGGGAGATGACCACGACTCTTGCTCATGAAATACGTAATCCTTTAGCCAGTATCCGTGCTGGTGCACAGCGTATTGAACAGAAAACTGTTTCCATTGACCCAAAAATAAAAGGTGAATGTCTCAAATATGTACAGTTTATTATTCGGGAAGTTGACCGTCTTGAAGGTCTGGTTAAGAATTTACTTCAGGATATGCGTATTTTTGCCCAGCGACAGAAACCTAATTGTCAACTTGTTGACCCCAATCTTTTACTTGAAGAGATTATTTTTTCTTTAGAGGATGAAATGAACAAACGAGGAATAAAAATAGTAAAAACTTTTTTTTCCCCTTTGCCGAAAATGCATCTTGACCCACAACTTATTACTCAAGTATTTTTGAACTTGATAAAAAATTCTTTTGATGCGCTACAGAATTCTCAAACTGTAAATAAAGAAATATATTTTTCTACTAAACTTAATCAGAATTATTTGGAAGTAAAAGTTACTGACACTGGCCCGGGTATACCGCAAGAATTGAAAGAAAAAATTTTTCAACCTTTTGTTAGTAGTAAACAGAATGGTACTGGTTTAGGTTTGGCAATTTGTCAACGAATTATTGAAGCACATCAAGGTAAAATTTTTCTTGACTCTGGAAGTTCTTCTGGAGAGAGTAGGGGAGGTGCTACTTTTGTCGTTCGGTTGCCGATAAAAGAAGGACTTGCTTGAAAATAACCTAATAGTAGAGGAGAGATAATTACTAAAATGGAAGAAAAAGATTTCAGTAAATTCCCTTCGGCCCGAGCTCAGGGCGAGGGCAATCCTGATGGTTCGTTTCCTCACCATCCTGAGGAACCGAAGGAAGAATATTATATCTGGTATACTTACGGTGTTGAAGAGGGTCCTTATGATTTTGAAAAAATAAAAAATCTTATTTCTGAAGGACGCCTGCGTGAAGAAGATAAAATCTGGCTGAATCGTTTAGGAGAATGGAAATCAGCAAACGAAATAAGTGAACTGAAAAAATTATTTGAAGGAAGAAAATCAGGAAGTTTACAAATAAATAATCTGGGGAAAATAAAGAAAAAACTTTTGCTTATTGAAGATGATGATAGTTTAAGGGAAATTCTTGCTGATGTTTTGCAAGAAAAAGGATACCTTGTGGTAAATGCTGGTGATGGTTTGGAGGGGCTAAGGAAGGTGTATGTGGAGTTACCGGACTTGGTTATTCTTGATATTGTTTTGCCACAATTAAACGGTTTAGAAGTATGTAAACGACTAAAAAAAGATGAAAAGATGAAAAATATGCCAGTAATTTTTCTTACGGCTAAAGACCAAGTTACCGATAAACTCTTAGGAATTGAATCCGGTGGTGAAATTTATCTTACTAAACCATTTGACATGGAAGAATTAGTTACAAAAGTTAAAACTCTCTTGAAATAAATCAGTTGTGTCCGTTAAGTCCGTTTGGTCCGTTGAGTCGGTTAACGGTCAAAACGGTCTTAACGGTCTAAACGGTTAAAAGAATGAAGACAATTCTTATTGTTGAAGATGAAGAAGCTTTGCGAGAAATATTTAAGGACGAATTAGCCGAAACTGGTTACAATGTATTGACCAGTGGTGATGCGCGGGATTGTTTCACTCAACTTTCTGCAAATAAGGTTGATTTATTAATTCTGGACATCAAACTTCCTGACCTTTCCGGACTTGAACTATTGGAAAGAATAAGAAAAAAATATCCTGACTTACCAATCATTATGGCTAGTGCTTATGATAGCTTCCGTACCGATTTTGCAGTGTGGATAGCCAATGTCTCAGATTATATAGTTAAACCAGTAGATTTAGGTGTCCTGAAAGAAAAAATTAAAAAAATTATTGGTTAACCCCGCACCTTTCAGACATCAGCGACCTTTTGAAGTATCAGTCGCTGGTAAGAAAGTACTAAAGCGACTATGTCTGAAAGGTGCGGGGCTAAACCAAAACCACTGATTACACAGAATTTTTCCGCGGAATCCGCGGATTTTTCAGCCCGATAGGTCACCCCGATGTAACATCGGGGCTTCACACCTGTGCCTGCGAAACCTGTACAGGCTTCACAGGTGCAGGCAGGTGCAGGCATGGTCTACCGAGAAATCTGTGGTCATATGAACATATGTATCTAATTTTAATTTTAGTTTTACTTGTCTCAGTAATTTATTTACTATTTAAATTGGAGAAGAAAAGCAAAGAAATTACTTTATTAAAAAAACAAACAAGTAATCACGCAGAAATTACCCAATCTTTACTTACCACTTTTGATTTAAATAAATTGCTTGCTCTTATTTTAGAAAATTTAACTAAAGGGTTCAATCTGGATAATGCGTATATTTATAACTTAGAAGGAAGCGAAACTACGGGAATTCTGCGCTGTGTAGCTACGCCCGGAGTAATAAGCCTGAAAGGTATTGACCGTTTAACTATTAGTTTCCTTGAGGAAGAAGAAATTATTTCTTTAACTCTTAAGAATCATCTTCCGCTGGTGATTGAGGAAGCAGGTAAGGATAAACGTTGTTCACCCGGTTTGCTTAAGTTGTTGAGACTGGAACAGATGCTCTTGCAGACACTCTATGCGCATGGTAAGATTTTAGGTTTAGTTATTGCGGGTAACAATCAGAAGAAAGAAAATCTCACCCCAGAGGAAGTTGAACGCTTTTCCACGATTGTTAATCAAGCAGGAATTGCTTTAGAGAATGCACAGTTTTATGAAAAAATTCAAGAGTTAACTCTTCACGATGAATTAACCGGTGCATACAATTATCGTTACTTTTATCCTAAATTACGTGAAGAGATGCGTTTAGCAAGTCGTTATCGTCAACCTTTATCTTTAGCGATAATTGACCTTGATGATTTCAAACGTTACAATGATACAAACGGACATTTAGCCGGCGATTCTGCCTTAAAACAAATTACTCAAATTTTGGTTAATCGTCTAAGGAAGACGGATGTTGTTGTCCGTTACGGGGGTGAAGAATTTGCAGTAATTTTACCGGTGACTAACCGTGAAGGAGCAAAAAAAATACTTGAGGACTTAAGAAAAGAAATTGAAAATTATCCTTTCAGCGGGCAGGAAACGAGTAAAAATTTAACCATTAGTGCAGGTATTTCAACTTATCCTTACGATGCACGGGAAGCAAGAGAATTGGTAGAAGCAGCCGATAAAGGGTTATACCAAGCAAAAAATAAAGGTAAAAACCAGATTTGCGTCTATAGTCAGACTTCACCTTAAAAAACGGTTTTGTCCGTTTAGTCCGTTAGGTCGGTTAGTTAACGGGCATAACTGACTCAACGGAAATAACCGACATAACCGAATTTTATGGGTAAATTCTGGGGACAACATTTTCTTATTGATAAGAATATTGTCCGCAAGATTGTTCAGACAGCAGATTTACACCCCCGGGATGTAATTTTAGAAATTGGTCCCGGTAAGGGAATACTTACTGGAGAAATCCTTCCTTCAGTAACCAAAGTTATTGCCATAGAAATTGACCGTAAACTTATTTCTCAATTAAAAGATAAATTTGCTCTTTATTTTAACCGGCAGCAGTTAGAAATAATCAATGCTGATTTTCTCAAGTTTGACCTTGATTCTCTGAACTGCAATCAGGAATTGAAAATAGTTGCCAATATACCTTATTATATTACCGGTGCAATTCTTGAGAAAATCTTTGACTATCAAAACTGGCAAAATGCAGTATTCCTTCTCCAGCGTGAAGTTGCCGAACGGCTAATTGCCCAGCCGGGAAGTAAAAATTACGGTATTCTTTCTATTGTTGCCCAGGTTTATTGCCGGATAAAAATCATAAGTTTCGTTTCGGCAAAAGTTTTTCGTCCCGAGCCGAAAGTTGAATCAGCGATAGTTCGTTTTGAACGTTTAGCCGTGCCATTGGTTGGTTCAGAAGAGGAAAAAAGTTTTTTTTCTCTTCTCCATCTTGCTTTCGGGCAACGACGAAAAATTTTGCTCAATAATCTGGCACGCGGGTTGGGTTGTTCAAAACTAAAGTTACAAAATATTTTTTCCGGGTTAAGTTGGTCTTTAAATTTACGTGCCGAAAATTTAAGTATCACTGATTTTATAAAATTAAATCAAATTCTTTCTATTCCCGGGAAGTAGCAAGTAGAGAGAAGAGAGTAGAGAGATTTTATTTTTTCTCGCTACTCGTTACTTGCTACTCTCTACTTTTGTGTCAATCGGAAGATGAAAAATAAAGTGTTGGAAGGGAAAAAAATATTACTTACTCGTGCTTCGGAACAGATAGGTGAAATAGCAAAAAAATTAGATAAACTTGGTGCGGAAGTTCTTAAATTGCCAACAATTAGGATAGCCACTCCAAAAAGTTATCGTGATTTAGATAAAGTTATCAGAGAAATTGAAAATTATCAATGGATAATTTTCACCAGTCAAAATGGTGTAGATTTTTTTTTCCAGCGTTATCTGAAGAAAGGCAAATTTTTAAAAACACTTACTCGCCTTGCGAAGCAGGAAAAAATAAAAATTGGTGCGATTGGTCCAGCGACTGAAAAAAGAATTAAAAATTATCATTTACGAGTTGTCTTTGAACCGAAAGTATATACCAGTAAGGGGATTATTCGGGATTTAAAGAAAAAATCCCAAATTGAAGGAACAAGAATTCTTCTTCCGCGTGCAGATATTGCACCGCAATGGCTGCCTCAAGAATTAACTAAACTCGGAGCACAAGTTACCCAAGTGGTTGCCTATCGCACGATTAGAGAAAAGAAAGTCCCGCCGCGGATAAAGAAAATGCTTAAAACCGGTGGGATTGATTTAGTAATCTTTACCAGTTCTTCTACGGTAAAAAATTTTCTTTCCCTTGTTGGGAAAAATAATCTTAGTCCGGAAGTAAAATTTGCCAGTATCGGACCGGTAACTACAAAAACTGCTAAAGAATTGGGTCTAAAGATAGAAATCCAAGCCCAAGAACATACACTTAATGGTTTAGTGAAAGCAATCTTGCGATACACAGATTACGCAGATAAAAGTCCAGATGACCACAGATGAAAACAACGCCGATTACACAGAGATGAATTCCGCGGAATCCGCGGAGACTCTCTTCTGCGTCCTCTGTGGTAAAGGAGGTTTAAAAAAATGTCTTTTCCCGAGTATCGCCCAAGAAGAATGCGTAAAAATGAAAATTTAAGAAGGTTAATTCGTGAAACACGATTATCGGTAGATAATTTAGTAATGCCCTATTTCGTACGCCCGGGTAGAAATGTAAAAAAAGAAATTAGTTCAATGCCCGGTAATTTTCAATGGTCAATAGACAACTTAGTTAAGGAAATTAGGGAAGTTAAAGAGTCAGGGATACCCGCAGTAATCCTTTTTGGTATTCCGGAGAAGAAAGATGAGAGAGGTTCAGGGGCTTATACAAAGAATGGTATCATTCAACAGGCAGTGAAAGCAGTCAAAGATAAAGTGCCGGAGCTGGTTGTGATTACTGATTTATGTTTATGCGAATATATGTCCCACGGACATTGCGGTGTTGTAAGAAAAATCCCAAATCCCAAATCCCAAATCCCAAATTACATAATTAACAATGATGCGACTTTAGAAATTTTAGCAAGGACTGCCGTAAGTCAAGCCGAGGCCGGTGCGGATATTATTGCGCCCAGCGGGATGATGGACGGGCAGGTAAAAGCAATCCGGCAAGGATTAGATGAAAATAATTTTACCGATATACCGATAATGGCATATTCAGCAAAGTATGCTTCGGCATTCTATGGACCTTTCCGGGAAGCAGCGGAATCACCACCTCAATTTGGTGACCGGCGTGCCTATCAAATGGACATAGCAAATTGGGAAGAAGCACTCCGTGAAATCGCACTTGACCTTGAAGAAGGAGCAGATATTATAATGATAAAACCAGCCCTTGCTTACTTAGACATTATTCGTTTAGTGAAAGATAAGTTTCATTATCCGGTAGCCGCATACGATGTCAGCGGTGAATTCAGTATGGTGAAAGCAGCAAGTAAAAAAGGTTGGCTTGAGGAAGAAAAAATAATTTTTGAAATTTTGACCGCAATAAAACGTGCCGGTGCGGATATAATTTTAACTTATTTTGCCAAAGAAGTAGCAAAAAAACTGGGAACTTGAACTTGGATGCTAAACTTTAGTTTAGAATGAAAGAATATTTTCCTCCTCATATTTACCAAAGTAATACGACCTACTTTATTAGTAGCCACACCTGTGACAATATGGACTTTTTTGATGCGGATATGAAGAAACAGTTGCTTCTTGATGTACTTTTTGAGAAAATTAAACTTTTTTCCCTTGCCCTTTTTGCTTGGGTTGTTCTTTCTAATCACTATCATCTGTTGCTCATGTTGACAAATGAATTTAATCTTCCAAAGTTTGTGAAACATTTCCATGGGAAAAGTTCTTTGCTGTTGAATAAATTGAACCGTCAGACCAATCGAAAGATATGGGTTAATTATTGGGATCGTTGTATTCGTTCTGAAAAAGATTTTTATTTAAGACTGAATTATATACATCATAACCCAGTCAAGCACGGTGTATCTCTAACTATGAATTATCCTTATTCAAGTTACAAAATATATATTGAGAGATATGGGCAGGAATGGATAGATGATTGTTTCTTGCAATATCCAATAAGAGATTTTACCCTCGAGCATCCAGACTAAAGTCTGGCGTCCAGAATTTAGCACAATGGAAAAGTTTTTACCAAAACTGATTGCTTGGGAAGTGACCCGTAGTTGTATGCTTAATTGTCTCCATTGCCGTGCGGCAGCAAGATACGGTCGTGACCCGAATGAGTTAACTACCGAAGAATGTTTTCGTTTTCTTGATGATGTAAAATCTTTCTCCAACCCAATCATTATTCTTACCGGCGGTGAACCAATGTTACGGGAAGATATTTTTGAGATTGCTACCTACGGTGCAAAAAAAGGAGGTAATCACCTCCTTGGGTTAACGATGGTGATGGCACCCTGCGGAATGTTAGTTAATGAAGAAACGGCGAAGAAAATTGTTGATTCAGGAATAAAACGAATCAGTCTAAGTCTTGACGGAGCGACTGCGGAAACCCATGACACTTTTCGCGGCGTAAAAGGTTCCTACGAGACATTATTAAAAGCAATGGATTACGCAAAAAAGGTGGGACTGGAATTTCAGGTTAACACCACGGTCACCAAACATAACCTGAAAGAATTACCGCAAATTCTTCAGTTAGCTATGGAAAAAGGTGCGGTTGGTTTTCATCCTTTTCTGCTTGTCCCTACCGGGAGAGGTAAAGAGTTAACTGAATGGGAACTTTCCGCGGAAGAATACGAAAAGACATTAACCTGGGTGTACGAAAAGGATAAAGAACTTGAAGAAAAAAAAATCAAATTTCAATTCAAACCAACCTGCGCACCGCATTATTACCGTATCTATCGTCAGCATGAAGCTAAAAGAATTGCTCAATCACCCAATCATCCAATCACCCCCGCCTTCGTCAAGACTTCCTCCTGCGCCAAGGCTACGGAGGACAGGTCGGTGGGTAGGCAATCACCTGTGCATCTTCACACTTTTACCAAAGGTTGCATGGGTGGACAGTATTTTGCTTTCGTTTCCCATACCGGTAAAGTACAAATTTGTGGCTTTTTAGAAATAGAATGTGGCGATATCCGTAAAGAACTATTTTCAAAAATTTGGTATAATTCAAAAGTATTTAAGGAAATGCGTAACTGGGACAAATATCACGGCCGTTGTGGTATTTGCGAATATCGCAAAATTTGTGGTGGTTGTCGTGCCCGTGCTTATGCCTTGACCGGTGACTACCTCGCTGAGGAACCGTATTGTGTCTACCAACCGATTAAAAGTAGTAAGTAGTCGGTAGTTAGTGGTTGGTAGTTAGTAGAAGCGGAGAAAAAGAAGAATGAGAAGAATGTCGGGAAATTATTGGAGTGAAGCAAAAAAATATCTCGCTGGTGGGGTAAACAGTCCAGTAAGAGCATTTAAGTCAGTAGGTGGAACTCCTCTTTTTATTAGCCGCGGTAAAGGGTCAAAAATTTATGATGCTCGGGGGAAAGAATATCTTGACTATTGTCTCTCCTGGGGACCGTTAATTCTTGGACACACTCATCCGCAAGTGATGCAAGCAGTAAAAAGAATTTTAGAAAAAGGGACAAGTTTTGGTGCGCCAACGGTTTTAGAGACCGAATTAGCAAAAAAAATTTGTCAGGCGTTCCCTTCAATTGAACTTGTGCGTTTGGTTAACTCCGGGACTGAAGCAGTGATGAGCGCAATCCGTCTCGCACGCGGATATACGAAAAGAAATAAAATTATTAAATTTTCCGGTTGTTATCACGGACATAGCGATTACTTATTAGTTGCTGCCGGTAGCGGTGCGACCACTTTAGGTATTCCGGACAGTTTAGGTGTACCAAAAAATTTTATTCAAGAAACAATCGTTCTTCCCTACAATGATATTGAACAGGTAACGAAAGCCGTAAAAAAATATGCTAAACAAATTGCGGCAATAATTATTGAGCCAGCAGTCGGGAATATGGGTGTTGTCTTACCGAAGATAAATTTTCTTCATACTTTACGCAAACTGAGTAATGATTATCAGATAGTTTTAATTTTTGATGAAGTGATTACCGGTTTCCGTCTCGCTTACGGTGGAGCACAGGAATATTTCGGTCTCAAAGCTGATTTAACCTGTTTAGGTAAAATTATTGGTGGTGGTTTCCCGGTTGGTGCTTATGGCGGGAAGAAAGAAATTATGCAACTGGTTGCCCCACTCGGTGGTGTCTATCAAGCGGGAACTTTATCGGGTAATCCGGTAGCGGTTACTGCGGGATTAGAAACTTTAAAAATCCTTTCTCAGAATGAACCTTACAAGATTCTTGCTGAAAAAACGAAATATCTCGTTAATGGAATAAAAGAAAATGCTACAAAGTTAAAAATTAAGATTAGAATCAATTCGCTTGGTTCAATGTTCACTTTGTTTTTTACCGACAGTGAAGTATATGATTATCAAAGTGCCAAAAGTTCGGATACTAAAAAATATGCCCGGTATTTTCATTTAATGTTGAAAGAAGGGATTTATCTACCACCAAGCCAGTTTGAAGCAAACTTTCTTTCCACCGTGCATCACTATATAGATATTGAAAAAACAATTAAAAAAAGTTATTATTCCTTAAAATCTATTCGTTGAGTCCGTTGTTTCCGTTTTGTCGGTTAAGTCCGTTGGACGGTCTTAACTGTCCTAACGGTCAAAACGGACATAACGGTCTAAACGGACCCAACGGACTTAACGGACATAACGGTCTAAACTGACCTAACGGACTAAACGGTCTAAACTTATGTATACCCTCGGTCTAAAATGTCGTGAATGTGGTCGTAAATATCCCAAAGATGTACTTTATGTTTGTGAATATTGTTTCGGTCCTTTAGAAGTTGAATACGATTATGCACAGATAAAAAAAGTTCTCTCTAAAGAAAAAATTTCTCACCGTCCAAAGAATATCTGGCGTTATTCCGAACTTTTGCCTTTGGATAAACCACCTACTGATGGTCTGCATTCCGGTTATACTCCCTTAATCAAAGCAGAAAATTTAGGTAAAGTTTTCGGTGTAAAAAAACTCTACATCAAAGATGACTCGGTCTGCCATCCGACACTTTCTTTTAAAGACCGGGTAGTAGCAGTTGCTTTATCTAAAACAAAAGAGTTTGGTTTTGATACCGTCGCTTGTGCTTCTACCGGTAATTTAGCCCATTCAGTATCCGCACAGGCAAGAGTTGCTGGATTAAAAGGGATAATTTTTATTCCCGCGGATTTGGAAATGAGTAAGATTGTTAGTTCACTCGTTTACCGCCCGACGGTAGTTGCGGTTGAAGGTAATTATGATGAAGTGAACCGTCTCTGTGCCGAAATTGCTACGAAATATCGTTGGGCTTTTGTGAACATTAATATTCGTCCTTACTATGCGGAAGGGTCAAAGACCTACGCTTTTGAAATAATTGAGCAACTCGGTTGGCAAGTACCGGAAAATATTGTTGTCCCTGTAGCTGGCGGTTCGTTAATTTCAAAAATTTGGAAAGCAATCAAAGAATTCCGACAATTAGGTCTTATTGGGGAAGGGAAAACAAAAATTTATGCTGCCCAAGCACAGGGATGTGCACCGGTAATTACCGCAGTCAAAGAAGAAAGTGAAATTATTCGCCCGGTTCGTCCGAAAACGATTGCCAAAAGTTTAGCCATTGGTAATCCTGCCGATGGGTATTATGCAGTGAAGACAGTAAAAGAAAGTGGCGGTTGGGCGGAAGAAGCAAACGATGAAGAAATAATTGACGGGATAAAATTACTTGCCCAAACTGAAGGTATCTTTACTGAGACCGCCGGGGGAGTAACCGTAGCAGTAACAAAAAAACTTATTGAACAAGGTAGAATTAACAAAAACGAATCATTGGTGATTTCTATTACCGGTAATGGTTTAAAGACACAGGAGGCACTATCTGGTAAAATCGGTGAAGTGGTAAGAATTAAACCAAATCTAAAATCTTTTGAAGAAAAGATAAAACTTTAAGTAATTTCACAAAAATAGTAAGCAATTCTTTTTTCGGGAACCTTCTCTTCCTGCCTCTTCGGTAGGTCACCGAGGAGGTGACACTTTATAATTTTTTAACTAAAGTCAAGAGGCATTAAAAAATTTGATGTCGTTCAGAGAAGAACCTCTCAACGATTGCTTACTAAAGAAGAATTTGCAGAAATAAATTTGATGTCGTTCAAAAAATGTTCGCAAAGTCTTCTTAAATCAAGCAATTGTTGATTTGTGGAATTACTTAAAGTATGGGAGGTGAGATAATGGCAAAAAGAATGGTCCATTTAATTTTTCCACAAAAATTGATTAAACAACCAATAATTTATCAAACCGCAAAAAAATTTAACCTTATCCCGAATATCCGGCGGGCAAATGTTACCGAAAAAATAGGTGAAGTTGTGCTTGAACTTTCTGGTGAAGCAGCAAATCTGGAAAAGGGTATCAACTATTTAACGAAAATCGGTGTTCGTGTTGAACCAATAGTTGGCGATGTCATCGAATAAGATAACGATTACAGTGATTTTAGGAAGAGATTACAGTGATTTTTTTTGAAAGATTTAATCACCGTAATCGTATTTGGTAATCATTGAAATCATTTTGAAGATGGAATACGCACAGACCATATTTAACGATTTAGCCAAAAGATACGATTTCTTTTGTCAAATTGCAAGTTTTTTTCTTGACCGTTTCTGGAGGAAAAGAATTAATTCTTTAATTGAACCAGGAGAAATTATTTTAGATTTAGGCACTGGTACTGGTGAATTAGCTTTCGGAATAAATAAAGCCGAAAAAATTATCGGGATAGATTTTTCTTGGGAAATGCTGAAAAATGCACAGTTAAAAAATAGCAAACCAGCCAACCAGCACAATGAGGTTGAATTTATTGCTGCTGACGCTCAGAGAATACCTTTCCCGGTGGAGAGTTTTAATTCGGTAGTGAGCGGTTTTGTTTTCCGTCATTTACAAAAGAATATAAATATGATTTTAAAAGAAATCTATCGGGTAATCAAACCCGAGGGTAAAATTATTATCCTTGAATTTAGCCGACCGGAATTTGCTTTTTGGCGAAAAATATATTATCTTTATTTAGATGTAATTATTCCTTTAATTGGTAGAATTCTCTTTGGTAAGGAGAAAGTTAAATACTTTCGTTATTTACAGGAGACAATCATAAATTTTTTTTCCGTTGGAGAATTGAAGATGATACTTTCTAATAATGGATTTAGAAAGGTTGGATATTATCCTTTAATGGGCGGGGTTGTTGGTATTTACTATGGATTTAAATAGAATTTATGCACCAATAAAAAAAGATTTAGATAAAGTAGAAGATAAACTAAGAAAAAATTTTCCCGCAACGAATAATTTTTTGAAAAAAATAAATGAGCATCTTTTCCGGGCAAAAACACAAGGTAAAAGAATTCGTCCCGCCTTAGTCCTCTTTTCTTCAAAAATTAGTTCCAATTCAGGTGCAGGTAAAGCGCATAATTCCTCAGAAGTGATTTCTTTGGCGGTAGCGATAGAACTCATTCATACTGCCAGTCTCATTCATGATGATATTATTGATAATGCTATTGAACGACATAACCAGGCAACTCTCCACCGGGAATACGGTAACCGCACCGCGATTCTTGCTGGTGATATTTTATATGCCCAAGCATTCAATTTACTTTCCGAGATTGGTATACCCGAAATTGTGCAGATAATGTCCGAAGCAGTAAAAAAGGTTTGTCTCGGTGAAATTGAAGAAACCAGGAAACGGGAATCGCTATTTGTTTATTCTTCTTTACCCCGTAAAGATATTTTACAGGATGTACCCAGTGAAGAAGAATATTTTACAATTATTAGAAATAAAACTGCAGTTCTGATGTCGGCTTGCTGCGAAGCGGGTGCACTCCTTTCCCAGTTTACCGTTCCTTTTGGTCCGAGTTCCCTTCGGCCCGAGGCCTCAGGACAGAAGGCAGGGCAAGGGCACCGTTCGTTTAAAACCAATAACGGAGACGAGGCAGCAAATTTAGGGGATTACGGGTTAAATTTTGGTCTAGCGTATCAGATTATTGATGATTATTTAGACCTTTTTGGTGAAAAAGAGAAAACCGGCAAATCAGTAGGTATTGACTTGAAGGAAGGAACTTTAACTTTGCCTTTAATTCGTCTGCGTGAAGTAATAAGTCAAACGCAGAAGTCAGATTCAAAAAACGGACTCAAAGGTCTTACCCAGGTAATCAATTCTAAAAAATATCAACTACGCAAACTTTTAGTAGAATATAAAATTCTGGATTATATTCGTGAAAAAACAAATTTCTTTCTTTCTCAAGCAAAAGAAAAGATTGTTTCTTTTTGTCCTTCAATATATAGAGACGGTCTGCTTAATTTGACCGAATATGTGCATTCACGAGAAAAATGAATCACGTAGACCCCGTAGAATAAATTTACGGGGTAGAGATAAATTTTTACGGGATAAATCACTAAATCTGGCTCAAAAATTTAACTTAAAAGTCAGAATCAGCGGTCTGATTTTCTTTGGACTTACTTATATTTTTGCCCAAGGGTTAGTTTTATCTCTCTTCGTTGCCGACTCACCAACTAAAGAAACTGCAAAAATCAAACATCTTAAAACAATTGATTTCAATTCACATAGAAGATATTTCCAACTTTTAAATCTTACTGTTTTAGAAAAAGAAAAAAAAATGTTTGTAATTAACCCAGCAGGAGTGAAATACCGCTGGGGAGTAGTAGTTTATGATTTTTATTTACGAGAAATTTTGCGTTTTGGTAAAGCAAAGTTTAAGCGTCCAGTTGACCTTGCAACTGATGGCGAAAAGATTTACATTGTTGATACACAGGAAAATTGTGTCAAAGTATTTAATTCTGGAGGTAAATTTTTATTTCGTTTTGGTAAGAATGGTAGCGGTAAAGATGAATTTAATCAACCACAAAGTATTGTCATTAATCCACGAAGAAAATGGCTCTATGTAACTGACCTTGGTAACGCTAAGGTCAAAGTTTTTGATTATGAAGGGAATTATCTTTTTGATTTTGGTAAGTTAAATCGTCCACAGAGTATTACGGTAGATAAAGAAGGTAAACTATATGTAGTTGAACCTTTATCTTGTGAGATAAAAATTTTTGACCCCAGCGGAACGAGACTGGTTAGAAAATTTGGTGATGATTTACTTTTCGCTCGACCGAGTGGTATTGCGGTAGATAGTCAACTGAATATCTATGTTTTGGATACTGTCCTGAACACGGTGCAAGTTTTTGACCAGCGTGGATTCCCGCTTTATGCTTACGGTAAAAAAGGCAGCCAAGATGGTGAATTCAATTCACCGAATGGTATTTATATTGATGAGAATGATAAAATTTATATTGCGGATACGAATAACCAACGAGTACAGATTTTTGAAATTATTAAATGACCGTGTAAAGTGTAAGGTGTGAGGTGTAAAATTGACCCTGAAGCTAATAAGCCGATGTAGCGGCGGACTTCGCACTTCCCGAAAGCGGTGGAGTGCCGATGTCTTCCGCTACATTTTATTTTTTATTTTTAATTTTTCAATTTTCAATCTTTTAATCTTTAAATCGTCAGCAGCCGAATTTGAGTATTTAGGTAGTATCTCCCGACCGATTGATATCGGGGTAAAAAAAACTATTTTCAAAAAAGGTTCAGAGTTTTTCTTTGGTAAAAGTGAGACAGAAGAAAGAATTATTAATCCTTACGGTGTAACCAGTGATGGTAAAGGTAAAATTTATGTTGCCGATACCGGTAGTGGTTTAGTTCATTCTTTTGACTTAAAAAAGAAAAAATATCAACAAATTTACGAATTACCCGAAGGACGATTAGTTTCACCGATAACCTGTATGCTTGATTTTCGTGGTAATTTATATGTTTTAGATAATTACTGGATGAAAATCTTTGTCTTTGATAAGAAAGGCAAACATACGAAAGAAATTGTCTTACTTCAAGATGTAGTTAATCCGGTGGGAATAGCGATGAGCAATTATTTTATCTATCTGGTAGATATGAAAGAACACAAAGTATGGATATATAATCTTGCTCATCCGCATAAACCGAAAGGTTGGTTTTATAGTTTTGGCAGACGGGGTGAAAGTGACGGTGAGTTCAATTACCCCTCTAATATTTTTGTTGATAGAAAGAATAAAGTTTATGTAACTGATACAATGAATTTTCGGGTAGAAATTTTTGATGAAAATGGTAAATTCCTCACTAAATTCGGTCAAATTGGGGATAGTCCGGGACAATTTTCTCGTCCGAAAGGTATTGCCGTAGATAGTCAGGGAAATATTTTCGTTGTTGATGCTTTAAGGGAAACAATTGAAATTTATGACCAGAATAGTCAATATTTAGGTTTTCTCGGTGGGAAAGGAAGAAGACCGGGACAATTTTCTCTCCCGACGGGAATATATATTGATAGTGAGGATACAATCTATGTTGCCGACAGTTTCAACCGAAGAATACAAATTTTCCGTTACCACCCATAGTTTCACAAAAGTGAAACTTGATTACGGAGATTAACAGATACGATTACAGTGATAAAAAAATTTTTGATAAATCGCTGTAATCACTTTTTAAAAATCGCTGTAATCAAGGCTTATGTAAGGAAATTCACAAAACTTACCTCTTTACCCCGTTAGAAATCTGGTATATAATATAAGTAGCAGATTTATTCATAGTAAGATGAAGAAAACAGCAGTAAAAAAACTATTTTTTTATTATTTTTTTATTTTTTGTTTCCTTAGTTTACACAGCACACTTTCTGCCTACGAATTATATACGGTCTGGACATCAACTTTCAATGACTCTAATGCTGGAGACAAAGGTCTGGGTATCGTTGTTGACCGGTCAAGCAATATCTATGTAACTGGGGAAGCTACCTCGGGTGGAACTCGCTGGATTTGGGTGAGGAAGTATATACCTGATTACAATATTTATCAAACAAGCTGGACAGTGAAGTATGAAGACGGAACAATAAATTGGGGGATGGGAGTTACTCTTGATTCTTCTGATAATCCGTATATAGTGGGATATATGAGACCGGTAATTGATGACCACGATATTTGGGTAGCCAGACTTAATCCCCTTGATGGCACAGTTGTTTCTTCTACCGCCTATTATGCAGGTTCAGGTCGTGATGAAGGGTGGGGAATAACTATAGATAATCAGGATAGCATCTATGTTACTGGTTATAAACCTACTGACATCTGGATTGGAAAGTATCTTTATGATAATGGTTTTATTTCCTCCTGGATGGCAACTTGTAATAGTGGTCTAACTGATAAAGGGAGAGGTATCGCAGTTGATAACTCAGGTAATGTGTATGTTACCGGTGATATTAGTTCTGGTAATAATAAACTGTCCATCTGGGTAGGTAAGTATGATGCGATTAGTGGTTCACAAATTTGGACTGATACAATTACGGTTAGTGGTGCTATGGGTTTTGATGTAGGACTTGATTCCCAAGATAATATTTATATAGTTGCGGAAGCGAGTGGTTTAGCTACCGGGTCAATCCCCGGTTCGTTCTGGATAAGAAAATATTTATCTCAGGGTGTAGCCCAGACCTCCTGGACAGTAACTTTCCCCAGTGGTGGTTTTGACCCTGTTGGGGGGACACCAAGAAGTATGCGCTACGGTCTGGCGTTTGATTCTGCAGATGGTCTCTATATAACCGGTTGGGACGAAAACAGAAATATCTGGCTTGGGATATTAAGTAGTACCAGTGGTGTAATTATTTCTTCAACAAATTATAATTGTAATGGTAATGCTTATGCCTGTGATGTGAGTGTTGATTCTTCGCGTTATGCCTATATTACCGGGACGGAATATGACCCTAATGAAGGTCATAACATTTGGGTATTAAAATACGGTTTTAAACCTGAACCACCGAGTGAAATAGGACAATGCAACACTGAATTGAATCCAATTGGACCCGGTTCCTGGATAAATTATCAAACGGTACGGACAACCTTTACCTTAAGTGATTACAATCCGACCGATAGTTTAAAATTTAATCTCCAGTTCAGTACCTATTCTAACTTTTCCTTCAACTATGTAGATTTTACCGGTGATTTAATCACCCAGAATCCGGTTACTACTAACTACATTACTTTCCTTACTGATGGTCACTGGTATTGGCGAGTCCGAGCGTATGATAATAATTTCGGCACAAGTTCCTGGACTACCGCTAATAGTGGCGATATTGCTTTTCGGATTGATATCTCTTCACCAGTCAGTCAAAGTTTTTCGCCGTTAGTAGCGATTTCAACTGGTGAAATTGTTGCTGTGGGAATTGCTACCGATACGTTCAGGGGCCTGCACACTACACCTTACTATATCCAGCGGTCAACTTGGGACGGTTTTAGCGGGACAGTATATGATTCTGACTGGGTCATCTCCAGTTATACTTGGACCGGGTTAAATCCAAATACGACTTACTGGTTTAGAATCCGTGCTCGTGATGCTATGGAACCCCCGCATATTTCCACTTTCAGTGATGCACAGACAAAAGTAACCTTATGTAACTCTCCGGGTATCTCCGCATTTACTGAAGTAACCACTTCAACTATTCGTGCTAACTGGACAGCCAACGGTAATCCCGACGGCACTACCTACGTTTGTGAAGTTTCGTCGGTTAGTCCGTTTAGTCCGTTTGTCAGTTCAACCACCCAATCACTTAGCCACTTAGTCACTAATTTATCCGCAAACACTACTTACTGGTTCCAGGTAAAGGCAGTAAATTATGAAGACCAATCTACTGACTGGGTCTCCCTCGGCAGTAAAGTAACTTTGGCTTATCCGCCGAGTAATGTTGATTGGTATGCGGTAAATATTACCAGTGTAATCGTGAACTGGTCTCCGGATGACCCTAATCCAGCAGAACTAATTTACAAAGTAGAAGTTTCCACTCAAAATGATTTCAGTTATATCAGCGGTTCTTCAAGTACGGTTCGTTCGGCAAGTAGTGCCACCGTTTCCGGTTTGACCGCTAACACTACTTACTACGGACGAGTAATTGCCTATAATTGGGAAAATGTTCCTTCAACAAGCACAATTGCTACCTCTACCGTAACTCTCTGTGCTTTACCTATTGCTCAAGCATTTGATAACATCAGCACTTCAACCATTCGTGCGAACTGGTCCGATGGTGGTAATCCCGACGGCACTACCTATGTCTGTGAAGTTTCATCTATTAGTCCGTTTAGTCTGTTTACCAGTTCAACCACCCAATCACTTAGCCACTTAACCACTAATTTATCCGCAAACACTACTTACTACGCAAGGGTGAAGGCAGTAAATCATCAGAATATTTCTACCGACTGGACAGATTTAGGTAGCACGATGACCTTTGCCGTGACACCGAGCGTAAGTGAAACTACTGATAAGTCAACCGGAACCTGGTACACTGGTGCAACGACATTCACTTTTACGAGTAATGTCAGTTTCGGTGTAGGCACGGTAGAATATTATCGTTTTTACTGGGATACAAACACTACCCATACTTGGATAGAGAATGAAACAGAATGGACTTCCGGAACAATCTCTACCTGCCCGGTAGCAAGTGGTGATTACTATTTACATCTTAAATCTTATAATGGGTTAGATGTATCTACAGGCGTTCTTGCCTACGGGCCCTGGCGGATTGATTCTGATGCACCGGTAAATTTAGGATTTTCCATTTTGACCGCTTCAGCGACGCTAATTATTTCTTCCGGGACTGCAACCGATACTGGCAGTGGTCTTGCCTCTCCAGCATATACCATCAGCCGTTCAAGTGAAAATGTTACCTGGCCTGATGACTTAATTGTCGGTTGGGTCTCCAGTCATACTTGGACTAATTTACTTCCCAATACTACTTACTGGTTTAGAATCAAAGCACAGGATAATGTGGGCAACGAATCCGTCTGGTCTTCAACAACTTCTAAAGTAACTCTCTGTGCTCCACCGGACAATGTTACTTGGGAAGATGTCCAGATTACCAGTGTAACTATTTCCTGGTCAGCGAACAATAATCCCGACGGCACGACTTATATCTGTCAGGTTTCGTCGGTTAGTCCGTTCAGTCCGTTTACCAGTTCAATCACTTTTGCGACCTCTGCGGTTATTTCTGCGCTCTCTGCGAATACAACTTACTATGCACGAGTTCTTGCCCAAAACTGGGAAAATATCGGTTCAACAAGCACAGTTACTCCCGGGAAACCAACCTTATGCCAAGCACCAACCAATGTTACTTGGGAAGAGGTCTGGATTACCAGTGTAACTGTTTCCTGGTCAGCAAATAATAATCCTGACGGAACAATCTATGTCTGTCAGGTTTCGTCCGTTAGTCCGTTCAGTCCGTATATCAGTTCCACTACCCAATCACTTAGCCACTTAACCACTAATTTATCCGCAAACACCACCTACTATGCACGGGTAATCGCCCAAAACTGGGAAAATATTGGCTCAACTTCGGGAGTAACTTCGGCAAAACCGACAAAATGTTATCCACCGGTTGGTCAAGCATTTGATACGGTTAGCACCTCAACCATTCGCGCGAACTGGTCCGATGGTGGCAATCCCGACGGCACTACCTATGTTTGTGAAGTTTCATCTATTAGTCCGTTTATCCTGTTTACCAGTTCAACCACCCAATCACTTAGCCACTTAGCCACTAATTTATCCGCAAACACTACTTACTACGGTAGAGTGAAAGCAATTAATTACGAGAACATTTCTACTGACTGGACAGATTTAGGTAGCACAATAACCTGGTGTGTTCCCCCGGATGTAAGTGGTGATAAATCTACTGGCACTTGGTATATCGGTGGGACGACATTTACTTTCAGTAACAATGCTGGTTTTGGTTCCGGTGGAGTAGAATATTATCGTATTTTCTGGGATACAAACAATATCCATAGTTGGACAGGTAATGAAGAGAAATGGTTCACAGGCAGTTGGTCAACACAAGTAGTAATCACGAATAATAATTACTATTTACATTTAAGAGCATATAATGGTTTAGATATTCCGAATGGCACTACGGATTACGGACATTACTGGCTTGATGCAGATATGCCGATAGAGTTTAATTTAATTTCACCAGCAAGTAGCACTTGGACGAATGAACAATTACCGACTTTTATCTGGGAAGGAAGCACGGATACCCATTCCGGATTAGCCAAGTATCAGTTTTATCTTGATGTCAACACCAGTCCTTATGGTTGGGATAATCTTTCCTCAATACAAACTTCAACTATTCCGGCACAATCTTTACCGGAGGGAATATATAGTTGGCAAGTGCGTGCAGTTGACAATGTAGGTAATCTGCGTATTTCTACGGAGAGTTGGACAATTGGTATTGATACTACGCCACCGATAAATGTAGGTTTTCTGGTGGTAGAAGCAACCTCTTCTACAATCATTATTACTACCGGTAGTGCAACTGATGCTTTAAGCGGTTTAGACCCTTTACCTTATTATATCCAACGCTCTACCGATAATTTAAGTTGGGGTAACTATGATTCCGGTTGGGTTGTCTCCAGTCATACTTGGACTAATTTACTTCCCAATACTACTTACTGGTTTAGAATCAAGGCACAGGATAATGCGGGTAACGAATCAGTTTGGTCCTCCACTGCATTTAAGGTTACACTCTGTGCAATACCGGATAATATTACCTGGGAAGATGTCCAGATTACCAGTATAACTATTTCCTGGTCAGCGAACAATAATCCTGACGGGACGACTTATATCTGTCAGGTTTCGTCGGTTAGTCCGTTCAGTCCGTTTGTCAGTTCAATCACTTTTGCGACCTCTGCGGTTATTTCTGCGCTCTCTGCGAATACAACTTACTACGCACGGGTTATTGCGGAAAACTGGGAAACTGTGCGTTCAACTTCTCCGATTACTTCCGCAAAACCAACACTTTGTTATCTTCCCGCTGCAGAAGCATTTGATAACATCAGCACTTCAACTATCCGTGCAAATTGGGATGCAAACGGTAATCCCGACGGTACTACCTATCTCTGTCAGGTTTCGTCGGTTAGTCCGTTCAGCCCGTTTACCAGTTCCACCACCCAATCACTTAGCCACTTAACCACTAATTTATCGGCAAACACTACTTACTACGGTAGAGTGAAAGCAATTAATCACGAGAATATTGCTACTGACTGGACAGATTTGGGTAGCACAATAACTTGGTGTGTTCCCCCGGATGTAAGTGGTGATAAATCTACTGGCACTTGGTATATCGGTGGGACGACATTTACTTTCAGTAACAATGCTGGTTTTGGCTCCGGTGGAATAGAATATTATCGTATTCTCTGGGATACATATACTACACATACCTGGACTGATACTGAAGAAAAATGGACGACTATCACCTGGTCAACAGCACCAGCCACCACTAATGATAATTACTATTTCCATACTAAATCATTCAATGCAATTCATATCTCTAACGGCACTGCTGACTATGGACCTTACCGTGTAGATGCTAATCCACCAACCGGTTGCAGTTTTTTAACTCCCACCCCACAAGCACTATCTTATGATGTTATTGTTACCAGTGGGACAGGTGCAAATGATGGAGAAAGTGAATTAGCCGGTGAACCTTACCGTTTCCGTCGGTCAACTGATAATTTTATTCTTGATTTTTCTACCTCAATTTGGGTTTCCACCGGCACTCTCTGGAGTGGTCTTTTCCCCAATACTACTTATTGGTTTCAAGTACAAACACGGGATAGTTTCGGAAATACATCAGATTGGTCAGCAAGTTCCTCAAGAGTAACTTTATCCGCTCCACCGGATAATCTCACTTGGGAGGAGGTTGCGATTAGCAGTGTAACTGTTTCCTGGTCAGCAAACAATAATCCTGACGGGACGACTTATATCTGTCAGGTTTCATCTATTAGTCCGTTCAGTCCGTTTGTCAGTTCCACCACCTTTGCGACCTCTGCGGTTATTTCTGCGCTCTCTGCGAATACAACCTACTACGCACGGGTGCTTGCGGAAAACTGGGAAACCGTTCATTCCACATCAACAGTGTCTATTTCTACAGCAACCTTATGTTCTCCGCCAAACAATGTTACCTGGGGAACGGTCTGGATTACCAGTATCACTGTTTCTTGGTCAGCAAATAGTAACCCTGACGGCACAACTTATATCTGTCAGGTTTCATCGGTTAGTCCGTTCAGTCCGTTTACCAGTTCCACTACCTTTGCGACCTCTGCGGTTATTTCTGCGCTCTCTGCGAATACAACTTACTACGCCCGAGTTATTGCTCGGAACTGGCAGAACATAGATGCTACCGGTTCAGTTACTGACCCGAAAGTTACTCTTTGTAATTTACCGGATAGTCCTACTTTAACCGTGTTCAGTACGACCAGTATTCAACTCTCCTGGGGAACTGATGAAAACCCAACAAACCCTTCGGAGACGGTCTATCTTGCCGAAATTTCTACGGATAGTAGTTTTAGTATTATTTCATCTTCTTCACAAACAATAAAAATAAATAGTCCAGTAACTTTTATTAACCTCAGCACAAATACGGTCTATTACGGACATTTGATTGCTCAAAACTGGGAAAATGTTGGTTCCACGGCAAGCACTACACCAAATTCTAAAGCAACCTTCGCCGCTACACCAACAAATTTAGAGGTTACCAGTTCATCAACAAATTTTGTAAATTTACAATGGTCAGCGAACACTAATCCGAATTGGACAACTTATGAAGTACAAGCATCCACTTCTTCTGACTTCAGCCTGATAAATCAGGCAACTACAACTATCTCGCTACTCGCTACTCTTTACCCTCTTTCTCCGGAGACCACTTACTGGTTCCGTCTGCGCGCAATCAATGAAGATAGTATTCCTACCGGATTTAGTAATTATGTCAGCACAATAACTTTAGTCGGACGACCGGCGATACCGGTCTTGAATACTACCGAGACAAAAGCGGTAACGACAATTTCAATAAAATGGAATTGGGATTTAACCCCGGGTGCTACCACCTATCGGATTTATTCCGCAACCGCAACTACTACCGGTATCGGTTATCTCCAGGAACTTTCAGGGAACACTACTACCTGGACCGAAGTAAATTTAAGCACGAATATTGTTTACAGTCGTAAAATTACTGCCTTAAATAACTACGGTGAGTCAGACCTTTCAACAGAAATAACTCGTTATACTTTATCCGCAGTGCCATTAAATCCGTTAATCGTTGAACGTTCAACGTTCAGCGTACAAATTCAGTGGTCAAGTAATGGTAACCCCGGATACACCAGATGGGGAATTTTAAGGTCAACCGATAATTTTGTACTCTGCACAGAGGTAATCACGAATTTTAATTCGTGGTATACGAATACTTCTTACACTGATACCGCAGATATAAAATCTGCGATTACCTATTATTATAAAGTCCTAGCATTTAATGAAGATAGTATCGCTAGTGACTTTAGTGATACGGTCAGCACACGGACTAAATCCGCACCTTACTCACCAAGTAATCTTACCCAAACGGTCTGGATTTCTACCGCACTCCCTTTCAATTCCTGGACAAATGATAATACACCTATCTTGTCATTTAATCTCAATGACCCGGACAATGATACTCTGCAATACTGTATCCAGATAAGCAGTTTCTCTAACTTCAGTTATCTTGCGGTAGATTCTACTTCAGTTAGCGGTTTACTTTCAGGAACGACACAAACCTATACATTTTCACCACTAACTGATAATGTTTCCTGGTACTGGCAAGTGAAAGCAATTGATATTGACGGTGAAAGTGACTGGGCAACTGCAAACAATAATGAAGTTGCTTTTCGTCTTGATACTACTATGCCAACCGAAGTAGGTTTTCTTACCATAGAACCAACCTCGGCTACAATTGTGGTTACGCTGGGTAGCGCAAATGATACTTTAAGCGGTTTACATAGTTCACCTTATTATATTCAGCGTTCCAGTGATGATTTAAGTTGGGGTAATTATAATTCCGACTGGGTTATTTCCAGCCATACCTGGACGAATTTGTTACCGAATACTACTTACTGGTTCAGGATTAAAGCGAGAGATAATCTTGCTAACGAATCATCATTCAGCACATCTCAAAGTACGGTTACCTGGTGTAATCCACCAGCAATACCGATTTTTGGCACAGCAGTCACTACCAGCAGTTTAGTTATAGAATGGACAAATACCGAATTTCCGGCTAATCCAGAAAATACGGTTTATCTTGTCCAACTTTCTACAGAGATAGGTTTTGCTACAATTTCTGCAGATTCTACTACTCTGCGTGGTAGCGAAGGAACACGGTCAGTAACGATTACTGAACTGAAGGGAGGAACAACTTACTATGCTCGTCTTGTAGCACGCAACTGGCTTAATCTTGATACTCTCGGTAATCCTTCCAGCGGAAAAATAACTCAACCTTCAGCACCGAGTGAACTTAGTTTTGCTAATCTTACGAGGACTACTTTAACTCTCAACTGGACAACAGTTAGCGGAGCGGATAAATACTGGATTTATCGTTCAATAAATGATGAAAGTGATTATCTGCATATTGCTACGACTACGGTTAGTCCTTCCACGGATACTGGCTTATGGCCGGATACGACATACTATTATAGAGTTTCCGGAGTAAACATTTCCGGTGAAGGTGCGGTATCGGTTTCTATTTCTACAATAACCCTCGTGAATACTAACCCCAGTGTGCTTAGTAATACTCTTGGAGAAAAGACCACTGACAATATTACCATCAGTTGGGGTGACTGGACAAATCGGCAACAGTTGAATTTAAGTTTTGCAATTTATGACTTAGATAATGACAGTATAACTTTCCAAATCCAAGTCAGCACCGGGTTCAATGAATTGAACCCCTACATTAACTTTACTTCGGGAACTTATCTAGTTTCCGGGACTACCTTTACTTATACCACTTCACTTTTATCGGAAGGGACATGGTACTGGCAGGTGCGTGGTTTTGATATTTATTCTGGGACAAGTCAATGGACACCAGCGAATAACGGAAATCCAGCAGTTAAAATTGATACTACCTCACCAACAAATATTGGTTGTCTATCTCCAAGTGATGATTCTTATGATGTAGCGATAAGCACAATTTTATTTGCTCTTCCTGCTGAAGATAATCTTTCCGGAGTTGCTTCTTATTATTTTCGTCTTTCAGAAAATTCAGATTTCAGCAGTGATGTTTCTTCAAGTGGTTGGCAAGCGAACAATACCTGGCAGCCGGATGTGCTTTCTCCGGGTGTAACTTATTACTGGCAGGTGAAAGCGATAGACCAGGCGATGAATGAGAGTGGTTGGTGTGCAGTTGTGGATGTTAGTAATTCTACATATAGTTTTACTACTCTATTACTTCCGGTTCAAGTGACAATTTTGGATTTCAGTAATATATTTATTACTTCAGTGACCGTGAACTGGTCAACCGTAAGCAATGCGGATAAATATTGGGTCTATCGTTCAACCTTTGATAGTAGTTATGTAAACATAGCCACTACAACCGCAAATAACTATACTGATACTAATCTTTCTGGTGGGACGACTTATTACTACCGAATTTCGGCAGTAAATTCATCCGGTGAAGGAGAAAAGTCAGATTATTCAACTGTGCTTACCCGTCCTTCAGCACCGACTGGTTTAGTAATTAGTAATCTTACCCGGACAAGTTTAAGTTTAAGTTGGACTGCGGTAGTTGGTGCGGAAAGATACTGGGTATATCGTTCTTTAAATGATGAAAGTAATTATGTGCATATTGCTACCCATCCCGCAAGTCCTTATGCTGATTCCGGTTTATGGCCGGATACGAATTACTACTATAAAATTTCCGGAGTAAATATGTCTGGTGAAGGGATGGTTTCAATTTCTACTTATCCGAGGACAGTAGCGAATATCGTTCCTCAGGCGCCGGGTGGACTTGTTCAAGAAATAACACAGGGCATACTTAATTTTGGTAGTTGGACAAATGAGCAAACTTTACAACTAAAATTTTACATTAACGACCCTGACGGAGATACGGTTCGTTATCAAATTCAAGCAAGCACTTATCCTGATTTTAACTTCAATAAAGATGATTATAGAGAAGAAACCTATTCTCTTTCGGGGACAACTTTCATTTACAATACTTCCACTCTTCCCGAAGCAACCTCTTGGTATTGGCGAGCAAGAGCATTTGATATTTATTTTGCAACGAGTTCCTGGATTGAAGCAAACAGTAGTGAGGTTGCTTTCCGTATTGATACCACTTCACCATCAGTCCCAGATTTACTTTCCCCACTTAACTCTCTTGCTACTTGCTACTCGCTACTTACATTTGATTGGTCTGATTCAACGGATACGCTATCTGGTATTGCCAATTATGAATTACAAATTTCTACTGATGAAAATTTTGCTGTA
>DHVG01000005.1 GCA_002412545.1 Elusimicrobia bacterium UBA5214 | reverse complement strand
CACAAGACTATTGACACTACCGTCAACGTTTTTTATTTGCAAAAAAGCGATATTTTTTGTAAAATCTAAAAAAGAAATGATTACACTGATGACCCAATGGGTCATTGCGAGCGACTAAAAGGAGCGTGGCAATCCCGTTTTGAGATTGCTTCCCCCGACGATATGTCGGGGTCGCAATGACATTTCTGTGGAATCGGTGATTATATGGAACTAAAAAAAATTGACAACTGGCATTGGCTTTTACCGAAAACTGCGGGGATGCGTACCGAAGGGTTAATTTATGCTTCGGAAAAGATGATTCCCCATATTCAAGCAGATAATACCCCTGCCCAGGTAGCCAATGTTGCCCATCTGCCGGGAATTGTCGGTAAGTCATTAGCGATGCCGGATATCCACTGGGGTTACGGTTTCCCAATTGGCGGTGTCGCCGGTCTGGACTACGACAATGGTGTAATCTCACCTGGGGGCATTGGATACGACATAAACTGTGGCGTCCGACTTTTGCGGACAAATCTCACTAAGAAAGATTTGGAAGGAAAATTGCCGGCGCTCATCAGCGCCCTCTTTGCGAATATCCCATCAGGGGTCGGTTCAACCGGGAAAATCAATATTTCAAAACAGGAAGTAATGCAGGTTTTAAACCAAGGGGCGAAATGGGCAGTATCCCGTGGGTTTGGCACTACGGAAGATTTATTGCATACCGAAGAACAGGGCAGTTTTGCAGCGGCGGATGCAACCAAAGTAAGTCAGAGAGCATTAGAAAGAGGACGAGAACAACTTGGGACACTTGGTGCCGGTAATCATTTTTTAGAAATACAGGTGATTGAAGAAATCTTTGACCCAAAAATAGCCGATGTTTTCGGTCTTTTTAAAGACCAGATTACGATTTTAATTCATACCGGTTCACGGGGACTTGGGTATCAGGTTTGTGATGATTATTTGAGGACACTTGGTGAGGCGACAAGGAAATATGGAATCAGTTTACCCGACCGGCAACTCGCCTGTGCACCGATTACTTCACCAGAAGGACAAAATTATTTTGCAGCAATGGCGGCAGCGGCAAATTATGCTTGGACAAACCGGCAAGCAATTACTCACTGGACAAGAGAATCGTTGATGAAAGTTCTCGGCAGAGGACCGAAAGAATTAGGTTTAGAAGTTGTTTATGATGTTGCCCATAATATCGGTAAAATTGAAGAACATCTTGTAGCCGACGCTTCAATCCCGCAGGGGTTTCAGCGTCGGAAATTAGTTATCCATCGTAAAGGAGCAACCCGTGCTTTTCCGGCTGGTAATCCGGCAGTCCCGGAAGATTATCGGTCGGTCGGGCAACCGGTGCTTATTCCCGGGACAATGGGCACAAGTTCTTATGTTTTAGTGGGGACAGAACAAGCAATGAAAGAAACCTGGGGTTCAACCTGTCACGGTGCGGGAAGGACGATGTCACGCACAAAAGCGCTCCACGGCACTAACGGACGTGAATTAGCCGAACAACTGAAAAACCAGGGAATCATTGTCCAGGCACAGGAATGGAAAACACTTGCCGAAGAAGCACCCAATGCCTACAAAGATGTAAACTTAGTCGTAGAAGTTTGTCATCAGGCCGGTATCTCCAAAAAAGTTGCCAAAATGCGTCCCCTCGGTGTGATTAAAGGTTAAAATGACTTTAGTTCGCCTTCAGCCATTTGCCTTTAGCCAATGGCTATAGGCTAGGGGCTATAGGCCAAGAGGATTAAAATGCTTGATTTAAGATTTATTCGGGAAAATCCGGAAGCGGTAAAAAAGGCATTAGAAAATCGTGGGGAGCCATGCACCATAACGATGCATGGTAAAAAAATTGACCTTGACGAATTCCTGTCCTGGGATAAGGAAAGAAGAAAAATCCTTACTGAATTAGAACAAGCACGTGCACGAAGGAATAAAATCTCAGCCAACCAGCAAACTGGTAAACCAACAAAAGAAATTATCCAGGAGATGCAAACTTTAAAAGAAAAGATTAAAAATTTAGAAAGTGAAGCACATACTTGGGAAGAAAAAGTTGATGATTTTCTCCTCCGGATACCGAATCTGCCTGACCCTTCAGTGCCAATTGGTTCTTCACCGGCAGAAAATAAAGTTATCCGCACTCAGCCATCAGCCATAATCCATCAGCCGTCAGAATTTACCCCACGGACACATTGGGATATTGGTGAAAGTTTAGATATTCTTGATTTCAAACGAGCAGCAAAAATTTCCGGGACAAGATTTTTTCTTTATAAAAACCAAGGTGCAGTTTTAGAAAGAGCATTGATTAATTTTATGCTTGATTTACAGACGAAAGAGAATGGTTATCAGGAAATCTTTGCTCCTTATCTGGTCAATCGTCAGACGATGACCGGTACCGGGCAGTTACCGAAATTTGCTTCCGAGATGTTTGCCTGTGAGAATGAAAATGACCAACTTTATCTTATCCCGACTGCGGAAGTTTCGGTAACTAATTTACATCGGGAGGAAATTTTAGAAGAAAAAGATTTACCACTAAATTATGCTTGTTATTCTGCCTGTTTCCGTCGGGAAGCCGGTTCCTACGGTAAAGATACCAAAGGACTGATTCGCAATCACCAGTTTAATAAAATTGAATTAGTAAAATTTGTTAAGCCAGAAGATGGGGATAAAGAATTAGAAAAATTACTTCAGGATGCGGAGAAAGTTCTAAAAAAATTGGGATTACCTTATCGGGTAGTTGTTCTTTGCACCGGTGATTTAGGTTTTGCTGCGGCAAAGACTTATGATTTAGAAGTCTGGATGCCGGGTGAAAAAAAATGGCGAGAAATATCTTCTTGCTCTAATTTTACCGATTTCCAGGCACGGCGGATGAATATCAAGTTTCGTCCCTTAGTCACCCCCGCCTCCGCCAAGGCTTCGGCGGGCAGGCAATCACCCAGTCACCCAGTCACCAGATATGTCTATACTTTGAACGGTTCCGGACTTGCAGTTGGACGCACATTTGCCGCAGTTTTGGAAAATTATCAACAGTCCGACGGCACCGTAAAAATACCCGAAGTTTTACAACCTTACTGTGGTTTTGTTGAAATTAAGTAAGAACAATTTTATCGCTGTAATCGGTTCACAAGAAATCACTGTAATCGTTGTTGAAGAAGATGGAATATACTCGCAAGATTGACTGGCAGATAAATCACGGTGTCAAGACGGAACTGGTAAAGCGTTGTATTGATGTAAGCAAAGTATGCATTTCTACGACTAAAGGTAATGTAGAAATTAAAGGTCAGATGCAATTCACCGGGCAAGGTGTGAATATTTACGATTCACCAACAACAATAGCGAGTATGCTCAGAAAACTTGAATTGGCGATTAGAGCAATATCTTATGTACGCGGGGTGAAATTCCAGTTTGATTCTTGGAAGAGAATGGGTAGTCATTGGGAATATAATCCACCAAAAAGAGAAAAAGATTAGGAAATTGGACATCAAATACGGAGAGGTGCGTGAGTGGTTGAACGGGTCTGGCTTGAATCCTGCGCAAAATTATGGAGAGGTGACCGAGCGGTTGATGGTGCTGGTCTTGAACCCCGCACCAATTTGGTGGGATGGCCGAGTGGTTGATGGCGGCGGCTTGCCCCGTAGAGAAGCGGAGGGATGCCCGAGTGGTTTAAGGGGTCGGTCTTGAAAACCGATGTAGCCGTCAGGTTACCGTGAGTTCGAATCTCACTCCCTCCGCTTTCTTACGGGGTCGAGAAAAACCAGTGTACTCGCAAGGGTACCGTGGGTTCGAATCCTACTCCCACCGATTTGGTGCGGGGCGAATCCCTCCCTCTCCGTTCTACTTCGCTAAAGCTTCGTAGAAACGGTGTTCATATTCTTTAATATGTATTATGTCTATATTCTAAAAAGTTTTTCCGATAGGGAGAGATTATATTCTAAGATATAACTAAAGATTAACTGCGAGTGATTAAAGAAATGAAACAAAAAATTCTTGTAATTGATGACGAAAAAAGTATTTATGAAAGTATTAGAATTGCACTGGACGATTTTGAAGTAAAATATACTTTGAGTACCGAGGAAGGTATTGAAAAAGCAAAGAGCGAGAAGCCGGATTTAATCATTCTTGACTTGGTGTTTCCTGGTAATTTGGATGGTTGGGATATCTGTAAGATATTGAAAGCAGATAAACAAACAGAAGATATTCCGATAGTGATGCTGACCGGGAAAATGTTGAAAAAGGAAGACGAGATAAAAGGACTGGAGATGGGAGCGGAGGACTACATAAAAAAGCCTTTTGATGTAGAAGTATTCAGAGCAAGAATAAGGAGAATACTTAACCGGGTAAACCTAGAAAAACGATCAAGGAAGATATTACAAAGAGGAGAGATAAGTCTTTATGTCGTACCACTAATGGCAAAGATCGGGAGAAGAAGAATCGACCTCACCCCGAAGGAATTTGATTTTCTTTATCTTTTGATGTCCAAACAGGGTGCAGTGGTGAGCAGAGAATATTTGTGTAAGACATTGTGGGAATGTGGCGAGGCAGATAAGAAAAAGACGAAAATAATTGAAGCAACAATGAAAAAAATAAGAAGAAAGTTTGGGGGGAAAGATAGAGACAAGATAAAAACAGTCAAGTATAAAGGTTACATTTTTACCGGGTAAGAGACATAAATTTCAATTAGTACCAAAATTACAGTGTGAGAAAAAAAATTAACCGCTGATGTCAGTCACCTCTTCCACCTCCTCGGTGGACTTCCGATGAGGAATGTCGGCGACTCGCCGATGAATCGCGAAAGATGTTGGCGGTTTTTTTATTTGAAGATTTTTTGCTTTTTTTTTATTTTTTTGCTAAAATTTTCCGGAGATAAGTTTCTTAGCTTTTGCTAACCACTAGTAACTAATCACTACAGACTATGTACCGGCAGGAGAGGTCGCCTAGAGGCCGAGGGCGTCGGTTTGCTAATGCTAAAGATGAGGATAAAGAAACTCCGTCTGAGAAGCCGATTTCCGACGAGAAAAAGGAGAAATAGCATTTATACCAATTTATACCAATTTGTGCCATTTTGGACACCAAATGGACACTATTTGGACACCAAAATTTAGGTTGATTTTTTTCAGAAAGTGTTTTATAATTAACAACTGGAGGTAACAAACAGAGGTATGCCAAGAAGAATAAAGGTTTACTTGGAGAATTCAACAATAAGTATGTACTTTCAAGATGATGCTCCTTATCTAAGGGATATAACCAGAGAATTCTGGAGAGATATATTACCCCATTTTGACAGTTATATCTCCGAAGCTATTCTTGACGAAATCAGAGCAATTGAAGATTTAACCTTACGCAAGGCAGTAGAAAACTTGATTCGTGACCATGCCGTTCTGGAGATAACCGAAGATGTAATTAAACTATCGAATATCTATTTGTCTCAAAGGCGATTACCTCGTTTGGACGCTATTCACATTGCCTCGGCAAGTCTCGGAGAAACGGATTTTTTGGTTACTTGGAACCTTAAACACCTTTACAAACGAGGAACACAAGAAATAGTTCGTGAGGTGAACACACACTTAAGGATTCCAATTCCCACAATCGCAACACCTGAAGATTTTCTTGAGGAAGAGGAGGTGTAAAATGGCTAAAAATAGAGTTACAGAAGAGGAAAAAGAAAAAGTATTAAGAAAAGTTCAGCATGAGTTCCCGGGATGTAAATCTTTGCAGGATATTCACTATTACCGCTATTTAAAACAGATTGAATGGAAAACGATGACCCCCGACGAGATTGTAAAAGACATAAAAGAGGGTGCTCGTCAAGTCAAAAGAGAAATGGAAAATAAAGTGCGTCAATCTTAAACTACCTGAACGGGGAAGTTCAAATTTAACCGCTTTAACCGCTGATTTCTGAAAAGAGGTTAGCGGTTTTTTGTTTATCCCGTATAGTTGTATATTTACGGGGTTTGCTCCGTGTTCTTATTTCTACGGGGTTGCCATAAGTCAGGGTAAGGTTGTTTGGTGAAATAAGGTTTGGCAGAGAGGATTTTTTGGAAAGTTTGAGATGGGTAGTGTCTTGGTTAAACAAGTATGTTACTTAATAACTGCTATTTTACCGGTCTTTTTTTCACCGTTATTGTTAGAAATTAAATAGATGTAGACACCACTAGCAACCTCTTCTCCCGAATTGTTTCTACCATACCAATACAGAATTCCGTTAGGTGTTTCTTTCTCTTCCTCATAGACTAATTCTCCAGAGATAGTGAAAATTTTTAGTTTGGTGTAATCAGCCAGATTAACAAAAGTTATCTTTTTGTCTGCGAGTGATAGTCTAAGCGGGTTAGGGTAAAAATACACTTTACTTAGATTTGTTTCCGCTGGCATTACTGCTATTAGTGCATATACCGAGAAGTGTCTTAGACTAACACTAACAGTCTTTTTTGTTTTATCCAGCGATTGATTCCCTTCAGGCAATTCCCATTGCTGACTAATTTTATTCAAAGCAACTACTCTAAAAGATTCCACTTTAACTGAGGGTGTTACATTATCAATAAAGCCGTCATTATTTTCGTCGGGGTAGGGAATAGTTAAAACAATCTCATGAGAAAATGTATCTGTACTTCTCGTACCGGTTAAGTCAAACATATTCAACTCTATAATTGAATTATCAATTAGTTTCTTAGTTACATCTGTTTTGATTTTTTCATTTGCAGTCGTAATTGTATGTGAATCTATTGAAATCGGATTTGTCATAGGGTCAGAGTTTATCAAAACATAAACATCTTTGGTTACTGCATTGGATGGTATTGTGACTTTTATTTCCCCAAAACCGGGTTTAATTTTTGTTTCTGTGCCACCTGTCAAATGTGAAATGTATGTAGATACTCCAAGCTCGTAAACACTCTTAGTGATAGTACTAACGGTAACGCAACTATTGTTTGCTATTCTGTCTTCATTGAGTCCATAGACACGATAGTAATATGTGGTAAAAGGCAAGAGCCCTGTGTCGAGGTAGGAAATATCTCGGTAACCATCTGTAGAACTTTTCAATATTATCCAGGTAATGTTATCATTTGAACGGTCAATCTTAAAATAGGTTATATTACTGGCTACCCAGGAGAAAGATATCTGGTGTATTTCCACAAAATTTATACCGATACTGTACGGTGCTTGAGATAAAGTGTATTTAGAAACTAAGTTAGAAGATATACTTTCTCCACCAAGATTTATTGCTTTAACATACCGGGCATATTGAGTATTAGGGGAGAGATTTGTTTCTAACCAGTAAGTAGTATCTTTTTCTAAATCTACTAATAATCCTCCGGTTGAAGTATAAACTTTGTAGCTGGTCTCGTTATTTGCATTGTCAGTCCAGAACCACTTAATTGAACCGGTTGACTGGGCTACCCCATTAAATCCTGTAGGTTGTAGTGGTGGTGGTGAAACTTGTGCCGTGGCAGTGCTTTTGTTTGATATACCAGACCAATTACTGAGATTTTCATCGCGCACTCTTATCCAGAAATAGTATTTTACTGCTTCCGAAAGTCCAGTAATAACTTTACCTTCAAGATTACCGGGTGCAGTATTTGTCGTCCAACTGATTTGATATGGTGCATCATCCCAAGTTGAGTAAGTGTCCGATGAATATCTTATTGAGTAAATACCATTTGAGATATTACCTTGATTGTTATCATCGCCGGGACTTATCCACGAAAGGATTACTTCTCCCGGATTTGTACCTGTATATGCTGTGAGAGAATTTATCGTAGCTGGTGGTATGGGTTGTATGTATATAGTTGCCCCATTTGATATTTGTGAGTAATTACCTACTTCATCTTTAGTCCATAATCTAAAAAAGTATGTGGTATCTTCTTGCAAACTCTTTGCCGTGTAGGACTGAGAATCGCCGGGATTTACGGACGAAGTCGATATCATAATCTGCGCATTTGCAGTTGTCCAATTGACTTCGTAATAAGTAGAATATTTGATAACAAATCTGCTTCCGTTTGTCAGTTGTCTTTCATATGAGTCGTCCCCCGGGGATACCCAAGTTAGTATTACTTCTCCATAATTTTGGCCGGATTGAGCCACTAAAGATGTAACAGCGCCCGGGGATATTGTTTCAATAAGTATCGTAAAAGCATCATTTTTGATTCCAGATGCTTGACCGTACGAGATTTCTAAATTCCAATTCCCGGGATATTTATCGTAAAGGTTGAAATAACAAGTAATTGTGCTTTGACTTATATAATTTATGTTTGTAGCAAGAATATCAGTTTGTTCAGTTCTCTGAAGTTTGACTGTTGAACCGTTATGAAAGTATTGTCCAAATATAGTTATTCCCATAGAGTCAACATTGTTATAACCAGTATTTGGTTGTAGCAAAGTTATTACTGGATTAGCGATGTATTCAAAGTTGTAATAGGTGGTTGCGTAATTGCTGAGAGTATCCTTTACTCTAACTGTTAGTATATGATTCCCGTTAGTTAGACCATTTAGTGTGAAAGTAAAACTTTCTGATTCAGTGTTAAATCCCATATCTACTGGTTGAGCATAACTCCAATTATTGCCATCTAATTTGTATGTAACTGTAGAAATTTTTAAAATTGTGATATTGTTACCGCTATCAGCAGGGTCGGGATTACTATTTTGGTATGGTGGTAAAACAGTAGTAAAACCGGTAATTGTTTTGCTAGAACAATACAATTCATTTGGATTATTCCCGGTAAGATTAATTTTTCGTGTATCAACAATATCATAGACCCCATCACTATCGGTATCTCTCCATCCGATCATTTGTTTTGTATAATTGCATATATTATTATTGGTATACGGAGTGACTTGGCTTCTCATTATACAGGGATCATTAGTTATTCCACTTGTTTCATGATTACCATTTTGAATATTTAGATATCCGCAATATTCATTTACTGAACTTGCCGCTGCATACTCATCAAGAGCCCAAAAGATATGTCCTGTCTCATGAGCAATACAAGCGTCCATATTATTTATTCCATAGTTACCATTATCATATGTAAGAACCGCAAATGGTCCACCACCATATGCATAAGCAAAATAACCGTCTGAGAATTTTCCATCAAGATCGTAATAACTATTAACGATGAAAATAGCAAACGCCCAGTCGGTATTCCAGTTATCCCTCAAATCATTGTTAAAATGATATACTCTGTCAAAATAAGATGATTCAGTATAGCCGTAATTACCCATAATTTCTTTAATCCAAACTGATTGATCAGTATGAGACCAAAGAATTGGTGTATAAATGGTTCGAGCTTGCCAATCTGAACTACCATAAACAAAATTGAGATAGAAGGTTAGGTCTTTATTGGGTTCATTATTTTGCCAAAAATTCAGTCCATTAACAACCTCAATAACAACCGCTAATTCTTGTAATGTTGACCAAGGATCATAACCACTGAGACCTTGCGGAAGAAATGCTATAACTCCCACAGAACCAATCATGTATTCGCTTGTATCATAAAAACCTGCATTGTAAGGTGCTAATTTTTCTAAAGCCGGTGCTCGGTTCTGAAACTGTTGCTTTATATGGGATTTCTTTTTCTTTTCTTTGATTTCCTCCGGAAGTTCTAAACGATCATTCAAAATAGGTTCAGCTGTGCTTGAATGTACTTCTTTATCTTTTAATTTTTCTTCAAAGCGAGTATTCCATACCTGAATTGCATGTTCAGCAGTTTTGCCATATTTGGTGCCGATTGATGGGTCTACTTTTCCGTAATAAATCCCTTCAATATCGGAATTGTTTTTTAGTAATGTTGCCGTGTAATCTGTCATAGTTACGAAGAGGATATTTAAGGGAAAGACAAATTTTACTTTTCCTTTATTTTGCTTTATAAATTTGACGGTATTTTTCATTTGCGATATATCTTGGGCGGTTATGATAACTAAACAATCTTTATTTTGTTCAGCGAGAAGTGTAGAACAGAAGAAGAGAAGGAAGCAATAGAGTAGCAGGAAATGTTTAAGTGGTTTATTGTCTATAAGCCTCGAAGGTATTATAAGCATTTATTACTTTTGTGGATTATATACGAATTTCAATTTGTTTTCAACGGTCAAAGACTGCATAGTTTTTAGTAAATCAAATTTTGGCATTATTTAAGATTCTCGTTGCTCCAATAAAAAAGGGGCACATATCAATATCGGCGACCTGCGAGGAAGTCCGATAATGACTGCCACCCCTTCCCGCTTACGCGGGAATCGGCAGCCTTCTCCCTACCTAAGAGTTAGATGGGCTTCCCCCCATCTTTAAGGAAAGGCTGAGAAAACATAATTAGCCTTCCAAAGAACTATTTTTGAAACTGTTTTTATGATATTAAATTTTTTGGAATTTGTCAATCCATTCGTCAAGCTCAGGATTGACCCTGAGCAAAGTAGAAGGGTCAATTTTTTTAACTTGCGGATTACGCAGATTTATTTAGAACGATGGTTTGACTTTGCTCACCATAGTGAACGAATGGAACTATTATTTTAAAGTTGGTACTGGTTTACCGGTATGATAAGTATAAACCTAAGTATAAGTCTTATAATGACTTTATACTTGGTACTTAACTTAAAGACACTATAAAAGGTAGGAAAAGTTAAATCAGGGCTCTCCTCTCCCTCATTGAAAATTTACCTGTTTTGGATACCTACCAAAAAGTGTAAAAAACTCATCAGTTATCAACAAGCATTATTTTTTTATTTTGGTCAATTCCTGAATAAAATCTCCGACGATGTTGTGGATAAATTTTTTGAATAAGTTAACCAAAGATGTGTTATCGGAACCAAGTTAAATATGTTGTAGTATAAGAATTATTTTAAGAGTTTTAGGATTATTTATTATTTTTGTTAGGGATGCGATTACATGGGTTAATTTGGTTGGGACAGGGTAAACTATTTTTTGAATGTTTTACAGAGCAAGAACTTAAAGCAGAAAAGCAAGGATTTGTTGACGGTAAAAGTTGTCAAAAGGAAAATAAAGAAAGGGGTTCGGAGCTGATGTAAAACGGTTTCGGCTTTCCGATGTTTGAGACCTCCCATTTAACTTTTTTCTTTTTCTTTAATGAGAGCATTAAACGAATTGATTAAATTATTATTAAAACAATGTGTAGGATTGATTAGGTAAAAATTTTTTTTCTATTTTTCCGTATTACTTAATTTTTAACAGGAATTAACAGAACAGCAGTAAGTAACAGAAGGGCATTTTTCACAGAAAAAATCTATTAAGTAACAGAACAGTAAGTAACAGATGTTTAACAGTAGGCAGAACAAGAAAATGTAGTAAACGGAGTATTAAAACGGTTGAAGAAACAAAGAAAATTTTGCAAGTGTTCTGGGCAAACTTTCCTAATTTTTCTTTATATCTAACGAGACGATTTAACTTTCTCGCATATTTCTCGTTTAAATTCTTGTAGAAATCTTATAAAAGTGTATAATTCTTCCAAGAAAACAAAGCAAAATCTTATCATTTTTTGTAAAAGACTTATGGTGGTTTCTCTGTTGATTTCAAGAATGAGAATTAGTAAAATATAACAAGTGCTTAAATTGAAATAATATGGATGTAGATTAGATATGAGAATTGATGTCTCTCTAAGTCAGGCACGATTATTCGGTATATTTCGAAAAGGCGACTTAGTTCCGCTCTACTTTTATAAATACCCAGATAGGTGTGCGATTGAAATCTTTATCAAATCTATTGAACAGAAGCAAGACCAAATAATTATTGAAATAGAATTATTAAACCTTACCAAAGATATTCAAGAAAAAAGACTAACCTACGATGAAAAAGGACTTAGTCCATATGAAGCGACTTTTATAGGATGGTGTTTTGTCCTTCTGAATGACCCAATAAGAAAGGGAAAGACCAAGCAAAAAGTTAATTATGAAGAAAAGGCTGCCAAATTTCTGACTTATGCCATAGAAAACGGTGTTGAGTCTTGTATTCCTTACTATTTATTAACGGAACATAACCTGGGTAATTGGTCTGTGGAGAAAAAGCAGTTCGAGTTATACAAAGCTTCTAAGATGATAGATGTTTTCCCAGATGTTTTTCAATTGTTGTGGAGAAGAGAAGAAAACGAAATAAGGCGTATTGGTTTTATTGAAGAAGGATTACAAAAATTTCCTCACAATATTGAATTGGTTCATATTTACACTAGTTACTTAAGAAATGAGGAGAAATTCCAAGAACTATTAGATTTTTTGCAAAAGTCGGAACCCATAAATGACATTGAACAAGCACATTGGTTTGACGTTGGAGCAATTAAATTTTCTAGGTTTGAAAGTCTTCTTAAACTGGCAAGATTTGATGAGGCAGAAAAATTCTTAGATGAAAGTGGTTTCAGCAGTTCGAAACACAATTTCTTAAAAGGTTTGCTCTATTTTGAAAAGAAAGATTATGAGCAAGCTGCAGAATTCTTTAATGAAACGGTCAAAAAAAGCGTTCCTTTACGTGAAGATGATATAAAGGATGCGAGTTCATATTATTTACTGAGTTGTTATCAAAGAGAAAATAATATTAGCAAAATGGAAGAAATGTTGAATTTTTTGCCTTTACCCGTGGAACCAATTGGTATAGATGAGTTTTGCTTCGATTATGACGATATTGTAGAAAAAACACTACAGGGAATGTTGAACTCTAAAGTAAATGAACTAACTAAGGCCAAAGCCAAAGGAATTTTGGCTTACCTCATTAAAGAAAAAAGATTACCCAATATAGAAAAGAGAGAAATAGATAGAAAATTTACCTCAAAAGAATTAAAGGACCTAAACTACGGGTTGCAACTTATTCAAGACTGTTTGGAATATTACCCAGATAATAACACTTTTAATGGTGTTTATTCAGACTTGTTGTATTTGAAAAAGGATTACGATAACTCTTTTATATACAAAATTAAAACATTGGCGAACAGAAGTAAGGAAGAATATCTTTGTAGTGTTTATTTAACTGAGTGTTCTGATAAATTTCTTGATAACTATGTTTCTCATATAAAACAAGAGTTAGAGAATATTTACAATGCGGAAGAAGAGTATATTAAGTATGATTTTTCTGGGGATTTGCAGAGTTTATTTGAACGAAAAAAATACAGAACTATTGACAATCTTTTTAAATGGTTGGAAGATAAATTAGATTTGGAGAAGGTAGAGAAAGAATATAAAAGTTACTATGGCGGCGGTTTGTTCGAAATTGCATATTCTTCTGAAGAAGTCGGTAATATAAACCGAGCAAAGTACCTTTATGAGAAATATTTGGAAATAAATGGAGAAAGCTCTTCTGTATTAAACAACTTAGCGATAATATATGAACAACAAGGTAACCTAAAAAGAGCAAAAAAATTTATCAAAAGGGCAAAACAACTTACGAAAGGTAATGATGAAACTATAAATAGAAATTTCACAAGAATTTTTGCTAAAACAAAGACTAAAAAAGAAAAGAAGATTTCGGAAGAAAGTGAACCTTCCGCAATTAGCAAGGAAAATGTAAGCAGAAAGAAAATCCGTACCCTTGTGAAATTCCCTACCCCCAGTGGTGCAACTTGGGATATGGTTAGTATCCAATTTGTTTCAGATGATTCTGTAAAAATATCAGTGAAATCAATTCATAAAAGATATACTTTTGCAGAAATCGGATTTAAAGACCATCGGAAGGGGGACTTACCAGATAGTCAATGGGAACTTTTGAAATATCTTGCTAAAAAGAACGGAGAGTTATCTTGGCAAAAAGATTCGGCAAAGCCTAACGTGCAAAAACGAATTCAAGAACTCCGCAAAAGACTAAAATTCCTTATGGGTATAGATGACGACCCCTTTTTTCCATATAGACAATACAAAGCTTATAAGACCAAATTTCTCATAGAAGATAAATCATATAGTAGCACCGAGCAAGAACCCCCAGTAGAATCCAATTTCTGACAATATCTTTTTCCTTTCAAGTCTTTAATTCCGTAAAAAGTTAGGCTTATCTTTTCCTTACAAATCCCGAAATTTCGTTAGCTCCAAAAAACTCTTTTTTTACAGATTTAAAAAAAATTTCTCGTCTATAAATGCCGAAAATTCGGCAACTTTTCAAGAGATTTGCTGAATTTTCGCTATTATAGGGTGGGAGAGTAATTCTTACAAATTGATTTTGCTATGAGTCCGGGAATTGTTCCGGGTAGAATTGGATTTTGGGAGAGAGAATTTTTTTAGAAAAGGATTTGAGAAATGGCGAAAAGTTTAACACCGTTAAGAGCAATTCGTAAAAAATGTCTTGATTGTTCAGGTTTTCAAGTGAAGGAAGTGCGAGTTTGCCCGGTGGTAGATTGTTCGCTCTTTAAGTACAGATTTGGTAAGAATCCTAACCGGAGAGGTATTGGGGGACGGAAGGAAAGTTTTTCTTTGGAAAAGTGAAGTTGAGTTAGGAAAAATTTTGTAGAAAGGGAATTTGAAATGGGTATTGAAAATGAAGAAAAAAGAATTACTAATTGAAGATGTGTATTCCACCCGTGACTTATTTGAATCTTCCGCAATCGCCTTATTTCAAAAACCAATCAAGTTAGAACTTGCCGGAGATTATTTTTTGTTTGTGTTTGAGAAAGAACCAGCGGAAAAAATAGCAAATCAATACTGGACAGGTGAATTAGAAGGAAACATCCGTGCCTATGCGAATAGTATCAAGGCAATGAAGGACTGGCTGTTTAGTAAGAAAAGAGAAATTGAGAAAAGAAATGGACGAGATTATTGAGACATTAGAAAAAGTAAGAGCAACTAACCAAAGATATGTTCTTCCTGATTTTATTAAGCCGTGTGTTGCGTTAATGATGGAAGAAGGATTTGAAAAAGGGCAAGGGTTGAGAGACAAAGTTGCTTTTACGATTGCTACGGAACTTCGGAGAATCGGGAAAACTTCGGAAGTGGCGGAGAAAATTCTTTTTAGGTGGGATGAGAAGAACAGTCCACGACTTGGATTTGGTGTAATTCGGAACAAAATAAAGTCAGCATATCGGAGGGAATATACTTTTGGTTGTAATAATGAATTGTTGCAGTCATATTGTCAAAACATTGATAAACAATTTTGCCGGTATTATAGAGAATTTACTCAACTTAACAATCTTGGACGAAAAACAAGTAATCGTGATTTTTACAAGTACGGTTGGCAACAAAAATTAAGTTTAAGCGAACAAGCGGTGTATCATTCGCTAATTGAGTTGGAGAAAAAGCGAGGTGTCTGGGCTGGTAGTTTGCTTTTTGCTTCGCATCGTGAAATTGCTGAAATTAGCGGAGTAAGTCTTAATACTATTGGCAAGGGTCTATCTGGTTTAACTAAATATAGACTGATTACTTATAAACCGGGTGAACCTTATCGTTGGCGAGTAGTTGCGAGTGAAATAAGGCGAATTATCCCTATCCCCGAACCAAACAGTAAGAGTATCAATAGTGAAACTCATAAACTTGTCAAAAGTGAAACAGGTAAGGGTTAAAAAGTGATACACATAATAGTACTACACAAAATAGATATAGGGACTTATTGTTTGGTAAAGGAGGACTAAACAAAATGAGTAAGGTAATTGCTAAGATTGAGAAGAATAAGGTTGAGGAGATTAGGGTGGTGGTGCAGGAGGTATATTTAAATGGGTAGAATTCAAAGAAGTAAACAACAGATTAAAGAAATACTGTTTGATATTGCTAATGGTTTGTCTTATGCTCAATTACACGATAAATATAAAGCGAGTGCTTACTTAATTGAGACTTACAAAGATAAGTATTCTAAGGAAATAAGCGAATTTGAAGAAGCAATAAATAGGGAAGGTCTAAAACAAGCACGGAAGAAGGCGGTTAGGATTATGAACCAAGCACTTGACCAGATAAATGAGGAGACACTCAAGAAACAGAAGGCGTTTATGAACGCAAAAACGGCTGAAAGTGTCCAGAATATTGTTTTACCACGCATACAAACCTACCAACAACCTACTGCAATTATAGGTATACAGTTTACTTTCCAGAATCCTGAGAATAGAAAAAGTCCGGTTTTGGGTGGGTTTAAGGATAAAAAGGAAGTAGTTGAGGGAGAAGTGAAGGAAGAAAAAAATAAGGAAATTATTAGCAAGCAAAATGGTGATAAAAAGTAGTTAAAAAAAGAATATTCTTAGATATATTTGGGTCTGTAAGTTATGGAAAGGCGGTTGTTTAGTATAGATGAAGTTGCGGAGTATCTTGGAGTGAAGAAGTGGACGCTTTATGCCTGGGTGAGCCAGAGAAGAATACCGTTTGTTAAATGTGGTAGGTTGACAAAGTTTGATTTAAGAATGATTGAACAGTGGATACAAGAGAATACTATTGAAGAACAAAAATTTGATTTGGGAAGAAAATTTTAGTATCATTTAAGAGGTGAAGCGAAATGAGATTATTTAGGAAATGTCCCAAATGTGGATGGCATTGTGGTAGAGATAAAAAGACAAGAGAGTATTTAGTTGTTTGTCCAAAGTGTAGTATCAGTCTGAAAAAGCAATCGTGGTATATTGACTATTATGTTTTTGGACGAAGGAAAAGGGAAAAGGTTGGACCGGACAGACGCTTAGCAGAATTGGTTTTAAAGAAAAGAAAAATAGAAATTGTGGAAGATAAATTTTTGGATATTCGTAGGGATAGGGTTACTACTTTTGAAGAAATTGCTCAAGATTTCCTTGATTATTCACGGAACAACAAACGCTCTTACGGAAGAGATGAGATCATTGTAAGAAATTTGAGTGAATTTTTTAGCGGGAAAAGATTGAATGAGATTACTCCAATTCTGATTGAGCAGTATAAAGGGAAGAGATTGAATCAAGACAAGAAGAAACCGGCAACGGTAAACCGTGAACTTGCCGGGCTAAAATGTATGTTCAATTGGGCAATTAAGAATGGGAAAGCGACACAGAACCCGGTGAAGCAGGTAAAATTATTTAAGGAAGATAATACACGAATTCGTTATTTGAGTAAGGAAGAGATAAAAAAATTGTTAGAATGTTCAAAGAATTATCATCCGAACATTTTGCCGATTTTGGTTACTGCTTTGTGTACAGGAATGCGGAAAGGTGAAATTTTGAATTTGAAATGGGAAGATGTAAATTTTGAGCAGGGAATAATTCTGTTAAAAAATACGAAGTCAGGGAAAATGCGTGAAATACCGATGAGTTCTTTTTTGCAGGAGACATTGAAGAAATGTTTTGACCGTTCGGATGGAGTTTATGTTTTTTGTAATGAAGAAAGAAAACCATATAAGAGTATTGACACAATTTTTCAGCGAGTTTTGAAAAGGACAGGAATTACTGATTTTTGTTTTCACGATTTAAGGCATACCGCGGCATCGTATCTTATAATGCTTGGTGTAGATTTAGCAACAGTGAAAGATATTTTAGGACACCAGAAGATAGAAATGACCTTGCGTTATGCTCATCTTTCACCGGTGCATAAGCGTTCAGCGATGGAACTTTTGGGAACTAAAATGGACACTATTTGGACACCGGAGAGTAATGAGGAAACTCCTGCCGAAGAAGGTTTATCAGAAAGCCTTATAATCCCGACAGTTTTTGAAGAGGAGAGGTCGCCTAGAGGCCGAGGGCGTCGGTTTGCTAAACCGATATACCGTTGAAAAGCGGTATCGTGGGTTCGACTCCCACCCTCTCCGTTCTACTTCGCCAAGGCTTCGTAGAAACGGAGTTCTT
>DHVG01000008.1 GCA_002412545.1 Elusimicrobia bacterium UBA5214 | reverse complement strand
GAGTTCGTGCCCAAGATAATGCCGGTAACTACTCTCTACTCTCTACTCTCTACTCTCTACTCATTGATACCACTCCCCCAACTGTCCCGATAATGGTTACCGAACCCATATACACTCAAGGGTTAACTAATTTTGTTACTTGGTATGCAGTAACTGACGCTGGTAGCGGAGTTAAAGATTATAATCTTCAATGTTCTTCCGATAATTTTATTTCGCTAAGTTCGGAGGTCTGGAAAAGTGATATTGGTTACGAGTTTACCGGTTTACTTGACGGTGTAACCTACTGGTATCAGGTGAGAGCAAGAGATAATGCCGGTAATATTTCCGACTTCTCAACTCCAGTTAATTCAATACAAGATAATACCAATCCTCTACCACCGGATTTAGTTTTACCACTTAACAACTTAACCACTAATTACTATTCACCGACCTTTGACTGGGATGATGTCTCTGATGCTGCCGGAATAACTTATTGGTTAATAGTAGATACCTCTACTGAATTTAACGATTTAGATGTTTCCACTTCCTGGCTCACTACTTCCCACTATTCACTACTTACTACTTTACCTGACGGTCTTTACTACTGGCGTGTGCAAACTAAAGATGGTACTGGTAACTTAAGCGTGTGGAGTTCTACTCGTTCGTTTAGGATTGATACTGTTCCGCCAGCAAATGTTGGTTGCCAATGGCCCACAAATAATGCCTACGATATATTCTCAAGTACTTCCCTTTCGGTCTTAGTAGCCGATGATGTTGATGGTTCCGGTATCGCTCAGTACCAATTCCGTTATACCAGTAATCCATCCTTAACTGATTGGACCTCTGGCGAATCAGTGAGTCCTAATTTCAGTATAAGTGGTTTAACTCCGGTGACGACTTACTGGTGGCAGGTGAGGGTGAGAGATAATGCAGGGAATATTAGTAACTGGTATGCGGATATTGGTGTTATTAATTCAACTTGGAGTTTCCGTACCCTCGCTCTTCCAGTTTCGCCTTCCTGGGAAGTTAGAGAATCTACACCACTGACTACAACTTCTATAAAATGGAACTGGAACGAAGTAACTACAGCGAGAATTTATTATATCTACCCGGCAAGTGAGACGACAAGGATTGAAACACTTACCGCACCAACAACTTATTGGGTTGAGATAAATCTAAGCACAAACACCGCTTACGGACGAAGAATATCGGCAGTGAACTCATCCGGTGAATCTACTCTATCATCAGCAGTAACCTATTACACTTTAGCTGCTGAACCATCTCCTGATACGGTTGATGTTTTTATCAGTTCAATTACCTTAAGATGGAAAGCAAACGGTAATCCGAGTTACACAAGGTGGGGAATATTACGCTCAACTGATAATTTTACTACATCTACGAATGTAATCACGAATTTTAATTCGTGGTATACGAATACCTATTACATAGACACTAATCTCCAACCACTAACCACTTACTATTATAAGGTTCAAGCGTTTAATGAAGATGGGGTTGCTACGGCTTTCAGCGTCGTAATGACCGCCGTGACACTTCCTGTCCCTGTTTTTACGGGTGCAATTTCCGGTAAAGTCACCGAAGTTGATGGAACGACCGGAATAAGCGGGGTACTTATGGAAGTGGTTAGTGGTTTGTCGGTAGTGGTTAGTTCAACGACAACAACTGCAGGTGGTTCGTATCAACTTATCAACATATCAACTGGTACTTACAATTTGCAGGCAAGTAAAAGCGGTTATCTGGTTAAGCAGGTGAGCGGTGTAGTAGTAGTTGCTGATTCAACAACGACTGTGAATTTTGCTCTGGAAAAAGGTGTTCTCATTGCGCCTAATGAAGAAAAGATTATTATCCTCAGTAGTGGTACTGCACAAGAAATTAAACTTGATATTTCTTCCGGCACTTTTACTTCTACAACGACAATTACCGTTACCCGTAAGACGGATTTACTTACTCCGGATACATTTAAACAACCTAATCTCAAAGGCACCGGTATTGGAATCCAGGTTGATGCTTCTACACAACCACTTAAACCAGTCACCATTACGGTTAGTTATACTGATGCTGAACTTATTGCCGCAGGGATAACTAATGAAACAGACCTTGTCCTTGCCCGCTATGATGAAGATACAAAAGAATGGGTTATTCTATCTTCAACCCCGATTCCGGCAGAAAATAAAATTATTGCTACTGTTGAACAATTCTCTTTATTCCAAATTATCCAAATAACTACTCGTCCGCGTGCTGGTGAAACGGTAACCGTTTATCATGGTGTCTTTGACCCAGCCAGCGGTGAAAAAGTCGGGATTGCTTATACTCTCAGCGGAGCCGGGGAAGTAAAAATAGTTGTTTACGATTCGCTGGGGAGACAAATCGGGACAGTTTTTGCCGGTTCTCGGAATACTGGTAATTATCTGGACTGGTGGTATGGGAAAAATGATTCCGAAGAAACTGTTGCCAGTGGTGTTTATTTAATTTATATAGAAACACCGGGAGTTAAAGTAATGAAAAAAGTAGTTGTTGTGAAATAGATGGAAATAGATAGAAATAAATCAAAACTTATTGAAACAAATTGAAATTTATAGAAATTACTTGAACTACACGGAGATTGACGGAAATGAAATTTATTGTGCTCAAGAATTTGGAGGTCTATAGGTTAGCGAGGGAATTGTCCGAAGTCGGATGGGAAATATATGAGAAACTCAGTTGGCATGATAAAAAGATAATGGGTGACCAATTTATTGAATCAGTTGATTCGGTAGGAGCAAACATTGCTGAAGGTTACGGAAGGTATCATTATCTTGATAAAATCAAGTTCTACTATAATGGGAGGGCATCGTTGTACGAAAGTTGCGAGCACTGGTTAGAATTGCTCTACCAGAGAAAGAAAATTGAAACTTCTGACTATGAAAGAGTTAAAGAGTTAAAAGAAAAATTGTTAATAAAATTAAACAATTTTATCAATAGTACTTACAAGTCAAAAAACAAAAATGAATAACAATAAATTTCTCCTCATTCTCTCTACTTTCTACTTTCTACTCGCTACTCAAAGTTACGCGGGTAGCCCCGGCACATCTGGTGGATTATTTTTGCAGGAAATTCCTTCAGTCCGGCTGCAAGGTATGGGAGGTGTATCATCCGGATTAAGTGAAGATATTGCCAGTATTTACACTAATCCCTCGGGGATGGGTTTATTTATCCCGCAGGAATTGAACTTTTCACTCTGGCCGGGATTTATTCCCGGTAGTAGATACCAGTTTGCTGGTTTATTCTTACCGACAAGAAAATTGAATCTCGGGTTAAGTTATTTGGGCTACACTGCCGGGGAAGAAGAAATTGTTGAATTTGACCTTTCAAGCCGGAAAATAAAAGTTGAAGAAGATACCGTGTTTACTTTCAGTTTAGGGAAAAGGTTGGACAAAACTGAGCCACTCTTTGCCGGGATGAATTTGAAATATATTCACAGTCGTTTAGCTGAAGATTATCCGGCAACAAGTTTCACCACTGACTGGGCGTTCCTTTATATAAAAAATAAAATTTGGTTCGCGGTGAGTATCCAAAATCTTTTCGGTAAATTGAAATATAAAAATATCGCTGACCCTTTACCAACAACCGTAAGAATCGGTGCTACCTATCCATTACAGTTTAAGAATGACCGTTTTCTTTTTGCACTTGATTTAGTTAAACCGAATGATGATGAATGGAAACAAATTATTGGTATAGAGTATTATCCGGTAGAAATACCTTCTATTCGTTTACGGACTGGGATTGGGAGACAGAGTAAAATGAATATTTTTGGTCTTGGTTTTGGTTTGAAAATGAAAAAATTTGACCTTGACTATGCTTATACTGGTACCGGTGAGAAAGATAATCCAATCCGCACTACTTTACACCGTATATCTTTGACAATGAAATTCGGTCCTCCGCTTAAGTACTTGCCACGAGTAAATCAAGCACCAGAAATTAAAGTAATCACCGCTGGACAGAAAGAAAGCACGACGACTGTAACCGTAACTTATAATGTCCTTGATGCGGATACGGATACAGTGAAAGTGAATTTGTTTTACGAATGTCAAGGTTCAACAAAGTCCTCTAATACAACCTGGGGTGAAGTAGGATTGGTTTCCACTGGTATTGTGCATACTCTTTACTGGGACGCAAAGAAGGATTTCAATAATCAAGAAACAAATATTCGGATATGTCTTCTCGCTGACGATTTGCAAGGTGGAACAACGGGTGCTTATAGTGATATTTTTCCTCTGGATACCAAACCACCGAACGGTTCAGGGTTGGTCTTTGCTCAGAAGCCAGTAGCCGGTGATAATTCAATCATTCTTCAATGTGACTGGCAAGACCCGAGCGGTTCAACAAAAAATATTGACACCGTGAGATTTGCCTATCGTAAGAATAATGCTGATTATACATCCTGGATAGACCATTCAGAGCAGGAGGGGACACTGTTTCGCATTTTAGATGATAAGGTGGGCACAATTTTTGGTAATGATTATTTCAATAGAATCAAATCGCAAGCGGTTGATAAATATGGCAATCTTGCTGAACCTCTTTACTATACTACTGAAGAATTCGTTAAACCCGCAGTACCGAATGTTCCAGAAATATTAGCAGTTTATACTTCCAGTATTACTTTAACAATTATTCCTGCTGAAGTAATAATTACTCCCCCTGAACTGTATTATACTTTACGGGCAACTTATACTTTAGCCGGTATAGATTATGAGAAATGGGTAGATAGAGACAAAAATCTTACTGGACTTTCGGCGGTTTGGCAATCAGTTGAACCGACCGGCTGGGACGGTTCTACAATTACGGTTAAAGGTCTTGAACCAGGGACAACTTATTATTTCTCGGTTTCCGCCGGTAATCCCCGTATGGGTGCTGAACCTTTTCTTGACACACCACCAGCAAATTCTACTTCTTCCTATAGTCCGATTGCGATTGTGGTTACTGGAACGGCGTCTCCCGCATTACCAATAGAAGTGCCTCCTCCACCCGAAATACTACCTACCGAAAAGAAACCATAGATACTACATTGTAGTTGCCGAGCTTGCTCGGCTAATTCAAGTTGTAGGCAAAGCAAGCTTTGCTACTACATTTTTCCGCACCTTCGTTACCAATAGGAGTGCCACCGTCACCCGAGATACCGCCTGCTGAAAAACCGTAAATAATTTCACAAAAAAATCTTTTTGACTTTTCTGCTAAATTTGATATAATAAAACCGTAGATATTTTTCAACGGTCTCGAGATACAATATGAAACGGCAAAATATACTACAAGGACGACGTCACCCTGAGCGGAGCGAAGGGTCTCGCCATTTGACGAAGAATGTCAAAAATTATGCCGTTTGATAAAGATATGTCATCCTTAAAAGTAATTCCTTTTTATACTGGTGCAGAAACTTTAGAAGAAGTTTTAAAAGATAAAAAAAGTTCTCACCTGCTCTGGTTGGAGATACTCTTAAATGACACTCTTGACTGGGAAAGTTATCTCCGGATTAAAGAAGTCAGGATGAGTTATGAGAAAGCGTGTATCTGGTACACTAATTTCAGGACTCTTTTAGAAAATTACATCCACCGAAAACCTTTAGAAAGAAAAAATGAACGGATTGATAAGCGTGAATATAGAAAATTTCTGGAGGCACTAACCTTTGTCTCAAGTTAATTTTAAACAAATTATTGCTTTACTTGAGGAGTTTACACTAAAAACAAGAAATAAGTTAGAAGTTATTCTTGCCGGTGGTTTAGCCATCCAATATTACGGAATGCAAAAAAGAGCAACTGTAGACCTTGATGCTGAAGTGAAAGGAGATATAGAAAATTTAATTAGTTTTTTGAAATCAAAAGGTATCCCTGCAGATTTGGGTGAAAATATATCTCGCTGGTCAGTAATTGACCTTGTGCCGGGATATAGAAAAAGGGCTCTTCCACTTAAGAAGAACAAATTACTCACGGTGAAAGTTCTCAGTCCAATAGACATTATTATTTCTAAATTAGGAAGATTTACCGAGCAAGATATAAAAGATGCACTTTTTGTCACAAGGAAATTTAGAATAAAACCACAAGATATACAGAATGCGGCTGATAAGGCAATAGCGAATTCTCCTCGGGATACTGTACTTTTTCTATTTAAAAAGAATATAAAAATTTTTCTTAAAGAAATACAAAAAATTTAATTAAAATTCACTATGAACGATACCGGCGATGAAAAAAAATGTTTAACAAGAAAGAATGAAAAATAATATAGTTTCTTTAAACGAGAAAGAAAAATTAGCAATTAATGAACTGGTTCAAAGTTTAAAAAAACTTTACGGAAGTAATTTATCACGGATAATCCTTTACGGTTCAAAAGCACGTGGTGATGCTACCGAAGGTTCGGATATTGATATTATGATTGTCCTGAAGGAATTTGATAAATGGGAAGAAGAATTTGAGAAAGTTTTTAATATTATTAATGAGGTCTGTTATCAGTATGAATTGTTAATCTCCTATGTGATAAAATCAGAGAGTGAATTTGTTGGCAGAAATACTCCTTTATTATTGAATGTTAGACGAGAAGGAATAACTTTATGAATCAAGAAGAAATAAAAGGATACTTGGAAAAGGCAAATGATAGTATTTATAGTGCTGAACTTAATTTGGAAAAGGGATTATACGACTTTTCTGTCTCCAGAAGTTATTATGCAATGTTTTACTGTGCGGAGGCAATACTTCTTAGTAAAGGACTCGCTTACTCAAGCCATAAAGCAGTAATTTCGTATTTTAACAAAGAATTTGTTAAAAACAATATTTTTGAGAAAAAATATTTTGATGCTTTGTCTAAAGCATTTGAGTTAAGACAAAATAGCGACTACGAACCTCAACTTGTTGCGACAAAAGAACAAGCAGAAGAGTTAATCGGAAAAGCAAAAGAATTTCTTCAAGAAGCAAGGAAATACCTGAGGTGAGGGTCAACAATTAAGCAACCTGCGTGGGCGAAGCATGGATAGAATTACCGGTATTTTTTTGGCGCTTTTGCGGGTAGTTAGCGTTTTGGCGCCTTATGTAATAAAAATCACATTTTTTTAGAGTTGACTCTGTATCTTTTTTGATATATAATTTAATGGATGGATGATATATAAAAGTTATGAAGAAAATAATTTTCTCTTTTTTCCTTTTGTTTTTCTCCAGTGGTAAACTTTTTGCCAATGTTACAGACCCTGATTGTATACATAATTTAAGTGCAAATAATAGTATTTCGGGGGCGGTTAAAGCGACAAGTGAGACACAGGTATGTAAATTCTGTCACATACCCCATTTGCGTCAACCTGCGGGTGGTCTACCATTTAACCAGAATTTAATGAGTCATACTACTACTTATACTTATTATGCCGATGCTTACGGGGATAGTAGTTTTACTAATAAACAATTTCGTCTGCCTCTGATTAGTCATCAACTTACGACTGCAGTTAATTCAGCGCGTGTTTCATTTAGTTCCGGTCCGCCGAAGTATATGTACGAAGAAGATGAATCTTGGGCGGTGCGGTTGAGCACCTGGATTTACGGTCCGTCATCATCATTTATTTGGGAAAAGGGTCCGGATGACGCTTGGGGTGATGAAGTGCCAACAAGTGAAGATGATACATTTGAAAAAGACTGGCCTTCAAGCGGTTCTTCCAGAGTATGTTTTTCCTGTCACGATGGGACAGTGAAAATCGGTGCGGTATATAATTCAACCGGAACGGTTAGCGAGATAAATATGACTGGAGGTGATTTGGACACCGATGGTAGATTAAACACTAGTGATACCACCTATCCTAATCCTACCCCACAGCGTCCTGGAGACAATGTCCCGGATTTTGCCACAAGACATTCTTGTGAACATGCTTTTTACTCGTTTTATATGCATCAAAATGTGCTTGATGATGTAACTGCTAATTCCCGAGGGTTGAAAGCATTAGCGGTGATAAGAGCAAGTGGTGTGCTTGACCGTGATGATTTTGTTCAATGCACCGCCTGTCATGACCCGCATAATGGAGGAAGTAATACCGCTAATTCGGGTAAATATTTTGGTGGTGAGCGACAATTCTGGCGTAAACCCGGAGCTACCTTTGCTACCGGAGACCCGGAAAGGGTCTGTTGTGACTGTCATATCGGGGATTACTAATTTTTTAGGGCTTCGTAAAACTCAGCCCTTGATTACAGTGATTAAAAAATGCCGATTACACAGATTAAAAATCCCGACGATAAAATCTGCGTAATCTTTCCAAAATCTGTGCAATCATTAGCCAAGAGCGACTTTTGCGATAGGCTATAATTTTTTATTGTTATTGGATGGATAGGCGATTAAGTAGATTTTTTATTTTTATCTTTATTTCTTATTTTTTTTTATCTTTTTTGTTCGCTCAAGAAGCGCGCGAAAAAATACATAAAAGAACTGCGGATACTTTACCGGCAAGTTGTCTTTCCTGTCATAAACGGTATGTTCGTGGTGAACCTTGGGCGACTGCCGGAGAAGAGCGATTCTGTTACCTCTGTCACGGTGGTGAAGAGAAAAGAGGAAAGTCAAAAAATACTGGTCGTCTTAGTTACAAAGTTTCTCTCATAGATATTTCTGCTGAATTTAGTAAGTCATCTCATCATCCGGTTGAACTTAGACGGATTCATTGGCGGGGAGAAATTTTACCGGAAGTGAATCCAAGAATACCACGACATAGCGAATGTGCCGATTGTCACGAACCACACCGTAGTTATAAAAAAATAAATATTGAGAAAGGTAAAAAGAAACCCGGGAATAATCCGGGTTTGAAATTTGAGTATGAACTCTGTTATAAATGTCATTCTAACAGTGCTAATTTACCTTCCGGAAGGACCAATAAAGCGATTGAGTTCCAACCGACTAATCCTTCTTATCATCCGGTAGAATCTGAAGGAAAAAATCTCAATGTTCCTTCACTTTTACCACCGTTGAAAGCAGAAAAAAGTATCCTTAATTGCACCGATTGTCATAATAATGATGACCCGAAAGGACCATCCGGTCCGCATGGGTCAATCTATTCACCAATCTTAGTCAAAAATTATACTACTCAAGATGGTTATCTTGAGGATGAGTTTATTTATGCTCTCTGCTATGAATGTCATTCCCGAAGAAGTATTTTAAACAATGAAAGTTTTCCTTATCATTCATTACATATCAGTGAGAAAAAAAATTCCTGTTATTCCTGCCATAATTCACACGGTTCAGCGGAGAATACACATCTGATTGAATTTCGTCTTGACCGTGCGCAAGCGGACAGTGTCGGTCGGTTTGAATTTATTGACCGTGGTGAGTTTAAAGGTGAATGTTATTTGAAATGTCATCCCGCAGAAAAAGGCGGGATTGAACATAGTCCAAAAAGTTACTAGTGTGATGCGTCAAACAGATCTTTACATTTGGATGTCATTGCGAGGAGCATAGCGACGAAGCAATCTCCGTCTAAGAGTTGAGATTGCCACGCTCCCTTTGGTCGCTCGCAATGACAACTCAAAGCAGAATCAGATGTCAAGAGATTTATGACGCACTACACTAGTTCACGAATTAACACGAATGAAGACACGAATAAACACGAATATAAATAATTTACTACTTGCTACTTACTACTCGCTACTTGTTTTTGGTTTATCGGGTAGTGCTGGTTTAGAAGCAAAAAAAATTAATCCCCATCAGGAACAAAATCATTGTTTTGAGTGTCATACTAAAGAGGAATACGCGGAACTTAAGGGGTCAATAATTGAGACCTGTGCCCGCTGTCACGAGGAAATAATTTCCGGTGTTTTGCATCCTTTAGAAGGGATGCATAACCTGACGACAACAACAGTTGAGAGTTTACCTCTAAAAGAAGGAAAAATTGTCTGTATTACTTGTCATGAGCCACACGGTAAAACTGAACATTACCGGCTACTGCGGAAAGACCCTAATGATTTATGTACCAGTTGTCATCTGAAATGATAGAAACTAATTCAAACGGATTAAGTAAGGTGTCATTGGGACCCCGACGAAAGTCAGGGGGGGTGGCAATCTGACCTAAAAGGTCATTCCGAGCCCCGCACCTTTTTAGGTCATTGCGAGTATCAGCGAAGCAATCTCGGTTCTGAAAAAGTGCGGGGTAAACTCCGCGAGGAATCTCGACTCGGGATTGCTTCCCCGCCGAATCGGTGGGTCGCAATGACATCTTTGGAACGTTTGAATTTGTTTAGGATTTTGTATTTTGAATTTTGGATTTATTTGCAAAAGGTGCGGGGTTGACAAAAAATGGAATTAGGGATATACTTTGAATTGGTGAAGAAAATGAGATTTAGAATTTTGTGGTTATTTATTTTTTCAATGTTCATCGTCTTTTACCCGTTTAGCGGATATACCTATGTCGGTTCGCATAAAAATGTTTTAACCTGTAATGATTGTCATACTGCCTACCCGATGGGAATTAGGACTGCGGAAGGGAATGTCAACCTTTGTTTAAGTTGTCATACTGGTGGAGCAACGGCAAGTAATTTAGCCCTCTATTCAGTGGACCAGGCGACGATTACTTCCGGTGGTGTCTATGGGAAAAGTCATCGCTGGGATGCTCTTGCTTTTCAGGTTGATGTTGCTACGGTCAGCCAAGCATCGGAACAGGTGACAATAATAAAAGGGTCATTGGGAGAGCAAACATTTACAAAATGGTACCCATACGGTACCGGGGCTAAATGGTTCAAGGATACGCAAGGAAAATATAGAATTGCCTGTTCCAGTTGCCATAATTCTAAGACCGCATTGTTTATCCGTAATGAGAAAGAAAGAGATGAAAAATTATGTGCCGATTGTCATACTTACGATTTTCAAATGAGCACGACTACTGCACGAACCTACACGGCGAAAAAATGTAATCATCCGGTGAAAACAATCGGTAGTAACTATGTCGGTTGTTCTTCCTGCCATACTATCCACGCTAAGTAGTTTCCCTAACCACTAACCACTAACCACCTATTCCTACTCCATTCTATTTGACTTTCTAACTGACAAAATGTAAAATTTATTTATTCTTTTGAGGAACAATTTTTTTCTTCATTTGTCTAATGGAGTAGAAGGTGAACGAAAGGGATGATTCTTTCCTTATTGAAGAGAGCAGAAAAGGTAACCGTGAGGCGTTCAATAATTTAATTCGGAGGTATAGCCAGACGGTGTATTCTTTTGCTTTTCGTTTAATTAATAATGTTGCTGATGCCGAGGATTTGTGCCAGGAAGTTTTTATTCAAGTATATCGGGGAATAAAAAAATTTGAATCAAGGTCAGCATTTTCTACCTGGCTTTACCGGATTACGGTTAATCTTTGGAAAAATAAACTTAAAGAACAAAATCGTCAAGGAAGAATTACCTTTTCACTTAACGAAAGTGAACAAAGTGGGGAAGAACAATCTCGTGAATTACCCGACTCTTTACCTTCACTGGATGAAGTGGTAGATAAAAAAACGAAAATTGAAATGATTCAGGAATGTTTAGAAAAAATACATCCTCTTTATAAAGCAGTAATTATTTTGCGTGATATTGAAGGGAAAAGTTATACTGAAATTGCCGAAATTATTGATTGTCCTTTAGGAACGGTGCAGTCACGGTTATCCCGTGCCCGTGACGAATTACGCTTAGAAGTATTACAGCGCTTAAGAGATTATAAACTGGTGAAAAAATAATGACCCTTCGGCAGGTTCAGGGTTTGCCTTGAAGGGTTATGATGAGGAATCGAATGATGACCTGTAAAGAAATAAAAAGAAAATTAAATTTATATCTTGATGATGCACTTTCTATAAATGAAAAACAAGAAGTTGGAAAACATCTCAAGAAATGTAAAAATTGTGCAGAACAACTTGCCGAACTAAGTGAGATAAGTTCTTTGATAAAAGAAATACCGGTTCCGCAGGCAAGAGTTGATTTTTCTCATCTTACTCTTTGTCCGGAAGTGAGGGAACGATTATCCCTATATTTTGATGGTGAACTTAACTTTCAAGAAAAGGAAACCGTAGAAAAACATCTTAAAGTATGTGCTCAATGTTTTAGTGAATTTGCTGACTTGCAGACATTAAATTCTTTGCTTAAAGAAATACCTGTGCCTACTGCCAGTGTGGACCTGCCGGAGCGAATTGAAAACCTCCTTCCCGAGGTATACAAAAGAACGGTGTATACCGAGAGAAGAAATGTTTGGGAAAACCTCCTTCCCTTCAGGGCTGAACCCTTTCCTTCGGACACTGAGTCCCTCAGGACGAAGTGCAGGGTGAAGCCTTCCCTGCCTCGCTGGGCAGTGTTCACCGGGGCAGTGGCTGGACTTATCTTTTTAATTATACGCTTTTACACTCCACAAAAAGAATTGAAAGTGGTAAAACCGGTTCCTCCACCAGCGATAGTTACTCCGCCAGTTGTGCCCGTACCGAAGATAACCACTAAACCCCAAGAGATAGACACTACTATCTCACGGGGTAAACCTGAGGTGACCGCAGAGAAGAAGGAAGAAACAACGGTAGTATCAATCCCAAAAGAAGAAGTTACACCGAAAGAGGTAACTGCACCAAAGGTTGAAATTGTCAAACCAAAAACATTAAGTTTTCTTACCGAAGTTAAACCACAAGTAGAAAATATTTTTCCCACTACTTTAACCCGGGAAGCAAGTTTTACGACTTTATCTTTTTTACCTGCACCACAAGTCGGACTTCCTGCACCGGAAGAACAAATCTATACTTCACTTTATAACGGTAGTTATCTCTGGCTGGGTTTATTCTCTTCACCGGCAAAAATTGTTAAAATTAATTCTTCCGGGAATTATACGATTTACACTTGTGCAACTGGTGATGATAATGCGACCAGTATGGTCTATGCTAATGGTTCGCTCTGGGTAGGTTTAGATAGTGTGCCTTTGAAGATACTTAAGATTAATCCCGAGGATGGTAGTTATAAAAGTTATCTTTTAGAAGAGAGTGTTTTTGCTGATGGTAGCGGTGGAGTCCGTAATGCGGTAACTTTTGATGGTAAATATTTATGGTTCGGTCTCTGGACAAAACCGGCAAAATTGGTTAGAATTAATCCGGATGATTTAAGTTATCAAATTTATACTTGTAAAGAAGGTGAAGATAACCCATCTTTTGCTCTTTATGATGGTAAAAATGTTTGGTTTGGACTCTATACTGCCCCGGCAAAATATTTGAAAGTTAATCCAGCGGATGGCAGTTGTCTTGCCTATACACTTAAGGAAGGTGAAAATTATATTAAGACCGGCGTGTATGACGGCAAGAATGTATGGTTTGGTTTAGAGACGAAACCGGGTAAACTGGTAAAAGTTAATCCTGATGACGGTAATTATGTTGCTTACAGTTTAAAAGAAGGTGAAAATATCATTACTGCCGGGACATTCGCTCAGCGCTATCTCTGGTTCAGTGTTGCCAGTGAGCCGACAAAAATATTGCAGGTTAATCCTTATACCGGTAACTATATCGCTTATACACGCGGTGAAATAAGAAATATCAGTTCGGCAAGTTTTGACGGTAAAAATCTCTGGTTCCCGGATAAATCCGGCCGATTACTCAAAGTAAGTCTCTAAAAATGGGGACGGAGGTAATTTTTTGGGTTAGATGACCCGGTGAGGAAATAGTCAGAGAGAATTAAAAAAATGGGTGAAACATTTACCGAAGTTATCTTGAGAGCAAAAGGTAAAAAAATCAAGAAGTGCCCGCTTGTGAAAATTACCTCCGTCCCCATTTTACGATTTATTTAGATTTATTTATAGATAAAATGTTTTCATCAATGAGTAAAAATATTCGTAAGTTTTTATTTTCAATGATTTCAGCGATAAAAGATAGTGGTCGTCCTCTGTTTACTTTTATTGTAATCTTAGTTTTTCTTCTGGCGAATGTTACGCCGGCAGGGGCTGCTACGGTAATAACCGACGGAGACATGGAGCTGGCAGGTATTATCAACTGGCCTCATAGTAATATTACTGGTGTGAACTCAAGTGCTAAGGCAACTGACCAGAAGAACGGTGGTGTACAGAGTCTTAAAGGTACCTCGGCAACGGGAAAGGGAATTTCTGTTGGATGGTACAATGCGCAAAGTGTAGGTTCAATTACTGGTGGTTCTACGGTTAATTTGAATTTATGGTATGGATTTCAGTACAGTGTCGGTATCGCAGCGGCGCAAGGGACGCTATATGTTGACATCCAGACGTCAGGTGGTGGTTGGGCATCACCGACAACAATCTGGCAACAGGCAATCACGCCATCATTAACTTTCACGCCAGCCAGTGTATCAAGCCTTGATGTAAGCAGTTACTTTTCTGCAACGGGTAATTATGACATAAGATTAAGATTTGAGGGTAAAACCGGTAATAGTAATGGGGCGGGTATATATATATGGTGGGATGATGTGATATTAGATGTTACTGCTGCGGTGGGGCAGACTACAGTTTCTGATGGGACACTTTCCGGAACACCTGCGGAAGGAGCAGTTTATTATTCTTCCGCTGGAGCGACTGGTATCCAGGCAGGAATTTTCAAAACTTCATCTACGGTAAGCGTGGATACGATTACTTGGATTACTGTAGAACGAATTGATAGCGGAACTAATCTAAAAGATAATCTTTCGGCAATGTATATTTATCGTGATAATGATGGAAGTAATTCTTACAATGCCGGAGATACCGTGGTGAGTGGTGGCTCAATTGACAATACAAAAATTTTTACTTCAAGTGCTGTTTTTGATACTGGACTTATACTCGGTTCACCTAAAGATGCAACGAGTACATACATCTTAGTCGTAGATGTAAAATCTCCCGCAATTAACGGTGCAAGTTTCGGACTTTATATCTCTACCGCTACTTCTTTAGCTAACGCTCTCCTTGCTAAAGATACTACCGATTTTTCATTCATTATTGATACTGCTCCACCGAGCGGGGTACTATTTGCCGGTGGGACACCGCTTGTTGAATCTTATAGCCAGATTGTTACTACCGGCACAGCGACTTTCACTCCGGGTAGCCCGGCGCCTTCTCAACCTTATTATATCCAGCGTTCAACCGATAATTTTGCTACTTGGACTGACCCCCCTTCCGGCTGGGCTTCCACGGGAACGGTCTGGAGTAATTTAAGTCCAAATACTACTTACTGGTTTAGAATTCAAGCAAGAGATAGTGTTAATAATACTTCGGTCTGGTCTTCAACAACAACTAAAGTAACCTGGTGTGAAGCACCGGTAAATGTAACTTGGGGAACACCGTTCATTAGTAGTATTACGGTAAATTGGGGAACAAGTGATGGTAACCCGAGTAATACCACCTACAGTGCTCAGGTTTCTACCGCAAGTGATTTTAGCGGGTCAATTTCTTCAACTCCGGTAACAAAGGGACTCGGAACCGCAACAATTACCGGGTTATTACCAAATACTACTTATTACGGACGTGTTCTTGCCTTAAACTGGGAAAATGTTGCCGCTACCACAACCGTAAGTGGTGGTATTGGGAAACCAACCTTATGCAATCCACCTTCCGCTGTTGCTTGGGGGACAACCTTTAGTACTACCAGTGTGCAGATAAGTTGGGAGACCGGTGTCGGTGAAGGTAACCCGAGTGATACAATTTACCGTGCCGAAGTTTCAGTAAATAGTAATTTCAGTAGTATGGATGGTTATTCGGAGACAACAAAATCAGGGTCACCGGCGACGATTATTAATTTAAGCACCAATACGGTTTACTATGGTAGAGTGATTGCTAAAAACTGGGAAAATTTTGGCTCAACGAGCACGATTGTTGCTTCTACCGCAACATTAGCTGCTCTACCCGTTGTTCAGGATTTCAGTAATGTTACTCAAACACAAATTCAAGCAAACTGGTTACCTAATGGTAACCCTTCTGGAACTGATTACAAATGTGAAAGGTCAACCGCAAGTAATTTCACCGGGACACTGACTTCTTCGGATACAAAAAATACTTTCGCAGTGTTCACTGCTCTTACTGCGGATACCGAGTATTGGTTGAGAGTAAAAGCGATAAACCAACAGAGTAGTATTCCTACTGACTGGATAGTGCTTGGTAGCACAACTACCCTCCCCGTACCGCCACCGGCACAGACCACAGTTTTTGATGGGACATTTGCTGGTGGTGAAGCAGGTAATTTTTATGTTCCGGCAGGTTCACAGACCGTTCAGGTAGCTATCTTTAAGTCATCTTCCAGTGCTGCCGATACAATCAATAAAATAGTTTTACTTAATGAATTAGGTGGTAATCTCTCACAGAATCTTGAGACACCATTTAAAATCTGGTTAGATAGTGGCAATGTGCAGAATGCCTGGGATAGTGCTGATGGGTTAGTCAGTGCTGGAGCGAGTTTCAATTACGATGTCGGTTCAGCAACTTTCACCAGTTTAAGTTTAGTTTCCCCACTTGCCCCCGGTACTTCTACCTATATTATTACTATAGATGTAAAAAGTGTTGCCTCGGGAGCACAGGATAATGCTCAATTTAGATTGCGAGTTTCTACCGGTAATTCTAATAATAATCTTTTCTCTTCCGGTGACAGCGGTGACCGCACAATTATTATTGATACTGCTCCCCCAACAAATATCGCTACGCTTAATGATGGTACAGGTAGCGATGTTGATTATTCTACCGCTACCACTTATCTAAGTGCAAATTGGACAGGGTCAGATGATTCTGCCAGCGGAGTGAAAAGATATTTGTATAGAATTGGAATTACACCCGGTGGGAACGAGGTGAGAGATTGGACCGATAATGGTTTGAATTTAAGTACGACTACTTCCGGTTTATCTTTGAATACCGGGACAACCTACTATTTTGCCGTTAAAGCAGAGGATAATGTCGGTTATGAATCAGCAGTAAAAAATTCTGATGGTGTCTTAATTGATTCCACTACACCCAGTCAGATTGCTAATGTGCGTGATGGTAGTGGTAGTGATATAGCATATTCAACCGCAACAACTTATTTAAAAGCGAACTGGGATAGTGCAACGGATAATGAGAGTGGTCTTTTAAAGTACTCGTATGCGATTGGGACAACGCAAGGTGGCACGAATACGGTTGGCTGGACGGATAATGGTTTAAATAC
>DHVG01000007.1 GCA_002412545.1 Elusimicrobia bacterium UBA5214 | reverse complement strand
CTTCCTCGCGCTGACCTTGGTGACACTCATCGCGTTAGCTTCACGGCAAAATTTTAAAAAACAGCATTGACAAAAAAATATAGTTTTGTAAAATTGAAGAAATTTGATAAATGGACAGTTTTTTAATCCCGAGGGTTTTGATGATTGACGAGAAATTCTGTCCCGTGGTATTTTGTCCTGAAACATGGATTCATGCAGATAGAGACTTGGATTCAAGCGAATACAATGTTGCATGCCGATTTATCGGGGCTGTAACTCAATCCTTTAGGATTAAAAAGAAGAAAAGAAATGTCAAGAATGACACCAAAAAGCGGATATTGCTTTGTATATTGCTTCTACTTCTTACTTCGTACTTTTCACTTTTCACTGTAGTTTATGCTACGACAGTAAAAATTGAAGGAAGACAACTATTGGTAAATGGCAGCACTTTTACCATAAAGGGTGTATGTTATGCGCCGACACCCATTGGTCAGGGAGCAGGTTATGACTGGTCTGCTGATGCAAATACTTATACAATTGATTTTTCACTGCTCAAAGCAATGGGTGCCAACACGATAAGAACTTACGGTACTCCAACGGCAACGGCTGCAATGGATGCTGCGTATAATAATGGATTGTATGTAATTATGGGCTACTGGGTAAATCCAGGACAAGATTTTGGCGATACTACAGTAAGAAACAATTTAATAAATGGATTCAAGAATATGGTATCCACTTGGAAAGACCACCCGGCAGTGCTGATGTGGGCATTTGGGAACGAAGTTTGGCCTGGTGGTTCAGGTACAGACGAACAGAAGTGGTCTAACTGGTATTCGCTTGTGAACGAAGCTGCACATGAAGCAAAAAATATAGAAGGTTCAAATTATCATCCGGTTACAACAATGAACAAGGACATATTAGAGACAATAGGCAAACAGTCCTATGGGTCGGCTGACTCGAGCATGACCGCTTTGGGTTGTTGGGGTCTAAATTTATACCTGGGACAAAATTTCAGTGACCGGTTTGAAAAATATGAAGCAATCAGTGCAAAACCAATGTTTATTTCCGAATGGGGATGCGATGCTTATAATGGTGTCACTGGTTTAGAAGACGAATCTACACAGGAATTATATATAGAGAATCTATGGAAAGAGATTGAGCAAAATCTGAGTTCAAAAGATTCCAATAGAGTTTGTCTTGGAGGGACTGTTTTTGAATGGTGCGATGAATGGTGGAAAAGTCATACAAATTCTTTGGGAAACTCAGGACATGATACTACTACCGATTGGACAAATAACAATTACAGCGACCCGAATATGAATGAAGAATGGTGGGGAATTGTATCTCAATCTGCAGGCACATATGACCGAACGCCTCGTCAGGCGTATTCAACACTGAAGACCTTATGGTTAGCATGCTCGACCAGCACTTTTGCAACTGGTACAATCTCCGGGATAGTAATGAAGGCGGCTGATGGAACAGCAATCAGTGGGGCGATCGTTGAAGTCATTGGTCCACAGTCCATAATTGTTAGTAGCACAACAACTTCTACCGATGGGAATTATCAACTGATTAAATTGTCAACTGGAACTTACGATGTGCGAGCATCCGCAGGCGGATACCAGACGGCAATGGTCAGTGCTTGTGTGGTTAGTGGAGAGACAACGATAGTAGATTTTGCTCTTTTAACGGTCAGTATCTCGGTAAGTGTGGTTTGGTCTTCTTCTATCACGGTGCCGACTTACTTTGCTGGTAGTATGCTCAATGTTTATGAAATGCCAATTATTGTAACCAATGACGGTAGTGTAAGTGAGTCATTCCTTTTGAGTTGTAGTTCAGCAACCGATATGGAAGCACCTCATCAGGACTGGTCGCTTAGTACTTCTACACCTGTAAATAACACTCAATTCCGGGTAATGACTTTGTTCAATAATACTGTTCCTTCCGCGGAAGCATTTGACCCGGCACTTGATGCATTGAATTACAATCCACAGGCTGCTGGTTCCGGGTCAGGAAGATTTTATTATACAGGTGATGGTGGAGGTTTTGTCCCTGCTGGTCAATCGCGTAATCTTTGGCTCTGCATTACTCCGCCACGGGATACACCTGACCCGAGTGAACATCGGTTCACAATTAGTATTACCGCAGAACAAGCATTAACAGGACCGTAGATTAGAAATAATTTCTTGATTTTCTTGAGTCTTTGTTACGATGATTCCCGAATGGAAAAGAAACCTTCGGAAAATGCAAAGCAGAATTCTTTCATAAGGTATTAAAAAACCCAGCCCGGTTGCTGAGGGATTTTGGTTATGAGGAGGAAAGCCTATATGGGCATTAACCCTGGACTGAAAAAGTCCGCATACATCTGCAGGTATTTTCTGCTTGTTTTGTTAGTCTTCTTTTTCAGTTGCACGCCTTCTCCAAAAGAATCAAAATTTGTTAAGCCTAAAGAGAATGCCGCTCCCAAATTGGAAGTTTACTTTGTTGATGTTGGCCAGGGAGATGCAGAGTATATTGTGCTTCCAAACGGCCAGAACGTTCTTGTTGACGGGGGGCCCAAAAGAAACGTAGAAAAACTTAAAGCTTTTCTGTCAAACCATTCAATAACCAGGATAGACCATCTCGTTTTGAGCCATCCTGATGAAGACCATTACGGCGGTCTTGAATACGTTTTTGACAACTGCCAGGTGAATAATTTCTATGACACAGAACTGGTCAAGCAAAGTGCGGACAAAGTAAGACAGAAAGCAAAAGTCGAGCCAGGATGCCAGATTTATTACCCTTCTGAAAACACTACTCTTACCTGGGATCCAAAAGTAAAAGTTCAGGTTTTGAGCGCGTATGCTCCGAATACTCCTTCTGCAAGCAGCGTAAACAACGCATCCATTGTGTTAAAAATGACATACAAAAATAATTCGATATTGTTTACAGGAGACATTGATACAAGAATTGAAGACAATTTAATAAAAAAATACGGAAACGATCTTTCGTCAAACGTGTTAAAAGTATCCCATCACGGAAGCAAGCACGCCTCGTCAGAAGCGTTTTTGGACAAAGTAAAACCAAAATCAAGCTATATCGAGGTTGATGCCAAGGACTCCAAGGCAATACAATATGGCCATCCGGATGACAATACGGTCAAGAGACTGAAAAACACTGGAAGCAAGGTATACAGAACAGACGAGAGTGGCACGATGACAATTACGAGCAACAGCGGTTTTTGATTTCGTAGCAACTAATCATGTTGAAGCACTCTGACTCCTATTTCATTCTGCTTTGCCTTCCAATATCTAAATGAAAACATGAAATGAGAACAAGACAGATCGAAAAATGCCTGAAAGTAGTGAGGAAATGAAAGAAAAAATTCTTGTAATGAGCAATGAGAAAAATATTTACGAAGGCATTAAGACTGCACTTGAGGACTTTGAAGTAAGCCATGTCTTTGATGTTGGAGAAGGCATCAGAAAAGCAAGGGAAGAAAGGCCTGACTTGATAATTCTAGAACTTGCTTTTCCCGGAGAAGCTAGCGGCTTTGAGATTTGCAAAACATTGAAAACTGACGAAAAAACCGAGCAGATACCGATAGCAATGTTAAAGGGAAAATCGCTGAAGAAAAAAGACGAAACAGAGGGCTTGGAATTGGGCGTTGAAGAATACATCAAAAAACCAATTAATCCTAGCATTTTGAGAAAAACGATGAGAAAAGTGTTGAACAGAGCAAATCTCGAAAAAATGTCGAGAATGGTTTTGAAAAGAGGTGACATCAGCATGCATGCGGTTCCATTGATGGCAAAAATAAGAAGAAGGAGAATACATATTACGGCAAAGGAATTTGACTTTCTTTATCTTCTAATGGTTAGGCCAGGCGAGATTCTCACGAGAGAATATCTCTGCCAGACATTGTGGAACTGTGACGTAAGAAACAGAAGAGAGGCAAAAATAATCGAAGCAACGATGAAAAAAATCAGAGCGAAGTTCGGGGAAAAACACAGAAACAGAATAAAAACAATCAAACACAAAGGTTACTTTTTTGCTGGATAAAGGAGAGCAGTTGTCCAAGGCGCACTTTTACTTTTGGTTTCTTCATACTAACATAAACGCAGATATCACTTTAGAAGGAGTTAAAAAAAGAAAATGAAGCAGAAAGTCCTCGTAATTGACGACGAGAAAAGCGTTTGCGAAAGCATCAAGCAGATACTTGACGACTATCAGGTTCTTTTTGCCCTGACAGCAGAAGAAGGCATTGAAAAGGCAAAAACCGAGAATCCTGATTTGATAATTCTTGATTTGGCTTTTCCAGGAGCAATGGACGGCTGGGACATCTGCAAGACATTAAAAGCAGAGAAAGAAACAGAAGACATGCCCATTGTGATGCTTACCGGAAAAATGCTGAAGAAACAAGAAGAGATAAAAGGTTTTGAAATGGGTGCCGAGGATTACATAAAAAAACCTTTTGACGTTGACGTTTTCAGAGCAAGGATAAGAAGAGTGTTGAACAGAATAACCCTCGAGAAAACGTCAAGGAGGATGCTGAAAAGAGGAGATGTAAGTCTGTATGCCGTGCCGCTGATGGCAAAAATCGGAAGAAGAAAAATATATCTTCCTCCAAAGCAATTTGAGTTTCTCTATCTTTTGATGTTAAAGCAGGGGAAGGTAGTGACAAGAGAATACTTGTGTAGAACGCTGTGGGAATGCGGGAAGAAGAAGGACAGTGAGGATAGAAGCATAGAAATGACTGTAAAGAAGCTGAGAACGAATCTCGGTCCAAAAGACGGGAAAAGAATAAAGACAGTAAAGAACAAGGGATATCTTTTCGTTTGAGAAAGGGGCAAATTCCAAAGTAACCAAAAAATTACTTGACAAGAAAAAAGCGGTTTTGTATAATATCGCCAGACTTTAACTTGAGACAGGTCTGGTGGTAAAATGAAAGGCAATAGAGAAGGACCGCCGAACGATTCAGCAAAAAATTTAAATAAATTATAAGATATAAAGAAAAGCCGTGGAACATAATTGCATCCGCGGCTTTTTTATTTCTGTTGTTGATAAGGTTTCATTCCACCGTGCCGCATTTTTGCAATGCTGTTTTATTTTGCAAAATCTGATGTAGTTTTTGGGTATGTACTTGGGATAAATGGAAAAGAAGAAAACAATATTAGTGGTTGATGACGAAAAAAATGTAAGGGAATCTCTTAACGAAATATTCAAAGATGAATACAATATTGTTATGGCTGCAAGTGGTGAGGAAGCAATAGAAAAAATAGAAAAACACAATATCAATATTGTTCTTCTTGACATAATGCTTCCGTTCATGGATGGTTTTGCTGTTCTTGGGTCAATAAGAAAAAATTACGATGGTCTGCCCGTAGTAATCGTTTCGGCTCTTAAAGATGAGAAAAGTATTCAGAAAGCAATGAATCTCGGAGCAACTGGTTATGTCGCAAAACCCTTTGATGTTGTCAAAATAAGAAATGTGGTTGACGAAATTTTGAATGTTTATTCCCAAGGAGGTGCGTAAATGGGGAACTATGCCAGTATTAAGAATGCCAATGAATTCGAAGAATTGAAAAAAATTGGCAAACCAATGGTAGTCGTCTTTTTCTGTAACCAGTTTCCATCACAGAGCGAAAAATTGGAAATTAATCAAATTATGATAAATTTGGACAGCAACTATTCTGGCATAAACTTCCGGAGTGTGAACACAGATGATAATAAGGAATTAGATGACCTGTTTGACTCAATTGATCCCAAGCGCAATTTCCCCCTTGTAGTTGCTTACGACAGTAAGGGTAATGTAATTCAAAAGATGATTAACCCATCAAAAGAAAAAGTTGAAAGAATTATAAGCACTATCGCCGGGAATACAAATTGAAATTCGAAAGGAGGATAATAAAATGTCTACATGGGACAAACTAGTCAGAGTTGCCTTTACACCTATTTTCTTGATTTTCTTTTTTGTAAATGTGGCAAATGCGAGATTCATATCAAGCCCTGATGATTTTTCTCTCAAGGAGGTTACTAAGGAAGGGAAAGAGATTGAAGCAAGAAAGTGGATAGAGAACATCATAGACACAAGAAGTAAACTAATAATTAGTTTTACCAATAAGATTAGAGAGGATAACATCCCGGTTCAAATAAGAGTAGTGAAGAAAGTCAAGAAAAAAGAGAAAGAAATACCTTTGTCAAATTTTTCAGCTATCTCATTAGAAGGTAAATTTAACAGAAACAATCCGTCAGGCTCATTTATACCTCCAAGTACCGAATTAAAAATGAGTGATTTTGAGGAGGATAGTATAATTATCGTTTCAATTTTCAATCCACAAGAAAGTGGAGAGCCTCCTTCAGATACAACCTACACATTTCGTGTCAAAAAACTTGGTTTCTCCCCCAGATTCATTGCCTATCCTTTTTTTCTTGAATACAACACTGACGGCAAGAAATTAATAGTTTCATCTCAGTTTTCTTTTTTGGCTGGTGTAAAATGCCGCACACGATTTTGGGAAAACATGTCTCTTGCCATCAACCTCGTTCCTTCTGATGAGCATTTTCTTGAATTTAAAGAAGTAGGAATTGGATTGTCTGTTTACAAAGTATTGCAGTTTGGCTACGCAACCAAAAAGAAATGCTTGTTTTTTGCAATTGTATCAAAAGACACCATAGATTTTCTTATTGGAATCTTCAAGCAGCGAGAGTAGCATCTAAATAGAAGTTGAACGTAACGAATAAAAGGAGGACAAAAATGCCAGAAGAAATTGGGTCATCAGAAAATTGGACAGAAAGAAAGTGGAGAATTTCCGTTTTGGTCGCACTTGTCATCGCGCTTATTGATGTTTCAATACTCACAATGATACATCGTGTTTTCTTTTGTATGGCTTGCGTGGGCATAATCACCTTGCTAGGTATGCTCGTCCTCACCAATTTCCTCTCGGAAAGTTCAGAACTTTCAACAGGCGAACTGAGGAAATCCTTGGCAGCTTCTTCCATTGTGGTTTACTTCGTCGTTTTGTCTTGGGTTCTTTCTCCGAAATTGTCAGTTTCCGATAGCGAGTTAGCAAAGACGGTAGTAGGACATTTCACCTACATAATAGGAATCATCGTTGTGTTTTATTTCGGTTCGCGCAGTGTAGAAAAGTACTTGGAAACAAAGAAAGAAGAAAAAGGACAAAGTAGCAGTAATGCAAAATGAATTTGGAGGAATGGAATGCACGCAAAAATTCACAAAGAACTGGCTTTTCAATTACTTGAAGATTATCCAAATCCCAATTTGTTGAAATTCTTGGTTGAAGGAACGGCAAAGCAGGGATGGAAGGAAAAGAAAGACAAGGCAATAAAGGAAAAATGGTTGAAGGAATGGATGGACATGCCTGATAATAAAAAACATTCCTCAAAGCAGAAAAACGACCATTCTTACAAACTCGAAAAGATTGGGAAGACCTTCAGGATTAAATTCATTGGAAAAAAGCCGGACCAAGGCACTGTCATTGCACGCTTGAAGTATGATTCACGTGACGTGAAAGAATGGAAGGTCGAGGAAGAAATAAGAACTTGTGCAATAGAACTTGCAAAGAGTATTCATTGGGTGATAGATTTCAGCACGCCTCCTCATACGGTAGCAGGTTGGAACGATAAGGAACATGCAAAAATTGAGAAGGATTTTGACAAGGTGTGGGAGAAGCTCTATGATAAGAAAAAAATCAAGTTTGGAAGGATAAAACAAATCAAGGATATTTACAGATGGGCGAAAAAATTTGTAGAAGAAAAATATGCCAGAAATTGCGACTTACTCAATATCTATAGGTCAAGAGGTTCAATTCTAAAAGGGAAAGGGAAATCGCTTGGCCAGGAAGTGATTCTTGACCTGGCACAAAATCTTGCTGATTATTTGGCTTATCACGATAAAATGCTAAATTTTAGTAAGATGGTTACACTTGTATGAATTCGTTTGTGCGTTACTTAGGGAGCCAAATAAACGCAAATAAAGGTCATAGAGAAACGAGTCAAGGAAGCATTTGAATATGTTACTCTTTAAGAAAATCGGAAAAGATAATCCTTCAAAAATGACAAGACTTGAAAGGTTGAAAAGGGAAGACCCATTGAAAGTTTTTTTCAAATTCTGTTTTTTTAGAACAGTGATGCGCTTGGATTTAGAAGTTCAAACGTTATTGCCAACAAAATTGCTCCGAGATGACATTGCGTTTTTGTAACTAGGAAGGGGAAATGGATATTGAATTTCATTATTACATAACTTATGTTATTGCCTTGAGGTCAGGGTTCAAACCAGATGAAGCTTACATAATCGCTTATTCTTCCCAATACACGGACAGCAATAGCGCGATATTGGAAATCAGCATAGGTTCTCCCAATGTATATAGCAATTATATAAGCCAAACAGCAAATATCCTGAAACCGAAGAAAGAACTTATGCGCATTTATCCGATTTTTCATTTCATGCCTGGTACGACCGATGATATTATGGGTAACTTTGCAAATCGCCGCGACGGCAAACTCCATCTTCTTAATACAATACCTGCCAATCAAAACGCACAAAGACTTTTACAGGAAGCCCTTGATTCGAAAGACCTATACCGAATAGGAATTGCGACTCACATGTATTCAGATACATTTGCGCATCAGAACTTTGTGGGTTACTACGATTCCTTTAATTCTATGAAAGGAATTCTTGAGGAGGCTATACCTGATATTGGACATGCTGATGCCAAACATAACCCGGATTGGCCCGGTTTACTGTGGGAGGATGCGCGTCTTGTTCCAAGTCAATCTAGTATTGATAACAAAAAACGTTTTCTTAAAGCCGCCGGACATCTATTTCAAGTATACCATAACTACATTGGTCCAAGTTCCACAACAAGCATAACATATCAAAACAAAAATAGTGTAATTGCTGAAATTGACAAAGCTATTGGAGATTACGACGAAACGAATGAGCAAAAGGACAACCGCATATCTCGCTACAAATCTCTTTGTAGATCCATAATTGGAGAAAATTTCATTGATTATGAAGAGAACGCTTGGTTTAACGAAGCTATTAGAAGGAAGATAGGTTTTTTCAAATGGAATTATGAATGGAGGGGTAATTATAAGCAAAGTCACTGGTTTAATTTTCAAGAGGCAGTTAAAAAACATCAAAAAGCAGCAAAGAACATATTGCTTAATACTTTCCAGAAAATGGAACTAGAGAATCTGTAAAAAGAACCATTTGCCTCTGCGGTAGTGTCCTGACAGAACTATGTGTACAAGACGAAAAAAATTGATTGTCAAGTCAATTAGAGACTATCTGGGAATTTTTCAATCTCTTGTGCTCACGGTGGTAGGTGGTCTGACGTTTTATCACTATGTGCTGCAAGCCAAAATTTTGGTACCAGCAATGCATTCGCAGATAGTGCTATCGGTTTCTTTGGAAGAAGTAGGGCAAAAAAATTCTGTTACTGCACTTAGAGCGAAAGTAAAAATGCACAATAGAAGTAAATCAAAAACATGGATCTTGGCATCTGGATATAGCGTTAAAGGAGTTAACATTGAGGCAATCAAAAATCCAAGTGATGATTTAGCATATGCTAAAGAAATAGAAACCAAAATAAAAAGTCATAAACATATCCCGCGATATTATAGAGAGGGAAGTTCGAAATTTATTTGCGGTGGTTCGCTATTTGATGAGGGCTGGTGGCTTGAGCCGGATGAGGAAATCTCAAGTGATTTTCTTATCTACGTGCCTAATAAGAAATATGATTTGATTCGTTTAGGCATTGGTATAAATTGTGCTAAGGATAAGCAATTTATACATTCAGAGTGGAAGATTGGGAAGGACGGGTCAATGGAAATTGTAACACATAAAAACAATAAATTTGATGAGAACAAACCTAATCATGAAAAATGTGAAATCCTTGATTCTGACAATCCTGAGCACAAAAATTTTATTAAAAAACATGGGATAGCTGGAACAATGACATTTTCTGAAATCCCCTTGTGGAAACCAAATTAGTAATGTCCAAATCCTCTTAAGGGAATTGTGCAAATCTTTGCTGTCAACCGTGAGGAGAAAGAAATATGATAAAAATCATTATTTTTGATGGCGGAGGGACGATCTGGTATTCGATGGATGTATTATGGGAACATTACAAAGCCGGTTTCTTCTATCTAGGTTTAACTCATAGATTGGATGAGTTCCCATATTCGCTTAGAATTTCAAATGAACTGGCTTCTCTTGAAAAATACAATTCAAGATGGAATATTGCTAAAGCTTTAATTGCTCTGTTCCATACAAAGACGGACCCAAAAAAAATTCTACATTCTTCTAACCCGTCTTCTGCGCTAGATAAAATAATCAAGAAAATCAGTAGGGATAATTCTAAATATGAAAAGTTATGTGCAAAACTAGGTTTTTTCCTAGAAGAATCGCTTTATAACTACGATGAAAGTCGTTACCCACCATGTAAAAATATTCCCGAAACATTGCATCAATTGCGAAAAAAAGGATTCCATTTAGCTTTGCTGAGCAATAGAAGAATATCTTCGGTTGAAAAAATACTGAAAGCGTTACAATTAGAAAGTTTGTTTGAAAAAATACAAGCTCCCCCCTATGATGAACCTGAAACTAAGGATGTGAATCCTTTGCTCCGATACTTTAACGTTACCAAAAAAGAAGTTGTTTTCGTTGGAGATTCTGCTTTAGATATCAAGTCTGGTAAGAGTAAGGGACTTATAACTATAGGAGTATTATCTGGTATGGGTACTTTACACACACTTAAAAGAGCACAAGCCGACTACATAATTAGTGATATAAGAGAAATACAAAAAATCATACGTAGAATAAATAGAGAGGTAAAATAAATGAACGACATTGAAGAAGAAAAAGATATCGACAAGATTATTGATTGTATTTTGGAAATATGGAAATCTGCAGGAAAGAATCCAGTTTTCTTAACAGGGGCAGGAACTTCTTTAAGTGCTGGTGTACCATTATGGAATGAGCTTAAAAATACATTACTAGAAGATATGTACAATTTGCCGGCTCAACAAGCAGAAGAGAAATTTAGAAACAACTACCCCGAGTTTACAGTTAAGACGTTTCTTCCAGAAAGCGTGTGTGCGCAATATGTCCGTGCTTACTCGTTAAAAAGATTAGCTGCTGTTCTTTCGCGATATTGTAGTGTAAACGGGACTTCCGCCAGTTATGAGGCCTTGAGTCAATTGGCAAAAGTGGGTTTTTATACTTTCTATCTCACTTTAAATTTCGATGGATTGTTTGAAAGGAATATTATGAGATCTGGACTTACGGAATATTTTCTATTAAATAATGAGAGAGATTTTGAAGAATCATATAATAGACTTGAAAATGGAGAAGTGATACCGTTAATATGTGCTAATCTACATGGGACATTTCATCTTCCTCACACTCTTATAACAACAATAGATGAAGTTTTAAATCCAATTCCTCTAGAGTCACCGAAAGGCAAATTTGTTCAAAGTGCGATTAAGAATTCTGGCTGTTTGATAATTATTGGATATGGCGCAGCTGATAACGACGTTTGGCCTCTCGTTGAAAAAATCCTAATCGACCAAAAGAAATTAAAGATTTACTGGATTGACAACAGGGAGCCTTCCAGAATCAAGGAACTGAAAGAAAAGCAATTGGAGGCAAGGTGGGTTCAAACAACTTCAGATGTGTTCTTAACTACTTTGCTTCAAGAAGTGAAAAAAATTATAAAGGTTGGTAATAGACCTAGTGAAGTGAGTGGCTTTAATGTTATCAAAGACTGGAGTCAGGAAAAAGGACTCTTTTTTTCTTCACCAGGTTCAGTAATTCTAGCAGGTGACTATGGTTGCTATATAAACGGGGAGATGGTGAATTTAACTATACCTTTACGAACCTACGTTAAAGTAGAAAAGGTAAAAAGTGTAAAAGGCGGCAAAATAGATATGAAATGTTTTAGTTATGACCCCTTTCTGAATGAATGGCGAAATAGTTCCAACATTGAAGGAAGGGTAAAACAGGTTTGGGAGTTTATTAATATTGTAGCGGACAGTAGAAATGCCAAATACGTAGAAGAATCTGGTGATTATCTTGCGAAGTATATTTCAGACTGGAAGGGACTCACTCCTAAGCAATGGAAGGACTCGTTTTCAATGTCAGACAGATTCAAATTTGCTATTGCAACATTATTTCAGGGAAATAGACTTACCAAACAAGACACAGAACCCTTTTCTCTGCTCAAAAATTACAGTCTTGACATTACAGTATATAGTGAATTTGAAGAGGGAGTTGGGTTGGGTGATAATGTACATTCCACAATAATTTCTGCAATATGTGCGCTGCTTTTAAAAGAAAGCAAGAGAATATCCGAAATTGAACAAATTATGCGGAATAGTTCGTTTTGCAGGTTGATAATTAATTTGTCTCAAGCATTCTGGTGGGCTGCTGGTTATCCAGATGCAAGTTGGCTACGCCTTGTTCCGTGTTTTGTCCCTTGGAGATTTCAACCAATTTGTATATTCAATAGACAAGAAGAAGAGATAAGACTAAAAGGTCAGGTTTTTGATTTTTTCCCTGACGATAAGATAGGTGAATACTATATTCCGAATATTCAAATTAAAATGGAGGAAATAATAAGGACTTTTGAAAAATTTAAACTTAGAGGAGCAAACGACTGTATAGGAGACAATGTAGATTTTGCGATAGCATATATGCCGAGGACATTGTTGCCAGAAGCCAGAGAAACACCACCAACTGAAGCGGGTGTTGGAGGGGTTCTTCCCGAAGATAGGCCTATTATGGAAGCGCTTTCAAAAATTACTCAAGAAATATACCTAGAACTTACAAGTAAATTAGACTGGACAAGGGTAGGGAAATTAATGAATGCCTATCATTTCACTTTATCGGGGATGAGAAGAGCAAGCAGGAAAGCAAACGAGTTGGTAGGTGCGCTATGTGGAGTTGAGGGGGTTCTGGGAGCTAAAACAAGTGGGGCAGGCCCCGGAGGCGGTTTTGTTGTCCTTTATGAAAAAAAATTGGTCAATTTTGAAAAACTTGCAGATATCATAGAAAAAGGTGAACACAAGATATTGACTCTGAAATTAGGAAGTAGGAAGCATTTACTTCATCCAATGACATCAGATTTATCTTTTCTTTCAGTGGGGGTAGATTTGTAATTTATGAATTTGAAATTCAAGTTTGGATAACATATATTATTCAAAG
>DHVG01000019.1 GCA_002412545.1 Elusimicrobia bacterium UBA5214 | reverse complement strand
ACACAAGACTATTGACACTACCCTCTTGTAGTCCATACTTGAATTATTCGTAGAAAATTTAATATACTATATAAAGCGTTGATTTAAGTTTCACTTTTGTGAAACTACTTAGAAATGGAAAGTACTGTCCTTATTGGATTACAGGATCCCAGAACAAAACGAGAAGAAGCCGTAGAATCTTTAAATGAACTTGCTTTACTGGTGAAAACTGTCGGTGGAAAAGTTGTCCATACTTTTATTCAAAAAAGAAACCGAATTGAATCGGCATATCTTATTGGTAAAGGTAAAGTGGAAGAAATTACTCATCTGGTGCAGACAAATGGTATTACGACGGTAATTTTTGATGAAGAACTCAGTCCGGCACAACAACGTAATCTTGAAGATTTGATTGGAACTAAAATTCTTGACCGGACAAGACTGATTTTAGATATTTTTGCTCAACGGGCAAAAACAAAGGAAGGAATTTTACAGGTTGAATTAGCCCAACTTACTTATCTTCTACCCCGTCTTACCGGGAGAGGAATTATGTTCTCTCAACAACTCGGTGGTATCGGCACCCGCGGACCGGGAGAAAGAGAATTAGAATACGACCGCCGGCATATCCGGCAAAGAATTTTGCATTTAGAGAAAGAAATTGAAAAAGTAAGTAAACAGCGTGAAATCCAGAGAGAAAAACGGAAAGAAATACCAGTAGTTGCGATTGTGGGATATACCAATGTCGGTAAATCTACTCTACTTAATACTCTAACCAAAAAATATACCGCCTATGTTGATGATAAACTTTTCGCTACTTTAGACCCGACGACACGGAGAGTAAATCTACCTGGCGGGCTGAAGGTACTTTTTACTGATACGGTAGGGTTTATTTATAAGTTACCTCATCATTTAGTTACCGCTTTTCGGGCAACATTGGAAGAAACGAAAGAAGCTGACTTATTAATTCATCTTATTGACCCTACACATCGGCAATGGAAACAACAAATTAATGTAGTGAATAATGTCCTTAAAGAATTAGGTATAAGTAGTAAACCACAAATTATGGTATATAACAAAATTGACCTTTTAAAAACCAACGACTATCTGCGTTTGGGATGGAGAGATAAAATTATTTTAATTTCCGCATTAACTGGTGAAGGTGTGGAAGAACTTTTGAAGGAAATAAATAAATTTTTTGAAAAAAAACTAATTTCTTTAGAAGTATCTATTCCTTATAACAAAAGCAAAATAATTTCACAAATTCGTCTGAATAGTGTCATCCTTAAAGAAAAATATGAAGACCTGGCAATTTATTTAAAATTGAAGACCAGTTGGTCTACGGCAAATAAATTGCAGGAATTTATTAGATGAATACTCAAGAGATAAGTCCAACTATGACTTTGGCGACAAAAATTACCGCATTACGTATTTTGCTCATGCCACTTTTTCTTTTCTTCCTCGCCAAAAAAGAGCCTTCTTTTTGGCCGGGATTGATTTTTCTTTTTTTGGGTTTCACTGATATCCTTGACGGTATCATTGCCCGCACCAGAAAAGAGAGAAGTTTACTTGGTTCGCTGCTTGACCCTTTAGCCGATAAACTACTTCTTGATTCAACTTATCTGGTTTTTGCCTTGACCGGACGAGCTCCCTTCTGGCTCTTCCTGATTATCGGAGGACGCGACCTCCTCCTGATTGTTGGCTCAGCACTGATTTATCTCCGTATCGGCGGCAGTTCTATACGTCCAAGAACATTAGGGAAATTATCTACAATTATCCAATCCTTAACGATTTTTGCGATTTTATTTGTTTGGGAGAGTATCACTCTGCCGATAAAAAATTATCTCTTCTATTCCACTGCCCTGGTTACTTTGCTTTCCGGAATTGACTATTTATTTATTTCTGCCTGGAGAAAAATCGATGCCAAGTGAAAAAATTATTTATCCCGCAGGGTATTTTTATTACGCTATCTATCTTCTTCTTGCCTATTTTCTTGGTTCTATACCAACTGGATATTTGGTAGGTAAATTTAGTCAAGGGATTGATATCCGTAAATACGGCTCAGGAAATATCGGAGCAACTAATGTTTTGCGTACTCTGGGAAAAAAAGCAGCAATTTTTACTTTACTGTTTGATTTTGCTAAGGGTTACATCCCGACACTGCTCGCTGAGCAAAAATTTCAGGGACTCTTTCCTTTTTTAGTCGGGATTATGGTTATCTTTGGACATACTTGGACAATATTTTTAAAATTCCGTGGTGGTAAAGGAGTAGCTACCACAGCTGGTGTATTTTTGGCTCTCTTTCCTCTGCCAACATTATCTACAGTAGTCGTATTTACTTTGTTAGTAATTCTTACTGGTTACATTTCGGTAGGTTCGATGGGTAGTGCTTTATTTCTACCGTTAAGTGTATGGTTTTTTGAACATTCATTTATCTTGACTTTGGTTACTTCATTTATTTCTTTTTTAATAATTTTTAATCATCGGCAAAATATTCAACGGCTAATCCAAGGTAAAGAAAATAAGTTTACTCTAAAGACGATTCAAACGAGATAACGACCAAGATTCAAACTAAGATAGTCTTTATCTGCTTAAATCGGTAAATTGTCTGTCTGCATCGTATTAATGAAATGAAAAAAACAATTGCAGTCCTAGGCGGTGGTTGCTGGGGCATAACTCTTGCTTGTCATCTCTACTACAAAGGTAACAATCTTGCTCTTTGGGAATACGACAAAGAAAAGGCAAAAATTTTAGACCGTAAACGCAAATTGTCTTTTCTTCCTCATTTAAGGATTCCCAAAGATATTTTTATCAGTTCAGATTTAAACGAAATCTTAGCGGGTAAAAATATCATCGTTTTCGCTATACCGACAATATATTTCCGTTCAACCGCACAAAAAGTTGCTCAGATTTTAAACTACCCGGGAAGCACGGATTCCCTGGAAATGCTGATTAGCGGCACTAAAGGATTGGAAAATAATACTTTCCAACGAATGTCCGGAATCCTTGAAGAAGAATTACCTAAAAAATTACATCAGAAAATTGTAGTTCTTTCTGGACCGAGCCATGCGGAAGAAGTAAGTAAAGGTATTCCAACTGCAGTAACCATAGCCGGGAGAAATAAAAAAACTACTTTATTGGCACAAAAACTTTTTTTCACACCGACATTTAGGGTATATACTAATTCTGACCTTGCCGGTGTAGAACTCGCTGGTGCGATAAAAAATATTTATGCGATTGCCTGTGGAGTAAGTGATGGATTAGGTTTAGGGGATAACACGAAATCAGCATTAGTAACACGCAGTTTAGCCGAAATGATTCGTTTAGGAAGAAAATTAGGAGCAGAAGTTTCCACTTTCTATGGTTTAGCAGGTATTGGTGACTTAATGGTAACTTGTTTTTCCCATTGGAGTAGAAATCGTAATTTTGGCGAAAAAATTGGTCAAGGAAAAACAGTACAACAAGCGTTAAAAGAAATAAAGATGACTGTAGAAGGAATGGAAACAACCAAAGCGACTTACTTTTTAGCACGAAAGATGAAAATTGAATTGCCAATAGTAAACGAAGTTTATTCTCTTATTTATAAAAATAAAAAACCGCAAGAAGCAATGACGAATTTACTGATGCGTAAACCAAGAAGTGAATTCTCCTGAGAGACGATTAAAACAAGATAAAAACAACGATTCAGACGAGATAAAATCTGTCTGCATCAGTTTGTTATCTTTGTGCATCGTTTTTTCGGTAGACCATGACCTTCGGGAAGAAGATGAACCGTACTGATTTAGTTGAAGAAATAAGTAAAATTGTTGGCACGAAAAAGGAAGCAAAAGATGTTTTAGAAAAGATAATTACTCTGCTTAAAAAAGCACTCGCTGAAGATGAACGAATAGTGATTGCTGGATTTGGTACTTTCTATCGTCAATTAAGGAAAGCAAAGAAGGGTAGAAATCCAAAAACCGGTCAAATCGTAGAAATACCACCAAGAAAAGTTGTCAAGTTCAAACCAGCAAAAGTCTTTGAGAAGTTTAGACCTTGAGTTGACACCGTAAAGTTTTCATCTGCTGGGAGTTGATTTTAAGGATTTTATTGCTAAAATATAGGGGAAAATACTTTCCAATATGACTGAACAACTTATTTTAGAAAAGAATTATTTTTCTATCAGTGAAGTAAGCAAGGTTACCCAAGTTAAACCGTATATTCTTCGTTACTGGGAAGCGGAATTTAAACTTTTACGTCCAGCACGAAGAATTAGTGGACAAAGAAAATATACCCGCCAAGATATTGAATTAATTTTAAGAATTAAAGATTTACTTCATAATCAGAAATATACAATTAGTGGTGCAAAAAGATATTTACTTAATGAAAAACGAGAGAAAAATAAACAACTTTCTTTTCCCTTAGAAAAAAATGTTCTTGCTTTAGATTTTTTGAAAGAAATAAAAAACGAACTGGAAAAAATACAAAGAATCCTCATTTCCTCTTAAGGAGGGGACAATGACCCCGATGTAACATCGGGGGAGTGCAATTGGAGGATATCCTCCGTTGAGGTAAAGGACGGGGTGTGGCCCAGGGGTAGGGCACTCGCTTGGGGTGCGAGTAGTCGTGGGTTCGAGTCCCACCACCCCGATATTAGAGCCGAAAAGGTAGCGTCCCGACGATTCGTCGGGACTTGGGGTGCGAGAGGTCAGCGGTTCAAATCCGCTCACCCCAACCATTAGGGCAGTTATTAGTTATTGGTTATTAGCAGCTGGTAAAAAAACAGCTAAAAACAAAAAGAACTATCTTTAATAATGAATTAATGAAAAAGAATTTACTTTTTTTTTATACTAACCCTTATTCCGGACATCGTTTGGCGGCGGATGCAGTAAGAACAGCATTCCGGGAAAGTTACAATTCTGAGATAGAAACTTTTAGTATTGATGCTTTTACTCACGGTTTTCCTTTCCTTGCACCTTTAATTGCAAAAACTTATCTCAAAATTATCAAAAATTTACCTACCGTCTGGAACTTCCTCTGGGATAACCAAGAAGTTGAACAGACAACTCGTCCATTCCGTGAACTACTGAGTGCGCTAACCATAACTAAATTACAAGATTTATTCAACCAATATCAGCCATCCGCTTTGGTTTGTACGCATGCTCTTCCTTGCAACATTCTTGCTTGGGGGAAAAGAAAAAAACTATTTGACTTACCTTTAGTAGCAATCATTACCGATTTTGCAGTTCATCCTTACTGGTTTGATGAATTAGTAGATTTATATATTGTTCCTACCGAAGAAATAAAAGAAGCAATGACTTCAAAAGAAATTTTTACTTCAGATGGAAAGAGAAAATATTCCATAAAAGAAAAAAAAATTAAAGTTTGCGGCATACCGATTAATCCGCGTTTTTCAGCAAAAAAAGATAAATGTAAAGCAAAAGAAAATTTTCATCTGAATCCCGACATACCAGTAGTTTTAGTGATGGGTGGCACGAATGGTCTAGGAATTGAAAAGGTTGTTTCTTCTTTATATAACAATCTTGAGGCGCAGATTCTCGTGGTCACTGGAATGAATAAAAAAATTTATCAAGAAATGAAATATTCATTTCCCGAAAATGGTCGAATTCGGATATTTGAGTATACACGCCGTATTCCCGAAATGATGGATTGTGCTGACTTGCTCATAACTAAGCCCGGAGGATTAACTTCTGCGGAAGCGTTAGCCAAAGGATTACCAATGGTTATTTTTAATCCTTTACCTGGACAGGAAGAAAGAAATAGTGACTACCTTGTTTCCTACGGAGTAGCAAAACGTGCTGATAAAGAAGAACAATTTTTAAAAATACTAAAATATTTATTAAATCATCCGCCGATACTTCAACGGATGAGTTCTTGTGCACAGAGATTAAGTTCACCGGAAGCAGCAGTCAAAACTGCACGGATAATCTACGAATCAATTTGAGAGGTAAGTCCCGTTGTTGTTCAAGAAAGAACTCCGACGTAACGTCGGAGACGAATATTATAAATCGCTCCGTGAAGAAATGGTTACTTCACAAATTATTGCTCGTGGAATCAAAGATGAACGAACTATTGAAGCAATGCGTAATGTGGAAAGACATTTATTTGTTCCCGAAAATATGCACTCGGAGGCATACAACGATTACCCTCTGCCCATCGGACAAGGACAAACAATCTCTCAACCTTATATCGTCGCTTTGATGACCGAACTTCTGGAACTTAAAGGTAATGAGAGAGTTTTGGAAATTGGTACGGGTTCCGGTTACCAAACCGCAATTTTGGCTAAATTAGCCGCTGAAGTATATACTATTGAGCGAATTAGTGAATTACTTGAAGAAGCAAAAAAAAAGTTATCTCTTTTAGGATATGAAAACATTCACTTTTTTTGTACTGACGGAACAAAAGGACTACCCGAATATGCACCTTATCAAGGAATAATAGTCACGGCAGCCGCAGAAGAAGTACCCTTACCGTATTTTGAACAACTTGATGAGAAAGGTAAACTGGTTATTCCCCTTGGAGAAAGATATGGGCAAGTTTTAGTTTTGATTGAGAAAAGGAAAGGTAAAATTATGCAAAAAGAAATTTGTGGGTGTACATTTGTACCTTTAATCGGTGAATATGGTTACCAAGAAGAATAAATAGTAAAATGAGATTGTTAAAAAATGAATAAAATAGTTGAATTTTTGAGTAGTATGTTTTCTCCGGAAATAGTTACTATTATTGTTGCTGCTTTACCAATTGCCGAATTGCGTGGTGCTTTACCCCTTGCTTTAGGAATGTATAAGTTTTCATTAAAAAAAGCATTGATTCTTTCTTTTTTGGGAAACATTATACCAGTTATACCAGTTTTAATTTTTTTAAATTTTTTTTCTCATCTTCTAATGCGTTATGACTGGGCAAAAAAATTTTTTACTTGGTGGTTTGCTCGGACGAGAAAACATTCAGAAATTATTGAAAAATATGAAGCAATTGGTTTGGCAATTTTTGTCGGTATCCCTTTACCAATGACCGGCGCTTGGAGCGGTTGTGTCGCTGCTTATCTTTTAGGAATAAAATTTCGTTATGCTTTTCCGGCGATTGTTCTTGGTGTTTTCTTAGCCGGAGTAATTGTTGCTTCAACAATTTTGGGTTTAATAAAAATACTTTAGCGGGGCATAGCCCCGCCCTTTTGAGATAACCTTTTAGTAATATGTATTATGTTTATCTGTTAAAAAATATAAAATATAATTTTATTTATATTGGAAGCACTCCCGACTTGAAAAAAAGAATTTTTGAACATAATACTGGTAGAAATAAATCTACAAAGTTTTATGTTCCACTTAAGTTGGTTTACTATGAAGCGTATACCGACGAGAAAGATGCTTTAGCACGAGAATATAAATTAAAACATCACGGAAGTGTAATTGGACATCTCAAGAAACGATTGAAGAATTCTCTAACATTACACTAGAAAATGTCTCAAAAGGGCGGGGCGTAGCGCAGTTGGTTTAGAGCGTACGGTTCGGCCCGCCCCGCACCAAAATAGATTCCGGGGCGTAGCGCAGTTGGTTTAGCGCGCACGGTTCGGGACCGTGAGGTCGCCGGTTCGAGTCCGGCCGCCCCGACCATTAGCAAATTTTTGGTGCGGGGGAACAGAGGTCGTCCCGATGTAACATCGGGACTGCCCCGACCATTAGCAAATTTTCAGTAGTCAAGGCAGAGTAAATTAGTAAAAGTAATGAAAAGAATATTTATTTTTTTATTTCTTGCTCTAAACTATCTACTATCAACTATAAATTATCTTCATGCTAAAGATTACTATTCCTATTTTTATGATGCTCAGAGTATTCGTGGAGGTAGTGGTAAAATTATTAACCCTTCAACACAGACGGTTGCTTACCGAAATTGGGCACTTGGATTACATTATTTTCAGCTAAGTCTGAGTTATGGGCTTTTCCCCGGAGAAGAAATTGGTATATTTTTTAATTTAAAAGAATTAAGCGAAAAAAAATTTGACCTTAAAAAAATTAGTTTCCATACTAAATATCAATTTCTTAATTGGGAAGAAAAACATCACAGTTTTGCCTGTGGTTGGCAGAACGACCATTTTTACTTAGTAAGCGACAAGTTTTTTCCTTCTTTATCTCGTTGGGGGTTGCTTTTAGGATTAAGCATACTGGGAGAAAACAAAAAAATAAAAATTGCTCCCTTTTCTACTATCTATCAGACACCAAGAATGTCAATGTTTACTTTTGATTACAATGCTGAAGAAAATACATATAATCTCGGCTGGCGTTTTCTTTTATCACCGAAAGTTAAATTTGACTTATTCCTTATTGATTTGGGGAAAATAAAAGATATCAACAATTTTGTTTTCGGTGTAACTCTATCTTCTTAGGAAAGATTACAGTGATTTTTCTTAAAAACGAGATTACAGTGATAATGGATTCTTTTATAATCATCGTAATCATAGTTTTAAATCGCTGCAATCATCTTCTAAACAAATGAGTGTGGATTTACTTAAACTTTATTTCCGAGAAATAGAAAAATTTCCACCTTTAAGTGAAGAAGAACTGGTTAAACTCTGGCAGGAAACGAAGAAAGGTTCAAAGAATGCCAAACGTAAACTTATTGAAGGAAATTTACGTTTAGTTATTCCTATTGCCAAGAAATATTATCATTCGGGGATTGATTTCCTTGACCTCATTGAAGAAGGCAATTTGGGATTAATGAAAGCAATTGAACGCTTTGAACCAAAAAGAGGATACCGTTTCTCAACTTATGCTACTTATTGGATTGAACAGGCAATAAAACGTTCGGTAGAAGTACAAACAAAAACAATTCGTATACCAATACATACCTGGGAAGCATTAAAAAAATATCTTCGTGAATGGGAAAAATTACATTCAAAATTAGGTCGGCATCCGACAATTTTAGAAATGCAGAAACAACTACATCTTACTGCAAGGAAAATAAAAAATATTGTTAATCTTTTAGCTTTTTCTTCAGGGATGAGTTCACTTGACCAACCAATTAGTGAGGATGAAGAAACTTCTCTTGAGGATGTTATCTCTGAAAAGAAACCTACCGATGCACCCGACCACCTTATTTCCTTACTAAAATTACATGCTGATATCAATACCGCAATGCAAATACTTCAAGAAAAGGAAAAAAGAATTATTCGTTTACGCTATGGTCTTGAGGATGGGAGTACTCGTACTTTGGAAGAAGTAGGAAAAATTTTGAAAATATCACGGGAAAGGGTCAGACAGTTAGAAAAAAGAACCTTGGAGAAATTGAAACATTACGCCCAGCGTAAAGGATGGCTCTGATTAAAAACAGTTGATAGTCCATAGTTCATAGTTGATAGTTAAAAGAAAGGGGAAGAGAAGATGCAAAATTTAAAGAAGTTTATTCGTGATGTGCCGGATTTCCCGAAAAAAGGAGTAATTTTTAAAGACATTACTACTTTGCTTAAGGAGGGGGAAATTTTTAAGAAAACAGTTGACTTGTTGGTAAAAAAATTAGAAAAAAAGAAAATAGATAAAATTGTTTCTATGGAATCACGTGGATTTATCTTTGGTGGTGCGCTTGCTTACAAACTTGGTTGCGGTTTTATTCCGGTGAGAAAGAAAGGTAAATTGCCCTGGAACAGAATCAGTGTCACTTATGAATTAGAATACGGTACCGACACTTTAGAAATTCATCAGGATGCAATTGAGAGAGAAGAAAATATCTTAATTGTTGATGATGTTTTGGCGACCGGTGGCACAGCAAAAGGTGTGGCCGAACTAATAGAAAAAATTGGTGGTAAAGTAGTCGCTTGTGTTTTCCTGATTGAGTTGACTTTTCTCAAAGGTCGTGATAAACTTAAGGACTACAAAATTTATTCTCTGTTGAAATACTAACGTAAACTCAAAATGTAAAACGCAAAATGCAAATTACAATGTAAAATTCAAAACTTTATTCAGAAAGAGAAAAAGAAATTTTGAGTTTTGAGTTGTAATTTTGAACTTTGCATTTTGATTTTTGAATTTTCTAAAAACGCCCTTGTAGCTCAATGGATAGAGCTGTGGCGTCCTAAGCCATAGATGCGGGTTCGATTCCTGCCAAGGGCATTTGATTGGTACGGGGCTGTCCGACCCCGCCTACCAAAGTCCCGAATTATCGGGACGGCGGGCAGGTCGGACCGAGGGCAACCTGAAATCAGTAATTAGTGATTAAGTGATTAGTAATTAGTAGTTTCAAGAACAAAATTAATGAAAAAATTTTTTGAAAAAATTAACCCTCTAAGAATTTATCGGAGGCACTTAGCTCATAAGGGCATTCTTGTTATATCAATTTCTATGGCTGTATTTGGGATTGCGATTAGTCGTTTTATCATTTCCCATGAGATTAAAGAGGAAAGAAATAAGTCAATGTTGAGAGCAACACAAATTAGCACAATGGTTTTTGATACTTTATACCGCGCAATGGAAAAAGGAGACCAAAAATATTTAGAAACACTAATTGAAGAAATTGAGCATGGTGATATTACTGACCGGGAAAATATAAGAACATCCTGCACAAAATGTCATCCTGAAGTGCGAATGATTGAATTAGAAAAAGAAAAACTTAAAGAGATAAGAATTATTCGTGGTGAATCGCTACAAAGACAGTTCCCTAAAGAAAAACAAGAAATTACATCTTATGAAAAGAAAGTATTAGAAAAAGGTGAAGAAGTAAAAGTCATAGAACATGACTCCGAAGGGTATCATGTCACAAAATATATTATGCCGGTAGTAGCAATAAACAATTGTCCGGATTGCCACCGGGCAGAACCCGGTGAAGTAATTGCTGCCCTATCCTCAAGTATATCCTTAAAAGAAACAGATATCTATCTTCGGAAAAGGATGACCCAGTTGATTATAATCTTTGTAACTTCTTTTCTTGCAATTATTTTTTTCTTGGATTTCATTTTGGTTCCAATTGTAATATCCAGACCGATTCAAAAAATGGCGGAAATGGCAAAAGAAATTGCTTCCGGTAATTTGACGAAAAGATTAGAGACAAAAAGAATAGATGAAATTGGTCAATTAGCCCAAGCGTTCAATAAAATGGCAGAAGATTTACAGAAAACACAAAATAGTCTTGTCCAGATAGAAAAAATGAATTCCTTAGGCAGAATGGCGGCTGGTGTAGCCCATGAGTTGAACAACCCGTTAACTGGAGTAATCGGCTATGCTCAGTTGCTCCTTACTGAAATCCCTAAAGATGCACAAATGTATAAAGATATGAAAGTTATTGAAGAATCAGCACAACGCTGCAAAAGAATTGTTGCTAATTTATTAGAATTTTCGCGCCAAAAAGAATACGTTTTTGAGAAAAGAAATATAAACGAAATAATTGATAAAACTTTAGAACTTTATGGACATACTGCATCTCTCCAGAATATTCAAATTGTAAAAAATTATGCTCAAAATTTACCCTTAGTAAATATCAGTATTCCACAAATGCAACAGGTTTTCTTAAATATAATTATGAATGCTCAGGAAGCAATGCCTAAAGGTGGTACTTTAACTATTTCCACAAGATTAACCGAAAATCATCCGCCACCTTATGCAAAAATGGTAGAAATTTCTTTCGCGGATACCGGAATAGGGATGAAAAAAGAAATTTTAAACCATCTCTTTGAGCCTTTTTTTACTACCAAAGAAGTGGGCAAAGGAACTGGGCTGGGTCTATCAGTTGTGTATGGAATTATTGAAAAACATAATGGTAAAATTTATGCCGAGAGTGAAGGGGAAGATAAAGGAGCAAAATTTGTTATTCTTTTCCCGGGAGTATAAATTCTGATGATTGATTTACATACGCACACTTTATTTTCTGACGGCGAACTCTTACCCAGTGAACTGGTTTGGCGGGCAAAAGTTAAAGGTTATCAAACGATTGCTCTAACTGACCATACCGATTTTTCTAACTTAGACTTCATTATTCCCCGGACAATAAAAATTGCAAAAATTCTTACTCGGGAATATAAAATTGAAGTCCTTCCCGGAGTTGAATTAACTTATGTGCCACCAAATCTAATTGCCCAGGCAGTCAGGAAAGTCAAATCCTATCGGCAAGATGGGGGGATAAAAATTATTATTGTCCACGGTGAAACTACTGCTGAACCAGTTCCTAAAGGAACTAACCGGGCAGCGATTTTAGCCAAGGTGGACATTCTTGCTCATCCGGGATTAATTAGTGAAGAAGATTGTCAATTAGCAAAAAAGAATAATGTCTACTTAGAACTTACTTCACGAAAGAATCATTGTATAACTAATGGTTATCTCTCAAAATTGGCTAAGAAAATTGGTGCAAAACTTATCCTCAATACTGATACTCATAAACCGGAAGACCTCATCTCCGATGAGGAAGCAAAAAATATACTTAAAAAAATCAACCTAAATGAAAAAGATTTTTTAGAAATACAAAGCAACGCAAAAGAAATAATTCGATTCAAACGGATTACAACGGATGTAAACAGATAACAAATTAATCTGTATGAATCCGCCAAAATCTGTTTGAATCCGTAGGTTTAAAAAATGCCAAAAGCGTGGGTAAGAAAAGAACTAAAAAAAGAACCTCTAAGTAATTTTGTCACTAAGATTATCCCCTGGATATTAGCCCATCGGGAAACTGCTTTGAGTATCATTGCTACCTTAGTTATTGTCGTTGGTTTAGGAGTTTATTTTTTTTATCACTTAAAAAAAATTGATACTCGTGCTTGGGAAAGATTATCATTTGCTCAAGCACATCAACAGCGCAATCTATCCGACCAAGCAATCAATCTTTACAACGAAATAATTCAGCGTTACCCACGGGCAAAAGCTACCAGTTATGCTTTATTTTATAAAGCCGAGACACTTTATCAACAAAAAAAATATACCGAAGCAAGCCAAACTTATCAGAATTTTCTTCAAAAATACCGGAAAAAGAGATTACTTCTTCCTTTAGCCTATCTTGGTTTAGGAACAAGTTTGGAAAGTGAAAATAAGTATTTAGAAGCAATCAATATATATCAGGAATTTGTGAACAAATTTCCTGAACATTTCCTAACTCCAGAAGTGTATCTATCCTTAGGAAGATGTTATCAAATTAGTGGACAGAAAAACGAAGCAATAAATACTTATAATAAAGTGGTTACTTCTTATCCCGGAAGTAACTGGCAAAAAATTGCGGAAATTCATCTTAAAATGCTACAATGATTAAACTTGCTTTTCTCTGGCATCAACATCAACCTTTCTATAAAGACCTCTCAACTGGTCAATATGCCTTACCTTGGGTGAGATTACACGCTACAAAGGATTATTATGATATGGTAGCGATTCTTGACCAATTCCCGAAGATTAAACTTAATTTTAATCTTGTCCCTTCACTTTTAGTCCAACTTGAAGATTATGCACGAGGTGGAGCAACTGACCAATTTTTGGAATTAACCTTAAAACCAGCAAAAGAATTAACTGAAGATGAGCATATATTCGTCCTCCATAATTTTTTTATGGTCAACTGGGATAATATGATTAAACCATATCCACGCTATCGGGAATTATTAGAAAAAAGGGGACGCCATACCGTACTCAAAGAATTAAAACGAATCCAAATTTATTTTCGTGAACAGGACTACCGTGATTTACAGGTCTGGTTTAATCTCTCCTGGATGGATTCTTACTGGAAAAAAAACGACCCCTTGGTAAAAGAACTTTTTGCTAAAGGTAAAAATTTTACTGAGGAAGATAAAATTGCTCTGATTAATAAACAACGTGAAATCTGTAGTAAAATTGTAAAAAAATATAAAGAAGTTCAAGAAAGAGGGCAGATTGAAGTTACCGTCTCTCCATTCTATCATCCAATTTTACCTTTGGTTTATAACTTAAAAATTGCGGCTAAATCTTCACCCGGGATAAGATTTCCTCCAAACGAAATTCATTACCCCGAAGATGGAGAGACACAACTAACTAAAGCGATTAACTATTATGAAAAAATTTTTAACCAAAAACCAAAGGGGCTCTGGCCAGCAGAAGGTTCGGTCTCCGAAGAAATCGTTCCTTTACTAATCAATCAAGGAATAAAATGGTTCGCTACCGACGAAGAAATACTTTTTCGTTCTCTAAAAGAACGACCTAAAACTCGTTTACCCCTTTATTCAATTTATCAAATTGAGAAAGAGAGCAAAACTATTGACCTTGTTTTTCGTGACCATATTCTTTCTGACCTGATTGGTTTCGTCTATCATCGTTGGGATTACAAAGAAGCAGTAAAAGACTTTATCCGTCGTATAGAAAATATCAACGAACAAACAAAACATCTCCCCGGCGAACGCTTGGTAACGATTATTCTTGATGGTGAAAACTGCTGGGAATTTTATCCCAATGACGGTGAGCAGTTCCTTGCTGAACTTTATGATGCGCTTTCCAAAAATCCACAAATTGAGACGGTAAGAATTGGTGAATATTTAGAAAAGAATACCTACCGCGAAAAATTAAATACACTCTGGCCGGGTTCATGGATTAATGCTAATTTTAACATTTGGTCCGCCCATCCGGAAGACCGCTTAGGTTGGGAATATTTAGCAAAAACACGGCAAGCACTAACCGATTACCATAATGAAAATCCGCAAACTGATACTCATCTCGCATGGGAATCAATTTACATTGCTGAAGGTTCAGACTGGTTCTGGTGGTATGGTGACGAATTCGTCTCTTTCCAGGAAGAAATATTTGACAACCTTTTCCGAAAGCACTTAATGAATGTATACGAAAGTATAAATGAAAAAATACCCGAATGGCTGCATTTAGCCATCAAAGGAAGAGAGAAACGTAAACCTTTAGTTGAACCAGTGGACCTTTTTACTCCCACCATTGATGGTAAAGTTACTAGTTATTTTGAATGGCGCAGTGCTGGATTCTATCAAGCTGGCTATGCGGGGGGAACAATGCATCAGGCAGAAAGTATCCTTCAATCTTTTTATTACGGGTTTGACTGGGAAAATCTTTATCTTCGTTTGGATACACAAATCCCTTTGAACCAGTTAATCTCAGAAGAAATTATCGGTGAAGAAAGAATATTTTTCAAGATTGTTTTTCTTCAACCAGCAAATTGTGAAGCAAGATTAAATTTAGAAAAAAAACAAGGTGAACTTATCTGCATTAAAGAAGAAACTACCTTTTCTCTTGCCACCTTCCCGGTAGTCGCGGATAAAGTTATTGAACTATCCCTGCCCTTCCGAATCTTAGAAACAAATGAAATGCAGCTCCTTCTGCATAGTTCACAAACTACTCCTAACCAAGCCTACTCCACGGGAGTAGCTACGAAGTCCGGACAAACCGCTAATCAATTACTTATTGAATTCGCAGTAGTTATTGAACGCGGTGGGATTGAAATTGAGCGCTGGCCTTATTTAGGTAGTGTAATCGTCAAAAAACCTAGCCAAGAATATCTTCTCCAAACATGGACAGTTTAAAACCAAGGCTTGTCTTCTTCTTTCACCCTACTTTAAACCTGGACACCAAATCTTTCAGTTGTTCACCAGTTTGGAGAAGGTTCTGTGCAGATGCGGAAAGTTCCTCAATACCGGCAACCTGCTCTTCACTCGCTGATGAAGATTCCTCAGTTAATGATGCGGTCTCCACAGTTGCTGCTGCTATTGATTCAATTTGAATATTGATGTTCCGTATTGACTCCATTATCTCGGAAAATTTCTTCTCCGACTCTGAAACGGTAATTACACCATCCTTCACTTCTCTATTCGTTTCTGCCGTCATTTCTACCACTTCGCCCGTCTTCTCCTGTATCCTGGAAATTAGTCCAGAAATCTTCCCTGCTGAGTTTGCTGAATCTTCAGCAAGTTTTCTTACCTCATCAGCAACTACCGCAAAACCTCTCCCGGCTTCACCAGCACGTGCCGCTTCAATTGCCGCATTTAAAGCAAGCAAATTGGTCTGGTCAGCAATACGGGTAATCACTTTCACAATATCACCGATTTGTCCAGAAATTTCACCGAGTTCTTCAATCGCTTCAGAGGTAATCTCAGTAGTTGAACTAATTGCCGACATCTTGTTTGCCGCCTTTTTTAGAGCATCTTCACCTGTTTGTGCCAATAATAATGTCTGATTAGAATTAAGCGAAGCATCCTGCACTGACTGTGATACTTGAGTTGCGGTTTGGGCTATCTGCGAAATACTGTTCGCCAACTGAGTCATCGTCTGCGTTGACTGGTCAGTAACCGCAGTAAAACTTTTTGCGGCATCGGCAAGTTTCATCGCTACTGAATTCGCCTCACTAACTAAATTCCGTAAATTGATACACATCTCCTTAAAAATATTGCCGAAAATATCTTTCGGTCCGGAGGGACGCACCTCAACCGTTAAGTCACCCCGAGCAATCCGTGAAGAAATCTGAGAAATTTCCAAATGATAGTTGGTGATATTCTGGAGCGCTTTGCTCATTTCAGCAAATTCGTAAACCCGTGCTTGGGGAAATACAACTGAAAAATCGGTGCGACTTTTTCTCTCGGCACTGAGAACCCGATTCAAAGTTCTTTGCAAAAAAGAATAACCAAAGATGGACATCCCAAAGATAAATATCACCACCTGGATTACTGCCGTTCTCCGTATCTTATGCTGGACGAAATCAACCAACTTACCTTTTTGCACTTTATCCAACCATTCCTTTTCACCACTCTTCAACTCGGTCAAGGAAACAATGACTATGCTCATCGCTCCCACAAGTATCGCCATTGCCGTAATCGTAACGGTTAAAGTAGTGAAGACCTTTTTCATCTTCGGATTAAATTTCATTTTTTCCTCCAATTACCATTTTAGTTTTCTTAACTTTTTTTACTTGCTACCGTTATATTTTCAAATTGTATTTATTGTATTTATCAATACCCAAAGTTTGTATATTTTAATACCAAATTAGCAGTTTGTCAACTTTTGATTGTCAAGAGGTAGTGTCAATAGTCTTGTG
>DHVG01000021.1 GCA_002412545.1 Elusimicrobia bacterium UBA5214 | reverse complement strand
GCAAAATCCCCAATCAACTGGGGATTTTGGGTTAAAATAAAATTTTCTAACCGGATAGAATAATGAAAAATAGTAAATTTACTTCACTAATAATTATTTTTTTAATTTTTTCTTTTGCTTTTTTGCTCCGTTTAATTTATTTGTTTCTATTGAAGGACAATCCTCTCCTACAAAATCCAATTTTAGATGCTAAATTCTATGACCTTTGGGCAAGGAAGGTCGCTAACGGCAATTGGTTAGGAGAAGAAATTTTTCTGATGAGTCCAGGTTATCCCTATCTTTTGGCTACATTTTACAAAATTTTTGGACACAATCTGTTTTTAGTTGCTTCTGTTCAATTACTTCTTGGTGCAGTGAATGTTACACTTATCTATACAATTGGTAAAATTGTATTTAATCGGTCAGTTGGGATAATTGCCAGTTTTCTTGCTGCAATTTATGGAATATCCCTTTTTTATGAAGGTTCGCTCTTAAAAGTTGTCTGGATAAATTTTTTTAATCTTTTAGTTTTGTTGTTTATTTATCTCGGGCAAGAGAAATATCTTCCGAGGTATTCTTTCCTTGCTGGTATCCTCTTGGCAATTTCTGCCTTATTCAGACCGGCAGCATTATTGTTTGCTCCTTTTGTGATGATTTGGATTTTACTCCGATTAAGGAATAGAGAGAAAAAACAAAAATTTTCGCAGTTAACTTTTTTTGTTTTAGGTATATTTTTAGTTATTTCCCCGATTACTTTGAGGAATTATCTTATTAGTAAAGAATTAATTTTGCTTGATGCTCACGGTGGTGCAACTTTTTATGCCGGGAATAATCCGGAAAGTAAAGGAACATTTACCGAACTTGAGTTTGTCCGTTCCGATGCACGGTTTGAACAGCGCGATTTCATTAAAGAAGCAAGCAGAATTTTGGGAAGGAAAGTAACTCCTCAGGAAGCATCAAAATTTTGGTATTGGAAAGGGTTGGAATTTATAAAAAATGAACCAGTAAAATGGCTAAAATTATTATTAAAAAAATTTTTTCTTTTTTGGAATGCCTACGAATATCCAATTAATATAAACTATTATGCGGCGAGAGAGATGATTCCATTTTTTCGTTTACCCTCGCACCAAATTTTGGTGCGGGGTTTACCTTTAGTTGGTTTCGGTCTAATTTCTCCGCTGGCTTTATTTGGACTTTTCTTAGCAAGAAGAAAAAATGGACAGGTTAAATTGTTATTCTTTTATATTTTTTCTGTTCTTTTCACAAACCTTTTCTTTTTTGTCGCTTCCGAGTATCGGTTTCCTGCAGTTCCAATCTTGCTAATCTTCACTGCTTACACAATCTATTGGTGGTTTGAAAAAATAAAAAAAAGAGAGTACCGTTCTTTTTTTATTTCTTTGTTCACGGTAATGATTCTGGGAATTGGTGCAAACTGGAAAGTTCCACCAGCAGCGAATACACTTCATTATAGTTTGGGTAACGCTTATTCCGAGAAAGGTGATTATCTTAAAGCAAGAGAAGAATACCATCAAGCACTAAGAAGAGCACCGGATTTTGTGGAGGTCTATATTAACCTTGCTAATGTTTATCTTGACCTTGGAGAATTTGAATTAGCGGAAAAATGTCTTCAGCGAGCGCAGATGTTAAAACCTGATGATGTGGGTATTTATAATAATCTTGGTCTGCTTAATTTGAAACAAGGGAATTATCAAGAAGCAGAAAAATTTTTTAAAAAAACTTTAGAAATGAATTCTAATTATGGACCGGGTTACTGTAATCTCGGTGAAATGTATTATACGCTTAGGAGAGATGAAGAGGCAATAAAATTCTTGGAACAAGGATTGGAAGTTGACCCTTATCCACAGAATTATTATTGGTTATTACGAATTTATAAGGAGACCGACAATGATAAAAAGGCAAAAGAAACATTTACTCTTGGGCTAAAGAAATATGAAGAAGAAATCTCCCGAAGACCCGAGGAAGGAGACCTTTACAGTGAATATGCATTATTTTTACTTGAATCTGGTCTTAAAGAAGAGGTAATTACCTCAAATGTAAATAGGATTTTTAACTTTGCTGAAAAAGGTATCAATCTTAGGCGTAGTCCTTTTGCTTATTATGTTTTAGGAAGAGTTTATTTGCTCAATAGTCAAATTGAGCAGTCGCTTCATTACTTTACAAAATCCTTAGCACTTAATCCCAACGATGCAGAAACTTATCTTTGGTTAGGTAAAATCTACAAATACTGGCTGAATGAATCAAGGGAGGCAACTGATTCAAAAGCAAGAGAATATTTTACTCAGGGACTTAGAATTAACCCTTATTATCGTTTTTTGAAAGAAGAAATGAATAATTGAAAAGGGACTTTTCGGGTAGAGTCAAAAATTTGTAGATTCAGATTGTCGGGATAAAGGGGGTCATCTTGCAGAAAAAAAATATTGAGATTTTCTTGGTAAGTTTTACAATACTCTTTCTGGAAATTGTTCTGATCCGATGGGTTTCTACGGAAATAAGAATCTTTGCATACTTGAGTAATTTAGTTCTTTTAAGTTGCTTTTTGGGCATTGGGTTAGGGTGCTATTTTTCTGAAAAAAGGTGTTCCGTATCCCGAACAATTTTGTTTTTGGCTTTACTTCTATTTTTAGTCAATTTTCCTCTCTTTATTGATTTAACTGGAGAAAGAGTTCATCTTTTTCGGGACCTTCCGATTTTGTTGAGCGGGTTTAATGATTCGGTTATCTGGTATGAAATTGAAAAGCCACTTATTTTAGGTTATCTGGGTGGACTTACCGCCACGATGTTCATCTTTATACTCATTTTGTTGATTTTTATTCCCTTGGGACAAATCCTCGGACGGGTTTTAGCCCGACACGAAAATATTATTTTAGCCTATTCAATAAATATTCTGGCTAGTCTTTTAGGTATCTGGTTTTTTAATCTCTTTTCCTTCTTTTATACTCCTCCCGCTATTTGGTTTGTTTTTGTCTTGGTGATTGTTACTCTTTTTATGCCACCTTCGCGGTCTAATTTTCTTTCACTATTTATCTGTTTGATAGTAATTTTCTTTACTATGATTTTCCCTTTAACTAAACCCACCGCCAACGAAACAATTTGGTCTCCTTATCAAAAATTAGAAATTTCCCCTTTGAAAAGAGGAGGTTATGTATTGAGGGTGAACAATGTTGGATATATGACTCTTTTAGACCTTTCCGATGAAGGGATTAGAAAATTAATCGGGCATTTTGATCAGAAAATGAGAAAATTCAGTCAATACGATTTACCTTATTTGTTTTTTAAAAAAGATATTGAAGATGTTCTCATTGTTGGAGCCGGTGCGGGGAATGATGTATCGGGTGCTTTACGCAATGGGGTCAGGAATGTGGAAGCAGTTGAGATTGACCCGGGGATATATAAATTAGGAAAGAAATATCATCCCGAATTTCCTTATGCTGTTTCCCGGGTTAAAGTGATAATTGATGATGCCCGTTCATTTTTTAAAAAATCGAAAAAGAAATTTGATATTATCTCTTTTGGGACTTTAGACGCACATACTTTAGCTTTCAATTACAACAACATGCGGATTGACCATTATGTTTATACCGAGGAGAGTCTTCGGGAAGCTAAGAATCTGTTAAAGGAAGACGGGATTCTTAGTTTAATCTTTGATGTGAAAAGACCCTGGATTGGGCAGAGGATTCAAGGTCTTTTAAATAAGGTTTTTGGGTATCCTCCTTTAGTCTTTAGAATAAAGAGTGCAGAACTTTTTGGCTGGGAAGGAGTGACGTTCATCGCTGGCAAGGAGAGGAATAAACTTTTTGAAAGATTAGGTAATAATCCCGAACTTAAGCATTACATAGAAAATATTCTAATTGACTATTCCGGAGAAGTTAAACTGACTACTGATGATTGGCCCTATCTCTATTTGGAAAAGCCAATGATTCCGATGATGCATCTTTGGATAATCTTAATTCTGGTTTTATTATTTTTTGTTACTCGCAGTTTTTTATTGCCGAAAGGTCAGAAATTAAATCTCCATTTTTTCACTTTAGGAACTGCTTTTCTATTACTTGAGTTTCAGAACATCAGTAAAACTACCCTTTTATTTGGTTCTACCTGGATAGTGAATACCTTTACTATTTCTGCTATTCTTTTTTTGATTCTTCTGGCTAATCTTTTTGTCCATTTTTTTAAACCCCCCAGAATAAAGATAATCTATCTTCTTCTATTTTCATCAATTCTTTTTGTCTATTTTATTCCATTGGAAGTATTTAATTTTTTGAGTTATTGGCCGAGGTCTATCTTAAGCAGTATCGTCCTCAACCTGCCAATATTTTTTGCTGGAATTGTTTTTATTGATTCCTTTAAAAACACGCAACTCAAAAATTTAGCCTATGGTTCAAATCTCCTGGGAGCTACAGTAGGGGGTATATTAGAGTCTGCCTCTTTTATCTTTGGTGTTAATATGCTCCTTGTTATAGTGGCTGGATTTTACCTTGTCTCTTACATCTTGTTAAGAATTGAATTCAATAGATAGTTGATAACTACTACTGTATCTGAATTTTTCTCTTTGACTACCTCAGAAGAAATTAGGGCCAGCAGAATGCTGGAATAAGTGAGGAGGGGCGAAGATGGAAGAGGCAGAGGTAAAACTGACCAAGATTTTAGAATCAGGGACCATTATACCCAAATACAGATTTTTCTTGACAACCTTTTCGGTTTTATTTATAATTTCTACAACGGAAGAATAAGATAAATGATGAAAAAGAAAAAATTCGTTATTGGGGGGTTGATTATTTTAGGCGTGGTAGGGTATTTGGTTTACAGTGGAATCCGTGACCTCGGGGTATACTATTTTACGGTAAGCGAGTTGAAAGAGAAGAAAGTGTATAACCAAGGGGTCCGGGTTGGGGGTAAAATTGCACCGGGGACAGTGGTCTACGATGCGGCAAATCTGAAATTAAATTTTGGACTTACTGACGGAAAAGAAGAAATCAAAGTCTATTATAAAGGGATTGTCCCGGATGCGTTTAAAGAAGATAACGAAGTTTTAGTTGAAGGTAAATATTCTGCTGATGGTCTTTTTACCGCAGCTACACTTTTAGCAAAATGTCCTTCAAAATATAAGGCGAAAGTCACGGCGCCATAACGCCAAAAAGAGATCGCTAAATCGCCAAAAGGTGCAGAGTTAATACGCCAAAGCGCTAAAATAGAATCTGTAATTTGTAATCTGCAATCTGGAATTATGGTTAATCTTGGATACAATTGTTTACTGATTAGTTTTGTTGTTTCCGCTTATGCGGCAGTTGTCTCGCTCATTGGGCAAATTACTGCTGAGCGACGATTCTTGGCAAGTGGAAAGAATGCGGTTTTAAGTGTTTTTATATTGAATACGCTTGCTTCTGCTGGATTAGTTTATGCTTTTCTCACCAATAATTTCCAAATTGAATATGTTGCCAGTTATTCTTCAAGACATTTACCGTTATTTTATAAAATTTCCGCATTCTGGGCCGGGCAGGCCGGTTCATTACTTTTCTGGGAATGGCTTTTAAGCTTTTTTTCGGCAATTGTTGTCCTCACTAATAAAAGAGTAAGAAACGATTATCTCAAAGACGAATTTATTCCTTATGTTTATTCAATATTGATGTTTTTGAGTATGTTTTTTTTAAGTGTTTTAGTTTTTACTTCTAACCCTTTTACTAAACTTTCCTTCTTACCACCTGATGGTCGGGGATTAAACCCACTTTTAAGAAATATCGGAATGGTTTTCCATCCGCCGACATTGTTCTTGGGATATGTAGGTTGTGCAATACCTTTTGCCTTTTTCTTAGCGATATTATTTACTGGTGAAGAATTAGATGATTCTCAAAAGGTTAGTTGGTTTAACCAAGTGCGTCTCTGGACACTTTTTTCCTGGTTTTTCTTAGGTATTGGCAATCTTCTTGGGGCGATTTGGGCGTATGTTGAACTTGGCTGGGGTGGCTATTGGGCTTGGGACCCGGTAGAGAATGCTTCTTTTATGCCCTGGTTGTTAAGTACTGCATTTTTACATTCTTTAATGATGCAGGAGAAGAAAGAGATGTTTAAGGTTTGGAATTATGTATTGATTGTTTTGACTTTTATTTTTACCATTTTTGGCACTTTTATTGTGCGCAGCGGTGTTTTGCAGTCAGTGCATGCTTTTGCCAAGTCGCCACTTTTAGGCGCTTTTTTTCTTGGGTTCATAATTTTGACTCTTGTTTTTTCGTTACTTCTTGCTTTGCTGAGAAAGAATCTTTTTAGAAGTGGGGGACAGATTGAATCTTTTGTTTCCCGGGAGGCAAGTTTTCTTTTGACCAATTTGATTTTTATTGCCACAACTTTTGCGATTCTCTGGGGAACAATTTTTCCCTTGATTACGCAAGCGTTTAGTAAACAACAAGTTACCGTGGGAGCAGGATTTTTTAACCAGGTTAATTTACCAATATTTTTAGTTTTGCTTCTGGTTACTGGTTTATGTCCTTTACTTGCCTGGGGTAAAACTTCCTTAAAGGGTATCTTGAACAATTTTCTTCTCCCGTTTGTTCTTGCTTTACTTGGTGGAGGGTTACTTTTTCTTTTGCGGGTTCGTTCCCTATACTCCTTGATTTCTTTTTTCCTTTCAATTTTTGCTCTAGTATCAATTATTCAAGAATTTCTCCGTGCAGTGTTAAGAGGAAATTTTTTGTCTTTGTTTTGGACAAATCGGCGTAGATACGGTGCGCTGATTATCCATTTAGGTGTAGTTTCACTTTTTATTGGTATTGCTGGTTCAGCATTTAATTCAGTAAAAGAAGTAACTTTACGTAAGGGTGAAAGTGTGGAAGTTAAAAATTATACTTTCAAATATGAAGATTTTGCCCGAAACGATAGTCCTTTAGCCCATATTAATCGTACAGTTTTAGGTGTATACAAGAACGGAAAAAAGATTTCTACTCTTACTCCGGAGAAGAATTATGATAGAAGTTATGAGCAATGGTTTGCCGAAGTAGCGGTGCATACTAATTTCAAAGAAGATATTTATGCAATTCTTGGTGGTGCTGACCCGGATGGTGCAATGGCGGGATTTAAAATCCAGGTTAACCCGTTAGTCCTTTGGGTATGGTTAGGAGGAATAATTATTACTCTGGGGACGGTGATTGTCTTTGCCTGGTCGCTGACTTCTTTGGTGATTTCTACAGTTTTTGGGGTAATTATTAGCATTGGAATAATTATTATTATCGGAGCAATCCTCTAAATAATTCACACAGATTACGCAGATTAGGGGATACAGATTACACAGATGAATATTTTGGTAATTGTAATTATTTTTCTGGTAGTTGTTTTTCTTGGTTATCCTTTCATCTGGAAACAAAAGGGTGACCAGCAGAGTTTAGAATTGAAAGAGATTGATGATTATATTGAGGAACAGGTGCGTATTTTACGGTCGCCTCTTCGGCGACCTGTCGAGGAGGCACGGAAAAGAAAAATTCCTTCTGAAAAAGTAGGAACTACTACCCGAGAGGTAGTCACCCCAAGGGGTGTATTCTGCTCTTCTTGTGGTGCAAAAATTTTACCTGATGACCGTTTCTGTACTTCTTGTGGCACCAAACTGAAAAAATAAACGCAAAAGCGCCCGAATACCACCAAAACGCAAAAAAAAATGATAAAGAAATTACTCGTTTTAAACTTTACACTTTACATTTTATACTTTACACTAACTACCCCCTGTCTCGTTCATGCTTACCCACCCGGAATGCAACCAACTGCGGAAATCGGAGATCCCACCGCTACAGCGGGGTCTCCGACCGCTAAAGCGGTGAAAGGTAGGTTGGTCGGTCGTATCTCTAATCGTACCCAGGGTGGTATCCTTGTTCCGAATTTAGAAATATTTTTAGAAAAATATATTAACCAGAATCCAACTGAGAAAATTAAAACTTTAACTGACTGTGACGGATATTTCCAGTTTGTTGACCTTCCACTTACACCTGAAAACAGTTATCGTGTTTCTTTAAAATACCAAGGTGTAGATTATTCCGGGCATCCTTTTTCTTTTGCTCAAGGGGAGAACTTAAAAACAATGGAGATTGGTGTTTACGATGCAACTGATAGTCCGGAAAAAATTAAAATCAGTATGAAACATATCTTTGTAGATATTGAGAACAATATATTTAAGATTAGTGAAGCGGTGCGTTTAGAGAATATTGGGAATACAACTTATCGTGGTCCATTACGCTTTTCTCTGCCAGAAGGTTTTGAAAATCTCCAATTTGAACGTGGCATAGATACCTGTTGTTCAGAGATAAAAGAGAGTGGTTTTTCGGAAAATATGCCCTTTTATCCCGGGATGAAGGAAGTAACTTATTCTTATCAACTTAAATATGATTCTTCAAAATATCTTTTTACACCGGCAATTGACTATCCGACGGAGAATTTGGATTTGATGATTCGTGATTTAGGAATAAAATTAGAGAGTAAACGGTTAGTATTTATTTCAGCAATTGATATGGGTGAAAAAAAGTATTTACGTCTTTCCGCGAAAGCACTTCTTCCCAATGAAAAAGTAGAAATTAAGATTAGTGGTTTACCGCTTGGGCCGGAGGGATACCGGGTATATGTACTTGTTTTTGCTGGTTTAATTGTTCTTCTTGGGATTGTTTATCCGTTCCTAAGAAAGAAACCAGTCATGGTGAGCGAAGAGTCCCGTCCTTGCGCGCAAGAGCGGGATAAACTCCGAGCAAAAAGCGAGGAAAAGAAAGGAGTAATTACCTCAGAGGAATTATTAAAAGAAATCGCTGAACTGGATGACCATTATGCGGCAGGTGAAATTGAAACTGGAGAATACGAAAAGTTGCGAGCGAAAAAGAAAAAAATTTTGATTAAACTCTTAAGGCATCGTTTGGTTTCGAATAAGACGAATAATAAGGAAAACGAGTATGATTGAGATTGAGAATTTAAGTAAGTATTTCGGTCATTTCTTAGCCTTAAATAAAATAAATTTAATTGTAGAGAAAGGTGAATTTTTGACTATTTTCGGTCCTAATGGTGCGGGCAAAAGTACTCTAATTCGTATTCTTTCTAATCTTTTAAGACCAACTGAAGGTAAAATAAAAATTGGAGAAGATTATCCAGAGAATGACTATCGTATTGGTGTAATTTCTCATTCTACTTTTCTTTATGATAATCTTACCGCAAAAGAAAATTTGTATTTTTATGGAAAAATGAACGACCTTCCTGAACTCAAGACACGAGTTGAGAAACTTTTTGTCCAGTTGGGACTAAAAAACCGTGAAGGTGATTTAGTGCGTAATTTCTCCCGCGGGATGCAACAACGTTTATCAATTGCTCGTGCATTACTTCATAATCCACAGATACTTCTTTTTGATGAACCTTATACTGGTTTAGACCAGCATGCGGCACGGATTTTAAAAAATTTACTTGATGAACTGCATAGCGAAGAAAGAACAATAATCCTGACTACACATAATTTAGCCCAAGGGTTAGAAAGTAGCGACCGGGTGGTAGTACTTGTCTCCGGACGGATTATTTACCAAGAAAAGACAAAAAATATTATTCCTCAAGAATTTGAGAAAATATATTTTAACTTAGTGGAAGGCAGATGAGTTTCGGAAATCCTCTCTTCACTTTATAATTTTTTGACCAAAGGCAAGGTTCGTCAAAAACTTTTCGGTAGACCACCTGTGCCTGCGATGTCTGTGCAGGCACCACAGGTGCAGGCATGACCTATCGGGATGTCGTTCAGAGAGGAACCCCAAAACTCCAAAAGGTGAGCGAGTAGATTAGAAAAAATAAATTAGAGATGAATTCAATAAAGAAGATTTGGTTAATTGTGCAAAAAGATTTAATTTCTGAACTACGGAGTAAAGAAATTTTTTCGTCAATGTTCTTTTTCGTTGTAGTAGTAATTATTGTTTTCAATTTTTCTTTTGAAATTGGTGAAGAGAAACTTGCCGATATTTTAGGTGGTATTTTATGGGTTGCTTTTCTTTTTGCTGGTGTCTTGGGATTGAACCGTTCTTTTCTCTTAGAAAAAGAGAAAGATTGTCTGCAAGGACTAATGCTTTGTCCGGTGGAACGCGGATTAATATATTTTGGTAAATTTATTGGTAATCTTATTTTCCTGCTGGTAGTTATTTTATTCAGTTTGCCACTTTTTAGTGTTTTTTTCAATCTGAATATTTTGAGAATTTTCCCTCTTCTGAGTTTAGTAATTTTTCTTGGGATAATCGGTTTTATTTCAGTAGGGACAATTCTTTCCGCAATGTCAGTAAATACAAGGATGAGGGAAGTACTTTTACCGATTCTTTTATTTCCGATAGTTATCCCGGTATTGATTGCCTCGGTAAAAGCAACCAGTAAAATTTTTCTTGGTTTTGGGATGAAGGAAATCAGTGGCTGGCTGAAACTTTTGTTTGCTTTTGATATAATATATATTGTAGTTTGCTATTTAACTTTTGAATATGTAATAGAAGAGTAGAGTGAAGAGTTTCGGGAATCTTTTTCTTGCTCAGTAATTCTTTGACAAGAGACAAGAAGCGTCAAAGAATTTGATGTCGCTCAAAAAAGTTTCCGAAACTCTCCGAAATGGGCGAGAGAAGAATCCCGAAACTATGGGATTGAGCAAAAAATTTGATATCATACGGAAAATACCTGGAACCAATTAAAAAGGAGAAGAAAAATGCTTGGAGGAATAACTTTTTTACTAATGATAGTGTCACTTTACTTAGTTTTTGTTTATGCACCAACCGAAGAATTGATGGGTAATGTACAAAGAATATTCTATTTTCATGTACCCTTGGCTTGGGTAGCTTTTTTAGCTTTTTTTGTTGTTTTCTTAGGTAGTATTTTTTATCTTTTGAAAAAAGAACAACGGGAAGAACAATTCAAGTGGGATATTCTTGCTTCTTCTTCAGCAGAAATTGGTGTTGTTTTTAGCACTTTGGTATTGATTACGGGCTCAATTTGGGGAAAAGTGGCTTGGAATACCTGGTGGACATGGGACCCAAGATTAACCACAACTTTAGTTCTCTGGTTACTTTATGTTGCTTACTTAATCTTACGTTCTTATATTCCGGAATACTCTAATCGGGCAAGATTCGCTGCGGTTTACGGAATTATTGCGTTTATTGATGTGCCAATCGTTTGGGTTTCTATCCGCTGGTGGCGAACAATCCATCCGGTAGTATTCTCAGCAAAAAAAATGACTATTGAACCAGAAATGTTTTATGTTTTGATTGTCTGTCTTCTTACTTTTACCTTGATTTATTTTTATTTGCTCAAGGAAAGAATAAATATTGAGAAAATGCGCAATGAGTTAATGAAATTGAAAGAAGGAAAATGAAGAGAGTTTCGGGAACCTTTTTCTTGCTCAGTAATTCTTTGACCAGAAGCAAAAATCGTCAAAGTATTTGATATCGCTCGAAAAAGTTCCCGAAACTCTTGGAGGAGAAACGCAGGATATCAAAAACTTTTCTGCCATAGGTGGATCTGCCTCAGGCATGAGATGTCGTTCAGAAAGGACCCCCGAAACTCTAAAGGGTAAGTGCGTGGTCGAAAAAGAACCCTGAAATAAATGACCGAGATTCCCAAAACCCTTGTAAGAATGAAGACAAGTTAGAAAGGGAGGATTGAAGAATGAATCAAGGATTGACTTATCTTTTTCTTGCCTATACCGTAATCTGGATTGCTATTTTCTTCTATCTTTTAAGTCTTTCGCGTAAAATCAGCACTTTACGTAAAGAAATTGATTCCCTAAAGAAATAGTTTCTTCTGTTTAGTTACACAAATCAAGTAGTTCCTTTGCCCCCGCAGTGATTAACTTTTCGGCAAGATTTACTCCGAGGTCAAGGGCATTTTGGAGTGGTCCGCTAACTTTATCCCGAAAATATCGTTTCCCATCCGGAGAAAGAACAATTCCTTCTAAAATTAATGTTTCTTTATCTACGATGGTGCTCTTCACTCCAATCGGTACCTGGCAACCACCGCCTAATCTTTTCAAAAAGGCTCTTTCCGCTTGAATACAAGTTGCGGTCTCTTCGTCATTTAGTTTGCTGACCATTTCTCTAATTTCGTCATCTCTTTGCTCTTTGCTCTTTGCTCTTTGCTTGTCCCTGATTTCTACCCCGATTGCCCCCTGTCCTACTGCCGGTAAAAGAAAGTTCAAAATCTCAGCATCATTCCTTTCTTGGTATCCCATTCTTTCCAATCCAGCATAAGCAACAATTATTCCCGCTAAGTCCTGTTCTCTAAGTTTACGGAGACGGGTATTCAGATTACCCCGGAGGTCAACTATTTCTAAATCCGGTATTAGAGATAATAACTGTGCTTTCCGCCGCAGACTGGAAGTACCAATTTTCCCTCCTGAAGGTAACTGGGCAAATTTTTTTCCATCTTTAGTGAGAAGGACATCGTATATTTTTTCACGTTTTGGTATTGCTCCAATACATAGTCCTTCTGGCAGGTCAGTAGGTAAGTCTTTCATACTATGTACCGCAAAGTCAATTTCTTTTCTTAAAAGTGCATCTTCAATTTCTTTGGTAAAAAGACCTTTTGTTCCTCCCGGTTCAGTGACAATTTTGCTTAACGGTGAATCAATAATTTTGTCACCTTTAGTTTTGATTTTTTTAATGATGAACTCTTTCTCCGGATAGAATTTTTTTATCTCTTGAATAACAATTTCGCTCTGTTTTAGAGCAAGCAAACTACCTCGGGAACCGACAATTATTTTTTTCATATGAATAATTGATTACAGTGATTTCAAACGACGATTCCAGCGATTTTAATTTTTTAAATCTGTGTAATCGGTTTTTTTAATCTGTGTAATCAGTTCTATAGTTTTTTCGTTTATTATCCGGTTGCATTTTTCAATTTCTTTTTCTCGTTCTTTAAGATTAGAGTTTACAATTTCCTGCAAATCGTCAATATTATAAAGATAAACATTATCAATTTCATTCACCTCAGCTTCAATATCTCGCGGAACCGCAATATCAATTAAGAAAAGAGCGCGGTATTTTCTTTTTCGCATCACCGGGAGAATATCTTCTTTTTTCATTATTGGATAAGGTGCTGCCGTGGAACTAATCACGATGTCTACCGTCTCCAAATATGCTGGATATTCATCAAATCTTACGGCTAAACTGGTGAGGTCATCACCTCTGGAAAGGTCATTACCTCCAAATTTGCGTGCCAACTCCTGTGCCCGTGCATAAGTGCGATTAGTAACGAAAATTGATTTTATTCCATGTTCAACTAAATTCTTTATAGTGATTTCACTCATTTCACCAGCACCAATAATCATTGCTTTCTTACCGGACAAGTTACCAAAAATTTTTTCAGCTAATTCTACGGCGACCGAAGCGACCGAAACCGAACCGCGGTTAATCCCGGTAATCGTCCGCACATGTTTACCTAAATTCAATGCTTTCTGAAATAAAATATTAAAAATTCTACCAGTAGTTTTATTTTCGTGTGCTTGCAAATAGGCAGTTTTTACCTGTCCTAAAACTTGGTCTTCACCAACAACCATTGAATCCAACCCCGCAGCCACTTGGAAAAGATGTTTTGCACATTCCTCTCCTTCATATAGATAAATACTATTCTCAAACTCACTTTTTTGCACCTGGCGGTAATCAGCAAGAAAATTCTTTATTTTTTGAATAATTTCACTTGTTTCTTGGGAATGGACAACATAAACCTCGGTACGATTACAGGTGGAGATAATTACCGTTTCGTTTGGGGCAACACGAGCAAAAAATACTTTTAGTGCTTCTATTAGTTTACTTTCTGGAATGGCTAATTTTTCTCTTATTTCAATTGGTGCGGTTTTATGGTTTAATCCAAGAACAATAATCTTCATTTTATCACGAATTTACACAAATGTGATACGAATGCACACGAATGTAATTCGCGAATATTCGCGAACCCTTTCTTATTCGTGCTAATTCGTGTTTGTTAAAAGAAACGGTGGAACCCAGTGAAAATATAATTTATCCCAAAAAAACTAAAAATGACAATAAAAAAACTAAAAATAGAAAAAAAGGCAACTTTTCTTCCCGGGAAAAGATAAAAACTACGGAAAAAAAGAAGAACTGAATAAACCAGACAAGTAAATAATGACCAAATCAGTTTTGGGTCAGTCCAAAGCCAGTAAACACCATGTGTAATTTTTAGTCCCAGTGCACCGGTGTATATCCCTCCCAATAAAAGGATTGCACCTAAAATCATTGCCCGGTAGTTAACCAAGTCAAGTATTTCCAAGGAAGGTAAGGAATGAAAAATATTATATCCTCCAGGAGTAGTCACCCCCTTTGATTTAATTTCTTTTTCCATAATCAGGTAGGCCAAACTGCCCACAAAAGACAGAGTAAACCCTGCGTAACTGAGAAAAATGATAGTAGTATGTAGACCAAACAAATAATTCTGTTGCAGGATAGGTTTTAACGGTTGTATACTCTTGTCCGCAAAAAATGATGGAATGAGTAAAAGAATAATTACCGGAAGAGCGAATATTCCCAAAACAATCGTCTGATACCGTAGATTAAGAATTATCCAGACTAAAATTATTGCCCAGACAAAAAATGATAGGGATTCAAAAAGGTTAGTCGTGGGCAGGTAACCGGCTTCACTTATTCTTAAAATAAGCGAAAATGAATGAATCAAAAAAGCAATAACTAATATCCCATAAGCCCAATCAAGAAGGTCAATTCTTTTTCTGAAAAGGGATAAATAATAAACAAAAAAACTTAGCAGATAAAGAAAAAAAGCATGAAAAAAGAAAAGTACATTCATACCTTAGTTATAAAATAAAAAGTTAGCCTTGAGTACTTTCTTTAAATAGTATACCTAAATTTCTTAAAATTGTAAAGGCTTGTCCCGTAAAGTTATACGGGATTGAAGAAAGTATCCCAAGGCTAACTAATTAACCAGTTAACTAATTCACCAATTAACTAATTCTTATCGCTCGTGTGTATGGCAATCGCTGCAGGTTTTGTTTTTTACTTCTTTCGGTTTTGGGGCATGGTCTTTTCCGCTACCATGGCACATTTCACATTCTATCTTTGAATGTTTACCTGCTTGCAAGGAAGTAAAAAGTTTACTGTGGCACATTTTACATTTCGCTGAACCGACTGCATCAGCATAAGTGTGCTGTTTAATGAATCCATCATAGGCGGCTGCATGGCAATCCGAACATTTCTTCTCTGCTGGTGCTGGTGCCTGAGCGAATAAAAGTGGAACCGAAATTAAACAAACAATTAAACCTAAAATAAATGCTTTCCTCATTTCCTTTTTTCACCTCCTTTTTCTCTAAAATCACCTTTATATATAAAAATATACAATAATCAGTTTTCTTTGTCAAGAGTGTGGATAAGATTTTTTTACTTGACCACGCACCTATTTAAAAAAAATTCAAATTCTAAAATCCAAATGCCAAATTTGATATTTGAACTTTGACATTTGGCATTCATTTGAAATTTAGGATTTAGAATTTGGATTTACTGATATAGGGGGTTGAAAAAATTTATTTAAATTACTATAATAGAAACGATTCAAACGAGATTAGAGAATGATTCAGACAAGATAAGGACTCTGATTCAGACTGATAGAAAATCTGTCTAAATCTTGGCTATTATCTCGTCTGCATCGTCTTTCAAGATGAAGAGAAGAATATATTTTGACCATAATGCCACCACACCACTTGACTCCCAAGTTTTGGAAGTGATGTTGCCTTATTTAAAGGAAGAGTTTGGTAATCCTTCCAGTGTGCATAGTTTTGGGCAAAGGACAAGACAGGCAATTGAACAAGCACGCGAAATTGTGGCAAAATTTCTTAATGCTCAAGAAGTGAACGAAATTGTTTTTACTTCTGGTGGAACTGAATCAAATAATTTTGCAATTAAAGGTATATCTTATGCAAACCGTGAAAAAGGCAACCATCTGATTATTTCGTCTATAGAACATCATGCAGTACTTAATGTCTGTCAATATTTAGAAAAACAAGGTTTTCAGGTTACTTATCTGCCGGTAGATAAATACGGACGAGTAAATCCTTTAGATATAGAGAAAGCAATTAAACCGGAAACAATACTGGTTACAATAATGCATGCAAATAACGAAGTAGGAACAATTCAACCGATTAGCGAGATTGGTCAACTCCTTAGACGAATTAACCAGCAACGAGTAACCAGTCACCAGTCACCAATTTATTTCCACACCGATGCTGTGCAGACAGTAGGTAAAGTCAAGGTTGATGTTCAGGAATTGAATGTTGACTTACTTTCTTTATCGGCACATAAATTTTACGGGCCTAAAGGTATCGGAGCATTATACATTCGTAAAGGGACGAGAATACATTCATTATTGCAGGGTGGTCACCATGAGAAAAACCGCCGTGCAGGAACAGAAAATGTTGCCGGTATTGTTGGATTAGCCGAAGCATGTAAACTTGCTATTTCAGAAATGGATAAAGAAGCAACAAAATTACTTTTCTTAAGAAAAAAATTAGAAGAAGGAATAAACAAAAAAATTCCTTACGCTCATTCAAATGGACATCCAGAAGAACGGCTACCAAATACAGTAAATTTTTCTTTTGAAGGATTAGAAGGCGAATCATTAATTTTATCGCTTGATTTTGAAGGTATCGCTGCATCTACTGGTTCTGCTTGTACTTCTGGTTCGTTAGAACCGTCACATATTTTGCTTGCGATGGGTGTACCGGCGGAAATTGCTCAAGGGTCAATTCGTTTTTCCTTAGGACGAGATAATACTGAAGAAGAAATTGATTATCTTCTGGAAATTTTACCGAAAACAGTTTCCCGCTTAAGGTCAATGTCACCTTTGTGGGAAGATAAACTTAAATCGCTAAAGCGCTAAATTATCGCAAAGAGCGCAAAAATTTATTTTTTGCGTTTTCTGCGGAGGTTCATCTTTTGCGTAATCTGCGTTCTTAAAATGTATAGCGAAAAAGTAATGGACCATTTTCAAAATCCGCGCAATGTTGGTGAAATAGTAGATGCTGACGGAGTTGGGACAGTGGGTAATCCGGTCTGTGGTGATGTGATGCGTCTTTACATTAAAGTCAAAGATGGAGTAATCAGTGATGCTAAATTCAAAACTTTCGGTTGTGGGGCAGCGATTGCTACTTCCTCAATGGTTACCGAAATGGTAAAAGGGAAAAGTATTGAAGAAGCATTGCAGATATCTAATAAAGCAGTGGCCGAGGCACTTGATGGTCTTCCTCCAATAAAGATGCATTGCTCGGTACTTGCTGAAGAGGCATTAAAAGCAGCAATTGATGACTATTTCGCTAAAGCGAAATCACGAATGAACACGAATGAAGGCACGAATAAACACGAATAATTCGTGTAAATTCGTGTTAGTTAATTCGTGCATATTCGTGGAGAAAAAAAGATGAAAGCAGTCATTATGGCTGGTGGTTTTGGTACACGGTTAAGACCTTTGACGGTAAATTTACCTAAACCGATGGTGCCACTTTTTAACCGGCCGATTCTGTTTCATATTCTTAATTTATTGAGAAGTTACGGTTTTGAAGAAATTGTGATGCTTCTTTATTATCAACCGGAGATGATTAGTGGCTATTTTTCTACCGGTGAAAAATTCGGCTTAAAGATAAAATACTATTTACCAAAAGGTGACTTAAGCACTGCAGGAGCAGTAAAACTTGCTCAAGAAGATTTAAAGAATACTTTTTTGGTTATTTCCGGTGACCTTCTTACGAATTTTGATTTAGGAAAAGTGTTAGAATTCCATTTGGAACGGAAATCTTTGGCTACAATTGTTCTTGCTCGTGTTCCGGAACCACTTTCCTACGGGATAGTGATTACCAAAGAGGATGGCAAAATTGAGCGTTTTTTAGAAAAACCATCCTGGGGTGAAGTTTTCTCGGATACAATCAATGCTGGGGTGTATATTTTAGAACCAAAAATTTTTGAATATATCCCAGAAGGTGAAGAATTTGATTTTTCAAAGAATCTTTTTCCTCTGCTTTTAGAAAAGAATTTACCTTTATATGGTTATATCGCTCAAGAATATTGGCGTGATATTGGCAATCTGGAGGAATATCGGTTAGCACATTATGATTGTTTGGATGGTTTGGTAGGTGTTTGTCGACAAGGGAAAAAAATAAAACTTGATAAATACGACATTTATGTTGGTGAAGGGACAAAGATAGCCGGTGATGCTAAATTCACTTCCTCGGTAGTGATTGGTGAAAATTGTCGGATTGAAAAAGAAGCAGAAATTGGCCGTTCAGTAATCGGTAATAATGTTTTTATCGGCAAAGGAACAAAGATTTTCGGTTCAATTATTTGGGATAACGTTTCTTTCGGTGAAGAAAGTGAATCAACGGAAGCAATTATCGGACGGAATGTTAAAATTGGTGAACGGGCAAGTATTAATGTGGGTTGTGTAATTACTGATGATACTGAAATCGGTAGAGAAGCGGTAGTCCGTCCGAATGTAAAAATTTGGCCATTTAAAAAAATTGAAGAAGGAGCAATTCTTGCAACGAGTTTAGTTTGGGGTGAAAAATGGACAAAATCCTTATTTGGTGCTTATGGGATTACTGGACTGGGTAATATTGAAATTACACCCGAATTTGCCACTAAAGTGGGTGCCGCTTACGGTGCTTATCTGGGGAAAGGAAGTTATGTGCTTACTTCACGGGATGCACATCCCGCAAGTCGGATGATTAAACGGACAATGATTTCTGGACTTCTCTCTGCAGGTGTAAAAGTCGGTGATTTGCGAGTGGCTCCGATTCCCTTGGTGCGCTACCAGTTAGGAAAAGAAGGTGAATCTGGTGGTATTCATGTGCGGCTATCCCCTTTTGACCCGCGATTGATGGATATAAAATTCTTTGACTGCGATGGTTCAGATTTATCAGTAAAACAGGAAAAAGCAATTGAACAACTTTTCTTTCGTGAAGATTTTACTCGGGCTAAACCTTCAGAAATGAGTGAAATTATTCTCCCCACCCATGCGGAAGAATACTACTTACATGGTTTTCTTAAAAATGTTGATAAGGAAATAATTCGGGAAGGTAATTTTAAGATTGTTATTGATTACGCTTATTCTTCAGCAGCGTTGTTCTTCCCGCGTATTCTTGGTGAATTCGGTTGCGAAGTAGTCAGCTTAAATGCTTTTCTTAACCCAGCGAAGGTAACGAAGACCGGGGAAGAATTTAACAATTCTCTGGAACAACTTAGTCATATTGTAACTACTTTGAAAGCAGATTTAGGTCTACTTTTTGATACCGGTGGAGAAAAAGTTTTCCTTGTTGATGAACGCGGTGAAATTATTTCTTCTGAATTAGCACTAATTTTAATCAGTGAATTAGTGATGCGTGTTTATCCGAAGGTAAAAATTGCCTGCCCGGTCTCAACTAGTAAAATAATTGAAGAACTTGCTGGTCAATATAATGCGGAAGTAAGACGCACACCACTTCTTCCCCGATATATTTTGGATATTGCGCGTAAGGAAACAGTTAATTTTCTTACTGATGGTGTAGGCGGCTTCATTTTTCCTGAATTCCAGCCAACCTTTGATGCAATGTATGCGACCGTAAAAATCTTAGAATTGATGGCAAAAAGTGGACTCCGGCTTAACCGTCTCAATCGTGAAATACCAAAAATTAAAGTTTTGCATCAGCGGATACCTTGTTCTTGGGATAAGAAAGGCAAAATTATGCGCGAATTGATTACTTATGCCCAGGATAAAAAAACCGAACTTATAGAAGGAATAAAAATTTATCATGCTTCCCGGGACTGGGTGCTAATTATTCCCGACCCGGAAGAAGCAAGTTTTCATCTTTGGGCAGAAGCAGAAAAAGAAAAAATTGCTCAAGAATTGATTAAAGAATATACTGATAAAATTAAGTCCTGGCAATAATGAACAATTACCAATCACCGATAAAGTTTGGTACTGCCGGTTGGCGAGCAATCATTGGTGAAGAATTTAATTTCCACAATGTGAAAATTGTAACTCAAGCGATTGCTGACTACCTCAAAACGTTCAACGTTCCCTTCGGCCCGAGCTCCCTTCGGCCCGAGGCCTCAGGGCAGAGAGCAGGACGAGGGCAACGTTCAACGTTAAACGTAGTTGTGGGGTATGATACACGGTTCTTAGCCGAAGAATTTGCCCAGACTGCAGCTTGTGTTTTAGCAGCTAATGGGATTAAAGTTAATCTGAGTGATAATTCTCTTCCTACACCAGTTTTTGCTTACGAGATAATTTTTCGTAGGAATGCCGGCGGAATAAATTTTACTGCTTCCCATAATCCTTCTGAATATCAAGGAATGAAATTTTCTCTTTCTGGTGGATTACCAGCGTCGGTAGAAATAACCAAAAAGATTGAAAAAAACATTTTAAAATTTATAGAACATTCTAAAAGAATTAGAGAGATACCTTTTCTTGAAGGGAAAAAGAAAAAACTAATAAATTTTTTTAGTGGGGAAGAGAACTATTTCCAACAGATAGAAAAAATAATCAATTTCGATTTACTGAAAAAAACAAATTTAAGAATTGTTGTTGATTTACTCTATGGCACGGGCAAAGGTTATTTGGATGAATTGCTTAGGCAGACAAGAAATGAAATTTGTGTAATTCATAATTGGCGAGATGTTCTTTTTGGTGGAAGAACATCGGAACCGAATGAAAAAAATTTAGAAGAAGCAAAAAAGATAATGAAAAAAATGAATGCGGATTTATGTTTAGCTACTGATGGTGATGCTGACCGTTTTGGTATTATTGATTCTGACTGGACTTACCTCTCTCCAAACCAAATTCTTGGTTTACTTTTCTGGTATTTAAAACAAACACGCAAATGGGATGGTTCGGTAGTGCGTTCAGTGATGACGACCCATTTTCTTGATGTTTTAGCAAAGAAATACAATATCCCAGTGAGAGAAACACCGGTAGGATTTAAGCATATTGGTGAAGTAATGAGTAAAGAACCGGTAATTATCGGTGGCGAGGAATCCGGTGGTTTGTCAGTTTATGGACATACTCCGGAGAAAGATGGTATTCTCGCCTGTCTTTTAGTTAGCGAATTACTCGCTTGGGCAAAGAAAGGTGGTTATGCTAAAAAATTTTCTTCTTTGAAAAAAATACTTGCTTATCTTTATTCAGAGGTAGGAAGTTTTTATACGGGACGGATAAATTTTTCTTTATCTGCAGAGAAAATGTCATTACTTGAAAAAAGGTTGTCTGCTTTTGAGAAAAAAATTGATGGTGAGAAGATTGAAAAAATTGTTCGTCTTGATGGATATAAATTCATTTTTGCTGATGGTTCTTGGCTTGGATTCCGTCTCTCCGGAACTGAACCAGTAGTCCGTTGTTACATTGAATCTGGAAATAAAAAGAAATTGAATTATTTAAAAAATTTAGGTGAAAAAATTTGTCGGAGTTAAAAACTGAAATATATCTCCTTGGAACTGGTTGTGCTATTCCTCAGAAAAAACGTGCTGGACCAGCGGTTCTCTTGATTGCTGACTCAACTGGTTCAAAAGAAATAATTCTCTTTGACTTGGGTCGTGGTACTCTTGATAAATTAGCAAATTTAGATATTGATTTTACTTTACTTGACTATCTTCTTTTTACTCATTACCATCCTGACCATACCGCAGAACTGGTAAATTTACTTTTTGCTTATCGGGATACTCGTTTTGGTAGAAAGAGAGAAAAGGAATTTTTTATTTACGGTCCAAAAGGATTGTTGAATTTTTATAACAATTTGTGCAAAGTATATAATTCTAAAATAAATGCAGATAATTATACACTATTTATTAAGGAGATCGAGAAAGAAATTTTTACTTCAAGTACAAAAATATCTTTTCAACCAGTTGAACATACGGAAGAAAGTATCGGTTATCGGGTTACTTTAAAAAACGGAAAAGCATTCGTTTATTCAGGTGATACCGGGTATAGTCGGGGAATTGTTAATTTAGCTAATAATGCCGACCTATTACTTCTTGAATGTGCTTTTCCGGAAGAGTATAAGAAAGAAGACCATCTTACCCCCTCTTTAGCTGGACAAATTGCTGCCGAAGCGAAAGTAAAAAAACTTGTGCTTACTCATTTTTATCCACTTTTTCAAGGAATAAATATTTATGACCGTTGTCGGAAGTATTATTCTGGTGAAATCGTTATTGGTGAAGATTTGATGAGATTTACAATTTAATTTTCTTGTGTTTTACGGGAGGTATTTATGGCAAAAATTAAACAAATTAAAGCACGGGAAATACTTGATTCTCGCGGTAATCCTACAGTTGAAGCCGAGATAATTTTGGATGACGGTACTCTTGGACGGGCAGCGGTTCCTTCCGGTGCATCTACTGGTACCTATGAAGCGTTAGAATTGCGGGATAACGACCCTTCTCGTTACCTGGGGAAAGGAGTAAAAAAAGCAATCGGGAATATAGATAAAATTATTACTCCAGAAATTATCGGTAAAGATTCACGGGAGCAAGAAAAAATAGACCAGTTAATGCTTACTCTTGACGGTACAGAAAACAAATCTAAACTCGGAGCAAATGCTATTTTAGCCGTTTCTTTAGCTTGTGCCCGTGCCGCCGCGTTTTCCCTCAAACTGCCACTTTATCAATATCTCCGGCGGTGCTACCAATTACCAATTACCAATTACCAATTACCAATTCCATTAATGAATATCCTAAACGGTGGCAGACATGCGGATAACAATCTTGAATTTCAGGAATTGATGATTGTCCCTAAAGGCGATTCCGGTAAAGGAACGAATTCTTTTGCCGAAGCGTTACGCATCGGTACTGAAATATTTCATCATTTGAAAAAGATACTTAAAGAAAAAAAATATTCTACCAGCATCGGTGACGAAGGCGGTTTCGCACCGAAGTTATCTTCTAATCAAGAAGGATTAGAGTTAATTACCCGGGCGATTAGTTCTGCCGGCTACACTCCGGGTAAAGAAGTATGTTTAGGTATTGATGCTGCCGCAAGTGAATTTTATAACGATGGATTTTATTCATTCAATGGCAAAAAAATTGATAGTAAAGAAATGATTGAAATTTACAAAAAAATAAGTGATGATTATCCCTTAATTTATTTAGAAGATGGTTTAGCCGAAGATGACTGGGAAGGTTGGAAGGACTTGACTGCTACTGTTGGGAAAGGGATGAAAATTGTTGGTGACGACCTCTTTGTTACTAATCTAAAACGTCTTGAGCGGGGAGTGAAAGAAAATATTGCTAATGCTATTCTGATTAAACTTAATCAAATTGGCACACTGAGTGAGACCGTAACGGTGATACAATATGCACAAAAAAATGGTTATACTACAGTTATTTCGCACCGTTCCGGTGAAACTGAAGATACTTTTATTGCTGACCTTGTGGTTGCCTTTAACTGTGGTTGGATTAAGACCGGTTCACTTTCGCGCAGTGAACGCTTAGCAAAATATAACCAGCTTCTGCGGATTGAAGAAGAAATTAAATCTGTGTAATCAGATTTTATTAATCTGCATAATCAGATTCTATTCTTAGGAAATTAAATTGAAAGAAAAACGAAGGATTTTTTTTCGTTGGCTAATAATTTGTTTAGTTCTGTTTTTTCTTTTTGGTAACCGTGGTTTTCGTAATTTGATACGCGGGCAATTTCGTCTGAAAAAATTAGAAAAAGAATTAGTAAAATTGAGCAATGAAAATCAGGAATTACGTAGACAACTTTACTCTTTGGAAACTGACCCTTCAGTGATTGAAAGAATTGCCCGAGCAAAACTTAACTTTATTAAACCCGGAGAAACCATCTACCGCTTTGTCCCCAAGGAGAAAAAATAGGTGGTATTTTCTGAAGTGATGAAAAATTCAGAAATAGAGAAATAGTGACAGTCTTTACTTTTTTACATTTAAACAAGGAATTTGGAATCCACCAGCGGGGAAAAAGACCAAAACATGGAAAGAGAAACTTGACTGAAGTTTGTAGGAAGGTTACTTACCAATCAAAAGTAAATATGTAAAGACTGTCATCATCTCCCACTGTCACCATCTCCCATCTCCATTTTTTGAAAATAATATCTAAAATTGGTATAATAAGAAAAATATGATTTCTATCAAGAAAAAAAGAATTTCTTATAAAAATATTAAGAAAAGAATTGGCAAGATACGCGATGCTAATCTCTCTTCTTGCACAATAGTTCCATCTGTGCAACAGGAAAGCAAAATTTTACCGCATACAGTTCACAAGTTGATTATTGGTAACTGTATGAGTATGGAAGAAATACCTGACAACACAGTACATTTGATGGTTACTTCTCCACCATACTTTAACGCTCCCTTCGACTATAAAGGATTATTCAAAAGTTACGGACAATATTTGGGTGTTTTGAAATGTGTCGCAAAAGAAACGTATCGTGTATTGCAAAATGGAAGGATTGTCGTTTTAAATATTGACGATATGCTTGTAAATGGTGAAAAATATCCGATAGTCGCCGATTTAACAAAAATATTTATTGAGGCAGGTTTTAAATATCGGGATAGAATTGTCTGGAAAAAACCTGACGGTTATTTAAGAATAAGCAGACGCAGCGGAGTTATTTTGCAGAATCCTTACCCGATGTATTTTTATCCGGATAATCTACTTGAAAGTATTGTTATTCTTCAGAAAGGTAAATTTGATTACAGGTCTATTTCAAAAGAAGTAAGAGAAGAATCCAAATTAGATACAAAAGAATTCCAGCAAAAGAAGTGGTATATGACATTATGGGAAATGAATAATGTCTTACCGAACTCACTTTTGGAAAAAGATATTGCAGCTTTCCCAATTGAATTGCCCTATAGAATTGTCAAATTATTCTCATACAAGGGAGAAACTGTACTTGACCCATTTGCCGGTTCAGGAACGGTTATGAAGGTATGCCGAGAACTCGGAAGAAACAGTATAAGCATTGAAATAAAGAAATCGCTAATTCCAGTTATTAAACAAAAATCAAATTTCAACGGCCAATTAACTCTTGATAACAGCAATGATATTCTTGAGATAATTGAAAGACCTAAGGGTTGGATAAAATAAATGCATATTTTTGCCAAAATTACAGGCATAAAATATACTCCGTTTTTGTGCAGGAAACTAAATACCTTTGATTTTAGAAATTTATCAAAAGCACTGTCAAAAGAAGCAACCTTTATTTTAGAAGTAAATAGTAAAGATAGAATTGCTGTAAGCTGGTGGGTTTCTGCAAAAAGAACCAGATCATATCCTTATGCACGAGTTTATGATTCATTGGAATTCTCAGGAAAAAAAGTAACAATCATTCCTATCGTGAAGGATGAAGGATTTCAAGGTGACCGCGATTTTCTTCAATGGGATACTGTTTCTTTGATGAGTTTGCTTGGTGTCTACGTCATTATTTCGTGCTATAAAAACGCTAAAAAAAGTTCGCGATATAAAAACAAGATAACAAACCAAAGATATGACATAAGTCACATAAAATCAGAGATTAATAAATTGTTTTCCTATCAATCAGATGCATTACATTGGAATTTAGAACAAATAGATAATGTCGGAAAAATCGGGGAAAAAGCGTTGGAAGCATATCGGAATATTTCAAAAGATACTGGAGTCAAAATGCACTCAGTTGAATCAGCACAAAAAAGGATAAAGGAATTACTTAAAGGTAGAGAAAATTTTATGTCCCTTTCAAGAGATTTAGCTCAAAAAGCTCAACAAAGAGAAATCGTAACAATTCAACCAAAGGAAAAGTTATCTGGGACAAAAGCTGCCATAACTATAAAAAATTATCTTGGAGGAAATTACTATTTTACTTCTGACGAAGTAGAAATTGATGGTGACAATATAAGGCTAATTGAGTCAAAACATTCAAAAGGCAATAAACTTCCTTCAATTGGCGATATAAAAGATGGATTGGTTAAGATGATTTTATTTGCTAATCTTGAAGAAGTAAATATCGCTGGTAAAACTTATAATTCTATTCCGGTTCTGAAACTTACTTCTGGGGGAAAAAATAAAATCGATTCATTAAAGGAATCAGAAAAAGAAACAATTAAATTACTTAAAAAAGAATCCGCAATAAATGGATTTGAAATAGTTCTTTCCTAATACTAAATTTGCAAAATGAGTTTTTCCGGGTCTTGCCTTTTGGAAAATTATTTACTAAAATAGAATTCGATAATTTTTATTGAAATTACTTTTATTGCCGGGATGGCGGAATTGGCAGACGCACGGGACTTAAAATCCCGGGTTCCCTTAACGGAGCGTGCCGGTTCAACTCCGGCTCCCGGCAAATTCAGTAGAGAAAAAAAGTTGTTAGTAATTGAAAGTTGTTAGTAATTAGTAATTTAGTAAAGAAAATACTTGACAAGCGGGAAAATTTTTGTTAGAGTAGAAAAAGATTTTTTGATTAATTGACATCTTTGAGGAAATCAATAGCGGGGTAGAGCAGTCCGGTAGCTCGTCAGGCTCATAACCTGGAGGTCGCTGGTTCAAATCCAGCCCCCGCAATTTTTTAAATTTTTTTTTAAAAAGTACTTGACAAGGTTTTTGTTTTAATTTATAATTGATATAGTAGTAAAGGTAAAACCTATCTTTACTGCAGGTTGTAAGTAGAAAAATATATTCTGATTGTTTTTTTGTTTAACCACTGAAATTTCTTAATTGGTGAAAGTGGAAGTTGTTGGTTTGTTCTTTGAACTTACACTAAGCAACAGGCATCCGTAGAACAAAAAATGAGCCATAAAGACTCTTTAAAAATATTTTTTTGGAGAGTTTGATCCCGGCTCAGGACTAACGCTGGTGGCGTGCCTAACACATGCAAGTCGAGCGGGTTTTTGCAGAACATCGCAAAAATTAGCGGCAAACGGGTGAGTAATACATAGGTAATTTTCCCCTTACACGGGTATAACTTCGAGAAATCGGAGCTAATTCTCGATAGTTCCCGGAGAGTGAAATTCTTTTCGGGATAAAGGTTTTAGTGTTGAACTAAAACGGTGAGGGGTAAGCCTCTGGCTTATCAGCTTGTTGGTGAGGTAATGGCTCACCAAGGCAATGACGGGTAGCTGGTCTAAAAGGATGACCAGCCACAGGGGAACTGAGACACGGTCCCCACTCCTACGGGAGGCAGCAGTGAGGAATTTTGGACAATGGGCGAAAGCCTGATCCAGCAACGCCACGTGGAGGATGAAGGTCTTCGGATTGTAAACTCCTTTTTGAGGGGACGAAGTCCCGCCCTTTCCACACATCGGCCAATAAGGCGAGGGAAACCTTTCACTACAGAAAATTTAAAAGTTTTCTGAAAAACTGATCGGTGTGATGAAAGGGCGGGATTGACGGTACCCTCAGAATAAGCCACGGCTAACTACGTGCCAGCAGCCGCGGTAATACGTAGGTGGCAAGCGTTGTTCGGAATTACTAGGTGTAAAGCGCGTGTAGGTGTCTAAATAAGCTTCGATTGAAATTCTCCTGCTTAACGGGATGAACTGGTCGGAGGACTGTTTAGATTGAGTACGGGAGAGGGAGCTGGAATTCCCGGTGTAGCGGTGAAATGCGTAGATATCGGGAGGAACACC
>DHVG01000003.1 GCA_002412545.1 Elusimicrobia bacterium UBA5214 | reverse complement strand
ACACAAGACTATTGACACTACCAAATTTAGAATTCTTCTTGACAAAAAGAAAGGAATTTTGTATATATTACCCACTTTTATAAATGTTTTCTCTCTTGCAATTTCGTATCTGAGAGATTTTTTTTTATCTTTAAAAACAGGGGTGATGTCATCTTCATTGAGAAAATTTTACGAATCAGTAGGTTAGCAGTAATTGGGTTAGGTGGTTAGGGAAAAATTCGTTGTAATTCGCACAATTCGTGAGAAAAGAAGGAGGTAAAAAATGGCGTACGACCCAACTAAACTGTCGGACTGGCAAATTGCGGAACAGGCAGAAAAAAATATGCCTACCCCAGAAGAATGGCAAAAGAAATTAGGTTTAGAAAAAGATGAAGTTCTCATCCATGGAAGAATCTGTAAACTTGATTTTATGAAGATTATTGAACGGCTGAAAAATAAGCCGGATGGGAAATACATTGATGTTACCGCGATTACACCTACACCACTCGGGGAAGGGAAATCAACCGCAACCATGGGTTTAATTGAAGGATTAGCGAAGCGAGGGAAAAATGTCGGTGGTTGTATTCGTCAACCATCCGGTGGTCCGACGATGAATATTAAAGGGACCGCAGCTGGTGGTGGGAATGCTTTACTTATTCCAATGACTGAATTCTCGCTTGGATTAACTGGCGATATCAATGATATAATAAATGCGCATAATTTAGCGATGGTCGCTTTAACTTCCCGTCTGCAACACGAACGAAATTATGATGGCGCTGAACTGGCGAAAAGGAATTTAAAACGCTTAGATATTGACCCGACGAATATAGAAATGGGTTGGATAATTGATTTCTGTGCGCAGGCACTACGGAATATCATTATTGGTCTTGGTGGTAAAATGGATGGCTATATGATGGCTTCCAAATTTGGTATTGCGGTTAGTTCCGAACTGATGGCAATCCTTTCTATTGTGCGGGATTTAAAGGACCTCAGAGAAAGATTGGGCAGAATTATTGTCGCCTATGATAAGAAAGGTAATCCGGTAACTACTGCGGACTTAGAAGTTGCGGGAGCGATGTGTGCTTGGATGAGAAATGCAATTAACCCAACTCTGATGTCTACAGTTGAATATCAACCTTGTATGGTACACGCTGGTCCTTTTGCGAATATTGCTGTCGGACAGTCATCAATTATTGCTGACCGGATTGGTTTGAAAATGTTCGACTATCATGTAACGGAGAGTGGTTTCGGTGCGGATATTGGTTTTGAAAAATTCTGGAATGTAAAATGCCGCTTATCCGGGTTAGTCCCGAATGTGGTAGTAATCGTTGCCACAATCAGAGCATTGAAGATGCACGGCGGAGGTCCGAAAGTAAGACCTGGTCTTCCGATTCCTGAAGAATATAAGGAAGAAAATTTAGAACTTTTAGAGAAAGGTATTGCTAATCTTCTTCATCATGTTAATATTGTGAAAAAATCGGGAGCGATTCCGGTTGTCTGTATTAATCCTTTTTATACTGATACCGAAGATGAAATTGCTTTAATTAAAGAATATACGGATGAAGCAGGGGTACGTTCTGCGGTTTCTTATCACTGGCTTAAAGGTGGAGAAGGGGCATTAGAACTTGCTGATGCAGTGATTGATGCCTGCAAAGAAAAAGTTGACTTTAAGTTTCTTTATCCAATAGAGATGCCTTTGCGAAAAAGGGTAGAGTTAATTGCTAAAGAGGTCTACGGTGCGGATGGTGTTTCTTGGGCAGCGGATGCGGAAACAAAAGCAAGAAAATTTGAAGTAGAACCTCAGTTTAAGGATTTTACGACGATGATGGTGAAAACACATCTGAGTTTAACTTCTGACCCAACGATAAAAGGTGTGCCAAAAGGATGGATTCTTCCAGTGCGGGACATTTTGGTCTTTGCTGGAGCAAAATTTCTCTGTCCTTGCACAGGAACAATTTCTCTGATGCCGGGGACAAGTTCTGACCCTGCTTTTAGAAGAGTTGATGTAGATGTAAATACGGGTAGAGTTACAGGTCTCTTTTAATCATCCGTTGAGACCGTTTTAGGCGTGAGACGTTGAAACTGTTATTCCGTTGAGGCCGTTTATGCCGTTAACCGATTTAACCGACCGAACCGACTAAACGGACAAAACGGACTAAACGGATTTATTAACCCTGCAACTTATGAGCTGTTTTATCGGTATTGACGAAGCGGGTTGGGGACCGGTGCTCGGTCCTTTAGTTTTGGCAGGAGTAAAATTAAAAGAATCTTCTCTGAAACGGTTAAAAAAACTGGGAGTAAAAGATAGTAAACTTTTCGGTAACGGTGAGCAAGCACGAGAAAAAAGAAGAAAACTGCGTAAGAAAATTTTACCCTACTTAATTTGTTCTTCAGTAAAAATAATTAGTGCTGGAGAATTAGATAAAGATAATACAATTGACTTAGAAATTAGGCATATCGCTGAAATACTTAAAGAATTAAACTGGGAAAAAGCGAACTGCATAATCTGCGGAATGCTGGGAACTCTGAAAAAAGAAAAGTTTATTAGCCGAATTTCACGCCTTCTTAAACTCCGTGGAATCCGCAAGAATTTATTCTCAAGTAATCTGCGCTATGAGAAGAAAGCAGACAAGAATCATCTTCCTGTCTCGGCAGCGTCAATTTTAGCCAAAGTAACCCGTGATGAAGAAATTGAAAAGTTATGCAGTAAACTTGGTGAAGAATATGTGAGTGGTTACCCTAATTCAAACACAGCAACTTTTCTTAAAAGGTATTGTCAGAAGTACCATTGTTTACCTCCGCAAATTAGAAAAACACGGAACTGGGCACCACTTCAGAGAATAATTAAAAAACTTTACCTAAAATAACTCTCTAATCCTTGACAAAAAACTCTTGTTTTTTCTATACTTTAAAAAATAACAAGAGATAAAAATTTGTATTTTTTCACAGATGAATAAGAAAAATGAATAAAGAGGAGATGAATCAATGAGTAAAAAGGAATTACTTTTGAGTGAGATTGAAGAGGTGCCGGAGTCATTCCTTGATGAAGTGTTAGATTTTATTCACTTTCTGAAAACAAAGATAATTAAGGAAAAAATTGACACGGCTATTGCCAGCGAATCCTCTCTTCGGAAAGACTGGCTGAAATCAGAGGAGAATGAAGCGTGGCAAGATTTATGAAAGGTGATGTTGTGGTTGTCCCTTTCCCTTTTTCTGACTTAACCCAAGCAAAAAGGCGTCCAGCTCTTGTTCTTTCGGTATTAGAAGGTGATGACTTAATTCTTTGTCAGATAACCAGCCAGTTCGTCAGAGATAATTATGCAATTTCACTCGAAGACAAAGATTTTGGGACAGGAAGTTTAAAACAACCAAGTAATATAAGACCTAATCGTATATTTACCGCAGATAGCCATATCGTTTTATATCGTATTGGCACTCTCAAACCATCTAAATTAAGTGAAGTTATTGAAAAAGTAATTAAGATTATTAGTACCTGAATTATGAAAGTAAAATATTCCCTATTCAGATGTTAATGGAACTTGAAACAGAGCAAAACAATAAATTCTTTTTTACATAAGACAATTCTCAAAAGCCAGTTTTTTAACAAACTTTGGCTTTTTTTGTTTTTAATTGGTAGACCATGCCTGCACCTGTGAAGCCTGCACAGGTGTCGCAGGTACAGGTGTGACGCCTGCACAGGTGTCGTCGGTAGACTATGACCTATCGGGGGAAATAAGATTTGGGTGAAATAAAACCCCTATTTCGTTAGATAAAAATAGTGAAAGTGTAAAATTAACCAGTAGAAAAATCAGAAAATTCGTTATTAACTTGGTCTTGTCATTTTTCGAATTACCACCGGAAATTAGAAAAACACAAAAGGGCTTCCTTTGTAAAAGATAATTCGTCAGTGTGTTGGTCAACTGCGGTGGAACACTAAATTTAGACAAAAGTAGGGGATTGAGAAAAAACATGAATCATCTATATTTTCCTTTACATTCTTCTATCCGGTATATAATTTGTTTGCTAATTTTCATGACATTCTTAACAACGATTAGTGGTAAGGAAAATGCACAACTACGCATTGACAAAGAACGAAAAAGACAAATGCGAATTATCCAAACCGAAGTTAAAAAGAGACTAAAATCCGGTGAGAAGATTGGAATAATCGATGAAACTATACCTAATATGCAGTATATAATATCAGAAGAGACAACTTTAGTAGCAAAAGAAGATATAGAAGTAAAAGATATTGATGGAGACAAAAAATCTGAAGTAGTAATTGGCGAATATGTTTATTCTTGGAATGGTTCAGCGTTTGAAAAGAAGATGTCTATCGAGAAACCCAAAGAGCCATCTCCAGAATTAAAAGTAAGAATAATACTAAATGAAGGAACCAAAGGGGAATCGTCCGATAAAATAGCAATAATACAAAGATGGGACGGAGAACAATTTGTTGACTTATGGAAGGAAGACTATTCTGGTACAATAGGTTCTTTTGCAAGAGGAACCTCGGCTTATGATTTATTTAATGATGGTGAAGAAGAAATTATTATAATGACAACAGGTTGTGACCCGAGTTTTGGAATGCGGATTTTTGGATGGAACGGTAAAAATTATGTAGAAACGAATATTATTGACAACCACGAGTTTGATTTGGATGAAATTAAAGACTTAGATGGTGATGGAATCAAAGAAATTGTTTTTGGGGGTTATTGCAGTCGTTTCCCAATAAATAAATTTATATTTGACTGGGATGGAAAACGATACGAACCAATTATTAATGTAATTTTCTCTCAAGAAGATTTTTATGACAAGGGGATAAGTTACAAAATTGAAGGATTTGGTGATATAGATGGGGATAATGAGATAGAAATTATAGTTACAAATACAGAGAATAAAATCTTTATATGTGAAAGGTCTAAAAAATTGATTATTCCTGGAATATATTAAAAGAAGTTATAGTCAGGAGTTAATAGTCCCAAGATTATCTTTAAAAAAATGATTGATTATTCCAAATTTGTTTTGAAACCGAAAGAAGAGATTATCCTTCAACTAAAAGATGTAGATAAAATTTTCCTTATTGGTTGTAACAAATGTTTTAAAGAATTCAAACAATTCGGAGAAGAAGAAAAAGAATGTGTTGAACTGATAAAAATGCTTCGGGAAAACGGGAAAAAAGTGCTTGGTTGTGCGGATATTGATTTTCTCTGCAACCGGATAATTACGGAAAAAATTATTGGCAAAAGAAAAGAACTCAATCAGGCGGATTGTATTTTAGTAAACTCCTGCGGTATCGGTGTGCAAACAATCGCTGAGTTAACTGAGGGAACAATTCCCTCTAAACCAGTATTTACTGCTGCGGATAGTATTCCCCAAGGTGGGCAACATTGTTTATCCTTATACGATGAAGAAGGCATTCACTTCCGATGCGCTGCTTGTGGGCAGTGTTTCTTAGGGCTGACTGCGGGTATCTGTCCGATTGTTAATTGTGCGAAAGAATTGGTTAATGGACCTTGCGGTGGAGCAAAGAATGGTAAATGTGAGATAGCGAGTGCTATCGGACAGGTGGCAGGTGCTACTGGTAAGGACAAGGATTGTGCTTGGGAGAAAATTTATCAACGACTAAACCTTTTAAGTAGCGAGCAGAGAGTAGCAAGTAGCGAGACCGTGATACGCGACTATACGAAACCGAGTTTGAAAACAAAAAATGTGATTACTGACCTTGTCCGCGAAAAAAGATTTGAAGGGTTCTATGGTGGTGTTTATCCACTGGAGAAGAAAGAATTTACTAGCCAGAAAGCAATAAAAATTATTCCCGAACATAAACAGGTTGTTATCCCTCTCCTTCAGCATACGGGTTGTCCTGCTGAGCCGCTGGTGAAATCCGGCGACAAGGTCTTTGTCGGGCATAAAATTGGTCAATCCAAGGGTTTCATCTCCGCAAATATTCATTCCAGTATTTCGGGTAAAGTAATTGCGGTTGAACCGCGTTCGCATCCAGTTTGTCCCGACAAAATTCTTTCGGTAATTATTGAAAATGACGGAAAAAATCAACTCTCACCCGAAATTAAATCCAAACCCGCATTGGAAAATTTATCACCAGAAGAAATTAGAGAAATAGTTCATGAAGCAGGTATTGTTGGACTGGGTGGAGCGATGTTCCCGACCCAGGTTAAACTTTGTCCACCAAAAGATAAAAAAATAGATACTTTCATTCTCAACGGTGCAGAATGCGAACCTTATCTAACTGCTGATGAGAGAGTGATGATTGAAAAAACTGAAGATATAATTTTCGGGATGAAAGCGTTAATGAAAGTATTGAATGTGGGAAAAGGATATATCGCGATTGAAGAAAATAAACCGGAAGCGATTGCAAAGCTAAGAGCGAAGAGCGAAGAAAATATAGAGGTTGTAGTAGTAAAGACAAAGTATCCGCAAGGGGCAGAAAGGATGTTGATTAAGCGAATTCTTCAGCGCGAGGTACCACTTGGTGGGTTACCACTTGATGTAGGTGTAGTAGTGAACAATGTTAGCACTGCAGTTGCGGTTGCGGAGGCAATAAAAACTGGTTTACCGTTAATTAAAAGAGTAATAACTGTTACCGGTGAAAAAATTAAAGACCCACAGAATTTGGAAGTAAAAATTGGTACATCTTTCAAGGATTTAATTGATTATTGTGGTGGCGTAATTGATGGTGAAATGGAACAAGGCACTTGCCTGCTAAAGATGGGTGGACCGATGATGGGGATAGTACAAAAGGATTTTAATGTTCCGGTAATTAAAGGAACAACCGGGATTTTGGTTACTTCACCAAGTGATATAGAGTTTACCTTACTCCGTGCCTGTATAAAATGTGGTCGTTGTTTAGATGTCTGCCCAATGGAATTAAATCCATCTAATCTTGGTCTTTATGCAGAAAAAGAAAACTGGGAAAAAATGCATTCAGAAGGTGTGCTGAACTGTATTGAATGTGGTTCTTGTAATTATATTTGTCCTTCAAAAAGGTCATTAGTAGAAGTATTCAAATTAGCCAAAAAAGAAATCTGTGCGAAATTAGTAAAAAATCCACAAAGTAGCGAGTAGAGAGTAGCAAGTAGCAAGAAAAAAAATCTCTCTACTCTCTCCTTGCTACTCGCTACTTATTTTAGAAGGTCGTAACGCATATGCTGATTACTCAACTTAAACCAAAAGAAGACCTGTTGTCATTTATCAGTGGGGAGAAAGTTTTTATTCTTCAATGTTATGGTTGTGCTGAAGTATTTTTACCGAAGGAAGAAATAAACTTATTTCTTGAAGAATTGAATAACTCAGGCACCCTAATAGTTAAGAATATTATTAGTGACTATTTGTGCAACTATGAATATACGAAGTTAAGAATTAATTTATGGGCAGAAGAATTAAAGAAAAGTGAGAAGATAGTTATCTTCTCCTGTGGTATAGGTGTGCAGGTAGTTTCTACAATTCTTAATCAGGTATCAAGTATCAGTCACCAGTCACCAGTCACCAGTCACCAGATTTATCCCGGTTGTGATACGCTTTATCTTAATGGTTTCCAGGGACTAACCCCGTTTAATTTTGACTGTGCACAGTGTGGACAATGTTTTTTAAATTATACCGGCGGTATTTGTCCGCTAACAAGTTGTGCGAAAAGTTTACTTAACGGACCTTGCGGTGGAGCAAAAAATGGTAAATGTGAAGTAGCCGGTCCTGCCGGGATTGTGATGGACTGTGGTTGGGAAAAGATATATAAAAAACTGGAAACAATAGGCAGATTAGATATTCTCAAAGAAGTGATTAAACTGCGCGATTATAGTAAAAGGTAAAAAAGTCAGTTCCTCACTTCAATAATAGTAGAGAAGAGTTTCAGGAACCTTTTTCTTGCTCAGTAATTCTTTGACTAAAGGCAAGAAGCGTCAAAGAATTTGATATTGCTCGAAAAAGAACCCTGAAACTCTTTAGAGTGAACACGAAAGGTTTTACCTGCCTATAAATCACTCGGAACTTTGACTTTTTACTAAAGGAGTTTAAACCAATGGAATTAAAAGAACTTTTTGCAAAAGGTAAATTTGTCGTTACTTCCGAAGTCGGTCCACCAAAAGGTTGGCAGATTGAAAAAACACTGGAAGAGGCAGAAATTCTGCGTGGTAAAGTTGACGCAATCAATGTTACTGATAACCAGTCTTCAGTGATGCGTTTCGGTGCATTAGCCACTTGCCATTTTCTAAAAGACCGTGGATTTGAACCGGTATTCCAGATTACCTGCCGTGACCGTAACCGTTTGGCTTTGCAATCAGATATTTTAAATGCGGCTGCTTTTGGAATAGAAAATCTGCTTCTCTTAACTGGTGACCATCCACTCCTTGGTGACCATAAAGATGCGAAACCGGTCTTTGATTTAGATTCGGTTTCTTTGATTCATACAGTAAAAAAACTTGAAGATGGTTCTGACCTTGCCGGAAATAAACTGGAAGGTGAACCACCAAAATTCTGTCTTGGTGCAGTTGTTTCGCCTTGTGCTGAGCCACTTGAACCACAACTTTTCAAAATGGAGAAGAAAATCAAAGCCGGTGCTGAATTTTTTCAAACCCAGGCGGTCTACGAAGTAGATAAATTTGTCAAATTTATGGAGAAAGTAAAAAATTTTGGCATACCAATTATGGCAGGAATAGTAATTTTGAAATCTGTCGGGATGGCAAAATATATGAACGAAAATGTTGCTGGTGTATTTGTACCAGATAATCTCATTGAAGAACTGAAAAAAGATAAAGAAAAGACCAAATCCGGACAGACCGGTATAGAAATTGCTGCTCGCTTAATTAAGGAACTTAAACCTTACTGTCAAGGAATCCATCTTATGCCTCTCGGCTGGAACGATAAAGTCCCCGCCATTCTCTCCCAAGCTGGGTTAATTTAAAATAACTTACGAAATTAGACATTAGGAATTCTCTGCATCTTTTTGAGAAGGTATTCATTTAAAAATGAGTTGAGTTTGAAATTTTTTATTTTTTTCTCTTGACAAATATGAAAATATTTTCATATAATCATATATTAAGAATGATTGCAGCGATTAAGTCCACGATTATGGTGATATTTTCTATCGCTGACATCGGACAAATTTACCCCGTTAGAAATGAATCTCAGATAAATCCCTGCCCGACGACTGACAGGTGGGCGACCGCTATAAAAATTTCTAACGGGGTTTATCGCCGAAATCAAGGTTCAACACTAAAATGGAAGAAAGAATTCTCAAGTTAGAGGCAGAAATTTTTAAGGCGTTAGGGCATCCGGTCAGGTTAAAAATTATGGAATATCTAAAAGATAAAGAAAAGTGTGTCTGTGAAATTTTTCCTTATCTGAAAATGGAGCAGTCACATCTTTCTAAACATTTGGCAATTTTAAGAAAAGCAGAAATAGTTGATGTCCGCAGAGAAGGTAAAAATATATTTTATAAATTGAAAAATCAGCAAGTAAGTAGACTTCTTGACTGTGTCAAGAATGTGTTACGTAAAGAAATAAAAGAAAAACAAAAATTGTTGAGGCAAATTTGAGAAGGGGGTTCTGAAAAAGTCGGTTTCTCGCTTCGGTAATATTTTTTCTTTGAGTTATTTTTGTAGCGGTAGCATTTATGCTACGATAATTTGTGCGATAAATCGCACCGCTACAACATTTGAATTACACTCGGAACTGGGACTTTTTACTTTAAAATTCAGGGAGAGTGAAAGGAAGAAAAAATGGTTGGGGATTTAGTTATTGCTGGATTTGTTGCCTTGAAAGATTACATCGCTACCCATGTGTTGACCTGTCTTATTCCGGCATTTCTTTTAGCGGGAGCGATGGTGACATTCATTAACCGTGAGGCAATTTTAGAGTATCTCGGTGAAAAAGCAAATAAACTTAAATCTTTTTCTTTAGCAAGTATCTCCAGTTTCTTTTTAGCCGCTTGCTCCTGTACGGTTATTCCGGTTTCCAGTGGACTATATTACAGTGGTGCCGGAATTGGGGTCGCTTTTATTGTTCTCTGGGTTGCTCCGGCATCCAATATCCTTGCGCTTATTTATACCGGAAGTATTCTCGGTAGCGGAATGGTCATTGCCAGGATAGTTGCCGCTTTACTGATGGCTTTTCTTGTCGGTTGGGTGATGAGTTTCGTTTTTAGGGGAGAAAAAAGAGAAGAATTAAATATTTCCCAAACCGGTGAAAGAAAGAAAAATATTGTCGATAGGAAGAATCTAATCCTTCTGGTTTTGATACTTTTATCTCTTCTCTTACCTAATTACCTAATCAGAACCGGTTCCTATCTTTCCAAAGTTTTGGTTTGGGCTATATTTACTGTGGCTATGACAATTTATGCTTGGAAAGTAGTCCCAACAGAAAAACTTAAGGAGTGGTTAAGAGAAAGTTGGTGGTTTGTGGGGATTATTTTTCCTCTGCTTTTAGGGGGTGTGTTTCTTGTGGGGATAATTGGGAAAATACTACCTGAAAATTGGATAAGGAACTGGCTTGGGGGAAACGGAGTTGGTGCTTCTTTCCTTGCAACAATGATTGGGGCAATCAGTTATTTTGCCACGATGACCGAAGCACCATTTGTAGATACACTAATGAAATTAGGTATGGGTAAAGGACCGGCGCTTGCTCTCCTGCTTACTGGACCAGGATTGAGTTTACCCAACTGGTTAGCAATTGCAAGGGTCTTCGGGGTGAAGAAAGCACTTGTTTATGTTCCGACGATTGTTCTTCTTGGAACATTAGTCGGCTGGTTTTTTGGTAACTTCATTTTTTGAAGGGGGTGAAACGATGAATCCCGTTAGACCTTGTTGAGGTAGTATTCTCATCAACAGGTTTTGACGGGGATACCCGCGATACAATGAATTGAAAATCTTTAAAAGAAAGGAAGTCTAACAGGATGAAGATACAAGTCGCTGGACCGGGTTGTATGAGGTGTCAGATGACCGAAAAGAATGTCCGAGATGCCTGTGCTCAACTCAACCTTGCTGCTGAGGTTTCGCATGTTTACGATGTGAGGGAATATGCAAAATTAGGTGTGATGATGACCCCCGCGGTTATTGTGGATGGTAAAGTTTTGATTTCAGGTAAAGTTCCTACTGTGGAAGAATTGAAAAAAATCCTTTCTAGTAGCGATTGATATTTAGTCCCCTCACCTTAATCCTCTTCCTCAGAGGGGAAAGGGCGAAGGGTGAGGGTCAAAGGATGGGAGGATGGAAGATGGAAAAATGTCCTAAATGTGGTAGTAAATTGGAGAAAGTGCAGTCCTGTTGCACTGTAATTTGGTTTTGCAAAAAATGTAACGAAGTAATTGACCGATTCCAGCCGAAGTTTGTAGAAATTTATCAAAGCCCTAAAAGAAAGGTTCAAAAGTGAGGATTAACTATGAACGATAATATCAGCAAAAAACTTTCTTTTCTTGACCGCTTCCTGACCTTATGGATTTTTTTGGCGATGGCGATTGGTGTTTTCTCGGGATATTTTTATCCGCAAATTGTAAATTTCTGGGAAAAGTTTCAGGTCGGGGCAACAAACATCCCAATTGCAATTGGGCTTATATTGATGATGTATCCACCACTGGCAAAAGTAAAATACGAAGAACTCGGTGATGTTTTCAGAGATGTAAAAGTCCTTGCCCTTTCCCTTATTCAGAACTGGGTTATTGGACCGGTTTTAATGTTTCTTTTGGCGATAATATTCTTGAGAAATTATCCGGAATATATGGTCGGTTTGATTATGATTGGTCTGGCAAGATGTATTGCAATGGTAATTGTCTGGAATGAACTGGCAAAAGGGGATAGCGAATATGCCGCTGGTTTAGTGGCTTTTAATTCTATTTTTCAGGTATTCTTTTATTCCCTCTATGCTTGGGTTTTCGTCACCGTTTTGCCGCGCTGGTTCGGGCTCCAAGGTGCAGTGGTTGATATAACCATTAGACAAATTGCAAAAAGTGTTTTTATTTATCTTGGAATTCCTTTTTTAGCCGGGATAATAACCCGTTTCGCACTCATAAAACTTAAAAATAAGGAATGGTACCACATAAAATTTATTCCAAAGATTAGCCCGCTAACTTTAATTGCACTTTTATTTACAATTATTGTGATGTTTTCGCTTAAAGGTGAATACATTGTAAAGATACCACTGGATGTGGTGAGAATTGCCATCCCTCTTTTGGTTTATTTTGTGCTAATGTTTTTAGTTTCTTTCTATATGGGGAAAAAATTCGGTGCCAATTACGCAAAAACCGCGACCCTTTCTTTTACTGCGGCGAGTAACAATTTTGAGTTAGCTATTGCGGTTGCCGTCGCGGTGTTCGGAATAAATTCAGGAGCCGCTTTCGCCGCGGTGATTGGACCTTTGGTGGAAGTCCCGGTGCTGATTGGTCTGGTTAATGTAGCACTCTGGTTTGAACAACAGTTTTTCATTTGAATGGTACGGGATTTACTGGTTATTTGAGGAAAGCCGCTGGACTGATACTAATTCTCTTTGGGTTCTGTATTTTATTCTAATATGGGCTTTATGTGGAAAAATTTATAGAAAGTATAACCATTACCCATATTCTTCCTTGCGTTGTTCCGGGTAAGATTAGGTTTCATGCTGATTTATCTGTAGATATTAGCCCATTGATGCCTTATCTTAATCGGTTGATGAAAGGGGCAATCTATACCCAGAAGACCTTGACTCTTACTTTCAAAAAGGAAGGTGGTTTGATTACTCTTTACCCGAGGAAGGTGGCTGGAGGACAGATAGAAAATATTGAATTGGCGCACCGTATCTTGAACTGGCTCAAAGGTTTGGTTAATGAATGTTACGAAAACAAAGATAAGATTGAACCACTTTACGAACGACAGGTACAACTCTTGCCTTTAGATGTTTATAAATTCTTGCCTCAGACAAATTGCAAAAAATGTGCCGAAGAGACCTGTTTAGCCTTTGCCGTGAAACTGATTGTAGAAAGTAAAAGTGTAATGCTTTGTCCTGACCTTTTTACACCTACCTATGCTGAGAAAAGAAGTATGCTTTTCACTCTCCTTAAAGATACCGGTTACAGTACCCCCTCTGGATTTTAGTCAAAATCAAAATTTTGGGAAGACATAACTTAATTGTTAACTTTTTGTGAAAAAAATTATATTGACATTATGTTATACTTGGATATAATATAGAAGTAGTATTCAAAACTTTAAGAAAGGAGGTAAACCCCGTTAGAGAGGATGAAAATTTTCTAACCGGGATTCCGATACGATAAAATTTGCCGGTATTTCTCTGGTGAGATAAATTTTATTGATTTGAAAAAATTTAATTCCTTGGAAGTTGGCTTCTCGGGCTTTAATTTTTAAAACAACTGGTTTTATATCTTTACGTAAACCAACCTGAAAAGCATCTTCTTCGGTTGCACTCAAATGCACATATTGTCTTCCCATTGGTTTAAGACCATTTTTTCTTATTTCTTCCGCTGTTTTTCTGGAAGTACCGTGGTAAAGAAATTCCGGTGGAATTATTTCCGGTAAGTTCAAATCAATATTTATACTATGTCCGTAAGTTGCACGGATTTTCTTATCCACTATTTCAAATCGCCGCTTTTCTGAGGTTTCCACTAAGTCCTGAATAATTTTTTCATCCACTTCCGGATAGCGTAAAGAAACAATCTTAATTAATTCTTTCAGGTCAACAAATCCTTGCTCGTCCATTCTGAGGTTAAATTTTTCTGGATTATGTCGTAAGACATAAGAAAGAAATTTCGATAATCTTATTTTATCCATTTGTGCCATCTTTATCCTTGGTATGCATCACTAACGATATAAACGAACAAACGAACCTTAAAAATTCTCTCCGGTTCATCTTTTAACCCTAAAAAGCAAGGAGCAAATGTTCCCTTCCGGCTTCATTTGATTATTGCAATTTTACCTTTCTTGCTCCCAGTATTATCTGAAATTAGATAAATATAAATACCGCTTGCGACATTCTCTCCTGACTCATTTTTCAGGTCCCATTCTTCGGTATCATCGCCACCGTAGTTAACAAGTTCCCGGACAAGTTCTGCAGTAATTGTGTATATTTTTATCTTTGCCTCGCTCGTAAGCCGTCTGAAAATTATCCTGCTGCATCCCTGACCACACGGCACAGGATAAGCAAAGGCATCATTCAAATTCTGTGCAGATGGTGAACCCATCAGAATAAAGACAGAAAATCTGTTTATATTTACCCTGACAATGTTCTGCTCTATATCAACATAACTCGCACTGATTTTCTGCCAGGTGTTATTTTCAAGATGGTATATACTTAGCGTCTTCTCGTTTATGGCAGGACTGGTGTTATCCACTATTCCATTGTTATCATTATCAGCGTAAGGGATAGATATTGTTGCTTCTTTTTTAAGAGTCCCTGTGATTGAGACCCCGCTGGTATCTTTTAGATTTATCTCAATCATTGTCCCGGGGAGACGGTCTAAATTTTTATCTAAGTTATCCTTCTGATTGGCGGTCTCAATCTCAGTATTCTGAGGTGAAGTTGAGGTTAGAATGTAGTAGTCCTTCTCCACCGTACCCGCTGGTATTTCAATTTTTATTCTTCCCTGGGATACCTCTATTTCTTTTGTTATGGTTGTTGTGTCGTGGAAAAAAGAAAAAGGGGATATCTTTGCATCTACTCTTATTGGAGTATCAGTGAGAAAATTTATATTTCTGGTAGAGGTTGATTTTTCAACTGCAAGTTCATAGGTGTGGTTATAATTGTTGCTTGTAAACATAATACTGAAAGATGTCTCGCCATTTGTATCAGTCATTCCTGTCCATAAGGTTGTACCCGATTCTTTTAAGTAAACATTCACATTCTTCAATCTCTCTTTTTCAAGTGTTTCTACTATTAGGGGATAAGTTCTTGTTATTTTCCCTCTAACCCACTGGATATTACTTAACTCTTTTGGTGATTTAAAATATACCGTGCCGGATATTGTGCCTGTGTTGCAGGCAACAACAATCTGCGGTGCATCAATTGTTGTACTACTAAAAATTATATCAAAATATCCGCCCTCACCAACAACTCTGCCATTGATGGTCTCATGATAACCTGGTTTATCAATCAATTGAAGTGTACCAAAAACAGTTGTGTTTATGATTTCAGTTCTTTTAGAGCCATAGTGATTTAAGTATATCAAATATGAATCTCTGACTATTGTGTCAGCTTCTCCGTAAGGATGGAACATTGCATAAGAATTTATTATTTCCGCTTTCGTGCTTAGCAGTTCGGGCTTGAAACACTGTAATGTTGTGTTGATAAGATGAACATCGCCTTCTAATGTCAATCCCTGTATTTTTTGTTTTAAGGAAAAATCCTGTACAAAACCATTCGGTAGGTTTGATATTGTGATTCTATTATCAGTCGGTGGTATCCTGGTCCATATTGTGCCTATATCAGAATTTGATATTGTGATTGACTTATTCAGGGAATAGTGCAAGCAGAACTGCCATTCGGATATCATCCTTGTCCCTGATATTATCACCTGACCTGAAGAGGTTGTCATTGTAAAATTTGTCTCAGAATCCTTTTTTAGGTTATTGAAACTTAATGTTTCTTTTGCTGTATCAGATAAATTAAATACGAATATTCCTATGGTGCTTTTATATATTTCAAAATCACTTGTAGGCATCCAATAAATAAATGAAACAGTAGACGAACTTATCAGTGCTTTTGTCTTTTCCATTAGGGAAAGCCGGCAGAGGAGGTTACTGTTTTCTGCATAAAAATCGGTTGTGCCATTTTTTAAATCAAGCATCAGTTGTGCCCCGAGGATTTCACCTGCTTCCTGTATCACTCCTTCAGGAGATGATTTGACAGTTGAGCTGCTTATCCTCACAGAGCCACCATTTATATAAATATTTTTCTCACACTTATACCGCATTTTTACAGTGAGGGTTGAGTTTTCCACAGTAAGTTTTGCACCCTTCTCAACTGTTAGGTTGCCGTTAATCTGGTAAGTCATATTTCTTATAACATATTCAGTGCCTGGAGATACTATCAGGTCACCTTCAAAAACCGGACCTGAAGGATAAACCAAGGTCATAGTTTCAGTGAGAGGCTTTATTTCCACAGTCACCGACTCCCCGGTAAGCCATTCAGTAATCCTGAGCGTGCCAGAAGCTTCATTCCAGGAGAACTTATTTGAATCTACTGCACCTGGATTTTCTAAAACATTTAAACCCGTAAATTGTGACGGGTCATCCTTTAAAGTTATTCCTTTACTGTGAATTACTTTGAATCCCCATGGATAATGTCTGGTTCGTGGAATAAATATATCCGTATTTCCTGTATCGGGAGTATATGACATTGAATAGTCCTTTGTGTCTATATCAAAAACAAATGAAGAAAGCGTTCCCGCAGTGCATTGAGGAAATGGTCTTGCCAGATAATCCACGATGAATTTTCTTTCTATACCCGAAAGACCGGATGTGCCTTTAATTAAAGCCCAGTTCCATTCGTCAGTAACTTTAGAATTATCGTCAGAAAACCAAGGTCTTGTATAGCTTATCTTTGCATTATCAAAAAGCTGCATCGTTTCTTTTTCCGTTTTCTGATATTCGCTTTCAAGAAATAAATTACCGTCATTTGTAGCGTTCCAGTTCTTCCCAAATTCGCCAATAAATACCGGTGTCTGGTGAGTAGTAGCTTCAGTAAGATATCTCTGAAGCAAAGGTTCGTAGCCTGAGATATTATAATCAGTAAAATTAGGATAAAAATGCGGTGCATATACGACATTAGTTCTGTTAATTGGTGTATTACAGGGCAGGACAGAATACGGTGACAGTAACACTCCGGGCTGGAATAAAAGTAAATGCAGGTCACCGGATAAGGCATCAATGATTTTCCTGTAAAACGGAATCAGGTAATTACTTACAAACTCCTCGTCGGTTACGGATAGAGAACCTTTTTCCGGCTCGTTTAAGAGGTCATATCCTGCAATAAAAGTCTCGTTCTTATATCTGTCACTGATAGTCCGCCAGGCATTTATAACTGCATCCTGTTCTCCATTCTGGTTATTCCACAAATCAGCCCAATTAAACCCTGGAGTACCGTACATTGTCATTTTTAATATCGTATATATCCCGTGTGCTTTCCCGAGAGATACCATATTATCCAGTCGTTCTAAATATGGTTGTGATACCTGACTGCCAGGCCATGCACCGATATTTACCGCATGCATTCTTATTGACTGACAGTTTGCTCCCCAGGATTCCATCCTTCGGTAATCATCACTCGTATAATTTACTTCACCTAATTCATTATGAGTCAGGGTAACAAAACCTCTGAGAATTATATTCTTTTCCTTGAATGCAGTATATGAAACCTCGGGCCGGCTTAAAACCCGCACTTTTAATTCTGCAGGATAATTATTCGCAGGATAATCCTGCCTGGAATCATTAATCCAGCATTCCAGTCGTAAGGTATAACTGCTGCTTTCCAGTCCTGCCGTGTTCCAGGTACCGAGCAGACCGTCTTTGACCTGTGACTGGCTCTCATTTATCAAAGTCCAGTCCTGACTTTCTTCTTTTTTATAACTCAGCCGGTATTTATTAAAAGATATTGTTGTTGTAGATGGTCCTACTTTTATCCAGGCAGACCCTGTAATATCAATATTGCTGTTATTGTAAACTATATCCGGTTCATTTAATTTTAAATACATCACAAGAGCACTATCCGCTGCTTCCGGTTCTGATTCGGTCGGACTTGTCTTATATCCAAAAGAAGTATTCAAACAATAAAGCCGTGAATTTTCGTGTGCAATATTTCTTGTCTGGTAATGGTGGGGACCTTTTCTGTAGTCAACCAAACTATTTTTTAAGACCATGACACTATTATCCCAAGCCGAGACAAAACTCCAGATTTCACCGTTTTCAAAATGAACAAAAGCATCTTCTAACGCTCCTAAGTGCAGTGTCTGTCCTTCACAGATAGAGTTGGTCAGATAACTTTTACTGTTTTCACGCACGATCATTTCACTGAAAACAATAGAACTGGCGTGAAGTTCATATCCCTCCCGGACATCAACCTTCCACCAGTTGACATAAGTATTGACAAGTTTTAAGGTTCTATCAGAGACAGGAACAGTAAGGTTGTCGTAGTAAGAAGCATTTCGCATAATTCCAGTTATTGTTCCTGAACTTGGCCCAATAAATCTATACAACAGCATTGTAAGAATAGAATCATTTATTGTAACCTTACTTCCCGGATAAGGGGTTATGCCCCAGGCAGTGTTTGTGCAATTAACTATTTCAAAAGACCAAGGAACTCCTTCTATACCGGGGGTTTGTTTATCTATCTTAATTGTTACAGGTGCAGTGCTTGGTGCTGGAAATGTATAATTAACCTTTGCTCCATTGCCAAAATGTAACCACGGCATTACACTATCAGAATCGGTAAATTTCATAGTTATCGGGTCATTTTTATTTAAAACAATATCACCACTGGTGTGCATATTGGTTACATTTATTGTACTCGTGTCATATGCATACCAGGTCTTCCAGTCAGGCGCAGTGACATTATTAGCCAGATAAATTGAATTACCGTGAAGTTCAATCGTCCCGGTGCATCCGTTATAGTCAATCCGTGAATCGCGGAATTCTATCCTTGCAGTATCAGAAGAATATATTGCATGCTGGTAAACATAAGAAAGTTCTTCACGATATAAAGCATTATTGCTGAAAATCATCTGCCCATTTTTAATAACTGCGACACAGGTATTATCCCCTTTGTGGTGGAATTCTCCACCATTTACTAAAAATTTTCCAAAATTGGTCACAATAATATTTCCAGTAAGGTTAAGTATGCCTTCCACCTTAAGGGTTCCATAATTTCCGATAATTATATTTCCTGAGTGATTAAGAGTTTCAGTAGAACTTATTACATATGTTTCATTATAAGGCGGCTTATCACCAATGACCCAGTCAGCACAATATCCAGTTATTACAAATGAAAAAATAGCCCAAACAAAAATTACAATTTTTTTTAGTATTTTTTGAGTTAATCTATTCATTTTAAAAAGCATAATTCAAAGAAAGATTAATACTATTCATAACGTCTTAATATTTTTAATCCATAAATAATTTTTAAACCATAATTATCGCCAAAATCCTGAGTGGCTAATCTCTCATGTTCTTCATCTTTCGGAGAATTTCACTTTTATTCGCTGTTAGATGACCGAGCGGTTATTTTTTACCCGGTGAGACCACCGGTCTTTTACGGGGTTTTACTGAAAAATTTTACTGCCGGGCAGCCAATTTCTCTTTGTTTACAATACTTACAGGCTAAATTCCCTCTGATAAGCGCATTCCCGATAAAGCCAAGAAGAAAAAGTAATCCTAAAATCAAGAGAAGTCCTAATTTGAATTTAATTATCAGAAGCACAATTCCGCTCAGCAGAGGAATCAAAAAAACTAAAAAGTCGGGAATCAAGGACTTCCAGGTAATCTCGGTATTAACGAATATTTGCGGGTCGCCTTTCTTGAAGAACAAAGCGCAGAGTTTACCTTTACCAAAAGCACAATATTTACCGTAATAATAACAATACTTGCAACTATGTTTCAATAATCTGTATTCAATGAGAAGGATAAAGAGCAAATAAAAAAATACCCAGATTAAACCTATCTGAGCAATAACAAAAATTCCCAGACCGTAAATTGATAAAGACAAAAGATTACCAATGAGCACAAACCGGAACGGATAATTTTCGTAACTTTTAATCTCTTCCATTGTTTAAAGACCTCCTTTTTCGACAAGCGGGTGCAGTCATGACCTCTCGGCAGGTAGGCGGGACTTCCGCTAAAAAGATAGCGGACAGGTAAGTCTCGCCTACGACTTTTCCTTATATTGATTTTTTATGAATTAATGGTTTGCTACAAACAAACATTGAAAGAGAGTAATCACCCTTTCCTAAAATGAAACGGTCATAAGAATGTTCTAACTTCATCTGGTTTATTTTAAGTCCTAATTCTTTCAAAAGGTTAAGCCAGGTCTTCAGCTTAAAAAGACCTATTATATGGCATTCGGTATGAATTTTTAGTTTACCTTTACGCAGAACCAAATAGATAAGTGTTGCTTGATAAGTCGTCCCAGCAGGATTGGGAATACAATTATTTTCAAAGATTGTAATTTCTACATCTCCTTTTGAACCGGTATAAACAAAATTATTCTCTCTGAATTCTTCTCTGATATTAGATACAATCAAAAGCACACCCCCGGGGTTTAAGTGTTCGTATGCCGTAATAATTGTCTTCCGGAGGTCTTCCAGCGTCGTCATATAACCTATAGAATCAGGAATAGCAACCGCATCAAAATATTCTTTTAATTTTATTGTTCGCATATCACCGTAAATGTAGTTTACTTCTGGGTTAAGTTTTTCTGCAATTTCAAGCATACCTTTACTAATATCCACACCGGTTACCTTAAAATGTTTCTTAAAGGTATAATCATTACCACCTGCACCACAACCAAGATGGAGCAATGTTCTTGGTTTAATTTTTGAATGCTCATTGATTACCTTGCTAAATAGCTCTGTCTCTTTTACATACTCCTCAGGCGGAGCAATTATTGGTTCAGTCCAAGCAAGTTCACTGTAGGCGCGCCATTTAGTCCTTTTCATTCCATATTCCTTCTTTAATTTTCTCATACCTAACTCTTAAGTTGGATTTCAGATAACATTTTGCGGCTATGCGAAGTTGCCCGAAGCGAAGTCGCATAGCCGCTGTTGTATGATGTGCTTGGGAATCGGTTATCAAAGTATTCATCTCCTAATTCGTTAAGTTTTGTTATTAAGTCCCACAGTGATAACTATTTTTCCTCGGGCGTGTCCTTCTTCAAGATAGCGGATAGCGTCAGCAACCTCTTTTAACGGGTAGCGTTTATCAATAACCGGTTTTATTTTGCCGGATTCAATAAGTTCTTTAATAAAAGCCAAATCTTTTTGGTTTGGTTTTGCTGACACCGCACACATTTTCTTGTTTCCAATCATTGATATCCATGGTCCAAGGAGCAAAGCCTGGAACATTTGTGCCATTGAACCTCCGGACATCACATAAATTCCCTTAGGACTTAATACACGCCGGTAATCCAAAATCGGATGATAGCCGTTAGCGGCAAGAATCAGGTCATAACGCTGCTCGCTTTTAGTGAAATCTTCTTGAGTGTAATCAATAATCTGGTCTGCACCGAGCGAGCGCACCATCTCTATTTTCCCCGCGCTGCATACCGCAGTGACTTCAGCTCCGAGCGATTTGGCAATCTGCACCGCAAATGTACCCACACCGCCGGACGCACCATTAATCAAAACTTTCTGTCCCGGTTTAATTTGTCCTTTATCGCGAAGACCTTGCAAAGCAGTGACCGCGGCCATCGGTATCGCCGCAGCTTCCTCAAATGTCATCTTGGTCGGTTTCAACACCAATCTATTTTCCGGAGCACAGACATACTCGGCAAAACCACCGCCACAACCGGACATATCCCCGAATACCTCATCACTTGGCTTAAACTGCGCTACATTTTTACCAATTGTCTCAACCTGTCCGGCAATATCCGCACCAAGTATCTTTATTTTTGGTCTGAAAAATCCTCCGTCCATCAGACGGACTAAGAACGGGTCAGCTCTCAAGAGATGCCAATCGTAAGCATTTAAGGATGCCGCATAAACTTTTACCAGGACATCATCATCCTTAGGAGTAGGTTTTTCTATCTCTTTGAACTGAAGCACATCCGGCGAACCATATTTTTCATAAATAATTGCTTTCATTTAGGTCTTCTCCTATTTTCTATTTGATTTATTCTTATGTATATATCTTTCTAATTTGTGCTCTTGCTTGTCCTTGTTTCACGTGAAACCCCGTATAAATTCTCTCATTACCTTCCGCAACAGAAGTTAATCTAATATGGGTTGGCACATTTTCAACACCTGAGTATCTCCTAAAATCTTTACGGGGTGAAACACTATAGAATTGGCAGAATTTTTGTCAGGAATGTCAGCAACATCCTTTTATCTCAAAAAAAATTTTTCCAAAATATCTTGACTTATTTAGATTTTTTTGATAAACTTTATTCAAAATAACAGGTTTATCTTAAAGGAGTAACCATATGCCTACTTTACAAGATGCTTTGGAATCACTAAAAGAATTAAAACTCACTTCTCTACCTAAGAAAAAGAAAATTAGCCAAGAACTTTTGGGAAAATTCAAAGGTATCATCCCAGCAGGGAAAAATTCTACCCAGTTTATTAAAGAACTCCGAACCAATCTTTATGGTAAGGTTAAATAATCTTCAAGAAGTGAAATCCATTATTCTTGATACCGATGTCATTGTTAACTGGCTAACCCAAGAAGTAGAGACAGTAACTGGCAAAGACATTTGGACTGCTCCCTATAAAATAATCACTAAGATTGAAGAGAAAAAACTCAAAGGATTTATCTCTCTTACTACAATTCTGGAAATCAGGTTTCTCCTCAGAAGGAAAAAGGGACTAAGCGAAAAAGAAATCGCATCAGTAATTGAAGATTTAGTTAAAATTTTTGAGGTAGGTATTCCTGATGAAATTACTCTTTTGCGCGCCAATAGATTCCAAACAAAATACCCAATTGACCCTTTTGATGCCATATTATTGTCTTTCGCTTTAACTACAAAACCATATAAACTTATCACACGGGATACCGATTTCCTCAAGATTGCCACCCAATTTCTTCCTACTTCTAATCCCGAAGATTTTATCTCTCATTTATGAACTTAACTTCCCTATTGTCAAATTCCCCAACCTGAACCCATACCCCACAAGTAGAGGGGTCTTAAGTCTCGTCTACACCTTCTTAGACTAAGTAATGCAGGTTTAAACCTGCACTACCCTACTACCCTACTTCTTGTCCAAGTTCATTACTATATTACCAGCACATTGCCTTATTTGTTTCACGTGAAACCCCGTATAAATTTTCTCATTACCTTCCGCAACAGAAGTTAATCTAATAGGGGTTGGCGTATTTTCGGCGTTTGAGTATCTCCAAAAATCTTTACGGGGTGAGACCCCGTAGAGATATGCTCTTTAGTACCTTCCGTAACAAAAACTTGTCCAAAGTTATTGATACATTTTCAGCAATTAACTATATTATCCTGGTAGTTTTACGGGGTGAAACATTATAGAATTAGCAGAATTTTTGTCAAGTTCCCCTATTGCTATTCTTAGGAGATAAACTTTGTTTTCACCCAGCTGGCAGCACGTTCTAATTCTCCGTCTTTGAGTGGACCTTTTTTACCTTTGACAAAGAAACCTTCCGGTGAGGCAATTAGATTTCCACCCTTCTTTTTCAGAGTCTCAGCAATTCTTCCGGCAGCATAGCCGAAGATTGCAACCCATCTTGCGGTCAACCGGGTATCAAAGGCAGATACATTGACCCCTTTCAATATTGAATCGGGAAGTTGCTTAAGAAAACTTTGCATCACCGGTGTCGGTCTGCCACCGTGGGTAGGCGAACCAATAATAAGTAATTTTAAGCCGGTCAATTGTTTTGGGTTCAGCTTATTTACCCGGACCACCTCAACCTCTTTCAGGGGACTAAAAGCACTGCCAATCGTCTGGGCGATTTGCTCGGTATTCCCGTAAAGTGTGTCGTAAATTACTAATGCTTTCATTGAGATATACCCTCCAATCCGATTCGGTATCGGTTTCTACTTCAACACTGTTGACGAAGTCAAAAGTGTCATCCTGAACGCAGTGGCAGTGAAGGATCTCATCTGCTCATCAAAGGAAGGGATTCTTCGCTTCGCTCAGAATGACCCGAAGGGTCAGATTGCTTCATTTCATTCGCAATGACAAAGGAAATCCTTCACTTCTGTAGGTAGGCGGGACTTAAGTCCCGCCTACACTTTTACTTTTTGGCGGAAGTCCCGCTTACGCTTTTGTAGATTTCAAGGACGAGACCAAGTAAGATGCTAAAAAGTCCGATAGTTAAAACTGTACAGCGTAATTCCCATTTGAAAGAAGGACCTGCCTTAGCATACCAGAATCCGGTCACAATTACAAGTATTGAACCAATAAGCATTAGTCCACAAATCGTCCAATCAAGTTTTGGCTGGTTTCTCAAATGTAAACCCAAGAGAGCCAAGGTAATATTTATCAGCCCTAATCCGAGCATATAAAATTTGGTTAAATCATAAAGTTGCTTGCTAAATGAGTTCAAGTAAGAAACCGGGTCATTTTTGAATGCTCTGGACATTTGCGTTTGGACGAAAGTAAAATCAAAAGTAAAACCGATTATTAGCAGAATAAGTCCAAAGATTATCTGCAATTTAAATGGTTTCATCTGTCAGCCCCCTTTCTTAAGTTTTGTTTCACGTGAAACATTATAGGATTGGCGGAAGTTTTGTTAAGTTTTCTGACCTGAAACCCTGTCCCATCAGTAGCCGACCCTTAAGGGTCGGCTACACTACTCAATAGCCGAGTTTCAACAATTTGATGCCTTGGTAATAATGTTCAAGAATTTGGCGGTAATTTTGTCCCTTTTTTGCTCTTCCGCAGGCACCAAATTGGCACATCCCTACCCCGTGTCCCCAACCGCCACCCGAGAAAATAAATTCTTCCGGATACTGTTTAACGTTTCCTGCTGAATCCGGGACTTCAAATTTTGTCTCAATAACTAACAAGGTGGAACGCAGAAAACCCAATCCCAAAATTTTACGTATTTCGTATTCTTTATCCAGAATAGTTTCGCCTTTCTCGCCGACAATTTTCAATTTTTGTAAATGTCCGGATTTACTCCGTTTCAAAGGGATAATTTTTATTATTCTACCGATTGTATATTCACGATTGACGCGTTCTTCAATATCTTTTGCCGGAGTAATCCTTACCCAACGAAATTTTGTCGGCTGAAAATTTTCGGCAACAAAATCACAATAGACCGCAGGTTTGTTCCTAATCCATTTTTCTAATTCCCAGGGTGAATTTATTGTTGTGGTCTGACCGAGCGTTTTTTCTCCGTCAAAAACACCGGTTAGATAGGCTTCATCACCCCAACCTTTTAATTCCTTTGCACTTTGTCCGTAACCGCCACAATTTGCGTGGAATATTGCATTAATCACTTTATCTTCACAGACAAGAATCTCGCCCCGAGTTTCGCTGGCTGACTGTTTTGCTTTATCATTCTCCATTTTTACCCCGCGATAAACCTGACAATGTTGTTCATCACAAAGGTCATAACCAAAATTCTTATGGGGTTTGCTGTATCTCTGCTTAAAAAGGGTGACACTACGGGCAACTACAGCTTGTGCTTTCAAAGCTTCTTTTGGTGCGGCAGAATACATTTCGGAAGGAAGAACGCTATATAAATATTCTCCTAAATTGATAATATTTATCGAAATTAACCCATATTTCTTGTCCGGAATGATTTCAAATTCACCGCGGTATTCCCGGTCCTCGTTTGTCGCCCAAGCAAAACTTTTACCGTAAGGGACCTCTTCAACGACTATTGTCCCGGTAGCCGGATTTATCAGACGGACAATGATTGCTTCATCGTATTCCCCGCTACCGGAAGTGGAAACTAAAATTTGGGCTTTTCCTCCTTCTTTTGCATTTATTTGGAAAGAAGAAACACCTTTCAAAATTATTTCTTCTTTTTTCTTTTTCAAGACAAGAAATTTATCATTTGTTCGCAAGGATATCTTTTCGGTCGGGTAGGGCGCACCTTTTTCATCGCTACCGGTGCCGATTCTTAAGAGCGGAATTTTTGCTCTTTCTTTAGCTGGACTGATTTTGCTGAAATTGGAAATCCGATTCTTGCGCTCGGTTTCTTCCGGTTTTCGCGCTAATAAAGGAGTAATTCCTTCCTTCTTTTTCTTCGCTTCAATATTTAAAGGGTCAATGTCAAGAATTTTTTGGTATTGTTTATCGGCTTGTTCGTAGTTATTTTGTTTTTCATAGATTCGTCCCAGTGAAGAGTAAGTTTCTACCAGTTTGGAATCGGTCTTCAAGGTTTGCTGATACATTTGGTTTGCTTCTTCAAGACGGTTCAAATTCTCGTAGATGGCACCAAGAAAATAGTAACCGAGAGCAAAATCAGGGTTAGCGGTAACTATACTTTTAAATATCTTTTCCGCTTCTAACCAGTTCTTTTTTTCAATATTTATTCTTCCTAAGCCAAAAGATGAATTAAAAATAGAGGATTTCGGAGATCCCACCGCTACAGCGGGGTCTCCGACCGCTAAAGCGGTGAGGTTAATTAGCGAATTAGTTGATTTAAGAACTTGGGAGAAAGTATCTTCTGCTTCTTCAATTCTTCCGGAATAGTAATAGAACCAGGCAAGAAGATTAAGAATTTCTTCTTTAGAAACGGTATTGTCTCCACCGGGAGGGTAAGCATAGGAAGCATGTTTTAAGGAAGCGATTGCTTCCGGATACAAGGCTAAATCCCGGTAAGTAAGTGCAAGGTTTACCCAATAGTTAATGTTGGCAGGTTCTTCTTCTATTTTCTTCAGGTAAACTTCAACTGCCTTTTCCGGTTCTCCCTGGAAGTATAACTCGTTAGCATTCCCCAACTCTTCGGCATAGCCGGAGATATGAAGAAGGAGAAAAAAGAATAGAAAAATGGATAAATGAGATAAAAAATTTAATTGTTTCACGTGAAACATTTTATTTCTTTCCGACCAGGATTAGATAAACGGTAGATTGTTTTTTCCCGTCAATACCGATAAGTTTATTAACTTCTTGGTCAGAAAATGCACCCATCGGCACTGTCGCTAAACCAAGCGAGGTCGCTTGAAGGAGAATATTCTGCCCGATATGTCCGGCTTCAATATGGATATAGCGAATCCCGCGCTCACCGTATTTTTTGGTTGTTCGTTCAAAGACCGCAGTTAAAAGGAAAACAATACCTGCCTGAGCAACCGGTTCCTGACCCAAAGTTGCATTTTTTATCTTCTCCCTAAAATTACCTTCTTTAACTATTTCTAAACTATGTTCTTCAACTAAGTAATGGTAAATCCCGGATTTAAGTTTTTCTCCATTATTGACCACTAAATAAATTTCAAAGGGATAAAGTGCACCCGCAGAAGGAGCGGTTCTTAGTTTATGTCCATAATAAGTGGTAGTAATTCCTTGGGCAGAAAAGAGAAGTTGTGAAATTTCGGTTAAACTTAGCGCTTCTTTTGTATAACTGCGTACCGAACGTCTTTTTTTTAGCGCTTCTTCAAAAACCAATCCTTTAAAATTCGGTTCGGGTAGTTTTATTTTTTCAATTGCCAGGATGGGTAGGGAAAAAATGAGTAAAATAAGAACACAAATTTTTTTCATTTTTCTACCTCCGTTGAGAATAATAAAAAAGATAATTAGCAGAACTTCGCTCTGCCACTACAATTTTATCCGAAAACGTTCAATAATAATTCCTCGGGGAAAAGATTACCCCGGTTTAAAAGGTATTGCGGGTCAAACGCCTTTTTTACTTCAAGCATTTGTTTTATTCCTTCTTCCCCGTACATCACTTCTAAATATTGATGTTTAATTTTACCAATTCCGTGTTCCGCGGAAACCGTTCCTCCCAGCACAACCGCTTTTTTAGCAAAATCCAGATGTAAGTCCTTTGCCAGAATAAATTCTTTCTCATCTCGGGGGAGAATATTCAGGTGGAGATGGTTTTCTCCGATATGTCCGAACATCGTATATTCCAAGGATAACGGTTCAAGTTTGGTTTTGTAATAGGTAATCATTTCCAAAAATTTTTCTTCCGGGACAGCGATATCTACCGAAATTTTATGGAGAATCGGTAATTTTTGTTTTCTTTTGGCAATCGTTTCATTAATTGTTTCCGGAATTGAATGCCGAATCTGTCGGATTTTTTCTATCTCTTTTTTTTCAAAACCACCCCAGGTATTATCCAAGGAAGAATTATTTTCGGTTAAGAGTTTTTCGATAGTAGAAGAAATTTCTTCCAGAGTGGAATCGTTGAACTCAACTTCTAAGAAAATAGCTGAATTTTTATTTCCCGGTAATTCTAATATTTTCGGGCGTAAAAGTTTGATTGCTCCGGAATCAAAATATTCAAAAACCATCGCCGTCATTAACTCTTTTCTTGCCGAGAAGAAGAATTTTAAAGCATCTTCTTCACAATTAAAAAAAGCAAGTAAAGAAAGTATATTTTCCGGTTTTTTAGTCAAGGCAAGTTCTATTTCGCTGATTATCCCCAGTGTCCCTTCGTTACCGATAAAAAGGTCAATTAAATCCATATTTTCTCGCGCGTAATAACCAGCAGAAGATTTTATTTCCGGTATCCGGTACCGGGGAATTTTTATTTTTTTCACTATTCCCTTGACGGTTTTAAACTCCAAATCATAACCCTGAGCAAAAATTTTACCTCGTTCTATATCTAAAATGTTTCCATCGGCAAGGATTACCCGTAATGAACGCACCCAGGTTCGGGTCGGACCGTATTTAAAACTTCTTTCCCCGGAAGCATTCGTCGCTACTGTTCCGCCAATCCGTGCAGTTGATTCGGTAACATCAACCGGATAAAAATATTTTTCTTGAGTAAAACTTGCCGTTTCTAAAAATTGATAAATTTCGTCAAGCGTAACCCCGGTCTGTAAACGCAGACGATACTCTTCACCACTCTTTTTTACTTCATAAATTTTGTTCAATTTTTCCAGTGAGAGCAATGCACCTTTTAAAGGAACCGCACCGCCGACTACACCGGTTTTACCGTTGGAGATGGTGAGCGGGATATTTTTTTCCCGGCAGAATTGTAAAAACTGGCAGATATCCTCTTCGCTTTCCGGGAAAGCAAGATATTCAATTTCACCATAAGATATTTTTGACTCATCCTGTAAATAAGACAGATAACCGGAAATAATGTTTTCTTTACCTTCAATTATTTTCATTTCTTCTCCTTGAGATAATTAAGTAAAAAATTTTTCCACCAGAAAAGGTAACGACTAAAACCGTATTTTTTCATTTCTTGATATGCATCTTCAAAAGTCCAGCCGTCAACCGTGATGCGGTAAGCGGCAATAACCAATCCGGTTCGGTCTTTCCCTTTACGACAATGAATAAAGACCGGTTGGTAAACCGGGTTTCTTAAAATAGCGATGATTTCATCAACCGTTTTCTTCTCCGGAGTAAAAAGAGGATGCAGAGGTATCCAGATATAAATCAGTCCGTGTTTCTCGGCAAGAGCCCTTTCTTCCGTGGATAATTTCGTCTCCAGACTGAGGACAGTTTTTATTCCTGCTTGCACAAGGAGGTAGAAGTCCTTTTCTTCCGGTCGTGCTCCCCGAAAAATGGAAGGATTTACCTGATGAAAATTGGGAAGGGCAAATATTTGTCCACTAAAAATGGTAAGTGCAAGAAAAATTACTAAAACTTTAGATTTCATATTTTATTAGCAACTTACTTTATCTTCCGGTAAATAGGGACATTTGATAAAAATTGCTCGCATATTTTCTTGGGTATCATTGATAATATCATGTTTTTCTTTTGCTTCAATACGGAAAGCGTCACCGGGTTCAACACGAAAACTTTTCTCGTCAATGAGCATCTGTGGTTTACCTTGAAGAAAATAAAATGTTTCTTCTACTTCGTTGTGGTAATGTTTACCCAGCGTCTGTCCGGGTTTAAAAACGATAATTCCCCATTCATACCGCGGTCCCCGAAACATATACTTTGGTCCCGAATCGCTGAAACGAAAACTTTTTTCTTTTTCGTTAGTTTTTTCCATTTTGTTCCTCCGACAATTTTTTTTCGGCGTTTAAAATATCTTCCGGCCTATTCAAGTTTATTCGCCAGGTGTCAATTATTTTGTAGCGCACTTTGTATCCCCGGTCAATCAAATATTGTAAAGCATCACCGATATGGTATTCATTTTCGGCACTCGGTTGGATTTTATCTAAAACACTGAAAATTATTGGTTCTAAAACCATCAATCCGGCTGAACCGTATTCAGAAAATTTCTCTTTTGGTTTTTCGACAATCCGAACAATATATTCACCTTCCCATTTGACTAAACCGGTTACTTGTGGATTATCTTCTTTGTTTACTAACAATGTTACTATCGGTTGATACTTTGTATGTTCCAAAACAAGTTTATTAAAATCGTAAAAAGTAAACAGGTCACCGTAGGCAAGAAGAAAATTATCATTTTTGATAAAATCTCTGGCTAACTCTACCGCTTTAGCGGTACCTTGAGGAATATCTTGCATAATATATTTAAGATTTAAATTTTGTTTATTTAAAATATCTATAAATTTATCTTTTCTCCCCGGAGGAATGACAATAGCAATGTCTTTAATTTTAGTTTTTTGAAAATTATCTAAAACATATTCAATCATTGCTCGTCCGGCAATCGGGATTAACCCTTTCGGGAGGTTGAATTTCCGAACCAGATTATTTAACCTCTTGCCCTTACCGGCGGCTAAGATTAGTCCTTTCATCGTTCGGTTTACTCACGATGACCCTGAACTTGCTGAAGGGTCATTTTTGCGTAACACTTTTTTTCAAATGGTTCGGTTTCTCACCATCCTGAGGAACCGAAAGGAAAGTAACACGAATAAAGCGACCGTAATACCGACCAGTGTACCAGCAAAAACATCGGCGGGATAATGGACACCGACATAAATTCGTGAAAAAGCAATAAGAAAAGCAAGCATATAAAGCCACCAGAATCGTCTATACCTGGCATAAATTATGGTTGCGAAAGCAAATGCACCGCTAGCGTGTCCGGAAGGGAAAGATAAAAATATTGTTTTCGGAACAAGAAGGGTGACATTTTTCAGCACATCGTAAGGACGGAAACGGTTGAAGAATGGTTGAAGAAGAAAATTAGTCACAAAAGCGTTGATAACGATGGCCAGAAGAGAGAGCAGGCCGGTATTTTTTTCTTTTTTCTTACCAAAAATCATGAGGAGTAAACTGATTAATAACCAAAGAAGATAAAAATCACCCAGGCGAGTGAGCTGGGTGAAAAAAAAATCAAAGAAAGGGGTATGTATTTTCTGGTTGACAATTAAGAAAATATTCCGGTCAATGTTTTGGAGTATTTTAAGGAAGTGGTTACCGTGCATCGTAGTTGTTGAAAACATATTCACTGGAAAAACCGTTCAGCCAACGGTAAATGAAAAAATAACCTAAAGGATGCGCACCGTTAGAAATTTGGTCAAGAAGTAGATGTTGAGAAAAACCTAAAAAAATACCCAAAGTTAAAGAATTGTAGGAAGTAAGAGAGACAATCAGTCCGAAAAGCAGGATTATCTCGTAAGAATGAAGTAATAAATAAAATTTTTTTATCCGGTAATTTTCACAACGATGAAAGAAATCATGGAGGTCAAATTTAATCCCTTCACTTTTAAAATAGTCAAAAAAATGGTCAAGGTCAATAAATACACCGCTTAAAAACGAACTTAAAGCAAAGAGATAATTCTTAGTAAGAGCAAAACTTATTGTACTTAAAGAAAAAGAAATACCAATATGCTCGGGTAACTTCATCTTTTTTTCATCTCACGAGAGAGTGTTTTTTTGAGTTTTTTATAAGTTGCAGTAAGAGATTCGGGAATAACTTTTGTCTCCCCACAAATCGGCATAAAATTGGTATCCGCAGCCCAGCGCGGGACAATATGAATATGTAAATGGTCTTTAATACCTGCACCAGCAATCTTACCGAGATTAATCCCGAGATTAAATCCCTCTGGATTTAATGTTTTTTTAAGTAGATTCACTCCTAATCTTGCGGTCTCTAAAAGGTTGGTCAATTCTTCTTTAGTTAAATCATTGAAATCTGGTTTATGGCGATATGGTGCAACCATTAAATGTCCGTTGTTATAAGGATATAAGTTGAGGAGAATGAAACTTTTTTTACCACGATAAAGAAGTAAATTCTTCTGGTCATTCTTTTGTTCACATTTTTCACAAAAGATACAGTTCGGTTTCTTTTTACGCCATTCTTTGATAAACTTCATTCGCCAAGGTGCCCAGATAACTTTCATTTTCCTCCCATGCTACTTCAATTTTTTTAGTATATCAGTGACTTTTTCTATATGTTCTTTTTCATCTTCACGGATGCCTTTAAGAATAAGATTGAAATCCAGTTCTTCAGTAATTTTGATTATCTCACTGTAAAGATGGTATGCTTTGGTTTCAGATTCTAAATGTTTTTTCAACACTTCTCTTAGTGATGATGAAGGCTCAAGTGTGCGGAAAGTCCAGTGTGCTTTTCCTCCTAACTCAATAATTTTCATCGCTAAACGGTCAGCATGTATTAATTCCATCTGGCTGAATTCTTCAAAAATTTTTGCTAATTTCTCTCCAGCGACAATTTTCTTTTTAAACATGCCCGCTTCTTTTAAATAAAGGAAAACATCAACATATTCCATCTCAAAAGCCAAATTAAGCAGTTCCAGTAGTTTTTCCATTTATTTAATCAAATCGGCTGATTTCGTTTAAAGGTTTTCTTATTTTACTCCGCAGTTCTTCGGTTTCCGCATATCCGACACTGATGAGCAGGTCAATTTTTTTTTCTTTTGGTAGGTTTAAAATTTTTTTTACTGCCTTCTCATTAAACCATCCTAACCAACAAGTTCCCAAACCTTCTTCTGCTGCCTGCAGAATAAGATGTTCACCAGCTATCCCAATATCAATTAGGCTATACTGAATACTTCTAAAATAACCACCCAGACGCGCAGCATAGTTAGACTGCTCACGGATAACCACGATTATTACCGGCGCCTTCTTAGCGAATGAATTTGTAGAATAAATACCCGAGAAGGCCGCTTCCGCGAGTTCATTTTTTAGTTTAGGATTATCTACGATAATAAAAGACCAGGGTTGAGAATTACAAGCCGAGGGTGCCAGTCGTGCTGCCTCTAAACATCTTTCCAATATCTCTCTCGGGACTGCTTTCGGTAAATATTTTCTGACACTTTGTCTTTTTTTGACTAGTTCAATAAACTTCATTCTCTAATTTCAAACAATTATTTTAATACTTTATTGAGAATCTTTTTCGGCACATCATTACGCACGATTACTTGCCCAATCTTTACCGGGAGGACAAAATTTATTTTTCCGTTTTTAACCTTTTTATCGTGTTCAAGGTAAGGGTACACTTTTTCTAATTTATACTTTTTCGGCCAGTTGGTAGGCAGTTCTACTTTTTTTAAGAGATTGACAATCCGTTCAGCTTCCTCTTTCTTTATTAATTTCATTTTTTCAGCGATTTTTGTTGCCCCAACCATACCGATACTTACTGCTTCACCATGTTTATAAATCCGATATTTAGTTAATGCTTCCAGGACATGTCCTAAAGTATGCCCAAAATTTAAAATCCGGCGTAAACCGGTCCTCTCGCATTCATCTTTTTGTACGATTTCACTCTTAATTTTACAGGAACGGTATACAATTTCTTCAAGAAATTTTAAAGAGAGATGTCCAACATCGGATACCCACATCTCCAAGTAGTTGAAAAATTTAGCCTCCTGGATAATACCGTATTTAATCACTTCGGCAAAACCGTTACGCATTTCTTCCAAAGCGAGTGTCTCCAGAACTTTTAAATCAATCCAGACGAATGTTGGTTGATAAAAAGCACCAACTAAATTTTTCCCTTCCGGTAAATCTATCCCTACTTTACCGCCAATTGAAGAATCAACCTGGGCAACTAAAGTTGTCGGGACCTGCACCAAAGGAAGACCCCGGAGGAAAGTTGCCGAGACGAAACCAGTAAGGTCACCGATTACCCCTCCACCTAAAGCAATGATTGGTGAAAACCGTTCAATTTTTTCTTTAAGCAAGCTTTGGTACAGTTTTTCCGCTTGTTCTAAGGTCTTATATTTTTCCCCATCCGGGACAAGGATAGTTCTTACTTGGTAACCAACGGTCTTTAAACTTTTTTCTAAAATTTCACCATAAAGTTCAGACAAAAGTTCGTTGGTAACAATTATCGTCTTGTGCGTATTCGGACAATGCCGGGTAAGAACCGGACCAAGAGCGGATAAATCTACGCCGATGTAAATCGGATAACTGCGTTTACCCAGTTTAACTTTTACAATTTTCATCTTTTTCCTATAGATTGATTACAGAGATTAAGATAAACGATTTCAGCGATAAAGTCTTTGAACTTATTTTTATCACTGTAATCGGAAGTTAGTAATCGCCGGAATCAAGTATCTTTTTTAAGGAATTGGATAATTTTTTCTACTGTTTCCTCCACACTCAGTTCAGAGACATCAAAAACAAAATTACAGCGTGCATAGTAAGGTTCCCTTTGTTTAAGCAATTCTTTAATCCGGGTAAGAGGGTCTGCGGTCTGAAGTAACGGACGAATCACACTATCTTTTTTTATTCGTGCAAAAACTATTTCTGGTTTAACCTTGAGGTTAATAATTATACCGTTTTTTTCTAAATTTTTCATATTCTCGTCTTTTAAGACCGCACCACCACCAACGGCAATGACTAAATTTTCTTCCTTAGTTACTTTCTCAATCGTTTCACTTTCCAACCGTCGGAAATGAGGTTCACCAGAAGAAGAAAAAATTTGGTAAATTTTTAGACCACTTTTTTTTTCAATCAGTCCGTCGGTGTCAACAAACTTTCTTTTTAATTTTCTTGCTAACTCTTTACCGATAACGGTTTTCCCGCTACCCATAAAACCAGTTAGGACAATATTCATACCCTTAGGAATACCTTCTAAAAAGTAATTTTGAAACGGATGCAGACGGATTACTACGGATGCAAACGGATTTTCGTTAACTGAGAATTTTTCCTATCCGTTTGAATCTGCTCAAATCTGTTTGAATCTGCTATTTTTCAACAGTCCAATTCTACTAAAAGTTTTTGAATTTAGCAAGAAAAAAAAGGGCGGGGTTGACAAAAGATTGAAAATTTGCTAAATTTACAAAAACAATGAAAGGTAAAACTCAATATACTTTGGTAGTGATTAAACCGGATGGCTTAAAAAAATCGCTTACCGGGAATATCTTAACTAAGATTTCCGAAGCAAGACTAAGAATTATTGGTGCTAAAGTAGTTCGGGTCAACCGTGAACTTGCGGAAAAACATTATGCCCATCTTAAAAATGAACCTTTTTTTGATGAAGTAATTAAATACCTCCAGGGTAAGTTGCACGGTAGAGAATACGAGAGAGTATTAGCTTTTGTCTACCAGGGTGAAAATGCAATTGAACGGGTGAGATCACTTGCCGGGACGACTAATCCGGAAGAAGCGGATGCAACTACTATCCGCGGTGCTTACGGTAGGATTTTAACCAGTGGTATTTACGAAAATGTAATTCATTGTTCGGCAAACGAAGAAGAAGCAGAAAGAGAAATAAAACTTTGGTTTAGACCAAACGAAATTGTTGATGAAATCTACCCGACTAAAATAGTCAATAAATCTAATTCTGAAGAACGTACCTGGGCAGAAGAACCGGTATGAAGATTACTTAAAATAGAAACAAATTCTTGCCGAAAGGAGGGCAAAGAAATGTTCCTCTCAGTAATTCTCACTATCCTCCTTATTTTCTGCACAAGTTTTTCTCTCTCCGCCCAAGAAAAACCTCTCTTAAGTAAAGAAACACAAATCTGTCTTTCCTGCCATCGGATTTATACTCCGGGTATTGTTCAAGATTGGCAGAAAAGCCGCCATTCACAAATCTTACCCGAAGAAGCACTAAAGAAACCTGCTCTTGAACAGCGTATCTCAACGAAAGATATTTCACCCAATTTAAGTAAAGTAGTTGTCGGTTGCTACGAATGTCATGCACTTAATCCGGAAAAACATAAAGATAATTTCGCCCATATGGGTTACAAAATTAATGTAGTTGTTTCACCAAACGATTGTCAAATCTGCCATCCGACAGAAGTTAATCAATACTCCGGCAGTAAAAAAGCATACGCCCTCGGTAACCTGAAAAAAAATGCGCTCTACTCTACCTTAGTGGAAACAATTATCGGACTGAAAGAAATCAAAGCGGATAAAATTGTTTCTGCTCAAGCTACGGAATTTACTAAACAGGAGACCTGTTTTGCCTGTCACGGTACGGAAATAGAAGTGCTGGGGAAAAAAGAAATCGAAACTACGGTCGGGAAGATTGAAGTACCTAATCTTTCTAACTGGCCGAACCAGGGGGTGGGAAGAAAAAATCCTGATGGCTCACTTGGTTCCTGTGCTGCTTGTCATCCCCGGCATAGTTTTTCTATTGAAATTGCCCGTAAACCTTACACTTGTGCCCAGTGTCATTTAGAACCCGATGTCCCGGCATGGAATGTCTATAAAGAAAGTAAACACGGGAATATCTATTTCTCAAAATATGAAGAATGGAATCTAAAAGAAGTTCCTTGGAAATTAGGACAAGATTTTCAAGCACCGACCTGTGCTACCTGCCATAATAGTTTGGTAGTCAAACCCGACGGTAAAATCCTTACCGAAAGGACACACGATTTTGCTGCCCGTCTCTGGGTCCGGCTTTTTGGACTGGTTTATTCCCATCCGCAACCGAAACAGGGGGATACTTCAATAATCAAAAATAAGGATGGGTTACCCTTGCCGACAACTTTTGCTGGTGAACTTGCCGCGGAATACCTTATTAGTGAAGAAGAACAAATCAACCGACAAACAAAAATGAAAACTTTCTGTAATGGTTGCCATTCCAGTGTCTGGATTAGCGGTCATTTTGCCAAGATGGATAATACTACCAAAGAAACGGATAAAATGACTATTTCCGCAACTAAACTGCTCGCAAAAGTGTGGGAACTAAATCTTGCCGATAAAACTAATCCTTTTGACGAAGCGATTGAACAAAAATGGGTGAAACAATGGTTGTTTTACTGCAATTCTATCCGTTATGCCTCAGCAATGACTGGTGCACCGGATTATGCTGCTTTTAAACTTGGCTGGTGGGAGTTGACCAACAATTTACAGGAGATGAACGACTGGTTTAACCTGAGAACAAAACAAAAATAAAAAGGAGATTTTATCTGCGGTAATCAGCGTGTTCGCAATCCACGATAATCTGCGTCTATGGAGAAGTGGCGTTGTACGGTCTGTGGTTACATCTATGACCCGGAAATCGGTGACCCGGATAACGGAGTAAACCCGGGCACAAAATTTGAAGATTTACCTGATGACTGGGTCTGTCCGGAATGCGGGGCAGCAAAAGAAGCATTTGAAAGAATTTGACCACAGATAAAACCCAGATTAGCACAGATAGGTTATTCCGAATCCTTCGGCAGATGTCATTCTGAGGCGAAGACGAAGAATCTCAATAATAATGAAGAAGCAGTATTATGTCTACATTGCCACTAACAAAAGAAATACTGTTCTTTACACCGGGATTACCAATGATTTAAGAAGACGAATGCATGAACACAAAAATAAAATGGTTGAAGGATTTACCAAAAAATATAATGTGAATAAATTAGTTTATTTTGAAATGTTTAATATTCCCGAGGAAGCAATAAGTGCAGAAAAGAAAATAAAAGGATGGCTAAGAAAGAAAAAAATTGACCTAATAAAAAGTAAAAATCCAGAATTTAATGACTTATACGACGAGATTCTTCGCTAATGCCCAGAATGACAAGTCGTTAATAATCAGATGATTAAACTTAAAGATGATGTCTATTGGGTAGGGGTACGGAATCCGGATTTAAGAAAGTTTGATATTCTCTTGGATACACCTTGGGGGACAACTTATAATTCCTATTTAATTAAGGCAGAAAAAATTGCCCTGATTGATACGGTCTGGAGTAAATTCACTGAAGATTTTTTGAAAAAAATCAAATCTCTGGTTAACCTGCAAGAGATTACTTATATTATTCTTAACCATTTAGAACCTGACCATTCCAGCAGTTTGCCTGCTTTACTTAAAGAAACAAAAAATGCAACCGTAGTTTTTTCCCGTACTGCCGAACATTTCTATAAGAATACTTTCCGTTTTCCGTCTTCAGTTCCCAGTCTTAAAGTCGGTGACGGGGAGAGTATAAATCTCGGTAATAAAAATCTCAAATTCATTTCTGCACCTTTCCTTCACTGGCCGGATACGATGTTCACTTACCTTGAAGACGAAAAGTCTCGTGGAGACCCCGTAGATGAAATATCTTTACGGGGAGACCTCGTCTCTTTACGAGACGAAAGAATTCTTTTTCCTTGTGATTGTTTCGGTTGCCATTTCTGTCCGGAAACCGAAGAAAAAATTTTTAACGATTTAGCCGGTGATTTTTCTTCTGCTTTCCAGTATTATTTTAGTCATATTATTCGTCCCTATAAAGAATTTGTCCTTCCGGCAGTAGAAAAACTGACCCGCCTGAGTGGCAACCAAGAGTCCAAGATTGAAATAATCGCTCCCAGCCACGGACCAATCTTACGCAAAGACCCTTGGAAGTATGTCAACCAGTATGTAGAATGGTCAACCCCGCCGAAAAGAGATAAAAAGAAAATTATTATTTTTTATGTCAGCGCCTGGGGGATGACGGAAAAAATAGCTAAGAGCATAGAGCAAGGAACTAAGAGTGTTGAAAATCTTGAAGTGAACCTTTATGACGCATCCCAGGTTGATTTAGAAAAAATGCGTGATGAAATTGAACTTGCCGATGGTATAATTCTCGGTTCACCGACGGTCTGTGGTGATGTAATTAAACCAATCTGGGATATTTTAGCGATAATGTCCAGCGTAAAAGTGAAAGGAAAAAAAGCGGCAGCTTTCGGTTCTTATGGTTGGAGTGGAGAAGCAGTTAAACTGATTGAAGAACGGCTGAAAGCATTAAAAATGAAAGTGATTGAATCCGGCTTAAGATTCTGTTTTATGCCTACCGATGAAGATTTAGATAAATGTCGTGATTTCGGCAAGAATTTCGCCTCGGAGATATAGAAATGTATGACTTAATTATAGTCGGGGCAGGACCAGCAGGAATAACCGCAAGTATTTATGCTGCCCGGAAAAGGATGAATTTTCTGGTTATTACCAAAGATTTAGGCGGGCAGACGATATTAAGCGCAAAAGTAGAAAATTATACCGGTTACCAGTTTATTCCCGGTACCGAACTGGTCGATAAATTTAGAGAACATCTTGAACAGTTCAAAATTGAATTGAAAGAAGGCGAGAGAGTAACTCTGGTGAAGAAAGACAAGGATATTTTGAAAATAGAAACCGAAAAAGGAAAATATGAAACAAAAACTGCAGTGGTTGCTTCCGGAAGGATACCCCGGAAACTGGGTGTTGAAGGAGAAGACGAATTTAAAAATCGGGGAGTAACCTACTGTGCTACTTGTGATGCACCGTTATTTGCCGATATGGAAGTAGCAGTAATCGGTGGCGGGAAAGCCGCTTTAGATGCAGTACTTCAGTTGATAAAAATTGCCAGGAAAGTGTATCTTATGGACATCGCTCCCCAACTGCGTGCTGACCCGATAATGGTAGAAAAAACAAAAAAGAGCGAAAAAGTTACTATTTACAATAACACAAAAGTGGATAAGATTTACGGGGATAAATTTGTCCGGGGAATGCGAATATCCCGGCAGGGTAAGAGCGAAGATTTAGCTGTGGGAGGAATATTTATTGAAATCGGTTCTCTTCCGGCTACGGATTTTGTCCCCGAGGTAGCAAAGAATGAAATTGGAGAAATAATTGTAAATTGCAGATGTGAAACTAATATCCCCGGACTTTTTGCGGCCGGAGATGTAACTAATGTCCCGGCGAAACAGATTATTGTCGCTTGTGGTGAAGGAGCAAAAGCTTCCCTTTCCGCATTTGAATATCTAAGTAAAAAGAAATAAATCCAATGAGAGAAGTATATTTAGATAACCAGTCAACGACACAAATTGAGGAACGGGTTTATCAGGAGATGTTACCCTACTTGCAAGAAAACTACGGTAATGCCCAGAGTATGCATTCAATCGGTGCAAAAGCAAAGGATGCTTTAGAAAAAGCACGGGGACAGGTTGCCGAGTTAATTGGTGCAAAAGAAAATGAAATCTATTTTACTTCCTGCGGTTCGGAAGCGAATAATTTAGCAGTCAAAGGTGTTGCCGAAGCATACAAAGAAAAAGGTAAACATATAATTGTTTCTGGTATTGAACATTTTTCAGTTCTCTATTCTGCCCGCCGGCTCGGGCAAGAGGGTTTTGCGATAACCTATCTCCCGGTAGATAAATACGGTTTGGTCTCCCCGGAGGAAGTTAAAAATTCAATCCGCGATGAAACAATCCTGGTTTCAATCCAGCAGGCGAATCCGGAAATCGGCACAATCCAGCCAATTGAAGAAATCGCTCATCTGCTCCAGAAAATCAATGCTGAGCGAAGAGCTAAGAGCCAAGAGCCGATTTACTTCCATACTGATGCGGTCTGCACTGCCGGAATAATCCCGGTGGAAGTAAACAAATTAGGTGTGGATTTATTAACCCTTGCCGGTTCGCAGTTTTATGGACCCAAAGGTGCGGCTGCACTCTATATTAAAAAAGGTGTCCGGATTATACCCCAGATTGACGGCGGTATCCAGGAAGGCGGTCGCCGTGCCGGGACGGAAAATATCCCGGCAATTGTCGGTTTTGGTAAAGCCGCTGAGATTGCTCAAAATGAAATGGGAGAGAATTACCAAAAAATGTTTCATCTCCGGGACCGTTTGATTTCCGAATTACCCAAAAAGATAGAATATTTGTATCTCAACGGTCATCCGGAAAAACGTCTCCCGAACAATATCAACTTTTCGGTAGAATTCATTGAAGGTGAAGGGATGCTTCTCTTCCTGGATGAAAAAGGAATTTATGTCTCCAGTGGTTCGGCTTGTACCTCAAGAGCATTAAAAATGTCGCATGTGCTCTCGGCAATAGAACTTGACCCGGCGATTGCTCAAGGGTCGGTATTGTTTACTCTTTCCAAATACAATACCGATGAAGATATTGATTATGTGCTTCAAGAATTTCCCGCGATTGTAGAAAGATTACGCGCCGTATCACCGCTTTATAACTATTTTAAAAAAACCGGGAAAAGAAAAGTTGCCGGTCCGGGAACCGATTACGAGCACGAACATGAAGAATAATCCAGTGATGAATGCTGAAATATATCTTCTCCCCCTTGCCCGTATCAATTAGTTGGTGCGGGGTGGTGGGAGAAGGAATCAGCGCGGCGAGCTAGCGAAAGACAGTTTTGGGGTAAAAAGCGAAGAATAGGTTTTCACCCGGAATAAGTCCATAGAAAGAAGAGTTCCGGGGGATGTTTCGCTTCGCTCAACATAACCTTATAGACAGAGTGATAAGGAGAGAAAAATATGCCGTTTTATTCCGAGAAAGTATTAGACCATTTTAAGAACCCGAGAAATGTCGGTGAAATAAAAGATGCCGATGGGGTCGGTGAAGTAGGTAACCCGGTCTGCGGGGATATGATGACCTTTTATATCAAGGTGAAGGAAAATCCTTCCGGAGAATCGTTGAAGGATAATCTCCTTGAAGAGGTCAAATTCCAGACCTTCGGTTGCGGGGCAGCGATTGCCGTTTCTTCAATGGTTTCCGAGATGGCGAAAGGGAAAACGATAGAAGAAGCGTTGAAAATAACTAACGCCTCGGTAGCTGGGGAATTAGGTGGACTGCCGGCAAATAAAATGCATTGTTCAAATTTAGGTGCCGATGCCTTGCATAAAGCAATTGAGGACTATTTAAACAAACAGAAGGTGACAAAATGAAAAAAGAAAAATCTGTACTTAAATGTAAATGTCCGTTCTGTGACCAGGAATTAATAATGCAATGTTTTGAAGCAGAATTCTGTGCACCCTGCAGGACAAAATTTATCATTTGTGTAGAGTGTAACCAAAAATACAGTGAGAAATTAAAAAAATGTCCGAAATGTGGAACAAAAAGAGGAGGGACGGGATGAAAACTGATAAAACTTTAGATTGCACCGGTCTTTTCTGCCCGGTACCGATTGTGAAAACCAAACTTGAATTAGAAAAGATGAAATCGGGTGAAGTACTGGAAATTCTTGCTGATGACCCAGGATTTGAAAAAGACCTGCCTGCCTGGTGCACTACTACCGGTGAAAAATTTATGGAGATGAAAAAAGAAGGTAAAATTTTCAAAGGTTATGTAATGAAAAAGTAAAAATTCTATTTTTTAGGAGGAGAGAGAAAATGGAAAAAGCAGAACTGCGTAATCTCTTAAGAGTATTCAAGTTTGCGGCGAATGGAGAAAGAAAAGCACAGAAAATGTATCTAAAAGCTAAGGAAAGATTTAGTAAACACGAAGATTGTGCTAAACTGTTTGAATGGCTTTATAACGAGGAAGCGGAACACGAAGAAAAATTGCGTGAGAAATATATTTCTCTGAAAGAAGAAAAAGGGCTTTAGGATTATGCCAAAAATGAAACGGTTCAATTGGCAGATACTTTTAGGTTTATCCTTAGTTGTCTTATCCGCATTTTTATATTTTGTCCATTACTTAATTTTCCGGGATACGCATCATATTTTTATTTATCTGCTCGGTGATTTGGCATTTATTCCCGTAGAGGTTCTGGTAGTTACACTCATCCTGCACCGTTTACTTACCGAGAGAGAAAAACGGGCAATGCTTGAAAAATTGAATATGGTTGTTGGTGCTTTTTTCAGCGAAGTAGGAACGAGATTACTAAAATCTTTTTCCAATTTTGACCCGGATGTGGAAAGAATCAGAAAAGACCTCGTGGTGAGTAAAGACTGGACGGAACAAGAATTTCGTAGTCTTAGTCAGCACTTGAAAAATTATGAATACATAATTGAAAGTAAAAAAGGTAACTTGGAAGATTTGAAAAGTCTTCTTGTCGGGAAAAGGAATTTTTTACTCCGTCTCCTGGAAAACCCGAATTTGTTAGAACACGATACATTTACTAATCTGCTCTGGGCAGTGTTTCATCTGACTGAAGAACTGGAATACCGAATAGATTTAAAACAGTTACCGGATAGTGATTATGAACATCTGGCTAATGATATGAAAAGGGCATATACTCTACTGATTTCTGAATGGTTGGTTTATATGAAACATTTACAAGAGAGTTATCCTTATCTTTTTTCTCTGGCGATGAGAACGAATCCTTTTGACCTGAATGCATCAATAGAGGTGAAATGACCAAAATCGTAATTATTGGTAATGGTGTTGCAGGAATTACGGTTGCGAAAGAATTAGTTGAATCCGGACAATCTGCAGGTGAATCTAATCTGCTCGCCAAAGCTTCAGCGGAGGCGGGTCTGCGGGCATCTGCGTTTCCAGAGATTAAAGTTTATAGCGAAGAAAAATACCCTTATTATTCACGAATTGATTTGATTAAACTTTTAGCCGGGAAAATAGAACTAAAAGAAATATTTTTTTATCCACCGGAATGGTATGAAAAACGCGGAATTAAAGTTTATCTAAATCAGAAAGCAAGAAAAATTGACCCGGTTAAGAAAGAAATTGTAATCGCAGATTACGCGGAAAGAAGCGCGGATTACGCAGAGAAAACAGTTTCTTATGACCAACTTGTTCTGGCTACTGGTGCGCAAGCGGCAAGTTTACCAGTTAAAGGTAAAGAAAAACAAGGTGTTTTTACTCTCCGTACAATTGATGATGTCTTAAGAATCAAAGAGTACCTTAAAAGGCTATTAGCTATTAGCCATCAGCCATCAGCTGTAGTCATTGGTGGCGGTGTGCTTGGTTTAGAAGCTGGCTGGGCTCTTTCTCTACTTGGAACAAAAGTTACTGTCGTAGAATTTTTTAATCGTTTTCTACCGAGACAACTTGACGAAGAAGGAGCAAATATTTTTAAAACGCAGGTTGAAAAATTAGGGATAAATGTTTTACTTGCCAAAGAAACAATAGAAATTCTTGGTAACGATAAAGTAAGAGAGGTAGTTTTTAAAGGTGGAACAAAAATTCCTGCGGATTTAGTACTTTTTTCTGCCGGGATAAGACCGAACATAGAATTAGGACAAACTGCCGGTTTAAAAGTGAACAAAGGAATAATTGTAGATGAGCATTTGCGGACTTCTCAAACGGATATTTATGCTTGCGGTGATTGTGCTGGATTCCAAGGGAAAATTTATGGAATAATTCCAGCAGCGATTGACCAAGCAAAGATTGCTGCGCAAAATGTTCTTGGTAAGAATAGCACTTATGCGGGCACAATACCTTCAAATACACTTAAAGTTGTTGGTATTGATTTAACTTCTATTGGTTTAATTTCACCGGATAGTCCGGAAGGTGAAGAAATAAAAAAGGTGGATAAAGAAAAAGGAATTTATAAGAAACTCATCTTGAAAGAAGGGAAAATTGTTGGGACTGTCTTCTTAGGAACAAAAACCGAACTTGGCAAAATTAGCCGCCTGATTAAAGAAAAGACCGATGTCAGCAGGTTTAAAGAAACCTTATTAGAATAGCAAATTGGATTAATGACAGCGAATATTACCAACATTCGCCGAATTCGCTTTAATTCTTCTCAATCGGGTTATAAATGGAAAAGAAGTTAGAGACAATTCTGAATACTTCTTGGCAAATCCTTTCCTCGCTGAATGAGGAGGAAATCTTACGGAGAATTACCAAAACTCTGGTAGAAGATTTTGGTTTTGAGCGGGCAGTAATTTTTTTAGTAAATAAAAAAGATAAAGTTATTGAAGGCAAATATGCCAGTGGTATCCCCGAAGAAATTGTGCATAAAATTAGGATTTCTACTACAAGGAAAGAAAGTATCCTTTTAGAAATTATGCAAGAAAATAAGGCTGTTCTCCTCAAAAATGTTAGTGAGAATCCACGCTTAAGTGAAGTTTTCCGTCAGGAAAATAAATGTCACGGTGGAGATATGGCTTTAGTACCGATTGCTTGCCCAGCAGAAACCGGCACCTGTATTGGTGTCTTTGAAGAGGGTGCTGGGGTAATTGCGGTAGATAATTTTTCCAGTAAAAGAGAAATCAGTGGAGAAGATCTTGTCCCTTTAAAAATCTTTGCCCAATATGCAGCGATTGCTATTGCTAACGCATATCTCCATCAGCAAGTTAATCTGCTGGCGATAACCGATGCACTTACTGGACTTTATAATCATGGTTATTTTCATCAATTACTTAAACAGGAAATTGAGCGTGCGGAGAGATATGAGAAAAAGTTTTCTCTTCTGATGCTCGATATTGACCATTTCAAAAATTATAATGATACCTACGGACATCTTGCTGGTGACCGTTTACTTCATCATCTTGCCGAAATTATCCGTGAGAATATTCGTACGGTTGACTCTGCTTGTCGTTATGGTGGTGAAGAATTCACCGTGATTCTTCCGGAAACCGATATTTTAGGAGCAAAAAATCTGGCGGAAAGAATCCGTAAATCTATTTTTGAGGAAGGAGAAATTACCGTAAGTATCGGTATTGGTATCTATCCGGAAGATGGTAAAATAACAGAAGAATTAATTAATTCAGCAGACAAGGCAATGTATTTAGCAAAAAACCGAGGAAGAAATCTAGTTTGTCTTGCAAACGAACTTAAAGGGTAAAAACCTGGCAGAGATGAAGGAGGTGAATAGAAAATGAGTTGTGGAAGTTGTGGTCCACGAAAACCTAAAGGACCAAAAAAACCCAAAAAACCGAAAAAGTAAAAAATAAAAACGCGGATTACCGCAGAGAAAAAATAACGCAGATGTCCGCAAAGAATTTTGGCTGTTGGACTGGAGGCTAAACTGTAGCGGTACGATTTATCGCACATTTATTTGTCGGATAAATCCGACTACTACTTTTTGATGTATCCAGAATAAAATTTGGCATACAGCAAGGAGAAAAGAATGGAGATTTTTGTTTGTAAAAAATGTGGTTTTTTAGCGTTTAAAGAAGCACCGGAAATTTGTCCAATCTGCGGTGCAGCGAAAGAACAATTTATTGCTGACCCACAGGCAATTAAAAAACCGACTGACCCGAAGAACCTTAATGAGTCGGAAAAGAAACATATCCCGGTAGTAAAAATTGTTAAACAGTGTTCTCTTATCGGTCCGGGCTGTACTGATGTTTTTGCGAAAGTCGGCGAAATTACCCATGTAATGGAAACAAAACACTGGATAATGTGGATTGACTGGTATCTGGATTACCGTTTCGTTTCCCGGCAGTATTTGAGACCTGAGACAGTTTTCCCGGCAAGTATGATTCATCTCAAAGCAACCAGCGGTAAAATTACCGTGCTAGAGAATTGTAATCTTCACGGTCGTTGGCTAAGTGAAACTGACCTCTCGGCTTAGTTTTTTTGAAAAAAATTTAATTGACATTTTTGGGAAAGATAGTTATAATATTCTGCAATTCATTTATCTGCCAAATCTTGATTGCAGCGATTTTTGAAAGACGATTACAGCGATAAAAGTCCTTAAGTTTCTTGGTTTTATCACCGTAATCGGAAGTTAGTAATCACCGTAATCACGCTTAAAAAAGATGATTGAAATCAGGATTCACGGTCGTGGTGGACAGGGAATAGTTACGGCAGCGGAACTGCTCAGTGTTGCTGCCCATGAAGATGGAAAAATGTCCCAAGGATTTCCTACTTTTGGTGCCGAAAGAATGGGTTCACCGGTAGCCGCTTTTGTCCGTATTGCTGAGAAAAAAATACGTTTACGTACCGCGGTGCTTAATCCGGACTATGTGATTGTCCAGGACCCGACAATGATTGGGAGAATTGATGTTTTCGCTGGACTAAAAAATAGTGGAATTGCTCTACTCAATTCAGAAACAATCTGCACCACTTTACCCCCGAATGCAACTTTTAAGGTTATTTGTCTACCCGCAACAAAAATTGCTTTAGAGATAATTGGTCGTGATGTACCGAATACAACACTTTTAGGTGCATTTTCCGCCTTAACTAATTTATATTCGTTGGAAGCGCTAAAGAAAGCGATTGAACATCGTTTCAGTGCAAAATTAGTGGCAAAAAATATTCAAGCGGCCGAAAAAGGCTACGAAATCGTCATTAAAGAACATACTGATTTGGTAAAAAGATAAAAAATGGCATATAAGGTTTTTGTAAGTCATAGTGTGCGGGACCAAGGATTGGTTATAGCACTTTCTAATTTACTTTCCAAATTTGGGGTAGAGGTAACGGTTGCCGAGTGGTATCTTGTTCCCGGTGAAAGTATTGCTAAAAAAGTGTTTGGGCAAATTGAAAAGTCTGATTGCGTGGTGGGGTTATTTACGCAAAATGGGATGAGGTCAAATTGGGTTCAGCAGGAAATAGGATATGCGCTGAAAGCTAAAAAACCACTTATTCCTCTTGTAGAGAAAGGGACGAATCAGAAGGATTTAGCTGCACTGCAAAGCAGGGAATATATTGAATACGACCCCGACCAGCCCCAGCAGGCTTTGATTAAAATATCTACCTATGTGAAATCATTGAAGTTGAAAAAAGAAGAGCAAGAGAGGGCTTCACTTATTACTGGGGGTATTCTTGCTTTCTTATTATTACTCTCTCTTTCTAAAGAAAAAAAATGAACACGATTTTATATCTCCCTTCTAAAGATGAAGTGATTGTCAGATTTCGTTCAGTGAAAGGCAAACCAAGAAAAGAATTAGGACGGTTTAAATTATGGCGGGATGACGAGGGCAATATTTGTGCATTGGATGTTGAACCATTCACGGAGGAATTAGAAGAATTCAGAAAGAATCTAAATACGATACATTTGGGAGGAATTTGGAAAGGTGTAGAGATTACGGAAGAAGATATTGAGAGTGTGCGAAAAGAAATGTGGAAAGATTTTGGTAAGTAATTTATGTATTATGTTACAGACACCCATCCTTTAGTGTGGCATATTACGGAAAGTCAGAAATTATCAAAATCTGCTTCTGCGATTTTTGATAGCGCAGACAAAGAAATAGACCATATTGTTATTCCTTGCATCGTGTTATTGGAGATTTTGTATCTTACTGAGAAGAAGAAAATTCCTGAATTTTTTCTTGAGAACTTAATTGAAAAGTTATCAAGAGCAAGAAATTATTCATTAGAGCCGTTGTGCGTTCCGATTGTTTCGCAGTGTAAGAATATTTCACGGGACAGAATCTCAGACCCAAGTGATAGGGTTATTGCCGCTACTGCTTTGCATTTGAATTTTCCTTTAATAACCCGTGACGAATCTCTAAAAAAGATCGGATTAGAAGTTGTCTGGTAAAAGAACAAAAATGAAACTACCGATAGGGTTTTATGCTCAACCGGGGACAAGTAAACGGAATAAAACCGGCACCTGGCGGACACAAAAACCGGTATATTTACATAAAACTTGTACCGGTTGTAAATTCTGTGTAATTCATTGTCCGGATGGTTGTGTTTCCGGAGATAAAAAAATATATGATGTTGACCTTGATTATTGTAAAGGTTGCGGTATCTGTGCCCAGATTTGTCCGGTAGATGATATTGAGATGGTATCGGAAGTTAGGTAAGTTAGGATGGTAGTTTCGGGAACCCTCTCTTCACTCTATGATTTTTTGACCAGAATCAAGAAGCGCCAAAAACTCTGATGTCGTTCAGAGAGGAACCCCGAAACTTTTGAGTGTAGGCGAGCAGAAATAGAAATCTGCGGAAATCAGCGGTTAGTTAAAAAATCCGCGTAATCTGCGTGTAAGAAAATGAAGAAGACAGTTATTGTAGAAGGGTCAAAGGCAGTATCCGAAGCAGTGAAATTATGTCGGCCGAAAGTGATTGCTGCTTACCCGATTACTCCCCAGACACATATTGTAGAAAACCTTTCCCAGATAGTTGCTGATGGTGAACTGGATGCAGAATTTGTTCATGTAGAAAGTGAACATTCAGCGGCTTCGGTGGTATTGGGAGCAAGTGCTACCGGGGTAAGGACTTATACTTCATCTTCTTCACAGGGATTACTTCTTCTTTTAGAAGTACTTTATAATCTTGCCGGGATGCGTTTACCGGTAGTAATCGGTTGTGTAAACCGTGCCGTTTCTTCACCGTTAAATATCTGGAATGACCATCAGGATGCAATCACTGCCCGGGATGCCGGGATAATTCAACTCTGGGCTGAAGATGCACAGGAAGCGTTAGATATGCATATCCAGGCATATAAAATTGCCGAAAATAAAGAAGTCCTTTTTCCGGTAATCGTCAATCTTGACGGATATATTATTTCCCATACTTTTGAAGCCGTAGAAATACCTACTCAAGAAGAAGTTGATTCTTTCCTTCCTCCATATCAGCCGGAAGTTTATCTTACTCCAAAGAATCCTTTAAGTTTTGGTGCTTTTGCCGATTGGAATTATTACCAGGAAGTGAGACAAATTATGCAGGAAACAATAGAGAAATCAAAAGAAGTAATTTTAGAAATAACTAAAGATTTTGCTCAACATTTTGGTCGGGATAACGGTAGTTTAGTAGAAAAATATAAAACTGACGATGCGGAAACCGTAGTAATTGCGATGGGTTCAATTTGTGGAATAATTAAAGAATTAGTTGATGAACTGCGCAATCAAGGGAAGAAAGTTGGGCTATTACGGATTCGTGTTTACCGTCCTTTTCCGAAGGAAGAAATTTATCAAGCATTAAAGAATGTAAAAAATATTGCGGTTTTTGAACGTTGTCTTTCGGTTGGTTCGGGAGGAATAGTCGCAAACGAAGTAAAATCGGTCTTTTACGGTAAGGAAAAACAGCCAAGGATTAGTAATTTTATTGGTGGTCTCGGTGGGAGGGATTTACCGAAAGATTTATTCCGCGGAATTGTGGAAAGAGCAGAAAAAGAAGTTATAGAAAACGAATTTGTTGCAGTCCGTACTGAACTTATAAAGGATTGATTACAGTGATTTTTAAAAACACGATTACAATGATGAAGTCTTTGGTTTGTTTATTTAATCACCGTAATCGGAAGTTAATAATCGTTGTAATCTTTAGTTAATATGAAACATTTATTTGCCTCCGGGCATACTGCTTGTGTTGGTTGTGGTGAAGTTTTACCGGTGATTATGGTAGTAGATACAATCGGTCCGAATGCAATTTATGTCTCGGCAACCGGCTGTATTGAAGTATTTTCTTCGCGTTATCCGGAATCAGCCTGGGAAGTGCCCTGGATACATTCCTTATTTGAGAATGCAGCTGCGGTCGCCAGTGGGATTGCTTCGGCACTGAAAATAAGTGGCAGAAAAAATGAAGCGAAAGTAGTCGCTCTTGCTGGAGATGGAGGAACCGCGGATATCGGACTCCAGGCATTAAGTGGTATGCTGGAACGGGGTGATGATGTGCTTTTTGTCTGTTTTGATAACGAAGCATATATGAATACGGGTATTCAGCGGAGCGGTTCTACACCTTTTGCTGCCGCGACGACTACTTCACCTGCAGGCAAACTCTGGTTAGGTAAAATGCAGCGGAAAAAAAATGTCCCGGCGATTGTTGCTGCCCATAATGTTCCTTATGTGGCTACTGCTTCACCGGGGTATTATGCGGATTTAAAAAATAAAGTTAAGAAAGCACTTACTTTTGAAGGTCCAAAATATATTCAAATCCTTTCTCCCTGTCCTTTAGGTTGGCGGAGCGACCCGGCGATGAGTGTAGAAATCGCTAAACTTGCCGTACAGTGTGGACTTTATCCTTTATACGAAATTGTTACCCGTTCCGAGAACCAGTCAGGGTTCCGAGGAAATGGTGAATTGCGGGTGACCATCAAAGTAGAAAAACGTAAACCAGTAGAAGAATATCTCAAATTACAGGGACGTTTCCGTCATCTTTTTGATAAACCCGAAGGGAAAGCAGTGATTCAAGAAATTCAAACAATCGCTGACGAAAATGCAGAGAAATACGGCTACGGCGAGGTAGCTAAGTAATTTCACAAGAATAATCAGGCAATTCTTGTCTCGGGGACGCCTTATGAGTTTCAGGAACCTTTTTCTCGCTCAGTAATTCTTTGAAGCGAAAGGGAAGAGAGTTTCGGTAACCTTCTCTTCACTCTATGATTTTTTGACCAGAGTCGAGAGACGCCAAAAACTCTGATGTCGTTCAAAGAAGTCACCGAAACTCTAAAAAGTGAGTGAGCGCTCGAAAAAGAACCCTGAAACTCTCTGCTTAGTTAAAGAGTTGCGAACCTTTTTCGAACGACTTTGAATTTATTTCCGCCTCTTTGCCTTTGGGAAATAAATTATAGAGTGAGAAAAATGGTTCGCAAGTCACAAGCAAAATCAGGTTATTATTTTTGTGAAATTACTTAGATGAACATAAATATTTATTCAACTCCAACCTGTCCTTATTGCCAGATGGCAAAAAAATTCTTCCAAGAAAACAATCTCCCCTTTACTGATTATAATGTTGCGGAAAATCGGCAGGCTTTGACCGAAATGATTGCTAAGTCCGGGCAGATGGCTGTCCCGGTAATTGAAATTGACGGAAATATAATTGTCGGTTTTGACCGGGAAAAAATTAAACAAATGGTTGGGTTAAAATAAAAAATATGGAACCGGTGAAAGCAAACCCCATTAGAGAGTTCGTGTCAGAACCTGTCTCGTTGCGAAACGGGGATAAAGTGTTCTCTAACGGGGCAAAACTTAAATGTCCGCAGTGCGGTAAACTTACCGAATTAGTAGTTTCCGGTGTTTCTTGTTGACTTTTTGCTTTCCAGTGCGTGCACTGCGGTGCTTTTCATACTGCTCCGGGAGATAGTTGTTGCGTAATTTGTGCTTACAGTGATGAAAAATGTCCTGTTCATCAAAAGGAATAAATCAAATTTAAGTTCCTCTTAAGGAGGGGACAGCGACCCCGATGTAACATCGGGGGAGCACAATCGGAGGATATCCTCCGTTGAGAGGAAGAGGAGGTGAATAAAGATGCCTTGTGGGAAAAAACATCCAACCAAAAAGAAGAAAAAACAATAAAGAGGAGGTGCAACAATGGTTAAAGGAGACCAGAAGATCGTTGATGTCTTAAACAAAGACCGTGCGGATGAATTAGCGGCAATTATCCAGTATATGGGACACCATTACGAAGCGGAAGGAATGGAAAGCCCGGCAATTATTGAACTTTTTAAAAGTACGGCTAAAGATGAAATGAGACATGCCGAATTACTTGCTGAAAGAATCATTTATCTTGGTGGTGAACCAACAAAAAAACCGTCGGAGATAAAAAAAGGTGGCGATTTGAAAAAAATGATACAAGATGACCTCGCTAACGAAAATAGTGCGATTGCTAATTACCGGGAACATATTAAACTCTGTGCTGAACTCGGTGACCCGGGAACACGTTTGATGCTGGAAGGAATCCTTAACGATGAAGAAGGACACGCCGATACCTGGGAAACAACCTTAGGAATAAAGAAATAGTGAAACTTGATTTCAGCGATTATTAGCGGCGATTACAGTGATTGGACTTATTTAAAGATACCTAATGGTTCATTTGAAAATCAAACCTACCCAAACGTTACATTTGCGTCTAAAACAAAAACTAATCCCCAGAATTAAACTTGCCCAATTTTTATCCTTACCGGAAAATGAATTTGCTAAACTAATCAAAGAAATAGAAGATAACCCGCTTTTTAGAAAGTTAACCTACCCTACGGATTTAAAAGAAAAAATTTTTGCTTACGGGAGATTCCCCAAGACTAATCTTTCTTCTAATTTTTATGAACTGAAGGAAGAACTTCTTGGTGAACGTAATTTCCCGGAAGTAGAATCAGTTATTAACCGAAAAAAAGAAGTATTAAAAATATGCAAAAAAATTGGAATTGATAATTTCAATAAATATTTTCTTTATCATGAAGGGACATCTTCTCTGGAAGAAATAGCAGATGAATGCGAGATTGAATTGGAAGAAGTAAAAAAAATAATCGACCTAGTAAACGAAATTGCCATTTATAGTGAATTCTATGAACCGACAAGCATTAATCTTCAAGGACAGATTCATTATACGAAAATTGCCAAAATTGAAAAAGATGAAGAAGATTTTATCGTTAAATATTATTCACCCCATCTTGCACGGGGCAGGTACTTGATTAACTATGAAAAAATAGAAAAACTGAAAAGAGAGGACTTTTTTACTACCGAAGAATTGGCTAATCTTAAGCATTTAGTCAAAAATATGGAGTTAGTAAATTTAAGGAAGTCCATCCTCTCCCAGATTATTGAAAAAATAATTGCCCGACAAAAAAGATATCTGGAAAACGGTGAACCGGAAGAGATTCAAACTTATACCCAGAGCGAATTAGCCCGCGAAATTGCTACTAATCCAAGTGTAATTTCCCGCGCACTCCGCTACCGGAGTATTGAAATTCCTACTGGTGAAGAAGTTCCTTTGCAGAGATTTTTTCTTAAACCGAAAAAGAAAAAAATGGAGTTAGTAGAAAAAATTATTGCTGAAGAAGGAGAAATCTCCGGAACGAGGCGATTATCCGATGAAACAATTAAAAAAATATTGAAAGAAAAATACAACCTATCTCTTTCCCGCCGTACAATTGCCGTTTATCGTCAAGAATTAAAAATTAGTTCTTCGTTTCAAAGAGCGTTGGTAAAGTCATCAGCTAATCCTAAAAACACGAATATTACGAATACTCACGAATAATCTGAATATGCGTTTGCCTAATTTATTAGGCATTAAAGTATTGACAATTATCAATAAAATAAGTTAAAACTGTATTATCCTGTTAGTGTAGTGTCGCTAGCAGATCTTTACATTTGGTTGTCATTGCGAGGAGCATTAGCGACGAAGCAATCTCCGTCTCAACACCGAGATTGCCACGCTCCCTTCGGTTGCTCGCAATGACAATTCAATGAATATTCAAATGTCAAGGGATTTATGGGACACTACATTAAGCTAATGGCTAATAGCCAATGGCTGAAAAGCGGTATAAAAAGAGACGGAGGGAAGTTTGGAAAAAATGAGTTCAACAATTTTAGTTATTGATGATGAAGTGAATGTCCTTGAATCTTTTAAAGTATTTCTTAAAGATAACTACAATGTTTTAACTACTGCTTCCGGAGAAGAAGCGTTAAAAGTAATCAAGAAAGAAAATATTCATCTTGTTCTTTTAGATATTTTGATGCCGGAGATGGATGGTATAGAAGTGTTGCGCCAGATTAAAGAATTAAGCCCGGATACTGAAGTAATTATGGTTACCGCAATCAAAACCGTGAAGACGGCAATTCAAGCGATGAAACTTGGTGCTTATGATTATATTACTAAACCGTTTGATGTGGATGAAGTGTCGTCTTCAATTGAGAAATGCCTGGAAAAACAAAAATTAGTGAAAGAGGTTGCCTATCTCCGGGCGGAATTGAGTAAACCATTTGTTTTTGATAACCTCGTCGGTGGTAGCGAAAAAATGCACCAGCTATATGAGATGGTTAAAGAAGTAGCAAAAAATGATACCACAATTCTTATAAACGGTGGTAGTGGAACCGGGAAAGAATTGGTTGCCCGGGCGATTCATTTCAACAGTCCGCGAAAAGATTATCCTTTTATTGCGGTAGATTGTGCCACTTTACCGGAAAATTTGATTGAAAGCGAATTATTTGGTCATGAAAAAGGTGCATTCACTGATGCAACTGAACAAAAAATAGGGCGTTTTGAACTTGCCGAGGGAGGAACAATTTTTCTTGATGAAGTTGGCAATTTGAAACCGGAAGTTCAAAGCAAAATACTGAGAGCGATTGAAGAAAAAGAAATCCAAAGAATCGGTGGAATGAAAACAATCAAAGTTAATCTAAGAATAATTTCCGCAACCAATACTGATTTAAAAAAAGCAGTTGAGGAAGATAAATTCAGAGAGGACCTCTATTATCGTTTGAATGTGATTCCGATTTTTCTTCCCCCTTTACGCGAGCGTAAGGAAAATATACCGGTGCTTGTTGAACATTTCTTAAAAATTTATAACCAAAAATTTGGGAAGAAGGTTAAAGGGATTTCTACTTTAGCCTTGGAATATCTACTCAATTATGATTGGCCAGGTAATGTCCGTGAATTGCGTAATGTTATTGAAAGATTGGTTGCTCTGGAAAAAGAAGAAATTATTCAACATAAACGTTTGCCTTTAGACATTTTTCTTTCTTATAAGAAAGAAAAGAAACCCCTTCCGCAAGAAATGTCCTTTAAGATTGCCCGTCGTGAATTTGAACGTCAATACTTCATCGGTATTCTGGAGAAAACTAATTGGAACCAATCCAAAGCGGCAAAATTGATGGGTATTCATCGGAACACCTTACTTTATAAGATGAGCCTTTTAGGTATAAAAAATCCACGTATTGAACCTCGTTAGACCACTTCCTAATTAGACCTTGCTAATAATTCTTACCAATAGAGCATAATTCTCTAAACAGTTTGCACATAAAATTAGAAAACACGTGAAAACGCTAAACACAAAGAACGCCAAATCTCCGCGAAAACGCAAAAGGGATTTATTTAGCGGTCTTTGCGTAGGTTTATCTTTTGCGATTTAGTGTTTAGCGATTTTGCGGTCTTTTGGCGATTTTGCGAGACCTTGTTTAAAAAGTTGTGCTTGAAGATGAGGAAAAAGTTGGCAAAAAATTTGCTCTTTTTAGGAGCAGGTGGGTCGCCTCGTTCCCTACCCGGCGGCTCACCTAAACTATAATGAAAAGACGGGTTGTGGTCACTGGTTTAGGAATAGTTGCTCCGAACGGAATTGGGAAAGATAATTATTGGCAAGCGATAAGGTCAGGTGTCTCGGGGATAGATAAGATTAGTAGTTTTGATGTCTCTGAATACCCGGTAAAAATTGCTGGCGAAGTAAAAGATTTTAATCCCCATAACTATATGGGGAAAAAAGAAGCAAAATTACTCGGTCGTTTTGCCCAGTTTGCTCTTTCGGCAACGCGGATGGCAGTTGAAGATGCACGAATAGACCTGACTAAAGAAGATGAATATGAGGTAGGTGTTGCTATCGGAACCGCTCTCGGAGGATTTGAGATTGGTGAACGGGAATGTGCTAATTTTCATAAAAAAGGGCTGAACACGGTTCATCCGTTCTCAGCAATCGCAATGAATCCCAATTCAGCAGTCGGTGTGATTGCTCTTGAGTTTAAAGTCAAAGGTCCGAATATGACCATTTCTACCGGTTGTTCAGCCGGAATTAGTGCTCTCGGCTATGCTTATGATATTATCAGTAATGAGAAAGCAAAAGTAATGCTTGCTGGTGGTTCAGAAGCGCCACTTCTCCCGGTCACTTTTGATTCTTTCTGTCAAGCACAAGTGCTTACTAAACGCAACGGTGACCCGACAAAAGCCAGTCGTCCTTTTGACCGTTTGAGAGATGGTTATGTCTTAGGTGAAGGAGCAGGAATCGTGATTTTAGAAGAATTGAACCATGCTTTAGCCCGGGGAGCAAAGATTTATGCCGAAATTCTTGGTTACGCAATGACTAATGATGGTTACAGTATGCTGAAAATGGAACCCACCGGCAAAGAGGTAGCGAAAACAATCAGTTTAGCCCTCCAAGAGGCAGGACTAAATCCGGAAAATATAGATTATATCTGTGCTCACGGTAGTTCTTCTATTGTTGCCGATAAAAGAGAAACACAAGCGATTAAATTGGCCCTTGGTGAGCACGCTTATAAAGTAGCAATCAGTTCAATCAAATCAATGATTGGACAGTCATTATCTGCTTCGGCAAGTTTACAATTTATTACTGCCGTTTTAGCAATGGAAAATAATTGTATCCCTCCAACAATAAATTATGAATATCCTGACCCAGAATGCGACCTAAATTATGTCCCTAATTCTGTCTGTGAACGACCAATAAAAACTGCCCTTCTCAACTCCTTCGGTTTAGGAGGAAATATAACTTCTTTATTAATGCATCGCTATGCAAACTAATTCTGGTAATTTTTTGATAATTACCTTAATCATCATTAGTATTCTGCGAATCGGAGAAATTTTTTTCTCTGAAAGAGAAAAAATTCAAGGGAGAATATATTTTAAATGGAATATCTTCTTTTTGATTGGAGGGTATATTCTTTTGATTGGAGGGGCTATTCTTGAGTATTTTATGGCCGGGAGAAATATAAATTTTTTTATTACTGGAATAGTATTAGGTATGTTAATAATTAGATTTTTTCTCAAACGATGGGCGGTGAAAACATTAGGAAAATATTGGAGCGCACATATTGAAGTGAGGGAGACGCAACAATTAGTCACAGCCGGACCATATAAATATTTAAGACACCCTGCTTATTTAAGTAACATAATGGAAGTTTCTGCCACTCCTCTTATCCTTAATGCCTATTTCTCTTTTTTGATGGCTTTTTTTGTATATCTTTTTTTTATCTATTTTAGAATTCAATCGGAAGAAAAAATATTGATTCAAAAATTTGGCAAAAAGTACGAAGAATACAAAAGAACAACATGGACGCTAATTCCTTTGCCCTTCCAGAAATCTCAGAAAAATTTTACTAAAGAGGGAGTAAAGAAAAATGAGAGTACTTTTAGTTCAACCACCACTTAATTCGAACATCATTGGCGCAGGTCTTCTTTATTTGCAGGAGCCTTTGGCTTTAGAAACTTTGGCTGCATCTATTCCGCATCATGAAGTAAAAATATTAGATATGCGGATAGAGCCTAATTTAGAAGAAGAACTTAATTCTTTTCAGCCAGAAATCGTTGGAGTAACTGCCTATACTCCTGAGGTTTATATTGCCTCAGACATTTTACAAAAAGTTAAGAATTGGAATCCCGAAGTTCTCACAGTTGTTGGTGGTCAACATGCTACTCTACTACCCGGTGACTTCAAAAAAGAATTCATTGATGTCATTGTTATTGGTGAAGGACATAATAGTTTTCGAGAACTAGTTGATACTTACGAAATGAAGAAAGATTTCCAGAATACAAAAGGCTTAGCATTCCCGAAAAATGGGGAAATAGTTTTTACTCAGCCCAGAGAATTAACAGTAAATTTAGATGAAATGTCTTTACCTGCCCGGAGTCTAACAAAAAAGTATCGTGCCAAATATTTTCGTGGTACATGGTGTCCGATTACTTCGGTAATGACTTCGCGTGGTTGTCCTTACCGGTGTAATTTTTGTTCGGTTTGGAAACACGAACATGGAAAATATAGAACACGAAGTCCGGAAAATGTGATAAAAGAACTGGGAAATATTGAAGAAGAATATATTAGTATCTCTGATGATAATTTTTTTCATGATTTCAAACGAGCAGAAGAAATTTATGAAATTATTAAAGAGCGAAACATTAGAAAAAAATACAAACTAATTGGTAGGTCAGATACTATAGTCCGCCATCCTGATATAGTTGAGAAATGGAAAGAAATTGGGATGGAAATAATGATTATTGGATTCGAATCATTTAGAAACGAGGAATTACAAGCATTGAATAAACACAATTCTGTTTATAACAACAATGAAGCAATCCGTATTTTGCATGAGAATCAAGTGATAGTATCAGGCCATTTCATAATTAATCCTGATTATACTGAACAGGATTTTAATGCTCTTGCGGAATATGTGAAAGAAATGAAAATCACTCAACCTGTCTTCTGTGTTCTTACACCACTTCCGGGTACTGACCTTTTTGAAGAGAAAAAAGGGCAACTACTAACCAGAAACTACGAGATGTTTGACCTTGTTCATGTTGTTCTGCCCACCAGACTATCTCAAAAAAATTTTTATAAACATTATTCTGAACTATACCGGAAGTGTTATTTAGACGGCAATGACGAACGAAGCCAAGATTTTTTAATTTCCAAAAAAATTATAGACCAAATTCGCTTGATTTCTATTTGAATTTCTGTTGTTCCTTCCTGTGAACTTTTTAAGATAACTTTACCAATTGACTTTCATTACAATTTTTTGATAAACTAAGAATTGTAAAAAAATTTTGGTAGGGAAAACAATAAATGGACCGGGACAATTCCCGTACAAAAATTTTTGTCTTTTTCATTGGGATCGTTTTTGTTGTTGGAATCTATTTAGTTGTCAGATTAAATCCCCATTCTCTCTCGCCTTTTATTGCCGGTTTAGCCAGTTTTCTTCTTGCCTTTTTTGTCTACTCAAAAGATAAAAAAAACTTAATAAATAAAACTTTCGCCTTGTCAAGCATCGCCTTAGCGATTTTTAATTTTAATATTTTTGGGTTATGTCTTGCACCCAATGAAATTTTTGCTATACATTGGACTAGAATCTTTCGTTTAGGATTTTTGCTTGTGCCTCCTACTTTTGTCCATTTCACATTGGCTATCACCAGAAATAAAAATGAAATCAAAAGTAAAATCCTTTACATATCTTACTTAATTGCGTTAATCTTTATAATTCTTAATTGGACAGGAAATTTTGAAGACAGATTTATAAAAACTGAGTGGACTTATATGCCTAGAGGAGGAACGGTATACACTATTTTTGTAATAAATTTAGTTGTTTTTATATGTTATTCATTGTTTGAGTTGATTCAAAAATATAGAAGGGCCACATCTACTTTGGAACAGAACCAGTTACAATATGTTTTCGTGGGCGCCGCTGTTGCTGTTCTTATTGGAGCGACAAATCTTTTTTTGGCTTATGGAGTAAGAGTTTATCCGTTTGGAAGTCTAGGTTACATAGCTTACACCGGTATTGTTGCCTATGCGATTGTTAAATATCAGTTGATGGATATAAGGGTAGTCATTAGTAAGGGTTTTGCCTATGCTTCTTTAGTCGGAGCGATTAGCGGGATTTATGTTCTTACGGTTGGTATTTTTCAGGGTATTTTTGGGACGACGGTTCTTGCCCAGAGTTCATTTTTGGTGAATGCATTTGCGGCAATGATTATTGCCGCTACTTTTCAACCTTTGAAAAATAGGATTCGCTCTACCGTAGATAAAATCTTCTTTAAAGAAAAATATGACCCGCAGAAAATACTTAAAGAATTTACTTGGTCTTTAAGTTTGCTTATTGAAGCAGATAAAATTGCCAATTTGCTCATCAATACAGTGGCAAAAACTTTACATATTACTAAAGGTTCGGTTTTTTTAGTTGAGAAAGAAACTGGCAGATTCCGAATTAACGCTACTGAGGGTCTTAATCAAGCAATTATTGATAAAATATATTTTGCGAAAGATGAGTTTTTACTTCGCTGGCTAAAAGAAGAAAATAAAATCTTTATTCGTGAAGAATTTGAATTTAATCTTTCCCGGCAGGAATTTCCTCCGAATGAAGAAATTGTTCAAACTCTAAATAAACTGGAAGTATTGGAAGCGTATCTCTCTATCCCTTTAAAAATAAAAGATGAATTAGTAGGTGTTTTTAATCTGAGCAACAAGATGTCCCAAGAAATGTTTACTGCGGATGACTTGGAATTTCTGTCCACTCTTGCTAATCAAGCGGTAATCGCTTTAGAAAATGCCCGCCTTTACGAAGAGATGCGCGAGTTAGAAAAGAATTTACATCGTGCGGATAAACTTTCTGCACTGGGAACTTTAGCGGCAAATATCGCTCATGAAATAAAGAATCCCCTTGTTGCGATTAAAACTTTTACCCAACTTTTCCCAAAAAAATTTAATGACCCGGAATTTCAAGAAAAATATAACCAAATTGTTCCCCAAGAATTGGAACGACTGGAAAATATTCTTCACGAACTTTTAAATTTTAGTCGTCCGAGTAAAGAAGCAAGTCAGCCAGTAGAAATTGAAAAGATTATTGACGAAATTCTTCTTTTTATGGATAGTGAAATATTGAAAAGTAAGGTGCGCGTAATTAAAGAATACCAAGAGAATTTACCAAAAATTTTCACTAATCCTGACCAGATGAAACAAGTTTTTTTAAACCTTATCCTTAATGCTTTGCAGGCGATGCCGGACGGCGGCTCTCTAAAAATATCTGCACGAATGAACACGAATCAATCCGTCCCCCCTGCTTTCTTGCGAAAGCAAGAAGGGGGGATAGAAATTTGGTTTAGTGATACCGGCAGTGGTATTGCAGAAGAAAATCTAAAAAATTTATTCAAACCTTTTTTTTCTACTAAGGAAGACGGCACCGGATTAGGTCTGGCTATTGTTAAACAGATTATTAAAGAACATAACGGAACAATTGAAGTAGTAAGCAAACCGCACCAAGGTGTGAACCAGAACGGTTCACACCAAGGAACGACTTTCCTGATTAAACTTCCTCTTCCCGTCTAATTGCACAATAAATTGTGCTGACACCTTATTATTTGTTGCATTTTTTTGTCCAGAATTAACCCCCTCCGTGATAATTCCATATTTGGCATAATTTTTGCCCCGATAAAAATATCCCGCTGAAACTAAAGTCTTTAATCAGTGTAATCATTTTAATAATTTGTGTAATCAATAAAATGCAAATATTTAATGCGTTTTATATAGAAAAGAAGAAATTGGATGAGTGAAATGAGTGAAATGAATGAACATTTGGGAATGGGATGGTTACCGGACTATCCTGATTTTCGGGACTACTCGGTAGAACAAGACGAAGTGTCTCCCGGACTTAAATTATTGGGGCAAAAGGATTCGGTAAAAGGTATGCTTAAAAAAGTAGGAGTAGCAGAGCCAGCCAAAGTAAAACTGCCAGTTTCTGTAGATTTAAGGGTATGGTGCTCTCCGATTGAAAATCAAGGTTCACTCGGTTCCTGCACTGCACATGCCGGTGTGGGGATTGTAGAGTATTATGAGCGGAAAGCGTTTGGAAAACATATTGATGCTTCAAGATTATTCCTTTATAAAGTTACGAGGAATATGTTGCACTGGACCGGAGACACGGGAGCATTTCTTAAGACAACGATGGGTGCCTTAGTACTCTTTGGGGTACCTCCGGAAGAATACTGGAAGTATATAACTGCTGATTTTGATAAAGAACCACCAGTTTTTTGTTATGCTTTTGCTCAAAACTATCAAGCGATTTCGTATTTCCGTCTTGACCCACCGGCAACGGCGAAAAATCTCCTTTTATCCCGGATTAAAGCATATTTAGCTGCCGGTCTTCCCTCTATGTTCGGATTTACGGTTTATAGTTCCCTTTCCCAGGCTACCACAACCGGCAAAATACCCTACCCAACTCCCGGGGAAAAGATTCTCGGCGGTCATGCGATTGTTGCTGTTGGTTATGATGACAAGATGAAGATAAAAAATACCAATCCGGGAGCCATAGAAACTACCGGGGCTCTACTGGTCAGAAACTCCTGGGGAACCGGCTGGGGTAGTGGAGGTTATGGTTGGCTTCCTTATGAGTATGTATTAAAAGGGCTGGCGATTGATTGGTGGTCATTATTGAAAAACGAGTGGATTGATACCGGAGTATTTAAACTCTAGAGTGGAGAAGAACAATTCAAATATATAACTCCATCGGTCATTAATCAGGAGGGGAAAACAGATGAATGAAAAAATTTTGGTGGTAGACGATGAAGTAAATGTGTGTTTAGTGTTATCTAAAATGTTAGAGGACGAGTGTGTCGTTCTTACCGCCGGGAATGGGGAAGAAGCGATAGAAAAAGTTGAGCGAGAAGACCCGGATTTGCTCCTTTTAGACCTGAAAATGCCCGGGATGAACGGATTAGAAGTAATGAAAAAAGTAAAAAAAATTCGTCCGGATTTACCAATCATTATTCTTTCGGCAGTGGAAGAGATAAAAACCGTAGTGGAAGCGCTCCGTTCCGGTGCCGATGATTATCTGGTGAAACCTTCTTCGGTTTATGAAATAAAAATGGCTGTCCAAGAAACTTTGAATAAAAATAAAAATGTTTGCTTGGATTTACCTTTAGCGATAAGAATGGTAATTACTGAATTGAGTAAGAAGATGATTGCAGAAGGGATAAAACTTGAAGAAGCAAACAAATATTTTGAGAAAGAATTCATCAGTAAATACGGTGGAATTTCGCATTAGTTCAATTACTGCAATCAATCAATAGGCGGAGGGGAAAAGTGTTTTTTAAAAAAAAGTTCGGACAGAGATTAATCCTGTCCGTTGGGGTGTTAGTTTTTCTCTCTTTTTGTTCGTTTTTTCTCTGGATGGAGTACCGACACGAAAGAATACTTCTTGAGGAATTAGAAAACCAAAAAAGAATTGTTTTTATCCAGATTGTTAATCCCCGGAGAGAAGGAGAATTAATCCAGAGAGTTCAACTTCAGAGGTTAAAAGAAATCAGCACTAATCTCGGAGCAACTCCTTCTCGGGTGAAATTAGGTATTGCCCGCGGACTAAGCGTATCACTTTTTTTCACCCTTACTCTGGGGCTTGTTTTTTATTTTTGGTTGAGGAATCGGTTGTTGAAACCTTTAAAGGCAATTTGTGAAGGAATGAGAATAGTTGCTGCCGGGAACACTTCTCTGCGTTTGAATTGGAAAAATACCAGTGAAGTAGAAATGTTATCTCAAGAATTTAATCGGATGGCTGGGAGTTTAGAAAAATTTCATAGTGAGATTTATGAAAAAGCAGAAGAAAATGCTGGTCTTTATGGAGAAGCGAAGAAAATGCATCAAGCACTTGAAGAGACTCAAAAACAACTTATCTATTCGGAAAAACTTTCCACAATTGGACAAATGGCGGCGGGTATTGCCCATGAGATGAATAACCCTTTAACCACAATTTTAGGTTACACACAGATTATTCTTACCGAAATGGAGAAAGACAACCCCAATTATGAAGATTTAAAAAAAGTTGAACAAGAAACAAAAAGAATACTTAAAATTACTCAAAATCTTCTTACCTATTCACGCCCAAGAGAACTAAAATTTGTACCGGTAGAAATACCTAAAATAATTGACTATGCGTTAGAATTAGTCCATCATGAAAAAAAGTATAAAAATGTAGAAGTAGTAAAGAACTATAACGATTGTTTACCGTTAGTTAAAGGTGATGAAGGTGAACTTGTTCAGGTCTTTGTCAACCTTTTTACCAATGCACTGCATGCGTTTAACGAAAAAGATAAATTGTATAAACTTATTCTCACCGCAATGCACAATGAGGAACAGAAAACTGTAGAAATTGAAGTTTCCGATACCGGAGAAGGGATAGCGCCAGAAAATTTGCCGCATATCTTTGAACCTTTCTTTACTACGAAAAGAAAAAATAAAGGCAGCGGATTAGGTCTATTCGTTATCTATGCAATTATTGCCCGGCATCAGGGTAAAGTTGAAGTAAAAAGTGAATTGAACCAAGGAACAACATTTTTGATTACTTTACCGGAAAATGTGACAAAAATCACATTGTAATAAAAATCACAAAATTTTCTTCTTGACAAATTTTTTTATCTTTTGTATATTTTTTAGGGTAAACCCCGCTCTTTCTGAAAAGCCCTT
>DHVG01000013.1:253578-260262 GCA_002412545.1 Elusimicrobia bacterium UBA5214 | reverse complement strand
TTTTTCTGATTTTTTCGGCAGGCAGGACTCACTGATAAGGGAACTTACTGCTTGACAATTGACTACAAATTGTATATAATTGACTACAAAATGTATACTGAGGTAATTTTATGTTAGATAAACTTTTTTCTTCAAGGGCAAGAGTAGAAATTCTAAAATTATTTTTATTTAATCCCGATAATAGCTACTATCAGAGACAAATCTCTAATCTTACCCATCAACCGATACGGGGAGTCCAGCGAGAGGTAGAAAAACTGAAGAATATCGGTCTAATTACAAGTTCAATAGAGGGGAATCGCATCTATTACAAGTTAAGTAAAGATTGTCCTATTTTTGAGGAGTTAAAACAAATTTTCTTTAAGAGTGTAGGAATTGCCGAAGTACTAAAAGAACATCTAAGAAAAAATAGCATAAAGATTGCCTTTATATACGGTTCTTATGCTCAGGGTAGAGAAAGTTTTTCAAGCGATATTGATTTAATGGTTATCGGCGAAATCTCCTCAAAAGAACTTTCCAGCATTCTTTCTAAACCTAAAAAAGAATTAATGCGGGAAATTAACTATGCAGTGTTTTCACTCAAAGAATTTATAAATAAAGTTAAGCAGAAGGACCATTTTCTTAGTTCGGTCTTGAAAGATAAGAAAATATTTATTGTCGGAAGTGAAAATGAACTTAAAACAATTATTAAATCAAGGTAGATTAAAGCCACATAAAACATCTAAAAAAGAAATCGCTAATTTATTGGAACTTGTAAAGAGGGATATAAAAGATGCAAAAGTAGAAGGTCTTTCCCCGGATAGAAAGTTTGCTTGCGCCTATAATGCAGTGTTACAATTAGCCAGTGTCCTTATTTATTGCAAGGGATATGAACCACAAGGAACCGGACATCACTTTACTGTCTTTCAGGCAATGAAAGTGATAATGGACAGGAACTATCAGGATTTAGCAGATTATTTTGATTCCTGTAGAGCGAAAAGGAATATAACTGATTACGATTATGCTGGTGGAATCTCAGAATCAGAAGCGGAAGAGTTAATTAAAGAAGCTGAAGGGTTTTTAGAAGTAGTTCTTAATTGGCTTAGAAAAAATTATCCGAATCTTTAAGAGAAATCCGGGGACAGAGAACTTAATTATTTTTTTCAGTCAAAAAAAAGGATTTTTCTGATTTTTTCGGAAAAGCGGCAAATCGGGAATGAACGATTTTATTTCTAAGAGAGAAAACCAAAGTACTGAATTTAAGAAATCAGTTGGGGAGTGGAAAGAAATTGTGGAGACGGTTTCTGCATTCTCTAACGCAAGTGGTGGGGAAATACTTGTCGGAATGTCAAACTCCGGGAAGGTCACATTCTTGCTTAATACAGAAATATCGGAAATTTATCGGAAATTTATCGGAAATTTATTTCTGATATTCAAAAAAGGGGACGCTTTCATTTATTCGGAAATCCGGGGACAGAGAACTTATAAAAAATCGGGACGTAAAAAATTGGGACGGAGGGAATTTTTTACGGTAATGGCTTCTTCTAATGAAAGACCAGTTAATTGAAAGAAAAAAACTAACTTGGTCAGACGGATAATAAAATTTTGTAGGGGTTTGGGGACAGAATATTTTAACCAGGGGAAATAGGGTTAGGTCTTGATTTTAGGTTTTATTTTTTAGCCGTCCATTTTTAGGACAGTTTTTTTTATTTATTCTTCATTGTGCTATAGAAAAACTTGACAAAATTTTTATAGTTTTTTATAATTAAAAAGCATAGGTGTCCGCTTAACTTTCCGTCATACAAACTGTCATTGCGATCCTGAAAGGCGTGGCAATCTCGCCTTTTTTACGATAAAAACGAGATTCCCACAGTTGCTCATTACATTCGCTCCTTCGGAATGACAGACAAATGACACAATAAATAGCTCATTTTTTTAGCGGACAGGAGTGATTAGAAAGTTAAAAAAAATCCTAACATAAATAATACAGTGAAGTATTATTATAAAAAAAGACGAAGATGTCAAAAAAGGGATATTTTCGTCTTTTTTTTATTATTAGATAGAAAATTTGATTACACCGAAATGTCATTGCGAGGGAGTAAAACGACCGAAGCAATCCTATTATAAGATTGCCACGACCTCACGCTTGACAGCGAGGCAGGTCGGTCTCGCAATGACAACTTCGTTGTCATCTGTAATCACAAGAAGAAATATGGAAAAAAAAGCAAAGATTGCTCTTGAAGACGGAACAGTATTTGAAGGTATTTCTTTTGGTTATCCCGGTGAGAAAACTGGTGAAATAATCTTTAATACCGGGATGACTGGTTACCCAGAAGTACTTACTGACCCTTCTTATAAAGGGCAGATTGTAACCATGACTTATCCGCTAATCGGTAATTACGGTGTAAACGATGAAGATTTTGAGTCAGCAAAGATACAGGTGGAAGGTTTCGTGGTGAAAGAAAATAGTCGTCTTGCCAGCAATTGGCGGAGTCAAAAGAGGTTAGATGAATATCTGAAAAAATATAAAATTATCGGGATAGAAGGTGTAGATACACGGGCGTTAACTAAACATATTCGTCTGCAGGGGGCAATGAAAGTATGTATTTCTACCGAAGATTTAGATGACCGGAGTTTAATTAAAAAAGCGAAGAATTCGCCCGGGCTGATTGGAAGAGATTTAGTAAGGGAAGTTGCCTGTAAAGGAAGTTACGCTTGGAACCGGGAAGGTAAACATAAAGTAGTAGTGATTGATTGCGGGGTAAAATATAATATTTTAAGAGAATTAGTTGTCCGTGGTTGCCAGGTAAAAGTTGTGCCCGCGAAAACAACTGCTCAAGAAATACTTGCTTTAAAACCGGACGGGGTTTTACTTTCTAACGGACCCGGTGACCCTGCTCCCTTGACCTATGTAGTAGATACAGTAAAAAAATTGATTGACCAATCACCAATTACCCATGCCTCATCGGCCATGCCTCGTCGGCAGGTCGCCGAAGAGGAGACAGGTCGCCGGAGAGGCGACAATCACCAATTACCAATTTTTGGTATTTGTTTGGGACATCAAATATTAGGAATGGCTTTCGGTGGTAAAACCTATAAACTTAAATTCGGACATCATGGGTTGAATCATCCGGTTAAAGAATTAAGAAGTGGTAAAATTATGATTACGGTGCAGAACCATGGTTTTTGTGTAGATATTGATTCTTTGAAAGACCCGGATGTGGAAATTACTCACCTTAATCTTAATGATAATACTTTAGAAGGGATGAGACATAAGAAATTACCGATATTTTCAGTGCAATTCCATCCGGAAGCGGCACCTGGTCCGAATGATGCAAAGTATCTCTTTGGTCAGTTCATCCAAATGATGAATAAATTTAAAATTTAAAACGGATTCAAACGGATGTGAGCGGATGCAAACGGATAAAGGTTTCAATCCGTATGAATCTGCTTTAATCCGTATGCATCCGTATAGACTGACGAACGATTGTGAGGAGTTTATGCCTAAACGAACGGATATTAAAAAAATACTGATTATTGGTTCCGGTCCAATTGTAATTAGTCAAGCATGTGAGTTTGACTATTCCGGCACCCAAGCCTGTAAAGCTTTGAAAGAAGAAGGTTTCAAAATTGTCCTGGTCAATTCTAATCCGGCAACAATTATGACTGACCCGCAATTTGCTGATGCTACTTATATTGAACCAATTACTCCGGAAATTCTGGAGAAGGTGATTGTTAAAGAAAGACCGGATGCACTCCTCCCGACCTTAGGCGGACAGACCGGACTAAATACTGCAATTGAAGTTGCACGTCGGGGAATATTAAAAGAATATAAAGTAAAGATGATTGGTGCCGATGAAGAGGCAATAAAAAAGGCGGAGGACCGTTTACTTTTTAGAGAAGCGATGAAGAAAATTGGTTTAGATGTTCCGAAAAGCGGTCTTGCTTACCGGATAAGTGATGCTAAACGAATTAAAGAGGAGTTAGGTTTACCTTTAGTAATGAGACCGGCGTTTACTTTAGGCGGCACCGGTGGCGGTGTAGCTACTACTGATGAAGAATTTGAGGAAATAGTTACCCGTGGGTTAGAATACAGTATGATTCACCAAGTATTGATTGAAGAATCGGTGGTTGGCTGGAAAGAGTATGAATTAGAAGTGATGCGGGATAAAAAAGATAATGTAGTAATCATCTGTTCAATTGAAAATTTTGACCCGATGGGTGTCCATACCGGTGATTCAATTACGGTCGCACCAGCACAGACCTTAACCGATAAAGAGTATCAAAAGATGAGAGATGCTGCACTGGCAATTATCCGGGAGATTGGTGTAGAGACCGGTGGTTCTAATATTCAGTTTGCAATTAATCCGGAAGATGGACGGATGGTAGCGATTGAGATGAATCCGCGTGTCTCGCGCAGTTCGGCTCTGGCGAGTAAAGCTACCGGTTTCCCGATAGCAAAAATTGCCGCAAAACTTGCCGTAGGTTATACTCTTGATGAAATCAGGAATGATATTACCAAGGAGACACCGGCATCGTTTGAACCGACGATTGACTATTGTGTAGTGAAGATACCGCGTTTTGCTTTTGAGAAATTTCCCGAAGCAAAAGATGTTTTAGGAATTTCAATGAAATCGGTAGGTGAAACGATGGCAATCGGACGGACTTTTAAAGAAGCATTGCAAAAAGGATTAAGAGGATTGGAAATCGGGCATAGCGGGTTAGATAACAAGTTAGATTATCGGCAAATCCCGGAAGAAAAAATCAGGTTGAGACTAAAAGAACCGAATGCTTCACGAATATTTTATATCAAGTATGCTTTAGAGAAAGGATTTAGTATAGATGAAATTTATCAGCTGACTAAAATTGACCCCTGGTTTATTGGTAATATAAAAGAAATTGTTGGTTTAGAAAATAAAATAAAAACTGAATACCGGAAAACAAAAAAACTTGCACCGGCAAACTTGAGAAAAGCTAAAGAGTTTGGTTTCAGTGACCGTCAGATTGCCGAATTGATTGGTTCGGATGAATTAGCGGTAAGAAATTTGCGAAAAAAACAAAGGATTGAAACAACTTTTAAATTAGTTGATACTTGTGCCGCTGAATTTGAAGCGTATACACCTTATTACTATTCAACTTATGAAAAAGAAGATGAAGCCCGTTCGGCAAAGAGAAAAAAAATAATCATTCTTGGTGGTGGACCAAACCGTATTGGTCAGGGTATAGAATTTGACTATTGTTGTTGTCATGCTTCATTTGCCCTTAAAGAATTGGGTTATCAGACGATTATGGTTAATTCTAATCCGGAGACGGTATCTACTGACTACGATACTTCGGACAAACTTTACTTTGAACCGCTTACTTTTGAAGATGTAATGAATATTATTGATAAAGAGAAACCTGACGGTGTAATTATCCAGTTCGGAGGACAGACACCGCTTAATTTGGCTAAACAATTGAGAAAAGCGGGTGCACCGATTATTGGTACCAGTGTTGACTCTATAGACCGTGCTGAAGACCGGGATAAGTTCGCCCGACTTCTTAAGAGATTGAAGATACCCCAGCCAGCGAATGGTTCAGCGAAATTGAAAGAAGAAGCAAAAAGAATAGCAAAAAAAATCGGTTATCCGGTATTAGTGAGACCTTCCTATGTTTTAGGCGGTAGAGCGATGAAAATAGTTTACGATGAATCTTCTCTAAATGAATTTATCAAAGAAGCGGAGGAAGTTTCTGAAGGGCATCCGATTTTAATTGATAAATTTCTGGAAGATGCAGTAGAAGTAGATGTTGATGCGGTTTCTGACGGTAAGTTAACCGTGATTGGTGGAATTATGGAACATATTGAGGAAGCAGGAATACATTCCGGTGATTCAGCTTGTGTCCTTCCACCACATACCTTGAGTGATGAAATTATCGGGACAATCAGGGATTATACGAAAGTAATCTCTCAAGAGCTTGAAGTTAAAGGATTAATTAATATCCAGTTAGCAATAAAAAATGATATTGTTTATGTTTTGGAAGTTAACCCGCGTGCATCACGGACCGTGCCTTTTGTAAGCAAGACAACCGGTATTCCTTTAGCGAAGATTGCGGCTAAAATAATGGCTGGTAAGACACTTGAAGAACTTGGTTTTACTGAAGAAAAAAAATTAACTTATGTAGCGGTAAAAGAATCGGTCTTACCCTTTTCGCGTTTCTCGGGCGTAGATATACTACTCGGACCAGAAATGAAATCTACCGGCGAAGTAATGGGAATAGATAAATCATTTGGAATCGCTTTTTATAAATCACAGATTGCCGCGGGACAGATTATTCCGAGTAAAGGGAAAGTTTTTATTAGCGTGAAAAATGATGATAAGAGAAACATTGTTTTTATTGCCAAGAAACTTTACGATTTAGGTTTTGAGATAATTGCTACTAAAGGAACGGCTAAAGTTCTTAAAATGAATAATATGGGAACAAATACAGTGGGTAAAATTGCTGAAGGTAATACCGAGGTATTAGACCTGATTAAAGGAGGCGAAATAAAACTGGTGATTAATACACCTTCGGGACAATACGGTCAATCGGATATGAAACCGATTAGGAGTTTAGCGGTCCTCTATGGTGTGCCGTGTGTAACTACGATTCAAGGAGCCCAAGCAGTAGTAAATGGTATGGAGTCAGTTTTAAAAGGAAATTTAAAGGTTAAATCAATTCAAGAATATG
>DHVG01000013.1:0-253550 GCA_002412545.1 Elusimicrobia bacterium UBA5214 | reverse complement strand
ATGAATAAAGAATGGGTAGCAATTTTAGATTTTGGTTCACAGTATACTCAACTTATTGCTCGCCGGGTGAGAGAATCTCAGGTCTATTCTAAAATTATTCCTTATAATATTTCACCTGCTCAACTCATCAAGAGTAGACCGAAAGCGATTATCCTTTCCGGCGGTCCGGCGACGGTAACTTCTCTGGAAGGTCCTCGCTGTGAAAAGGGAATTTTCGCATTAGGAATTCCCATCTTAGGAATTTGTTACGGTATGCAACTGATGGCGGAGATGCTCGGTGGTAGAGTTAGTCATTCCGGTGAACGTGAATACGGGCGGACAGGTTTATTTGTGGAAAGAAAAGATGATTTGTTTAAGGGACTTAAAAAAAAGTTGACTGTCTGGATGAGTCATGGTGACCGAGTAGAAAAGTTACCCCCGGGATTTGAAAAAATTGGACATACGGTTAATTCTCCGATTGCGGTAATGCGAAATAAAAGAGGTAATCACCTCAAAAGAAAAAAATTATATGGTGTGCAATTCCATCCGGAAGTAGTGCATACACCGCAGGGACAAATAATCTTAAATAATTTCTTAAGAGAGATAGCCCTTTGTAAAGAGGAATGGACAATAAAATCTTTCATCCGGAATACAGTAGAAAAAATAAAAGAAAAAGTAAAAGATGAAAAAATTCTCTGTGCCGTAAGTGGCGGGGTTGACTCTACAGTTTTAGCGCTAATTTTGCATAAAGCAGTCGGTAAACGACTTGTCCCGATTTTTGTTAATAACGGGGTATTAAGAAAAAATGAAGCCGAAGAAGTGGTCAAGCGGTTTAAGAATTATGGAATTGATTTAGATTATGTTGATGCGGGAGACCATTTCTTAAAAAAGTTAGCCGGAGTAATTGACCCGGAAGAAAAACGGAAAATTATCGGTAACGAATTTATCCGCATATTTGAACGAGAAACAAAAAAATTGGGTAGGATAAAATTTTTAGCCCAGGGAACTTTGTATCCGGATGTGATTGAAAGTCGTTCGGCATTTGGTGGACCTTCAGCGAAAATTAAAACTCACCATAATGTCGGTGGTTTACCTTCAAAAATGCAGTTTGCACTGATTGAACCTTTCCGTGAACTTTTTAAAGATGAAGTGAGAGAAGTGGGAATAGAATTAGGTTTAGATGAGGAACTGATTTGGCGACAACCATTCCCGGGTCCGGGTTTAGCGGTGAGAATAATTGGTGAAGTGACTGAAGAACGGCTTAACCTTTTACGAGAAGCCGATTTAAGAGTTACCGAAGAGATAAAGAGGGCAGGTTTAGAGAAAAAAATTTGGCAAGCATTTGCGGTTCTCTTACCGATTAAAACCGTAGGAGTAATGGGTGATGAACGTACTTATGAAAATGTGGTAGCGATAAGGGCAGTGATTAGTCGTGACGGGATGACTGCTGATTGGGTAAGGTTACCGGAAAAAGTATTAAGTAATATTTCTAATCGTATCGTCAATGAAGTTAAAGGAATTAATCGGGTTGTTTATGATATTAGTTCTAAACCACCGAGTACAATCGAATGGGAGTAAGGGGGGAGAGAGTAAAAAGTCAGTTCCTCGCTTCAAGGGAAAGAAATGAGTTTCGGGAACCCTCTCTTCACTCAATGATTTTTTGACCAGCACTGAGAAGCGTCAAAAACTCTGATATCGTTCAGAGAGGAACCCCGAAACTCTAAAGTGCAAGTGTGAAAGGTCTGCCTGTCTCAAGGTCGCTCGGAACTTAGACTTTTTACTCGAGGGAGAGGAGAATGTTAGAAGCAGAAATTTATATTACTTTGAAGAAAGTAGTTTCTGACCCGCAGGGATTGACGATTAAACATGCCTTAGAGTCAATGGGTTACCAAAAAGTAATTAAAGATTTGCGAATCGGTAAACTAATCTCAATTAAGTTGGAAGTTAACGATAAAAATAAGGCGGAAAAACTGGTTAATGAAATGTGTAAAAAATTATTAGCCAACCCAATAATTGAAGATTATAAATTCCGTCTCAAAGAAATTAAATAATAATATCCGCAGATTACGCAAAAATATTATTCCGCGGAATCCGCGGAGAAAATTCTGCGCTCTCAGCGAATGATGATAAAGTTTGGTGTAGTTGTTTTTCCCGGGTCAAATTGTGACCAGGACTGTTTTTATGTAATCAAGGATGTCTTAAACCAGCCGGTTGAATACATCTGGCATAAAGAAACAAAAATTTCTGGTTTTGATTGTATTGTTTTACCCGGCGGGTTCAGTTATGGTGACTATTTGCGTACCGGTGCAGTAGCACGGTTTTCACCGGTAATGAATGCAGTAAAAGAATTTGCCGAAAAAGGGGGATTAGTAATTGGCATCTGTAACGGTTTCCAGATTTTGTTAGAAGCCGGTCTTTTACCCGGAGCGATGTTACGGAATAAAAATCTGCGCTTTATCTGTGAAAATGTATGTTTACGAGTGGAAAAAAATAACACTTCTTTTACTAACCTTTATGCGAAGAAACAAGTTCTGAAAATACCGATTGCACATAATGAAGGAAATTATTATCTTGATAAAAACAGTTTGGAAGAATTGAAAAGAAATCAGCAGGTTGTTTTTCGTTATTGTTCTGCTTCCGGTGAGATTAATGAAAAATATAATCCGAACGGTGCAATTGACAATATTGCCGGAATTATCAATAAACAAGGTAATGTTTTAGGGATGATGCCCCATCCGGAAAGAAGTGCAGAAAAAGCCCTTGGTTCAGAAGACGGACTTTTTATTTTTAAGTCAATAGTTAAATTCACGCAAAAGCGCTAAATTGTCGCCAAAACGCTAAATTTATTATGATTAAACCAGAAATATATCATTCCTTAGGGTTAAGAGACGAAGATTACCAGAAAATATTAAAAATTCTTAAAAGAGAACCGACGATTACTGAATTAGCAATGTTTTCGGTAGAATGGTCGGAACATTGTTCCTATTCAAGGTCAAAAAAGTATCTTCGTTTTTTGCCACGGGAAGGTAAATATAAAGTTTTAGTCGGTGAAGATGCCGGAGGTATTGTTCTTGATGATTTAGCGGTTATTTTCAAAATGGAAAGTCATAATCATCCTTCACAGATTGAACCGAAACAAGGTGCCGCTACCGGTGTCGGAGGGATTATCCGCGATATTTTTACTACCGGTGCACGACCGATTGCCTTAATGGATTCTTTACGCTTCGGTCCACTTACTGATTCCTATAATAAATTCCTTTTGCACGGTGTTGTTGATGGAATACAGTTTTACGGTAATTGTCTTGGTGTGCCAACTGTAGGCGGAGAAATATATTTTGAATCCTGTTATAGTGGTAACTGTTTGGTCAATGTAATGAGTATTGGTATTGCAAAAAGAAATAAACTTGCCCGTGCCCGTGCTACCGGTGTGGGTAATTCCATTCTTTATGTTGGTGCAAGTACCGGACGCGATGGTATCGGTGGTTGCAGTGTGCTTGCTTCACAGGAATTCTGTAATGAGGTAATCACCTCAAATGAAGAAAAAAGACCGAGTGTCCAGATTGGTGACCCTTTTACTGAAAAATGTTTAATTGAAGCAACTTTAGAAGCAATCAATACCGGTGACATTGTCGGGATAAAAGATATGGGTGCGGGAGGATTAACCTGTGCAACCAGTGAGATGGCTGCTGCTGGTGGTAGTGGTATAGAAATTGAACTGCAAAATGTTCCCCGGAGAGAAAAAGGAATGGAATCCTGGGAAGTAATGATTTCTGAATCACAGGAAAGGATGCTTGCTTGTGTAAAAAAAGGTAAAGAAAAAGAAATCCAGAATATTTTTGCTAAGTGGGACTTAAACGCAGTAGTAATCGGTAAAGTTACCGCTGACCGAATGGTAAGAGTGAAAGACAGAGGTAAAGTTGTTGCTCAAATCCCGGCTGATGCTTTAGCTAATCCACCAGTTTATGATTTAGCGAGTAAAAAGCCGGATTATCTTGACGAGATAAAAAAATTAGATTTAGATAAAATTTCCTTACCGAAGAATTTTAATCAAGTTTTACTTAAACTTTTAAGTTCACCGAATATTGCCAGTAAAGAATGGGTTTACCGGCAGTATGACCATATGGTCCAGACGAATACGGTTGTCTTACCCGGTTCAGATGCGGCAGTGCTGAGATTGAAAGAAAACGGTAGAGGTACTCACCTCGGAGGAGGTACTCACCTCAAAGGTATTGCGGTGACTACTGATTGTAATAGTCGTTATTGTTACCTTAATCCCTACCGGGGAGCAGAGATTGCGGTTGCCGAAGCGATGCGTAATTTAGTTTGTGTCGGTGCCGAACCGGCAGGGATTACTGATTGTCTTAATTTTGCTAATCCGGATAAACCGGACCGTTACTGGCAATTCAAAGAATGTATTAGAGGAATAACCGATGTTTGTCAGTTTTTTCAAATCCCGGTAGTCAGCGGTAATGTTTCTTTCTATAACGAAAATCCACAAGATGCAATTTATCCTACACCGACGATTGGTATGGTTGGTATTTTGCCGGATATTAACCAGCGCTGTAATCAATATTTCAAAAATGAGGGAGATGAAATTATTCTTTTAGGTATATGTAAAGAGGAGTTAGGTGGGAGCGAGTATCTGAAAGAAATACATAGTTTGGTTAAAGGTGAAATCCCGGAATTAGATTTGGAATTGGAAAAATCGGTGCAGAAGACAACATTGGAAGTAATCAATCAAGGTTTAGTTAATTCGGCACATGATTGTTCCGAAGGGGGCTTAGCCGTGGCTTTAGCCGAATGTTGTATTTCCCGTAGGTCATGGTCTACCGATAACCGGGAAAAGAAGATTGGATGCAAGATTGACAATCTACCTTCTGCTCTGAAGACAGATGCACTCCTTTTTGGGGAAACACAGTCAAGGATTGTCCTTTCGGCAAAAAAAAGTGCAGTGAATAAAATTAAATCTATTGCCCAAAAAAATAATACACCTTTAAGAATAATTGGTAAAACTGGTGGAGAAAGATTAATAATTGAAACCGATAAAAGAAAAGTAATTGATTTACCATTAGACAAATTAGAAAATAGTTGGAGACAGGATTGATTGCGATTATTGATTACGGTTTAGGAAACTTAAAAAGTATTTATAATGCTTTATCAAAGTTGGGTATCCCGGCAAGGGTTACTTCCGATAAGAAGATAATTGAACAGGCGGAGAGAGTAATTCTGCCCGGTGTCGGTGCTTTCGCCCAAGGGATGCGTAATCTTAAAGATTTAGGACTCATTCCGGTTATTCGTCAAGTAGTCAAAGAGAATAAACATTTCTTAGGTATCTGTTTAGGATTACAATTATTGTTCAGCGAAAGTGAAGAACACGGCAGACATAAAGGATTAGATATTATCAAAGGTAAAGTAAAAAAGTTTACCCAAAAGTTGAAAATACCCCATATGGGATGGAATGCAGTTCACTACTCACCACTCACCACTTACCACTTACCACTTTTTAGAGGAGTACCAGACGGTTCTTACTTCTATTTTGTGCATTCTTACTATGTAGTTCCGAAAGATAAAAATATTATTCTTGCTACTACTGATTATAGTGAAAAGTTTGTTTCGGTGGTTGGAAGAGGTAATCTTTTTGGTGTCCAATTTCATCCCGAGCGAAGCGGACCTTTAGGTCTAAGAATTCTGAAAAATTTTAGTTCTTACTGAAAAAGATTAATTCCACCCTCACCCTACCCTCCCCCATCTCAGGGGGAGGATTAAGGTGGGGGGACACTAAAACTATGTTAACTAAGAGAATAATCCCCTGTCTTGATGTTAAAAATGGCCGGGTAGTGAAAGGGATAAATTTTGTCAACCTGAAAGATGCCGGTGACCCGGTAGAAAGTGCCGCGGTTTATAGTCAGGAAGGAGCCGATGAGATTGTTTTCCTGGATATCACTGCCAGTATTGAAAAACGGAAAACAATTGTGAAGGTAGTAGAAAAAACTGCCGAAAGAGTTTTTATTCCTTTAACTGTCGGCGGAGGAATTAGAGGTATTGAAGATATAAGAATTCTTTTGAAATCCGGTGCGGATAAGGTTTCTTTGAATACGGCAGCGGTAGAAAATCCTCTTTTAGTTAAAGCAGGGGCGGAAAGTTTTGGTAGTCAATGTATTGTCGTCGCCATTGATGCCAAAAAAAAAGTTTCAAGTTTCAAGTTTCAGGTTTCAGGTAGAAATAAAAAAGAGAAATCAACTAACTTGCAACTTGCAACTTGTAACCTGCAACATTCTGGAAGGTGGCGAGTTTACACTTACGGCGGGACTAAACCGACCGGATTAGATGCAGTAAAATGGGCAAAGAAAGTAGAAAAATTAGGTGCTGGTGAAATACTGCTTACCAGTATGGATGCGGACGGGACACAGGAAGGATACGATTTGGAGTTGACCAGAGCAATTTCTGAGGCAGTAAATATTCCGGTAATTGCTTCCGGTGGTGCGGGTAATCCGGAACATCTTTATCAGGCGTTGACTACCGGTAAAGCCGATGCAGTACTTGCCGCATCTATTTTTCATTATGGTAAATACTCAATTCGGGAAACAAAAAAATATCTCAAAAATAAAGGTCTACCAGTTAGAATCTGAAATCGCAAAAGCGCCAAAAAGAACCAACGCAAAGAACGCAAAATTGGCACAAAGAACGATAAAAGATTTTCTTAGCGGTCTTTGCGGAGAATTTCATTTGGCGGTTTAGCGGGATTTAGCGTTTTAGCGTATATGTGTGGAATATTTGGTGTTTATAATCATCCGGAAGCTACCAGATTAACCTATCTTGGACTTTATGCTTTACAACATCGTGGACAGGAATCTGCCGGGATTGTCAGTTCGGACGGCGAAAAACTTTATCCTTATTTGGGAGTAGGTTTAGTTGCTGATGTATTCAGCCAGGAAGTTTTGGATAAACTACATGGGAATTTAGCCATTGGGCATACAAGATACTCAACTGCTGGTGCGGATACGAAACGTGATATGCAGCCAATTCTGGTTGAGTACCGTCAGGATGTTGGCGATTTAGCAGTTGCCCATAACGGAAATTTGCTTAATGCCGACAATTTACGCCGGGAACTTATTCGTCGGGGCTGTAATTTTCAGACTACCGCCGATACCGAAATTATTCCTCAACTACTTGCTTGCGGTTGGACAAATTCGTTAGAACATGATTTACCGTGGACTTTACGCCAGATTAAGGGTGCTTATTCTTTACTTTTTATGACCCGGAAAGAACTAATTGCTGCTCGTGACCCTTACGGGGTAAGACCTTTGTGTATGGGTGAAATTGATGGGGGCTATGTTTTTGCTTCCGAATCATCGGCTTTTGATTTAATTGGTGCAAAATATATCCGTGAAATAGAACCAGGAGAAATTGTAATTGTTAATGCTCAGGGAATAAAATCTATCTTTTTTGATGGTAAACTCCACACCAAGATGGTGCGGGGCAAGCATGCTTTCTGTATTTTTGAATATATTTATTTTTCTCGTCCGGATTCCAGAATCTTAGACCGGAATGTCCATCTGGTAAGAAAAAATTTAGGTTACGAGTTGTTCAAAGAAAACAAAATCAAAGCTGACATTGTTATTCCGGTACCCGATTCAGCAAATTCAGCGGCGGTAGGTTATGCTGAAGTATCAAAAATACCTTATGAGACGGGTTTAATTCGTAATCACTATGTCGGCAGGACATTTATTGAACCTAAACAATCAATCCGCGATTTCGGAGCAAAAATAAAATATAACCCGGTAAGAGATATTATTAATGGAAAAAAAATCGTGGTAATTGATGATTCAATTGTGCGTGGGACGACCAGCAGAAAATTGATGCAGATGTTAAAAAATGCTGGGGCAAAAGAAATCCATCTTTGTATTAGTTGTCCTCCGATTAAATGTCCTTGTTTTTATGGAATTGATACCCCGACCGAAAAAGAATTGATTGCTTCTACCCATAGTGTAAAAGAAATTCGTGATTTTATTGGTGTAGATAGTTTACATTATCTTAGTTTAGAAGGTTTAATTCGTGCTACGGGTTTACCTAAAGAACAATTTTGTGTAGCTTGTTTTACTGGTGATTATCCAATTAAATAAACAAAAGTATGATGACAGCGATAGAAAACTAAAGATGTCAGCGATAAATCTTTATCCGGTATATCGTTGTAATCGTCTTCTCAAAATCGCTGTAATCAAATGGGGTTGTATAGATGACTAAATATATTTTCGTTACTGGTGGTGTAGTTTCTTCATTGGGTAAAGGAATCACTGCAGCATCTATTGGTTGTTTATTGAAAAGTTGTGGCTTACGGGTAAGCATTCTAAAAATTGACCCCTATTTGAATGTCGACCCAGGAACAATGAGTCCGTTCCAGCACGGCGAAGTATTTGTTACCGAAGATGGTGCGGAGACCGATTTGGACTTAGGCCATTACGAAAGATTCCTGGATACCAATTTAACTCAAGATAATAATATCACCAGCGGGATGATTTATGATGCAATTATTACTAAAGAAAGAAAAGGTGACTTTTTAGGAAAAACCGTGCAAGTAATCCCGCATATTACCGATGAAATTAAATCACGAATCAAGAAATTGGGTAACAACTGTGATATTGTTATTGTGGAAGTTGGAGGGACGACCGGTGATATTGAGGGTTTACCTTTTCTTGAGGCGATAAGACAGTTCCGACAGGATGTCGGTCCGGATAATGTTTGTTATATTCATGTGACTTTAGTTCCTTATATTCGTGCGGCGGAAGAAATGAAAACTAAACCTACCCAGCAGAGTGTTGCTAAACTAAGAGAAATTGGTATTGAACCACAAATAATTATCTGTCGGACCGAGAAACCGTTAAGTGAAGAATCAAAAAAGAAAATCGCCCTTTTCTGTAATGTTCAGGAAGAATCAGTAATTGAAGAGAGAGATGTAGCAGCAAGTATCTATGAAGTTCCGCTAACTTTTAGAAAAGAAAAACTTGACCAGTTGATACTTGAATTACTTTCTTTAAAGGTGAAAAAGAAAGACCTCTTTGAATGGGAAAAGATTATTGAGCGAATAAGTAAACCTCAAGGGACAGTAACCATTGCCATTGCTGGGAAATATACCCAACTGAAAGATGCTTATAAAAGTATCTGGGAAGCATTAAACCACGGTGGTATTGCCAACAAAGTAAAAACAAAAATAAAATATGTAAATGTAGAGAAAGAAAATTTAGAAAAAGAATTGCACGATGCTGACGGAATTTTAATCCCGGGTGGATTTGGTGACCGGGGTATTGAAGGTAAAATAAATACCGTGAGCTATGCACGAGAAAAGAAAATACCTTTCTTGGGTATCTGTTTAGGTATGCAATGTGCAGTAATTGAATTTGCCCGTAATGTCTGTGGAATGAAGGGAGCGAATAGTGCCGAGTTTAATCCGCAGACATCTTACCCGGTAATTGACCTCTTACCTGAACAGAAAAAAGTTTCCCAAAAAGGCGGAACGATGCGTCTGGGAAAATATCCCTGCAAAATCAAGAAAGGTTCTTTAGCCCATCTCGCCTATAAAAAAGATTTAATCTTTGAACGGCATCGGCATCGCTATGAGTTGAACAATAAATTTAGAAAAACATTAGAATCTTATGGACTGGGTGTTACCGGAGAATATGAGAAGAGAAAACTTGCCGAAATTGTTGAACTCAAAAATCACCCTTGGTTTGTTGCTGTCCAATTTCATCCCGAATTCAAATCCCGACCGGTGAGAGCACATCCTCTTTTCCGTGAATTTATTAAAGCATCAATAAAATTTTCCGCAAATAAGGACTTGACAAAAGTTTAGATTTTTTGTATCTTTTGAGATTGTTTAAGGGTCTAAACAATCTTTGATTACGCAGAAGTGTCATTGCGAGTGAGTAAAACGAGCGAAGCAATCTCGTGGGATTACCACGCCCCGATATTCATCGGGGCTCGTAATGACGGCACAATTGTCGTTTGTGTAATCAATGCCTGAATACAACGATGTATTGCGGGAAATAATTTTCCTGTGACAATGGCGTCCCGGGTGAAAGGGCGCTATTTTTTTAACCATTACAAAAGAGGAGGAAAAACAAATGTCTTTAAGTAAACCTAATGCATCAGCGGCTACATTTACCAAAAATCGGGTTTCGCCGTCGCCATTCTCGGGGATATGCGTAACCTGTCTTGACGGTTGTCCCGGACCTTGCGAAGTAGGCAGGTCGGCATTGCGGGGAAGGGAAGTAATTTATCCCCAGCCCTTTGGAAAAATAACCGCAGGTTCAGAAAAAGATTATCCAATAGATTTTTCCTATTTCAATATTTCCGGGACTGCGGTAGGTGCCGTTGGTATTAAAGCAGATTCCGATAGTGCCATATTCCCCAATGTAGATATTTCTACTGAAGTAGGTTCAAAACATAAAATAAAATTAAAAGTGCCATTCTTTACCGGTGCTCTCGGCTCAACTGATATTGCCCGGATTAACTGGGAACCGACGGCTATAGGTGCAGCTATCTGTGGGACAATTTTGGTAGTGGGTGAGAATGTCTGCGGGATGGACCATAATGCCGAGATAAAAAATGGCAAGGTAGTAAAATCTCCTGAGATGGAACGCCGGATAAAGGTATTCAAAGATTGGTATGACGGCTACGGTACGGTTCTGGTGCAAATGAATGTGGAAGATACGCGTCTGGGTGTTGCTGAATATGTGATTGATAAATTAGAAGTTGAGACCATTGAACTTAAATGGGGGCAGGGTGCTAAAGATATCGGTGGAGAAGTAAAACTGCCAACATTAGAGCGAGCTTTAGAGTTAAAAAGACGCGGTTACCTGGTTATCCCTGACCCAGAAGACCCGGTTGTCCAATCTGCATTTAAAAACAAAGATTTTAAGGAATTTGAAAGGCATTCCCGTTTGGGTATGGTTGATGAAGAAGGGTTCTATCGGGAAGTTGAACGGCTAAGAAAACTCGGTGCAAAATATGTTACTTTGAAAACTGGTGCTTATCGTCCGGCAGATTTAGCAAGAGCAGTAAAATTTTCTTCTCAGGCAAAAATTGACCTTCTCACGGTTGACGGTGCTGGTGGAGGAACCGGGATGAGCCCCTGGAGAATGATGAATGAATGGGGCATTCCTACCGTACAACTTGAATGCCTGCTCTATGATTTTATTAGCCGGTTAGCGAAGAAAAAGAAATTTGTTCCTGATTGTGCAATCGCTGGGGGATTTTCTCTGGAAGACCACATCTTTAAAGGACTTGCTTTGGGAGCACCTTATGTCAAGGCGGTATGCCTGGGAAGACCAACGATGACTGCAGCGATGGTCGGAAAAACAATTGGTGAACTGGTGAAATCAGGGAATATTCCGCCGGATATTAAGAAATATGGTGATACGGTTGAGCAAATATTTGTTGGTGCAGCACCACTTAAAGCAAAATTCGGTAAGGATTTTGAGAAAATACCTGCCGGAGCAATTGGTTTATACACTTACTACGAAAGGCTTTCTCTGGGTTTAAAACAACTTATGGCGGGTGAAAGAAGATTTGCACTCAAGTACATTTCAAGGGATGACCTCATGGCACTTACACCTGAGGCATCCAGAATTTCCGGCATCCCCTATGTAATGGATGTAGATAAAGAAGAAGTAAATGAGATTCTGAAATAAAAAAATACTTGACATTTAGACAAAAAAAAGTAATAATTCTCAAATTGTTATAAAACTTCTCCAGATTTATATAGACGACAATGAAGTCGTCTACAAGACAACGAAGTCAAATGGAGACCACGGCAATCAATCCTTCGGCTAAGTTAAGGATTGACACTGAGCGAAGGCGAAGTGTCAATTGTATTCTCAAAAACTACAAGGATAGTAAATCCAACCTCATTAGTATCCTCCAGGATATCCAGGAGAAGTTCAGTTATTTACCTACCGAGACCTTAGAAGAGGTCGCAAAAAAACTAAATCTAAAACTAATTGATGTTTATGGGGTGGCTACTTTCTATAAGTCCTTACGGCTCTCACCTCAAGGAAAACACAATATTACTTTATGCTTGGGAACCGCTTGCCATGTTAGGGCATCAGCGAAAATTCTGGATGAAATTCAATCTCAGTTAGGTATTGGTCCCGGTAGCACTACTGAGAACAGGGAACTTACTTTTAACACAGTTAATTGTTTAGGAGTGTGTGCGATTGGACCGGTTGTAGTTATAGATGGGAAATACTATGGCCGAATGACGCCGATAAAAACAAGAGAAATGTTATCCAAATATTTAAAGAAAAAAAACTTTTCTAACAAAGCGACAGAAAAGCGATGAAAAAGATAAGAACAAAAAAGAATTTGGAAGAATACCGAAAGAGAATCAAGAAAGAAAATTCTAAATTCAAAAAGATAGTTACTATTTGTGGTGGAACCGGCTGCCACGCCTATAACTGCGAGCAGGTGAAACAAAAACTTAGAAAAGAGTTGGTAAAAAATGGATTGTTGAAAAAGGTAGCGCTAAAAGTTAGTGGTTGTCACGGTTTTTGTGAAAATGGTCCAATTGTAACCATACGTCCGGAAAATATTTTTTATCAACGCGTCAGTGAAAAAGATGTGCCGGAAATTATGGAAAAGAGTATATTGAAAAATAAGATAGTAGAGCATCTTTTGTATGAAGACCCGGTCAGCAGACAAAAGGTTACCTATCTGGAAGAAATTCCATTCTACAAATCTCAAAAAAGACTTCTCTTGGGTAAAAATGGTTTAATTGAACCGGACAAAATTGAGGATTATATTGTCCAAGGCGGCTATGGCGCCTTAGTCAAGGTATTAAAATTACCTGCCCAGAAGATAATTGAGATAATTAAGGCATCCGGTTTGCGTGGTCGTGGTGGAGGTGGTTTTCCTACGGGAAGAAAATGGGAGTTCTGCCGTAATACTGAAGGGGAAATAAAATATGTTATTTGTAACTGCGATGAAGGTGACCCGGGCGCCTATATGGATAGAAGTTTATTAGAAGGTAATCCGCACAGTGTAATTGAAGGAATGATTATCGGTGCGTTTGCTATTGGATCAAACCAGGGTTATATCTATGTGCGTCATGAGTATCCTTTGGCTTGCCGAAATGCACAGATTGCGATAAGACAGGCAAGGAAGTTAGGACTTTTAGGGAAAAATATATTAGGTAGTGGATTTAATTTTGATATCCAGATTGCTAAAGGTGGAGGTGCTTTTGTCTGTGGTGAATCCACCGCTTTGATTGCTTCATTGGAAGGTAGAATGGGTGAACCCCGGGACAAGCAGCATTTACACACTACGGAAAGTGGACTCTGGGGAAAACCAACAAATATAAATAATGTAGAAACTTGGGCAAATGTTCCCCTGATTATTAATAATGGTCCAGAGTGGTTCTATCAAATCGGTAATGAAAACTCTAAGGGAACGAAAATTTTTTCTTTAGTGGGCAAGGTGCAAAATACCGGTTTAGTAGAAGTGCCAATGGGCACAACCTTGCGGGAGATTATTTTTGAGATTGGTGGGGGAATCTTAAACGGGAAGAAATTCAAAGCGGTTCAGACTGGTGGACCGTCAGGTGGGTGCGTACCGGCTGACTCACTGGATTTACCGGTTGACTACGAGCAGTTAAACGCTGCAGGTTCAATGATGGGTTCTGGTGGGATGATTGTGATGGATGAAGACACTTGTATGGTAGATGTGGCGAAGTATTTTTTAAATTTCTTAAAAGAGGAATCCTGCGGTAAATGTCTCCCTTGCCGTGAAGGAATAAAAAGAATGCTGGAAATAGTAACTGATATTAGCGAAGGAAGGGGGAAAGAAGACACTCTTGACCTCCTTGAAGAATTATCTGCGGTAGTAACTGACACTTCTTTATGCGGGCTGGGGAAAACTGCAGCCAATCCGGTGCTTTCCACATTAAGATATTTTCGCGATGAGTATGAAAATCATATTAAAGAGAAAAAATGTCCGGCAGGTGTCTGTGTCCCTCTTTTGAGATATGAAATACTAGCTGACTGCTGTAAAGGTTGCGGTGCCTGTATAAAAATATGTCCTTATAATGCTATTTCAGGTAAACCCAAGGAAATCCATATTATCAATCAGGATATTTGCGCCAAATGCGGTTCCTGTAAAACTATATGTAAATTTAATGCAGTTCAATTACAGTAGAGGTAGCGATGATTGTATTTGATACAACTTTAACTATTGACGGTATAAAAGTTAACGGGAAAAAGGGAGAAACAATTTTAGAAGTAGCCAAACGCTATGGAATAAATATTCCTACGCTTTGTTTTGTAGAGAATCTGCCCAGTTACGGTGCCTGCCGGTTATGTGTGGTAGAAATCTCTAAAGGGAAAAACCCGCCTATCTTGAGTGCTTCCTGTACTTACGATATACAGGAAGGGTTGGTAGTAAATACAAAATCAGAACGTGTGGTTAAAGCACGAAAAATTTTAGCTGAACTTTTAGTTGCCTCTGCTCCTAATGTCAAAATTGCTCAGGATATTGCTGCTCGTTGTGGGGTGAAAGAAGTGCGTTTCAAAATGGAAGACAATCGCTGTGTTTTATGCGGTATATGTGTAAGGATGTGTCACGAACAGATGGGTGGTGAGGCACTGGGTTTTGTTGGACGAGGGATTGAGAGAAAAATTCAAATGCCTTTTAATAAAAGACCTAAAGAGTGTCTCTTATGTCGTGGCTGTGAATTCGTATGTCCGGCGATGGAGATTCCTTGTCAAGGAGTAAAAATACCCGGTGAGTTGTGCGGTCGTTGTTTAAGAATGGATGAGATGCCTTATTGTTGCACTTTAGGTAGTTTCGGCTGTTCCTGTGACCATAATCCTCTCGCTTCGTCCAGTAAATGAAAAGTTTAATTCAGGTTTATTGGAGATAATAAAAGTATTGACAAAAAAATAAATTATAGGTATACTTCTTATGTAAAGTGCTAACGAATCTGGTTATTTTCTATTTGCATAACAAGGTTTAGAAAAATAAGACATTGATGTCTTCTTTTCTCATTGTGGGGAGAGAAGACATTTTTTTACAAAAACGCAGATTACGCTGAAAATGTTACTCTGCGAAATCCGCGGAAAAAATTCTGTGTCTTCAGCGGAAATGCTTTTTAAGAAATGAAACTGAAAGAACTGAAAAAAGAGTTAGAAGAGAAAAAACAACAATTAGAAATTCTGCAAGAAGTAGCCGGGACAATTAGCAGTAGTTTAGAACTGGACGAAGTTCTTAATCATATTGTAGATATTGCCAGTAGTATTACCTGGGCAGATTCCTGCCTGATTTATCTTTATGACCCCGGAAAAGAGGAACTTATCCTGCGGGCATCAAAAAAGCCGCATCCTAAAATTTTAGGTAGAATAAAACTTAAACTCGGTGAAGGAATTACCGGCTGGGTAGCAAAAGAGAAAAAACCGGTGGTTCTTTCTTCTGGGGCAGGGAAAGATTCACGATTTAAATTTTTTCAAAATTTACCGGAAGATAAATTTGAAGCTTTCTTATCAGTACCGATAATTGCCAAGAAGGAAATAATCGGTGTAATCAATATTCAACATAAGAAAGAACATTCCTATCCGGAATCGCAGGTGAATTTACTTTCTACCATTGGCGGATATCTGGGCAGTGCGATAGAAAATGCACGGATTTATGAAGAAACTAAGAAAAAGGCAAAACAGTTAGATGTCCTTTCCGAAATCAGCCAGACGATTGTCTCTAATCGTTACCTGAAAGAAATATTGCAGTTAATTGTAACCATGACCGCACAGGTGATGAATTCAAAAATATGTTCAATTATGCTTTTAGACGAGAAAAAACAGGAATTAGTTATTGCCGCTTCCCAGAGTTTAAGTCAGGAGTATCTGAATAAACCAAATTTAAAAGTTGGACAATCAATTAGTGGTAAAGTAGTTAAAGAGAAAAAACCGATTACGGTTTTGGATGTAACCAAAGAAACCGGTTATATGTATCCGGAGATTGCTAAAAAGGAAGGGTTGGTCTCAATGCTTTCGGTACCGATGATGATTAAAGATAGAATCATCGGAGTAATTAACAGTTATACTTCCGATGAGCATATATTTACTGAAGAAGAAGTAGAAATTTTGCAAGCGATTGCTAACCAGTCAGCAGTAGCGATTGAAAGTACAAATCTTACCCAACAAATTCTGGAAGCGAAGGATGCTTTAGAAACAAGGAAACTTGTTGAACGGGCAAAAGGTATCCTGATGAAACAATTAAATTTAAATGAAGAGGAAGCACATAAAAGAATCCATCGGACAAGTATGGATTTAAGAAAACCGATGCGGGAAGTAGCCGAGGCAATTATTTTAACTTCCGAGATGGGTAAGAAAGTATGAGACCCTTCCCCCAATGTCCATCAGGGTCAGGGTGACACATTGCCTTCAGCAATAGTGTCAAATTTTTTTTCTGTGGGTCTTGACAAAATAGAAATAGTGTAATATAATAATCATTGATAATAGTTTACATTGAAGTGAATTCACCCCGTTAGAAAGGAGGAAAAAAGTTTTTCTAACGGGGCAAGAAAGACAGTGATGTCTTCTGGCCAAGAGTGCTGGAAGACATTTTTTTTCGCCAGAATTTTTGGCGAAAAGCACTTAGGCGTGCTTATCTTCCAATGAAGGTAAGGACGCCTTTTTTATTTTTCAGTGAGAGGTATAAGATGTATTTTGAGGAATTGGTAGAAAGAATTTCAGCTAAATTGAGAAAGATAACCGTAAAACTTAATGGTCGTTATACCCATCTTGACGAAAACGACCTTTTCCAAGAAGCGCTGCTTCATTTATGGACCTATTTCCAGGCAGGCAAATTGGAGAATAAGACCGAGAGTTACATTCTCCAGGGGTGTTATTTCCATTTGAAAAATTATCTGCGTAAAATAGATAAGAAGACCAACTTAGTCAGTTTAGATACTTCTCTTGACCAGGAAGATACTTCCTGGGAAGAGATTTTATACTTAGAAAATGTAAAATCTTTCTTTGACTATTTTGAAATGCAAGATTTACTGCAAAGAATCCGTAATAACGGACTATCTAAAAGAGAAAAAGAAATTTTATCTTTCTCTTTAGAGGGTCTAACCGTAAGAGAAATCGGAAAAAAATTAGGTATTTCTCATGTGATGGTGATTAAGTTAAAGAAAAATCTTCAAAGAAAACTTCAATCTTTGTTATAGGAATTTATATTTTTATTAACGGACAAAAATATTCTTAAGAAACTATTGACAAAAAATTAGGCAATTTATAAAATATGAATTAGTAGTGAGATTATTTAAACTTTTGCCAGAGGGGGATATGTAAATTGCTTTCTCTCCTCTATGGTTTCTGTCTTAGAATAGAAGTTATCACTGATAAATCTTTTCAGACCGAATTTGCCCTGAGCCAGCCGAAGGGTAATTCGGTTTTTTTTATTTTAAAATGAGTTCCTCAGAAAACTGAAAAGAGGAAATTGAAATGTCAAACTTGGCACTTATCCGATAGGGGCGACGATAGGGATTGTTTTGGTTATAGTTGTTATAACTGGTTTTTGAGATAAGGGGGGGTGGTTGAGTAAAATGGAAAAGGAAGATTTGCTTAGAGATATTTTAGAGGTTCAGAAAGAGATTAGGGAAACCTTACAGGAAAATCATAAAGACTTGGTTAGAGTTATTCTTGAGACCCGGGAAGAGATTCGTGAAATCTTAGAGAAAAATCGTAAAGCAGAAATTGAGAAACACGGAGAAATGATGAGACAGTTATTTAAAATAGAAGACAAAATTCTTTCTTCCCGACGGGAATGAAAAATTGTTTCAGGTTTGACATTTCACATTTGGTAGCACAGTTCAGTGAATTTAATCCGAAAAAAATTGGACAAATTTTAATCTGTTTGTACAAAAGGATTGAAACCATGAAAATAGATTTATCAACCATTCTTAACGGTGTGTCAATTGTCATTCTTGGTATCACTGCTATTGTTATGTACTTCACTCTTAAAGAATCCAGAAAATTACGAATGGATGGACAAATGCCACTAATTTGTTTTCGATGGAAAATAGGCCCTGTGGATTTTAGTAATCCTACCCCTGTCTTTAGCTACAGGATAATAAATGTGGGAGCAGGACCAGCAATAATTGAGAAGTTTATCTGGAATAGAGTTGAAAAAACCACTGAAATAGACAATATCATTGGAAACAAAGTAGACCCCGATTGGGAAATTTGTTTTGCTTTTGAGCCCGTGAAGAACCAACAGGAACAAGACATGACTCCAATGCTGAAAAAGAAAGATATGACCCTCAGTATAGTCTATAAAGATGTTTTTGGCAGGAAATATGAGACCAAATTTGAAAAATGTAGAAATATTTTTGGACGTTTAGACTGTTGAGACAAATGAAATTCTATTTTGATAAGAACGACATAATCAAAGAGATAAACACCTATTTTTCTCTAAAGGGTAAAGAAGATAATCTTGGTCCGGCAGAAATTCCTAAGGCAAAAGAATATGCTAAAAAATTCTTAAACGCAATTGAAAAAATCCAAGGTGATGGTTACTTGAAAGCGAATATATCCAAAGACGAACTCACAGAATTGATACATAAAAATGGAACACTTCACAAAACGATAGCCCAATTGCGTAATACTTTAACAAATTATGTCCGCAATACAAAAGGGGCGTCTAAAAGAATCCTAAAAGATGAAAAAGGGAATACTTATCAATTTGAAGCAACTGAAGTTATGTCGGTCTATCTACTATCCTACATAGCCCATTCTGAACTTGCTGGTAACATTTTAAAAAACATTTTTGATTTCAAGAAAATATACAGTTTTTTACCTACTAAACTAAAACAAAAATTAAAATACAGTTTGCGTAGTTTGGATGATGACAAAATTACATTAAATCCAATGATGTCTATTTTGAAGGAATATTTAGGCTTTGATATTTTTCCAGAACTTGATTTAAAACTAAGAAATAAGGTTAGTCATTGGGATTTTAAATTCTCAGAAGATAAACTGCTCTATGGTGGAAACGAAAAAACCCTACTTGATACTTTTAAATTATCCAAGAAAGCGAACATTTTTTTTGGTTCGATTTCTCTTGTAACTAAACTGATAGGAGATTCTTTGCAATAAAAAGATATATTGAAAGTAAAAGAGACAGTGTTTAACAAATTGGAATAAAATTTGAGGAGAATATGAAGCGTCACCGTTCCTCCGTAGGTTTTCATTGGTCATTATTTCTACTTATTTTTCTGCTGATGGTTTATTGTTCGTCACTCATAAGTGACAATTGTTTTGGTGAAGAAAAATTATGGACGAAACAATTGGGTACTTCAAATTCTGAAGATGCTTACGGTGTGGCGGTAGATACCGGAGATAACATTTATGTTACTGGACAAACTTATGGAGGACTTGATGGAAATACCAATGCCGGCAGTGAAGACGTTTTCTTAGTTAAATATGATTCTTCGGGGAATAAAATCTGGACAAGACAATTAGGAACCGAAAGTTATGATCAGGGCTTGGGATTAGCAACCGATGGTTCAGGAAATATTTATATAACTGGTGGTACTGGCGGTGGCCTTGACGGAAATAATAATGTTGGAGGTAGTGACATTTTTTTAATTAAATATACTGCTGACGGAAACAAAATCTGGACAAAGCAGGCCGGAAGTACAAATTCTGATTCGGGATATGGGGTTGCTGTAGATGGTTCAGGAAATATTTACATAACTGGTGGGACTAATGGTGGACTTGATGGAAATACCAATGCTGGTAGTTATGATATTTTTTTAATAAAATATAATTCCAATGGAGTAAAACAATGGACAAAACAATGGGGTACTTCAAGTTATGAACACGGTAGTGGTGTAGTGGTAGATACTGGAGGTAATATTTATGTTACTGGATATACTTGGGGAGGACTTGATGGAAATACCAATTTTGGTTATTCTATTTCAACAAGTGATACATTTTTAACAAAATATGATTCTAATGGCACAAAACAATGGACAAAACAATGGGGAACTGACCACGGTGATTATGGTGCAGGATTAGCAGTAGATACCGGAGGTAATATCTATATTGCTGGGTATATTCAGTTGTTTCAACCTGCTTTTTATGACAGAAGTATAGTCCCTATTGATACAGATTTATTCTTAGTAAAATATGATTCAAGTGGAATAAACCAATGGGCAAAATATCCGAGAAAGTCAACTTCTGATGAATGCGGTACCGGAGTAGCAGTAGATACCGGAGGCAATATTTATCTTATTGGAAATACTGATGGAAGCCTTGATGGAAATACCAATGCCGGCAGTGAAGACGTTTTCTTAGTTAAATATGATTCTTCGGGGAATAAAATCTGGACAAAACAATTCGGCACAGCAAGTGATGATCGTGGCCGCGGAGTTGCCAATGATAGTTACGGAAATATTTACATAACTGGTTGTACTGCTGGTGGACTTGATGGAAATACCAATGCTGGTAGTTATGATATTTTTTTAACAAAATATGTCCCTTCTTCTGGCACAATTTTAGGTAAAGTAACAAAATCAGATGGAATAACAGTAATTCCACAAACATTAGTAGAAACATTGCAATCGGGAGTGGTGAAATCAATAACGACAACAGATACCAACGGAAATTATTCAATTACTGCTGCAATAGGAACTTACGATGTTCACGCATTAGCGAGCGGATATGCAACTAAGCAGGTAACCGGGATAGTAGTTATTGAGAATTCAACTACAACAGTAAATTTTATCCTTCTTTCAACTACACCTGCTCTCTTGGTAAATCTGACTTCTCTAAATTTTGATAAGATTGTTAAAGGACAAAGCACAACTTTAACTTTTACTATTACTAATACTGAATGTGGGACTTTGATTGGGAATATTGCAGCTAATAAGCCGTGGATAAGTGCCAGTCCGGCAAGTTTTAGTTTAAGCACCGGAACAAGTCAAAATATCTCGGTAACGGTTTCACCGACAAGAGACCTTCCCGATAATGTGACTTATACTGGCGCAGTAAGTATTACTTCTAATGGTGGGCAGGGGACGGTAAGTATCAGTGTGATTCCGACTTGTGCAATTACTTATCCGGAACCGATTTCGCTCTCCAGCGGGAAAGTGCTCACCTTCTGGGGGACCGGTGTCTCCTATGGAACAATTCGGATTTATACCCTGACTGGTGAATTAGTCAAAGAATTAAGAGAAACTAATGGTGCTGATAAAATTACCTGGGATTTAACTAACGAGCAGGGTGAAAAAGTAGTCCGGGGAATCTATTTTTATACGGCAAGTAATCCAAAAGAACCGAAAGGAAACCGAGGGAAAATAACGGTGACAAAGTAACAAGGTGATTGGGTGAAAAGGGTGACAGAGGTCGAACGGTGAGATGGTAAACGATAACAAGAAATTAGAGATTTATAAATTCTTCAACAGTAAGTCCTGCTTGTTCAATTATGGCTCTGAGTGTTCCTTTCGGGATATCTTTCCCGGGATGATTTGGGACGACTGTTCTTCGGTGAGTTGTGGGATTATACCAAATTTCGTGACTACCCTTGGCGTGTCGATCAAAAATAAATCCTGCTCGGCGGAGTTTACGAATAACTTCAGCGGGTTTCAAGGCAGGCAAACTACTCATATTTCTACCGGAACCGGAATACTGGTTTCTAACCTAACTTTTTGCTTTTCACTTGGAATAAGACCGGATGGTAAAATGTCACCATGTTCAATACAGGACTCAATAAGTTTCCGAGCAACATCTTCAGCGATTTCTATTGTCTCAGCAATTGTTCTACCTTGGGCAATAAGTCCCTGTAAAACAGAACTTGTTGCTAAATATCCACCTTCTTCTAACGGTTCAATAGAAATAGGAATTAAAAATTCAGACATACTTTTTACCTCCATTAAAGCAAATTGTTCTTCTGATTATATATTTTACATAAATTTTGTTTGTTGTCAACCCCGTAAAGATTTTCATCTACGGGGTCAAGGAGGTAACTGACAACGGTGAAGAAAAAAATTTTTGTTTTGGTTTTGCTCTGCGGTTTTTGTGGGATTTTTGCGTCCTCTGCGTTTAGTGCAGGGACAAGTGGGGGAGAATTTTTGAAAATTGGTGTTGGAGAGCGAGCAATCGGTATGGGTGGAGCATTTAGTTCTATTGCCGATAATGTTACCGCAATCTATTGGAATCCTGCTGGATTGACACAACTCAAGATGAGAGAATTTTCAGTTATGCACCTCAATTATTTAGTGGATATAAAAAGCGAATATTTAAGTTATGCCCACCCCTTGGGTAGATACGGAACTCTTGGTAGCCAACTTGCGCTTTTGATTTCGCACCATTCACGCAGAGATGACTTCGGTAATGAAATTGGTGATTTTTATAATTATGAAGGTGTTTTTTCGCTTGCTTGGGGAAGAGCAATCAGCAAAAATCTTTCATTGGGGTTAACTTTAAAAACAATCTACACCCAATTGGATAATGATAAAACCAGTAATCTCGCTTTTGATTTTGGTGGGTTATATAAGAGTCCAATTGAAGGGATAAATCTCAGTTTTGTCCTACAGAATATCGCTACCGGATTAAAATTTACGCAAGATGAAGAACCAGTTTCTCCTGATTTTAAGGTAGGGATTTCGTATAGTGCACCCTCACCCTCTCCCTCCCCCATCAAGGGGGAAGGAACTAAAGGAAAGGGGAGAGGATTTATTCTGGCAACGGATATGAATTTCTATAAAATCGGGAAACCAAACATCAGTTTAGGAAGTGAATATTCTTTTGTTCCACCAGTACTAAAAAATACAAAAGTTTCCGCACGGCTTGGTTATATTCAAAAACCAAGTTCTACTTTAGGTGGACTGACTGGGTTAACCGCTGGATTTGGTCTGGAGCATAAGAATAAAAATTTTGATTACGCTTTTGTTCCCTTTGGTGACTTAGGAAACACTCATCGTTTTTCGTTTAGTTTGAAGTTCTAAATAGCAGGTTACCAAAAGTAAAACTTTTTTACTTGTATTAAATGTAGAGTTATTCTCCTTCGCAAAAGTAATGGAAAATGCCTCTTTTGCTTCGGAGGAATTATTCTGACGGAGAATATTCCTGTGAAGCAAAACTATAGTTCCATTAGTTTTGCGTAGCAGAATAAATCAAATCAACACACGGAAGTGAAATAGACGAAGGCGTCTGACCAGTAAACGGTCAACGCTTTTTTTATTTTATACGAATGCAACACGAATATTAGTGTTTGCGAAGTGCAGCGAGGCAGATTTTAACACGGAGAAGTGTGGATAAAAGGACACAGGCGTCAGGAGTAAACAGACGCCTTTTTTGTTTTGGAGTTATGATTCAAACGGATGTAAATAGATTCAAATAGATGTAGAGGGATTCAGACAAGGGGAAGGAGGAAAAAAACAAAATGCGTAATTCAAGATTTAGAAATTTCTTATTTTGGTTTTTGATTTTTACTATCAACTGTGGGCTATCCACTATCAACTGTCTCTACGCCACACCTTCAACCCATATCTGGGCACCGGCGACTGATATTCAACCCTATAAGAAATTCCATTTGACTGCTGATTTTTATGTTCCGGTGAAAGAAAATGATAATGGTAGTTGGGCAGCACCGGTGACTAATTTTGGTTTTACTCTCGGTGTTTTACCTTACGAGAAAATTCAAGCCGAGGTTGGTTTTGACCATATTGCCGGGTATGGTTCTGCAGATAGTTATCCGTTTTATTTCAATGCGAAAATCGGTACCCCGGAAGATAGTTTAAAGAAAGGTGTACCGGCTTTCGTTTTTGGCACTTACGCTCTGGGAACAAAAAAGGACATCACTGACTACAACATTTTCTACTACAAATTTGCTAAGACATTACCGAAAATTGGTAAATTTTCTGCAGGTTATTACTCGGGTAACGAGAAACTGCTTCTTGATACTGATGGTAAAGCGGATAACGGTGGGATTCTTATTGCTTGGGAGAAAGTGGTCAGCGAAATTTCCGATAAACTCTGGGTTTGTGTTGACTATCAAGGTGGAAAAAATTCATTTGGTGCGTTGAATTTAGGCTTTTCTTGGGCTTTCTCAAGTAATACGAGTGTGATTTTCGCTTACGATATTTACAATAATTCAAGTATTAAACCGACTTATACTACGCAAGTAGACATTAACTTTTAGTATCACAGATTACACAGATGACCTGTAAGGTCATTCTGACCCCCACCGTTTTGATTCACTTTTGCGAATGCAAAACGAATCAGTGGGGGGAAGAATCTCGCAAATTACGCAGATAATTTTAAGAGGAGGAGTTAAAAAAATGGACACAAAAATTGTTTTAGACACATTGTGGGTTTTGATAACCGCAATGCTGGTTTTCTTTATGAACCTGGGTTTTGCGATGGTAGAATCCGGATTCCAGCAGGCAAAGAATTGTGTGAACATTCTTTCTAAAAATTTTGTTGTCTTTGCGGTTTCTACGATTGCTTTTTGGGTCTTAGGCTGGGGATTGATGTATGGTAATGGCAATGTTTTTTTTGGGACTAACGGTTTATTTTTCTTAACCGGTGCAGATAACAGTCCGGCTACCGGTTCTGCCTATCAGGGGGTATATTCTGCACTTAGTTGGACAGGTGTACCGTTATTAGCAAAATTTTTCTTCCAGTTAGTTTTTGCAGGCACGGCAGCAACGATTGTTTCCGGTGCAGTGGGAGGGAGAATAAAATATTTATCTTTTATTTTATTTTCTTTTATCTTAGTAAGTTTAATTTATCCGATAGTCGGGCATTGGATTTGGGGTGGTGGTTTCTTACAAAAATTAGGAATGTGGGATTTTGCCGGTTCAACCGTAGTGCATTCGGTAGGTGGATGGGCGGCTTTAGCCGGAGCAATGATTTTAGGTCCGCGTTTTGGTAAATTCCGGCAAAATGGGATGGTTAATCCGATACTTGGACACAATCTTTCTTTAGCCACAATTGGTACTTTTGTGCTCTGGTTAGGATGGTTCGGTTTTAATCCCGGTTCAACAATGTCTGCGGATTTCAATGCAATTGCCAGGATTTGTGTTACCACGAATTCGGCGGCAGCTGCCGGAACGCTCAGTGCAACACTTATCTCCTGGCTTCTCTTAGGTAAACCGGATTTAGGAATGACTTTGAATGGTTGTTTAGCCGGGTTAGTCGCAATCACTGCATCTTGTGCTTTTGTGAGTGTTCCCAGTTCAGTGATTATCGGTTTAATTGCGGGAATCTTGGTCGTTTTGGCAGTGATTGGTTTTGATAAGGTTAAAATTGATGACCCGGTGGGAGCGACTGCCGTTCACTTAGTAAACGGTATCTTTGGAACTCTCTGTGTTGGGCTTTTTGCCCAGGATTCAATTATGCCCGGAACCACCGGTAATGGTTTATTTTTTGGTGGAGGTTGGAAATTACTCGTTGCTCAGTTAACCGGTGTGATTGCAGTGGGAATTTATGTCTTCGTTCTTGCCAGTTTAACCTGGTTAATTCTCAAGAAAACTGTTGGTATCCGGGTAACTTTGGTAGAAGAAATCAATGGTCTGGATATCGGTGAACATGGCAATATTGCTTATCCGGATTTCGCTACCCGTAAATCAGTAATTACTTTATAGATGAGGTGAAAAAAAGATGAAAAAAATTGAAGCGGTAATTAGACCGGAAAAATTAAATGAAGTAAGAATGGCTTTAGAAAAGGCTGGGTATCCGGGAATAATGATTAGCGAAATTGAAGGTCATGGCAAGCAGAAAGGTGTCACTTTACAATGGCGTGGTGAACAGTATAAAGTTGACCTCTTACCGAAAATAAAAATTGAGATTGTAGCAAAAGACAACGATACCGAGAAGATTATGAAAACGCTTATTGATTCGGCACGGGTTGGTGAAACCGGTGACGGGAAGATATTCGTTTCACCAATAGAAGAAGTTGTGCGTATCCGTACCGGCGAAAAAGGAGATGTAGCTTTGTAGAAGTGTTACCAAAGAGGCAATTTTTTTACTTGTATAATTAGTTGCATATCACCGCTTCAGTAGGAATCTCCAAAAATTTGAGCACCCGCCTACGCTAAAGCTACGGTGGGTAGTCCGCCGAAAGTTAAAAAGAACGAAGGTGGACACATTGAAGTGTCCGAAGAATTTGAGGACATAGACGTTCTTGAGGTAGTCACCTCAAAAGAACGTCTTTTTTATTTTCCGGGACGAAAAGTCCCGTTGGGGTCGCGCCCCTTTACGGGGACCCCGTCCCTTTACGGGAGGGCAAAAAATGCTCAAAACAAAAGAAAGAACCACTGGAAAATTGACACCGGAAGTGAAAGATGAATTGGATAGTTTCAAAGCAGTAACCAGAAATTTAGTAATCAATGCTGAAAAAGTAGTAGAAGAGATGGACGGGTTGTGTATAGTTTGTGGCCAGACCGAAGAGATGGCGGAGAAGTACCATCTTCTAAAACATTATTTAGATTATTTAGGAAGATTTTGTGAAGGTGAGAAAGGTGAGATATGAAAATCCCCCTCACCTTAATCATCCCCTCGGAGGGGAGAGAAAATAGGTAGGGGTGAAAAAGGAGAAATCAAATGGTGAAACAAAAAAAAGTGGGATTACGCTGGAATGGTGAAGTTGACCAGGAAGGTATCCAGAAAGTAACCGAATTGATTAAAGAAAATAAAATTGAAATTGTTGACTTAAAATTTAATGATTTACCGGGTTTATGGCAACATTTTTCTATCCCGGCTTCCGAGTTATCCGAGATTGATGACCCGGTAAAAAGTATCTGGTCTGAAGGTATCGGTTTTGATGGTTCATCTATCCGTGGTTTCCAGAAGATTCAGGAATCAGATATGATTCTGCAGTTAGACCCGACAACCGCGGTAATTGACCCTGCCTGTGATGTGCCAACATTAAGTATTATTTGCGACATTTACGACCCTTTAACTAAAGAACCTTACACCCGTGACCCGCGCTATGTGGCAAAAAAAGCAGCCGAATATTTAAGAAGCACGGGCATTGCTGATACCAGTTACTGGGGACCGGAAATGGAATTCTTTATTTTTAACGATATCCGTTTTGACCAGACCGAAAATGCCGGTTATTACTATATTGATTCTCTGGAAGGTGAATGGAATTCGGGAAGAGAGGAAAAACCGAATTTAGGTTATAAACCGCGTTATAAAGAAGGATATTTTCCGGTTCCACCGCATGATTCTTTACAGGACTTAAGAAGTAAAATAATTTTGACAATGATTAAGAGTGGTATCCCGATAGAGGTGCATCATCACGAAGTGGCGACTGCCGGGCAGTGCGAAATTGATATGAAGTTTGATACTTTAGTCCGGATGGCGGATAAGTGTTTAATGTATAAGTATATTGTCAAAAATATTGCTCGGAAAAATAATCTGGTAGCAACCTTTATGCCTAAACCTTTATTCGGTGATAACGGCTCGGGGATGCATACCCATCAGTCACTTTGGAAAGAGGGTGAAAATATTTTCTTTGACCCGAAAGGGTACGCGCTGATTTCGCAAACTGCAAAATACTACATTGGAGGTTTGCTTAAGCATGCACCGGCACTGATGGCTTTCTGTGCACCGACGACAAATTCTTACAAGCGATTAGTGCCGGGTTACGAAGCACCGGTTAATCTGGCTTATTCACAAAGGAACCGTTCCGCTGCAGTACGGATTCCGGTTTATACCGAGAATCCTAAGACGAAAAGAATTGAATTCCGTCCACCGGATAATTCCAGTAACCCATATCTCGCTTTTGCGGCGATGCTGATGGCCGGGATTGACGGTATAGAAAATAAGATTGACCCGGGTGAACCTTTGGATAAAAATACTTATGAATTGAGCGCTGAAGAAACAACAAAAATTCCTACTGTCCCGGGTTCGTTAGAAGAAGCAATTTCTGCTTTAGAAAAAGACAAGGAATTTCTTCTCAAAGGTGATGTTTTTACTGAAGATGTGCTTGAAGTATGGATTGAATATAAAAGAGAAAAAGAAATTGATGCGGTGAGAATAAGACCTCATCCTTACGAATTTTATCTTTATTTTGATATTTAGGACGCGGATTACGCAGAAAGTAAACGCAGATTACACGGATAAATGAAATGGAAAAGAAACTAATACCGGATAAAGATTACCGAATACCGTCAAGTTGTGGTTTAGCCGGGATAATGAGTCAGGACGGTAAACTTTTTAGTGGTGAAGCGATTATTAAATCTATCGCGACAATGCATGAACGGTCAAATGGTTTAGGTGGAGGATTTGCTGGTTACGGAATTTACCCGCAATTTAAAGATTTCTGGTGTTTTCATCTCTTGTATGATAACGAAGAAGCAAAACGGACCACGGAAGAGTATCTGAAATTGGATTACGAAATAGAAGATGATGAAGCGATTCCGACACGCAAAGTAGCGAATGTTCAACCTCGGCATATTCTCTGGCGTTATTTTTTAAAACCAGAGATTTACCCCGTTAGAAATTCCAGAATAGTTACGGTTGGAACGGAACAATATAGACAAAATGAAGGAACTCTTAAAATTTCTAACGGGGTTAACACAGATAAGAATGAAGAAGATTTCATTGTAGAGACAGTAATGTATATCAACAAACAGATTGACGGTGCTTTTGTTGTTTCCAGTGGTAAAAATATGGGTATTTTTAAAGGAGTAGGTTATCCGGAAGATATTGGCAGATTTTATCGGTTGGAAGAATATGAGGGTTATCTCTGGACTGCCCATGGACGATTCCCAACGAATACAGTCGGTTGGTGGGGTGGTGCACATCCGTTTGGTATTCTTGATTGGTCAGTAGTGCATAACGGTGAAATTTCTTCTTATGGTATTAACCAGCGTTATTTACTTAATTTCGAATATGATTGCACACTTTACACCGATACCGAAGTGATGGCATATCTTTTTGACCTTCTCTATCGGAAACATAATTTAGATTTTGAAATTGTAGCCAAAATTTTATCGGCACCATTTTGGGATGAAATTGAACGAATGCCCGAAAAAGAGAAAGAATTCTATTTATCTTTACGGATGATTTACGGTAGTGCTTTGGTTAATGGTCCATTTGCGGTAGTGGTAGCTAATTCTACAAGTATGGTCGGTTTAAATGACCGGATAAAACTGAGACCTTTAGTTGCGGCAAGAAAAGATGATTTTCTCTATCTTGCTTCCGAAGAATCGGCAATTAGAGAAGTTTGTCCAGCGCCAGATAAAGTTTGGTCACCAAAAGCAGGTGAGCCGGTGATCGGAAAACTTAAAAACAAAAGTTTGTTATAGCGTCTTAGCGTTATAGGGTTAAACGCAATAACACAAGGGACGCAATAACGCAATAACGAAGATGGCTAAACCGAAAGTTGCTTCAGAATTCATTGTTGAACGAGATGAAGAGAAATGTATCACCTGTCAGGTCTGTTGTCGGATGTGTTCTAATGATGTGCACACTTACGACTCAGAAACCGACAAGGTGAACTCCGATTCTACAAAATGCGTAGGTTGCCATTTTTGCGAGACATTCTGTCCCACCGGTGCTTTAATAATAAGACGTAATCCTTCGGAATTAAAACTCAATACTAACTGGACAGCGAGAGTAATTACCGAGATAACCAAACAGGCAGAAACCGGAGGCGTGTTATTAACCGGGATGGGTTGCGATAAGCCTTATCCGGTGTATTTTGACCATCTTTTACTTAATGCTTCCCAGGTTACCAACCCTTCCATTGACCCTTTACGTGAACCGATGGAACTGCGCACTTACCTCGGAAGAAAACCGGACCACTTGGAAATTCCAAATTACAAATTACAAATTACAAACGAACTACGAACTACAAACTACAAACTACAAACTAAAATTTATCCACAATTGAAACTGGAAACTCCTATTTTATTTTCAGCCATGAGTTACGGTTCAATCAGTCTCAATGCTTGTAAGTCCTTAGCCAGGGCAGCAGAGGAAGCAGGAACATTATATAATACCGGAGAAGGTGGACTGCATAAGGACTTATATAAATACGGAACGAATACAATTGTTCAGGTTGCTTCCGGAAGATTTGGTGTACATAAGGAATATTTGGATGCCGGTGCAGCAATTGAAATAAAAATTGGTCAGGGAGCAAAACCGGGAATCGGTGGACACTTGCCCGGTGAGAAAGTTTCCGAAGAAATCTCGGAAACACGAATGATTCCGGTAGGAACTGATGCTCTTTCTCCGGCACCACATCATGATATTTATTCTATTGAGGATTTAAAACAACTTATTTTTGCCCTTAAGGAAGCAACCCGCTACAAAAAGCCGGTAGGAGTCAAGATTGCAGCAGTGCATAATGTCGCGCCGATTGCTTCTGGGATTGTGCGTGCGGGTGCTGATTTTGTTGCTATCGATGGTATCCGTGGTGGAACCGGTGCAGCACCGATGGTAATTCGGGATAATGTGGGTATACCGATAGAGTTAGCGATTGCCGTAGTTGACCAGAGATTGAGGGAAGAAGGTATTCGTAACCAAGCATCACTTGTTGCTGGGGGAGGGATTAGGAATAGTGCTGATGTAATCAAGGCAATTGCTTTAGGTGCCGATGCGGTATATATTGCAACCGCGGCCTTAGTTGCTTTAGGCTGTCATCTCTGTCAGAAATGTTATACCGGAAAATGTAACTGGGGTATTGCGACACAGGACCCTTATTTGACCAAAAGATTGAATCCGGAAATCGGTACACGAAGGTTAGTCAATCTCCTGCGTGCTTGGTCAATGGAAATAAAAGAAATGCTCGGTGGTATGGGAATAAATGCGATAGAATCGTTACGCGGTAATCGTGAGCAACTACGCGGGGTAGGTCTTTCCGATAGCGATTTGAAACTCTTGGGTATTAAACCAGCCGGAGAAGCATGGTAAAAATTGTTATAGCGTTATTGGGTGATAGCGTTGTTGAGTTAAATCCAAGTAACCCTATAACGCAAGCAACACGATAACGAGGTATAAATAATGAAACGCATTTATATTAGAGAAGAGTATTGTATGGGTTGTCGTCTTTGTGAAATCCATTGTTTGGTCCAACATTCAAAATCAAAAGAAATCATTAAAGCGTATAAGGGTGAATACCCTAAACCACAACCGAGATTAGTTATTGAGGAAAAAGGACATCTCTCGTTCGCTTTACAATGCAGGCATTGCGAGGATGCTCCCTGTATAGAAGCTTGCATCACTGGTGCAATGCACAGAGATAAAGAAACTGGTGCGATTTTATGTAATCAAGATAAATGTGTTGGTTGTTGGATGTGCATAATGGTCTGTCCTTTTGGAGTAATCCTGAGAAGTCGTGATGCAAAAAAGGTCGCTTCTAAATGTGATTTATGTTTAGGAGAAGAAATCCCGGTATGTGTAAAAAACTGTCCCAATGAAGCATTGGTTTTACAAACCGAAGAGATGAAAAAAGAGGAGAAGGAAGAATAGCCAATTGAGGAGTAGAGAATGAAAACCAAGTATTTAATTATTGGTAATTCAGTTGCGGGTATATCCGCGGTTGAAGCAATTCGGGAAATAGATAAAGAAGAAAAAATTATTCTCGTCTCTGATGAGAAAGAGATAAATTATTCCCGACCGCTGATTTCATATCTATTGGGGAAAAAGATAGACAAAAACAAAATATTTTACCGTCCGGATAACTTTTATCAAGAAAACCAGATAGAACTTATCCTNNTCAGAACAAATAAGCAAAGAATTTCTTTTGATAAATTATTGATTGCTACCGGTGGAACACCAATTATTCCTGAAATAAAAAATAAAAATTTGTCTGATGTATTTACTTTCACTAAATTGAAAGATGCAGAAGATATCGCTCAATATATTAAAACTAATAAAGTAAAAAAAGCAGTAGTTATTGGTGGCGGTTTGATTGGACTGAAAGCAACTGAAGCTTTGCTGGAGTTGGGAATCGGAGTGACGATTATTGAGTTAGCCGATAGGATATTATCAGCTACTTTTGACCAGAAATCTTCCTTGATTATTGAGGAAAGTTTAAAAAAAATTGGCTGCCGGGTTATCACTGGTAATACGGTTACTCAAATCAAAGGAATAAAGAAAGCACAACAAATTATCTTGAAAGACAGGACGAAAATTTCCGCAGAACTGATAATTTTAGCCATTGGTGTAAAACCGAATGTAGATTTGGTTAAGGGCACACCGATAAAAATAAATAAAGGAATTTTAGTTAATGATTTTATGCGAACAAATGTGGAAGGAATTTATGCTGCGGGTGATTGTGCCGAAGGGAAGGATATACTTCTGGAGATGAACCGTCCAATTGCGATCTGGCCAGTATCTGGTGAGCAGGGCAAAATTGCTGGTTATAATCTGTCCGGGAGGAAGGTCAAATATAATGGAAGTTTTTTGATGAATTCAGTAGAATTAGCCGGTATTCCCACAATTTCGGTAGGTTTGACTAACCCGACAGAAGAAAAAAATTACGAAATTATTGATTATTTTAAACCCGAAGAATTGGTTTATAAAAAAGTAGTAATCAGGAATAACCGAATAGTTGGGACAATATTTATTAAGGAGATTGACCGTGCGGGGATATATACTGGTTTAATTCGGGATAAAATTGATGTTTCCAGTTTCAAACAACACTTGCTTAAGGAAGATTTTGGACTGATTTTTTTACCCAAGGAATATCGGAAACATTTGGTAAGTGGGGAAGGGATTGAGGTCTAACTTATAACCGATAACCTATAACTGATGACTAATAATAAATTACAAATGGAAAATACAAAATTACAAATTGATGCTAAAGGATTACATTATCGGGAATTGAATGAAAGAATTTACCAAGCAGTGAACAATGGGGTCAAAGAAATTATTTTGGATAATGTTAATGGTCAACGTTACATCGGAACCGGTTTGAAAGGTAAGGATATAAAAATTACGATTAACGGTATTCCCGGTAATGACCTTGCTGCCTTTATGGACGGACCGAGAATAATAGTTAATTCTAATGCTCAAGATGGTGTGGGGAATACAATGAATACCGGTGAAATTATTATCCATGGTGATGCGGGAGATATTGTCGGACATTCTATGCGTGGTGGCAAAATTTTTATTAAGGGTAATGTCGGCTACCGGGTAGGAATTCATATGAAAGCGTATAAAGAGTTTTACCCAGTAATTGTAGTTGGAGGGAAAGCGTATGATTTTTTGGGAGAATATATGTCAGGTGGAATGATTATTGTTTTAGGGCTGAATAAGGACAAAACCTTATCTATAGTTGGTAACTATACGGGCACCGGGATGCATGGTGGAACCATTTATATCCGTGGTAATGTGCAAGAATATCAACTTGGTAAAGAAGTGGGATTAAATACACCAAATGAGGAAGAAAAAAAACTTCTCCAAAAATACATTATTGAATACTTTCACTTTTTTAACTTCCCTTCAAAAAAAATTCTTGCCGAAGAAATAATCAATTCAGAATTTGTAAAACTCTATCCAAAATATCTCCGTCCTTACGGTCGTCTCTACAATTATTGATTTTAACACCAAGCCTTCATTTTAAAAAATAAACAAACTATTGAAAAATTCATCTATTGTATGTATAATAAATAACAATGTAACATTGGGACATTGAAAAAAGGAGGACTAAGAAAATGGACTTAAGAGAAAGATTATTTAGTGGTATTTTGAGCAAAATTATAATTGTACTTGTTGTTTTCACAATTGCTTATTTTATCATTTTGAGGAGTGTGGTTGTTTTAGATAAAAGAACCTTAGGTCTTCTTACGATTACTATCCTTATTTATGGAATAGCATCTCTGGGGTTGATTTCAATTTTTGTGGAAATCCCCTTAGTTAGACTTTTAAATAAAGCAGAAAGGGTAAGATTTAAAGCTGACCTGACGGTAGATTTTTCTTCTCAAGGTGGCGATGAAATAGCACATTTATCGCGCGCATTTCAGAGAGTAATGGAGTATTTTCACGAAATGGCAGAAGCATCACGTCAACTTGCTCAAGGTAATTTAAAAGTTGAAGTCAAGCCGCGTTCGGAGAAGGACATTTTTGCTCATAGTTTTCAAGAGATGGTTTACAATTTACGTAGTTTAGTTGAGGAGATTCGTTCCGGTGCATCCAAAGTAGCGGAAGCATCAAAGAGTTTTACTTCGGTAACAGACCAGTCAACGGCGACGATGAGTCAGTTAGCCGGTAGTGTATCGCAGATTTCCAAAGCAGCAACCCAGGTATCGCAGGCAGCACAGACCGCATCATTAGCTGCACAGCAGACTTTAACTTCGGCTAATACTGGTAAAGATACGTTGGAGAAGGCAGTAAGTAAGATGTCGGTGATTCGTTCCACGGCAGACAGTACGGCACAGGTGATTGAAGAGTTAGGAGAACATTCGGGGCAGGTTGGAGATATTGTGAAGGTGATTACGCGGATTGCTGACCAGACGAATTTATTATCTTTGAATGCGGCGATTGAAGCGGCGAGAGCTGGTGAAGCGGGAAGGGGGTTTGCGGTAGTTGCGGATGAAGTGAGGAAGTTGGCTGAAGATTCAGCAAATTCAGCGGCGAAGATTTCCCAGTTGGTTGGCGAGATTCGGGAGAAGACAGTGAAGGCGGTAGAGATGACCAATCAGACGACTAAAGAGGTGAAAGAAGGGGTAATTATTACTTCGGACTCAGAGAAGAAATTTTTTGAGATTGTGCAAGCGGCACAGAATATTGCCAACCAGATTGAGAGTATAGCGGCGGCGGCAGAGGAGACCGCGGCATCAACAGAGGAATCTTCAGCAGCAAGTGAAGAACAGGCTGCTGGTATTGAAGAACTTTCTGCTTCCGCACAAAATCTTTTACATACTGCTGAGCAATTGAGAGAATTGGTAACCAAGTTCAAAGTATAAATGGACGAAAAAATAATTGACCAAAATAATCTTGAATATACGCGTTTACAGAAAAAAATACTTAAAGAGCGTGGTTTTGCTCTTGACCACTATAATCCTGATTATATCCAACGTCGCATTGCGGTAAGGATGCGTGCACGGAATGCCAATTCCTATAATGAATATATTCGTATTCTTGATAATGACGCACAGGAATACAATCGTCTTTTTGATGCTTTAACCATTAATGTGAGTCAGTTTTTTCGTGACCCCAGTGTATTTGAAGCAGTGCGGACACAATTGTTGCCTACTTTGATTAGGGAAAAAAAACAATCCGGAGATAGCACGGTTCGTATCTGGTCCGCCGGCTGTGCCAGTGGTGAAGAACCATATTCTATTGCAATATTGCTTAAAGAGACTTTAGGTGTAGAGATGAAGAACTATTTGATTTCTCTTTATGCTACCGATATTGACCATCAATGTTTATTCAAGGCAAGGGAAAGTGTTTACAGTAAAGAAAGTTTAGTTAACTTGAAAAAAGAATATCTGGATAGATATTTTACTATTTTACCAAATGAAAAATACAAATTATCTGATGAAATAAAAAATATGGTAATTTTTAAGTATCATCATTTGTTGAAAGATATCTCTTTCCCAGCTTTGGATATTATCTTTTGTCGTAACTTGTTAATTTATTTTACTCAAGAGATGAAAGAACAAATTTTAGAAATGTTTTACAAAAGTTTAACTGCTCATGGATACTTAATCATTGGGAAGAGTGAACTGCTTTTTTTTTCCAAAGCGAGATACTATTTTTATCCATTTAATTCGTTGGAACATATCTTTCGCAAGGAACGACGGAAAGGTTTAGTCAAAGATTACACTGGTGGCGAGAGGAGAAAAAAATGGTGGTGGGGGCTTGAACAACCTAAAGAAAAAAGATTAGGTGTTACTGTATTAATTGTTGATGATTCAGCATTTATGCGTCTGACTTTGAAAAATATGCTTATCCGTAATGGGTTAGAAGTTATTGGTGAGGCGGAAAATGGTTCAGATGCAGTAGAAAAATACAAAAAACTGAAGCCCAATTTTATATTAATGGATATTTTGATGCCAGTGGAAGATGGTTTAGCGACAGTAAGAGAAATAGTCCAGAACGATCCACAGGCGAAGATTTTGATGGTCTCAGCAATTGGGCAGGAAACCGTTGTGCAAGAGGCTTTACAATTAGGTGCAAAAGCGTATTTAACCAAACCGGTGACACCCGATAAATTGGTTGCAACTATAAATAGTATTATCTCGGAAACCACGCAAAAACGCTAAACGCAAAAGCGCAAAACTAACTTATCGCCAAAGCGCCAAAAAAGATTCTTTCAGCGATTTCGCGGATTTTAGCGATTTGGCGGTAGTTAAGCGATTTAGCAGAGATTGTTAAAAAGAAAGGAGTAAAGAAGTGGCTAAAATTCGTGTTTTGATAGTTGATGATTCTTCATTTGTGCGGAAGATGGTTAGTGAAATGCTTTCTACCGATCCGGATATTGAAATTGTGGATACTGGAGCTGATGGTCGGGAAGCATTAGAAAAAACTGTAAATCTTAAACCAGATGTAGTAATTTTAGATGTAATTATGCCGATGCCTGATGGTCTTTGGGCATTACAAGAAATTATGCGACAGTGTCCGACACCGGTGATTCTTTATAGTATGCTTACTGAACCGGAAAGTGAAGTTACCATTGAAGCATTTAAACTTGGTGCGATTGATGTCTTACCGAAACCGACCTCACCAGCGGCGTTGATGTTGACTAAAAAGAAACTTATAGAAAAAGTTAAAATTGCGGCTGAAGTTGACCGCAAAAAATTGGGCACACTTTTCCAAGCCCAAGTGCGTGAACCATATTATATCATTCCGCCAGTTTTTGCTACCCGCAGATTAGTTGCTATTGGTGCATCGGCTGGGGGACCAGCAGCGCTACTTTCTTTAATGGCAAAAATTCCCAAAGACCTCTCCGCAGGTATTCTCATTGCTCAACATATGCCTGCATTTTTTGTTAAGTCTTTTGCTGACCATCTCTCTCGTGTTGGTCCGGTACCAGTTAAAGTTGCTGAAGAGGGTGATTTTATTACCGCTAAACGCGGTCTACTTTCACCAGGTGATGCCTCAATAAAAGTTGAAAAAATAAAAAAAGGCGGTGTGGTGGCTCTTGATTCGACAGAAAGTGAACATCGTGTTTTACCATCTATTGATTTGATGATGGAATCATCTGCACAAGTTTATGGTCCACAGACGATTGGTGTGCTTCTTTCCGGAATGGGTAAAGATGGTGTAAAGGGATTGAAAGCAATTAAAGATGTGGGTGGAAAAACAATTGTCCAAGATGAAACAAGTAGTATTGTTTATGGGATGGCTAAAGAAGCGGTAAATGCTGGTGTGGTAGATAAAATACTTCCTTTAGATAAAATTGCTGATGAAATAACTCAATCCCTTGGATAGGATAAAATTCAAATGTCAAAATCCAAATTCGAAAATTTGACATTTGAGTTTTGATATTTGGATTTGTTTAGGATTTACCCGCACGATATGAAGGTCATCTATGGTTGAAGAAATGGATATGTCCCAATTTCGGGACCTCTTTCTTGCTGAAGCAAATGAATATTTACAGGGTTTAAACCAGGCACTTTTGCAGTTAGCTCGTCGTCCTGAAGAAATTGAACCATTAAATGAGATTTTTCGTTTAGCCCACACCCTTAAAGGAATGTCAGCAACAATGGGTTATACAAAAATTACTGAACTTACCCATCAAATGGAAGATGTTTTGGATAAATTGCGGAAAGGTGAATCAAGTATAACTCCGGAAACAATTGATATATTTTTTGAATGTTTTGACATTTTAGAAATTTTAGTTGAAGAAGTAACCAGTGGTGAAGAGAAAAAGGTTGACCTTTTACCAATTTTAAGTAAATTACGGGCAACTACTTTAGAAGAAAAAGTTTTATCTGTAAAAGAAGTAACCGAAAAAAAGGAAGAGACCGTAGGCACAGTGCCAAGTCCGTCTACTGTTGAACGGAAGAAAAAGATGCCTACAGTCAGAGTGAAAGTTGAATATCTTGATACGCTGATGAACCTTATTGGTGAATTAGTAATTGTGAAGGCACAGATTAATCAGTTAGCAAGTGAAATATTGGATGTAAAAGAACGAGAAGAATTATCCCGTGCTTTAAATCAATTTGAACGAGTAAGCACTAATTTGCAGGAAGAAGTGTTAAAAACGCGGATGGCACCTTTAGGATTGATTTTTGAACGTTTCCCACGGATTCTTTATGATCTGACCCAGAGAAAAGGATACAAGGTGAATTTAGAAATTTATGGTTCAGAAATTGAAGTTGACCGAATAATTACAGAACAACTAAGTGATTGTTTAATTCATATTTTAAGAAATGCGCTTGACCATGGGATTGAATCACCGGAAGAAAGAGAAAAGTTTGGCAAGGCGACAATCGGTACGGTAAAATTTCTTGCTTATCGTGAAGCAAGTCAAGTAGTAATTGAAGTAGTAGATGATGGAAAGGGGATGGATCCAGCAGAAATTCGCCGGGCAGCAATTGGAAAAGGATTAATTAGTTCTGAAGAGGCGTTTAGTCTCTCGGAAGAAGAGGTGTTATATTTAGTTACTTATCCGCAGTTTAGTACAGCAAAAGAAGTTACCGATGTTTCCGGACGAGGTGTAGGTTTAGATGTAGTAAAAACAAGAATTGAATCTTTTAATGGAAAATTAGAAATAAAATCCAAAAAGGGCGAAGGTTCACGTTTTATTTTAAAATTACCCTTAACCTTAGTAGTGATTCGTGCACTTTTGGTGAAAATAGACGAAGAAGTTTATGCGATTCCAGTGGCTAATATTCGTTCAATCGCGGTAGTTAATCCAGAAGAGATAAAAACGATTGAAAATCAACAAGTAATAGTTTTGAGGCAGGAAGTGATACCTTTAATTAGACTGAGTGAAGTTTTTAGTATTTCAAAAAAAGCAACCTCCGGAATAGCAGTGAATAATATTTTAGACAACAGTTCCTTATATGTAATTGTTGTTGAGGCAACTGGTAAAAAGAAAGGTTTTGTTGTGAGCGGTTTATTAGGACATCAGGAAGTCGTAATCAAGAGTTTAACTGGTTTAGCGAAGAATACTTACGGTTTCAGTGGTGCAACCATCCTCGGTGACGGACGTGTAGTATTGATTATAGATGTTTTAAGTCTTGTTACCAGTTGAAAAGGGGGACAAGAAATTGGCAAGGATAAAAATTCTTGATTTAGATTTTGAAGGCTTGTTAGAAAGGATGCTTGAACGTATTTGTCAGACAGTAAATGCAGAAGCGGGGACACTTTTTATTGTTGACCCGGCAAAAAAAGAACTTATTTTCAAAGTTGTTTATGGTGAAAAAGCGCCACAGTTGCTGAATAAGCGTTTTTCTTGGGATAAAGGTATCTGTGGATATGTAGCGCGTAAGGGGCAAGGAGTAATTGTTAATGAACCGGAGAAAGACCCACGGTTTAATCAAGAATTTGACCGACTTTTAGGATTTAAAACACATTCATTGATTTGTTTACCTTTATTGAGTAAAGATAAACCTGTTGGTATAATTGAAATTGTGAATAAACGTTCTGGTGCATTTAATCGGAATGATTTTGAACTGATGGTTGCTTGCTCATCACAAGCAGCGATTACCTTAGAAAACTATCTTTATTATCAGGAAATGTTACTTTTAAGTAATTATAATCAGCAAGTTTTTCAATGTTTAAGTGGTGGATTTGTTTCTACCGATTCAGAAGGTATAGTTACTAATTTTAATCCCCGTGCTTCAGTAATTTTAGGTCTTCCTTTGAATACAGTTCTTGGTAAACCTTATTCTGAGGGGTTTAAAAAATATCCACAAATTATTGAACTACTTAAAAAAGCAATAGAATTACAACAGACACATTCACGTAAAGAAATTGAGATTAGTAACATCTATGGAAAAAGTTTACGAATCGGGTATTCAACAATAGTAATTCAGGATAAAGAGGGTAAATCGTTAGGTTGCGCAATACTTTTTCAGGATATCACCCGCATTTGAGAAAATCCAAATATCAAAACTCAAATGTCAAATTTTCGAATTTGGATTTTGGCATTTGAGATTGTATAGGAGAAATGGATAAAATTTTTGCTTTAGATATTGGGACGCGTAAAGTTCGAGGTTTACTTACTGAGTTGGTAGATAATTCTCTACGCATAGTTGATTGTGAAATTTTAGAACATGAAACTAGAGCAATGTATGCGGGTCAGATTCATGATATTGAGAAGGTAGTAAGAATTGTTGAGAGAATTAAATCCATATTAGAGGAAAGAAATAATCTTAAAATAGATAAAGTTGCAGTCGCGGTTGCCGGAAGGATGTTACGTACATTCCGAGAAAAAGTAAAGAAGAATATTTCTTTGGAAGAAGAGATTGCTGGAGATGACGTGCGTAATTTAGAGCTTTCGGCAGTGCAAGAAATTGTCAATCGTTTAAGTAAAGAGAGTATTGAATTTTACTGTGTTGGTTACAGTGTGGTAAATTATTATCTTGATGATGAAAAAATAACTAACCCTATTGGACAGAAAGGTGAAGAAATTAAAATAGAAGTTTTAGCTACTTTTTTACCCCGCAAAGTTTTAGAAAGTATTTTTACAGTAGCAAAAAAAGTTAATCTTGAAATTTCTTCAGTAACTCTGGAACCAATTGCCGCGATTAATGCGATTATTCCGCAAGATATGCGTCGTTTAAATTTAGCACTTGTTGATATTGGGGCGGGCACATCAGATATTGCCGTTACCGGTGAAGGTGGTATAATTGCTTATGGAATGGTACCTTTTGCAGGGGATGAGATTACGGAAAGATTATCCGAACAGTATCTTTTAGATTTTAATACTGCCGAAGGAGTGAAACGTTCTCTTTTGGAGAAAGAAAAAATAAACTTTTGTAACATTTTTGATAAAGAATACGAACTGTCAACTCAGGAAATGATTAAAGAAATTTTACCAGCGGTAGAAAATCTGGCAAAAAGAATTGCCCAAGAAATACTTGTCCTTAATCAATATTCACCCCGCACCTTTGTCCGAGATGATAGTGCTACTCAGAGTGTAGATAATCGGCAATTATTGGTATCTTCTGAAGCAAAGGTGCGGAGTTCACCTCAGGCGGTAGTTTGTGTTGGTGGTGGAAGTCGCACCCCTTATCTTGGAGAAAAATTAGCTGAATTCCTGTCTTTAAATAAAGAGTGTGTTGGAATAAGAAAAACTGAAATGGTAAAATCCCTAAATGACCAGACGGGTAAACTTAATGGTCCAGACGGGGTGACTTCCATTGGTATTGCTTTACTTGCGTTGCAAGGGAAAAGTTTACAATTTGCAAGTTTGTTGGTTAACGATAAAAGAGTGTATTTGATTAACTTGAATAAAAATTTAAATGTATTTTCTGCGTTAGTGCAAGCTGGTGTAAATTTAAAAAAAATTTACGCTCGTCCTGGTTTAGCAAAAACATTTTTAGTTAATAATAAAATGCATATTGTTAAAGGTACTTTAGGTAAAAATGCAATAATTAAACTTAATAGTAATTCTGTTAGTTTAGATACACTGGTTTCAGTTAATGACGAGATAACTTTTATTGAAGCCACTGATGGTGAAGAAGCAAAAATAAAAATTGTTGACCTTATTCCTGAGAGGGAAATCAAAAAAGTTTTGCTTAACGGCAAAGAAATTAAATTATATCCTAAGATTTTTCTTAATAACGAGATAGTAAATGATTCGGAAATGGAGATACCTGACCGAGCAATAATTGTAATCAAACCGGATTATTTACTTCGTGATGTTTTAATAAAATATGGTTATGAAGTAAATATAAATCCAATAAGCGAAATGTGTGTTTTAGTTAATGGAGAGATGAAAATTTTTAAACAAAAAAATTACCAATTGCAAGTTAATAATGAAGAAACAACATTTGATTATATGGTTAATGAGGGCGATACGATTGAATATCAGGTTTTTCCTCAAATTTCATATCGAGTAAGAGAGGCTGCTGATTTGCCTCGGGAGGGGAAAAGTTTACGGATTAAAGTTAATAATGAAGAGTATATTTTCCCCGGTGGGAAAGGTAAAATTTTGATGAATGGTAAAGAAGTAAATTTGGATGATTATGTTTTTGATGGTGCGGTAATTGAAGTTCATCCGGGTAAAGATGCGGAAATAATTCTTGCCGATATATTTCGTTATATTTCACTTGATTTAGAGAATAAAGAACTGTTGACCAAAGAGAATAAGTATCCTTTAGGGAAAAAACTAAAGTTGTTAATTAATAATGAGGAAGCAAGATTTACTTCACCGTTAATTGATGGTTCAGATGTAAAAATATACTTTGAGTGATTATCAATGAATGAAGAATTATTTTTTAACGAAGAAAAACTTAAAAAATTAAAAATTTTATTTGCCGAAGGGATGAATCGTGCGGGTAATGCTTTGAAAGAAATTGTCAAACGCAAAATTTCGGTAAACTTGAGTCAGATAAATGTCCTTCCTTTAGAAGAGATACCAAATTTAGTTGAAGAACAAAAAACTGTAGTCAATGGTGTATATATCCATTTTTCTGGTATTCTTACTGGTAGTGTCTTACTGTATTTTCCGCAAAGTAGTGCCTTAATTTTGAGCGATTTACTTCTTGAACGTGAACTTGGTGATACGAGAGAAATTTACGAACTTGAACAGTCCGCATTAAAAGAGATTGGCAATATTCTTACTAACATCTATATTGATGTTATTGCCGAAATTGTTGGAATAAAAATTATACCATCAGTGCCCTATTTCACACGAGATATGCTTGGTGCAATTGTTGATTCTATTCTTGTTGACTATGCCCAAACTGGTATGTATGTACTTTTTATGGATACAAATTTTGACTTACCGGGAACGATTGTGAAAGGACATTTTCTCTTTTTTACTTCAGGAGAAACTTTAGAAATTATTCTCCGCAAGTTATCCGAGTAAAAAACAATGGCTGAAACAATAAATGTAAATATCGGTGAACTAAAAGTTGTTGGAAATAACCATATTCTTTCTGTAACCAGTATTGGTTCTTGTGTGGCAGTAATTTTATATGATGAGATGAGTAAAATAGGTGGTTTGGCTCATATTATTTTACCAGAAAATTTTTTAATTAAAGGTAGAGATTCTAACCCCCGACGATTCGCTGATACAGGTATAGAAATCCTCCTCAATGAAGTAGTTACCGCTGGTGCGCAGAAGAACCACCTGAGAGCTTATCTTGTTGGTGGAGCAAGCCTTTTCCCAATACTTGCTGAACAAATTCAAATGGATATTGGTAAGAAAAATGTAGAGATGGCAAAACGTGTCCTCACTCGGGAACGGATACCAATAGTTGCTGAAGATACCGGTGGAAATTATGGGAGAACAATTGAATTTTATGTTTCTACTGGTGAGGTCTGGATAAAATCAGTTAAACACGGAAGGAAAAAATTATAATAACACAGATTACACAGATTAGAAACTAGATTACATCGATTAAAGTCATTTTCTAAATCAATGTAATCATATTTTCAAAAATCAGTATAATCAATTATCGAAACGATGACTAAAATATTATTTGTAGATGATTCGGATTTAATGTTGAAAATTGCGAAAACAATGTTAGAAAAATTTGGCTATCAGGTGCTTACCGCTACTAACGGGAAGGAAGCAATTGATTTAGCTGAAAAAGAAAAACCAGAGATAATTTTTCTTGATGCGGAATTGCCGGAAATGGACGGATGGGAGGTCTGCAAGATAATCAAATCCCATCCTTTAATAAAAGACATTCCCATCTTAATGAGTACTGGACATGACTTAAGCGGTGAAGAAGAACAACTTAAATCTGTCGGAGCAATGGGTTTTGTTACTAAACCTTACAACCCAGCGGTGATAGACCAAAAAATTAAAGAAATTTTGAAACAATGAAAAAGAAAAAAGTAGCCGAAAGATTAGTTCCCCTTTGTGATGCTGATCGTGAATGGGATGTTCGCTTCTGGTAGGAAGCCGGAGTAAATGCAAGGTTTTCTGCCGCTTGGACTATGCTCCGAGAATTCTATGAGATAAGAAACAAACGTGGAATTATGCTCAGATTACAAAGGTCCGTTGAGAATGTCTATTACAAAAAGTAAAAATACTGGACGTAAACTCTGTTAGAAAAGAGTGATGGCAGGTTTTCTAACGGGGTTGACTTAGAACTTCTAGAAAAAGTTCAGAAAAAATATAATAGAAAAAATGAAAAAAAATTGGTTATTAATTTTGGGAATTATTATTGGTGGGGTAAATGTTTGTTTTGGAACGGTTGGGAAACCTCAACCGATTGACCCCGCAAACGGGATAGCGATAAATACCGGGAATCCGACATTTATCTGGTCTGGTGTCTCGGGAGCAACAACTTATTATTTGCAAGTGTCCACTGATGTTAATTTTTCTAATATTACTTCAACGGGAGTTTCAAATAACCTCTACATTAGTACAGTAACTCTTGCTCCGACAACTTTTTTTGCGACAATAACTTCCCTTAACCAGAATATTTTCTACTGGCGAGTTTCGACTGACAGTGGAACTGCGGATTCCTTTAGTGGTTGGAGTTCAACTTTTTCGGTGAAAATTGATATGAACCCGCCAGATTCAGTGTTGACTTTTTCAGCTATGGCTTTATGGCGGGCAGTAAAACTATACTGGCGTGCCCCTGAATCTATTGATAACGGACAATACTGGATAATGTATTCAACAAGTTCCGAACCTATTGTTGATTGGAATTCAACAACTGATATTAAATGGTCGACAAGTACTGTTCTAAACCAGGATGAAAGCAAAACAATTTCTTATTTGACTAATAATGTAAACTACTGGTTTGGAATCAAAATTGCTGACCAAGCAGGGAATTGGTCAGGGCGAGTTTCATTGTCCACTACACCGTTTAATTCTCCACCTGACCGATTTCAACTTTCTACTCCTACTGGTAATGTAATTGTTGAAAACTATCAACCGACTTTTACTTGGGTTACTGCTACTGACCCGGACCAGATTTATGGTGATGCTATTTCTTCCTATACCCTTGTTTATTCCAGCAACAATTTTGCTGTTTCCCAATCCTCTGCGGGTTTAGTCGCGGGCAGTTATGCGGTAACCCCTGCGTTAATTGATGATACTACCTACTGGTGGTATGTGAAAGTATTTGATTTAGAAGGTGACTTAAGACAAAGTGCCACCGCAATCTTCCGGGTAGATAAGGAAAACAGTCCACCGAGTTCTTTTGATTTACTTACTCCGACCGGTAGTGTTATTGCTCGCACAAGGACACCGAAACTTGAATGGTCAGGAACAACTGATTCTGACCCTTGGGATAGAATTGAATATGAAGTCCGCTGGTCAAGCACAAATTTTGTGACTTATGAATCTTCTACTGGTTTGAAAGTTAATTATTTAACTGTTCCAGTAAATCGTAGTTTAGTAGAAAATGCTACTTACTGGTGGAGAGTATATGCTTTGGATTATTGGGACTATCCAGTTCCCGGTGTATACAAAAAGCGAGGTTCCGAAGTAATCTCAACATTAACCGGAACATTCCGGGTAGATTCAGCCAACGAACCACCTCGTCCTTTCAGTTTAGTTTCACCAGTGGACAATAAATTTCAAGCAGGTGTAAATACTGTAGTTTTGAGTGGAGATACGACAACTTTTTTCTGGGAAGCAAAAGGTGACCCTGACCCTGATGATGATGTTGCTTCCTATGAACTTGACCTTAGCTGGCGGACAGGTGAGACCGTACCTTATGGAAAGATTTCTTCTACTCAAGTGTTCACTTCAAATAACTATTATACTTTTCCAGTTAGTCTTTTAGCGGAGGATACGTCTTATAATTGGAAAGTAATAGCGCATGACCAAGCAGGACTATCACGCTCAACCGGTCCGTGGACTTTCTGGATAAACAGAGTAAATTCTCCTCCCGGTGCATTTGATTTAACCGAACCGACTAATACTTGGATAATGAATACTTATCAACCGACATTCAAATGGAGCAAATCCAGTGATATTGAAGAAACTCATAAGTTAGGTGATAAAGTTAGTTACACATTGTGGCTTTCCAGCACAAATTTTATGACTTCCTATTCTTCTTTCCCAGCTATTTCCGGTCTTTCCTCTCCTGCTCTTCCGAACCTACAGGAGAATACACCTTATTATTGGTATGTAGAAGCTTATGATAACAGTCGTTTACCTTCAGGGAGTGGAAAACGAGAGTCAAATAGTAAACGAACTTTCTCTATAAATGTATCTAATGAACTACCGTTGGTGTTTAATCTCGTTTCACCAAGTAGTGGCGCGTTAGTGAATAACAAGACACCTACTTTTGATTGGGAAGATGCAATTGACCCTGACCCGGGAGATAGTATAAAATACAAACTACGCTACTCACGAATTGACCCGACATTGACTAAGTCCACGGAAGTTGCTAATTTATCAGTATCAAACTATACGGTTACTACGGGTTCACCCTTGACCGAAGATGCTACTTACTATTGGCGAGTGGTTGCTCTTGATAAGGCGGCTATGGAAGGAAAACCCGATGGATGTATAAGAGAATCACCAATCTGGCACTTTTTTATTCCACTTTTAACTCGTCCGAAAGCACCGACCGGATTCAAAGGAACAATAATTAGTGAACCACCGAGAACATTTTTTGACCTTTCTTGGGAATTAGTTTCGCAAAATGAAGATGGAACTCCATATACTGACCAGAAAGGATACCGGATTTATCGTTCTACAGATATGGAAACAGTTGGGCAAACTTTATCCTACCGAGAAGTTTCCCATTATGTGGATAATTCCTATAGAGACGAGATTGGTGATAAAATTTACTTTTATCTTATGCGTGCTATAGATTCGTCGGGAATTGAAAGTGCAGATTCAATTATTATTGATTCCAGTGAGAAGGAAAATATTGTCTTTTTTTCTACCGGGACAACAACGGTGACTCTCATTATACCTAAAGAAGCCAGTTCAGTGCTTTATTCAACTGGTAATACTTCAGGTAAAGACCTAAAAATAGAAATTCTTGAGACAAGTGCCGAAAACATCAAAGGAGTGATATACGAACTTAAATCTTACCGAATTGATGATGAAAGCAAACAACCAGTGAGTATTGTTTTCCCCGCAACGGTAGAAGTGAAATTTAGTTATACTTGGCCCTTTAGTGGAGCACCGGCTATTAGTTTTTCCAAAAAAGATTTAGGTGTTTTCTGGCATAATGGAGTAGAGTATGTTTATGTACCTTCCGATGTTGATTCTAATAACCAGATTATCAATGTGAAGACAAAAAATATTGGTCGTTATGTAATTCAGCAAGTTTTATCCGCAAGTGAATTTAAAATCCAGCGTAGTCAGCAAAGAATAATTACTCCGAACAATGATGGAGCATATGATACGATTGAATTTACTTATGATAATCCGGCAAACATTACTGTCTGGGGTGAAGTTTACGATATTGGTGGAAGTAAAGTTGCTGAAATGAAAGTTGATTTAGTAGAAAAGAAAGTTTCTTGGGATGGAAAAGATGAAGATGGAAATGTCTGTCGGGAAGGTGTTTATATTTACCAGATAAAATCAGGTGACGGGAAAGTTTATAACGGGACAGTGGTTTTAGCCAAATGAGCCGAAAAATACTTTTTGTTTTCGCTTTACTATCAACTATCAACTATCAACTATCAACTTGCTACGCAAGTTTTGAGGATATCGGTGTTGGAGCGAGAGCAGTAGGGATGGGTAATGCATTCATTACTGTAGCTGATGATGTTTACAGTATTTATTATAATCCTGCCGGGTTGACTGCCTTAAGACAAAAAGAAACCGCCAGCAGTTACGGTAGACTCTACTTTGGTTTAGATGATGGGAGTAATTTGGGGAAAAGTTTTCTCGGTTATGCGCACCCGTTAGCGAAAAAATATGGTAGTTTTGGTTTAGGTTGGATGAATTTTCATCTTTCCGGTGTTTATTCGGAGAATACTTTCATTTTTTCTTATGCTCGTGAAGTTGAAGAAATAAAACAAATTCCTGGACCTTTAAATTTAGGAATAAACTTAAAATTACTAAATAAAAATTATGGTCGTGATGAATATACAATAAAAGACAATGTTTTTGCTAAGAGTTACTCAAAAACGGTACTCAGTGCTGATTTAGGTGGACTTTATCAGTTAAGCCGATATTTTACTGTAGGATTATTATTTTCTGATATTCTTCAGCCGGACATAGGACTGAAAGACAAAAGTGTTATTCCTTTAGGAATAAAAACCGGGATTAGTTATCGCAGCCCGGTGTTGAATACTGCTTTAGAAGGTAGTTATTGGGGTGGTGAAATAAAAATCTACAATGGTCTTGAGTACTGGTTGTTTGCAAAGTCATTCGCTGTCCGTGCCGGTTGGGGGATGGGGACAAGAAGTTTTAGTAATCTTACTTTTGGATTAAGTTATAATATACCTTTACTACGATTTGATTATGCCTTTGTCTATCCGCTTTCGGGAATAACTGATATACTTGGGTCTCATCAGTTTAGTTTATCTTTTCGTTTTGGATCACTTCTTGAAGGACCGTCTGAAGACCCATTCTATCTGAAAAAGAAAACTAAAGATTTGGAAAAAAAATTTAAAGAAACTGAAGAAGAACTTTCAAGAACTAAGAATGAGTTAGAAAAATTGAAAAAAGAAAGGGTAGCACCACCAGCGGTAACACCGGGAATTACTCCACCGGGGAGACCACCGTTACCGGGGGTAGTTCCACAACCACCAACTATGCGGACACATAAAGTTTTAGAAGGTGAAACCTTACAGTCAATTGCAGTAAAATATTACGGTGAGGAAAAAAGATGGGTTGATATCTATAATGCAAATAAAGATAAAATTGAACGGGGTGTAGTCAAACCCGGACAGATACTCATAATACCGTAACGATGCAGACGGATTGAAGACACGGATTCAGACAGATGATAAAGGTAATATAGACAGATAAGGACTTAATCTGTATGTGTTCGCATTAATTTGTTTGAATCGTATCTAGAGAAAGAGATGGCTTGGGAAGATTTGGAATCTAAATTAGTGCAATTAGAAAATAGACTTTCAGAAGCAGAGAAGACCATGCGGACCGTTCCTACGGAAGAAATGGTATACACTATTCCTTCTTTTCGTGATTATTGGCGTATGCGTCTTGTGGAAGAGCGAATGCTCTGGGAAAAAAGGTTAGAAAGGGAGAGAAGTGAAAAAGCAATCCTTAGTGGACAAATTGAACAACATCGGATAAGAATTAAAGAGTTAGAATGGCGGATAGAACAGTTAACCAGTGAAATTAATCAGCAGAGACAACTTTGGGAAGAGAAACTTAAAACTAAAGATGCGGAATCCAAATTAGCTCTGAAAATTAGAGAAGAAGAACTTCGTCTTGAGCAACCTGCCGGACCTTATCCAGTGACTCGCGGGTATCCGGCAGATTTGGAATTGTTAGAAAAGAAAAAAGATTTAGAACGTGAATTGGAAAAAATTGAAAGTGAAAGAATCCAAGAAAAAAGAAAATGGGAAGAAGAAAAAGAAAAATTAGAAAAACGTATTTTCGAGGCAGAAAAAATCTGGCAGGATAAATTAAATGAAGAAATAAAAAAAATTGACTATCAATTAAAAAAAGAATATGAACAGACTTTAATTATTCACGAGCAGGCACATCTTTTTACTACCGAAGAAATAGCTCGTGGTTTTGCACACCGTCTGCGTAATTCAGTAGGTATCATTAGTGGTTTAGTCCAACTTGTCTTAAGTGACCCAGGAATCAGAGGTGGACTAAAACAAAGTTTAGAAGATGTAGTCAAAACTATAGATGAACTGATTACCCAGATTGAAGATTTTGTTAAGTTGACTTACATTCCGGAAATGGTTTTACAACCTTTACCGATTAATCCACTTTTGGAGCGCCTTTTGAATGAAATTGAGCCAAAATGTAAAGAACAGAATATTCAAATTGTAAGAAATTTACAAACCCAATTACCAAAAGTAGAAATTGATACTCACCTCTTTGAAGAAGGGTTATTAAATATTTTTATAAATGCAATAGAAGCAATGCCTACTGGTGGTACACTCACGGTAGAAACTGACCCTGATGAAGCAAAGAAAGAAGTAACAATCAAAATTGTTGATACTGGTATAGGTATACCTGACCATCAAATTGGTAAACTTTACCAATCTTTCTTTACCACAAAAAAAGGTGCTAAAGGTTTAGGTTTATCAAAAACACGAAGGATTGTTGATTTACATCATGGATTGATTAAAATTGAAAGTATTAAAGATAAAGGGACAACAGTAATTATAAATCTGCCATCGGTAATAGAATAGAAATGTTAGTTTTTTCGGAGGTTATAAATGCCTACGATTTTAACTGTTGATGATGAACCAGGGATGCTTTTGGTTATTTCACGAATTTTGGAATCGGCCGGTTATACAGTTCATACCGCAGAAAATGCGCAAATGGGTTTAGAGATAGTCAGAAAGATTCATCCCGATGTTGTTCTTTTGGATATCCGTTTACCGGACATGGATGGTCCCGAGTTGCTTAAAGAAATAAAAAAGATATACCCGGAAATACCAATTGTAATGTGTAGTGGTTTTGGCGATGTAGAAACTGCTGTGCAAACAGTAAAACAAGGTGCGAGTGATTATATCTCTAAACCCTTTAAAAATGAAGAAGTTTTAAAAGTAGTAAAGAATGTTCTTACTCAGCAAATTGCTGAACGGGTAAAACCGGTCCCGGTACGGGAAGAAATAGTCCTTCCGGCAAGGAAACCGGTAGGATGGTCGAAATTATTAATCCCTGCTGGATTGGGTTTAGTTCTTATTGGAGTGATTGTTTTTGTCATTCTGAAGATAGTATTTCCTAAAAGTAGCACCCCATCTGTTTTTTCTGTTCCTTATTCTCATCCGACGGCATTAACTTTTGATGGTGAAAATCTCTGGGTTAGCAGTTGGTTTACCCAAACTATTTACAAACATAAATTGGATAATTCTTTTACGGTAGGAGGAAGTTATTATTTTCCTACCTTACATCCAACTGGATTAAGTTGGGGAGATAATTGTCTTTGGACTTGTGACCCTTGGACAAGGAAGATATACCGCCATAATCTTGACACCACACTTTCTATTGTTGATAGTTATGATAGTCCGGGCACAAATCCTTCTGGACTTTATTGGGATGGGATTAATCTTTGGTCTGTTGATGCCACTGAAGATAGAATTTATAAACATAAACTTGATGAACGCTTATCGGTAATTACTGTTTACGATAGTCCAGGACCCAGTCCGATAGGGATTTTTTCCGATGGTAAAGGTCTCTGGACTGCAGATAGCGAAACGAATAAAATTTATAAACACGAATTAGATAATAAATTAACCATTGTTGGTTTTTCTACGCCTGAAGCACATCAGCAAACAAAGTTGACGGGTATGACTGGTGGTAGTAAATATCTTTGGACTGTCTCAGAAGATACAGGGAAAATATATCAATATAACATTAAAACAATGAAGTTCACGCACTAAAATTTTTTGACCTGTTGAATTAAATCTTGATCTTGAGATATAAATGGATATACTTTATAAAGGTATTTAAGGAGGAATAAAAATGACAGACGAAAGTAGTATGGCAACTACTTGGGAAGGAATTTTTCACAAATTAGAAGAAAAAGTAGAACAAGAAAGAATATTTTTTCAAGAAAAACTAACTGAAAAAGAACGTGAAATTGCCGTTCTTAATCAACGTCTGGCACAGAAAGAACAAGAATTTCTTTTAGAGCGAGAAAATAAAGAGAAGGAAATCACCAGAATAAAAGATGAGTTGTCAAAACCGGCAAAAGAATTCGAAGAAGAAATAAATAGAAGAGAAAAAATTTGGCGGGAAGAACTTGATAAAAAAGAAGATGAGTTATCTTCTTTAAGGGAAGAATTACGCCAGAAACGTGAAGATTTTTGGTTAAAAGAGAGAGAAACAAAAGAACAATTGAAAAATTTAGAAAAAAAGTTTCAAGAAGAAAAAAAATTATTGGAAGAAAAAATTTTTTCTTTACGGCAGGAAAAAGATGGGTTAGAAACAGGACTTACTCAACAGGAAGTGCAATTGAAAAGTAAATTTGAAGAAGAAGAAAGAAAAAGAGAAGTGGCATTTCGGAGCAAAATTGAAGTGGAGATAAAAAAATTAGAAGAAGAATTAGAAAAAGAAAAAACGAATTTTGAGATTACTCTTGCGGCTAAAGAAAAAGAAATTAATGAATTAAAAGCAGTCAGCCTTCGACAAGAAGAAGAATTAACTGCACAATATACACGTCGGGAAGAAGAAATTATTAAGGCTAAAACTGACCTTGAAGAAGAATTAAAAGAATTGGGACGAAAGAATACAGAACAAAATTTTCGTTACCAGCGGGAGCTTGAATTAAGAGAGAAAACAATTCTTGAATTGAGAAAAGAAAGAGAACAGCTAATAAAACGAGAAGAGGAGTTGCTAAAATCAGTTGATTTTCTGGAAGAAGAAAAACGCAATTTTAATGAAGAGTTAGACAAAATACGTCAAGAAAATGAAGAAAAAATATTAAACAGAGAAAAAGAAATAAATCAGTTGAAATTGGAACTTACCCGCAAAGAAACACAATTACGTATTTGGGAAGAGAAGGATAAAGAAGAAAAAGAGAAAATTCGCAATCTTTTAGAAAGTGGATTAAAGAAAGTTGAATCACGATTGAAAGAAGAAAGTGAAACGAAAGAAAAAGTTTTACCTGAAAGGACAAAAGAAGAAACACTGGTTAAAAAAATAGTTGTAGAATCTAAAGAAAAAATGCCTGAAGAAAAAGAAATTCTCGGTGTAGAAAAATTGCTTGAAAAGAGAAAACGTTTTTGGAAACTAAAGAGTAATTAGTTTAGAAAGAAAGACATCTTACAGTGCGTTAGGAGGAAAGAATCTATGGGCGATTGGCGCAGGGGGAGCGCGCCTCCCTTACAAGGAGGAGGTCGCAGGTTCAAATCCTGCATCGCCCATTAATAGTAATTGATAGTTTATGGTCCATAGTTTATAGTTAATAATAGTAGTTTTTAAATATAATTAACCAATTACTAATCACTTATCACTATTAACTGACAACTGACTTCAAAGGGCTCGTGGTGTAGTTTGGTTTAACACGTCCCGAAAAAACGACTGGAGGGGCGGTAGTTCAGTCTGGTTTAGAACGCTGGCCTGTCAAGCCAGAGATCGTGGGTTCAAATCCCATTCGCCCCGTTTTTTCGGGGAGAACGCTCTCCGATGTGACATCGGAGAGATCGCCGGTTCAAATCCGGTCGGGCCCGTCTTCCTCAGGAAGAAAGATTACAGTGATTATAGAATAAATTACACTGATTAAAATCACCGTAATCAGTAATCAGACTTAAAAAATCATTGTAATCATTGCTTAAGAAGATGAAAAAAATTTTAGTCATTGACGATGACCTTAATATTCAAGAAATGTTAGAAAGCGTTCTTTCTGAATTAGGTTATGAGGTAGATGTAGCGAGTGACGGGGGTCAAGCACTTCAACGGGTTAACCAAGATAAACCTGACCTAATCATTATGGATATTCGTTTACCAGATATTGATGGGATAAGTTTATGTCGGGAGATTCGTCAACTAAAAGAAACAAGTAAAATACCAATTTTTATGCTTACTGCTCTTTCTGACCTTACTACTTACCACGATGCTAAACTTTTTGGTGCAGTGGATTATATAGTAAAGCCATTTGACCTTGACTTATTAAGAGAAAAAATTGAGAAAGTTTTTTCAGAATAGGTTCCGGCTTGAAATGTTTGCCGCGGTAGCTCAGTTGGTAGAGCGAGGGACTGAAAATCCCTGCGTCGGCGGTTCGATTCCGTCCCGCGGCACCATAAGGCAAATTCTCGGGGCAGACTGAAAATTTTACCTCGTTAGTCCGATAAATTGGACTTTACGGGGCCCTGCGTCGGCGGTTCGATTCCGCCCCTCGGCATTGAATAATTTTAAATGATAGTGTAACTCAGTGGTTAGCCCCACACCATGTTGCCGGAATAGCTCAGTGGTAGAGCAATGGTTTCGTAAACCATAGGTCATGGGTTCAAATCCCATTTCCGGCTTAAAACTTCAATAAAGGTGTAGCACAGTAAACAAAAAAATAATGCTTAGTTCACGTAATTCAGAAAGATTATTACATTGGGGATTACCTTTATTTTATTTTTTAGTTTCGGTAGCTTTTTACCTACGGACGTATGACTCTTGCCAAATTAAAATCACCCTTTTGCAAATTGGTGCAGTTGTTCTTCTTACACTTTGGTTTTTCAAACTTTTGAATGAAAGTATTTCTCCTTTTAGCGATAAGATGACTTTAGTTCTACCTTTAATTCTTTTTCTTCTTTCTGGTATTGTTTCCTTCCTATTCTCTCGTTTGAAAGAAGCAAGTTTTCCCGAACTTGTCCGGCGTATTAGTTATGTTGGTTTAGCATTAATTGTTCTCACTGAGTTTAATAGTGAAGAAAAAATTCGTCATCTTTTCACTTTTTTAGTTGCTGCTTGTGCAGTAAGCACAATTTACGGGCTGATTCAGTTTCTAGATTGGCATTTCTTTCCTTCTCTCCCAGAACCTGGTTTGGATCCGTTTATCTGGCGGGGTGCTTTCGGTCCGCGTATTTTTTCTACTTTTGGTAACCCTAACTTTTTTGGTGATTTCTTAGTAACTATTTCTCCATTATTATTAGGATTAGTTCTTAAAAGTCGGAATAAATTCTTAATTTTCCTATTTCTTTTGGTCACTTTTGACCTTATCTTTACTTATTCTAAAGCAGCATGGATTGGTTATACTGCAGGTATTGTTTCGTTCTCCATAATTTCAGTGATTTATTTTTCTCATTTTCAGAAGGGTAATCTCCGTCGGATAGTAATTATTTTTCTTATTGGTTTAATTATTCTTTGTAGTGCAGGTGTGGTCTATTTTGTTAAGCAGAGAATAGATTCAGTGCGATTTAGAGTTTTCACTTGGTTATCAACTTGGGAAATGATTCTTAAACGTCCCATTCAAGGTACCGGTATCGGAACATTTTATGTCGTCTATCCACTTTACCGACGTCCGCAAATCTTTCATATTGAAGGTAAACATAATACGGAAAGCGACCATCCGGAGAACGAACATTTAGAAATCTGGTATGATGAAGGAACAATTGGGTTTGGTATTTTTTATTGGTTGATTTTAACTTATCTTGTTTTTGGTTTTCGTGCGCTCCGACGGTATGTCCAGATGGCCGAAATTCGGGCTAGTCCGTCAATAAAAAAGAAACGAGTTTTTATTTATCCAAGTTACGCTTACTACCTTTTAGGAAGTTTAAGTGCTTTAATTGGTTTATTGGTGCATAATTTAATGTGTGTCTCTTTACGTTTTGTTTCCTCGGGTATATATCTCGGGCTTTTAATTGGTTTGATTGGTCGGCTTTCACTTCAAGAAACAACCACAAAACCTCTCTCAGTTAAAAGTAATCCCAGGGAAATAAGTGCAAGTCCATCCTCTTTAATTTCTCTTAAAACAGTTTTACAATTGGTTATTTTGCTTTGTGCAATATATTTAGTAAAACTATTTTATGGTTTTTTTGAGGCGGACATTCACCATAATATTGCTATTTTCTTTTCTAAACAAGGACAATGGGACCATGCACTCAGTGAGTATAATGAAGTAGCAAAACGTAATCCTTTCTTTCCGATGGCACATTATTTTATGGGTAATGTTTTTAATGACCGTTTCAATATAGAGAAGACTCATCGTCCGGAATGGGGTGACCGAAAAATCTCCGCTACTCTAATTGCTCAATTCCAACAAAAATATACTAAAGATATTGAAATGGGCAACCGTGAGTTTCGTTTGAACCCTGCACTCAATGAATATGAAGAATACCGTAATGACCCACAACGAGCAATTGACAAATATGATGGTTTACGGCGTATCGCACCGAACTATGTACAAATGCATCACCAAGTTGGTTTAGTTTACTTAAAACTTGGTGATTGGGCAAGAAATCAAGGAAATGTAGAGAAAGCAAAGATATATTGGCAAAAAGCATTAGAAAATTTTGAAAAATATCGGGCAATTGACCCAGTTTTTTCGCCCAATTACTACCGAATGGCTTGGATCTATGTTCAATTGGGCAATTTAGCCAAAGCGGAAGAAATGTACCGTACTGACATGGAAGCCAAAGAATGTAATAAACCTTACCATAATATTTTAAGAGAAAATTGGTATCTTACCCATCGTCATGAGAATCAAGAAAGTTATGTAAATCTGGGTAATCTTCTTTATCATCAGGGGAAAATTGAAGAAGCAGAAAAAAATTATAAAAAAGCAATTGAAATTTACCCAAATTCAGTGGAAGCGTGGCGTAATTTAGCAATCATTTATCAACAACAAAACCGCCTTGCGGAGGCATCTTTAGCTTGGAAAAAAGTTTCAGAAATCCATCCTCACGATAAAGAAGCTCAACGCTTGTTTGAAATTACTCACCAAAGATTGCGACAATGAAAAAGTGGTTAATCTACGCACTTATCTTTATTGCACCGTTAATTTTTTTTACTGATTTAACTCGCAACCCATACTATTTCCAAATTGTCCTATTGAATATAAGTGTGATTTTCCTCTGGGGAATTTATCTCCTTGATGGTTTAAGAAAGAAGAAAACTGTTCTTTTTTCTACCCCTTTGGATAAACCATTACTTATTTTTCTTCTTTTAGCAATAGTTTCTTGGTTACATTCTTTTTTTTTAAGTCATCCCGGTTTTGCGCAAAACGGTCTATATATCAGTTTCCACCCCGAGCTTAAATTAAGCATCTTTAGTGAAGGTTCAAGAAATTTCCTTTTTCTTTTAGTTAATTGGTTTTTAGTTTACTATGCAGCAATTTTTTTTCTTGAGAAAAAAGAATTTGTTTGGAAAGTTATTCGTTTGTCCTATTTTACAGCAGTAGTAGCTTCTGTATACGGTATTCTCCAATATTTTAGCATAGAACTAATTTGGCCTAAAGTATTAAATCCTTTTGGTGGACGTTGTGTTTCCACTTTTGGTAATCCCAATTTTCTTTCCCCTTTTCTTGTCCTTGTCCTTCCTTTAACTTTTACCGAATATCTTTTAAGTGAGAAAAAGAATATGCGTCTATTTTATTTTTTAATAAACTTCATTCTTTTTTGGGCATTAATTTGTACGATGACTCGTTCTTCATGGTTAGGTCTCTTCCTTGGATTATTATATTTGTTTTTCAATCTTGCCCGCTATCAAAAAGTATTTATCCAAAAGAATAAAGCCCGTTTAGGTTTACTTTTATCTCTTTTTATTCTTTTTGCCATTTTTTCTCCAAGGAGTAAAGTCACTGGATACGCTCCCAGTGTTATTGAACGTTTGACTGAAATTAAAGAGGCAAAAAAAGCTACCTACGGACCTCTCCATCAACGTTTTTTAATCTGGTTCTGTGCTTGGGAAATGGTTAAGGAACGTTTTCTCTTAGGTAAAGGTTGGGGAACTTTTGAACTTTTTTATCCTTTCTATCAGGGAAAATATTTATTTTGGGAACGCTATGAAAGTTTCCGCACCCACGCCAATAATGCTCACAATGAAATTTTAGAAATTATTTCTCAGACAGGAGTTATTGGTTTGGGTATTTTTTTATGGCTCTGGATAACTTTCTATCGTTGGGTTCATTCTCTATATAAATATCCTTTAGAAACAAAAGAAAAAATGTTAGTTTTCGCTATTTCTGCTGGGATTACTGCTTTCCTTGTAGATAATATTTTGAATGTTTCTTTACATTTTGCCATTCCTGCCTTCTTTTTCTTTTGGTATCTTGGCATTCTTGCTAATTTTGCTATTCAGCGAGAGAAGAATTCAGGTATAAATTTATCCCTGAAAAATAAAACCTGGCTGGTCAGTTTGATTCTGCTTTTTTTTGTTCTTTTGATAGTCAACAATGCAAGATTTTTTCTTGCTGAAATCCATTACTTCAATGGTTTCAAATTTAATCGCCAGAATCGTCTCTTGGAGGCAAAAAAAGAATTGGAAACTGCTCATCAATATCACCGGTTAGAGGTGAACAATAACTATGAGTTAGGAAATACTTACGCTCGTTTAGGAGAACAAGCAAAGGCAATTTGGGCTTATAAAGAGGCATTAGCGGCAAATCTTGGTTACGATGAAATTTACTATAATTTAGCGGTAGTTTCACTCTATTCAGGCAAAGTGGAAGAAGCAATAAAAAATTATCAACAAGCATTATATATCAATCCTCTTTCACGGGAAGCGTATCTTTCACTGGGTAATCTTTATTTACGTCAACCAGAAAAATATTTAGAAAAAGGAATTAAAGTATATGATCGGGTTGTTGAACTTGACCCTTTACACAAAGAATCTTGGAATAATCTCGGTTATCTCTACCTTAAAAATAACCAACCCGAAAAAGCGATAAACTGCTTCCGTGAAGCACTGCGAATTGACCCTAATTTTGAATTAGCTAGACGTAACCTTTCAACCATTGAACAAAAAAATAGAAAATAAATAACAATGGATAAAGTTCATATAATCGTTAACCCGGTTTCGGCAAAAGGACAAACTGAAAAAAGATGGCCGCATATCCGGGAGATGATTAGAGCATCTTTCCTTGAATTTCGCTATATCTTTACCGAGCGACCAAAACAGGCTACCGAAATTACCCGCGGACTTCTCCAACAAGGATTTGATTTTATTATTGGTGTAGGTGGTGACGGTACACTTAACGAAATTGCTAACGGTTTTTTCAAACCCGGTAGTAACGAAGTAATTAACGAAGATGCTAATCTCGGGATGATTTCTTCTGGAACTGGTTCGGATTTTATCCGGTTTATTAAGGTACCGAGAGATTTTCGGAAATCAGTTGAACGGCTAAAAGATGCTCCCAAACGAAAAGTTGACCTCGGAATGATTACTTTTCTTGGCAATGGGATAAATAAGCAACAACAGTATTTTATCAATGTTGCCGATTTCGGTCTCGGTGCAGAAGTAATCAAACGCATCTCTTCAGTTCCCTCGGCGCAAAGAGGCAAATTATTCTACTATCGGGGATTTATCTCTACTTTATTTCAATATCAGAGCAAATCATTTCGTCTGGTTATTGATGACCGGGAAACAATTGAAGGAAACTTTCTCATCGGTGCAATTGCCAATGGCGGCATCTTCGGGGGTGGTATGATTATTGCACCTAAGGCACAAATCAACGATGGTTACTTTGACTTTGTTTTAGTTGAAGAGATGAAGAAAGCGGAAGTTGTTTGGAATTCTAAGCGTCTCTATTTGGGCACTCTGGATAAACACCGTAAAGTTCGTACTCTCCGAGTAAAAAAAGTGCGGGTTGAATCTCAGGATAATGTCCCGATTGAATATGATGGTGAAGAAGGTGGCATTCTCCCTGCCGAATTCCAAATCCGCAACCAGGTATTAAATTTCCGTTTTCCGTAACTTGGATTTTACCTCTTTACCATTTTAGATAACGAATAGGCATTTTTGAACACCTAAGTCAACCGCTGAGTTTGGAAAATGTCAGCGGTTTTTTTATTTACTCCGGATAATTTTGTTTTTACGCGGTTTGCGAAAAAGGTAATTTTTTTGTATAATTCTTTAAATCGCATATAAGTTTTTGGTGTAATTTGTGAATGGAGGATAAAAATATGTCTGGACATTCAAGATGGGCAGGAATAAAACATCGCAAAGGAGCACAGGATGCCAAAAGAGGAAGAGTTTTTACCAAACTAATTCGGGAAATTACGATTGCGGCACGGGAAGGGGGAGGTAATCCGGAACATAATCCACGCTTACGGAAAGCGATTGATGATGCAAGAGCCGATAATATGCCCGCGGAGAATGTTAAACGGGCAATCCAGCGTGGCACCGGTGAACTGCCCGGCGTGGTCTATGAAGAAGTGGTTTATGAAGGTTACGGTCCGGCTGGTGTAGCGGTCATTGTAGAAGCAACTACCGATAATAAGAATCGCACTACTTCCGAAATACGGCGTCTTTTTTCCGAATATGGTGGCAACTTAGGTGAGAGCGGTTGTGTCTCCTGGATGTTCAAAAAGAAAGGGTATTTAGCCGTAGAAAAGAACAAAATTGGAGAAGACGAGTTAATCTCAATTGCCCTTGATGCCGGTGCCGAAGATGTGCGTACTGATGATGAGGACTTATATGAAGTGATTACCCTCCCCGAAGAATATGAAAAAGTAAAAAAGATACTGGAAGAGAAGAAAATTCCTTTAAGCAGCGCCGAAATAACTTTTTTCCCGCAGACCTACATAAAATTGGATGAGAAAAAAGCGGAAACGATGCTTGCCTTAATGAATGCTTTGGAAGAACACGAAGATGTAAAGAATGTTTATGCTAATTTTGATATTCCGAAGGCAGTGATGGAGAAGGTAGTATCAGTATCGTAGGACTAATAACTGATGACTGATAACCGATGACCAATAACCGATAACATACAACAACTAATAGTTATAAGTTATAGGTCATAAGTTATAAGTTGAACAAAATGACAATTCTTGGAATAGACCCGGGTATTGCCCGATGTGGGTGGGGAACAATAGAGCAAATAGCAAAGAGCAAGGAGCTAAGAGTTCAAAATTACGGTTGTATTGAAACAGAAACAAAGAGTTCTACAGCGGAGAGATTAAAAAAGATTTATTCTGAATTAAAAAAAATTATTCAGCAGGATAAACCTTCCTGTTTAGTGATGGAGAAACTTTTTTTTGCTCAGAATGTAAAAACCGCAATTGTAGTTGGCCAGAGTCAAGGAATTATCATGCTTGCCGCTGCCGAGGCAGGGATTCCGGTATTTGAATATACCCCTTTACAAGTTAAACAAGCGCTTACCGGGCAGGGGAGAGCAGTAAAATCGCAAGTGCTAAAAATGGTAAAACTCTGTCTTAATTTGCCGGTTAGCGGTAATCAGATTCAGGGACCGGATGATGTCAGTGATGCTTTAGCCGTAGCCCTCTGTCACCTTTATAACGCAAAATATAATAAACAAGTTCAAGCGAATAAATTAGATTTGTGATTAACAAATGTATAATTTTTTAGAAGGCACTTTAGCCGATAAAAGTAGAGAAGAAGTTACTTTAGCCGTGAACGGTATTGGTTACCAGATTTTTGTCCCGCTGACTACTTACGAAAAATTACCGAAAATAAATCAACCATTGAAACTTTATACTTACTTTCATGTGCGGGAAAATATTCAACAGATTTACGGTTTTTTTACCCGGGAAGAAAGACAACTCTTCGGTTATCTTTTAGATGTTCCGGATGTCGGTCCGAAGATTGCCCTTTCGGTTGTCTCCCATTGCCCGCCGGTAAGATTTAAAAAAACCGTCTCCAGTAAAGAAATCTCTTATCTCACCACTATTCCTGGTATTGGTAAGAAAACTGCCGAAAAGATTATTCTGGAATTAAAAGAAAAAATTAAAGAATGGATAATTTCTGAAGAAAAGGGAGAAATAGCCACCGAAGAAAAAGAAATACTGGATGCGATTGCTGGTTTAGTTGCACTCGGTTACCGGGAATTCCAGGCACGGGAAGCAGTAGAAGAAGTGCTTAGTGCCGCAAGTAGCCAGCAGAAAAGTAAATTATCGGCTGAAGATTTAGTTACTCAGGCATTAAAAAAATTTAACCGCTAAGTAACTTTATCTAAGAGGTTGTATCGCAATTGTAGTTGCCGAGCTTGCTCGGCTAAAAAATAATAGAATTTGTTAAAGCAGAGTTTTGAGTAGGCAATTTTTGTCTCGGGAACCCTCTTTTCACTTTATGATTTTTTGACCAAAATCGAAGGTCGTCAAAAACTCTGATGTCGTTCAAAGAGGAACCCCTCAACAAATTGCCTAGCCATTTTTGTGGAATCACTTAACCCTTAAAGGTGAACACCTTTGAAAGACCGCTTACCCCGCATCTTTATTAGTGTGGGGTTTGCTTAGCGTCAAGACTACTAAAGAAGGAAAATAAACAAAATGCAGAATGAAAAGGTGCGGGGTATACTTACTACCGAGATTACTCCGGAAGAAGAAAAAATTGATATTACCTTGCGTCCGAAGACATTAGACGAATTTGTCGGGCAGGATAAATTAAAGGATAACCTGCGTATCTTTATCCAGGCGGCAAAACAAAGAAAAGAACCTTTAGACCATTGTTTATTTTACAGTCCTCCCGGATTAGGCAAAACCACTCTTGCCTACATTATTGCCCACGAATTAAATGTAAATATTCGTCCCACCTCCGGACCGGCTTTAGAACGGGTCGGTGACCTTGCGGCAATTCTTTCCAATTTAACTGACGGTGATGTCTTCTTTATTGACGAAATTCATCGGCTGAATCGTTTAGTTGAAGAAGCATTATATCCGGCAATGGAAGAGTTCAAATTAGACATCATTATTGGTGAAGGAGCAAGTGCACGGAATATGCGTCTCCCTTTACCGCGTTTTACCATAGTCGGAGCGACTACCCGTGCCGGTCTGCTCACCAGTCCCTTAAGAGAAAGATTCGGGATTATCGGACATTTAAACTTTTATACCTTTGATGAATTGAAAAAGATTGTTCTCCGTTCAGCGAAACTATTAGAGATAAAAATTGAAGATGACGGTGCAGAAATTATTGCTTCCCGTTCCCGAGCAACCCCGCGGGTAGCCAACCGTCTTTTACGGAGAATCCGTGATTTTGCCGAAGTCAAAGGACAAGGAATAATTACCCGTAAGATTGCCGAAGATTCGTTAAGTTCGTTAGAAGTAGATACTGCCGGGTTGGATTCAATGGATAGAAAAATCTTATTGACGATAATGGAAAAATTTTCCGGTGGTCCGGTCGGGATAGAAACTTTGGCAGTCGCCGTTTCCGAAGAAGTGGATACGCTCACCGATGTCTATGAACCTTATCTGATTCAAGTCGGTTTCCTTTCTCGCACTGCCCGTGGACGTATCGCTACCGAAAACGCCTATCGTCATTTAGGGCTACTTCCACCAAAAAACAAAGAACTATTCTAAAAACCGGAAAAGTATCCAAACCTGCTTGGAAACAAAAAAGTTAAGCTACATAAAAATATAAAGAGGTCAAATAATGAATGAACTAAAAGATCAGTATTCAAAACTTAGCGATAATGAACTCTTAGTTATGGTATATTTTGACAGTTCAGATTATATTGAAGAAGCGATTGAAATTGCTAAATCAATTTTAGATGAAAGAAGGTTAAGTCAACCTTCAAATGAGATTTTGCAGCAGGCTAAAAACTATAAAATGCAAATAAAAGAATTGCAAAAAAACGATAGAGATATATTTGGAGAGAAGAAGTTAAAGCAAGCAATCAAAAAGAGAGATTATTACTTTGTTGGTAAATGGTTATTTTGGTGCACAATAGGTTATGGAATCTATTCAGCATTATTCGGCATAAAGGAAATGGTAGTTAAACGTCCGCTATGGTCTATATGGATATTATTTGTCTTGGAGATAATTTTTGCAATTGCGATATTTGGAATAATTCCTGTTATTTTTTTCTGTATATATAGCCTGAAACTTTCGCCAGAACAAAGAAAAGAACGAGGATTATTTTTACTTATGCCTAAATATGTTCTTTTTATCTATGGAATTTCATTGTTTCTTTTTGTTGCTCTTGTTATTTTGCCAACACTATAATTTTCACATCGCCTAACAGCGGACAAAAGGGAAATCAAAGATTTTCCCAAATTGCCTCCAGCAACTTCTTTTATCCAGAGATCGTTATCTGCTCATTGCGGATAGGGGAAGAAATAGAATTTAAAATGTACCTATGGGAAAAATTAATATTGTAAAAAAACAAACTCAAGATTACGGAGAATCACTTTCAGCTATCATAAAAAAGGTTGAAGAAAATAAACATAAGGCAATCACTACTGTAAATAAACTGCTGATTGACCTTTACTGGTTTATTGGTGAGCGTATTGTAAGTCTTCAAGAGAAGAGCGAATGGGGTGATGGGGTGGTTGAGAAACTATCACAGGATTTGAGGATGAAGTATCCGGAAATGAGCGGATTTTCAGTCCAGAATTTATGGTATATGAAGAAATTTTATTTAACTTACAGAGACAAAACAATTCTCCAGCCACTGGCTGGAGAAATTAGCTGGACAAACAATGTGATTATCTTAGACCATACAAGAACCATTGAAGAAAAAGAGTTTTATATCAAAATGTGCTTAAAAGAACGATGGAGTAAGAGGGAATTACAGCGTCAGATTGATTCTGCTTATTTTGAAAGATTTGCTCTCTCTAAAAAACCAGATAAACTGATGGAGATAGAAAAGGAGACCCTTCGTTCCACTCAGGGGAAACTTGCTATACCGCTTGATGATATTCATCGTCATTTAAAAGATGAATATGTTTTAGAATTCTTAGACTTAACAAAAACTTTCTCGGAAAAAGAACTACGCAAGGCAATTCTTGACAATCTCAGAGATTTCTTTCTGGAATTTGGTAAAAACTTATCTTTTGTTGGAGAAGAATATCCTCTGGTGATAGATGGTGAAGAATTTAGAATTGACCTGCTCTTTTTTCATCGGGAACTGAAATGTCTTATCCCGGTTGAACTTAAAATAGGCGAATTTAGAACGGAATATGTGGGTAAGATGCAGTTTTATCTTGCTGCTCTTGACGAACAAATAAAATTACCAGAGGAAAGTCCATCGGTCGGTTTAATTCTATGTCGCTCTAAGAGAGACAGTATTGTCCGTTTGACCTTAAGTAAGACACACAAACCGATAAAAATTTCAGTTTATCAAACTAAATTGCCGGATAAAAAACTTATCCAACAACGATTAGAAAGAATTAAACTACCGGAGAAATTATTGACAAATGGTACTTAGTTTACGGGGCTCAAATAAATGGGTGAAATAGGAATAGAAATAGGTGTAAAACCTTGACCCCCATAGTTTTGCATCCCTGCAGATTTATTAAAATAAATCTAACCGCAGGGATTTATAAGCAAAACTAAGAATGGGGACTTAAGCATTTGACGAAAAAGGGGGCAGTTTTATTTTTTCCCTGAACATGTTATCTGCTCATTGCGGGTAGGAGAAGAAGTTTAGAAAATCAAAAAGAAAGCCAAAAGAAAAAAATTACATTTATGAAAATTATTAAGGATAAAATTTCTATTGCTGAGCTAAAGAAAATGGCAGAAGAAATGTTTGGCGACCTGGTTAAAGCAGTGGTTGATGTGGAAAAAGGAATCTTGGTTGTTGGCGGTGAACTTCACTCGGATGAGGAAGCTCTATTAATTGAAAACGGTTCAAATCAACAAACTCTCTGGGGGATTAATCTATATCCTGAAATAAAGGATGAAAGTTGGATTGAATTTGACGCATTGATAAATCTGCGACCATCGCAAGGGAACCGTAGTCGTGGAATTGATAATCCCGAAATCAGGGAAAAAATAATTGAAATCGTAAACAACTTAATTAAACAATGAACTATCAGCATAAACAACTATCGTCCGGCAGGTGGTTTGAGTTAACTTTTTTTGAGCAGATGGCAAACATCGGGAGTGAGGTTGAGCGGGCAATCAACTGGAGAAACAAGAATAATAATTACAGCAGCAAAGCCGTTGAACGCGCCTTGGAACTTTTGGATTTAACAATTTCTAATCCAAAAAACAAATCCCACTTAAAAGAATTAACACGATTACGCGAAACATTAGTTGATTATTTTTATTCTGATAATCAATTCTCTTCCTCTGACCAATTCTGGCGAAAATATTTTTATGTTTTTTGCTACGCGGCAAGAATAAAGCGGTAAAATATACTGATGGAAAAATTACTCTTGCATTTTTGTTGTGCGATTTGCGGATTAGGAATTTATGAAGAATTATCCCGTTCTTTCATTGAAAGGGCGGGATTGGTTACGGTATTCTGGTTTAATCCAAATGTCCATCCCGAAGAAGAATACCGGAAACGGCGGGAAGCAGTGAAGCAGTTGAGTGAAAAAATCGGATTCCCGGTGATTTATGATGACGGATATAGTCAGGAAGCATGGCTGAAGGCGGTGAAAGATTTCGCCGATGATGCGGAAAAACGACATCTTTTTTGTTACCGTTTGCGTTTAGAGAAGACGGCAAAATATGCCCGGGGAAATGGTTTTACTTATTTCAGCAGTTCGCTTCTTTCCAGTCCGCAGCAAAAGCACGAAGAGATTAAAAGAATTGGTAAAGAATTAGAAGAAAAAAACGGAGTAAAATTTTGTTATCAGGATTTGCGGAATAGTTATTATCCAGAGAAAAAGAAAGCCAAAGAATTAGGTTTATATTCACAAAAATATTGTGGCTGTCTCTATAGTATAACGCAGATTACGCAGAAAAGAAGCGCTGATTACGCAGAGAAGAAATAACGCAGATTGCCGCCATGCCTCGTCGGCAGGTCGCCGAAGAGGCGACAGATAAAAAAGGCGAGATGCAGACAGATAATCCAAAAGACGATTCATACAGATTCAAACGGATTCGAACAGACGGAAGACCTGACTAAATTTTGGTTGTTATCTCGTTTGAATCGGAGATTTTATCTGTTTGAATCGTATTAGAAAATGAATTACATGGGTAGAATTTTTATTTTTCTTGGTTTATTATTTGTTTTGATTGGTATATTTATGCTTTTCGGGGAAAAGATATCTAATATACCTTTTTTGAACAAGTTGGGAAAATTACCCGGGGATATCCGGATTGAGAAAGAAAATTTTCGTTTCTATTTTCCGTTGACTACTTGTATTATTATCAGTATAATTCTAACTCTACTTTTTAAACTTTTTGGACGAAAATAAATATGCACGAATGAGCACGAATTTAAGTCACACGAATGTTCACGAATAATTTCCTTGGACTTAATTAGTGTAAATTCGTGTTATCATTCGGGAAGATTTGTGGATAAAGATGAATCATAAAATTAAACCGAGAAGTTGGTATTTTCTTTTCACCGCTTTAGCGGGATCTCTGATTTTTTATTTGGTAATTTTATTTCCTTTTAGGGAAACTTTAGCGGTTAATCCCGAAGTTATGGTAGAGATAGGTATTTTGTCCGGGGTAAATCGGGTAAGTATCAGTGGGGAAAAAGAATTAAAGATTATAAGTAAAGATAAAACGGTGAATTTTTCTGCCGGGGACTACTCAGTTACTGCTGTTGAAGATGGATTAAAAATTGGAAAGAAAAATTTTACTTCCCGGGTAGAAATTATTTCTTCCGGCTATCTCAAAGTTAATCGACGTGGTTATCGTGGTTCTTTGATTTTAATAAAAAAATCAAAAAATAGGTTTACTGTAGTTAATCGGGTTGAGTTAGAACAATATCTTTACGGGGTAATGAAGCCGGAAATTTCACCAAATTGGCCCGAGGAAACCTTGAAAGCACAAGCGGTCATTTCCCGCACTTATGCTTTGAAGAATTTGACTAAACATACCGGTGACGGTTTTAATCTCTGTAATCGTGTTCATTGTCAGGTTTATGCTGGTTTATCGGGTGAAAGTGTGCTGACGAATCAAGCAGTGGATGCAACAAGGGGAGAAATTCTTATTTATGACGGTGAACCGATTAATGCTTTTTTTCATTCCACCTGTGGAGGTTGTACGGATAAACCAAGCAATGTCTGGGGTAGTGCTAATGACCCGGAATATTTGGAAGGTGTAAAATGTAAATTCTGTGAAGATGACCCACGATATTATTGGGAACATAGTTTAAGTAAAAGAAGAATTGCTGCGGTTTTAAAAAAGAAAGGATACCCGATAGACGAAGTTGAAAAATTGGAAATTGACAAAAGGGGAAATGGCGGCAGAGTAAGCAAGTTGAGAATTATTGATGGAAAGGGAAAGAAACACATCATTCTGGCTAACCAATTCCGGATATTTTTTAATCCGGAAAATCAACGCAGTACTTTTGTGGAAATGAAAATTTATAGTGATGCTTACCAGTTTAAAGGTAAAGGATGGGGACACGGGGTAGGTTTATGCCAGTGGGGTGCACGGGGTATGGGTTTGAAAGGACATGATTACAAGGAAATTCTCAAGTATTATTATCCGGGGACGAAATTAAAGAGAGTGGATTAGTTTTATAGTCAAGTGGTTTATTCGTGGGTTTGGAAAAAAGGTAAGTTTCCTGAGAAATTAGATTTTTTCGCTCAGTGATATTTTTTTAACGCAAAAACTGCATTCGGAAATCCCCCGCTCAGAACGGGGCAGGTATAATTGTCAAACTCATCCGATGTGACATCGGCTTCAGACAGGACAATTTTTTTCTGTCCAAGGCAGATTCGCCTCTGGCGAAAACGATTTCTTCATTTGTTTTTACTAAAAATATCAAAATCGCTCAAAAATCAATTTCTCAGTAGAACTGAATTATTGCGAATTTAAAAAATAATGGGGAAAATAGATTTTAGATTAGAGAGTTATGATTATTTTTTGCCGAAAGAAATGATTGCCCAGTATCCTTCAGCCGAAAGAGATAAATCACGGCTTTTGGTTTATCACCGGAAAGAAAATAGAATTGAGCATAGAATTTTTTCGGAAATAGTTAATTTTTTTTCTCCGGGAGATTGTTTAATGCTTAACCGGACCAAGGTTATTCCGGCAAGATTACAAGGTAAAAAGGATACCGGTGGTAAAGTGGAAGTTTTACTTTTAGAAGAAATCAGTCCTAAATTATGGAAAGGGTTGGTTAATTCTCAGGTTGCAGTGAACAAAGAAATTTTTTTTTCTCATAGTTTGAAAGCAGTACTCAAAGGGAAAGAAAAAAACTATTCAATTTTAGAGTTTAGTTCAACACCACGTGCTTATTGGAAAGAAATCGGTGAAATGCCTTTACCACCCTACATAAAGAGAAATGCGCAAGAAACGGAAAACGCCTGCCTGCCGGCGAGGCAGGGAGAACGGAGAACGGAGAGGATGTTGGATAGGGAGAGATACCAGACCGTATATGCTAAAGAAGAAGGAGCGGTAGCGGCACCGACTGCCGGTTTACATTTTACGAAAGAACTTTTAGAAAAGTTATCTGCCCGGGGAGTGAAAATTGTTTATCTTGTTTTGCATATTGGTCCAGCAACTTTTCAACCGGTAAAAAGTGCGGATATCCGTGAACATAATTTGGAGAAAGAATACTTTTTTCTTCCTACGGATACCACAAAAGAAATCAATTCGGCTAAAAAAAAGAAGAAAAAGATTATTGCTTGTGGTACTTCAGTGGTAAGAGTGTTGGAATTGCAGGTTAAAAATGGGATTCTTAACCCGGGTGAAGGATATACTGATGCTTATATTTACCCCGGTTATCAATTTCAACTTGTGGATACGCTGATTACCAATTTTCATTTACCGAAATCAACGAATTTAATTTTAGTTTCTGCTTTTGCTGGACGAGAAAAAATATTACAACTTTATGAGGAAGCGAAGAAAGAAAAATATCGTTTCTACAGTTACGGCGATGCGATGCTTATAATTTAGTTGATGGTTGATAGTTTATAGTGGATAGTTAAAATCTGTGTAATCTGTGGTGAAAATCTGTGAAATCTGTGGAAAAGGAATTTGAGGTTATTAAAAAGGATAAGGAAACTGAAGCACGGACGGGTAAGATTTTTACTGCCCATGGAGAAATAAAAACACCAGTTTTTATCCCGGTAGGAACACAAGGGACAGTGAAAACTCTTTCTTCAGAAGAGTTGGAACAGGTAGAGGTTGAAATTATCCAAGGGAATGCTTACCATTTATTTTTCCGTCCGGGAATGGAAGTAATTAAGAAAGCTGGAGGGTTACATAAGTTTATCAATTGGGATAGAGCAATACTTACCGATTCCGGTGGATTCCAGGTTTTCAGTTTGAGTGGTTGTAGAACCACTGCTGGTAGTTTACGGAAAATCACACCGGAGGGAGTAAAGTTCTCTTATCCTTTAGACGGTAGCGAACATTTTTTTACTCCGGAAAAATCAGTTGAAATCCAGATTGTTCTCGGGGCAGATATTCTGATGTGTTTTGATGAATGCACGCCTTATCCTTGTGGTTATGAGTATGCAAAAAATTCGTTAGCGATTACTTTAGACTGGGCGAAAAGGTCTAAACAAACGTTCAGCGTTCAGCGTTCAGCGTTCAGCGGGGAACGACAACTATTTGGTATAATTCAAGGGTCAGTGTATGCGGACTTAAGGAAAGAAAGTGCCTTAAGAATGGTAGAAATCGGTTTTGATGGTTATGCTTTAGGAGGATTAGCGGTTGGTGAACCGAAAGAAGAAATGTATAGAATAATTAAAGAAATCGTCCCATTACTCCCGGAAAATTATCCACATTATCTAATGGGTGTAGGAACACCGGAAGATATTTGGGAAGCAGTGGAATCGGGTATTGACATGTTTGACTGTGTTCAGACAACGCGTAATGCACGTAATGGACAGTTGTTTACTAATTCCGGGAAGATTAATATTAAGAATGCAATTTACCGTGAAGACCTCCGTCCTTTAGACGAAGAATGTAACTGCCCCGTATGCCGAAATTATACCCGTGCCTATCTTTTTCATCTGTATCGTGCGGGAGAAATACTTGGATTGCGTTTAAACACTTTACATAATCTATATTTTTTTGTAAAATTAATGAATCTGATTAGGGAAAGTATCGGTAAAGGCAACTTTTTAGAAGAAAAGAAAAAATTTCTTAATAAATATTCACCCTCACTCCTACCCTCTTCCAATTGAGGGAGGGGTCTGATGAGGTGAGGGGAGAAGAGGAGGTTGTCAATGTTTAATTTTCTTTTTGCCCAGGGTAGTCAACCGGTTTCACCCGGTGCCGGAATGTTTACCAGTTTTTTTCCTTTGATTTTGATTTTTGTTATTTTTTATTTTTTACTTATCCGTCCACAGCAGAAAAAGATGCGCGAACATCAAAAACTGTTACGGGAGTTGAAAAAAGGTGACCGTATTCTGACTAATGGCGGAATATACGGGACAATTGTTAATCTTAAAGGGAATATTTTAGAAGTAAAAATTGCTGAAGAAATAAAAATAGAACTTACCCGTTCGGCAGTAGCGGAAGTTATCGGTTCAGAGGAACAGGCAACCACTTAATCACCAAATTAACTAAGATGTCCACTTCATTAAAAATAAAAATATTTCTTATTTTAGGTATTTTAGCGTTATCGGTTTATCTCCTTTATCCCACTTATACTTGGTATCGTTTACCTTTAAGTGAACGGATTCAGCGTGAAAAGAGTAAAGATAAAATATTAAATAAAATTTTGAATTTAGGTTTAGATTTGCGTGGTGGTATGCATTTAGTTTTGGAAGTAGATACAATGAAACTGGAGCCGGGAACATCCGTTTCTGATGCGGTTGACCGTGCTTTAGAGGTTATTCGTAACCGAATTGACCAGTTTGGTGTAGCCGAACCGATGATTGTCCGACAGGGTGAGAAATGGATTGCTTTACAACTGCCAGGAGTAAGGGAACCAGAACGAGTGAAAGAAATAATTGGGAAAACAGCACTTTTAGAATTTCGTCTTGTGGATAATAGTGGTGCAATTAGCAAAATTGCCGAAAAGATAAGGGAACTTAATCTTTCTTGGGAAGAACTACCTAGGATACAAGAAGAATTGAAAACACTAATTCCTACCGGCTATGTTCTATTACCCGGTAAGGGAAGTTATTATTTATTGAAATCGACACCGGAAATTAGCGGTGCTTACTTAATTGGTGATAAGGTGAAAGTGGAAATTGGTGGTGAATACGGGTTTCCTTATGTGGGATTAAAGTTTAATAAAGAGGGGGCAAAAATTTTTGCCCAAACTACTGGTTTGAATGTAGGAAGGAATTTAGCCATTGTTCTTGATAATATTGTTCAATCAGCACCAGTAATTCGGACAAGAATACCTGATGGGAACGCCATTATTGAAGGAAATTTTACTCTGGAAGAAGCTAAAAATTTAGCGATTGTTCTGCGAAGTGGCGCTTTACCCGCACCTTTAAAAATTATTGAAGAGCGAACTATTGGTCCTTCTTTAGGTGAAGATTCTATCCAACAGGGAATACAAGCATCAATTCTTGGATGTTTGTTTGTATTCGTTTTCATTGTTGTTTATTACCATCTTTCCGGGCTAATTGCTGATATCGCACTTTTAATGAATTTTATTTTACTTTTAGGAGCAATGGCATATTTACGAGCAACTTTGACTCTGCCGGGAATTGCGGGAATTATTCTTTCCTTGGGTATGGCGGTAGATGCCAATGTACTGATTTTTGAGCGTATCCGTGAAGAATTGGAACTGGGTAAAACTGTACGGGTAGCGATAGATTTGGGATACTCAAAAGCTTTTTCAGCAATCGTTGATTCTAATCTCACTACTTTGATTGCGGCTCTCTTTCTTTTTCAATTTGGGACTGGACCGGTTAGAGGTTTTGCGGTAACGCTTACTTTAGGAATCGTCATTAGTATGTTTACTGCCATTGTGGTAACCAGGACCATTTATGAATATACACTTACGGAGAGGACAATTAAACATTTAAGTATTTGAGAAGGAAATGAAATTTTTTAAGCAGACCAAAATTGATTTTATAGGTAAAAGATACATTTTCTTTGCTATTTCCGGGGGAGCGATTCTCCTGGGCGCTCTTTCTCTAATTCTTAAGGGAGGACCGCGTTTAGGTATTGATTTTACTGGAGGTACATTGACTGAGATAAAATTTAAAGAACTTCCTCCTTTGGAACAATTACGAAAAATATTTGCTGACCAAGGGATAAGTATCTCCGAATTGCAGAGTTTTCCCTATCATCACAGTATACTCATTAGAACAAAATTAACCAGTCAGGATGAAGCAGAAATAATTGGAAAATTGCGGGAATCGCTCATTCAAAATTTTGATGAGAAATATTTTGAAATCGAACGTAGTGAATATGTGGGTCCAGCTATTGGCAGACACTTAGTCAAACGTGCTGGTTTAGCAATCCTGTTCTCTTTATTAGGAATAGTTATTTATGTCGCTTTCCGATTCAAATCTGGTGTTTGGGGTACCGCTGGAGTTCTTGCTTTGGCACATGATGTATTTGTTACTTTAGGTATTTTTTCTCTACTTAATAGAGAAGTAACAATATTAGTAATTTCTGCACTTTTAACTTTAGCCGGATATTCTATAAATGATACCATAGTAATCTTTGACCGAATGAGAGAAAATTTACATTTACGACGCAATCTTTCTTTAGGGGAATTAATTAATTTTAGTGTTAACGAAACACTTTCTCGGACAGTTATTACTTCTTTGACTGTATTTCTTATTCTTTTGGCACTTTTCTTTTTCGGTGGTAAAGTAATTCATGATTTTTCTTTTGCGTTACTATTTGGTGTGGTTGTCGGTAGTTATTCAACTATTTTTGTTGCTGCACCTTTAGTCTACGAATGGGAAATAAGAAAAAAGACAATGAATAAAAAGTGAAAAAGATAAAAAAATTCAAATTAAAGATAAGTCCGTACTTGGTAGAGAAGAAACTGAAAGAAAAAAGTTATGCGGAAATTCTTCCAGAAATTAAAAAGATAATTAGCGAAAAAATTGAAGAAGTAGAGAAATTACTCCTTCCCGCAACTGTCTACGAAACATTTAAGCCTGAACAAATCTTTCCTCGGTTAAGCCCAAAAGGATTTTTTTCTGATGATAGTGAGAAAGATAATTGTGTATCTTTAACTATTTATGTAATAGTTTTAGGTGAAAAAACAAAATTTATGAAAGGAGACCAAGCAGAAATTTATCAAGCAATCATTGAAAGTGCTCAAGAACAGGCAAGACGTTTTGTTTATCGTTTGGTTAATGAAGAGGCAAAAAAAGAAAATTATCTACTTGGTATGAATGTAGATTTACCGATAGATGAAAAAACAAGAAAAATTTTTAAGTTAATAGATTTTAATCGACTTGGTTTGGGAAAAGAAAATATTATTGGTGAGCAAATTGGTTTCTGTGGCGGATTTATTCCTTGGTTATCTAAGAAAAAAATTAAAACAAAAAAAAGTGATTAAAGAATATATCCTTTCTTGGTTAGCTTGGTTGTTTATTCAATTTGTCGGAAAAACATCAAGAATAAAAACCATCAATTACGAAATTGTTAAAAGGATAAAAGAAAATGGAAAAAATGTTATTTACAGTTTCTGGCATGGACGACAGTTTCTTCTGGTTTACACTCACCGACTCCAAGGAATTACAATTATGACTAGTCTTTCTCGTGACGGTGCTCTCCAGACGGGGATACTTTCTAAGTTTGGTTATTTTTGTATCCGAGGTTCAAGTAGTCGTGGTTGGCTTAGTGCAACAAGAAAAATTGCAGAAAAGATTGAAACAGGTAGAGATGCAGCTTTTGCAGTTGATGGCCCTCAAGGTCCAGTTTATGAAGTAAAACCAGGAGCAATCTATTTAGCACAGTTAACCGGTAGCGTGATTGTGCCTTTAAGTAGTTCGGCAAGATATAAAAAGATTATTCCTCACAGTTGGGATGAATATCTATTGCCTTTCCCCTTTAATCGTGTAGTAGTAATTTACGGCAACCCGATTGAAGTCAAAAAAGGGGATCGTTGGAAAGATAAAATAAGCCAATTAGAAAAAGAAATTAATTCAATTACTCAGGAAGCTGACCGTTTAGTAAAATTACCTATCTAAGAATGTATTACTTGTTTTACAAACTACTGCTTTATCTCAGTTTCCCTTTTATTTTCTTTTTTTATTTTTTTGAGTACAAAGGACAAATCTTTTCTGATTTTAGCCAACGTTTGGGATTTTTTCCTTCAGAGATAAAGAAAAAAATTAATCAGTCAAAAGATTGGTTGTGGATACATGCTGCTTCAGTAGGTGAAGTTAGAACCGCAACAAATTTAATTATCGGTTTGCGAAAAATTTTTCCAGAAAAAATGATTCTTCTTTCTACGGTTACTCCGACGGGTAGGGAATTAGCGAAAAAAGAAAATTTAACTGACTTGGTAATTTATTTACCTTTAGATTTTAAATGGGCGATAAGGAAGATATTGTCTTTTATAAAACCGGCTTTATTGATTCTGATTGAAAGTGAAATTTGGCCTAATTTTATCCAGCAAACAAAAATATTTGGAGCAAAAATTGTTTTAGTTAATGGACGTATCTCAAATAAAAGTTATCAACGGTATAAAATCTTTTATCCTTTTATTTGTGAAGTTTTGTCATACATTGACTTTTTTGCTATGCGTGAGAATACTGATGGAGAAAGGATTATTGCCTTAGGTGCACCGAGAGAGAAGGTGAAAATAACCGGGAATATGAAATATGACGCAGTCACCCAGTCACCCATTCACCCAGTCACCAATTTCAAGAGGTTGGGTTTTAAACCTGAGGAGGTGGTCTGGGTTTGTGGAAGCACAAGAGAAGGTGAAGAAGAAATTATCCTTGAAGTTTATTTAGAAGTTTTAAAGAAATATCCGAATTTGAAACTTATTCTCGCTCTCCGCCATTTAGAACGGATTCCCGAAATTGAAAACTTGCTTAAACAAAGAAATATTTCTTTCCTCCGTAAAAGCAGTTTAACTATTAACTATGAACTATCAACTATAAACTGTATTTTATGGGATACTTACGGTGAACTAATGAATGCTTATGCCTTAGCTACTATTGTTTTTATTGGTGGTAGTTTAGTTCCTCAAGGAGGACATAATATCTTTGAACCCGCCGCATTGGGCAAACCAGTAATCTTTGGACCTTATGTGGAAAGTTTCCAGGAAATAGTTGAGAGATTGCTTTCTGCTTCAGCCGCAATACAGGTTAAAAATAGTGAAGAACTGAAACTACAAATTTTGAATTTACTTGGTTCTCCTGCTCTCCGAGAAAAAATTGGGATTAACGCTTTACAAGCAGTAAGAAATGAAGAAAGTGCAGTAGAAAAAAATATTGAATTAATTAAGAAACTGCTTGATTACAACGATTGTGAACAACGATTACAATGATAAACCAATAAAGTTTAATCGCTGTAATCGGTTTTTCTAAATTACTGTAATCTTATTTAGATGAAAATATTAATTATTCGTCTCAGTTCACTTGGTGATTTAGTATTAACTACCCCGGTCTATCAAAATTTGAAACAACTCTTCCCGGAAGCAAGAATTACTCTTTTGGTGAAGAAAGAATTCGTTCCTCTTTTTGAAAATAATCCTTATTTAGATGAAATTATACCCTTTGAACAGGATAAAGGATTACTTTTTTATATCCGAATGATAAATGCGGGAAAATATGATTTATTAATTGATTTACATAATAATCTGCGGAGTAATCTTATTCGTTTCTTTTCTAAAGTGAAAAAGAAAATTAAATATAATAAAGCAATCCGTGCGCGGTATCTTTTGGTCTATGGTAAAAAACGCACGGAAGAATTAAAAAAACATACAGTTGAACGCTATTTAGATGTTTTGAACCAACTCACGGTTAAAGCAGGTTTACGGGTGTTCATTATTCAAACTGCGTATCTTGGTGATGCAGTTTTGACTACACTTCTCCTGAGAGAAACTAAAGAAAATTTTCCGGATGCTCTTCTTACTGTTCTTTCTACTCCAGAAATAAAAGAAATTTTTGCTCAATCACCAGAAGTAAATAACTTAATTGTTTACGATAAACGAAACAAAGAAAAAGGTCTATTACCTTTTTTCCGGTTAGTAAAAAAAATTAAAAAAGAAAATTTTGACCTTGCGATTTTACCACATCGTTCTTTTCGTAGTGCATTACTAGTTTGGTTAGCGGGTATCCCCAGACGGATTGGTTTTATTTCTAGTGAAGGGAAAATATTTCTTACTGACCTTGTACCTTTTGATTGGCGAATACACGATGCAGAACGAAATTTAGAATTGTTGAAACCTTTGGGAGTAAAAAGATTAGGTCATTCCGGAGAATTATCCATATCTGTGGATGAAAATACAAAAATGGAATTTCTCCATGAATATAATTTGGACGAAAAGGATTTAATTGTTGGAATCAATCCGGGTTCGGTCTGGCCAACAAAACGATGGTTACCGGAAAGGTTTGCTGAAGTGATTGATTTGCTGATTGAGAGAGATAAAGTGAAAGTCATTATTTTTGGTGGGAAAGAAGATACAGGTTCAACTGAAGAAATAGAAAAAAAAGTTCACTATCCAATAATTAACTTAGCCGGGAAAACTAATTTGAAAGAATTAATTGCACTTATTTCCGGGTGCAATATTTTTCTAACCAACGATTCTGGTCCGATGCATATTGCGGTAGCAAGTAAAGTACCGACAGTAGCAATCTTTGGTCCAACAACTAAAGAATTAGGTTTTTATCCTTATGGTGAAGAACATCGGATAGTAGAAGTGGATTTACCCTGCCGTCCCTGCAGTTTACATGGGGGCAAGAAATGTCCCTTGGGACATTTTAATTGTATGCGGATGATTTCGGCGGAACAGGTTTATTCGACAGTAAAAGAGGTTTTAAGAACGAAAAATGCCTATAAGTAAAATAGTTAAAAAATGTTCATTTTCTGTATTAAGTGGTTTGATTTTTTTCTTTTTGCTTTATCTATTCTGTCTCTTAGAAAGAAGTGGTCTCTCAGTGATGGGAGTAAAAAATCCGCTGGCCGAGAAAATGATTCTCAAAAATTTCTGGCAAAACATTCTTTTTATTCAATTGAAGATACTTTTTTCTTACCTTTTCCTTGGTTTATTTCTCGGTATAGTGCTAAATTTTTTTTGGACATATTTTCCTTTTTTTTACTCCGAAAAAAAAGACAATCACCTCAAATGGCTTAGATATCTTTCTATCCCAGTAGGTATAATTTTACTCAATTCATATTTTTTTATTTACAATCTTAAAAAATACCCACAATTATATACGGAATTCTTTTATGACCGTTCAGGGTGGAGACAAAATCTGCAGATTTTTTTTACTGATAAAGTTCCATTTATGGTTTTGAAACTTACTGGTCTATTTCTTTTTGTTCTATTTCTTATCTCTTTGGTTAATGCTTTTTTCAAATTACAAAGAAAAGGTAAAATTTATATTAGCAGTATAATTTTTGTTGGGTTAGTAATTTTCTTCTCAAGTGTGATTTATAGAAGAAATAATAACCAAGGACCAAATCTTATAATTGTTGGTGTTGATTCTTTGCGCAAGGACCGAGTAAACTCTCGGTTTACTCCCCACATACAGCAGTTAGCTGATGAGGGAATTATTTTTTCTTCCGCTTATGTTTCCTTACCCCGGACATTTCCGGAAGTTATAACTTTGCTTACGGGTAAATATCCGCACAATCATCGGGTGAGACATATGTTTCCTTCTAAAGATGAACGTGAGCATCGCGACGGTTCTTTGCCGGAAATTTTGCGTAAGCAAGGTTATGTTACTGGTGTAGTTTCCGATTTTGCTGGTGATGTATTCAGCAGGATGAATATTGGATTTGATGTAGTAAAAGCACCTTACTTCAATTTTTACACTATTCTCAAACAGCGTTCATTAGAGATGCATTATTTTTTGTTACCCTATATTACTAATTCTTTAGGACGGAAAATTTTCCCAGTTTTGAAAGAATTTGCGCATAATGCTGACCCTTTTCTTCTGGCTGACGAAACAAAAGATTTATTGAAGAAATTCCAAAGAAAGAAAAAATTTTTTCTTTTTCTCTTTTTTTCTACACCACATTTTCCTTATGCGGCACCTTATCCTTACTACCAAATGTATACAGTTCCCGGATATAAAGGAAGATATAAGTATCATAAACCACCTTCAATTTATGAAAAAGAAAACATTGGTGATTTAGAAACAAAACAAATTCGGGGTATTTATAACGGAGCAGTAAAAAGTGTAGATGACGCTCTTGGTGAGATTATTAGGTTTTTAGAAAAAGAAGAACTTTTAAACAAAACGATAATTATTGTTACTAGTGACCATGGTGAAAATCTATATGAAAATGAGTGGTATGTTGGTCATGGAGAGCATTTTCGCGGGGATTATGTAGTGAATATCCCTTTAATTGTATGTAATCCACTGAGAATCTATCCGCTTAAGAAAGTTGATACAATTGTTCGTGATGTTGACCTGATGCCGACAATTTTGGGAATGTTGGATTTACCGGTACCGGGAAAAATAGATGGAGTTAGCCTCTTGCCTTTACTGGTAGGAAAAAATAAAACTTTAAATCTCAGTGCTTTTGCCGAAACCGGTATTTGGTTCAGTGATACCGCGGAAGGATTTTATCAAGAAAAAAGGATTTATTATCCGGATATTACCTCTTTAGGTAAAATTGATAATTCCTATAATAATGAAGTTGTCATTAAAGAAGAATATCGTCCTTTAATTATTACTGCTAAACATCGGATGTTACGCACAAAAGATTATAAGTTGATTTATATGCCTACACCGAAAGGTATAATTTTTGAACTATACGATTTAAAAAATGACCCTTCAGAAACCAGAAATATCGTCAACAGGCACAAAGAAATAATGGAAAAATTGAAAAAACAACTCTATGTTTGGATATTACAGGACAAAAACATAGTTTTCAAAAATGACTTTTTTTTACCATTGTATTATTAAAATGTTTAAACTCCTGAAATATTGTATTTTTACTCTGCTGAGTATAATTTTGCTATTTTTATTTTTCTACATTTTCTTTGTTTATCCTTGGGATAAACGCATCCGAGCCGAAGAAATCAAGACTGAATATTCCCTAAAGAGGGAAACTCTTATTTACGATTTCATTAGAAATGTAAAAAGAGCAAGGATTCAAATCGCCAATTTGTCTTTAGCCCAGAAAGAACTTAAAGGATATTCCTTTTTGAATAATAGTGCAGACTACCATTTGCACCCGCAAAATGTTCATCTTTCGTTGGGTTGGTTCCCTCTATTTGCGGAACATAAAAATGCACTTTATGCACCGGTCAATACTGTTTTTGAATATAATCTTTTCTTACCCGGAGAGACAATCCTGGAATTTGACTGCGGGATTATTTCGTCAATTAATGGTGTTCTTCAGGCATCAGCAGTTTTTGAAATCAAAATTATTGACGAGAAAAATGAAGTTCATTCAGTTTTCAAAAAAGAAGTTAAGCCGCTACCTCCCTACCGCTGGCGTTATTCCGATTCTTACTATAAGAATTTCTACAAGTATTTGAAAGTAAACATCGAAAATCGTGAAGGGAAATGGGAACCGGCTGCTCTGGATTTAAGTCCTTTTGCTGGGCAGAGAATTAGAATCCAGTTTTGCACTTCTAATCCGGAAAATAAACTTACTCATGCTTTCTGGGCTAATCCGCGTCTTTATCAAATCGGTGATTTAGCAAATAAACAACCGCACAATTTTGTTCTCATTGTTGTTGATACTTTGCGTAGTGACCATTTGGGTATCAATGGTGCACCGGGCACAATTAGTCCGAACATTGATTCTCTGGCAAAAAAAGGAGTCAATTTCCGGCAATGTTTTGCTAACGGGAATATGACCGAACAATCAATGAGTTCATTTTTCACTTCTCGCTATCCGCAAGAATTGGGAAAAATTGCTTTTGAATATCACAGTAGTCAGGAAACCAAAAATGATTTTTATCAGAAAAAAATTCCTACACTCGCTTCAATCCTTAGTAATCACGGGTATTTAACTAAGGCGATTGGTTGTATGTCCTTATTATCCGACGGTATCGGTTTCGGTGTAGATTGGGGTTTCGATGATTTAACAATAGTTGAACAGGCGAATTACGAGCAACCACAAACTACTTATGCAGCAATTAAATGGCTAAAAGAAAACTATAAAAAGAACTTTTTCCTTTTACTTTATTACGGAGGTGCTCACGGTCCTTACCGTCCACCGTTACGTTTCCTAAAACAAACCTACCGGAGTGAACTTGCTAATTTTAAAGATTGGTACAAGATATTTTATCGTGGAGAGGTTGCCTATACCGATTATTATATTGGGAAAGTATTAGAAACCTTGGAACAACTTAAGTTAACTGGAACTACTTTGGTGATTCTTTGTTCCGACCACGGAGATACTTTTAAAGAATATTTGGTAGAAAAGAAGAAGAGCAAAAAAGTAGGCAAAAGTGTTTTTTATGACCACGGTGTTTCTTTAACTGATGATGAAATAAAAGTTCCCTTGATTTTTAGTTTGCCCGGTAAAATACCGGAAAGCAGGACAATTCAAGAATCAGTACAGTTACTTGATGTAGTTCCTACGGCACTGGAAATTTTGGGAATTGAAGATAAGTGTTTCTTCCAGGGTTGTAATCTCTATCCTCTACTCCGGAGAGAGAAAAATATCCACCCCAAAGTTATCTTCACTTACGGGAGAAATAACTACGGAATCCGGGTGGATGACCGTTATAAATACATCTACAATTTTGGGACCTACTCGCGAAAAAGGGAACGGCGTTTAATTGACCGGGAAGAGTTATACAACCTTAAGGAAGACCCTCTGGAAAACAATAATCTCGCGGGCATGAACCAAGAAAGACTACTCCAAATGCGGAAGATAAACGAGAGTTTCATTCCTCTTTTTGAACAGAATAAGTTAGTATTCCAAAATGTGCTCGGGAGTCCGATAGAAGGAGAAATAAAAATTTCCGGTAAGGTAAAATTCGGTGAGAAGAAATCAGAAAATAACCGTCTGGAATTATCCGGCTCGGAGATTAAGTTTAGATTTGTTTCTGATGACGAGTTAACTTTTGAGACCGAACCGAATAACGCTGAATTTACTTTAGATCTAAAAGCGGTTAATCGCAGAATTCCGCTTAATGAAATTTTGGTTTCCGGTCTTGGATTACCTCTGTTGGATGGTAACACAAACAAAATTACTAGGCAAGATTTTGCTTACCTCAAAGGAATCGGCCGGATTTCGCCGCATGAAAAAGAACTGACGGTTTTTCTCGGACGATTATCTAAAATTGTTGTCTCTGGGGGAGAACAAGCGTTCCTTCCTCGGGAATTGAAAACAATGCTTGAAGAATGGGGATATATAAATCGCTAAAGATGGAAAATGAAAAGTTAAAAATAAAAAATATACTTTTATGCCGAACTGATAAAATCGGGGATGTAATCTTAACTACGCCGGCAGTTTCTGTGATTAAGGAGCATTTCCCAGAAACAAAAATAAGTTTTTTAGCCCGCGAATATACAAAACCGCTCTTAGAAAATAACCCGGCGATAGATAAAGTTATTACTGCTGACGGTTCATTATTTTCTTTAATTGGAAAATTAAAAGAAAGAAAGTTTGATGCAGCGATAGTTTTTTTTGTTAATCCCAAAGTCGCCTTGGCAGTTTTCCTGAGTGGAATACCATTGCGCATTGGTCCAGCATCAAAACCAGAGTCAATTTTTTTCAATCAGCGTATTTGGCAACATCGTTCTAAAGTTGAGAAGCATGAAGCCGATTACAATCTTCAGTTAGTAGAAACTTTAGGTGCTTCTTCAAAACCGAGAGAGACACGATTGTTCATTTCTCCGGAAGAAAAAAACCGGGTAAACAATTTCTTTTCTGACCGGGGCTTAAAGAATAACGATTTAATCATTGGGATTCATCCCGGCGGTAAAGGTTCAGCACCACGCTGGCCGGAAGAATATTTTACTCAGCTTGCGATAAGTTTGGAGAAAAACCTCAAAGCGAAAATTTTCCTTACCGGTAGCAGTGAAGAGTCAGGGATTATTCAAAAAATAGCAGATAAACTTTCTCGACCTTTTGTTTTTGCCGGTGAACTTTCTTTACGGGAACTTGTTGCGCTTATTTCCAAATACCGATTGCTGATTACTAATTCTACCGGTCCTTTGCATCTTGCGGTTGCTTTAGGCATACCGACAATTTCCTTCTTTTCGCCGATTTTGGTTACTTCACCGGTTCGCTGGGGTCCATATACTTTGGAGAAAGAGAAACACCGGGTCTTCCGTCCCGAGATTAAAGAATGTAGAGAATGTATATTTGGAAAATGTAAATATTTTGACTGTATGAAACTGGTGATTCCGGAAGAGGTATACAGGACAATAGAAAGAAAGATTAGTTCAAGCTGATGAAACAAATTGTATTGCAGGGTGAGGAAAAAATTCTTTTAATTCAATTACGCAAACTTGGTGATGTAATTCTTTCCACACCGCTAATTGAAGCGATAAAAATTAAATATCCGAAATCAAAAGTATATTTTATGGTAGAAAGTGACTACCTTGAGGTTGTGGAAGATAACCCCTTCCTGGAGGGGGTTCTGGTGAGAAATTCCCGGGGTTCGTTGTTTGAAGAAATTAAACTCTGGAAGGAGATTGCTCGACATAAATTTGATGTAGTAATTGATATTCTTCACAATCCGCGTACCGCTTACTATGTGTTTTTTTCGGGTGCAAAATGGAGAATCGCTTTCCATAATCCGTTGAGGAAAATTTTTTATAATCTAAATATTCCTTGGGAAAACCGTGGTTACAGTGTATTTGTTCGTTTTAAACTTTTGGAACCGTTAGGAATAAAAGATCCAAATACAAACCTATTCTTTTCTGTCCCAGATTGGGCTGAGAGAAACGTTTTTGATTTTCTGTCAAATATAGGAATAAAAAGAAACAATTTCTTAATCACTCTTAGTGTAACATCAATTTGGAATGTTTGTCGTTGGCCTAAAGAATATTTTGCTAGATTAGCTGATATGCTTGGGGAAGAATTTAAAGCAAAAATAGTTTTTACCTACGGTCCCGGTGAAGAAGAATATGTAAGACAAACAGTATCTTTAACCAAGAATAAACATTATCTTTCGCCTCCTTTCTCCCTAAAGGAATTTGCTGCCTTGCTTAAGCGGGCAAATTTACATATCGGGACAAATTCAGGTCATGTGTATGTAGCAATTGCTCAAAAGACGCCAAGTTTCACAATTTATGGCGGAAGGAGTCCGGTTAACTGGTCACCCGTGGGTAATCTTTTTGTAGGTTGGACACAAGAAGGATTAGAATGTCAACCTTGTGAGGCGAGAGATTGCGATAAAAAAATAAAATATCGTTGTCTAACTGAATTAACCCCGGAAAAAGTTTTTTCAGCAGTAAGGGTCTTCGTTGAAAATTTAAATAAAACTTTAAACAAGTAACTGACTGAGCATTATTCCGATGAACATTTTACAGGTATGTCTTTCTTACAGTTGGGGTGGACTGGAAATGTATGTTTTGGAGCTGGTTAAGGAACTTAAGAAAATGGGACATCAGGTAATTCTTTTAGTTGCCCATAATTCCCGTTTGGAGAGAGAGGCAAAAAAAGAAAATTTGGAATATTTTAGTTTCGTAGTGAGAATTAAGTACTTGGATATTTTCCTAATTCGCAAAATTCTTATACTAATTAAGCATTTAAAAAGTGAAATAATTCATTTGCATCTCGCTGGTGATATTTGGTATGTTATTCCATCGGTATTTTTGAGTCAAGTAAAACTACGCATAATTTTCACTGACCATATGGCTTCAATTTATCCGAAAAGAGATTTCTTGCATCGTCTTCTTTATCGTCGTCTAGATTTAGCGATTGCTACCACTGAAGTCGGACGAAAGAAAATGCTTGATTCTTGTCCGCTTTTACCGGAAAAAACGAGAACAATATATTATGGTATTAACTTGAAGAAATTTGCCCCTCATAAATATGAACGCTATAAAATACGCGAGGAATTTGGTATTTCAAACAGCACCCTGGTGGTCGGGATTATCGGAAGGATTGAACCAAAAAAAGGTCAAAAAGAATTCTTACTTGCGGCAAAAGAAATAGCTAATGATTTCCCGGGAATAAAATTTCTCATTGTTGGTGCAACCGAACCGGGGTTTACTGGTTATGAAAACGAATTAAGAAAAATTGCTGATGAACCTCTGTTGAAAGAGAGAGTAATTTTTACTGGTTTCCGAAATGATATTCCGGAAATGCTTTCTGTAATTGACATTTTTGTTCTCGCTTCCTATTGTGAAGCATTTGGCTTAGTTTTAGTTGAAGCAATGGCAATGAAGAAAACGGTAATTGGCACTGATGCTGGTGGTGTACCGGAGATAATCGAACATAATAAGAGTGGTCTTTTAGTTCCACCAAGGGACTATAAGAATTTAGCCCGGGCAATTAGAAATTTGGTCTCTGACTGGAGTTTATGCCGGACCTTGTCGCAAAATGCCCGAGAAACGGTAGAAAAAAAATTCTCTCTGGAAAAACATCTTCAAGGAATTGAAAAGATTTATCAAAGTAGTTGCTAACGAATTTATGGGATAGTTTTACTTGTTGAAAGAAAAATTATGAAAAACTACCGGCCACAGAAAGAAATTATATTTTTTATACTGCTTTGTATTGTTGGAATTGTTTTTTTTGAGTTTTTTAGGTTGGTGTTTTTGTTAAGAAATTTTAATCTTGCGGATGAAGTTCCTTTTTGGGTATTAGTAGAATCATTTTTAGTCGGGTTGAGGTTTGACATGGTTATTACATGTTATGTAATTGCTCCATTTTTTATTGTTGGTAATATGCCTCTATTTGAACTCTTTAGCCGAAAATTATTCCGTAATATTTTATTTATACCGTTGATAACACTATTTATTATTGTCTACTTTTTGACTCTGGTTGATATTGAATTTTTTAGACAGTTCAATAGTAGATTGAACTATTTCGCAGTAAGTTGGTTAGACACACCTTTTTTTGTTATTAAAATGATCTGGGAAATGTATCCGGTGGTTTGGTATTTATTTTTCTTTACTTTAGCGATGATTGGTTTTGTAATATTAGTAAAAAAGATTCTCAAAAAGATAGACCGGTTTAATTATAAACCTAATTTGATGTTGAGAACACTATACTTTTTCATATTTAGTTTTTTAGTTTTTTTAGGAATGAGAGGTAGAATTCATCACAAGTCACCTATTCGCTGGGGTAATGCATATTTTAGTGACTATAATTTTGCAAACCAGATGGCTTTGAATCCTGTTTTTACTTTTGGGAATGCGATAATTGAAAATATTGAGACCAAAAACCAGAAAGGGATTGAGTTGAAATTTTACAGTATCTCAGATGCAGTTAAACATACGCAGGAATTATTAAAAATAAAACCGGCGATAAGTCCGAATTACTCACTTACCAGAGAGGTGATTTTCAACCCAAAGAATTCCATAAAGTATAATGTAGTATTAATCCTAATGGAAAGTTTTGGGTCAAATTTCATCGGTGCTCAGGGTGGAGAAATAGATTTAACCCCGAATTTCAACAAACTATGTAAAAATGGAATACTGTTTACTAATTTTTTTTCCAATGGTATGCATACTTATACGGGTATATTTTCAAGTATAATTGGAATGCCTACACCACCTGGAAAATCGATTATGATAAGAACGGCAGGGCAAAAAGAATTCTTGGGACTTGGCAGTATTCTAAGAAACAATGGTTATGAAACATTATTTTTTTGCACTCATGACCCGGTATTTGATAATATGGCAGGTTTTTTGAGAAATAACGGATTTAAAAAAATTATTGGTGAAGAAGATTATAGCCGGGAATTAGTTCTAAGTACGCTGGGTGTACCGGACCATATAATGTTTGAAAAAGCGGTAAATGTGTTATCTGAAATAAAGGATAAACCGTTTTTTGCATTTATCCTTACCGCAACTAACCATGGACCTTGGCTTGTTCCTGAAGTTGATTTTGGGAAAGTAGATTCACAACTGCCAGAGGCAAAAAAATTTAATGCTTTTAAGTATTCGGATTGGGCGTTAGGTAGGTTTATTGAACTTTCACAAAAACAAAATTATTTCAAGGATACAATTTTTATTATTGCTGCTGATTCGGGTCTTTTATATAAGCCTAAATACGATTTGGATATTTCAGCATTTCATATACCACTTTTAATCTATGCACCTCATATTTTAGGTAATAAGCAAAAACGAATAAATACATTTGGTGGACAAGTAGATATGCTGCCTACGGTAATGGGTATTTTGAAATTGAATTATATGGATAACACATTAGGTAGAAATTTATTCGCTTTGAAAGAAGACGAAGGATTCGCTCAATTCACTGAGGGTAAATTGAACGGTTTGATTGATAAAAGATTTTTTCTCATCGATAGAATTGGTGTAAACGCATCACTTTATGAATACAACTCTAAAAATCCGACTGAAGATTTAGCGTTATCTAAAAAAAATGTTCTCCAGAATCTACAAACTGATTTGAGAGCTTACTTACAGATGTCTGACTATATTTTGGGAATTAAATAGATGAAAGACAAAACGGTATGTATTTTCCTTTGAGTAAAACTGATAAAATTGTCAATTTAAATCGAAATGTTGTTTTAAGATATAACTAAAAAAATGAAAAAACTATCAGTATCAATCATTGCTCATAACGAAGCAGAACACTTGGATAAATGTTTGGAAAGTATTTCTTGGGCAGATGAAATTATTGTGGTTGATTGTGAAAGTAATGATAATACGGTTGAGGTAGCAAGGAAGTATACTGATAAAATATTTTCTCGACCTAATTTACCTAATCTTAATCTGAACAAATCTTTTGGCATCGGACAAACAAAGGGAGATTGGATTTTATATCTTGACCCTGATGAAAGAGTAAGTAAAGAATTAAAAGAAGAAATTTTGTCCTGTATCCAGCATCCGGCATCCAGTATCAATGGGTACTTAACCCCCCGGAAAAATCATTATCTTGGTAAATGGCTACGTTGGGGGGGGCAGTATCCTGACCGGCAACTGCGGCTATTTAAAAAAGGGAAAGCTAAATTTCTTTGTGAACATGTCCACGAACGGATTCAAATTGACGGCAAAATTGCTACACTAAAAGGTTATCTTGAACATTATCCCTACTCAACGATTAATGAGTTATTGAAAAAATTAGTTTTCTACACTGATTTTCAAGTTGGCTATCTCCGCAATAAAGGGGTAAAACCAAATTTATTCGTTGCCTGGCGATATTTATTTTGGCGTCCCGGAACACGGTTTTTCCGTCGTTATTTTTTAAAATTGGGTTTTCTTGATGGTTATCCGGGTCTGTTAGCTTGCCTTCATGATTTGCTCACGGAGATATTTATCTATTTCAAACTCTGGGAGAAACGAAAAAAGTAAAATGGGAACCACTTTTTTAAAAATTATTTTATATATTCTTTCATTTTTTTATTCTTTAGGAGTAAAAATCAAGAGATTGTTTACGGTAAGTAAAAAATTAGAAATAAAAGTGATTAGTATTGGAAATATTACACTTGGAGGAGCAGGTAAAACACCTGCTGTAATTGTTCTCGCGAAAGAGTTGAGAGATAAAGGTAAGAAAATTACCGTATTAAGTAGAGGTTATAGAAGACAAGTATCAAGTATCAAGTATCAGGTATCAGGGGTAGTAATTGTTTCCGATGGAAAAAAAATTTTAGTTACTCTTGAAGAATCCGGCGATGAACCTTATCTTTTGACAAAAAAATTGGAAGGTGTACCGGTAATTGTTGGTAAAGATAGATATAAGACTGGACTCTTAGCAAAAGAAAAATTTAATTCGGAATTAGTAATTCTTGACGATGGATTCCAACACTGGTCTTTAAAAAGAGATTTAGATATTGTCTGTTTGGATAGTTTGACCTCTTTAGAAGATGAGCCATCTTTTCCTTTGGGCACTCGGCGTGAGTCAGCATCGGCATTGAAACGGGCACATTTAATTCTTTTAACCAATGTTAATTTAGTTAATTTAGAAGAATTAGAAAGATGGTATATCTATTTAAGAAAGATTTGTCCACAAGTGCCAATTGTTGAAAGTATTCATCAACCTTTAAGTTTGCATTTATTAAGTGATAATTCTTTAGTAGTAGATTCAAATTTTTTGCAGGGTGAAAGGGTCGTAATCTTTTCTTCACTTGCTAATCCATATGCTTTCGAAAAAACGGTAGAAAAACTTGGAGCAGAAGTTGTTTATCGGTACAATTTTCCTGACCACCATTGGTATCAGGAAAAAGATTTGTTGTTTTTATCTAAAAGACAAGAGTTAATAGTAACTACAGAAAAAGACGAAATGAAATTAAAAAAATTTATTTCTCCGGAATTTGAGAGTCTTTTTGCACGGGTTTATATTCTGGAAATAGAATTAAAAATTATCCGAGGTAAAAATATTTGGGAAGAAAAAATAAAGCAAGTTTGTGGTTAGAATATTTTCTTACTTGGCTGGGGAAAAATATTTTTTTTGTTTTATCTTGGCGTTGGGCACAGCGAGGCGGTTTCCTTTTGGGATGGTTGGTACGACATTTTCTCCCCGGAAGAAGAAAAATAGTTACGGATAATCTTAAATACGCATTTCCAGAAAAAAAGGAACAGGAAAGAATACAAATTGCAAAAAAAGTATGGGATAATATTGGAATAACGGCAGCTGAATTTATTAAAATGCAACAACTGGCTCATGGTAATTTATTGCATTATATAAAAATACAGGGTGAAGAATATTTGAAAGAAAGTTTAGCCACTGGTAAAGGCGGTATTCTTTTTTCGGCACATTTTTGTAATTGGGAAATTGTGCATGCTGCCCTTTCTTTAAAAGGTTATCCTATCTTAGCTATCGCTCGTCCTTTAGAGAATCCTTTGGTTGACCGTTTCGTTAATCTTATTCGTGAATCATTTGGGACGAAAATTATCTCAGCTAAAAATAGTATTGGACAAGCTTTAAACTGGTTAAGAACGAATCGTTTACTTTATGTTTTACTTGACCAGCGGATAACCGAGGGTGATATTTATGTTAATTTTCTTAATCGTCCAGCGGCCACTTCACCAATAGTTGCCCTGCTGGCAAGAAGAACGGGAACAGCGGTTATTCCAATTTATAGTGTTCGTAAAGAAGACGGGATAATAGAAATATATGTAGAGGAACCTTTAAAAATAAAAATGGTTAATAATATTCGTGAAAATACTTTGCTTAATACAGTTATTTTTAGTAGAATTATAGAAGGTTGGATTGAGAAATACCCTCATTATTGGTTTTGGGTACATAATCGCTGGAAAAGAGGATAATGGTGAAAAAAAGAATTGCGGTATTTTTAGACCGGGATGGGACAATCAATGAAGAAATGGGCTATTTGAATCATCCGGACCGTTTCTTTCTACTTCCGCATGTTGCCGAAGCGATAAAAAGGCTGAATCAAAATAATATTCTGGTAATTGTAACGACTAACCAGTCAGGTGTAGCACGCGGTTTTTTCCCTATGGAGATGATTGGAATAATTAATAAAAAAATGGGGAAATTACTACTTGAAAAAGGTGCACATTTGGATAAAATATACTTTTGTCCGCATCATCCGGAAGATAATTGTTCCTGTCGTAAACCAAAAACAGGTATATTTGAACAAGCAGCCAAGGATTTTAATCTTGACCTTAAAAATTGTTATGTTGTAAGTGACCGGATTAAAGATATTGAATGGGCACACCGTGTGCAAGCGAAAGGTATCTTAGTCCTTACTGGTTATGGAAAAGGTGAATATGAATATATGCGACATACTTGGAAGGAAGAACCTGAATATATTGTTCCCAGTTTATACGAGGCGGTAGAATGGATTCTCAAAGAATTATCAATTCCATAGAGAAATATACAATCCATTGGCGGGTAAGTTTTGGTTATTTGTTTGCTTTAGTATATGTTTTGTTAGTCCGCCCGACTTCATTATTTCTATTAGTAGTTGGTATTGAGATTGCCTTTTTTGGTTTACTTATAAGATTTTGGGCAGCGGGTTATTTACGGAAGTCTGAAGAATTGTGTATCTCCGGTCCATATGCTTATGTACGTCATCCTTTATATTTAGGTAGTTTCTTGCTTGGTTTTGGTTTTTGTTTAGCCGGCAGTTCTTTTAAATATTGGGCACGAAGTAGTATAATTTGGTTAATTTTTTTATTTAGTTTTGGTATAATTTATTTTTTTCAGATTCTTGCTGAAGAAAAAAAATTAGAAAAAATTTTTGGGGAAGATTATCTCCAGTATAGCCGAGCAGTGCCACTTTTTTTCCCGTGTTTAACGAAATTTGATGGACAAAAGGTCAGTTTTTTTGATTTTAAATTATTTCGTAAAAATAAAGAATATCTCGCTTTAATTGGATTCTTGCTCGTTGGCATATTTATAAGTGTGCGCTATGCTTTCGGTGAATTATATAGGGAGTCACAGTCAAATTTTACCTGGAGAAAATTAGAAAATAGAAGTTTTCAAGTTGGTGAAAAATTGCTTTTTATTGTCAAATGGGGGGTAATTCCTGGTGGTTGGGCAACCTTGGAAGTTCCTCAAGAAGTCACAGTCAATGGACGCCAAGCTTACCGGATTATTTCTCGTGCTTGGACAAATTCATTTTTTGATATTTTCTATAAAGTAAGAGATCATAATGAATCTTGGATGGATACAGAAAGTTTATGTTCACTTGGTTATGAAAAGCATTTAAGAGAAGGCAATTATAGTAAGGATGAAAAAGTTATTTATGACCAAGAGGGAGGTTTTGCCTTAGTTGAAGGTAAAAATGAAAGGATTTTGATCAATTCCTACACCCATGATGTTCTCTCGGGACTTTATTTTATACGGACACAAAATTTTACTCTTGGCAAAACTTATTTTTTTGATGTAAATAATAATGGAAAAAATTGGCAATTGGAAGTGAAAATTTTGAATCGTGAGGAGGTGAGTGTTCCCGTCGGTAAGTTTGATTGCTGGCTAATTGAGCCATTTTTAAGACATGAAGGAATATTCCAGCACAAAGGAAGGATTCTTATTTGGTTGACTGCTGATGAAAAGAAAATACCTGTACTAATGCGGACAAAAATACCGCTGGGCTCAATTGATACTGAATTAACTGAAATTAAAAATTGAGGCAATTACTTCTTGGAAAATTTGAAATGAAAAAAATTGATTTATCAAAAGTTAAAATTTATTCCCTAAAAGAGAGAAAAAGTAAAGTGAAAATAGAAGATTTTGTTCGTCCTTTCAAAAAGGAGAGTAGAATTGTTGATTCTTTACCAAGAATACTTGCTGGAAAAGATTGGCAAAATTTGATAAAATTACTTCTTTTAGCTTATAAGAAAAAAAAACCAATAATTTTTATGTGTGGTGCACATGTCATCAAGTGTGGTCTTTCGCCTTTACTTATTGATTTGATGAGGATGGGATTTGTTAATTTACTGGCTCTAAACGGTGCTGGTCCGATTCACGATTTTGAAATTGCCTATCATGGGGAAACTTCCGAAGATGTTGCGGAAAACCTTAGAGATGGGAAATTTGGTATGGCAGAAGAGACAGCAACTTTTTTAAATCAAACAATATCTGAAGCGGCAAAAAATAACCTTGGTCTTGGTGAAGCAGTCGGGGAAGCAATATTGCAAAAAAAATTGCCCTACGCTAGGTATAGCCTTTTGGCACAAGCAAAAAAATTAGGTATTCCCGTGACTGTACATATTGCCATTGGCACAGATATAATTTATCAGCATCCGAGTTGTGATGGTGCTGCCTGGGGTAAAACGAGTTATCTTGATTTTTTAAAGTTTACTCAAAGTATAACCAATCTTGGCAATGGTGGAGTTGTACTTAATTTTGGTTCAGCGGTAATTTTGCCGGAAATATTTCTTAAAGCGTTTAACTTAACTCGCAATCTTGAATATGAGGTGAAAAATTTTACCCGCGCAAATTTTGACCTCTATAACCATTATCGTCCTCGGGAAAACATTATTCATCGTCCCGGTGAATCAAAGGATAGTAAAGGATACATTTTTATTGGACATCATGAAATTCTGTTACCTTTGTTATATCGTTGTTTAATTGAAAGAATGAAGAAGTAATTCCCTCAAGAAATGACCAAAAAAATGATTGCCTCAAAAGTTAAGTTTTATGAATCTATTGACTGTTTTTCTAAAACGAAAATTTTTGTTCTCGGTGATTTAATGGTAGATAAATATATATACGGCAAAGTGTCTCGTATTTCACCGGAGGCACCAGTGCCGGTAGTTGAAGTGACCAACGAAAAAACAATGCCTGGTGGTGCAGGTAATGTAGCGAACAACATCGCTGCTTTAGGTGGTGAAGTGTTTTTAAGTGGTACGGTGGGCACAGATAATCTTGGGAAAGAGTTAATTGCTGAATTATCAAACCAAGGAATTAATATTGAAGGAATATTTGAAGATGATTCTCGTCCAACAACATTGAAGACAAGAATTATTGCCCATCATCAACAGGTCGTTCGTTGTGATTGGGAAAATAGGAGCCATCTTTCTCTTTCCATAAATAAGAAGATTCTAAATTATCTAAAAAATATTATTTCCAAAGTTGATTGTATTATTATTTCTGATTATGGCAAAGGTGTAGTTAATCCTTTTTTACTTAGTAAAATTATTTCTCTTACCCATGCTTATTCTAAAGTCATAATTGTTGATCCCAAAGTAGAACATTTTCTTCGTTACCGTAAAGTAACGATTGTCACACCTAATCTTGTGGAAGCGATGGCAGGAATGCATTGGCATCGTATAAGTTCAGAAAAAGATATTGAAGAATTGGGTAAAAAAATTTTGAAAAAACTAAATTGTTTAGCAGTTTTGATTACTCTTGGAGAAAAAGGAATGATTCTTTTCCAGTATTCTTTTGCTGGTTCTAAATTGCAGATTACTAAGATACCTACAGCTGCAAAGGAAGTTTATGATGTTACCGGTGCTGGAGACACTGTTGTAGGTGTTTTAAGTTTAGGTATCGCCAGTGGATTGGACATCCACGATTCGGCGTATCTAGCCAATTATGCAGCAGGTATTGTGGTCGGCAAATTAGGCACGGCAACCGTCACAACTCAAGAATTGAAAGAAACAATTATTTCCAGAGGTGTTTACTTCAAATGAAGATTGTCGGGATTATCCCCGTCCGTTACGGTTCAACTCGTTATCCGGGTAAACCTTTAGCTTTGCTTCTAGGAAAACCAATGGTACAATGGGTTTGGGAAGAGGCAAAAAAGGTCAAATTTTTGAATGATTTAATTATTGCTACTGATGACCGACAAATTTTAGAAAGGGCAGAGAAATTTGGTGCAGACGTGATGATGACTTCCAAGAAATGGAGAAGCGGTACCGAACGTTGTGCTGAGGTAGCAAGGAAAATATCTGCTGATTTAATTGTTTATCTGCAAGGTGATGAACCATTAGTTTTAGCTAAAACAATTGACAAAGTTATTGAAATCGCCAGAAAAGAGAAGAATGTATTTCTTACTACGGCGGCAGTAAAAATAAGAAATCGTGACGAATTCCGTGACGAAAATATGGTGAAAGTAGTATGCAGCTACGATGGTTATGCGTTGTATTTTTCTCGTGCACCAATACCTTACCCACAAGGGGGGTTAATTGAATATTATTCTTTTTATAAACATATGGGTATTTTTGTTTATCCAAAGGAACGGCTACTCAAATTTGTGACTCTTCCGGTAGGTACTTTGGAAAAAATTGAAAATTTGGAACAGTTACGTATACTTGAACACGGTTTTAAAATTAGAATTGTTTTAGTTAAAGAAGATACCCATAGTGTAGAAACACCTGCTGATTTGTCTTTAGTAGAAAAAATATTAGAGGAGAGGTAATTACCCTTCGGGATGAATCCTCAAAAAGTCATAAATGTTAAAAACAAAGAAAATAAAAATTGATTATCTTACCATTGGTGGTAATGAACCTTTTATTCTTATTGCCGGACCATGTGTAATTGATTCGGAGAAGATGATTCTTTCCATTGTTGAAAAGTTAAAAGAAATTACTTCGCGACTTAGGATTGGGTTTATTTTTAAATCTTCTTATGATAAAGCAAATCGTTCTTCAATAAAATCATTTAGAGGAGTAGGTTTGAAAGAAGGTCTAAGAATATTAAAAAAAGTAAAAAAAATATTTGCTGTCCCCGTATTGACTGATGTGCATCAAATTTCGGAAGTAAAACCAGTTGCAGAAGTGGTTGATATTCTTCAAATACCCGCTTTTCTTTGTCGGCAGACAGATTTACTATTGGCAGTTGGACATACCGGTAAAGTAGTAAATATTAAAAAAGGACAATTCTTAAGTCCACAAGAAATGAAAAATGTTATTGAGAAAGTAGAGACTACAAAAAATAGAAAAATAATTTTAACTGAACGAGGCAGTTTTTTTGGTTATAACAACTTAGTTGTTGATTTTCGTAGTTTGCCGATACTCCGTTCATTTGGTTATCCGGTAATCTTTGATGTAACCCATAGTATACAGTTACCGGGAGGAGAAGGTAAAAGTAGTGGTGGAGAAAGTGAATTTATTGAATATCTTGCTCGGGCAGGTGTTGCTTGTGGTATAGATGGTATTTTTTTGGAAGTACATCCTAACCCCGAGAGAGCTTTATCTGACCAAATGACAATGCTAAAATTAGAAGAATTATTTAACCTTTTGACTAGTTTAAAAGCAATTGACCAATTGATAAAAAGATAGTTGACTTAAAAATAGTAATTGGGAGCGAAGAAAATGAAATGTCCAAAATGTGGTCAGGAAAATAAAGAAAGCGCAAAATATTGTTCTAAATGCGGGACGAGTTTAACAGTATTACCTTTCTGGATGCCGACTTGGAAGTGGCATCTTCGTGCACTTGGGATTATATATATTATTTTGGTTGTTCTTTTTTTTCTCCTGAGGATACTTTTAAAGTCATATGTCAGACCAATTATAGAGAACTGGTAACGCCGACGGTTACCGTTGGGACAGAATAAGAAAATAATCACCTCAAATGATAATTGAACGAGCAAAAAAAGTTTTAGAAATTGAAGCCGAGGCAATTTATAATTTAATTCCCCGTCTTGATACTAATTTTGAGAAAGCAGTAGGAATAATTTTTTCTTGTCGTGGTCGGGTTATTGTTACCGGCATGGGTAAAAGTGGATTAGTAGGAAGGAAAATTGCGGCAACTTTAGCTTCTACTGGAACACCAGCATTCTATTTGCATCCAGCAGAAGGATTACATGGTGATTTGGGAATGATAATGAAAGATGATTGCCTTTTAGCAATTTCTTATTCGGGAGAAACAACCGAGTTAGCTCAAATTTTGCCTTTAGTTAAGAAAATGGGTTTGAAACTAATTACGATGACCGGGAATAGAAAATCACGTTTGGCGAAATTTAGTGATGTTGTTCTTGATATTCAAGTGAACCGTGAAGCTTGTCCTTATAATTTAGCTCCCACTGCTTCTACGACTGCCTGTCTTGCTCTCGGTGATAGTTTAGCAATTTCTCTTTTAGAAAAAAGAAAACTAAAAAAAGAGGACTTTGCTTATTTTCACCCTGCGGGAACAATTGGGAAGAAACTTTTTTTACAGGTGAAAGATATAATGCGTTCTGGTGAAGACAACCCACTTATTTTTGAGAATGAAACTGTAAAAGATGCACTATTTGTGATGACCGAGAAAGGTCTTGGCGCGGTAAATGTTGTTGATAAAAACGGTAAATTGGTTGGTTATTTTACCGATGGTGATTTACGACGGGGATTGCAAAGTGATGGAAATTTACTAAAGAAAAGGATTTCTTTAGTAATGACAAAAAAACCACTGGTGACAACTCCCGATAAATTAGCTGTTGAAGCAGCGAGGCTTCTTAAAGAAAAAAGTTGTGATAATTTACCAGTAGTAGATAAAAAAGGTAAAGTAATAGGTATAATTGACGAAGGTGACCTTTTAGCTGAAGGGATAGTGTAAAGTAAATATTGAAGTTGATAGAAAGAAGTATTGAAGAAATACGAGAATGAATAAAAAGATATTAGAAAAAGCAAAAAAAATAAAACTAGTTGGTATGGATATTGACGGTGTACTTACAAAGGGAGAAATAGTAGTTTTAAATTCAGAGGAAGAAATAAAATTTTGGAATGTGAAAGACCGTTTTGGTTTTGTTTTAGCACGTAAATCGGGTAGTGGAATAAAATTCGTCTGGATTACCGGGAGAGAATCTAAAGAGATAGAAAGACAAGCAAAAGAAATTGGTATTGATTGTGTATATCAGAATTGCTATGATAAATTAGTAGCATATAAAGAAGTTTTAAAGAATTTTTCTTTAAAACAAGATGAAGTTGTTTATATTGGTGATGACTTGATGGATTTGCCAGTGTTAAAACGAGTAGGTTTCTCCGTCTGTCCTAATGATGCACCGGAGGACTTAAAGAAAATAGTTGATTATGTATCTCCTTTTCCGGGTGGGAAAGGTGTATTCCGTGAAGTTATTGAAATAATCCTCAAAGCAAAAGGTTTGTGGCGTAAAACGGTAAGTGACTATTTACGATGAGAAAAATTATATTTACTTTCTTGCTTCTTTTAAGTACAACTTTGGTATTTTCGCAGAAAGAGATAATTACTTCTTTTCAATTTGCTCATTTTGAAGAAGGAAAGAAATCTTGGGAAATGAATGCAGAAAAAGTGGAGATGAATAAAGAAAAAAATGAAATTTATTTAAAAAATTTTTTAGTTAAATTTTATGAAGGGAATGAAGCAATTTCACGTTTAACCGCTGAGCATGGCAAAATTGATGAAAGAAATAAACAAATGGAAGGTAGAAACAACGTCCAGATGGAATCATTAAAAGAAAAAATAAAAATAAATACTGATGAAATTAGATACTCAAGTCAAGAAAAGAAATTTTTTTCTTCCTCGTTTGTGGATGTAAAAAGAAATGAAACTTTAATTAAAGGGGAAGGATTAGAGACGACACCCAATTTTGCGTATATTGCGATTAAACAGAACGCTTCTTCTTTTAATCCAGTAAGAAAGTTTAATATTTCTAGTGAAAAAATGGAAATTTTTCAAGATAAAGCAATCGTTGAATTCAAAAACAGGGTAAAATTTACTAAAGAAAAATTTATTCTTAATGCTGACTATCTTTCTTATAATGAGAAGGAACAAATCGCTGAAGCGGAGGGGAATAGTGAACTTCTCTTGGAGAATACTACCGGTGAAAAGATAAAAATTAATGCGGGGAAGATTATTTTTTACGAAAAGGATGAACAAATATATGCAAAAGGAAATGTAAAAATTGAACAAGGGCAAAATTATGCAATTAGTAATGAATCTTACTATTATGATAAAGATGAAAAATTAATTCTTGTCGGAGGACCACCTTTAGTTTTTCAGAATGAAGAGAAACATAGAGGGGAATATCAAGCAGAAAAGGTTATTTTTTATCTTAGAGAAAAACGTATATCTTTTGAAGAAAATGTGCAGGGTACAATTACTTATTCCGAGGAATAATTATATTTGTAATGAAACTTTGGGCAGAAAATCTAATTAAAGAATACTCCTCAAGACGTGTTGTCAATGGGGTTAATTTAGAGTTATCAGATAAAGAAATTGTTGGTCTTCTTGGACCTAATGGTGCCGGAAAAACAACAATTTTTCATATGCTTATCGGGTTAGTTCGTCCACTTGAAGGGAAGATTTATTTGGAAGAGAGAGAAATTACTCATTTACCCACCTATCAAAAAGCAAAAAGAGGAATCGGTTACTTACCTCAAGAACCATCAATATTTCGTGGATTAACAGTTGAAGAAAATATTCTGGCTGTACTTGAAACTTTACCGTTGACGAGACAAGAACGAAAAAGAAGATTGTCTCTTCTTCTGGAAGAATTTGGATTAACTCATTTGGCTAAACAGAAGGCATTTCTTCTTTCTGGTGGTGAGAGAAGACGCTGCGAAATAGCACGTTCTTTAGTTATTGAACCAAAAATTCTTCTCTTAGATGAACCATTTACCGGTATTGACCCAATTACTGTAAGTGAAATCCAAGATATCATTGCATTTCTAAAAAAAAGAGGAATTGGAATATTAATCACTGACCATAATGTAAGAGATACTTTAAAAATTACAGCTCGTGCTTATTTGATTCATCAAGGTAGGATTCTTTTCCAAGGTAGTGCAGAAGAACTTTTGGCTAATCAAGAAGCAAGGAAATTATATTTTGGAGAAAAGTTTCAACTTTAGTTGAAAAAGGAGTAAACATGAAAATTTTGGATTTTCTCTGTCGGGAAGCAATTGTTACCGATTTAGAAACTCGGGGGAAGAAAGAAGCAATTACAGAATTAGTTAATCTCTTAGTGAAAGCAAAAAAAGTGAAAGATTCGGAAGAAATAGTGAAAATCCTTATGGAACGAGAACAACTTGGTTCTACTGGTATTGGCCAAGGTGTAGCAATTCCGCATGGTAAAACCGAAATCGTAAATGAAATTGTTGCTGCTTTTGGTATTTCGAAAAAAGGTATTGAATTTGACGCTTTAGATGGTGAACCAGTATATTTAATTTTTCTTCTCCTTGCCCCGGTAGAAGCCGCTGGAACACATTTAAAAGCATTAGCAAAAATCTCACGTCTATTAAAAGATAAATTTTTCCGACAGAATTTAAAAGAGGCAAAAAACCCTGAGGAGGTAATCAGAATTATTAATGAAGAAGATAAATATTAGAAAGGATTATCCAATAAGAATGGCCAAATTTACTGTTGAGGAATTGTTCCGAGATAAAGGTAAAGATTTATGTTTAAAACTGTTAGCAGGTGAAAAAGGTTTGAATCGTCAAATCACAGTGACTGAGATAAATCGTCCCGGGTTGACTTTAACTGGTTATTTTAAATATTTTCGGTATGAACGAATACAAATTATTGGTGGTGGTGAACATAGTTATCTACAGTTTTTAACCAAGAAAAAAAGAATTGAAATTTTGGATAAATTTTTTTCTTACGAGCCACCCTGTGCAATTATCACTCGTAACGTACAACCATTAAGGGAGTTAATTACTATTGCTCAGCGATACTATGTCCCACTCTTTTTAACTTCTCTTGGGACGCCACCATTTATTACTGAATTGATTGCTTATTTAGAAGAAAAACTTGCTCCGCTTATTACGATGCATGGAACTTTGACCAACGTATATGGTCTAGGTGTTCTAATTCTTGGTGAAAGTGCAATTGGGAAAAGCGAAACAGCATTGGAGTTAATTAAACGCGGGCATATGCTTGTCACTGATGATGTTGTAGAAATACGACAAAAACCTGGTGGAGTACTTATTGGTTCAGGGAAAGGGATTGTTTCCCATCATATGGAAATTCGTGGTTTAGGGATAATTGATGTGCGCACACTTTTCGGTATGGGTGCGATACTTGAATCTACACGAATTGAATTAGTTGTCCATTTAGAAGAATGGAATGAATCTAAAGAATACGAGCGTTTAGGTTTGGAAGATAATTATACAGAAATCTTGGGAGTAAAAATACCAGAATTGGTTATTCCCGTGCGCCCAGGAAGAAATATTGCTGTTTTGATTGAAGTAGCAGCGATGAATCAACGGTTGAAGAGTAAAGGATATTATTCTGCCCGAGAATTAGATAAATACTTAATTAAATTAATGCAGAAGAAACAAAAATGAGCACAAATTTTTTTATTATTACCGGTATTTCCGGTGCCGGGAAAAGTCAAGCACTTAAATCTTTTGAAGATATGGGATTCTTTTGTGTTGATAATCTCCCTACTACTTTAATTCCAAAATTTGGTGAAATTGTAAATCAATCGGAAGGCAAATTAAGCAAAGTAGCATTAGGCATTGACATTCGAGAAGGTGAATTTTTGGATACATTTTTTGATTTTTTGAATGAATTAAAACGGCAAGGGTTTAATTATAAAATTATTTTTCTTGAAGCGAACACGCGGATTTTGGTTCGTCGATATTCCGAGACACGCAGGAGACATCCTCTGGGTAAAAGCATTATTGAGGGTATTCGTGAAGAAAGGAAAAGATTAACCGAAATTAAAGCAAGGGCTGATAAAATTATTGATACAAGTAATTTAACTCCCGGTGAGTTAAAAGAAGTAGTTACTAAATTTCTTAGACCAATGGAAAAAGGAATTCTTAATCTGTCAATTATATCTTTTGGTTACAAGTATGGATTACCACCAGATGTAGATTTAATTTTTGATGTGCGATTTTTACCTAACCCACAATATGAAAATTTATTACGCAATCTTGATGGTAATGAGGAAAAAATTCAAAGATATGTTTTGGATAACCCCGTGGGAAAAAGTTTTTTAAAAAAATTTTTTTCCTTAATTGAGTTTCTTATTCCTTGGTATATTAAGGAAGGTAAATCTTATCTGACGATTGGGATAGGTTGCACCGGAGGTAAACATCGTTCGGTAGTAGTGGCTAATGCTTTAAAAAAATTTTTAGAAAAGAAAAAATTTGTTCTCAAACTTTTGCACCGAGATATAGATAAATAGATAGTGTCTAATTAGATGACAACTGTAATTATACTCACCCGTGGTAATTTTGGTGAAAAAATGTTGGAATCGGCAATAGAAATTCTTGGTCCTCAGGAGAAGACTTATTCCTTTTCTTTCTTTTCTGACCAAGACCCGGAGATACTTAAACAACAAATTATTGAAAAAATCTATGAGTTAAATTGTCCGGAAGGGGTGCTTATTTTGACGGACATGTGTGGTGGAACACCATGTAATCTTGCACTTTCAGTGGTCAAAGAAATAGAAAAAAAGAATATTAAATGTGGATTGGTTAGCGGTTTTAACTTGTATCTACTTATTTCTGTTTTAAGCAAAAGGGTAAATTTATCTTTAGAAGAATTAATCGAACAGGTGATTAATGATGGAAGGAAAAACATTCTCAACGCTAAAGATTTCTTCCTTAAAAAAGGAGTTCCCAGCAATGAATAACGAATCAGTAGGTGCATTTGCTTTGGTGTTGCATAGTCATATTCCTTTTGTCCGGAAGGCAGGTGAATGGCCTTTTGGTGAAGAATGGCTCTATGAAGGATTAATGGAAACTTATATTCCTCTCTTAGATATTATTTATGATTTACTTGAAGAGGGAATTAAAGCAAAGTTCGCTATCAGTATTACTCCCGTACTTATGGAACAACTGAATGACCAGTATTTGCTGAGTCGTTTTGAACATTTTATGGATAAAGAAATTGAACGTGCAGATAGAGATGCGCGAAAGTTTTCTTCTCGTAAAGATTACGCTTATGAACGTTTGGCAATTTTTTATAGAACGATTTTTTCTAAAGTTAAAAAGAGTTACTATGAAAGATATCAACGCGATCTGCTTAGTGCTTTCCGTAAACTGCAGAATGAGAACTGTATTGAGGTTCTATGTAGCACAGCAACTCATGGTTATTTGCCGTTATTAAAATGTGATTCTTCAATTTATGCGCAGGTTAAGATAGGAATAGAAACTTATCGTAAGTATTTCGGTAAAAGACCACGTGGTTTTTGGTTACCAGAATGTGGTTATCGGCCGGAATACTATTTTGAAGAGGCAGGGAAAAAGTATTATAAACCAGCTTTGGATGAATTTCTTGTTGAACAAGGAGTAGAATATTTTATCTGTGATACACATGCTTTAGAAGGGATGGAGACATATTCAGCAGAGAAAAGAATAGGTCCGTATGGTGAAGTAAAAGCACCAAAAATTGAGTGTGAAAGAAAAAGTCGAGGGACGAGTTTTCTTCCTTATTTTTTGAAGAGTGGTTGTGCAGTTTTTTCCCGGAATAAAGAAACTGGATTACAAGTTTGGTCTGGTGAATGGGGATATCCGGGTGATGGTAACTATCGCGAATTTCATAAAAAAGATTCTGATTCTGGATTGCAGTATTGGCGAATTACTGACCGAAAAATTGATTTAGGTCTTAAACAAATCTATGTCCCAGAAAATACAGTGTTAAAAATTAACGAGAACGCTGACCATTTCAACCATTTAGTAGAAGACCTCCTTCTTAATTTTAGAAAAAGAAATGGGCAATACGGAATTGTTGTTTCACCGTATGATACAGAACTTTTTGGACATTGGTGGTTTGAAGGAATTTTCTGGTTAAAAGAAGTGGTTAAAAAAATATATTTGAATCCCAATGTTAAAGCGATGACTTTAAGTGAGTATTTCACTTGTTCTAATCCAGTAGAAGTTATTGATTTACCGGAATCATCTTGGGGTAATGGTGGGAAACATTATGTCTGGTATAATTCAGAAACCGAGTGGTTCTGGCCATATATCTATGAAGCGGAAAAGTTAATGGAATCAGCGGTGAAAAAATACACTCATTCAAAAGGTGTGTCCCGTGGTTTACTTAACCAAGCTGCCCGTGAACTTTTGCTTCTTCAATCCTCAGACTGGCCTTTCTTAGTTACTACTGGACAAGCGAAAGAATATGCAACTCAACGCTTCCTTTTGCATTATCAAAGATTCCGTAATTTAATTGGTATATTAGAAAAAAGTGAATTTGGTCAAAAGGAAATAAATTATCTGCAAGAGATTGAAGATATTGACAATCTATTCCCAGAGATTGACTATTATCTATTTTCTTCAAAGGAGAAGGAATGAAAAAAATATATTTTCTTTTTGGAATTCATAATCATCAGCCAATAGGTAATTTCCCGGAGATTTTTGAAAAAGCATACCAAAAAGCATATGCACCATTTATTGAAGTTTTACTCAGACATCCGTTGATTAAACTTAACTTTCATTGTAGTGGTATACTTTGGGAATGGCTAAAAGAACACCATCCCGAATTTCTTGACCGGGTAAAAAAATTGCTTAAAGATAGACGGCTTGAGCTACTTACCGGTGGTTATTACGAGCCAATTCTTCCGGTAATACCTGACCGAGATAAATTTGGACAAATTGCTAAACAAACTAAATTCTTGAAGGAAGAATTTGGGATAACTGCAAGTGGTGTTTGGTTAGCGGAAAGAGTGTGGGAACCACATTTAGCGAAATCACTTGCCGAAAGTAAAATTGAGTATACAATTGTTGATGACACACATTTTCTCTCTGCCGGTATTCATCCCGAAGACCTAACCGGTTATTTTCTTACGGAAGAAGAAGGAGAAACTTTAAGAATTTTTCCAATTAGTCAACGTTTACGTTACCTTATCCCTTTTGGTATTCCAGAGGAAATAATTGAATATTTACGTTCTTACAGTGAGAGAAAAGAAGATATTGGTCTAACTATTATTGATGACGGTGAAAAATTTGGTATTTGGCCAGAGACACATAAACATGTGTATGGTGATGGATGGCTGGATAAATTTTTTACTCTTTTAGAAGCGAATGCTGATTGGTTAATCTCAATGACTTTTTCTGAGTATTTAGACCAGTTTTCTCCACGTGGAAGGATATATCTTCCGACAGCGGCATATTTTGAAATGTCGGAATGGGCAATACCAAATATAAGAATAGGAGAAGATTTTTCTCGAGTATTAAAAAATTTAGATGTTTTACCGGGAGTAGTTAAAGAAAAATTACGTCCCTTTTTAAAGGGTGGTTTTTGGCGCAATTTTTTAGTTAAATATCCAGAAGCAAATAATATTCATAAAAAAATGCTTTATGTTAGTGAAAAAGTTAATAAAGCAGTTGAAAGTGTAAAGTGTAAAGTGAAAGGTAAAGAAAGTACTCTTACACCTTATACCTTACACCTTACACCGCAAATCCAGCAAGCGCTGGATTTGCTCTATGCAGGACAATGTAATTGTGCTTATTGGCACGGTGTATTTGGTGGGCTTTATTTACCCCATTTACGACAAGCAGTTTATCGCAATTTAATTAAAGCCGAAGATATTGTTAATTCCTTAATAAAAAAGGAAAAAATACATTCTGACTTAATTGATTTTAATTGTGATGGTAAAGAAGAACTTATTGTAGAAACTTCAACTTATAATTTATATTTTGATTTAGCTCAAGGAGGAACACTTTTTGAATGGGATTTTATTCCAGCGGGAGTAAATTTAGTCAATGTTCTTACTCGTCGGTCAGAAGTATATCATAAACATTTACAAGAATATTTGAAAGAACGACCAAAGGAGAGTGAAACAGTAAAAACTATTCATGAACTGGTAAAAGTTAAAGAAGAAGGATTGGAAAATTACCTTTTTTACGATTGGTACAATCGTAATTGTCTAATTGACCATTTTCTTCATCCGCATACTTCTTGGGATGATTTTCGGAAATGTCAATACGGTGAGCAAGGTGATTTTGTTAATCAATCTTACAATTTGGAAGTAAAAAAGGGTAAAAATCAAATTAAGATTCATTTTCGCAGACGGGGTGTAGTTTGGTCTGGTGAAGAAAAAATCCCTCTTTCTTTAGAAAAAGAAATTGTAGTTGATAATTCGGCTTTAATTCAGGTTAATTATCGTCTTGGTAATTTTTCTACCTCTGTAATTGGTATTTGGTTTGCTTGTGAATTTAATCTTGCTTTATCTGAAAAAATAGATGATGGTGGTGAACTTTTAGTAAAGAATTCTTGGGAAAGAATTGATGAAAACCAAAAAATGAAAATAAGATTTGACTTTCCTAAACCAGTAAATGTTTGGTATTATCCTTTGGAGACAGTTTCTTCTTCCGAATCTGGTTTTGAACGCACCTATCAAGGGACAATTTTTCTTCCTCACTGGAAGTTGAACATCAAACCAGATAAAACTTGGTCAACGAGTTTTTCAATAACGGTAGAACATTTTAAATAAGATAACCATGCAAGAGCGAAACTTTCTCATAAAAAATAAACTTGGTCTGCATGCTCGTCCGTCTGCACTTTTTGTTCAAACGGTAAATAAATTTGGTGGCAAAGTGCAGGTAATTAAAGATAACGAACAGGTTGATGGTAAATCAATAATGGGATTGTTAACCTTAGCTGCGGAATATGGTTCAAAGATAAAGGTAATTGTTGATGGTGAAAAAGAAGAAGAAGATAAATTTTTGGATAAAATAGACGAACTAATTAAAAACAAATTTGGCGAAGAATAGCTTTTCAATAGGTTTGAAATTATCTTGAGATTACTGAAAGATAAAAATGCTTAAAGGTATACCGGCATCTTCAGGTATTGCAATTGGTAAAGTATTTCTCTTCCTTGAGGAAGAAGATTTATCTATTTATCCCCGAAGTTTAAGTCAGGAAGAAATAAAAAATGAATTACGTCGTTTTCGAGAAGCAGTAAGTTCTGTCCGTCAAGAAATACTCCAGACAAAAGATAAAGTTTTGCGGTCTTTAGGAAAAGAACATAGCCGACTGATTGATGCTCATCTTTTAATTCTTGATGACCCTCTTTTGACCCGTGATGTGCCGAAAAAAATTACCTCCAGCGCCCTTAATGCTGACTGGGTAGTTTATGAAGTTACTGAAAAAGTAATAAAGACTTTGGAAACGGTAGAAGATAGTTATTTTCGGGAAAGAACCGAGGATATTCTTGCGCTGCGGAGGAAGATTGTTCGTTATCTCTTAGGTAAAGAAAAGACTTTTTTAATTAATTTACCAGGAAATGCAATAGTTGTTGCCCATAATCTTGCTCCCGGAGATACCGTAAACCTTAAAGAAGAAAAAGTAATTGGTTTTGCTACCGATGTCGGTGGAAGAACGAGTCATACAGCATTACTGGCTCAATCTTTTGAAATTCCGGCAGTGGTTGGACTGAAAAATATTACTCGCCAGGTAAGAAATGGTGATACCTTAATCATTGACGGTAATGAAGGTGTAGTAACTGTTAATCCTGATGACCAAACAGTTAAAATTTATCAAGAAAAACTTAAGGAGTATCTGTATAAAAAAGAAGAATTACAAAAATTAGTTAAGTTAAAAGCAACAACTCTTGATGGACGTTCAATCAATTTAGCGGCCAATATTGAACGACCAGAAGAGATTGAATTAGTCCTTCATTATGGTGCAGAAGGAATTGGTTTATACCGTACCGAGTTTCTTTATCTTGACCGTATAGATTTGCCAAGTGAAAAAGAACAATACGAAAATTATTTAAAAGTAGCTAAAAATGTCTATCCTCATTCGGTAGTAATTCGTACTTTAGATTTAGGGGGAGATAAACTTTTTCCACAAATTGCCGAACTTAAAGGAATATCTTTAACAGAACGTAATCCTTTTCTTGGTTTGCGCTCAATACGTTTTTGTTTACGTTATCCGGAGATTTTAAAAGTGCAACTGCGGGCAATTTTGCGTGCTTCGGTGGAAGGTAAATTGAAGATACTTTTTCCGATGGTTAGTCGCATCGAAGAATTACATCAGGTGAAAAAGATTCTTGAAGAAACGAAACAGTCTCTCAGAGAAGAAAATATACCTTTTGATGAAAAAATTGAAATTGGGGTATTGATTGAAGTACCAGCTGCCGCGCTCATCACCAGTTTGGTTGCAGAGGAAGTTGATTTTTTATCCATTGGCACTAATGACCTTATTCAATATACATTAGCCGTAGACCGCGGTAATGAAAATGTTGCTAATTTATATGACCCCGCTCATCCCTCAATTTTGCGTTTGATTAAACAGATTATCGTTGCAGCACAGCGTGCAAGTAAGTGGATTGGCACTTGTGGAGAGATGGTTGCTGACCCGGTCTTTACAATAATGTTTGTTGGTATGGGAATAAATGGGTTAAGTGTCCCGGCGAGTGTAGTGCCAAAAGTGAAAAAAATTATTCGTGAATTTTCTTATTCTGAAGCAGAGAAATTAGCCGAAGAAATTACTTCAGCTGAAGATAAAAAAACAATCGAAGAAATTGCCCAAAAAATAAATGAAAAATATTCGTAATTTTTCGATTATTGCTCATATTGACCATGGTAAATCGACTCTTGCTGATCGTTTTTTAGAATATACCGGGTTGATTTCGCAAAAAAGTCATCAACCACAAATTCTTGATGGTTTAGAATTAGAACGGGAGCGAGGTATTACCATCAAGGCAAAAACGGTACGTTTGAACTATGTATCTCTTGACGGAAAGAATTATATTTTCAACTTGATTGATACCCCGGGACATGTAGATTTTACTTATGAAGTTTCTCGTGCGTTAGCCGCTTGTGAAGGATGTCTTTTATTAATTGATGCAAGTCAAGGTGTAGAAGCGCAAACCTTAGCCAATTTTGAGTTAGCCAGAAAAAATAATTTGGTAGTCATTCCAGTGGTCAACAAGATTGACTTGCCGCAGACAGATATTGAAGGAACAAAAAAACAAATAAAAGAAATCTTAGGAATTGAAGAAGAACCACTTTTGGCGAGTGCAAAGCAAGGATTAGGAACAGAAGAAATTTTAGAAACGATTGTAAAAAAGATTCGACCTCCTTATGGTTCTACAGAAACTTCTTTAGAAGCTTTAGTTTTTGATTCTTTTTATGACCCATTCCGGGGTGTAGTGTTGTATGTAAAAATTTTAGAAGGAAAAATTTTCGAAGGACAAAAGATACAATTTATTTCCTCAGGTGGAATTTATGAAGTAAATGAAGTGGGGTATTTACAACTGAAAATGGTAAAAAGTAAAAGTCTCTTTGCGGGTGAAGTGGGTTATTGTATTGCGGGAATTAAAGATATTCATCAAGTAAAAATAGGTGACCTTCTGATAGAGAAAGATTCGGAAAGGAAAAAAACTTATCCTGGATTCCGAGAAGTTAAACCCTATGTTTTTAGTGGATTTTATCCTCTAAATCCAGCGGATTACCCACATTTACAACTTGCTTTAGAAAAATTACATCTTACGGATAGTTCTTTTTACTTTATTCCGGAGAATTCACAAATTCTTGGTGCGGGATTTCGTTGTGGTTTTTTAGGTGTTTTGCATTTAGAAATAGTTAAAGAACGATTAAAACGTGAATTTAGATTAGAACTTTTGGTTACTTCACCCAATGTTATTTATCAGGTAAGAAAAATAAATGGTGAAGTAATAGAAATTAATCATCCGATACAATTACCACCAATAAATGAAATTAAAGAAATTGAAGAAAATTATGTTTCAGCGATGATTGTTACTCCCAAAGAGTATGTTGGTGCAGTAATGAATATGCTTGATAATCGGCAAGCGAAATTTAAAACACTCCGTTATATTTCTTCAGAACGTGTTCTTCTTTATTATGAATTACCGCTTGCAGAAATTGTTTATGATTTTTATGACCAATTGAAATCAGTTACTCAAGGTTATGCCTCTTTTGATTACGAAATAATTGGGTTTAGAAAAAGTGACCTTGTGAAATTAGAAATTTTGGTTAATCATCAAGTAGTTGATGCTTTTTCTTTTCTTATCCATCGGGATAATGCATATAATAAAGGAAATAAATTAGTAGAAAAACTTTCTCAACTTATCCCGCGGCATCTTTTCTCTGTGCCAATACAAGCACGAGTGAATAACAAAATTATTGCTCGTGAAAATATACCACCGTTGCGTAAAGATGTTACCGCGAAATGTTACGGTGGGGATATTACAAGGAAGAGAAAACTATTGCAGAAACAGAAGGAAGGTAAAAAGAAAATGCAACAATTTGGTGAAGTGAATATTCCACCGGAAGCATTTTTTTCTATATTCAAAACATAAAAGGGGTAATCATCTCAATGGAAACGAAAATTATCTGGTTTGGTGTTATTCTTGGTTTATTAACTATTTTTTTACGTCTTTTCCGTCCGAGAATAAAGAGTAAAAAAAGTGAAAAATTCTTTAGTCAAGTTTTAGACTGGATCGATACTCTATTTTCAGCAGTAATTTTAGCTGCCTTAATTATGAACTTTATTATTCAAGCATTCAAAATACCTTCCGGTTCAATGCGTCCAACACTAATTGAAGGTGACCATTTATTTGTAAACAAGTTTATCTATGGTTTACGGATACCTTTTACGGAAATAAGAATTTTTCCCTTGCAGAAAGTTAAACGGGGAGAAATAATCATTTTCTCCTGTCCGCCGGAAGCACTTTCACCGTTAGAAAGAGAAAAAAAAGTACAAAAAGATTTTATCAAACGGTGTATTGGTTTGCCGGGTGACATGGTGGAAATTAGAAATAAGAAAATTTATATTAATGGTAAACTTTTAGACGAATTGCATGCTTACTATAATCAAGAGGTTGTTTATCCCGCACCACATTTTTTCCCTAATTCAGAAAATTACCAGAAATCTTGGGAAGAAGGGAAATTTGCTCAGATGATTGGAGGGACAGTAAGAGATAATTTTGGTCCAGTAAAAGTTCCCCAAGGATATTATCTTGTCCTTGGAGATAACCGGGATAGTTCTTTTGATTCACGTTTTTGGGGACCGTTAGCAGACAAATATCTTAAGGGTCGTGCCTTATTTCTTTACTGGCCAATAAAAAGAATAAAAATAATCAAATGATTGACATACATTTTTTTTGGTTAATTTTTGCCATACTTTGTTATCTGCTTGAAATTCTTACTCCTTCCATTTTTTTTCTTGCTTCCATTGGAACTGCGGCTTTAATTACTTTTATTTTTTCTTTATTTGTTAAGGAAAACTTTTTCCTCTGGCTAATTTTTTTCTTTGCTTCTTTGTTGCTTGTAATTTTGACTCGTCCTTTAGCAAAAAGATTAACGAAAAAAGGTGTTACCCGAGTGGCAGTTGATTCTTTAATTGGCAAAAAAGCGTTAGTAGTAGAATCTTTCAACCCAGTAGATAAGAAAGGTAGAGTTAAAGTAGAAGGAGAAGAATGGCTTGCCTTTTTATTGGACGAAAAAGAAATAATTACCTCAAATGAATCCCGTAAAAGTATTCTACGGGACGAATGGGTGGAAATAATCGGAATTGAAGGGACAAAATTATTGGTAAAGAAAATTTTGGAAAGTAAATGAGATGCAGTCAACTCAAATGGAGTTTAATTTTCATACGGTAAAACGAATAAGTTTTGGTTACGGTAAAATTAGTAATTTAGGTAAAGAAGCAAAAAATTTTGCTGCAAAAACAGTTTTGCTTGTTACAGACAAAAATCTAAAAAGTTTGGGATTAATAAATAGAATTGAAACAATACTTAAAAATGAAAATCTGAAGACTATTCTTTACGACGGAGTCAGTTCGGAGCCAGAATTAGAAATTGCCGATTCTTGTGCGCAGTTAGGAAAAAAAGAAAAATGCGACTTAATTATTGGTATCGGGGGAGGGAGTGTCTTAGATGTAGCCAAAGCAGCGGCGATATTGATTACTAATGAAGGTAAAGCGGAAGAGTATCAAGGATTTGGGAGTAAAATTAAAGCCCCCGGTGTAAAGACAATTTTAGTTCCGACCACTGCCGGGACAGGTAGTGAAGTTACCCCCACAGCAGTTTTTATTAACCGTAGAAAAAAGATAAAATTAGGTATAAATAGTTCTTATCTTTTTACTGATTTGGTTTTACTTGACCCAGAATTGACTTTAAGTTTACCAAAAGAAATTACTGCTTCTACTGGTATGGATGCTTTAACTCATGCCATTGAATCTTATGTTGCTAAACGTAGTTCACCAATCTCAGATATGTTTGCTTTAGAAGCTTTTGAGTTGATTTGGAACAACCTTCCCCTGGCTGTAAAAAATGGTCAAGATGTTCAAGCCCGGACCAACCTTCTTTTAGGTAGTTGTTTAGCAGGTATTGCAATTGCTAATGCCGGGGTAGGTGCAGCACATGCTTTATCTTACCCTTTAAGTGTTTTTTTTAAAATACCTCATGGTTTAGCGAATGGTATTTTAATTCCTTATATAATGAGATATAACTATAAAAATAGACCAGATAGACCAGAAAAGTTTGCACATCTCGCACAAAAAATGAGCATCCTTGAAGAAAGTGAAGAAAAGGCTGTTTCTTTTGTTTGGGAGAGAGTGGTCGAATTAAATGAAAAAATTGGAATACCAAAAGATTTAAGTAAATTCAATATTCCTGAATCTGCAATCCCGGGATTAGTAGAAAATACTTTTTTACTTAAGCCGGTAATTGAAAATAATCCTCATCCTTTTGATGAAAAAACAGCAAGAGAAATTCTTGAAGAATTGATTAGTGCACATAGTTAAGAGGAGATAAAAAAATGCCTGGATATGAGTTAATCGGTGAAGAAGAAAAAAGTGCTTTACTTGATGTAATTAATCGGAGTGGGATATTTTTCCGCTATGGTTTTGATAAAGAAAGGAAAGGTATCTATAAAGTTAAAGAATTTGAAGAAAAATTTGCCCAATATATGAGTGTAAAATATGCTCAAGCGGTAAGTTCAGGGACAGCGGCATTAAGGGTAGCTCTTGCGGCTTTAGATATCGGCAAAGATGATGAAGTAATTACTTCGTGTTTCACTTTTGTTGCTACGGTAGAAGCAATCTTGGAAGCAGGAGCCGAGCCAGTAATCTGTGAGATTAATGAAACATTAAATATTCTCCCGGAAGATATAGAGAAAAAAATTACTAAAAGAACAAAAGCGATTATTCCGATACATATGTTAGGTGTACCGGCAGAAATGAAAGAAATTATGGAAATTGCCCGCAAGTATAATTTGTTTATAATTGAAGATGCTTGTCAGTCCTGCGGTTCTTCTTATTTTGGCAAAAAAGTCGGCACACTTGGTAATCTTGGTTGTTACAGTTTTGACTTTGTGAAAACAATCACTACCGGTGAAGGTGGGATGGTGGTGACAAATAATAAAGATTTCTATTTAAGAAGTTCTTGGTATGCTGACCATGGGCACGAGCATAAACCAGATATTCCTCGTGGGGAAGACACAAAGAGTATCGCCGGTTTTAATTATCGGATGAATGAATTACAAAGTGCAATCGGTTTAGTGCAACTTTCACGGTTAGATTATGTAATTCAAGAACAAAGAAAGAACAAAGAAAAAATAAAAAATGGGATAAAAAATATTAAAGGGCTTAAATTCAGAGAACGACCTGACCCGGATGGTGATGGCGGAGACACTTTGGTAGTATTTTTACCGACCCCTGAACAAGCAAAAGAATTCGCACAGTTTCTCAATCAAGAAAAAGTTCCACTCAAAATTTTACCTTCCGCTTTAGGCTGGCATTATTTTCCTAATTGGCCACAAATATACAAAAAGATTAGTCGCTATAAAAAATATAAAAAGATAGAAGAATTATTTCCACACTCTGATGAAATTCTTAAAAAGAGTGTAGCAATTTCAATTTCAGTAATTATGTCTGAAGAAACAATTAACCGAATTATTGAAACATTCCACAAAGCAGCCCAAAAAATTTTATAGGTTAAAAAGGAGGAAAAAAGATGGAAGGGTTACCGGTGCCATTTTTATTTTTAGCAATAATTTTTTTACTTATTTTCGCAAGAACTGCATTAAGAATTATTCGTCCTTATGAAAAGGGGTTAGTAGAAAGATTAGGTAAATACAATCGTACCGAAGAATCGGGTTTGGCTTTCATTATTCCGATGCTGGAGACGATAAGAAAAGTAGACATTAGAGAACAGGTAATTGATGTTCCACCACAGGATGTGATTACCAGAGATAATGTTTTAGTTACGGTTGACGCGGTAATTTATTTTCAGGTGACTGACCCCTTTAAAGTAATTTATAATGTAGCCAATTTTGCTTTAGCCGCACTTAAATTAGCCCAAACAAATTTACGCAATGTAATTGGAGATATGGAACTTGACCAAACCTTAACTTCAAGAGAAAGGATTAATGACCAACTGCGCCGTGTCCTTGACGAAGCAACCGACAAATGGGGTGTGAAGGTTACCCGGGTGGAAATCCAAAAAATTGAACCACCGAAAGATATAACTGATGCGATGTCTAAACAGATGAAAGCAGAACGCGAAAAACGAGCAGTAATTTTAGAAGCTGAAGGTTTTCGTCAAGCGGCAATTACTAAAGCTGAAGGCGAAAAACAAGCAGCGATTCTCAGTGCCGAAGGTAAAGCCGAAGCGATTAAAAAAGTTGCTGAAGCAGAAAAATATCAAATTGAAACTGTTTTTAATGCGATTCATTCAGGTAGACCAACTAATGACCTAATTGCGATTAAATATCTTGAGGCATTAGGTAAAATTGCTGAAGGACAGGCAACAAAAATATTTTTACCTTTAGAAACAAGCGGTGTTTTAGGAGCGATTTCCGGTATTGCTGAATTATTCAAAGAGAAAGATAAAATTGTCTCAAAAGAAGGAGAAAAAAAATAAAGAAAAAAGCTTTATGGTTTGGACTACTGATTAGTGTATTTTTTTTAGTTTTAGTTTTTTATAAAATTGATTTCAAAGAATTTTTCTCTACTTTAAAAAAAGTCAATTTTTTTTATGTAATTTTTGCTTTACTAATCGGTGTTTTGGGTTTATTTGTCCGTAGTATTCGTTGGTGTTACTTGCTTCTTCCCCAAAAAAAGGTACCTTTATTTAGTTTAGTTTCCGCAACCTGTGTTGGTCAGGCAGCAAATAATCTTTTTCCTTTTCGTTTTGGTGATTTAGTCCAGGCATATTTTTTAGGACGAAAAGAAAAAATTAGTAAAAGTACGGTCTTTTCTACTGTAGTTTTAGAGCGGCTGACTGACCTAATTTTCTTAATTTCTATTTTTTTTATCATTTCATTTTTTTTTGTCCTTCCTAAAGAGATAAATATTTTTGCTTTGGTTATTGTTATTTTTGGTTTAGCAGTTTTTTTTACTTTTTTGCTTAAGTTTGAGAAACAAACTGAGAAATTAGGGAAGAAAATAATTTCTTTTTTTTCCGTAAAACTTGCTGAGAGATCTGTCCAACTTTTTAATTCTTTTGTGAGCGGATTTAAAGTTTTACGACAAGGGCACCTTCTATTAAAGATTTTTTTTATTTCGTTTATTCTTTGGTTTATTTACATTTCAGGCGTTTATGTAATGTTTTTCGCTTTCAATATGAAGTTACCTTTTAGCGCGGCGATGTTTTTTTTAGGAATTGTAGGAGTAAGTGTAACTATTCCTTCTTCTCCGGGTTACATCGGGACATGGGAATTTTTTGGTGTGTTGGCTTTAAGTTTTTATAAAATTAACAAAGAACTTGCCTTAAGTTTTACTTTAACTCACCATTTCTTTAATTTTCTTTTAGTTACTCTCCTTGGACTTTTCTTTATTCTTAAAGAAAGCATCTCTCTTCAAGAAATTAAAAGTGGGTTATCCGAATAGTTTTAATCCTTTATGTTCGTCCTTTACCTGTCTAAAAATTTCTTTGCCAACCTGACTCACATCTTAGTTTTCCTTTCAGTAGACCTCATCAACTGATTTTTTCAAATCTAAAAGATTCTCAAAAAACTCTTGGCAAATTTTCTGGGGGGGTATAATAAAGACAGTTGTCAGCGTTAAGCGGTAAAGTGCTAGGTGTCCATCCTTGAGTGTGTCACCCTGATCCTCACTGCTTCGCTTTGCGAAGCAAAGCGGTGGGGGGAGGGTCTCATCTGTTTTTTGTTTAAGGAAATTTTCTGAAAGTCGACATTTTGAGATTTATTATCTTTCCGTAATGGCGGACTTTAGTCCGCAAAGGGAGGTAGCGTTCCGATTCATCGGGACAAGCCAAAGAAGTGTTGACTTTCAAGTCGCTAAATTCTAAAAAAGGAGGGAGAGAAACCGATGAAAAAAATTTTTGGATTTTTGGTTATGGTAGAATTTGGACTATTTCTTCTTACACAGCGGCTTAAAGCAGAAGAAGGTTTAGTTGGTTACTGGAGTTTTGATGAAGGGGAAGGAACAATCGCCCATGACTATTCAGGAAATAGTAATGATGGAACAATCTACGGTGCGACCTGGGTAGATGGTAAAGTTGGCAAAGCACTAAGTTTTGATGGAGTGGATGATTATGTACGTGTGAATGATTCGAGTAATTTCGATATTACAGATGCAATTACAATTGAAGCGTGGATTAAGCCTATTAAAACAACGGGAGATCATCAAATAATCGTTCAAAGTGGGGAGGATGAAGTGGTTATGTACTGGAGTTGCAACCTAATGGAATAACTCCTCAGTTAGTACTTTATACTAATACTTGGAATTACATAGTTTCGTCAGTTAATCTTACCTTTGGTGAGTGGGCGCATATCGTTGGGACATACGATGGTTCTGTTGAGCGAATATATGTAAACGGTGTTGAAACAGGCAACAGACTAATTTCAGGTCATATAGTGACTAATGATGTTCCTTTACAAATTGGAGCACACTGTCTTTCCGGAGATTACAATTGGTTCAAAGGAACAATCGATGAATCTCGGGTTTACAACCGTGCTTTAAGTGCTGAAGAAATTAAAGCACATTACGAAGGAAATGTGAAACCCGGTAAGCCACGGACAATCGTAGTTAGTCCATCAGCAACTGCAGATGTCAACTCTCTGGGACAAAATTATCCAAATCCGTTTAATCCAGCAACAACAATTGAGTATTCCGTTGCTCAGGATTGTCAGGTAACCATAAAGTTATACAATGTTGGTGGAGAGGAAGTAGCAACCTTGGTTGACGAGTGGCAAACGGCTGGTCCGCATAAAGTTGTATTTAATCAAAGTGACGAACTCTCAAGAGGAATCTACTACTACCAGGTGAAAGCCGGTAGTTTTGTTGACACTAAGAAAATGGTAGTATTGAAGTAAAAGATTGCCCCTCACCCGACCCTCTCCCTCCGAGGGGAGAGGAAAAAGGTGAGGGTGAAGCCGTAGTTTTGTGGATACAAAAAAGATGATTGTACTGAAATGACGTATAAAGTTTAATTCAAAAGAGATTAAATTGAAAAAAGAATAAAAAAATAACAGTTATCAATTTGTCCTATAAATATTCGGATAAACAAAAATTTTGCCTGTAAGTGAACGAAAAGAATATCATTGCTTATTTCTTTCAAATAGAACCTTAACTTTTAATTACCAATTCTAACTTATGTCCTAATCTTTGAGTGGTCTTAACAAGTTTTCTGAATTAAATTCCTACCTAAAACCTTGTTTTTTCCCAATATTTTTGTTAAAATAATAATTAAGGATAATTTTATAACTTTATAATAAAGGACATCTATTCGCTAACACCGTAAACAGAGGATTTTATTCTAAACAGAAATTTTTAAGCAAACCGCACCGTATTTACTCAAAAGATTCCAAAATAGACAGGGTGGTACGACTTTTTACTAATAGTTTCCTCTATTTCTACTGTACCCGATTTACAAATAATATTGGCGAGTTTAGTTATTTTTTGATTTATTAATCAACAACTTAAAGTTTAAATCTTCATTGCTAGTTCCCAAAAACACCTTGCTGTCCAAATATTGGGGTTACTTTGTTAACTTGGACAATAACGGTCAGCAAGATACTTAAAATATGGGATTAATTTTACATTTATCTCTACCTCGGTTCTAAGGAGAAAAATAGAAATGACATTATGGACAATGCGTAGAATAGATTTATGGGTTGGCAAATTGTTATGCCTTATTTTGCAGCCATTTAACTGGCTACGGAAAAGAGTAAATATAGAAAAAGTGGGAAAGATTCTTATAATAAAATTCTGGGGAGTTGGAAGTATTATAGAAACTACACCTGCTATAAAGTTGTTGAGACAAAGGTATCCCGAAGTAAGAATTGATTTTCTTACCTTCCATCAGAATAAAGGAATATGTGAACTAATTCCAGAATTGGACAATGTATTAGTATTAAGATTAGAAAAAAATTTTACTCCCTTTATATTAAACGTTCTAAAACTACTTATAAAAATAAGAAAAATGAAATATGACATATTATTTGATTTTGAATTCTTTACACGATTTTCTGCAATTTTCAGTTTCCTTGCCGGAGCAAAAAAAAGGGTAGGTTTTCATGCATGGGATATATGGAGAGGAAATTTTCATGATGTTAACATTCCCTTTAATTATTACTGGCATGTTTCTGAAAATTTTATTAATGCCGCAGTGGGAGTGACTACTATTAACCAAATATACCATCCAGAAATAAAAACTCCCTCTGATGAAACCATAAAAAATTTATTGCAAGAATATGAAATTAACAAATCGGATAATATAATTGGAATAAATGTGAATGCTGGTCCACTTGGTCTTCAAAGAAGATGGCCAAAAGAAAAATTTGTTAGTTTAATTGACAGGATCGCTAATCTTAGTAACAAAGTAAAAATTGTTTTGATTGGGGCAGAAGATGAAAGACATTATGTAGGAGAGATAATTAATGCAACTAATAGTTTAAACAAAATAATAAATCTTGCAGGTAAACTTGACTTAAAGCAATTGGTAAGTTTTATCTCAAAAGTAAGATTATTTATTTCTAATGACGCTGGTCCTTTACATATTGCTTATGCCCTTGATATTTCAACCATTTCATTTTTTGGTCCGGAAACACCAGTAATTTATGGTCCGAGAGGTAATAGACATAAAGTGTTCTTTAAGAACATTTCTTGTAGTCCTTGTATTCATGTGTATGACCAGAAAACAGGTCGTTGCCGGTATAATGAACCAAAATGTTTACAGGCGATAGAAGTTGACGAAGTATTTGAAGCAGTCAAAAAGGAAATTAACAAATAAAAAGCGCTTATTAAAAATATCTTAAATTAAATTTTCTAGAATTTAAAATTTATGCGTATTTTTCTATTGGTCCCCATAAAAAAAAGTTCTTTTTGGGTAATGCCTCCTTTAGGATTAGGTTATCTTGCTACTGCTTTATTGAAAAGAGGGTATGAGGTTGTAATTCTTGATGCTCATGCGGAAAGATTGGATATGCAATCGGTAATAAAGCGAATTAACGAAGTCGATCCCGATGTATTAGGAATTACGATGTTTTCTACCGATGTTTCCGTAGTAGATAAAATATCAGAAATTATAAAAAGAAACAGGCCGAATACCATAACTCTTGCAGGAGGACCCCATCCTTCATCAGCTCCCTATGAAGTATTAAACCAATTAAAATGGATTGATTATGCTTTCCAAGGGGAAGGAGAAATTAGTGTACCGAAGTTCATAGATTGCCTTACATCAAAGAAAGATATCACTGGATGGGCAAACAAAATACCAGGTTTAATCTATAGGACAGAAAAAGGAATTATATGCAATGAACCAATATTTTATGAGAATGTTGACTCTTTTGGGCATCCTCCTTGGGGAACAGTTTTGGATTTGTCACTTTATCATAAATTTATGCCGACTTTTCAGGCAAGAACAATGAAATCAGCACCCATAGTGGTTACCAGAGGATGTCCATACAGATGTACTTTCTGTGTCGGTTATAAAATATCAGGGAGAAAAATGCGTTCGCGTTCCCTTGAGAGTGTAATCTCAGAAATTAAATTATTATATTACAAATTTAAAGTAGAAGAAATTTTAATTACCGATGACAATTTTATACACAACTCTTCATTTGTAATAGAATTTTGTAAATCTCTAATTGAGAATAATATAAAAATAAAGTGGACAATGCACAACGGAATTAGGTTAAATTCATTAACCGAAGAAATATTGCCTTGGATGAAGAAATCAGGATGTCACTCGATTGTTCTTGGTATTGAATCCGGCTCTCAAAAGATTCTTAACAATATGAAGAAAGGATTAAACCTAAATTTGATAAGAGAAAAAGTATCGTTGGTAAGGCGATGCAGTTTACCTATTCATGCTTTTTTTATTTTAGGATATCCTGATGAAACTATTGAGGACATTATGAAAACCAAACAACTTGCACTAGAACTGGATCTCGTCGGAGCAACTTTTTCTTTGTTTTGCCCCCTACCCGGTTCTGAAATAACAGAACAGCTTAAGAGTGAAAAAAAAATAGAATATTCCTCTCTTCATCTATCAAAAGGTTCCCTTGCTATTCCCGTATATTCTCCGGATTCAATATCCATAAAGAAATTGAAAAGGATTCAACAAATGATTATGATTCAATTCTATTTAAGACCTAAAATAATCTTTTACTATATAAAAATGATATTTCCTTTAAAACGGACTTTATACTTTATTAGAGTAGGCATAAAATATTTTTCTGGAAGATGAAAAATACCGGTTGTAATCTTTGTGGTTCAAATAATTATAAAGGACTTTTTCAGAGAGATAAATTTAAAATCGTGCAATGCACCTCCTGTGGGTTAATCAGACAGTATCCACAACCTAGAAAAGAAGAATTGAATCAATTTTAATAGCAAAGAGAAAATTCAACGATAGAATTTCTACTGGAACTTTAGAAGAAATGAAATATAATGACAATTTTTTTAATGTGGTTACAATGTTTGATCTTGTTGAGTATGTAATTGATTCTACTACTTTGTTAAAAGAGATAAACAAAATTATTAAGAAAGAATGTCCTTGTATAATTGTTACTTCTGATATTGATTCCCTAAGGGCAAAAATTTTTTAAAGAAAAATAGGTATATTTTTATATCAAAGCGTTATTACTATTTTTCAGCACTTACCATAGATAAACTTTTGGAAAAGACAGGTTTTTGAATGATTTATAAAGGAACAGTAAGAAAATTCTTTAATTTATTTTACGTACATGCAGTTCTTAATACAAAGAGACGTTAAAATTATTTTTTTACACCATTTGTGAATTGCTTGTTTAGGGTAATGCCACGACGAATAAGCTGGATAATGTTCTGGAGTTCTTGTGGAGAAATGTTAGTAATTGGGAAAAAAGTTAAGAACTGCTAAATACAATTATAAAGTACAAAATGAAAATAGCATTAGTTTTACCGCCAATATCCTTGGAAGAAAGATATGGAAAAGCGATAGCAAAGGTGGGTGGGACTCTTCCTCCACTTGGATTGCTCTCTTTGGGCACAATATTAAAAAGAGCAAGTCATCAAGTAATCATACTTGATGGAAGTAGGACTGACTTTCCTTCAATGTTAAGAATAATTTTTGAAGAAAAACCAAAGATTATTGGTATTTCGGTGATGACCTTTACTTGGCCAAAAGTAAAAGAAATGATCGCTATGTTGAAAGACAAATTCCCAGAAACATTTATTGTTATTGGTGGTGTTCACGCTACCATCTCTAAAAAGAAATGTCTTCAGGAATCTGCTCAATTGGATGCTTTAGTATACGGTGAAGGTGAGTACACACTTTTAGAATTAGTTAATTATATTGAAAACGGAGGAGATTTAAATAAGATTAAAGGATTAATCTTCCGAGATAATTCGTTTATTGTTGAAAATCCCTCACGGAATGTTATTGAAAATGTAGATGAACTTTCTTTTCCTGACCGGAGTCTGGTAAACATTTTGGATTATGTGCCGGCTTTTTCCCAATATAAGAAATTACCGGTTACAAATATTTTTACTACCCGAGGATGTCCGTACCAATGTATTTTTTGTATTCCCGATGTATTAGGAAAAAGAATACGCTATAGAAGTCCGGAAGCGGTTATTGAAGAAATTAAATATTTAAAGGTTGAATATGGAATAAAAGACATAGCATTCTGGGACGATACCCTTACCCTCAACAGAAAGAGATTATTAGAAATCATAAAATTACTTAAAAAAAATAAATTGGATATTCTCTGGTCTGCTCAAGCAAGAGCCAACCTAGTTGATAAAGAGTTACTAAAAGAGATGGCATCGGCTGGGTGTTGGAAAATACATTATGGTTTAGAATCAATGTTACAGAAAAATTTGGATATGTTAAGAAAAGGTACCACTGTAGAACAAAATTTCAACGCTGTAAAGTGGACTAAAGAAGCCAAAATGGAAGTAGAAGCGTCTTTTATTTTTGGAATTCCAAGAGAAACATTTGAGGATGGTTTAAAAACGATTAAACTTGTAAAAAAACTTGACATTGATTATGCTCGCTTTTTTCCACTTACTCCTTACGGTGACCTTGCTGAAAAGTTAAATGACTATGGTAAATTAGTCTGTGATGATTTGAGTAAATTTCAAGGAATGGAGATAGTTTTTGTTCCCTATACAATGACGAAAATGGAATTAGAAAAGTTGATTACCATTGCTTACACACAATTTTATTTCAGACCCAAGTATATTCTGAAACGTGTAAGAAAATTAACAAACATTAGAAATTTGAGATATACATTAAGCGGAGTCAGTGCAATATATATGATTAAAACAAAGGGGATAAGTAAAGTGTAAAAAAAATTATTATGTCGGTAATATGAACTAATATGGAAGGGAATTCACAAATATTAAAACCAAAAGAGATATGTAATCCTAATTTTTATGAATCTCATATATATGGACAAGGTAAAATTACTAATTCAGAATATAGTATAGCCAAATTGCGATTAGAACGCTGTCTTACTGCTATTAATTCTGATAATGGGAGGGTACTCGAGGTAGGTTGTGGCGCGGGAAGATTTATCCGGGCAATTGTAAGAAACAAACCCAGAATTGAAGCATATGGTTGTGATATTTCTCATTCAGGAATTCGTATCGCTCAAAATTACAAGAGCAACATTAGCTATACAGTATGTGGAGAATACCTATTTCCTTATCCGGATAATTTTTTTGACTATGTTATTTTTTTCGATGTATTAGAACATGTTAAAGATACAGAAAAATTCATTTTTGAATGCAGACGTGTGCTAAAACGAGGAGGTAAACTCCATATATTTGTTCCTTGTGAAGGTGACTCTTTATCGATTTGGAAGTTTATTGGGAATTTCATGCCTTACAGAAACTTAAAAAATATATACGGTGGACACATCCACTCTTTTAGTAGAAAACAGGTACTCAAAATATTTAGGAAGTATGGTTTTATAGAAATTCCTAGAGAGAGGAAATATAGTCTTCATTTGTTGGGACAAATTGCAGATCTCCTCCTATTTTTATTCATTGATTTTCTAACAAATATTTTTGGTTTGTCTCAAATTACATCCAATCTTCTAATAGTGAGTAAAAGAAAAAATATATTGTGGTTTAGCATTATTTTAACTGTAGATTTTATAATTTATTGGGAAGGTAAATTATTAGCAAAAGTGCCAGGGCCAGGAATGCATACTACATTCAAATGTTCAAAATAATAGTAAAAAAATTTTTGGTTTCTTTTTCCCACAGTTTAGTGAATTTTTTTATTTTACAAAATTAATGAATTTAATAAAGTGGAAAATAAAACTGTAAAAATTGTTTTTGGTCTGATTAGTTTGATAGTCATTTATTGGCAATTCGCCAAAAATATTCTGGGTGAATTGTTTTGGTTTAACTTTGTGTTTGTGAATTTAGTGATTACGCTGGTACCAGGATTCTTTCTCCTGGCACTCTTTTATCCGAAGGAAAAAATTAACTTACTTGAAGTGTGGCCTTTATCATTTGTTTTCTCGTTGTTACTATTTACTCCTTTAGGATTGTTTGCCTACTTGCGAGGTCTAACTTTGAATCAATTGACTGGTGGTTATTTGCTTCTAAGCATTTTGTTTGGTTTGGTGAATCTTGCAGTTTCTTCAAAAGGTTCTTTCCAATCTCCCGTATCTCCTAAAGAAAAGAAAAAAGTAAAAATAAATAATCAGAAAAAATGGGAAAATAAAAAACAAATCCTTGTGCTTGTATTTCTCTTAGTAATTGTTGTTTTGCTCAGCGCTCATTTTGGTGGTTTCACTTCTGGAGATTATATCCATCATATGACCGCAATAAGAAAATTAGTTGAATTGCCTAAAATAATATTTGGACACTATATTCTTAAAGATTTACCGAGGCCTATCTACGGACATAATATTTGGTATTTGTTTTTTTCAATGGGTAGTAAAATCACGCACCTTGACCCGGTTGAATTTTGGGTATTATCACCGGTTTTTTTAACTTCCTTGATGGTTCTTGCTTTCTGGTTGGTTTCTCGTGTAGTATTTGATTCAGCTAACTATGCAACAGTGGCAACTTCAATTTTTGTCTTTTTTGATGGGATAATGAGTTATTCCACCCTGGATGGGAAGTTTACTTCCTTTTTTTGGGTCTGGAGCACCAGTCAGTATCCGGCCAGTATAGCCCGGGATATTATTCTCTTGGTAATCCTATTTTTTGTCTTCAAATTCATTTATCAAGGGAACAAACGATACCTATTTATTCTTCCCCTTTTAGGAGTAGTTATAGCACTGACCCATTTCTATTATTTTTATATGTTACTTTTTGTTTTAGGTTGTTTCTTTTTGTTTTCCTTATTCATACCAAACAAGATAGAAAACCTACCCAAAAAAATACTTTTGGCGATAATATTCATTGCAGTTCCGGCATTTTTCTATGTTACTTATTATACAGCAAAGATTAATCTGCCCTTGGTGAATAAATGCTATCTGACTCCCGAGGCAATGGCTATTGAGTTTAAACCGGTCGTTAAGCTTGGAGGTACGTACCCGTTAATTGACCCATTTAAGGCACTATGGACAAACTTCCCGCGTACACTTGCTTATTTGCTTTTACCTTTTTTGTTCTGTTTCTTCCGCAAAGAACCAGGCGCACTGTATTGTTTTTCAATCGCAGCAGTTGTCCTATTCATTTTTGTCAATCCTCTGTTACTCTATTTCTTATGGCCATTGAATCCAGGGATGGACCGTTTCTATCGGGCAGTAGAAATTGTTCCTTATTATTGGATTATTGCGTTATTCATATCTAAAGGTTTGTATTCATCCAATAGAAAAATTCAACAAGTAACTTTAATTAGTAGTTTGGTAGTTTTAGGTGTTCTGCTTTTACCTCAAAAAACACGTTTAGAAAAAATAAATTATACTACTGAGAATTCTCTCCAAGTACTAAAATCTAATGTTGATTTTCTTAAATTTGTAAAAGAAAAAATTCCTCCGGGTTCGGTAGTCCTGATGGATTCACAAAAGATTTGGTTTTGGACAATTTTTTTCCCGCATTATCCAGTGATTGCTGCGTGGGATATGCATTTACCACCGAACTATGACCAGACACTAAGAGTGAAAGAGCAGGAAGAATTTCTCAAAAATTCACTTACCGAAGATTCGTTCACTTTTCTTAATAAATACAATGTTGACTATGTTCTTCTTGACCAGGGATATGCAATGAATAAAGATTTTAGTAAATACATGGATAGATTTAAAGAGGTAGTAAAAACACATAGTCTTACCATTTATCGTTACAACAAAAAAGAATAGATAATTAAAGAAAAAAATGAACAAACTATTTGAATTATGTATAATTTTGATGTAAAATAATTACTATGGCAAAAGTATTAATAATAAAATTAGGGTATTCGGAGACGCTGGATAAGGAAATAAGTGTAACTTCAAGTTTAGGTGATGTGCTAAGGACGACCATAATCTTAAACTATTTTAAAAATGACGTAGTAACCTGGTTGGTTGATGAAAAAGCATACCCTCTATTGGAAGGGAATCCTTACGTAAAACGAATACTAATTTTCAATTTGGAATCTGTGTTGCAACTGCAGCGAGAAAGGTTTGATACGGTAGTAAATTTAGAGAAAGGACCTGGTGTATGCGCTCTCTCGGATTCAGTTAATGCTTGGAGAAGGTTCGGATTTAGATTTGATGAAAACCACGGGGTAGCTCAATCTTATGATGGCGCAGAGAAAGTTCTTGGTTTAGCGCTTGACTTAAATAAAAAAAGAAAAAGTCAAAGATATTGGCAGGAAGCATTAGCAAGTATGATTGCTAAGAAATGGAATGGTGAAGAATACATTCTGGGTTACAAGCCAAAATCAAAAATTAAATACGATGTGGGATTCAATTGGGCCATTACGGGTAGTAAATGGAAAAATAAATCTTGGCCAGAAAAAAACTGGAAACAATTAGAAAAATTGCTGAAAAAAAAATATTCTATTTCTTGGCAACAGGGATTAAGTAATCTATATGAATATATGGATTGGATAAATTCCTGCCGACTAATTGTGACTAATGACAGTTTAGGTATGCATTTAGCTATTGCCTTGAAGAAAAAAATTATTGCACTTTTCGGACCAAATTCTTCGAAGGAGGTTTACCTATATGCTCTTGGTGTAAAACTCCAGGCCGAAAACTACCCATATAAATGTATTCCTTGTTTGCAACAAGAATGCTATCAAAAAATACATTGTATGGAATTCATTAAACCCGAACGAGTTAAAAAAGAAATAGAAAAATTGGCATGAATCAATTCTCAACTATACTTGTTACTGGTGGTGCTGGATATGTAGGAAGTGTATTGGTGCCTAAATTGTTAGTCAAAGGATATAAAGTAAAAGTTCTTGACCTTTATATCTATGGTGAAGATGTTCTTGATTCGGTGAGAAATAATCCTAATCTTGAACAAATTAAAGGTGATATAAGAGATAGAAACCTGCTTTTAAAATCAATACCCGGATGTGATGTCATAATTCATCTTGCCTGTATTTCTAATGACCCAAGTTATGAATTAAACCCAGAATTAGGTAAGTCGATCAACTACGATGCTTTTACTCCACTTGTTGAAATTGCTAAGAGAAGTCAAGTAAAACGATTTATCTATGCTTCAAGTTCAAGTGTCTATGGCATAAAGAAAGAGATAGAAGTAACGGAAGATTTACCTTTGGAGCCACTTACAGATTATTCTAAATATAAAGCGAAATGCGAAGAAGTACTTTTGAAAGAAGCTACTAACAATTTTGTAGTTGTAATAATAAGACCTTCTACGGTTTGTGGTTATTCGCCTCGTTTAAGACTTGACCTTACGGTAAATATTTTGACCAGTCAGGCAATTAGCAAAAGAGAAATTACTGTATTTGGCGGCGAACAGATGAGACCTAATATCCATATTGAAGATATGACCGAGCTCTATGTTTACCTATTAGAGTTGCCTGATGAAAAGATACACAGAAAGATTTATAACGTTGGTTATGAAAATTATAAAGTTGAAGAAATAGCAAGAATGGTGAAGAAAATTGTTAATTCGAATATTTCTATAAAAACTGTTCCAACAAATGATAATCGTTCTTATCGGGTTTCTTCAAAGAAAATAAAAGAAGAGTTAGGTTTTGTTCCAAAACATACAGTAGAGGAAGCAATCATTGACTTAAAAAAGGCTTTTGAAGAAGGCAAAATACCAAACCCCTTGGATGATATAAAATATTACAACATCAAAATGATGCAAGCAATCAAGTTAAAGTGATTCAATTCCTTACACCCTATCAAAACAGATGCCAGCAAATTCAAGAAAGTAGAAAAAATAAAGCAAAAATGGGTAAACTGCTAAATGTAATATCGCCTTTACATAAAAAAACGAAAAGAGATTATCTTGCAAGAATGAAAGATAATAAAGTAGAGTGTATGAAAATAGCACGGAAATATAATAGAGATTTTTGGGATGGGGATAGAAGATATGGTTACGGTGGCTATAAATATGATGGCAGATGGGAATTTGTCGCTAAAAAACTGATTGAAATATATAATCTTTCAAAGGATGCTAAAATATTAGATGTAGGTTGTGGTAAAGGTTTTCTCTTATACGAATTTAAGAAACTTCTTACAGATGCTAAAGTGGTAGGTTTTGATATATCAGATTACGCTATCAAAAATGCCAAGGAGGAAATTAAATCCAATCTGTTTGTGCATAGAGCTCAAGATTCTTATCCATTTGATGATAAAGAATTTGACTTGGTAGTATCCTTAACCACTTTACATAACCTTTCTATATATGAGTTAAAATTTGCTTTGAAGGAAATTGAACGAGTTGGAAAAAATAAATATATTGTTGTAGAAAGTTATCAGAATGAAGAAGAATTATTCAATCTGCAATGTTGGGCGTTAACTTGTGAATCGTTCTTTACCCCTGACGAATGGGTATGGTTATTTAACGAGTTTGGATACGATGGAGATTATGAATTCATTTTTTTTGAATGAAAGGACAACTCAATAGTGAAGAAAAAGTACGTATATTCAAAGTTCAAAATTTTTCATTTCCCTGAGAAGATATTTTCTCTACCTAAAGAAAAAAGTACTATATTACCCCCTGTTCATATTCGTATAAAACCAACCAATGCGTGTAACCAACACTGCTACTATTGTTCTTATAGAGCAGACAACCTGCAACTTGGCAAAGATATGAATGAGAGAGATAAAATACCAAAAGAAAAAATGTTTGAGATTATTGAAGATTTGGAAGGGATGGGAGTAGAGGCGATTACTTTTTCTGGTGGTGGAGAACCTTTAATTTATCCCTATATATTAGATACAATAAAAAGGATAGTAAAAAACAGAAAACTGAAATTCGCATTTATTACCAACGGAGTTGCTTTAAAAGAGGAAATATCTGAACTAATTGCCGAATATGGTAGTTGGGTAAGAATATCTATTGATAGTTGGGATAGCGAAAGTTATAGTAAACACCGTAAAGTTCCAAAAGAACAGTGGGACCAAGTTATTAAGAATATTGAGACCTTTAGTGGGAAAACACGGAAATGTTCTTTGGGAACATATGTTATTGTTGATAAAAACAATGTTACACATCTTTTTGATATGGCAAAGCTTTTTAAAGAGATAGGAGTTCACAGTCTCAAAATCTCAGGAGTTGTGGTTTCCGATAATGCTGAAGAAAATGACCGTTATCACTCGGGATTTTTTGATAAAGCAAAAGAAGAAATTTTGAAAGCTAAAAGAATCTTAGAAAATGAAAACTTTGAAATTAGCGATACCTACCATTATGAGTCAGGCAACTTCAAAAAATATTATGAATGGTGTCCCTATCTTCAAATTAGACCAGTTATCGGTGCTGACTTAAATGTTTATTCTTGTCAAGATAAAGCATATAATCAAGGTGGTCTATTAGGAAGTATAAAAAGTACGAGATTTAGAGATTTTTGGCTCAATAATAAAGGAAAATTCTTCAAAATCAACCCTAAAGTTGATTGCAATCATCACTGTGTAGCCAATAGTCAAAATGAAATAATTTTGGATTTTTTGAATATCTACCGGGACCATCTTGAATTTGTTTAATGATTGGAATAATGGGAGCATCTGGACTTATCGGGTACAATTTATATAATTTCCTTAAAAAAAGGGATAAGGATATTTTGGGAACATACTTTTCACAAAAAAAAGAAGGGTTAATAAAGTTTGACTTGAGGGAAAGTAATTTTTCTTTATTTGACAAATGTAAATATGTCGTAATTGCCGGGGGAATAACCAATTTAGATGAATGTTTTTTGAGAAAAGAGGAGGCATACAAGATAAATGTGGAAAAGACAATAGAACTTATTAAATATTTAACAGATAAGAAAATTAAATCTATTTTTCTCTCGTCTGACCAAGTATTCGATGGGGAAAAAGGAAACTATAAAGAAGAAGATGAACCTAATCCAATAAATTATTATGGAGAATTTAAATTTAAAGTAGAAGAATTTTTGAAAAAGAATTTAAAGGATTGTCTGATTTTAAGATTAAGTAAAACTTACAGTAAAAACTTAGAAGATGGAGGAATATTTGCTGATATTTTTCTGAGATTGAAAGAAGGGGAAAAAGTAAAATCTGCCTACAATCAAGTATTTAATCCAACCGAGGTAGAATTTGTGTGTAATGGAGTTTTTGAATCTGTAAAAATGAATCTAAAAGGTTTATATCATTTAGCCAAAAATAAGGTTATGAGTAGATATGACTTCGCTCTAAGTCTGGCAGAAGAGCATGGATTTAGTAAAGAGCTTATAAAACCAGTTGATTTTAATACTCTCAATCTGGTTGAAAAGAGAGCGTTAAATAGTTCACTAAATACTAAAAAATGGTACGGAGCAGTAGTACCATTATACTGAAGCATAAAAAATTGAATAACGAGTTAAAAACAAAAGCAAAAGAAATCCGGAAAAAAATTTTGAATATGGTAATGAAATCTGGAGGAGCACATATCGGACCAGCTTACTCTATTGTGGAAATTCTTACTGCTTTATATTTCAAAGGTTTAAGAATTGACCCAAATAATCCTAATTGGGAAGAAAGAGATAGGTTCATTTTAAGTAAAGGACACGGTTGTGCCGCCCTATATGTAGTTTTGACAGAGAAAGGATTTTTTCCGGAGAAAGAACTGGATAAATTTTGTAAAAAAGAAGGAATCTTGGGAGGACACCCTGAACGGGACAAAATTCCTGGGGTTGAGGCTTCCACCGGTTCTTTGGGTCACGGTTTGTCTATCGGGGTAGGAATGGCACTGGTAGGAAAATTTGACCAGAAAAATTACCGTGTTTTTGTCCTCCTCGGAGATGGAGAATGTCAGGAGGGTTCGGTCTGGGAAGCAGCGATGTCTGCTGCACAATTCAGGTTAGATAATTTAATCGCCATCGTGGATTACAATAAACTACAGGCAATTGGTGCGATTGACGAGATAATCAGTCTTAAACCTCTAAAAGAGAAATGGTCCTCTTTTGGTTGGTCAATTAAAGAAATAGACGGCCATAATTTTGGAGAAATCTTGCCGACTCTTAAATTGGTTCCTTTTGAAAAAGGTAAACCCAGTTTAATTGTTGCTCACACTGTCAAAGGAAAAGGAGTTTCTTTTATGGAAAATAAGATTATCTGGCATTTTCGTCTTCCCAACCAAACCGAGTTAAAACAAGCATTAGAAGAATTGGAGTTAGATAAATGAAATGAGAGATGCTTTTGTCAAATCTCTTTTAGAATTGGCTAAAGAAGACAAAAGGATTTTTCTTTTAACTGCCGATATTGGAACTTTTACCTTTGATATTTTCCGTCAGACATTTCCGAATCGGTTTATTAATTTTGGGATAGCTGAACAAAATATGATGGGTGCAGCGGCTGGTCTGGCTCTCTCTGGGAAAATTCCTTTTGTTTATACCATTGCTCCATTTGTAACAATGCGTTGTTTTGAACAAATTCGTGTGGATGTCTGTTATCATAACCTGAATGTAAAAATTGTTGGGGTAGGAACTGGTCTTGCCTACGGGTCTTTGGGTCCAACCCACCAAACGGTTGAAGATATAGCCATTACGCGTGCCCTTCCCAATATGACCGTAATCTCGCCAGCTGACCCCTTAGAAGCAAAAAAGGTAACCCGAGCGGCAGTACTTTATTCAGGACCAGTTTATATTCGCTTGGGCAGGAGTGGTGAACCGGTTGTATACGAAAGTGATTATGAGTATCAAATTGGTAGAGCAGTTTCTCTAAGAGAAGGGAAAGAAGCCACCCTTATTGCTACAGGCGTGATGGTTTATAACACCTTAAAAGCTGCGGAGATTTTGTCAAAAGAAGAGGGGATAGAGGTGAGAGTAATTAATATGCATACCCTTAAACCACTTGATCAAGAAGTCATTGAAAAAGCAAGTAAGCAAACCCGAGGTATCATTACCGTAGAGGAACACAGTCTGATCGGTGGATTGGGTAGTGCGGTAGGAGAGATTGTTAGCGAAAAAAAAAATAAGATTTTTTTTAGACGGATTGGCTTGAATGATGCTTTTTGTTCTTCTTACGGAAATTACGAAGAGTTAAAAGAGATGTATGGACTTTCCGTGTCGGCTTTGGTAAACGCAGTGAAAAATATACTCAATGAACGATAAACCAATTATTATTCCTGAGAGATATAATTATATAGCAGTTTTTTTGACCTTTAATTGTAATCTTGCCTGTTCCTATTGTATTAACTATTTCGGTGAATCAAAATTTAAAAGAGAACATCTTTCTGGTCAAGATTGGGTAAAAGGATTAAACCGGATTGTCTCCCGAGATAACCTGCCAGTGACTCTGCAAGGGGGAGAACCTAGTCTGCATCCGGATTTTATTTACATCATTAACCATCTTAAACCTGGACTAAATATTGACATCCTGACCAATTTACAATTTGACCTGGAAAAATTTATTCGTGAAGTCAAACCTGAACGGATAAAAAGAAACGCCCCCTATGCTTCCATCCGAGTAAGTTATCATCCCGAACAGATGGTTTTAGATGACACAATTAACCGGACACTAAAACTGCTTGAGGCGGGTTTTTCAGTTGGCATTTGGGGAGTAATTCATCCATTCTGGGAAGAACATATCTTGGAAGCAAAAGAGAAAGCTACCAAATTGGGGATAGATTTTCGAACTAAAGAATTTTTGGGTGAATATCAAGGGAAACTATACGGAACTTATAAGTACCAAGGTGCTTGTGAAAAAAAATTTACCCAAAGAGTAAAATGTCGAACTACCGAATTAATTATTGGTTCAGCAGGTGACATTTACCGTTGTCACAGCGATTTATATGAAGGACGCCAACCGATTAGTCATATTCTTAACCCAGGATTTCAAGTTGAGGATATATATCGTGACTGCAATTATTTTGGACATTGCAACCCTTGCGATGTTAAAGTCAAAACTAACCGGTTTCAGGTATTTGGTCATACATCAGTAGAAATAAAGTTCTAAAATGGCTAAGGTTGTTATTCTATTGGTTCTTCATAATGAAGAAAGATTTCTACCCGGTCTATTTGATTCTTTGGATAAGCAAAGTTATAAGAATTTCCAAATCATTTGTATAGATAATAATTCGCAGGACAATTCAAAAGATTTTATAAGGAGAAATTATCCACAAGTTAAGATTATTGAAAATTCTCAAAATGTTTTTGTCGCTAAAGCTTTCAATCAGGGGCTGATAGAAGCTTTAGAAAATGGTGCTGAATTCATTTTTGATATGACTCCAGATGGAGTGGTTGAAAAGGGGTGTCTTAGTGCGCTATTAGACGTGCTTGAAAAGAATAAAAACTTAGCTGCTGCTCAACCAATTGTACTATTTTGGGATGAAAAAGAAAAAATAAATACTTCTGGAAATGCAATTCATTTCTTAGGATTTGGTTACAGCAAAGGTCGTGGTTTAGATATTAGATGTATGCCGGCCCAAGGTCATCCGGTGAATTATTCAAGTGGCCCGGCGCATTTATGGCGAGCGCAGGTTTTAAAAGAATTAGGTGGTTTTGACGAAAATTCGTTTTTGATAGAAGACTTGGATTTAGGTTGGAGGGCATGGCTACTTGGATATCAAATTGTTAATGTTCCAGAAGCAATTGTCTATCACAAATACTCTTTTTCACGGTATAAAAAAAAGTATTATTTTTTAGAGAAAGGACGGTTGTCTATAGTTTTAAAAAACTACAAATTTAAAACTTTAATTTTGTTCTTGCCTGCTTTTTTTTTGATGGAATTTCTAATAATTATGTATTCTTTTTTCAAAGGATTTCTTAGAGAAAAATTGGATGCGTACCTTGATTTTTTCAGGGATTTAAAGATGATTCTAAGAAAAAGGGAAGAAATTCAGAAAAAAAGGAGAATTAGTGATAGAAAATTACTGAAAAGTTTTTCTGGTACTTTCGAATCAAGTTACGAGGATTTCAGCAACCCTATCCTTAGATTTTTGGTCAACCCCGTTCTTGGTTTATACTACCGTGTTATTAGAAATTTCATATTTTGGTAATTTGTCACCCTCACTTTGACCCTCTCCCCTTGATGGAGAGTGGAAGAGTGAGGGGTAAATTCATTCAAATGAACTAAGAAAAAATGAGACCACTCATCCTCATTCCAGCATACAATGAAGAAAAAAATATCGGTCAGGTAATTGAGAAAATTCGTCAATACCAACCGGCTTGCGAAATTTTAGTAATTAATGATGCTTCAACCGACGATACTGCCCGGATAGCAAGAGAAAAAAATGTAGAAGTTATTTCACATCCTTTTAATCTTGGATACGGTGCAGTTTTACAAACCGGATATAAGTATGCTTTAAATAAAGGTTACGATTATCTTGTTCAGTTAGATGCCGACGGACAACATGACCCGATAAAGATTAAAGATTTTATTGAGGAATTTAAAAAAGGTGAGGTGGACTTAATTATTGGTTCGCGTTTTCTGAATCAAAAGCATTATCCAATTCCCTTTTTTCGTTTACTGGGGATAAAAATTTTTGGTTTTCTTGTCTCACTTTTCACTGGACAGAAAATTACTGATTCAACATCAGGTTACCAAGGATTCAATCGGAAAGTTTTGGAGTTTTATACGCAGGATTTTTTCCCCAGTGATTTTCCCGATGCCGATGTGCTTATTTTAGCTCATCGTGCTGGAATCAGAATAAAAGAAATACCGGCAACAATGTATTCAAGTAGTCGTAAATCAATCCACAGCGGTTTACGGCCTCTTTATTACATTTTCAAGATGTTTCTTTCAATATTTATTTTGTTGATTTCGCAAGGAGCACAAAATACTCACAAAGGCTGTAACGATTAAATCTCGGCGGATTCTGCGGAATTTTTACGTTCTCCGCGAATTATGAAAAGGAGCAAAACGATGAGTTCCCATCAAAAAATTGTTGCTTTGGTTTTTTCTGTAGGACTTTTGGTTTTAATTATTGAATTAGTTCGCCGGAAGAAACTCCGTGAGGAATATTCATTCCTCTGGATTCTTACCAGTATCTTTATTTTTCTTTTAGTTATTTGGGGGAAATTGCTTAAGTTAGTAATGAATTTACTTAGTGCTAAAGCGCCCGCTTCTACCGTTTTTTTCTGTGGAATATTTTTTATTGTTTTAATCAGTTTGCATTTCTCGGTAAAAATTTCTCATCTAACAAACCAGGTCAAAGACCTTACCCAAAAACTGGCACTCTTGGAGAAATTATTGGAAGAGAAAAAATGAAAATCCTCCTTATTTTTCCACCGAAAAAACACTGGGCTTTAAGGGAGATGCCAATACATAAAGGTCTGGATGTAGAGGCAGGTTTTTATCCACCTTTAGGAATCCTTTCAGTAGCCGCTTATCTCCAGAAATACAGTGGCCACGAAGTAAAAGTAATTGATTCGGTAGCAGAAGAACTTGACTATCCATCCTTAGAGAAAAGGATAGAAGAAGAAAAACCAGAGATTGTAGGAATTTACACTTGCACCGAATATCTTTATGATGCAATTTTTACCGCAAGGACAGTAAAAAAGGTTGCTCAAGAAATAAAAGTAGTTCTCGGTGGTCCGCATACTTACATCTATCCCCCGGAGACAATTGCTATTCCCGAGGTAGACTATACGGTTTTGGGTGAAGGAGAGATTGTTTTCCATCAGTTGGTGGAACGAATTAGTAAAGGAGAGTTGGTTAGTAATTTGCCTGGAGTTTTAACCAAGGGGGACGGAGAGAAAAAACTTGAAATTCAAAAAATTTCTAATCTTGATGATTTACCTTTTCCTGCACGAGATTTAGTGCCTTACCAAAAATATCGCTCAATTTTAGCGCGGAAAAATCCAATTACTACGATGATGACCAGCCGGGGATGTCCGTATAACTGTCATTTTTGTAATTCTATAGAAAGAGGGAAAAAACCACGCTACCGTTCAGCAAAAAATGTAGTTGCTGAAATCCAGGAATGTGTTGAGAAATTCGCAATTTATGACTTTCTTTTTTTTGATGAGATGTTCACTTCTAATCGGCAAAGAGCAATAGAAATCTGCAAAGAAATCTTAGGACGAGAGTTAAAAATAAGATGGCATTGTCGGAGTCGTGCCGATGTCTTGGATAAAGAATTAGTAGAAAAAATGAAAAAGGCAGGTTGTCGGCTGATTCAATTTGGTATTGAATCTGGGAGCGAACATATTCAGAAAGTTCTGAATAAAAAACTTAATCTAAAAAAAGTTGCAGAAACAATCAAAATGGTCCGTCAAGCAGAAATCCTTACTTATGCTGACTTTATGCTTTTTAATCCCGAAGAAAATGAAAGAGAAAGGATGGAAACTCTTGAGTTTGCCAAGAAACTTAATCTTGACTACGCAGCTTTTGGTATTTTTCAACCCTTGCCAGATACAGAGTTTTATTTTCGTGGGTTACGGGAAGGAGGGATTCGGAATGATTACTGGAGCGACTACGTTAAAAGTCCCCAATCTGCAATAAGTACATACTGGTGGCCAGGTGATTATACAGCTGAAGAAATGGGTGAGTTTAATCTTTATGCTTATCGTAATTTTTATTTTCGTCCCAAGTATGCGATACAGAGGCTTCTTCGGCCGGAACCGGTGGGACAGATGCTGTGGCGTATTAAGGGAGCAATCAAAGTGTTTTTACTTAGGCGAGGATAGAGATGCAATGTTTACTCTGTGGAAGTGAAAAAATTCTTCCGGAAAAGGGACGCTGGGAAAAGGAGCGGACCTTTTTCCTCTGTCACGACTGTGACACTCTTATTTTTCCTTCCTATTTTTATAGAAGCAAGGAAACCCCTTATTCATTAGACCGTCTCTGGTCAAGAGAAAGTAAAACTGGTCTGAAAAAATTAACATGGTACTTAGAAGGAAAATTTTTTCATTTTCCCCGTTACAAAAGGGATGCTCATCTTGTAATTAAAAAAATTCGTGCAGGCGGTTCTTTGCTTGATGTTGGTTGTGGAAGCGGAGAACGTCTGGCAATCTTTAGGGAATGCGGCTTTAATGGGGAAGGAACGGAGATTTCCTTGCCTTTAGTTACTTATGTCCGAGAAAAATTAGGTTTGAATGTCCATTACGGTTCTCTGGAAAATTTAAATTTACCGATGGAAAAGTATGACGCAGTATTACTTTTTTCGGTTTTTGAACATCTCTCTACACCTGAAGAGACCTTAAGGATTGTTCACACCCTCCTTAAACCCGGCGGTTGGGTAATAATGTATATCCCGGTTACTGATTCGTTGCAGTATCCCTGGTTTCGTGAAAGATGGACTCATATGGAGAAAAACAGTGGACATTTTTTCATTCCTTCACAAGCGGGAGTAGAATCCATTTTACAAAGAAATGGGTTTAGAATAAGAGAATGGCAGAGATGCTGTTTGCGCGCGACTGCCGGCAGTTTTGCTATTTCGCTATTGAGTAAGTCCAGTTATCGCGAAGTTTGGAGTGAGAATTGGCAGGGACTAATCTGGCGAATTTGTGGAATTTTCTTTCTTCTTTTTCCAGGAATGTTATTTGCTTTATTTGAACATCTTTATGGAACTTCACCAGAGATGCTTTGTTTTGCTCAGAAAAAATGAAAAAAGATAAAACTAAAGAAAAAACTTCTCCTCCGGAAGTTGTTACCGAATTAAAACCTTGGTTACCTAATGTTTTTGTATATGTTTTTTTTGTTTTTTGGAGTTATTTAGTTTTGAGCAATTATTACCGGCAGTATCCGGTAGGTTTACATACACTTTTCTGGTATTTTTCTTTACCGGGAGAAAATTTCACTTTGACAACATTTTTTAGACTTTTGCCTGAATATTTGTTTTATGTTTTGCTTTTGGTCTTTTTCTGGTTAAGTACTTTTGCTTTAGGTTGGGGATTTCTTAAAAGAATTAAAGTATTTGAAGAATTAAACTTGGAAAATTTTCTTTTTTCTTCCGGAGTCGGTTTAGCAGGACTGATTGTTTTTGGTTTTTTTCTTGGTTCTCTTGGTTTACTTTACAAAGGAATTGTAGGGATAGTGGTTCTTGTTTTTGCTGGATTAGGTTTTTGGGAATTGTTTAAAGGAAAAAAAGATTTTACGCTAAAGGTAAATAAACTTAACCTTTTGGAAAAAATATGTTTTATTCTACTTGGAATAGTAATGTTGTTCCATCTGATTGGTGCTTTTGCTCCGGAGACATTTTATGATGCCCAGTACTATCATTTGGGGATGACCCGAATGTGGGTTTTAGAAAAACGAATCTTTTTTACCACTTATATAGGTGAATCAGGTTTTCCTTTGAATTTACACACTTTTTATACATTGGCAATTGTACTTAAGGACGAAACTTTAGTTAATCTTATGCATTTTTCTTTTGGTTTGATGTTGGTCTTGTTGGTTTTAAGTTTCTGTAGGAGATATTTTTCAAGAGAAACTGGTCTTTTATCGGCACTAATTTTTGTTACTACGCCGAATGCCGGGATGATGTTCTGGAAAGCAGCGACCGAATTGGGTTTAGGATTTTTTGAATGTCTTGCCGTGTATTCTTTTCTCAACTGGTGCCAAGAGAATGACCCAAAAAATGTCCAAGTTGCAAACCAGCCAACAAGTAAATTAACAAACCATCAGATAAATTATCGTTGGCTCATCTTAAGTGCTCTTTTTGCTGGTTTAGCTCTTGGTGGTAAATATACAAGTTTTTTTTGTGTTTTTGCCTTAGCTGGAACAATTGTGGTAAAAGGTTTTATTTTGGAAAGGAAAAAAATAGTTAACTTAATAAAACCATTAATTATTCTTTTTTTGGTGGTTTTTCTCGTCTTTAGTCCGTGGATAGTGCGCAATGTGCTGAATACTAATAATCCAATTTATCCATTCACATTACTGGGAGGCAGGAATCTTGCAGTTCAACATCGCGGAGAGAAAGTTTTGGCTGCTGACCCACCTCCTTACCCCTTACGCGTTGACACTCTCTTTTTTCTGCCATGGACACTTACAATGTCTAAAGAAATAAAAATTGGAACAAAGAATTTTGGTCGTACAGTCCAAGAAAGTTTCCCTGGACCGCTTTTTCTCTTTTTTTTACCTTTACTATTTTTTTTCAAAGGGTCAAATAAAATCATAAAAATTATATTTTCATATTTGGGAATCTATATGTTCTTTTGGATTTTTGTGGGTAAAGCATATCTACGCTATTTTGTCCCCGCATTACCAGTGGCAAGTGTTGTAGTTACTTATTATTGTTTAGAAGTGAAAACTTCACTCTGGTTCAGGCGTATTTTTCTTTCGCTGATAATCTTAATAAGCATAGGTAATCTCTTTTTTCTTCTTCAGATGCAGAAATTTACCCGTGATGTTTTACCAGTATTCTTAGGAATTCAGACAAAAGAGGAGTATCTCTCTACCCAAAGACCAACCTATCCGGCGCCCTACTATCCGACACTAGATTGGGCAAATGATAACCTACCTAAAGAAGCTAAAATACTTTTTCTTGGTGAAACAAGAGGTGCTTTCTCAAGAGGGAAATTTCTTACCTATGGACCAGGTAGTTTTTCTCCACTGATAGAATTTGCTCGACAATTGAATAACGGCGATGAACTATATAGAAAATTAAAAGAAGAAAAAATTACCCATATTTTGTTTAATGTTCCTGAAGCGCGAAGATTAGCAGGATATGATATCTTCTATTGGGAAGGAAAAGATTTAGAAATTTTTCTCCAATTCTGGAATAAATATGTAAAAGAAATTTACAAAGATGTTGCAAATATTTCACTTCCTGAGCACGGAATTTACTCCATGAAAAAACAAGTCCCACAATGGTGGATGCAGTATATGCATGATCCTAGGAACTATGTTTATCTTTATGAGATTTTATCTCCAGAAGAAGCAGAAAAACCGCATGTACCTCCTTTAAATTTCTTTCTTTCGCAGGAATTTTATACGAAAGAACGTTACGAAAAGATAAAGAACCATTTCCAGGTGACCCCGCACCAATAAGTCATTCGTGCCTTTTGTTTTTTATTCGGTTTATACACTGATAATGCAAAGATTAATAAATTTTTTCCTGAGTATTTATTAAAATATTTAACATAATCGGCACGGTCAACCCCACAACTATAGTAGATGCTTGTCATTGTATCTTTTGCATCCAAGAAAGTTTTTAAGCAAGGATTAATTACCAAAAATCAATCAACAAGCAAAAAGTTAGTTTTTCTGGTGAACAAGCAAAACATATATCTACCATAGGTGTAGGGTCAAAACCAACTATGACTTGTTTGGTGCGGGGTTGACAAAATAATTTTTTTAATTATAATGTTTTTTAGCACTTTGATTAGGAGAGTGCTAAAAATGGTTAACTTAAAGGAAAGAAAAGAAAAAATTCTGCAGATTTTGCTGCATCATTATATTCGTACGGGACAACCGGTGGGTTCAAAAACGGTAGCGGAGAATTATGACTTAGGCTTATCTCCAGCGACGATTCGTAATTGTTTTGCTGAATTAGAGGAGGAAGGTTATCTTACTCATCCGTATACTTCAGCCGGAAGAATTCCTACAGATAAAGGTTATCGTTTTTATGTAGATAGTTTGATTGAAATACAACAAATAGTGGTCAAAGAAGAAGAACGTATTCGTCATGAATATTATTTACGATTAAAAAGATTGGAAGATATTCTTAACTATACTTCTTATCTTTTGGCACGTTTGTCTCATTATGCAGGGTTTGTCTTTTCCCCAAAATGGGAAAGAAATGTTTTGCAATCAGTAAACTTTGCTCCGGCTGGTGAAAATAAACTATTAGTTACTTTGTTAACAAAATCTGGGTTAGTTAAATATTCTTTATTAGATAATGAGAGGAATATTGACGAAGAAAGACTACGTCGTCTTTCACGCATTCTTAACCGTATGTTCTCTGGGTTTTCTTTAGCGGAATTAAGCGAAAAAATTTATCAAGAAATCGACCGCGAAGAAAAAAAAGAAATTGAGTACTTCAAATTGGCAAAAAGATTCTTGGGACAATTACTTTTTTCTGAAGGTAAAGAGGACATTTATCTTGAAGGAATGAATAATATTTTTAATATGCCAGAATTCAAAGACAACAAAAAATTAAGTGATTTATTCAAATTTATAGAAGAAAAGAAATTCTTTTTCTCTTGGCTAAAAAAAGAGTTAAATTCAATAGTGAAAAAAATGAAATCAGAAAAAGAATTAACTAATTCAAATTGGATAAATAAAAGGGTAAAAGTTACGATTGGTTCAGAAACTCCTTTTCCTGAAATGCGAGATTGCAGTGTGGTTACTTCGGTATATGAAATGGATGAACAACCGGTTGGTTTCCTTGGGATTCTCGGTCCAAAGCGTATGGAGTATCCGCAAATGATTTCGGTGGTAAGTTTTATTTCCCAGTTAGTGGAAAATGTTCTACAGGGAGGTAATTACCTTAAAGGTGAAAGTAAAAAATCAAGAAGTAATCATCCCAAATAATGATGATTTAGCAAATGCTGCTCTTGACGAGAAACTTGCTGAACAGGAGATTCTTCGTCAATCATTGGAAGAGAAAAAAAAACAAGCAGAAGAATATTACAACCAACTTTTGCGTTTAAAAGCAGAGTTTGAAAATTATCGCAAACGTGTAGAAAAAGAAAAAGAAAAAATGTATGCCTATGGTAAAGAAACCATTTTAATGAAATTGGTTTCGCTCTTAGATACTTTGGAACAGGCGGAAAAAAATTTAACCACGGAAAACGAAAAACTGAAGACGGAAAACATTATTAAAGGACTAAGCCTAATTACTTCAGATTTTCGTAATTTTTTAAAAAGCGAAGGATTAAAAGTAATTGAATCGGTAGGAAAAAAATTCAATCCTCATTTTCACGAAGTTGTTGAACAAGAAGAAACCGAGGAGAATGAAGAAGGAATAATCTTAGAAGAGTTGCAAAAAGGATACATTTTTAATGGTCAAGTAATTCGTCCAGCAAAAGTCAAAATTGCCCGGGAATTACAAAATACTCCAAACGAAAGTGCGGATATACCCGAATAAATGAAGAATCGATTAGAAAAAATTTACATCTAAATAAATGAGTGTAATTCAAATCTTATTCAATATCAATAACCAAATGAAGTTTTTATTTTTGAGCAAAGAAGAGGAGGTTAGAAAAATAAAATGGCACGAATTATCGGTATAGATTTAGGTACTTCCAATTCTGCTTGTGCAGTAATGGAGGCAGGGAAGCCAATTATTATTCCTTCTGCTGAAGGGACAACCTTAGGTGGTAAGGCATTTCCTTCCTATGTTGCTTTTACTAAAGACGGACAGAAGTTAGTCGGAGAACCAGCCCGTCGCCAGGCAGTGGCTAATCCGGAAGGAACGATTATGTCGGCGAAAAGGAAAATGGGGACTGACCATATTTATAGAATCTGGGGTAAAGAATATACACCACAACAGATTTCGGCGTTCATACTCCAGAAGATAAAACAGGATGCCGAAGCATATCTTGGCGAAAAAATTAGTAAAGCGGTAATTACAGTACCCGCGTATTTTAATGATAATCAGCGACAGGCAACTAAGGATGCGGGAACAATCGCTGGTCTGGAAGTAATCAGATTAGTCAACGAACCAACCGCCGCTTCTTTAGCTTACGGGTTAGAGAAAGTTGGTAAAAAACAGAAAATCTTGGTTTTTGATTTTGGTGGCGGAACCTTAGATGTAACTGTTATGGAAATGGATGAAGAAGGTGGCTTTCATGTGCAATCAACCTCCGGGGATACTCAGCTTGGTGGTACGGATATGGATAATACTTTGATTGACCATATTGCTACTGAGTTTAAGAAGGATATAGGGATTGATTTGCGTAACGATAAAATGGCAATGCAAAGGTTAAGAGAATCAGCCGAGAAGGCAAAAATTGAACTTTCTACTACTTTAAATACTGATGTAAATTTGCCGTTTATTACTGCGGACCAAACCGGTCCTAAACATTTGGTAATGACTTTAACCAGAGCAAAATTGGAAGACCTTGTTCGTCCAATTGTTGATAAATGTGGGCGTTCTATAGAACAGTCACTAAGTGATGCAAAATTGACTCCCCGAGATATTGACCGCATAATTCTTGTTGGTGGACCAACAAGAATGCCATTAGTACAGAAATTTGTTGAAGATTATATCGGTAAGAAAGTTGAACGCGGTGTTGACCCGATGGAATGTGTGGCCTTAGGTGCGGCAATTCAGGGAGCAATTATCGCTGGTGAAGTGAAAGATGTTCTTCTTCTTGATGTTACTCCACTTTCTTTAGGGGTAGAAACTCTCGGTGGTGTATTTACCAAATTGATTGACCGTAATGCAACAATTCCGACAAAGAGAAGTCAAATTTTTTCTACCGCAGCTGATGGACAAACTGCAGTAACGATTCATGTCCTCCAGGGTGAACGTCCGATGGCAGGAGATAATGTTTCTTTAGGACATTTTGATTTAGTAGGTATTCCTCCAGCACCACGGGGAATTCCCCAAATTGAAGTAAGTTTTGATATTGATGTGAACGGGATATTACATGTTACGGCGAAAGATTTAGGTACGAATAAAGAACAGAGTATGCGGATTACTGCCCCGACGAAACTGGCTAAAGAAGAAATTGATAAAATGATGAAAGAAGCAGAAAGATTTTCGGAAGAAGATAAGAAAAAGAAAGAAGAAGCCGAGTTACGTAATGAAACGGATACTTTGGTTTATTCCACAGAACATTCTTTGAAAGAACATGGTGACAAAATTTCAGGTACAGAGAAAGAAAAAATTGAATCAGCATTAAAAGAAACTAAAGAAGCACTACAAGGTAAAGATATGGAAAAAATAAAAAAAGCTAAAGAAAATTTGCAGAATGCTTCCTATAAATTAGCTGAGGTTATCTATCGAGAAGCAGCAACTAGACAACAGCAGGCAAAGAGCGAAGAGCCAAGAGCAAAGAGCGAAGAGCCAAGAGCGAAGAGCGAAGAACAACCAACAGAGAGCAAAGAGCAAAGAGCCGAGAAACCTAAGGGAGAAGATGTAATTGAGGGCGAATACAAGGAGGAAAAATAATCAAAGTTAGATAGTCTATGGTTTATGGCTATCAACTACCAACCATAAACTATAAACTGAGTTTAAAAAGGTGATGATATATTGACTGTTAAGAGAGATTATTACGAAATTTTGGGAGTAAACAAGAATGCTTCCGTAGAAGAAATTAAACAGGCCTACCGCAAGTTAGCTCTTCAATATCATCCTGACCGTGTAGCTCCAGAGAAGAAAAAAGAGGCAGAAGAGAAATTCAAAGAAATTTCGGAAGCGTATGCTGTGCTTTCGGATACGGAAAAAAGGACACAATATGACCGTTTTGGTCATGCCGGTATTGACCAAAGGTATACTTATGAAGATATTTTCCGCGGTGCAGATTTCGGCAGTATCTTTGAAGATATTGGTTTTGGACCAAGTATTTTTGAAGATGTCTTCAGCGATTTTTTTAGTTTTGGTGGACGGCGGAGACGAGGGCCACAACGGGGTGCAGATTTAGAATATTCTTTGACGGTAACTCTGGAGGAGGCAGCACACGGAACAGAAAAAACGGTAGAGTTCTACCATACCGAAACTTGTCCAGTTTGTCGGGGGAGCGGAGCAAAACCAGGTGCGGGGAAAAAAACTTGTCCTCAATGTAAGGGGAAAGGACAGGTGAGTTCAGCTTTTGGTGGATTCTTCACTTTCTCCCAAACCTGCCCAACCTGTCACAGTACAGGAGAAGTAATTGATATTCCTTGTGTGGAATGTCAGGGAAGAGGTAAAGTTAAAAAAAGTTCAAAGATTATGGTGAAAGTTCCCCCCGGAGTGGATACTGGTATCTCTCTTCGTCTGCGGGGTAAGGGTGAAGCCGGTGAACTTGGCGGACCACCCGGAGACCTCTATGTAGTAATTCACCTTGCTAAGCATCCAATATTTACTCGTCAAGGTGATGACCTTTATTGTGAGGTGCCAATAAGTTTTTCCGTTGCTTGTCTTGGAGGAGAAGTATCTGTTCCAACTTTAGATAGCAAGGTAAAATTAAGAATTCCTTCTGGTACCCCGGCTAACAAAATCTTTCGTTTAAGTGGAAAAGGTATGCCTTCCCTACATTCTCGTGGGCGAGGTGATGAATATGTCAGAGTAACTATTTATGTTCCTACTAAACTGAGTGAAAAGGAAAAAGAACTTTTGCGTGAATTTGCTCGTATTTCAGGGGAAAACATTTAAGGATTTGGAATGACTCAATTTTTTGTTTTCAAGGAAAACATAAATGGAAATATTATTAAAATTGTTAAGGATGAGGCACGACACTTATTCTGTATACTAAGGAAAAAAGTTGGTGAACAGATACAAGTTTTTGACGGAAGTGGTGGAATTTACCAAGTAAGAGTTGAAAAAATCAATCAAAGTGTGGTAGAAACAAAAATCTTATCCAAAATATCTTTTCCTGAGCCAAAATTTAAACTTCATCTTTTCCCGGCGATATTGAAAAATCTAAAAATGGATTATCTTATTCAAAAAGTTGTTGAACTTGGTGTAGAAGAAATCACCCCCCTTATTACCAAAAATACAGTTGTTTATCTTAACTCTCAGGCAAGTAGAAGCAAAGTTTCTCGTTGGCAAAAGATTGCGCTAAACGCAGTAAAACAGTCTGGTGGTGCAAGGTTGCCATTAATCAATTTACCTTTAGATTTTTCCGAAGCAATAGAAAAATTAAATCCCGGACAAAAGGGCGGGATAAATCTCATCTTCTGGGAAAAAGAAAAGAAAAATAACTTACGAGAATTTTTCTCTACTCTCCGCTCTCCGCTATCAACTATCAACTATCAGCTATCAGCTATAAACTTATTCATTGGTCCAGAAGGTAGTTTCAGTAAGGAAGAAATAAGTCAAACTAAAAAATATAATTTTATTCCAATAGGTTTAGGTGGACATATTTTGCGTAGTGAAACAGCAGCAATTGTTGCTACTACCCTTGTTCTCTACGAATGTAATGAATTGAGGTGATGAATGCTTGGTAAAAATCTATTTTCATACTTTTGGTTGCAAAACCAACCAATATGAAACTATGCTTCTTCAGGAACAATTGATTCACTGTGGTGTAGAAGTAGTTTCTTCCTTTGAAAAAGCAAACTTTTGTATAGTCAATTCTTGTACAGTAACACAAAATGCTGACGCTGATTGTCGTCAATTTATTAGGAGAATAACACGAACTAATCCTCAGACAAGAATAATAATTACTGGTTGCTATGCACTTCGTGCTTCAGAAGAGATTTACTCTGCTTGTGATAAGAATTCACGAGTTGTAGTCATTCCGGAAGAAGAGAGAATTTTTTCTTATTTAGGTTTTTCACTAATCACTAACCACTCATCACTCATCACTGTTTTTAACGGGCGAACCCGTGCTTTTGTTAAGATTCAAGATGGTTGTGATGCTTTTTGTTCTTATTGTATTGTTCCTTATGTCCGTTCTAAACTTTGGAGTCGGGAACCGGGAGAGATAATTACTGAAGTAAGAAATTTGGTGAGCAATGGATATAAAGAGATAGTATTAACTGGGATAAGACTGGGGAAATATCAGGCAATATGGATGAGGCACGGAATACTTGACTTGGTAGATTTACTTGTTGAGTTAGAAAAAATTAAAGGATTATATCGTATCCGACTGAGTTCGCTGGAAGTAAATGAAATAAATGAAAGATTGCTGAAATTGATTGCCAATTCTGAAAAAATATGTCATCACCTGCACATACCTCTACAAAGCGGTGATGACCGGATACTTAGATTGATGAATCGTCAGTATAAAACTGAAGAGTTTAGCGAGAAAATTAGACAAATTCGGAATTATGTTCCTGATATTGGTGTTACTACCGATATAATTGTCGGTTTTCCCGGAGAAGATGAAGAAAGATTTTTTTCTAGTTACCAGTTTGTCGAAAGAGTCGAGTTCAGTAGAATTCATATATTCCCTTACTCTATGCGTCCAGGGACAGTTGCGGCTACACTTAGTTTCCAAGTTCCTGCGAAAATAAAGAGAGAACGGATGGAAAAATTTGTTGTTCTTGAATGTCGTTTGCGTAACAAATTTAAACAAAAATTTATTAACCAGAAAATGAAAGTGCTCTTAGATAAAGAGGAAAAAGATGGTACTTTTTCTGGGTTTACGAGTAACTATATCCGTGTTTATGCGAACAGAGGTGGTAGAAATGAAACACTGGGTTTAAAAATTAGTTAAAAAAATATTGCAAAAAATAGTTTTTTTGGTATAATTGTATATGTACTTAAATGGAAGATTGTATTTTCTGTCAAATCGTTGAGAAAAAGATAAAAACAGATATTGTTTACGAAGATAAAGAAACTCTTGTTTTTAGGGATATAAATCCAAAAGCGCCGTTACATCTTTTGGCTATTCCTAAAAGGCATATATCTTCAATTTTGGAAATTAATGAGCAAAATCAAGAAATAATCGGTAAACTTTATTTGCTGATTCGTCAGGTAATGGAAAAAGAAATAAAAGCGGCGAATGGTTTTCGGGTAGTATGTAATTCTGGTTCGGATGCCGGACAAGCTGTATCTCATTTACATTTTCATCTTTTAGCCGGGAGAAAATTTTCTTGGCCACCTGGGTAAGTAGTTAGAAAGTGATTGCGTGGTTAGTGGTTAGCTGAAAACTTAGCCACTATTCACATAGTCACTTATTAACTCTTCAAAGAAGAAAGGAAGGGGTGAATAGATAGAAATGATTGATGTAAAAATTAGAGAAGGTGAATCAATTGAAGAAGCGTTACGTCGGTTCAAAAGAGAATGTGAACGCGACGGTATACTTCAAGAAATCAGACGACGTGAATTTTTTGAAAGTCAAGGGGCACGAAGAAAAAGAAAACTAAGTGAAACTCTTCGTCGGATGAAGAGAAAAAGACTTTATTCGCGATACAAAGGTTAAAATAGGAAAATTTATAACCAATGAGATTGAACGAACTCTATCAGTTTATAATTGAAGAAGGAATTGGAGTTGATCCGAGAGGTAAAGAAAAAGTTATTCGGGAACAGGACCGTTTGCAGAATAAATTCGATAAGTTTTCCCCTCAAGAAAAGGAAGATTTCGATTTAGAAAAATTGCATAACCCTTACGCCGATACGCGAATTGTTTATGGAAAAGGAGATGAAGAAATTAAAACTCTTCTTGTCGGGATTGATATTGAAGGTGATGAGTTACTTCTTGCAGATATTCTTCGTAGCCGTGGTAAAAAAATTGACCTTGTTTTGTCACATCATCCTGCTGGACATGCTTATGCTTCGTTTTATGAAGTGATGTCCATGCAGGCGGATATACTTTCGCAATTTGGTGTGCCGATAAATATTGCTGAAGGAATAATGGAACCACGGATTAAGGAAGTCAGCCGTAAAATTTCGCCGCGTAATCATATGCGCACTGTAGATACAGCACGGTTACTTAATCTTTCTCTTCTCTGTGTTCATACTCCAGCAGACAACCATGTTTGTACCTATTTGCAAAAATTATTTGATGTAAGAAAACCGGAACGTTTGGAAGAAGTATTGGAAATTTTGAAAGAACAACCAGAATATAAAAATGCAATAAAAGAAGGGTGCGGTCCATTAATCCTTACTGGTTCAAAGGAGAGACACGCTGGTAAAATTTTTGTTGATATGACTGGTGGTACGGAAGGGTCAACTGAAGCGATAGAAAAACTTGCTACTGCTGGTGTAGGGACAATTGTGGCAATGCATCTGAGTGAAGAGCACTATAAGAATGCAGAAAAGTATCATCTCAATGTAATTATTGCTGGACATATTCCTTCGGACAACTTAGGACTTAATCTCATCCTGGATAAAGTAGAAAAAAAATTTGGTAAATTGGAAATTATCCCCTGTTCTGGATTTCAACGATATCCTCGGTAGATAACATAGTGGTGAATACCTCATCAATAAGTCCCGTAAAAAAATTATACGGGATAGGAGTTCAATGGCTGTCTCTGCAGAAACGTTAGAACAAATCCGCATAAAAGTAGATCTAGTTGAATTAGTCCGCGAACACTTACCTAATCTGCGTCAGAGTGGAAGAAATTACAAAGCACTTTGTCCGTTTCATACGGAGAAAACGCCTTCCTTTATGGTCAGTCCAGAAAAAGGTATATTCCATTGTTTTGGTTGCGGTGTAGGTGGTGATATTTTTGGTTTTTTAATGCGGATAGAAAATATTACTTTTTTTGAAGCGATAAATAAACTTGCTAAGCGTGCGGGAATTAAAATTGAAGAAAACATTCTTGACCGCGAATTTAGAGAAATTGATAAAGAAAAAAAATTATTTTATCAAATTTATGAAGAAGTTTCACTTTTTTATCATTGGTATCTTTGTGAAGCGGAAGAAGCAAAAATAGCTCGCGGATATCTAAAAAAACGCAATATATCTTTAGAAATGGCCAAAAAATTTCGTCTGGGTTATGCTCCTCTTAAAGTAGATACTCTTAAAGGAGCTTTGGAAAGAAAAGGTTATTCTTTAGAAGAATTAGTTAAAACTCGTATACTAAATTTCTCTCAAGATAAAAACAGACACTACGACTTTTTCAGTGGACGTTTAATCTTTACAATTTGTGATTCTCGAGGAAGAGCGGTTGCTTTTGGAGGAAGAATATTACCCGCTTCACCTGAGCGAGGTGAGGAGAAAGAAGAAACCGGTCAATTTCCTAAATATCTTAATTCCGCAGAAACTTTGATTTTTTCAAAAAGCAGGATTCTTTATGGACTAAATCAAGCGATAAAAGTAATTCACTCTGAGAACCAGGTGATAATCTGTGAAGGATATTTTGATGTTTTAGCCTTGCATCAAGCAGGAATTGAAAATGTAGTCGCTTCCTTAGGTACGGCATTGACTCAAGAACACCTAGAAATCCTGCGTCGTTATACCGAGAAAGTTTTGTTGCTTTTTGATAGCGACCTTGCAGGGATGGTGGCAATGGAGCGTTCTAGTGAAAACTTAGGAGGAACTGGTAAAACATGTCCTTCTGGTTTGGATGATAAGATGTTGGATAAAAATATGCTTGAATATTTAGGCGGAGAAAAAGTTACCAAACCTTTATTAATGGAGAATATATCTATTTCAGCGGAAACTGGCATGGAAATAATGGTTAGTATTCTTCCCGAAGGTCTTGACCCGGACGAAATCGTGCAAAGTAAGGGGAAAGAGTATTTCATCAACTTTCTTAAACAAGCAAAAGATTTCTTTGAGTTCCAGATTGAACGCATTGTCGGCAAATATAACCTTTCCCAGGAAAAAGAAAGAATCGCTGCGGCTAAAGAAATTTTGCCTTTAATTACGAAAATAAAAGATACCCTTGAGGAACAGGGGAAAATGCGCTATTTGGCGAAAAGACTTGACCTTGATGAAGGGTTGCTCTATGCTGAAGCAAGAAGATTGTGGACCCTGAAAATGAAGAAAACCGCCAATAGGAAAGAGATATCTTCTCTGGAAGTGGGTGAAAGGATATCTAATTCCCCGGAAGAAGAGTTGTTTTCCTTGCTTTTAGAAGATAATACTTTACTTAGTTTGGTAGTGGATAAACTAAACCCGGAAGATTTTCTTCATCCGCGGCATATGCGTATGGCAGAAATAATTTTCCGGATGAATGAAAAATTAACTCCTACTTATCTCCTTAGTCTTTTAGGTGAAGAACATAGTTCTTGGATAAGCCGGTTATCCTGTCAAGATAGACCATACCGGGATAAGAAGAGAGTGGTTCTTGGTTTAGTTTCTACAATAAAACGCAAACAGTATGAACAGCGCTGGCAGACTCTTTCTGAGGAAATTAACGCAATGCTTGAAGGTAAAGTCATTCTTGACCAAGATAAATACAAAGAATATCAAGAGTTGACTAAAATGTTGAAAAGTTCAACAAAAAATCTAAATGATAACGGTGAACTAAAAGCAGTTCACCTCTTTAAGGAGTGAAAATAGGAAATGGGAAGGCGTCGTAATTTATTGAAAGATTTAATTGCTCGTGGCAAGGAAACCGGCTATCTAACTTATGAAGAAATTAACCGTTATTTACCTGAAGATTATTCTTCCGGCAAAGAGTTAGATAATCTTCTTCTTACTTTAGAGGACTTAGGAATAAAGATTTTAGATAAAGAAGAAAAAATTATAACCGTACCTGTTGGAACAGTACCTTCGGAAATGGAAGAAGAAGGACAAACTGAATTTGAAGAATTAGCGGCTAGTTCATTGCAGATGTATCTTTCGGAAATGGGCAAAATACCTCTACTCATTCGTGAAGAGGAAGTACAAATTGCGAAAAATATAAAAGAAAATGAAAAAAAATTACGTCTTTTAGTTTTGGAATCACCAACAACCATGCGCGAAATTCGTAATTGGGAAGTGCTAATTCAAGGTAAAGAGATGACCCCCAAAGAGTTAATGCCCCGAGGAAGAAAATCATGGACGCAACTTTGGCGAATGCGTCAGAAAGTCAAACAAGCAGTAAGACTAATTAGTCTCAGTGAGAAGCATATCCAAAAAATTCGGCAGCAATTAAAAAATAAAAATTTGCCCGAAAAAATGCGGAAAGAAATACTATGCAAAATTGATGAATTGCGTAAAAAAATAGTGAAACGCATCTGCAGATTAAATTTGAACCAAGAAAAAATTAGAAAATTAACTAATAAAATTAAAAATCTTGCTCAGCGTCTTAGAGAACATGAAGAAGAAGTTGAACGTTATGAACGGAGATTACATATGTCTTATGAGGAATTAAAGAATTTGTATCACCAAGCGAAGACCGGTAAAATTTCTCCGGTTACTTTCCGGCAGGCTACCGGCTATACGCTTACCGGTATAGAATCTACTTTTCTTAATTTTCGGAATGCAATTTTGCGTTTACGGAAAATAAAACATCTCTTGCCACTACCTGCAGAAGAATTAAAAATAGTATCTGATAAAATTCATAAATTAGAGGTCTTAATTCTTGAGGATAAACTTAAACTTATTCGGGCAAATCTCCGATTGGTAGTTTCAATTGCTAAAAAACATATGAATTCGAATATTGAATTAGCCGATTTGATTCAAGAAGGTGGTTTAGGACTGATTAAAGCGGTAGAAAAATTCGAATATAAAAGAGGATTCAAGTTTTCCACTTATGCTACTTGGTGGATTCGTCAAGCAATAAATCGTGCAATTGCTGACCAATCGCGCACAATTCGTATTCCAGTTCATATGAAGGATATAATCTCACGAATTACAAAGTTGACTCGTAAATTCCGTCAAGAAAAAGGAAGAGAACCAAATTTGGAAGAATATGCTCAAAGTTTGAAATTACCAGTAAAAAAAATACGTTTGATTCTAAGAATAATGCAGGAACCAATATCACTTACTACCCCTATTGGTAATGATGAAGATTCTTTCTTAGAAGATTTTATTGAGGATAAGAGAGACCTTTCCCCGACTAGTGCCGCTTGGCGTTACCTACAGATAAAAGAAGTAGATCGAGCATTAGAAACACTTACTCCCCGCGAAGCGGAAATCGTTAAGTTACGTTTCGGGATAAGCGGAGGTTACCCGCGCACCCTGGAAGAAGTCGGTGCGATTTTCAGTATTACCCGGGAACGGGTACGGCAAATTGAAATGAAAGCAATCCGTAAACTTCGTCATCCTTCGCGAAGTAAATCTTTACGCGAATATCTGTAATTTCCCCGGGCCCTTAGCTCAGTCGGTCAGAGCATCCGGCTCATAACCGGACGGTCACAGGTTCGAATCCTGTAGGGCCCAAATAAGACAGTTTGTAGTTGATAGTCTGTAGTTTATAGATAATTACCAAAAAAACTAATTACTATAAACTAATAACTACCAACTCAAAAATTTGCTTGGCAAATTTTTTGTCGGGCAGATAGCTCAGCCTTGCCCCGCACCTATTTAGGTGATAAGTTCAGTTGCTGAGTGCGTGCGGTTCACTTCGTAAGTGATGGGCTAAATTATTTACTGGCCATCATAAATGGTGCGGGGTGAAGTTAGAGCGTTCGGTTCACACTCGCCCCGCACCACAATTTGGGCATTTGGCTCAGAGGTAGAGCGCTGCACTCACATTGCAGAGGTCGCTGGTTCAAATCCAGCAATGCCCACTATTTGGTGCGGGGTACGATGAGGTCATCCCGACGAATCGTCGGGATACTGCCCATATTGGTGCGGGTTACGAAAAGGTCTGCAGTTCAAATCTGCACAGACCCATTACTTGTTCTTTAGCCGGTGGGTAAAAAAAACGATTTAGATTTGAGTCCCAGAATTTAGAAAATATGAGTGAAAAAAGTGAACGAACAGTTAAAATCTTTAATTGAATTGCAGGAAATTGATGAAATTATTGACCGCTTGAAAAACAAAGAGAAAGGCATACCCCAACAGATTGAAAAAATAAAAATTTTGATTGAAGAAGAAAAAAATAAAATTGATGAACTGAAAAAAAATCTTACCCAATTGCAACTGGAAAGAAAAAATCAGGAAATTGAATTAGATACGAAAGAACAAACTATGCGTAAACATCTCAATGAATTAAATTTAGTGAAAACCAATGAAGCTTATCGAATTTTGATTAATGAAATTGAAAAAACTAAAGGAGAAAAAAATCAAATTGAAGAAAAAACTTTGGAATTGATGCAAAGAATAGAAGATTCAAACTTAGAAGTTAAACAATATGCGGGGATATTTAATGATAAACAAGAAAAAAATGAAAAAGAAATAAAAATATTGGAAGAAGAAATGGTAAAAATTTATCAGGAAATTACCGAAAAGGAAAGAGAAAGGGAGCATATTGCCGAAAAAATTTCATCTTCGTTATCGGCACGATATGCAAAAATTCGTGAAAGTAAAAAAGGAATAGCTGTAGTACCCATTGAAGATAACCATTGTGGTGGATGCCGGATGCTTCTTCCATCACATTTAATTAATGAAGTATACAAAGACCAAGCAATTATTACTTGTGAAGTTTGTTCTCGTATTCTATATTCGCCCCACACTTTTGTCCGTGAGGATGTCATTAAAACTTGATTACCTGGGTTGTTAGCATTATCATTCTGAATAAAAGTGCGGAGCTTACCAGCAGGGGTTGTTAAATGAACAAATTAATTGTTTATCTTGACGGTGCATCGCGAGGTAATCCTGGACCAGCTGGTGTCGGTATAATTATCAGTAACGAAGAAGGAAAAATTATTTCTCAAATTAACAAATATGTTGGTAAAACTACGAACAACGTTGCTGAATATATGGCTTTAATTCATGCCCTGAAAGTAGCAAAAAAATATAAAGCGAAATGGGTTAGATTTTATCTTGATTCCGAACTCTTAGTTAATCAAATAAATGGTTTATATCGCACGAAAAATAAAAATTTATTCAATTTGTTACAACAAGTGCGTAAATTGAGTAATAACTTTTCACAAGTAGAATTTCAATATATCCCCCGTGAAGAAAATAAATTAGCCGATAAATTAGCGAATAAAGCAATAAACTTAGCCGTTCTTTGAATCTGGAATGTGATTACACCGATTTTATCTTTGCGGTCATCTGTGAAAATCTGCGTAATCGTCTTTTAAAAATCCGTGTAATCATTCTTTCAAAAGAAGGAGCAGCAAGGAATCGCCCCGACGTTACGTCGGGGAGGAAAGTCCGAACTCTCAGCCACTGCTCTGCACTGGAATTTCTAAAGACCTAAGTCCTAAATTTTTGAAAATTTGAATTTTGAAAATTAGGATTTGTTTAGAATTTGGGATTTGGAATTTAGAATTTACACTGCAGGGCAGCGGCAAGGGTAGCGGGTAACACCCGTCCCCATTGCTTTGCAATGGAAGCACCAAATTACAAATAACAAATTTCAAATTTGCTGTTTGGGATTTGGAAATTTGAATTTGAGATTTCCACTGCAAAGCAGTGGTAGAGGTGCGAACAGAGACGGTTATTTCCGAAAGGAAATAACCGCCCTTCGTAGCTTTAGCGAAGTAGGGCGATCTACCAATAAGGAAGACCACCCTTCGTAGCGCTCCGTCGCAAAGGCTGTGTCTTTTGTCTTGATGAAAAATCAGGACAACAAATATTAGCTTTGGAGCGTAAACCTTTTTGCGCGAAGGAGGGCGAGTTCTGATGGTAACATCAGAAGTGAAACGGCTAAATCCTTACTCGGGAGCAAGACCAAATGAATTAGTTGGTTGGATTATGGTTTGTGGGTGGTTTGGTGTTTTTCCTAACTAACCACTAACAACTTACCTAACTAACTAAGAAAGTGGGTCGCAATGATTCTGCGGGTAACTGCGGAACAAGAGAAATGATTCCAACTCTTATGTTTAAGTGGAAAGAGGACGCGAGTTCTCCGAAGCTTCAGCGTAGGAGAACAGAATTCGGCTTATGCTGTTCCTTCAGCTTCGCTGAACACCCCTGACAGTTTTGCCTGTTCCCAGGCAAAACCAGGGGTGTGTAATTCAATTTAGTTTTCATCAGAAAACTAGGGGTATTTTTCGGCTTTGCCGAACACTCCCCGGTAGTTTTCAGGCCAGTCATTTTCTTCTTTTCAAAATTCCTTCTTCCTAAAAATCTAAAAATTCCTTGAGTACACTCACCGGTTAAAAAATATAAAATTTTTTTTATTTTTTACTTGACAAGTTTTTCTTTTTGTGGTATAAAGTGGGATAAAGTGGGGGAAATAATACAGCCATTAGCTATAAGCTATTATCCTTTAGCCAAAAAAAACTAAAAGCTGACGGCTGAGGGCTGATGGCTAAAGGCTGATTCTAAAACAATGATTGGTTCCTACGAGCATCTCTTAGATAAAAAAAATCGTCTTTTTCTTCCTTCCCAGTTACGGGAAAAAATCCTGAGAAAGGGAAACAATAAATTCGTACTCACCGCCGGTTTAGAAGGTTGTCTCTTTCTCTATTCCGAGAGCGAATGGCAAAAAATAACCGAAAAACTTAATTCTTTACCTTCCTTAGCGAAAGTAGATATCCGTGCTTTTAAAAGATTGTTTTTATCTTTAGCCAGTGAAGTAAATGTGGATAAGCAAGGACGGATACTTCTCCCGCAGAATTTATGTCTCTACGCAAAAATAAAACAAGAAATTATTCTTATTGGTGTTCTTGACCATCTGGAAATCTGGGCGAAAGAACAATGGCAGAAATACCGGGATAAAGTGCAACCGGTTTATGCGAAGGTGGCCGAGGAGCTGGGAATATAAACGATAATTCAAATTCCAAGCACCAAGTTCCAAATTCCAAATAAATTCAAAGGTTCAAAATATTCGTTTTGAATTTAGATATTAAAATTTAGGATATTGTTTGGGTCCGATGACTCCGAAAGGCCGAGTATCGGACTCTTCGGAGATTTGGTGCTTGAGATTTGGAATTTATTTATATTTGGTGTTTGGGATTTGTCCAAGCAGAGTGAGGGATATTTTGGCGGAACATATAGCGGTAATGGCAGAGGAAGCGGTTGAGTTTTTGGTTACTTATCCGGATGGGGTATATCTCGACTGCACTCTCGGTGCCGGGGGACACAGCGAAAAAATTTTAGAGAAGTTAGGAAGCGGGGGAAAACTCATCGGAATTGACCGCGACCGGCAGGCAGTCGGTATTGCCGAAGAAAAACTTAAAAAATATGCGGACAAAACGATTTTCGTCAATGATAATTTCATAAATTTAGAAAAAATTGTTCAGCAATACGGTTTGGAAAAAGTGGACGGAATACTTTTTGATTTAGGTGTTTCCAGTATGCATCTTTCTTCGCCGGAAAGAGGGTTTAGTTTCCGGTTGCCCGGTCCTTTAGATATGCGGATGAACCAGACGGATGAATTAACCGCTAATCAAATAGTAAACGAATGGGGAGAAGATGAACTTTATCAAATATTCCATAATTACGGTGAAGAACGCTGGGCAGGACGGATTGCCCGGGCAATTGTCCGGGAGAGAGAAAAGAAACCTCTGTGGACAACTACCGATTTGGTGAATTTGATTTTTCGTGCGACACCGAAAATGCGGACAAGAACGAGAATCCATCCGGCAACTCGGGTCTTTCAATCCTTACGGATTGTGGTCAACCGGGAGTTGGAAAATTTAAAAGAAGGTTTAATTGCCGCAGAAAAAATCCTTAAAAGCAGCAATCAGAATAACGGTGGAAGGATAGTAGTCATTGCCTATCATTCTCTTGAAGACCGGATGGTAAAACATTTTTTTCGGGAGAGGAATTTTAAGATTCTGACCCCGCACCCGGTGCGTCCTAAAAGAGAAGAAATAAAGACAAATCCCCGGGCACGGAGTGCACGGTTACGGGCAGCGGAAAAGAAGCAGTTAGTTTAAAAAGTATAAAATTAGTGAAGACAAAAAAAATTTTTTTCTATTTTTTTCTTCTTTTTATTTTACTTCTTTTTTATATCTGGCAACAAATTCAAGTTGTCCGGATTGGTTATCAGATTGAATCACGGGAAAAAGAAATCAAAAATGTAGATGAAGAAAATCGTCATTTACATATTCGGATTGGCGAACTAACTTCCTTGGAGCATATTGAAAAAGCAGCGAGAGAAAAATTACAGATGAAACCAGCAAACAGCGAAACGGTAATTATTCTCCCTGAACCCCGTTAAAGAACTAAGTCCATTGATTGCAGCGATAAAAAAACCGATTCCAGCGATGATGGCTATTAAAACGATATAAAGAAGACGATTGCGGCGATTTTTTAGAAAGTCCCTATCGCTGTTATCGGTACTAAAATCGTTGTCATCATATAAATAGGAATATGTTTAGACAAAAACGTTTATTTTTTTGTTTTTCCTTTTTGTTTCTTGTTTTTTCCCTATTCATTGTCCGTCTTTTCCAAATTCAACTCTTCAGACATAAATTTTTTATTCAACAGGTAAAAAAACAATATGTCTGTTACGAACGAAAAGAATCTCTCCGCGGGATGATTTTTGACCGTAATGGTTCAAATCTCGTGCTGAGTAAAGAGGTCGATTCTTGTGTCGCTTGGCCAAAACAAATAAAAGACAAAAATAGAACAATTAAAGGATTAACCCCAATTCTTAATTTGGATGAATCTGAGATAAGAAGTAAATTTTTCTCTTCTCGTAACTTCGTTTGGTTGAAAAGAAAAATAAGTTCTTTGGAAGCCGAAAAAATTCAGAAACTCGGTTTACAAGGTGTAAATTTAGTAAAAGAAGGCAAACGTTTCTATCCGGAAGGTAATTTACTTTGGCATCTTCTGGGTAAAGTAAATATTGACAATGAAGGAATTGCCGGAATTGAATTAGCCTACAATGATTTATTACAAGGTAATGCAGTAAATGAACTCAAAGCGCGTGATGCTTCGGGGAAAAAAATTGATTTAGTAGTTCCTTCTCCGGCAGTTGAACAAAAGAAGGCAGGTAATCTTGTTTTAACCATTGATAAACAAATCCAGCATATTGCTGAACGCGAGTTAACAAAAATATATCGGGAAACAAAAGCAAAAAAAGCGACTCTCTTAGTGCAGGATGTAAATACCGGTGAAATTCTTGCCTGGGTTTGTTGTCCGACTTATGCGGAAGAAGAATGGAAAAAGAACCCACTCTTACTGAGCAATCCGGGTTTAAACGAGACGATTGAACCAGGTTCAACTTTTAAAGTTATTCCGGCAGCGTTTGCTTTAGAAGAAAATGTAACCAACCCTAAAGAAAAATATGATTGCGAGAACGGTCTTTTTGAACTTCACGGTATAAAAATCCGTGACCATGAAAAACGGGGGATACTTACTTTCAGTGAAGTGTTAGGTTATTCTTCAAATATCGGTATGGCAAAACTCGGGTTACGGTTTAATAAACAAAAATTTTATCAGTATGTTTACAATTTTGGTTTCGGTAGTCCGACCGGGATAAATTTACCCGGTGAAAGTCCGGGAATTTTTGATAACCAGCGGACTCGTTTTTCCGCTTCTGCGGTTTCTTTACCGATAATGTGTTATGGTCAGGGTATCGGAGTGACTGCCTTACAACTGGTCACTGCTTATTCCGCAATTGCCAACGGCGGTTTACTAATGGAACCACAAGTAGTTAAAGAAGTGCGTGACGAAAAGGATAAATTACTTTGGCAAGCACAACCGGTAGTAATCCGTCGGGTTCTTTCCGAGAAAACCGCACGGCTCTTACAAGAAATGCTTGAAGGAGTTGTAGAATGGGGTACGGGAACGAACGCAAAAATTAAAGGATATCGAATTGCCGGTAAAACCGGTACCTCACAGAAATTTGAGCCGGCAATCGACAAATATTCGGATACCAGACATACTGCTTCATTTTGCGGTTTCTTCCCTTTACCTAATCCGCAGTGGACAATTTTAGTTATTTTAGATGAACCGCAGACCGGCAGTTACTGGGGAGGGACGATTGCTGCTCCGGTCTTTGCTCGGGTTGCCGAACAGATGTTGAATTATTTTCGTATTTTGCCGGAAAGTAATAAATATGCCCAAGTTAAAAAATCTCCTTGAAGGTATCAGAGCAGACACTCAGATATCTTTAGAAACTGAAATTACCGGTATTGCTTATGATTCGCGTAAAGTTAAACCAGGTAACCTTTTTGTCGTCCGTCAAGGCGTTAAGGACCACGGCAGGAATTATCTTACCCAGGCGAAAGATAACGGTGCAGTCGCCGTAGTCAGTGAGGAAAAAATAATCTATCCTTTACCCTTAATTTTGGTCGCGGATGTGCATCTTGCCCTGGCGAAATTAGCGGCAAATTTTTATCAAAACCCGAGTAAAGAGTTACTGCTTATCGGTGTAACCGGGACGAACGGAAAAACGACGATTACTTATCTTCTGGAATCGATTCTTAATTCTGCAGGAAGAAAAACCGGGGTAATTGGGACAATCAACTACCGTTTGGGAAAGAAAATATTTGCTCACGGTCTGACTACTCCCGAAGCGGTTGACTTACAGGCGATATTTTCCTGGATGAGAGAAGAAGGTGCGGACAGCGTAATTATGGAAGTATCCTCGCATGCTTTGGCCCAGGGAAGGACAGCGGAATGCTATTTTGACCTGGGGATATTTACTAATTTGACCGATGAACATTTAGATTTTCATCAAACGATGGATAATTATTTTGCCGCAAAGAGCAAACTTTTTACGGCAATTTCTCCGGAAATAAAGCAGAATTTACCTAAATTTGCTATAATTAATCTTGACTCACAATGGGGAGAAAAACTGATTAATTTAGTAAAATTACCAGTGCTAACTTATGGAATAAAAAAGAAAAGTGATTTCCAAGCGAAAGAGATAAAATTAGAGGAAAAGAACAGTTCTTTCCTTCTTCGTACTCAGGATAAGGAATTCCCGGTGCGTTTACCGTTGGTTGGTAAATATAATATTCTTAACGCTTTAGCGGCAATTGCTTGTGCTTCAGCAATTGGAATTAATCGGGACTTGATTATCAAAAATTTAGCTAAAATAAATTCCATACCCGGCAGATTGGAACCGGTTGACCGGGGACAGGATTACAGTATCTTTGTTGATTATGCGCATACCGCTGATGCTTTAGAAAATGTTCTTTTCACTTTGAAAGAATTCGCGAAAAGAAAAATTATTACCGTTTTCGGCTGTGGTGGTGACCGTGACCGTTCAAAACGTCCTTTAATGGGTGAAGTAGCGACACGATTGAGTGACTTTGTAATCATCACCAGTGATAATCCAAGAAGCGAAGACCCGCAACAAATTGCTTTAGATATTGAAGTGGGAATTCGTCGTGCAGGAAAAGAGAATTATAAGGTTATAATTGACCGACGGCAGGCAATTCGGGACGCGTTAACCATGGCCGGGAGCGGGGATTTTATCCTGATTGCCGGTAAAGGACACGAGGATTACCAAATTTTTGCTGACCGGACGATACATTTTGATGATAAAGAAATAGTAAACGAATTGCTTAAGGAGTTATCTCGGAAGTGATTACCTCTTCGGAAAAAGTAACTATCGCCGAAATCGTTCCGGTGATTCAAGGAAAGGTTATTTCCGGTAATCCAGAAATGGTAATTAGCAGTTTTTCTACCGATACGCGGACACTGAAAAAAGGTGATTTTTTTATTCCTCTAAAAGGGGAGAAATACGATGGGCACCGGTTTATCACGCAAGCAATCACTGGCGGTGCTTTGGGCACATTGGTCAGCGAAGAATATATATTGGCGAATAAAAACGAAAAAGATTCTTTTCTTAAAGACAGTTTTACCGTAGTTGAAGTTAAAGATACACTAGATACTTTGCAGAAACTCGCGCTTTATTACCGGAAAAAATTTAAACCTTTTGTTATTGCGATTACCGGTTCTAACGGGAAAACGACAACTAAAGAATTGCTCGGCAGTATTCTCCGGAAATTCGCGCCGACTTTGGTGAATTATGCTAATTGGAACAATCAGATTGGTCTTTCTTTAACTCTTCTTCAACTGGTACCGGTATACCGCTACTGTGTATTGGAAATGGGGACGAATCATCCCGGTGAAATTGCCCAGCTTTCGCGTATTGCTCAACCGGAAATGGTAATTTTTACCAATATCGGAAAAGCACATTTAGAATTTCTTAAAACCACACAGGATGTTTTTAAGGAAAAGATGAGTGTGCTTGATTATCTTCCTGGTGACGGTGAAATAATCTATAATGCTGATGACCTATTACTCGGGAATTTGCCTTCCGGTTTCCGGAAGACCGGGTTTGGAATTGACCGGAAGACTGATTTTCAGGCAAGCGGGGTAAGAGAAGAAAACGGTAAGAATCTATTTTTTTTACATTTTGCGGAGAGGAAAATCCCGGTTTCCCTGCCGATTTTAGGCAGATTTAATGTATATAATGCTTTAGCCGCAATTGCTGCTGCATCGCGTAAAGGGGTAAATTTAGAACTAATTATCCCGGCATTAGAAAATTTTACCCCTTTACCCGGGCGGATGAATATCATCCGTCTTTCACCGGGTACGGTTTTGGTTAATGATTGTTATAATGCTAATCCGGATTCAATGCGTGCAGCGATAAATTGGTTCCTCGCGGCGTATCCTGAAGAAGAAAAAATACTGGTCTTAGGAGATATGTTAGAACTTGGTAAGAAAAGCAAGGAAGAACATTTTGCCTTAGGTGAAATGATTGCTTCTCTTCCGGTAAAAAAAGTTTTGCTTTTCGGAAAGGAAATACAATTTCTTGCCGAGGCTCTAAAGAGGAATACTCAAATAGAAACAATTATCTTTGCGGACAAAAATCAATTAGCCGAGGAAATAAAAAAAATACTCAAACCGAAGGGAGCAATACTTTTTAAAGCTTCCCGGGCAATGCAGTTAGAAGAAGTAGTTCGGCAACTTTTAACCGATGACCGATAACTGATAACTAAAAGGAGTTGATTTTAATTCATAATTCATCACTCATAATTCATAATTAAAAAAATGTTTTACCATCTTTTTTTTCCTTTACGGAATCTTTTTTTTGCGTTTAATGTTTTCCAGTATATCACTTTCCGTGCGCTCGGCAGTTTACTCACTGCTTTGTTTGTTTTTTTCCTTCTCGCTCCGGTGATTATTCGTAAGTTGAAATCCTATCAAATTATTCAACCTTTACGCGAAGATGGACCAAAGACGCATCTGACTAAAGCGGGTACACCGACGATGGGCGGGTTAATTATCCTAATTAGTTTGTTGGTCTCATTTTTGCTTTGGGTACGCTGGGATAATCGGTTTACCTGGTTAATCTTTTTTTCTGCCCTCTATTTAGGGCTAATCGGTTTTCTTGACGATTACCAAAAATTAGTCAAGAAAAATCCACGTGGTTTATCCGCACGGACTAAACTTATCTATGAACTCTTACTTGCTTTTTTTGTTGCGCTCTATTTATATCTCAATCCACCGAATACTAATTACGCTACTTATGTTAATGTGCCTTATCTAAAAAATTTCTTTGTTAACCTTGGCACATTATATCTGATTTTTGTTATTCTGGTGGTAGTAAGTTCAGCCAATGCAGTAAATCTTACTGACGGACTGGATGGTTTAGCGATTGGTTTACTGATAATTTCAGCAATGACTTATGCGATTTTTGCCTATTTAGCCGGACATGCAAAATTTGCTGCTTACCTGCGTTTAGTGCCGGTATCCGGCAGTGGTGAATTGGCTATTTTTCTTACCGCGATAGTCGGTGCCGGGCTGGGTTTTCTCTGGTACAATACTTATCCGGCAGAAGTATTTATGGGTGATATGGGCGCACTTTTTCTTGGCGGGACAATCGGTATTATTGCTTTGTGCATAAAACAGGAATTATTACTTCCTTTAGTCGGCGGTGTTTTCCTTATTGAAATTGTTTCAGTATTCTTACAGATTTACTTTTTCCAGACTCACGGGAGACGTATTTTTAAAATGGCGCCTTTACATCACCATTTTGAACTCAAAGGCTGGGCGGAACCGAAAGTAACGATTCGTTTTTGGATAATCGGGATAATTTTAGCTTTGATTGCTTTAACTTCCCTGAAAATTCGTTAAAATGGTAAATGCTTTTGGAGGAAAAGAACTAAGTAGCTCACGAGTTTCTATTCTCGGTGCGGGACGTTCCGGTATCGCCTGTGCCAATTTACTCCACCGGTTAGGAGCACAAGTATTCTTAAGTGAAATAAAAAAGAAGGAAGAGATTGAAAACCTTAACGAATTGAATAAAAATATTGATACTGAATTTGGTAAACACAGCGAGAAAATACTGTTCAGTGATTTAATTATCCCTTCACCGGGGATACATCTGGATATCCCGGTCATAGAGAAAGCAAAAGAAAAAAATATCCCTCTTTACAGCGAGTTAGAAATTGCCTACTGTCTAATCAAACCGAAACTAATCGTTGCGATTACTGGCACGAATGGTAAATCTACGACCACTGCTTTAGTCGGTGAATTTTTTCGTATCGCTAAAGAGAAAACGGTTGTAGCCGGGAATATTGGTTATCCGCTTTCAGAGGCAGTGCAAGAGATTGATTCCCAGACTGTAGTCGTTTTGGAAGTTTCCAGTTACCAGCTGGAATTAGTTGAAAAATTCCATCCGCAAATTGCGGTAATTTTGAACATTACTCCTGACCATTTAGAACGGCACCAGTCAATGAAAAATTATAGCCGGGTTAAAGCACGAATTTATGAAAACCAAACTAAAAAAGATTGCTCTATTTTTAATGCTGACGATGAATATTGCCGGGAATTAGCACGGGATTGTCCTTCCCAGGTTATCTTCTTTTCCCGTCAAAAGAAACTGGATGAAGGTGTTTTTCTTGACGGTAAGGATATTGTTGTTAAACTAGCCACTAACTACTATTCACTTTCTCCTACTCTAAAGATTCCCGGTCCACACAACTTAGAAAATGCTTTATCCGCGGTAGCGATTAGTATCTCTGCCGGATTATCCCCGGAAGTAATCGTTAAGGGTCTAAACTCTTTTAACGGTCTGGAACACCGGTTAGAATTTGTCCGTGAAATCAACGGGGTTAAGTTTATCAATGATTCAAAAGCAACTAACCCGGATTCGGTTCTTGTCGCTTTGAAAAGTTTTTCTTCCCCGATAATTCTGATTATGGGGGGAAGGGATAAAGGTGCACCTTATACATCGCTTGTTCCTTTGATTAAAGAAAAAGTTAAAGCAATCCTGCTTATCGGTGAAGCGGAAGAGAAAATTGCGCGTGAACTTAAAGAAATAACCAAAATTATTTCCTGCGCTACTTTGGATAGAGCGGTAAAAATGGCTTATTCTCTTGCTTCTCCGGGTGAGATTGTCCTGCTCTCACCAGCATGCGCTTCGTTTGACCAATTCCGTAATTTCGAAGAAAGAGGTAAAATATTTAAAGATTTAGTCCAGCAACTTTAGTTGCATTTATCGCAGTAATCGGCATTTAAATCGCTGGAATCAAATGTAATAATGAAGAGAGAAAACAATGCTTTGGATAAGACACTTCTTTTTGCCACTCTAACCCTATTGGTGGTTGGTCTGCTTATGGTTTATTCAGCAAGTGCAATCGTTGCCGACCAACGTTATGGAACGCAGGCTTTTTTCCTGTTTAAACAATTCATCTGGGCAATCGGCGGTTTATTGGCGATGCATATTTTCAGCCGGCTTGATTCCGCTTATTTGCAGAAATACTCGCGATTACTGTTTCTGGTAACCGTAATTCTCCTGATTTTAGTGCTTTTTTTAGGTAGGTCAGTAGGTGGTGCACGGCGCTGGTTACGTTTCGGGGTGTTTGGTTTTCAACCTTCCGAGTTAGCTAAACTGGCGACGATTATTTTTCTTGCTGACTATTTTGACCGTAAACGGAGCCGGTTGGACAATTTTGTTAGAGGTCTGCTTGTGCCCTTTGTTTTCGTAGGGATAGTTTGTTTTCTAGTTCTGCTTGAACCTGATTTCGGGACGGCATTTTTTATTGCTTTAACCAGTATGGTGATGTTTTTCCTTGCCGGAGTGAAGCTGCGTTTTCTTCTTGGACCGGTCTTTCTCGGGTTATCTTTAGGGTCAGTATTTATCATCCGTGCACCGTATCGTTTAGCACGGTTACTATCTTTTGTCAATGGTATCTTTGATTTAGAAAAGGCAAGTTATCAGACCAAAGAAGCGCTCTATGCGCTTGGCTCGGGTGGTTTAAACGGTGTAGGTTTAGGCCGGGGAACTTTGAAACTGCTTTATCTACCTGAGGCACATACTGATTTTATTTTTCCGATTCTCGGTGAAGAATTAGGTCTGCTCGGAACATTAGGGGTGATTATTCTTTTTCTGCTCATCCTCTGGCGCGGTTGGAAAATTGCTTTAGAGATTGAGAATTTTTTTGACCATCTTTTAGCCAGCGGGATTACTTTTTTTGTTTTCCTGCAGGCATTAATCAATATCGGCGTGAGTTGCGGTTGTCTGCCGACTAAAGGATTACCCTTACCCTTTATTTCTTTTGGTGGTTCATCATTACTCTGTCATCTGGCAAGTATCGGGATACTCCTGCATATTTCCCGAGAAAAGAAAGGTGCAATCTGGCAAAGGAGGTTACCATTGACAAGATGAAAATACTGATTGCTGCCGGCGGTACTGCGGGGCATCTTTATCCCGGTATCGTCCTTGCTGAGGAATTGAAAAAGATTAACCACGAGGTATTTCTTGTGATTCGTGAAAACGGACGGGAAAAGAGCATTCTCCAGAGTAGAAGGTTGCCTTTTTTTGAACTTAACTTCCAGGGTCTGCCGCGGAAAATATCTTTAAATCTGTTCGTTTTTTTCTTTAAACTTTTCCTGAGTATAATCGGTAGTTTTAAAATAATTAGAGAGGCAAAACCTGACCTGGTTCTCGGTATGGGTGGTTATCTTTCTTTCCCGGTAATTTTTGCCGCAAGAATGTGTGCTTTGCCGACCTTAATTCATGAACAGAATCTCCATCCCGGTTTAGCTAACCGTTTACTTANNCCTCACGAAAAAACGGTCTATACCGGCAACCCAATTCGTGATGACTTGAAAAATATCCGCCGGGAGGAAGCGATAAAGAAGTTTAGTTTTTCTCCGGATAAATTCACGATTCTTATTTTTGGCGGCAGTGCGGGAGCAAAAAAAATAAATGATACGGTAGTAAATTCTTTACCCCTGCTGGTTTCTTTCAAGGAAAAAATACAAATTCTGCATCTTACTGGTGAGAATGATTTCAATGCGGTAGCCGAAAAATATCGCCAGGTAAATTTCCCGGCTAAAATTTTGGCTTATCTGGAAGAGATGGGGTTCGCTTATGCCTGTGCCGATTTAGTTATTTCCCGTGCCGGGGCAAGCACAATTGCCGAAATTCTCGCTTTAAAAAAACCGGCAATTCTTATTCCTTACCCGCATGCTACCAGCCGGCACCAGGAACTGCAAGCACGCTATTTAGCAAGGAAGGGCTATGCTCATTTCCTTTTGAATAACGAATTTCTACCGGCAGTATTCGCTCACTATATAGAAGATTTCCTTGCTCATCCGGAAAAGTTGAAAAAAATATCCACTTCTATAGAAAATTTAAACCTGCCCCAGGCGACAAAAGAATTAGTTAATTTAATTTCATCTTTGGTTCGGAGATGAAGAATAAAATATATCTGATTACTCCGGCGTGGTTAATCAAGAAAAAAGATTTTCTTTCCGGGATAAAAAAACTGAATCAACTCGGGTTTAAAATTCTCAATAAAAAATTCCTTAAGAGAACCCCTTCGGTCAAAGAAAAAGTTAAAGAATTACATCAAGCATTCCTCAACCGGGAAACCGAGATTATCCTTGCCCAGCGCGGTGGATTCGGTTCAATGAAACTGCTCCCGGGTATAAATTTTGAACTGATTAAAGAAAATCCTAAAATTTTCGCCGGGTTCAGTGATTTAAGTGTTTTCTTGAATACGATTTATGAACGCACCGGGTTGGTTACTTATCATTCTCCGATGCTAATTAATTTATCTAATCTCAAAGGGATTGCTNNAATCTGATTACGCTTAGCGCTTTGATTGGTACCGAATGGGAATTAGAGACGAAAAATAGTATCCTCTTTTTTGAAGAAGTTGATGAGAAACTGTATAAAGTTGACCGTTGTCTCAGCCAATGGTTCCTTGCTGGTAAGTTTAGAAAAATTAAAGGATTAATTCTGGGAAATTTCCGGGGATTGAAAACAAGTAATATATTTGCAATAATTAAAGAGATGATAAAAGTGACTTTCCCGGTAGTTTATTGTCCTTACCTCGGGCATACAAAAAATAAAATTACTTTACCGGTCGGGGCAAAAGTAAAGTTGAATACTTACAACAAAAGCCTAATGTTAGAAAAATGATTACAGCGATTTTAAGGAAATGATTGCAGCGATAAGTGCAAACGATTGCGGCGATTTAAATATTGTTTTATCGCTGGCATCGCTACTAAAAATCGTTGCCATCGTGTATAAATATGAATCTAATCTGGTTTCTCTTACTGGTTATCGGGACAGTATTTGCAATTATCAACGGTAAACTTGATGCTTTCACCCAGGCACTTTTTGACGGTGCAAAACAGGCAGTAGAGATATTCCTTTTCCTGATTGGGATAATGGCGCTCTGGCTCGGCATCACTAAAATAATTGAAGATTCCGGTTTAGTGAACAAACTGTCCAAATTTTTTAAACCTTTATTATTAAAACTGTTCAAAAACATTCCTGCTGACCATCCGGCAATCGCCCATATTTCATTAAATATGATTGCCAATTTCTTCGGTCTGGGTAATGCGGCTACACCACTTGGTTTGAAAGCAATGAAGGACTTGCAGGAACTCAACCCGGATAAAGAAACGGTCAGTTTTGAAATGATGCTTTTTCTGGTAATCAATACTGCCAGTATCCAACTTATACCTTTTACGCTCATCGGACTTTTCTCGCAATACGGTGCGCAAAATCCGACCGCAATCGTTTTACCGACGATTATCGCAACCTTTATTTCCGCAATCGTGGCAATAACGGTTCTGTATATATTTAAATACTTCTATAAAGACAGATGTTCAAAATATTAGTTTTGCCTGCCCGCCGCAGGCAGGAATTTAGATATTTGAATTTTGGATTTGTTTGGTATTTGGTGCTTGGGATTTAGGATTTAAATTCAGAAATGAAGATGGTAGAAATAATCAATTACTTCTCTAAATTGGTAATTCCGCTTTTTATTCTTTTTGTAGTTCTATACGGTTACAAGAGCAAGGTTAAACTCTACGAATCTTTTGTCAGCGGTGCAAAAGAAGGTTTTGAGATTAGTTTAAGAGTCCTGCCCTATATTGTTGCCATTCTCATTGCAGTGAAAGGATTCCAGGCATCCGGTGCTTTTGACCTCTTAAAAAAAGGTTTCAGTTCTTTATTTACTTTTCTGAATATCCCGGCGGAAATATTCGGGATTGCTTTGTTAAAACCGCTTTCCAACAGTGCGGCAGTAGGTGTTTTTGTGGACATCTTGAAGACCAGCGGAGCGGATTCTTTAGTGGCGAAAATTTCCGCCGTAATCCTCGGTTCGGCAGAGACAACTTTTTATGTTTTAGCGGTTTATCTCGGGAGTGTAGGAATAAAAAAATCAAAGTATCTGGTTCCGGTTTGTATTATCTCCGACCTTATCGGAATAATCATCGCCATCTTCGTAGTCAAAATACTCCTATAGTTTAAGATTACAGCGATTTTGAAAGGCCGATTACAGTGATTGTGTGAGTAAAAATGTATTAGATTTTATCATCGTTGTAATCGTTTTTGTAATCGTTGTAATCGTGTAAATAGGAATATGTGTAGGATGCTTGGGATTAAAAATTTTGATTATCAAAAACACAAAAAGGTAATTGAGGAATTTTTTAAACTTGCTCAATCCGGTAAAACCCTTCCCGGAAACAGTCCAGGACATTTAGATGGTTGGGGAATCGGTTATTACCAGAATGGACAAGCGATAGTTTTTAAGAGCGGGAATTCAGTTGTAGAAGAAAAAGATAAATTTTTTAAAAAAATCAGAGAAATCGCTAAATCAAAAATCCTTATTCTGCATTTCCGTAAGTCCGCCTGGAAAAATACCAGTAATACTAAGAACGCCCATCCCTTCAAATACAAAAATTATCTTTTTGCCCATAACGGGACGATTTATGACTACAAGCATTTACTCAAAATGAACGCTCTTGATTCGGAAACATTTTTCCGGTTTATTCTCGGTTCTCCGGGAAATAGTCCGACTGAAAAAATCAAAAAAGCAGTTGAAAATATAAAAAATAAACATAAATTCAGTTCGCTTACCTTCCTTTTCAGTGAAGGAATAAATTTATACGCCTACCGGGATTATCAGAAATCTCCTGATTATTATACCCTTTACCGACACAACTCGCTCATCTCTTCCCAACCTCTGCCATTCAAAAACCGCTGGAAAATACTTAAGAGCAAGAAGTTGGTTATTTTATAAATCTATTTTTTGGTATTCATAAAAGTAAGCAAAAAATCACCTCGCAAATCTATTGACAGAATTGGGTAAATTTAATAATATTGAAACGAGAAGGCTGTAGACTCAGAATTATCGGGAGAAAATCCCATGATAACGAATTTTGCTGTGAGAAGTAACTAAACATAGAACTTAAACCGACTTTTTACTCCGACATACCTTCGGGGCAAGTCGGTTTTTATATTTTTTGGGAAGTCCCGGCCCCAATTTATCGTTTTTACTCTTTTCCCCTTTAAGGTGGGAGAAGGATTGCCCCGAGCAAGTCAATTTACCCCGCACCTTTACCCGGGGAGGTGTCGGTAACCTGCGGTCATCCAAATTTTAGGAAGCATCGATATTTTGAGCAAAGGTGCGGGGGTTAGTCAAGTCAGGCACTAAAAAGGGGACACTTTCATTTATTCGGGAATCCGGGGACAGAGAACTTAATTATTCTCCTTCGCCGAATGCGGCAGAGAGCTTCATTTTTTTCGGTCAAGAGGTAGCCGACCCTTCCTCCTTCGCTAAAGTTTCCACCTTTGCTAAAGCTTCGGAGGACAGGTCGGAGGACAGGTAAAGGCCGACTACAATTTGGGAAAAATCGGGACGGAGGGAATTTTTCTGATTTTTTCGGCACAGGGCCTGTCGGCTAAACTTTCTTCAGTGTTTTGCTAATACCTACCGGGTAAGTTTTACTGCCAGATTTTAATTCTTTATTTTTGATTTGCTTTTTTTCTTTTTTTTTACTAAAATTGAAATTAGACCCCCGAAGTTTTTGCAAAACCCCTTTACTTGCTTTGCAAGAAGCAAAGGGGCAGGCAAAACTTCGGGGGTTAATAATCAAAAATACGATGGAAAAACAAATACTAATTACTAATGATGACGGGATTTATGCACCGGGACTGCTTCCTTTAATTAAGGAAATGCGGAAAATCGGTAAAGTGCATATTGTTGTGCCGAACCAGGAAAAGAGCGGGGTAAGTCATGCTTTGACTTTAGACCGTCCTTTACGGGCATTCAAAATCAGGAACGGGATTGATGAACTTAAAGAATGGGATGGGATGTATGTGGTGAACGGCACACCGGCGGACTGTGTGCGCCTATCTATCCTTTCTCTCTTCAAACGAAAGATTGACTTGGTCGTTTCAGGAATAAACCGGGGAGCAAATCTCGGTGAAGATGTAATTTATTCCGCCACGGTAGCGGCAGCAAGGGAAGCGAGTATGCTCGGTATACCGGGTTTAGCGGTCTCTTTATTGATAAAAAATGGACAATATTTTTCTACTGCGGCAAAATATGCTTATAAAGTAAGTAAATGGATTTTAAAGAATGGTCTTTCGCCGGGTATATTTTTTAATCTTAATGTCCCGGACTTACCGGAGAGGAAAATTAAAACATTTGTAGTTACTCGTTTAGGGAAGAGAATATATTCGGAAAAGATTGATTCCCGAAGAGACCCGAGAGGACTTAAATATTACTGGTTAGCTGGTAAAGCTCCTTCCGGGATAAATGAACCGGGAACAGATATATCTGCCCTGAACCAGAAGACGGTTTCTCTTACTCCTTTGAAATATAATCCTACCGCTGAAGAGTTGATACCTGTTCTAAAAGATAAATTCCTGTCTACCAAAAGGTAGGGTAGTAATTGCTTCCGATGAATAAATTCAAATTAGTTTCTTCTTTTCATCCTGCTGGTGACCAGCCAGAGGCAATTGAAGAATTAAGTGAAGGAATAAGTAAGGGAGAAAAACATCAGGTTTTGCTCGGAGTTACTGGTTCGGGTAAGACATTTACGATAGCGAATGTGATTGCTCAGGTAAATAGACCGGTTTTGGTAATTTCGCATAATAAGACCTTAGCGGCACAACTTTATGCTGAATTTAAGGCATTTTTCCCCGAGAATGCGGTAGAATATTTTATTTCTTATTATGATTATTACCAGCCAGAAGCGTATATCCCGCAGACCGATACTTATATTGAGAAAGATGCTTCAATCAATGACCAGATTGACCGTCTGCGTCTGAAAGCGACAAGTTCTTTACTTGAACGCAAGGATGTAATTGTAGTTGCCAGTGTCTCCTGTATTTATGGTTTAGGCAGTCCGAAAGATTTTCGTGAAGCGTGTGTGCTGATTGAGAAAGGGAGAACAAAAGCGCGGGAAGTTCTGCTGCAGGAGTTGATAAATATTTACTACGGACGGAACGATATAGATTTCAGTCGGGGTAAATTTCGTGTCCGGGGAGATACGGTAGAAATCTTTCCTGCCTATTTGGAAACGGCAATCCGGGTTGAATTTCTTGGTAATCAAATTGAGAAAATTAAAGAGATTGACCCTTTAACCGGGAAGACATTAAGAGATTTAGAAAAAATTTATCTTTATCCGGCAAAACATTTTGTTACTCCCCGTCCACGGTTAGAAGAGGCATTGGTAACCATTGAAAAAGAACTTGAAGAACGGCTTAAAGAATTACGCAGCCAGAATAAACTTTTAGAAGCACAGAGATTGGAGATGCGCACGAAATACGATATGGAAATGATGCGCGAAACCGGTATCTGTCATGGGATTGAGAACTATTCAAGACATTTAAGCGGGCGTTTACCCGGGGAAAGACCGGCCTGTCTGATTGACTATTTCACGGATGATTTTTTGGTAATTATTGACGAGTCGCATGTGACTTTACCACAAATACGGGGAATGTATGAAGGTGACCGTTCACGGAAAGAAACCTTGGTTGAGTTTGGTTTTCGTTTACCGAGTGCTTTGGATAACCGTCCGGCAAAATTTGCTGAATTTGAAAGTTTGGTTAACCAGGTAGTTTATGCTTCGGCAACTCCGTCTCCTTATGAATTGGAAAAGGCGAAAGGCGAGATTATTGAACAAATTATTCGTCCGACCGGGTTAGTTGACCCGGCAGTAACAGTTAGACCGACCAGAGGTGATCACCTCAAAGGACAGATTGATGATTTGATTAAAGAGATAGAAAAGCGGGTCAAATCTAAAGAACGGGTTTTAGTGACTACTTTGACTAAACGGATGGCCGAAGATTTAGCCGAATATCTATTGGGAAAAGGATTAAAGGTACGCTACTTACATTCAGAAATTGAACCTTTAGAACGGGTAGAAATCTTACAGGATTTACGGAAAGGCGAATTTGATTGTTTAGTCGGGATAAATTTGCTCCGGGAAGGATTAGATTTACCCGAAGTGTCCTTAGTGGCAGTATTAGATGCGGATAAGGAGGGGTTTTTGCGTTCGGAAACTTCGTTAATCCAGGTTTGTGGCCGGGCAGCAAGGAATGTTAATGGTGAAGTGATTCTTTATGCGGATTTTGTTACTGGTTCAATGGAACGCGCATTAAAAGAAATGGAACGGCGAAGAAAAAAACAAATTGCATATAATCAGAAATATAAGATTACTCCAAAAACAATCCAGAAAGCAGTGCAGGAACTTGAAGAATTTAGTTATAAAGCAAGAAGTCAAGGATTGTCTCTGGTTCGGGAAGATGGTATTGAGTATGCCGCAAAAGAAAATTTACCTGCTTTAATTAAGACCTTAAAACAGGAAATGGAGGAAGCAGCGGATAATCTTGATTACGAATTAGCTGCAGTTCTTCGGGATAAACTTGTTGAGTTGAATGCATTACCTAAATATAGTAAGAAAGAAACAGCCAAGGTCTAAATAATTATAAAAAGTAAAAAATCAGTTTCTCAGCTATAATTCTTTGGCCGGAGAGAAAGAAAATGAGTTTCGGGAATCTTCTCTTCACTCTATAATTTTTTGACTAAAATCAAAAGGCGTCAAAAACTTTGATGTCGTTCAGAAAAGTTCCCAAAACTCTAAAGGGCGTGTGAATCGTTTGTGATATGAAAAAAATAGATTCATTAATTAAACAGGCATTAAAAGAGGATATCGGGAAGAGAGATTTAACTACTGAACTTTTAGTTCCTAAAGATTCGTTGGTTAAGGCAAGAATTATCGCTCAAGAGGATGGGGTCATTGCTGGGCTGAAAGTAGCGGAGAAGGTATTCAGAATACAAAACATAGGATGTGGGAAGTGGGAAGTGGGGGATGGGATTAAATTTTGGGCGAAGGTGAAGGATGGAGACAAAGTAAGAAAGGGAGAAGTGGTGGCTGAAATTTATGGTCCGGCGAGGACGATACTTACTGCGGAAAGAGTTGCGCTGAATTTTTTAGGGCATCTCTCCGGAATAGCTACTCTCACCGCTAAATATGTCAACGCAGTTCACCCACTAACCACTAAACACTATCCACTCACCAGAATTTATGACACTCGGAAGACCACACCTCTTTGGAGAGAGTTGGAAAAATATGCGGTCCGCTGCGGGGGCGGGTATAATCACCGGTTGAATCTTTCCGAACAGGTTTTGATTAAAGACAATCATCTTAGAGTTAGCAAGTTAGGGGGTGAACAAGTTAGAAAGTTGAGGAAGAAGATACCAAAAAAGATAAAGATTGAGATGGAGACAGAAAATCTAAACCAGGTGAAAGAAGCACTTACCGCAGGTGTAGATATTATTATGCTGGACAACATGTCTTTGACACAAATGAAAAAAGCAGTTGAACTTGTTCAACGTTCAATGTTCAACGTTCAGCGTAAAAAACCAGAAATTGAAGTTTCGGGTGGAGTAAATCTAAAGAATATAAGAAAAATTGCGCAGTTAGGAGTGGAAAGAATTTCTATTGGTGAAATTACCCATTCGGCACCAGCGTTGGATATAAATTTAGAAGTTGACTTTTCTGTAAAATAGTTCTACAATTAACCGAAAATAAAAATGACCAAATTACTCTCAGCTGAAAAAGCATTAAAAATTGTTCTTAATAATGTGCATATCCTTAATGAAGAAAAGGTGCATCTTACCGAAGGATTAAATCGTATCCTTGCGGAAAATATTTATGCTTCGGAAAATCTACCTCCTTTTTTTAACTCGGCAATGGATGGCTATGCGGTAAAAGCAAAGGATACAAAATCAGCTACTTCGGGAAGACCGGCAATCCTTAAACTTGTAGAAGACCTGCCGGCGGGTAATTTACCGACAAAAAAAATTAAAACCGGGGAAACGATAAAAATTATGACCGGAGCGATATTGCCCACGGGTGCGGATGCGGTAGTGAGAGTTGAAGATACAAAAGAGGTAATTACCTCAAGTTATAAAAAAAATGGAGAAACAAGAGTAAAAATTTATCAATCCGTTTCCAAAGATGAAAATATTCGTCAAATTGGTGAAGATGTAAAAAAAGGTGAACTGGTTTTGAAGAAAGGTAAACTTATTCGTGCTCAGGAAATTGCTCTCCTCGCTGCACTTGGTAGAGAATGGGTTAAGGTTTACCGTCAACCGTTGGTGGCAATTCTTACTACTGGTGACGAACTGGTAGAAATTAAAGAAAAACTAAACCCGGGTAAGATTCGTGATTCAAACAGTTATATGCTTTTTGCCGAGACACTTAATGCCGGTGGTATTCCTTTGCGTTACGGAATTATTCCGGATAAAGAAGATATTTTGGAGAACAAACTTAGAGAAGCAATCAGAAGTGCTGATCTTCTGCTTACTTCTGCTGGTGTCTCGGTAGGTGAATACGACTTGGTAAAAAAGTGTCTCTTAAAACTTGGATTCAGGTTAAGATTTCATACCTTGGCAATTCGTCCGGGTAAACCGTTATTATTTGGTTTATTGAAAAATAAGCCAGTTTTTGGTCTGCCGGGAAATCCGGTTTCGGCAATGGTAACTTTTAAAATGTTTGTCCGTCCGGCAATCTTAAAGATGCGTGGGCAAAATGATTATTCTTTACCGCGAGGTGAAGCAATTATTGAAGAAAAAGTTGTTAAAAAAGAAGGAATAAAGTATTATTTACGCGGTAAATTGGGGAAGGTTAATAGCAAGTTTTATGTACGCACAACTGGTCCCCAAGGTTCCGGGATAATCAGTTCGCTTACTAATGCTGACTGTTTAGTTGTTCTCCCGGAAGGGAAAACGGTATTAAATAAAGGTGAAAAGGTAGAAATTCTATTTTTATGATACCAATTATTTCGGTTGTCGGTAAGTCCGGGAGCGGGAAAACTAAATTTCTTACTAAACTTGTCCCCGAGTTAAAAAAACGCGGTTATAAAGTTGCGGTAATTAAACATGATGTCCATTCACGGATTGATTTGCCAAACAAGGATACCTGGCAAATAAGTAAAGCGGGAGCAAAACCGGTGCTTATTGCCGGGCCGAAAAAAATGGCAGTTCTCCGGGATTTAGATAAAGAAAAAAATCTTGATGACCTTGCTGAATATTGTAGTGATGTAGATTTAATTTTAACTGAAGGATATAAAAAGGAAAATAAACCGAAAATAGAAGTATATTCTCAAGGTAGCCTACTTTCCGCTGAAAATGAACTTTTAGCGGTGGTTAGTGCAAAAAGAATTAACTGCTCGGTGCCGCAATTCAGGTTTAAAGAAATGAAAAAAGTTGTTGAATTGATTGAAAAAAAATATCTTTTAGGAAAAAAATCAAAAAAAGATGTAAAATTAATAGTTAATGGACAAAAAATACCCTTAAATTTTTTTGTTAAAGGTTTTATTAGTTCAACAATTGTAGGGATGATTAAATCGTTAAAAAGGTTGCCAAAAAAATTTGGAGAAGTTGAATTAAAAATCTATTCTTAGGAAGGGAGGAAAAAGTAATTATGTTACCGCATCTTGGTTTACCTGAACTGCTGATTATCTTGGTTATTGTTCTGCTTATTTTTGGTGCGAAGAGGTTGCCCGAAATTGGACGTTCGTTTGGGAAGACAATTTCTTCTTTTAAAAAAGGGATGAAGGAAGCACAACAAGAAGAATCCGAAGAAGAAAAAAAAGAAGAAAAGACCTGAAACCAAATCTCTCTGGGTTATTAATCCTGTGTCTCGTAATATTTATCCGGTAAGTGGAGTTATTTTAGCCGGCGGAAAAAGTAAACGGTTTGGGGGAAAAGTTAATAAAGCATTTTTACTTCTTGAAAATAAACCAATCATTCAGTGGATAATTGAAAAAATTAGTCCTTTACTTGATGAAATAATCGTTGTCACTAATAAAGAGAAAGAATTTAAAGAATTACCAGTAAAGTTGGTAAAAGATATTTATCCCGGATATGGTTCTTTGAGTGGTTTACATTCTGGACTTTTTCATGCTCAAAATTTTTACAGTTTTATTTGTGCTTGTGATTCACCATTTATCCGTCCGGGATTAGTGAATTATTTAATAAAAAAGAAAAAGAAATACGATGTAGTAATACCCTGGTTAAAGAGCGGGCAACAACCGTTCTGTGCGTTATATTCAAAAAACTGTCTCCAACCAATTGTTGAAGTAATGGGGGAAAAAACGAACCCGAAAATTATTGATTTTTTTGCACAGGTAAATGTTTGTAAAATTAACGAAACAGAAATAAAAAAAGTTGACCCTCAACTTATCTCATTTTTTAATATAAATACATGGAGTGATTTTAAGCAAGCAGAAATTTTAGCAAGAAAGGAGAAAAAAAAACAAGTATGACCACAATTAGTATGAAAGCATTGTTAGAAGCAGGAGTACATTTTGGACACCAGACAAGACGCTGGAATCCAAAAATGAGCAAATACATTTTTGGTGCACGAAACAATATTCACATTATTGATTTACAAAAGACAGTTAAAGAACTAAAACATGCGTACAAATTTGTTCGTGATTTAAGCAGTGAAGGGAAAAAGATGTTATTTGTGGGAACAAAAAAACAAGCACAGGAAATTATCCAGCAGGAAGCAATCCGTTGTGGTGCATATTATGTAAATCAGCGTTGGCTTGGTGGTACTTTAACTAATTTTGAAACAATAAAAAAATCTATTGCTCGTTTAGGAGAACTCAATCGAATGAAAGCAGATGGGATTTATAAAGTTCTTTCTAAGAAAGAATCAGCACGCTGGGAAAAAGAGCGACTGCGCTTAGAGAGAATGCTCTCCGGAATTAAAGAAATGGAACAATTACCAGGGGTAGTTTACCTTATTGACCCGAGGTATGAAGCAACTGCGGTCGCCGAGGCAAAAAAAATGCAAATACCAGTTATTGCGATTTGCGATACTGATGCTGACCCGGAAGTAGTTGATTACCCAATACCCGGTAATGATGATGCTCTCCGGGCAATCCGTCTTTTCACTGGTATAATTGCGGATGCATTAGTAGAAGGAAAAGAGTTATTTACTCAGAAAACAGAAAAAGAGGTAACTACTGAAAAAGGAGAATTAGTTTTTGAAGCGACTATCCCCGAAGAGGAACTTCTTCGTGAAGAACCGTTAGGTGAAACCAGTCAGGAAAATCCCGAATCCAAAGAATCTCAGGAAGGAGAAAAAAGTTGATTGACCTTGAACAGGTAAAAAAGTTAAGACAAATATCTGGGGCAGGTATTTTAGATTGTCAGAAAACATTACTGGAAACAAAGGGCGATTTAGAAAAAGCAGTCTCTCTTCTAAGAGAGAAAGGTATAATTCAAGCGGCAAAACGTGCCGAACGGAAAGCACAGGAAGGAATCATTTATTCCTACATTCATGCGGGAGATAAAATTGGAGTTCTTCTTGAACTTAACTGTGAAACTGATTTTGTCGCTCGTACTGATGAATTTCGTAATTTAGCTAAAGAGTTAGCTTTACAGATTGCTGCTTGTGCTCCATATTGGATTAAGACGGAAGATATTTCTGAAGAAATAATTGAAAAAGAAAAAGAAATTTATCGGACACAAGTTCAAGGAAAGCCGGATAAAATTGTAGAACAAATTATTAAAGGTAAATTAGAAAAATTCTATATCAGTGTTTGTCTTTTTGAACAGGTTTATATTCGTGACTCGGAAGGGAAAATGAAAATTAAAGACTTAATCACTCAAGTAATGGCTAAACTTGGTGAAAATATTATTCTTCGTCGTTTTGCAAGGTTTAAAGTGGGTGAAGAATAAATAAGGAGCGGGTGAGTTTTGGGAACCCTCCCTTCACTCTATAATTTTTTTGTTAGCGACAAGAGGCACCAAAAAATTCAATGTCGTTCATCGTTAGACCATGACCTATCGGGGGAAGAACCCCAAAACTCTTGAAGAAAAAAAACGATTACCTGAAAGGTGCGGGGAAAGGAGGTGGAGCGATTTTGGAAATGGGTAAAGCGAAGTATAAACGAATAGTTTTGAAACTTTCCGGTGAAGCTTTTCTGGGTAAACTTGTCCATGGGATTGACCTTCCTGCAGTATCAAGTATTGCCGAAGAAATTATTTCGGTAAGGAAATTAGGCACGGATGTTGCCGTAGTAATTGGTGCTGGTAACCTCTGGCGAGGGCGAGAAATTGTTGATAAAGATAAAGTAATTAATAATAACATAATTCTTGACCGAGTTACTGCTGATTATATGGGTATGTTGGCAACGGTAATTAATGCCTTGGCTCTGCAAGGTGGTTTAGAAAAATTGGGACAACCTACACGGGTACAAACCGCGATTGAAATGGGCAAGGTCGCTGAACCCTTTATTCGTCGTCGTGCAGTGAGACATCTGGAAAAAGGAAGAGTGGTAATTTTTGCTGGCGGTACAGGTAACCCCTATTTTACTACGGATACTGCTGGGGCTCTCAGAGCAATAGAAATTGATGCCGATGTTTTCCTTAAAGCAACCAAAGTTGACGGTGTCTATCCAATAGACCCTTTGAAAAATCCAAAAGTAAAAAAATATGACCACTTAACTTATATGCAAGCACTGAAAAAAAGGTTAGAAGTAATTGACACTGCGGCACTTTCACTTTGTATGGACAACCATTTACCGATAGTTGTGTTTAATATTTTCAAGAAAGGTAATCTCTTAAAAGTAATGAAAGGAGAAAAGGTTGGTACTTTAATTGAGGAGGGTTAAAGAAAAAATGTGGGAAGAAAATTTTAAAAAAATTTATCAAGAAAGTGAAGAAAAAATGAAAAAGACAATCGAAAAAATTCATACTGATTTTGCTACTTTACGTTCCGGTAAAGCGTCACCCACATTATTAGATGGAGTGAAGGTTGAATATTATGGAACTTTGGTTCCACTTAAACAAGTAGCAAGTATACTCATTCCGGAACCACGAAAAATTGAGATTAAACCCTGGGATAAAACACTTCTCCAGGAAATTGAAAAAGCGATTCTCAAGGCAAATATCGGTCTCACTCCACAGAATGATGGTAAAGTTATCCATTTGAATTTACCACCTTTAACTGAAGAAAGAAGAAAAGAATTAGCAAAAATAGTAAAAAAAATGGCGGAAGATTTTCGTATTTCTTTGCGTAACGAACGACGAGAAGCGGTGGAAATCTTAAAAAAGGCAGAAAAAAATAAGGAAATTCCTGAAGATGACCTTTTCAAATATGAAGAGCAAATTCAGAAACTGACTGAAGGTTATATGAAAAAAGTTGATGAACTTTTAGCTCTTAAAGAAAAAGAAATCTTTGAAGTTTAGATAATTAATTACGAGTATAAACAGATGGTTGCTGATTCAGACAAATTTATTCAAAACAATAATGACTTAGTAAAACAAATTGAACTTGATAAACTCCCAAAACATATCGCAATTATTATGGATGGCAATGGTCGCTGGGCGAAAAAACATCATCTACCGAGAGTGATGGGACACCGTGCCGGGGTGGAGACAATACGCGAAATAATCCGTAGTTGTAGTGATTTAGGGATAAAAGTTCTTACTCTTTTTGCTTTTTCTACTGAGAATTGGCAACGTCCAAAAAGTGAAGTAAAAGCATTAATGCGTTTGTTAAAAGAAAAGGTAGCTAAAGAAACCAATGAATTAAAAAAGAATAATGTCCAATTTAGGATTAGTGGACGAATTGAGGAATTACCTGAGGATTGTTTAAAAGTTCTTAAGAAAGCAGTTGCAATTATGGAAGATAATAATGGGTTAATTTTAAATATTGCTCTTAATTACGGAGGACGACAAGAAATCATTGATGCGATAAATTTAATTCTTGAGCGGGGAATAAAAAAAATCAAAGAAGATAATTTCTCTAAATATCTCTATATCCCGGATTTACCTGACCCTGACCTTTTAATTCGTACCAGTGGGGAATACCGGATTTCTAATTTTTTACTCTGGCAAATTGCCTACACCGAAATATATGTTACTCCGGTTCTCTGGCCGGACTTTAAGAAAGACGACCTTTATCAGGCGATTATTGATTACCAGCACCGTGAACGCCGTTTCGGTAGAATCTAAAGGTGATTACCTTTAAATGTTATTACCACGATTTCTTACTGCTTTATTGGGTATACCACTTATTCTTCTGCTCATCTGGGTAGGTTATCTTCCCTTTTTTCTCCTTGTTTACGCAATTATCTTTTTAGGTCTTTACGAATTTTATTATCTCTGGACTGAAAAGGGTTATCAGCCGGATAAACTTTTTGGCTATATTTTCGGTTCACTTCTACTTTTTTCTTTTTATTTTAATGGTCTGGGATTAGCTAACCCGAAACTTAATGAAGGGACAGCATTAATTTTAAGTTTGGGATTTTTGCTTTATCTCGCCATAAGTCTCTTCCGAAAGAAAGCAAACGAGCAAGGTAATTATCTCAATATTATTCTTACTTTCTGGGGAATAATTTATGTCGTTTGGTTTTTAGGACATCTGCTTTTAATCCGTGAACTGCGTCCTTTCGGTCGGGAATATACTTATTTACTTTTTCTTACTGCCTGGATTTCCGATACTGCGGCCTATTTCGTTGGGATAAATTATGGACAACATTATTTAGCAAGAAAAATAAGTCCGAAAAAAACTTGGGAAGGGACAATTGCGCAAATGTTCGCCGGTATTTTGGTGGTTTTGGTTTTCAAAATATTTCTGCTTAAACATTTTTCTTATTTACAAGTTTTTGTGCTGGGTATAATTTTACCCCTGAGTGGTCTTTTTGGTGATTTAACTGAATCATATTTGAAACGACAAATTGGAGTAAAAGATAGTGGCAGTTTATTACCCGGTCATGGTGGTATTCTTGACCGTTTTGATACTTTAATTTTTACTGCCCCTGTCTTCTATTATTATTTACGTCTCTTTATATAAAAACGATGCAGACAGATAAATAACACGATGCAGACAGATGATAGCACTGCTGTCATTCCGAGTGGAGCGAGGAATCTCTGAGAGATTGATTCACCTCAATACACAACATTACGGTTCGCAATGACATCTGTTTGAATCTGCTTAAATCTGTCTGAATCATCTTTAAGATGAAGAATATAGTTATTCTTGGTTCAACCGGTTCAATTGGGACAACGACAATAGAAGTAATCAGAAAACTTGGTATGCACCGTTCTGGTGCATACCTGGATAAAAATTACCGGATTCTCGGTCTTTCGGCCGATAAAAATATTGACCTTTTAGAAGAACAAATTCGTGAATTTCATCCCCGAGTAGTAGCAGTAATGGATGAAACCGCAGCTGACAAGCTGAGAGCTAAGAGTGAAGAGCTAAGAGTAAAAGTACTTTCAGGGATAGAAGGACTGAAAGAGTTAGCCAGTTTACCCGAGACAAATTTTGTCGTCTTCGCGGTCGTTGGTGCAGTTGGCTTATTGCCATTCTTAGAAGCAGTTAGAGCCGGTAAAACTGTTGCTTTAGCCAATAAAGAAACTTTAGTGATTGCTGGTGAGATTATCCTTAGCGAAGTGCGAAAATACGGGGCAAAAATTTTACCTTTAGATAGTGAACATTCAGCAATTTTCCAGTGCCTGGATAAAGAAAATAAAAAAGAAGTAGAAAAAATTATCCTTACTGCCTCCGGTGGACCTTTTTATCATTATTCTTTAGAGCAATTAAAAAAAGTTACGGTTAAAGAAGCACTTAAACACCCGCAATGGAAAATGGGTAAGAAAATTACTATTGATTCGGCAACCTTGATGAATAAAGGTTTAGAAACAATTGAAGCCCATTACCTTTTTGGTCTGTCTTACGAAAAAATTGATATTCTTGTTCATCCGGAATCAATTGTCCATTCAATGATAGAATTTGTTGATGGGACATTAAGAGCACAGATTTCCTTACCGGATATGCGTTTCCCGATTCAGTATGCTTTAACTTATCCAGAAAGAATAGATACCGATTTACCTACTTTGGATTGGGACAAGGTGAAACGATTGAATTTTTTCCTTCCGGAAAAGAAGAAATTTCCTTGTCTTAATTTAGCGATTGAAGCGGGAAAGAAAGGAGGAACTTGTCCGGTAGTGTTGAATGCGGCAAATGAAGTTGCGGTAGATTCTTTCCTGAAAAAGAAAATTAGTTTTTTGAAAATTGCAGAAATTGTCAGTAAAATTTTAACCAACCATCAAAGTATAAAAAATCCTAGATTAGAAGATATTCTTGCTTATGATTTATGGGCAAGAAAAAAAGCAGATGAAGAAGTTAGAAAGTTAGAGAGTTAGGAGAGTTAGAGAAAGAAAAAGTTAGAAAGTGAGGGAGTTAAAAAAATGATTGGTTTTTTAGCTATTGTTTTCACTTTTGGGTTAATAATTTTTTTGCATGAATTAGGACATTTTTTTGTTGCCAAAAAAAGAAAAATTAAAGTAGAGAATTTTTCGCTTGGTTTTGGACCGGAAATTTACGGTTATGAGTTCGGGGGAACAAGATATTCCTTGCGCTTGGTTCCTTTAGGTGGAATGGTAAAAATGAAAGGTGAACTTTTAGAAGAAAAGAAAGGTGAACCGGACGAATTCTTAAGTCAACCCTGGTATTCGAGAATTAGCGTAGTTGCCGCTGGTCCGCTGATGAATTATCTTTTAGCGATATTTATTTTTGCCGGAGTGATTTATTTCTGGGGTATTCCAAAAGTTACTACTGAACCAGTAATTGGTGAAATTATCCAAGGTATGCCCGCTGAAGAGGTCGGTCTGAAACCTGGTGACCGGATTGTAGAAATTGAAGTTAACCAACTTAAAAGAGAAAAAATTACTCTCTGGGAAGAAGCAGCAAGAATTATTCACCGTAGTGCAAATAAAAAGTTGGAACTAAAAATAAAGCGTGGAGATGAATTTTTTGATATCCTTATTACTCCTAAATATGATGAGAAACAAAAAATCGGTCTGATTGGGATTACTCCGGAAGTAAAAACAATAAAATTAGGTTTAATCAATTCTTTAATCAAGGGTGTAGAACAGGCAGTTTTCTGGACGGTTTTTACGATTACTTATCTGGCACGCTCTTTGATTAAATTAGCCGCACCGGAACTTTCCGGTCCGGTAGGAATTGCTCAAGTGGTAGCCCAGACCGCAAAGACCGGTTGGCAAAATTATTTTTATCTGCTTGGGTTAATTTCTAATGGGTTAGCAATTTTTAATTTTTTACCGATACCGCTTTTAGATGGCGGACATATCTTATTTGCTCTCTGGGAAGGGATAACCAAGAAGCCAATGACTAAGAGAAAAATGCAATTTGCTAACGCTTTAGGATTGGCTTTCATCTTAACTATTTTTGTTTTTGCTACTTATAATGATTTACTGCGTCTTTTAATAAAGAAATGACCCTTCGGCAAGCTCAGGATGAACCGAACAATGAATATTCACCGTAAGAAAACAAAAAAAATTAGAATCGGTAATCTTTACCTCGGTGATAACGAACCCATCCGTGTCCAGTCAATGACCAAGACCGATACACGGGATATCAAGAAAACAGTTAGACAAATTAAGGAGTTAGAAGCGGTTGGTTGCGAAATTATCCGTTGTGCAGTTCCGGACCAAGAGTCAGCGGTAGCACTGGGAAAAATCAAAAAAGCAATCAATATACCTTTAGTTGCCGACATCCATTTTGATTACCGGCTTGCTCTTGAAGCAATCAAACAAGGTGTAGATAAAATCAGAATTAACCCGGGCAATATCGGTTCACGAGAAAGGGTAGGAAAAATCGTTCTTGCGGCAAAAGAACGAAATATACCAATCCGTATCGGTGTAAATGCCGGTTCCCTAAAACTAACCACCTTCACCCCGCACCAAAAAATGGTGCGGGGCAAGCCTAATCACTTAACCACTAACAAAGCACAAGCAATGGTAGATTCAGCGATGGAGTATGTCCGAATGATTGAGGATATGGGTTTTGAGGATATAGTGATTTCGCTGAAAGCCGCCGATGTGCTGACTACCGTTGAATCTTACCGTCTTTTTGCCCAAAGGTCTAATTACCCATTACATTTAGGAATTACCGAAGCCGGAACCGTAATTTCCGGGGCAATTAAGTCAGCTGTCGGGATGGGTTTATTACTTGCTGAAGGGATTGGGGATACAATTCGTGTCTCTTTAACTACTACTGACCCACGGGAAGAAGTTAAAGCCGGTTATGAAATTCTCCGTTCCTTAGGATTAAGAAATTACGGTATAGAAATCATTTCCTGTCCCACCTGCAGTCGTTGCCAAATTGACTTAGTCAAAATCGTCAATGCCCTTGAAAAAAAGGTTATCGGTTATCGGTTATTGGTTATCGGTCGGCCACTGAAAGTGGCAGTCATGGGTTGTATCGTCAACGGTCCCGGTGAAGCTAAAGATGCGGATATTGGTATCGCCGGTGGAAGGGGGGTAGGTTTACTTTTCAAGCAGGGTAAACCAATCAAAAAAATTCCCGAAAAAGACTGGCTGAAAACTCTCCTTAAAGAGATCGAAATACTAACCAAAAATAAGAAAACCTAAATTCCTGCAGCCGAGCCTTAAGGCTCGGCTACTACTCTCCTTCAGAGAATTAGCAAAAATAACGTTCTCTACTTGATCAGAATAAACTTACCTGAACAAAAATTCACCTCGGAAAACTATTGACAAAGTTTAGTGAATTTAATAGTATTGAGCTAAGAAGATTATAGATTCAGAAATTACCGGGAGAAAATCCCATGATAAATAATTTTGTCGTGAGAAGTAAATAGGAATAAAACTTAAACCGACTTTTGGTGAAAAATACCTATGTCGGTTTTTATATTTTTGGAGAAATTAGTTCTCAAGAAATGGGGAATGTATCAATTGTAAAGAAGCGTCCCCTTGCTTTATTTCGCCAAAAAATTTAAGAGTTGACAAAATTATACTTTTTGGTATAATACTAATCAGTATAATTGATTGGCCGAACTTACGGAGAGACGAAATAATGCAGTTCAATAAAACTAATCCATTTAAGTACGGAGAAATTGTTAGTGGTGAGTTTTTTACCGACCGGCTAAAAGAGAAAGAAGAATTATTTAAAGCGATAAAATCCGGATTGAATGTGTTTGTGTATGCACCAAGAAGGTATGGCAAGTCGTCACTTTTATTAGAAGTATTACAAGAGGCAAAGAAACAAAAATATATCTGTGTCTACCTTGACTTATTAAAAGCACCAACCAAACAGAAATTTTTTGAACTCTACGCCCGAGAACTGGCGAAATCTACTACAACAAGAATTGACGAAGCATTAAAATTCTGTAAGCAGGTTTTTACGAGATTTATTCCAAAAATTGTTCTTAAACCGGATAAATCCAGTGATTTAGAGTTTGAAGTATCCTGGAGTAAGGAAACAGAAACAGCAATAAGTGAGGAGGTATTAGAATTACCGCAAAAGATTGCCAAACAAAAAAAGTGTCGTGTGGTAGTAGTATTTGATGAATTTACTGAAATAACAAACTACAATGGGGAAAAATTTGAAGGGTTACTTCGTGCGTTTATTCAACATCACAGTGAGGTTTCTTACATTTTTACCGGAAGTAAGAGACGACTCCTGCTAAAAATGATTAGCAGTTCAAATAGACCCTTCTATAAATCGGGTAAACATTTCCCACTTGGTAAGATACCGGAAAAAGAATTTGAAGAATTTATAGCTACCCGATTCAGCACTGGTGGAATCAAAATCAAAACGCAAGTCCTGTCCTATCTACTCAAAATTACGCAGAATCACCCATATTATACCCAGATGCTCGGTTATGAATTGTATGAGCGGTGTTCTCCAAAAAAATATATAGAAATGGACGATATCGACCGTGTTCTAAATACTGTACTTGACCATCAAAGTGAATATTTTATTAGCGTATGGGATACTTTAAGTGGTCATCAAAAAGCAGTATTGTTTGCTCTATCTAAAGAACCACAAGCAAATATTTATTCAAGAGATTTCATCATTAAACATGGTCTTTCTGCCCAGACGACAGTGCAAAAATCTATCTCACGATTGATTGACTTAGAAATAATTGAGAAAACCGATAATCGGTATGAAATTTGTGATGTATTTTTTGCCCAGTGGTTGAGGAAAAGAATAGCATAAAAGTACACTTTTTGACCCGAGCCCCGCTTCGCCGAAGTGAAAGCCCGTTCCGACTCGGAGACGAGGCGAGCAAGTCAATTTAGTTTAGTCAGAAACCGATTTCTTAATAAATTCTTTTTGTTTTTGACTAATTTTTGTTTTTTTAGTAAAATTAAAAAATAAGTGAGAACTTTTACTGATAAAAACGACCAAACTTTTACTCTTTACGCTGAGGTATTAGAACACATTCTTTCCGGGCATCCCGAAATTGCTGAACATCTTGACCTAATTGATTCTACTCTGAAGAACCCAAATTTTATCTACCGAAGTCGTATTTATGAAAACCGTTTCCTTTATTACCGCTCTTATCATAAGAACCTATATTCTGTGGTAGTAGTTGATATTTCTACTAAGGTTATAAAGACGGTCTATATTACTGACCGGATTAAAAAAGGAGAATTAGTATGGAAAAAAGAAGATTAAGTTTCTCTTATGACAAAAAGGCAGATGTGCTTTATCTTTCCGTAGGTGAACCAAAAAAGGCAATCAGCCGAGAAATTCAAGATGGAATCCTGATACGCTTTGACCCAAAGACAAAAAAAATTGTTGGTCTAACCATTATTGACTTTGCTGCGAGGTTCAAAACTACCAAAGCAAAATCGGTGCCGATTACTCTTGAAGCTCAGTTGCAAAGAGTATAAGTCAAAATTTTTCTTTCTGCGCTTAGGACTATCTTGCTGAAATGGAAAAGACAATACTTGGAGCAAAACAGTAACCTGAATTTTCTCCATTCTAAAAACGAAAGGGTAAGTTCAGGTTTTTTTGTTTAAATCCTCTCCCCTCGTGGGAGAAGGGAGGTCCGATAACACTCGGACTCCGACCGAAGCGTCGGAGATGAGAGGGTAGAAGTAGTTAAGGGGTTTACCCCGTTAGAAATGGCGAATCTCGCCGAGATATTTCTAATGGGGTTGACCCGAGCCCCGCTTCGCCGAAGTGAAAGCCCGCTCCGACTCGAAGACGAGGCGAGCAAGTCAATTTACCCCGCACCTTTGCCCGGGGAGGTGTCGGTAACCTGCGGTCATCCAAATTTTAGGGAGCATCAATATTTTGAGCAAAGGGGGGAAATTGGGACGGGGGGAAATTGGGACGGAGGTAANNGAAAGAATTGAAAACAAAATCCTGTTAATTCGGACAAAAAAAGTTATGCTTGACCGAGATTTAGCCGAACTTTACGGTGTTGAGACACGAGTCTTAAATCAAGCAGTGAGACGTAACATTAAACGATTCCCGGATGATTTTATGTTTCAATTAACAATAGAAGAAATAAAAAATTGGAAATCACAAATTGTGATATCCAATTCTATAAAAATGGGACTGAGAAAAAGACCACTTGCATTTACCGAACAAGGAGTGGCAATGCTTTCCAGTGTTTTGAATAGCGAAAGAGCCATTCAGGTAAACATTCAGATTATGCGTGCATTCACAAAATTGAGAGAGGTACTAGTAACACATTCAGAATTAAAAAGAAAAATTGAGGAACACGACCAGCAAATAAAATTTATTTTTGAGACATTGAAAAAGTTATTAGCTCCGCCGGAAACACCTAAAAGAAAAATTGGTTTTCTACCGTAGGCAAATCGGGACGGAGGGAATTTTTCTGATTTTTTCGGAAAAGGGTCAAATCGGAAATGAACGATTTTATTTCTAAGAGAGAAAACCAAAGTGCTGAATTTAAGAAATCGGTTGGGGAGTGGAAAGAAATTGTAGAGACGATTTCTGCTTTCTCTAACACAAGGGGTGGGGAGATACTTGTCGGGATGTTGAACTCCGGGAAGGTTATTGGAGTAAAGGTTGGAAAAGATACAATTGAAGATTTAACCAATAAAATTGTCAGTAACACTGACCCGAAAGTTTATCCCAAAATTTCAGTAGAAAAAGTTAAAGGTAAGTGCATTATCGTAATAGAGGTCAAAGAATCTGCTGAGAAATTAGTTTTAGCATTTGGTAGACCTTTTAAACGAGTAGGTAAATCTACGGTTAGAATGTCCAAAGACGAATATGAGAGGTCAATTTTAGAAAAACATAAAGACAAACTTCAATTTGATAAACAAATTTGCGAAGAAGCAACTTTAAAAGATTTTGATTGGAACTATATAAAAGAAAAGTTTGTACCGCTTTACGAAAAATTATCAGAAAAAAAGATAACGGGGAATTTGCAGAGTTTGTTAAAATCTTTAGGTTGTATTAGAGAAGGGGAACCAACTAACGCTGGGATTCTGTTATTTGGTAAAGAACCACAAAAATTTTATATGAATGCGTATATTGCTTTGGCAAGATATAGAGGCGAGGAGGTAGAAACGAAAAGGCTTGATTATAAGGAATTTACGGGGAATTTGTTTTGAACAGATAGATGAATGTAATAAATACATAAAAGAACATATTGCAGTTATGTCTCGTTTGTTACCCGATAGAATTGAAAGAGAAGATATTCCAGAATATGGCTGGTTTTCAGTTAGAGAATTAACAACCAATGCAGTTTGCCACCGGGATTACTCAGATTCCGGTAGCAAAATAATTGTAAAGATATTTTCAAATAAAATAGAATTTTATAATCCCGGGGGACTACCAAAAGAAATAACCCCACAGAACATAACTGATAAACAGTATTCAAGAAATCCAATCATAGCAAAGAATTCAGCAAAAGTTAAATATATTGAAGAGTTAGGAGAAGGATGGGATAAGATAATTAAGGAACACAAAGAACATCCATTAAATCCTGATTTACCGGAAATAAAAGCAGATGAACGCAGTATATTAGTTACGATATTCTCGACTAAAGAAAAATTTGAAGAGAAAAAAATTGAGTTAATCCTAACCGAACGACAAAAGAAAATTGTAGAGTATATAAAAAACAATCAACGAATTACAACTGGTCTCTGTGCAAAGTTACTGGATGTTTCCGGTGACACATCACTGCGGGAATTAACAAAATTAAAATCGTTGAATATAATTGAGAAAAAGGGTATCGGGAAAGGAACATATTACATATTAAGGATGCGGTGAAAATGCGGTGAAAAAACAAATAATTAAAAAATCTTTGAAAAAAAAGGAGTTTTCATTTATTTGGAAATCCGGGGACAGAGAACTTAATTATTTTTTTCGGCACAGGTCTTATTTTCAAGAATGAACGAATTTATTCCTGGAATTTATAATTACTGTGACCGCTGGTGTGAACGATGTTCACTTTCTCATCAGTGTCTTCTTGCGGTAAGAGAGAAAAAAAGATTAGCTGAACATCGTTGGAAAGGAGAAGACCCTTACGACTGGAAAATTATCATGCAGGATGTCGGAGATAGTTTAAAAGAAGCAATGGAATTAATAAAAAAGGCAGCCGAAGATAGAGGGATAGACCTTGAAACATTACCGGAGATAAAATCTGAACCTCGGGACCCGGACCAGCATTCACTTTTTAGAACAGCGGAAAAATATCGAAAACTTGCTCATAGATTTCTTAGGAAATTGAAAGACATAATTCAAGAAGAAGGAATTGACCTTACAAAAAGGGTTGAAATTATGCCTTCTCCGGAAAAGGAAGCAGAAAATTTTCAAGAGATAGCCCTTTGTTATCAAGTAATTTTGTGGTATCATACACTTATCCCGGCAAAGATTTATCGTGCTTTAAGTATGCCGGATACTTGTGATTTTGACTCAGACGGAAGTGCCAAAGTTGCTTATTTGGGATTAACCGAATCAATTAAGGCGCTACAGAAGATTTATCATTGGGATAAGAATCTTGAAGACAATATTCTGCCTTTGCTTATTACTGCTGGACAATTGAGAAAAGGTATAGATAAAAAATTTCCTGGACATTGTCACTTCAAACGCCCCGGCTTTGACAAATGAAGAGGAAAATGGGGACAGAGGTATTTTTCCCCGATTTTTTCGGTAGGAACCCTATCAGGTGAAAAAAAGGTAGCCGACCCTTCCTCCTTCGCTAAAGCTTCCACCTTTGCTAAAGCTTCGGAGGACAGGTCGGAGGACAGGTAATGGCCGGTTACGTTTTACTGTCAGGGAGAAAGTGGTAGTGCAGGGAAATTGGGACGGGGAAATTGGGACGGAGGTAATTTTTCTGATTTTTTCGGCAGGTGACCTGTCCGGAAGAAAAAGGTCCCGAGAGATGTTTCGCTTCGCTCAACATGACATTACAGTGGGAATCGGGGACGGTTGTTGATGCTCACTAATTAGTGAGGAATCTGGAAAAATATAAGAAAGAAGTAGCGGATAACTGGATTAATTACAAAAGAAGATGTGGTCACAAATTGTGACCTCAAGATTGGGTGGCAGAAAGCTACAATCAGAAAGAGGAATACAAATAATGATGTCTTTTAAAAAAGCAGGAAAAGATTTAAAATTACCAGCCGGAGCAATATGGCTAATGACCTCAATATCTGAATATAAAGGCAAACAAGAATTATACGCCAAACAATCACCGCAAATTTTGAGAGCACTTGTAGAGATGGCTTTAATTGAGAGCACAGAATCATCTAATCGTATAGAAGGAGTAACCGTAGAAAAAAAGCGACTCGAACCTCTGGTAATCGGACATAGTAAGCCCCGCGATAGGTCTGAGGAAGAGATAGTGGGATACCGTAAGGCATTGGATTTAATTCATCGAAAACATAACAGTTTGGATATTTCTCCTGAGACAATAAAAGAATTGCATCGTTTAAGTCATGCTGAGACAGGTGATGCCGGGCAGTGGAAGAAGAAAGATAATGAAATCATAAAGAAGAATCCTGATGGGAGAGTGGAAATTATATTTAAACCCGTATCTGCCTCTTTAACTCCCGGAGCAATAAAACAATTGTGTTTAACCTATAAGCATAGCGTGGAGCAGTTAAAGTATCCTGCCCTTTATGCAATTGCCGGTCTTATCTTAGATTTCCTCTGTATTCATCCTTTTAGGGACGGCAATGGCCGGGTTTCAAGATTGCTCACCTTGCTGGTTTTGTACCATTACGGTTATGAAGTCGGGAAATATATTAGCATTGAAAGGATAATTGAACAGTCAAAGGAGACATATTACGAGGCATTACAGAAGAGTTCAAAGTACTGGCATGAAGCAAAACACGATATTGAACCCTGGCTGTATTACTTTTTAGGGACAATAAATTCTGCTTATCGAGAATTTGAACAGAGAGCAGGAAATGTAAAGAGTTTTCGTGGTGCTAAGACCGAGATTGTTGTTCAGGCGATCAATAGCCAGGTAGGTGAATTTTCTCTCTCGGATATAGAAAGGGTTTGTCTGGGCGTAAGCAGGGATATGATTCGTGTGGTATTTAGGCAGTTACAAAAAGAAAAAAAGATTATCTGTCTTGGTAAAGGACAATCTGCCCGATGGAAGCGAATAGGGTAATAATTTTTTGAATAGGGTAACGAATAAGGTAATAAGCGGGAAGACGTCACCTTGAAGGTCAGAGTGAAAATCGGGACGGAGGGAATTTTTCTGATTTTTTCGGTAGGGACTATCGGGAAGTGCCTCTCATTCCAATATTCTTAAGGAGAAGTAGCCGACCCTTAAGGGTCGGCTACGTTTTACCGGGTCAAACTTTGCTCCTAAGAAGGTAGTTATCCTGAAGAATGCCGGGGTAGAATAGTTGACAAAATTTCTTCCAGCAATAACCTTGACAAATGTCAAAAGATAACATATAATGTTAAACTATGACAGGATATAAACCAAGAGAAATCGCTAAAATTTTGGTTGAATCGCTGAAAAATATGCCGGTAGTAGTGCTTTCCGGTATGCGGCAGACTGGGAAAAGCACGATTTTGCTTAATCAACCGGAATTGAAAAATCGCCAATATTTTAGTTTTGATGACTTTAATGTTCTTGAAGCGGCAAGAATGAATCCGGAAGAGATAGTATCATCCACTCAGCCGATTACCATTGATGAAGCACAAAAATTTCCGGAAATCTTAAGTTATATAAAAAAAGTCGTTGATAAAAAACGCCGTCCAGGACAGTTCCTCTTAAGCGGTTCTTCCAATTTCTTGCTCTTAAAAAATATTGCCGAAAGTTTAGCCGGCAGGGCGATATATTTAACTTTGTATCCTTTTTCTTATAGAGAGAGGTTCGGGATTACCAAAAGAATTCCTGTACTGATATATTTCCTGAAAAACAATAAATTTCCCAAAGTAGAAGTTAAACCAATAAAATGGGGTAACATCATCAAAGGAGGAATGCCATCGGTTTGTCTGGGTGAAGTTGGCAACCCGGATATCTGGTTCCGTGGTTACGAACAGACCTATCTTGAACGAGATATTCGTTCTTTAAGTCAGGTCGGAGACCTGGTCTCATTTCGTAATCTTTTGAAGTTGGTAGCACTGAGAAACGCACAAATTCTCAAGCAGAGTGAGTTAGCCCGGGATGCAAAATTAAATGTTATGACCACGGCAAGATACCTTGCCTTGATGGAAACATCCTGCATTATCCACCGTATGCTACCGTATTTGCGTAATCGTTCTAGTCGTTTAATAAAATCACCAAAGATATATTTATCCGATTCAGGATTAGCCTATTATTTAGCCGGGATACGGAATTTAGGTCCGAATGAAACATTATCCGGTGCTTTATGGGAAAATTATGTTGCCCAAAACTTAGAAAGTATACTATCAGTCCATCTTCCGGGAACAGAAATTGCTTACTGGAATATTCAAGGTAGATACGAGGTAGATTTTATCTTGGAAATTGGTAATGAAACCATTGCAATTGAAACCAAGAGTGGCACTCGCTGGCAGGAGAAAGATTTGGTTGGTTTGAAAGCATACTTAAATAGCAGTAAGAACTGTCGTGCGGCGATATTGTTATACAATGGCAAAGAGATACTCAAGTTAGGTGATAAAATGTGGGTAGTTCCTGTTCCGGTACTTTTAAGTTAAAAAAAACGAGGCAGCCTCGGACTTGAAATTTTCAAATTTTGTAGAAAAAAAGTGTTTTTTCTGATTTTTTCGGCAGGGCCTATCGGGTGGAAAAGTGTTAAAGTCTATGTTTTTGCTGTGCCGATAAAATTTTTAAGTCAAAATACAACTCAACAAATGTATAATGTAAGAAAATTAATACTTTTGTGCATTATGAGTAAAATAAACACAATTTTGGTATTAAAGAAAAATAAAATTCATTCCTTTATGTAAATCTGACTGGGTTGGACAGATTTGACTGGTTTTTATCCGCTAATGTTTTTCCTCTCCGTCACTGAATCAATGGCGGAGAATCGGCAAAAACTTCAACTTTTTTGGTAATATAGATTAAAATGAGAAAGACAAAAATAATTTGCACTATCGGACCGAGTAGCGAGAATGAAAAGATACTTGGGGAACTTATTGATGCGGGAATGGATATTGCGCGGTTTAATTTTTCGCACGGTACTCATGAAGAACACCGTCGTAAATACAATCTACTTCGTAAAATAGCAGAAAAGAAAAAGAAAATTGTTGGTCTTCTACAGGATTTGCAAGGGTCAAAGATACGTATTGGTAAATTTGCTGAAGACAGAATAGTTGAACTTAAGAAAGGTAACAAGTTTGTCTTAACAACAGACAATGTGGTTGGTGATGAGGAACGAGCAAGTGTTGACTATAAGAAATTGCCAGAAATTGTTTGTAAAAATGATAGAATTTTTCTTGACGATGGTAAAATAGAACTTAAAGTAGAATCTATTGATGAGAATAATATCTATTGTCAGGTAATAATCGGTGGTGAACTTTCCAGTCGGCGAGGTTTGAATTTAGCCGAAAAACGTATTGATTTACCTGGGATAACCCAAAGCGATATTAGGGATATTCAGTTTGGTATCAAACTTGGTGTAGATTATATAGCCCAGTCCTTTGTAAGAAAAGCGGAACATATATTCCAAATAAAACGGTTACTCGAACGACACAATGCTGGACATATACGAGTAATCGCTAAAATTGAAGATAGAGAAGGTGTGGATAATATTGACTCAATAATTCAAGCAAGTGATGGGATAATGATTGCACGTGGTGATATGGGTGTCTGTCTGGATAGAGCAGAGGTGCCGTTGATACAGAAAAAAATTATTGATAAATGTAATAACGCTGGCAAACCAGTAATTGTGGCAACCCAGATGCTTGATTCAATGATAAACAGTCCCCATCCGACACGTGCTGAAGTGACCGATGTCGCTAATGCAGTATTACAAGGTAGTGATTGTTTAATGCTTTCCGGCGAGACAGCAATTGGACAATATCCCGTAGAAACAGTTAAAGAAATGAAAAAAATTATTCAAGTAACTGAAGAAGCTATTGATTATGATGAACTGCTAAAAGCAAAAGGTTTGCTTCCGAGAGAAGGCGACCTTAATCAAGGTGTATCTTTTGCAATACGTGAATTAGCACAAAAAATTAATGCTAAAGCAATAATTGCTTTAACTTTAACCGGTAACACCGCACGATTAATTTCACATTTTCGTCCTAAAGCAATGATATACGCTTTTACACCGGACAAAAATGTTGGTAATAATCTACTACTTTTGTCTGGTATAAAGGTTTTCCTAACGAAAGTGATAAAGAACGTTGAATTGAAATATGAAAGGTTTGTTAACGAACTCGTCTCTGAAAAATATCTCAGTAAAGGCGATTTGGTTGTAATTTCAAGCGGCATAAAAAGAACTGACGGGCTCAAAAGAATGCCGCTCAGTAGTGTAACCCGTATAGTTGAAGTATGATGAAAATATTTTCTTCATTGCGCTATCGCAATTTACAGATTACAGTAACACTCACCAGATAAGTTTCTCTGTCCGATTTTGAAAATCCATCCTGAAACTTACTCCAAGGATTGACAGAAGAAGGTTTTTTTGCTATAATCCAATAGAACGTTTGACCGTTTTGTCGGTTTAGTCAGTTAACGGAATTGACCGACCTAACGGAATTAACGGACTAAACGGACTAAACGAACTTATGAAATTATCAGAATATTTTTTGCCAACATTAAGGGAGACACCGGCGGAAGCGGATACGATTTCGCAAAAACTGATGCTCCGTGCCGGGATGATGCGTAAATTAGCCAGTGGGGTTTATGAATGGCTACCGTTTGGTCTACGGGTATTGAAGAAAGTTGAACAGATTGTCCGTGAAGAGATGGATAAGATTGGCGGATTAGAAGTTTCTTTACCTTTACTTTTACCGCGTGAACTCTGGGATGAGACCGGTCGCTGGGCACTTTATGGTAAAGAATTGATGCGTTTACAGGACCGGAAAGAGGGAGAATTTGCTCTCGGTCCGACCCACGAGGAAGTGATTACGGATTTAGTGCGTAATGAAGTTCGTTCTTACCGGGAATTGCCGAAAATGTTTTACCAGTTTGGGACTAAATTTCGTGATGAAATCCGTCCCCGGTTTGGGGTAATGCGGGCAAGAGAATTCTATATGAAAGATGCTTATTCTTTTCACGCTACCGAAGAAGATGCGGAGAGATATTACAAAATTGTCTTCAATGCTTACGCTAAAATCTGTGACCGTTGCGGGTTTAAATACCGTCCGGTGGAAGCCGAGACCGGTGCAATTGGGGGTAGTTTTTCACATGAATTTATGGTGCTTGCCGAGACCGGTGAGGAGGAAATCGTTTCCTGTGCTTCCTGTGGTTATGCGGCAAATGTGGAGAGAGCGGAAATCGCTAAATCGCAAAAGGTCCGCGAAAACGCAAAATTAGAACCACTAAAAGAAATTTATACACCGAATTTGCGGACGGTAGAGGAAGTGGGTAATTTTTTGAAAGCACCGGTAGATAAATTTATTAAAAGTTTGATTTATCTTGCCGATAATAAACCGGTGATGGTTTTAATTCGTGGTGATTATGAAATTAACGAAACGAAATTGAAAAAGTATCTTAATTGTAATGAATTAGTTTTAGCTGATAGTCAGACGATTGAAAAAGTTTCCGGCGCACCGGTAGGGTTTGCTGGTCCCTCCTTCGCTAAAGCTACAGAGGGCACGTCCTTGCCTACCCAATTACCAATTACCAATTACCAATTACCAATATTAGCGGATTATTCGGTAGAGAATATAGTCAATGGAATTTCCGGGGCGAATAAGAAAGATTATCATTTAATGAATATCAATCTCGGACGGGACTATCAACCGGAATCAATAATTGACCTAAGAAAAGTAAAATCCGGTGACTTTTGTCCGAAGTGCAGTAAGGTGCTTGCTTTCTCCCGGGGAATTGAAGTTGGGCATACCTTCAAATTAGGAACGAAATATTCACAAGCGATGAAAGCAACTTTTCTTGATGCACAAGGGAAAGAACAATATTTTATTATGGGATGTTATGGAATTGGTGTTTCCCGGATAGTAGCCGCAGCGATTGAGCAAAGTAATGATGAGAACGGAATCATCTGGCCAGTAAATATTGCACCCTATCAGTTAGTAGTTATCTTGGTCAACTCCAAGGAGGAAAAAGTTCGTCAGATAAGTGAAAAAATCTATTCGGAACTACAAAAGGCAGGTTATGAAGTTCTTCTTGATGACCGTGATGAACGACCGGGAGTAAAATTCAAGGATACGGATTTAATTGGTATACCGGTGAGGGTAGTGGTTAGTGAGAAAAATCTTTTGCAGGGTAAAGTGGAAGTAAAAAAACGTAACGAAAGTGAATTTACACTTATCCCGATAGATAGTTTAGTTAGCGAAATAAAAAATTTTTTAACTTGACCCCGCACCTTTTTTTATGTATAATTATTTAACAAATTTAACTTTCAAAAAAAGATTCTCCGAACTTAAAATTGTTACCAATGCTCCGGGAAATGGTGCGGGGTTGATTTAATTATTTATTTTTTGTATAATTAAGAAAAACAAAAATTCAAGTCCGAAGATTTCGGACTTTTTTTGTATAGAGTGGAAAAGAGAGAGTTCCGGAGCCCTCTTTTTACTTTATAATTTAGCATACGCTAAATTTGATGTCGTTCAAAGAGAAACTCCGAAACTCTACGGGAGAAGTGGGTAGCAAGGGAAAGAATTCTTTGTAGTTTGGGGAAGCTCTGGCTTAGATGAGTATAAAAGAAGAATTGGTCAATCTATTGTCCCCGTTACTGATTAGTGAAAATTATGAATTAGTTGAATTACAATATCATCGGGAAGGCGATAGTTCGGTTCTCCGGGTATTTGTGGATAAAACAGGTGGGATAACTCTTGACGATTGTGCAAAATTGAGTGAAAAAATCGGTCGTTATCTTGATGAAAAAGATATTATTCCGCAAAGATATGTTTTAGAAGTTTCTTCACCGGGGTTAAATCGTCCTTTGAAAAAGGAAAGTGATTTTCAAAAGTTTACCGGTCGTTTGGTAAAAATAAATGTATTTGCTCCAGTGGAAGGAGAACGACATTTTTTGGGTCGGATAGTAGAAGTTGAAGATGGTAAAGTAAAACTGAGTATTTCTGAACAAAAAAATATTAGTATTTCTTTAGAAAATATTGCTAGCGCACGGTTAGAAGTAGAAATTTAAAATCTCGCAAAAATGCTAAATTACCAGTTAGCGATAAGGTGAAAAATAATGACTACTAAATCAACCGGTGAACTTTTTCCGGTCTTAGAACAAATTGAACGGGATAAAGGGATAAAAAAAGAAGACATCTTAAAAATGATTGAGTCAGCTTTAGTTTCCGCGTTCCGTAAACATTCGGGTCGGTTAGGTAATATTAAAGTGCAAGTTGACCCGGAAAATGGGACAATTAAAGCCTATTTAGTAAAAAAGGTAGTTAACGAAATTAATAATCCTAATTATGAGATGTCCTTGGAGGAAGCAAAAAACTTTTCTCCTGAGGTGGTTCTAGATACAGAAATAGAAATACCGATTGAAACTGAAGATTTTTCGCGGATTGCGGCACAAACTGCTAAACAGGTGATTATCCAGAAAATAAGAGAAATCGAACGGGATAATCTTTACAGCGAATTTCTAACCAAAAAAAGTCAAGTGTTGGGTGGTTTTGTGCACCGGTTTGTTGACCGCAATATTATTGTTGACCTTGGTAAGATTGAAGCGATTCTTCCGTTAAGAGAACAAATAAGAGGAGAAAGATTAAATATAGGTGACCGAATCAAAGTGTATGTGGTTAAAGTTGACAAAGGACCACGTGGACCACAGATTCTTGTTTCCCGTACTCATCCGGAATTAGTGAAGGGACTTTTTGCTCAGGAAGTACCCGAAGTAAATGACCATACGGTAGAAATAGTTGGAATAAGTCGTGAACCGGGTATCCGTTCAAAATTAGCAATGATTTCTCACAATCAAAGAGTTGACCCGGTAGGCACATGTGTAGGTGTGCATGGTTCACGGATAAAACCAATAATTGGGGAACTGCGAGGGGAAAGAATAGACCTTATTCATTGGGATAATGAGCCAGGGAAGTTGATTTCTCAGGCACTTACTCCGGCAAAAGATATTAAAGTTAACATTATTAACCCGGAAGGAAAACGTGCAGAAGTAATAGTTGCTGATGCACAATTATCAATGGCGATTGGTAAAAGTGGTATTAATGTGCGTTTAGCTTCAAGATTAACCGGTTGGTATCTGGATATCAAGTCAGAATCAGAAAAGAAGGAGGAGTTAGCTAAAGAAACAACAGTTGGTTTAACTGAATTACAAAAAATTTCTGGTATTGGTCCGAAATTAGCTGAAACTTTGCAAAAAGCAGGATATAAAAATATTGAAGATTTAGCAAAAACAAAAATTGAAGAGTTGACTGCCTTACAAGGTATTGGGGAAAAGACAGCTGAGAAACTTATTCGTTTAGCTAAGGAGTATCTTGCTGAGTCTTCTTTGCTACAAGGTAAGGAAGAAAAGACGGATGGATAAGAAAAAAGCAACTCCTAAAGAAAAGGTTGAGAAACCGGAAACGGTTAAGACTAAGCTTAAAAAGAAAATAGTTAAGAAAGTTACTAAGGTCACTAAACCTTTAAAAAAGGTTGTCCCGGTAAAAAAGACTGCAAAAGTTGTCAGGAAGAGGATTCCTAAAAAACAAGTAGTAGTTACTAAACCAGAGAAGATTGTTCCTTCGGTTAAAGAAAAAGAAAAGGTAGTTCTCCCAATTCCTTCGGCTAAAGAAGTAATCGTCCCAGAGAAAAAAGTAGAACCTATTTCTCTTCCACCAGTAAAAGTTAAAGAAATAATCACTCCTAAAATTGAACCCCGTAAAGAAATTCCACGGGTTGAACCAGTAAAACCGGTTATAGTTAAACCCAAAATTAAAATTGATGAGACAACGACTACGGCACAACTTGCGGAAAAAATTGGGGTCAAACCAGTAGAATTAATTAAGAAATTACTTTCTTTAGGTAGTTTGGTAACGATTAACCAACGGATTGACTTGGATACCGCTACTCTGGTTGCGGGGGAGTGTGGCTATGAAATAGAATTTGTACCTTTATATGGTGAAGAAACATTGTCGAAGGAAGAAGTGGTTGACCCTTCTAAACTTATTCCTCGTGCACCGGTAGTAACAATTATGGGACATGTTGACCATGGGAAAACTTCACTTCTAGATGCAATTAGACAAACACGGTTAGCCGAAAAAGAGTATGGAGGAATTACTCAGCACATTGGTGCTTATAAAGTAAAAAGTGTAAAAGGAGAAATTGTTTTTCTGGATACACCGGGACATGAAGCATTTACGGCGATGCGTGCGCGGGGTGCGCAAGTTACCGATATTGTGGTTTTGGTAGTTGCGGCTGATGACGGGGTAATGCCTCAGACGATTGAATCAATTGACCATGCTAAAGCAGCCGATGTGCCGATAATCGTTGCGGTTAATAAAATTGATTTACCTACAGCTAATTCACAAAAGGTTAAACAAGAACTTGCCCAATTAGGTCTAATCCCGGAAGAATGGGGCGGGAAGACCATTTTTGTTGAAGTTTCCGCAAAAAAACAAATCAATTTAGATAAACTTTTAGAGATGATTCTTTTGGAAGCAGAAATTTTAGAATTGAAGTCTAACCCTACCGGTCTGGCTCAAGGAATAATAATTGAAGCAAGAGTTGACCCGCGTAAAGGTCCCTTAGCTACGGTTTTAATTCAGAAAGGAACTTTGCGTATTGGTGATAGTTTTCTTGCTGGATTTAGTTGGGGTAAAGTACGAGCATTGATTGATGACCGGGGGCGAAGGTTAATTGAAGTATTGCCGACTTCTCCGGTAGAGTTATTGGGTTTTAATAGTGCACCGGAAGTCGGTGACCGTTTTTTTGTCCTCAGTGATGAGCGAGAAGCAAAAAAGATTGTTGAACAAAGGCAGCAAATACGTTCTCAGGAATCTATTTCTCGTGGTCAACATGTGACTCTTGATGATTTTTATCGTCGGGTTAAAGAAGGTAAACTTAAAGAATTAAAACTTATTTTAAAGGCTGATGTCCAAGGGTCTTTAGAAGCAATCAAAGATTCGTTATCAAAACTTACTCATCCGGAGATAAAACTATTGATTATTCACTCTGGTATTGGGGGAATAAATGAGTCTGATTGTTTATTAGCAGCGGCATCGGAGGCAGTAATTATTGGTTTTAATGTCCGTCCTGAATTAGGAGCAGAAAAATTAGCTAAAGATGAAGGTGTAGATATTCGTTCTTATCGGATAATCTACGAGTTAATTGATGAAATAAAAGCGGCGATGGAAGGTTTACTTGAACCGGGTATTCAAGAAAATATTCTTGGGCGGTTAACGGTACGACAAATTTTTCGGATACCTAAAATAGGCATTATTGCTGGTTGCTATGTTGATGAAGGTAAGATTATTCGGGGAGCGAATGTGCGTCTCTTACGAGAAAATACAATCATTTATGACGGGCGAATTATTTCTTTGAGAAGGTTCAAAGAAGATGTCCGCGAAGTAGAGAAAGGATACGAATGTGGTTTAGGTTTAGAAAATTTTCAGGATTTGAAAATTGGCGATATATTGGAAATATACGAAAAAGTGGAAGTAGCACGTAAACTTGTTCTTTCTAAATAATCCCGGAAGTTTTGGGATAAATAAAATGGGTTTTATTATTGGGAGTTGTAAGATAGTTCTTTATTTGCCGGATGTTTCTTCACTGAAGGAGAAAAGACAAATTCTAAAAAGTATTAAGGACCGTTTACGGAATAGATTTAATCTTGCGGTCAGCGAGATAGACGATTCTGGACTTTGGCAAAGGGCAACATTAGGTATTGTTTGTGTAACTAATGAACGAAGAAGTGGGCAGGTCTATCTTGACCAAGTGGTCAACTTTTTTCAAGCTGAGCCGGAAATAAAAATTGTAGATTATGAGATTGATATAACCTAATCCCCGGTATAAATTTTACAAACAGGGCTGTTAAATTTCTAAAAGGAGTAAAGACAACTTCTATGCAGAGAAAACGTGTCTTGCGGATAAGGGAACTTTTGCTGCGGATGATTTCTGAAATTGTTAGTTCTTTGAAGGATCCAAGGATAGGTTTTTTAACAATTACTGATGTAACGATTACTGATGATTTACGAGAAGCAAAAATTTTTTATTCAGTTCTCGGCAACCAAGAAGAACGAAATAAAACTGCCGAAGCGTTGGTTTGTGCAAATTCTTTTATCCGTCGGGAGATTGCTTCACGTACTGATTTACGTCGTGTTCCGGAATTAGAATTTGTTTACGATGAAAGTTTAGCTCAGGCACAGAGAATTAACGAAATCCTTTACCGGTTAGAAAAAGAAAAAAATGGAACCGAAGATAAAGAAAAACAGAATTGTCCAAAAAATACTTAAAGTTGTAAAAGATAAAGTTAGTTTTTTTATCACTGCACATTCAAATCCTGACGGTGATACTTTAGGGTCGGAATTAGCTCTCAATAGTTGGTTGAGAAAATTAGGTAAAAGGGTAACTATTGTTAATGTTGATGCCGTACCGGAAATTTACCGTTTTCTTCCTCGGGTTGACCTAATCAAAAAGAAAAAAAAAGTCGTTGGCAATTTTGATGTTGGTTTTATTCTGGAATGTAGTGACCCGGGGAGGATTGGCGGAATTATCAATTTAGATGGACAGCTTGGTTTGGTCATTAGTATTGACCATCATCTTTTTTCTCAAAGTTATGGGGATATAAACTGGTTTGATTCCCAGGCAAGTGCAACCGCAGAACAAGTATACCAGTTGATTAAGAAATCAGGAGAAACTCTTACTTATGAAGAAGCATTATGTCTATATGTGGGTATCCTTACGGATACCGGTAAATTTCAACAAAAGAATACAACTGCTCAAACGCATAAAATTATTGCTGACCTTTTAAGTTATGGAATTAACCCGGAAGAAATACATTCCAAAATATATGCAACGAAATCATATTCTACATTAAGACTTTTAGGTTTGACTTTAAATAGTTTAAAATTGGTCGCTAAGGGAAAAATTGCTTACCAAGAAATAACACAGGAAATGTACAAAAGAACTGAAAACTATCAACATGATGAAGAAACAATTAATTATCCATTAACAATACCACAGGTTGAAATAAGTATACTCTTTCGTGAAATAGCGGAGGAAAAAAATAAAGTAAAAGTTGGGTTTCGTTCACGAAATAAAGTAGATGTTCATAAAATTGCTAAGCATTTCGGTGGTGGTGGACATCAGAATGCAAGTGGTTGTGTTATAGAAGGTAATTTGAAGCAAGTTAAAAATTTAGTTCTTAATTATATTAAGAAAAGTTTCGCTTAGATAAAAAATGAGAAGGACTGTTATTACTATTGGCAATTTTGATGGACTACATCGGGGACATCAGCGAGTCATTTCCGAATTGAAAAGAATAGCTAAAAAGAAGAATCTCGTCCCCGTAGTTTTAACTTTTTTGCCTACAAAATATTCATCTACTTTATTGATGAGTGGAGAGGGAAAAAAAGAACTACTAAAAAAATGGAATATAAAAATGTACTCTTTAAATCCGGAAGATATTTTTCATCTTTCGGCAGAAGAATTTGTAAGAGATACTTTGGTAAAAAAATTCAATCCTGAATATGTGGTAATTGGTGAAAAATTTCGTTTCGGGTATTTAAGAAGGGGGGATGTATCCGCATTGAAAAAATTAGGCGAAAAATATAATTTTCAAGTGAGAACAGTTCCTTTGTTAAAAAATAACAAGGAAAACATATCTTCCAGTAATATCCGTAAATTACTAAAAAAAGGTAAAATGGAAGAAGTAAATAATCTCTTGGGACGGCCTTACGAAATTAGTGGAAGAGTTATTCTTGGAGATGGGCGAGGGAGTAAGTTGGGTTTTCCAACTGCGAATTTAGGAGTAAATTCGGGGCTGCTTTTACCAAGAGGTGTATTCATCACAAAAGTATTAAAAAATGGTCACCAATATCAAGGTATTGTTAATATCGGTGCCCAGCCAACATTTTCTACTCAGAACTACAAAACTAACATAGAAACACACTTATTTTCTTATCGAGGGAATCTTTACCAGAAGGAACTAACACTTTTACTCTTAAAAAAGATTCGTGAAGAGAAAAAGTTTTTTACTCCTTCAGACTTGAAAAAACAAATTGAAAAAGACATTCTTCAAACAAAAAATTTCTTTCAGGGAGGTAGTGAATTATGAGATTCGCTAAAGTAAAGAAAAAAGAAATCGTGGAAAAATTTAAAATTCATGAGACGGATACCGGCTCTTCAGCAGTACAAGTTGCTCTTTTGACTGAGAGAATTAATTATCTTACTGAACATCTTAAAGTTCATCGTAAAGATTTCCATTCGCGAGAAGGCTTACTAAAATTAGTTGGACAAAGAAGGCGCTTACTTAATTATCTAAAAAATTGTGATGTCGGTGTTTATAGTGACCTCTTGAAAAAATTAGATTTACGGCGTTAATTATGAATAAAATGAATAAAATTGAAAAACAACTCTACGGAAGAACATTAAAGGTTGAAATTGGTGATATTGCCCGACAGGCGAATGGGACAGCATTGGTCCAATTTGGTGATACGGTGGTTTTAGTCACCGTCTGTCTTGGTGAACCTCCTGCTGAAGAGTATGGTTTTTTGCCTTTGACTGTTGATTACCGGGAACGCACTTACGCTGCCGGTAAAATACCGGGAGGATTTTATAAACGTGAAGGGAGACCACGAGAACGGGAAATACTGATTAGTCGTTTGACTGACCGTGCAATCCGTCCTCTTTTTGAAGAAGATTTTGACCGTGAAGTGCAAGTGATGGTAACCGTTTTATCCGTAGATACGGATAATGACCCGGCAGTTCTTTCTTTACTCGGAGCTTCGGTAGCTCTAAATGTTTCCGATATACCGTTTAGTAAATTGTTGGGTGTGACCCGTATCGGTCGTTTAGAAAATGAATTTATTGTTAATCCGACCTTATCCCAACTTGAACATTCAGATTTGGATATTATTGTTGCTGGAACTGAAGAGGGTATAATTATGGTTGAGGGTAGCGCAAAAGAAATACCGGAAGAAATAATTAGTGAAGCATTAAAAGTAGCAGAGAGAGAAATCAAAGCAATTATTGAACTTGAAAAAGAAATTCTTACTGCCAGTAAGCCAAAATTGGTACTTTCAAAAGTAAATAAAATAGATATTGAAGAGAATCTCTCCCGGGAAATTGTTTCTTTTCTGTCCCCTTTAATTGATGAAACATTACGGTTTAGAGAAAAGAAAGAAAGAGAAAAGAAATTAGAAGAAACTAAAAAAATAACTATTGATAAATATATTCCCCAGGTTGATGAAAAAACACTCAACAGAATTATTGAAAATGTTTTTTATCAACGGTTAAGATATTTGATTCTTAACCAAGGAATCCGTCCCGATGGACGTAAACCTGATGAGATAAGGGAAATAAATTGCGCGGTAGGTATTCTTCCGCGTACTCATGGTTCAGCAATTTTTACTCGTGGGCAGACACAGGCTTTGGTTACGGTAACACTTGGGAGCAGTGAAGATATGCAGGTAATGGATGAATTGACCGGTGAGTATAAGGAACGTTTCTTGGTTCACTATAATTTTCCACCTTTCTCCACTGGCGAAGTACGGCCAAACCGCGGTCCTGGACGTAGAGAAATTGGACATGGAATGCTTGCCAAGCGTGCTTTAGAAGTGGTACTCCCCGTAGAAGAGAATTTCCCTTATACTATAAGAATCGTTTCGGATATTCTGGAATCTAACGGTTCTTCTTCAATGGCTTCAGTATGTGGTGGTAGTTTAGCTCTATTTGATGCTGGTGTTTCGGTTTCCTCAGCGGTAGCGGGTATTGCGATGGGTTTGGTGAAAGAAGGAGAAAAATATGTAATTTTGACTGACATTGTTGGTTTGGAAGACCATGCCGGTGATTTAGACCTTAAAGTTGCCGGGACACACAAAGGAATTACCGTCTTACAGATGGATGTAAAAGATAAAAAAGGAATAAATTTGGATATTGTCCAAGATCTGCTCTTAGAAGCAAAAAATGCTCGTTTTTTTGTCTTAGAGAAGATGGAAGAAGTAATTAAGACACCGCGGGCAGAGATTTCTACCTTTGCTCCACGGATGATACAAATGCAAATCCCGGAAGAAAAAATTGGTGCACTAATCGGTCCGGGTGGGAAAAACATTCGCAAGATTACTGAAGAAACGGGGACAGAAATTGATATTCAGGACGAGGGTAAAGTGTCAATTACCGCAGCGGATACGGAATCTTTAGAACTTGCCCGACAGATGGTTGAATATTATACGGCAGATGTAGAAGTGGGAAAAATTTATAAAGGTAAAGCTTTACGGATAACAAAATTTGGTGCTTTTGTAGAAATTTTACCCGGTAAAGAAGGATTGGTACATATTAGTCAATTAGATGAAAATAGAGTAGCACAAGTTGAAGATATTGTGCATGAAGGTGATGAGATTATCGTAAAATTGACTGAGATTGATTCGGAAGGGAGAATTGTTCTCTCGCGTAAACAAGCATTGCGTGAATTGAAAAATAAAGAATTACCAACTTTAAAAAAGATAGAAAAATAAATGAAAAAGAAAAACACAGAAGATTGGGAAGAAATAAAACGGGTTTATAACTTTATGTGTCAGGAGGGGCTTTCTTCACTTGACTTGGCAGAAGAAGAGTTTAAAATTCGTTTGAAACGACGCCAGAAAGAAAAACCAGTCCTCGCCCCGATTACTCCTCTACCAACTAAAAAAGAGGAAAAAATTTCTCTACCGACAATAAAATCACCATTGACCGGTATTTTTTACCGTGCTCCTTCAGCGAAAGCACAATCTTTTGTTGAACCAGGACAAGTTGTGGAAAAAGGACAAACCATTTGTATCATAGAAGCAATGAAAGTAATGAATGAAATTTTAGCTGATGCACGGTGTCGAATAGAAAAAATATTTGTTGAAAACGGGCATTTAGTTCTTGCCGGACAGGAAATATTCGCGATTAGTTTAATAGCCCCGTAGAACTTCATTGCGGGATTAGAAGGTTAATTTAGATGGAAGATTTAATCGGTAAAATTGCAGGAGAAATTTGGCATTATTTAGACGAGCATGGAGAAGTAAATGTAGCCGAGATAAAGTTTAGTCTCGGTTATTCTAACAGTTTAATTTTTTTAGCTCTTGGCTGGTTGGCACGAGAAAATAAAATTAATCTTCTTGAATCTGACTATACCTATAAAATTTCTTTAAGACGATAATGAATCTCGGACAATCTATATTTTTAGGTATAATTCAAGGAATTACTGAATTCCTACCAATTTCTTCTTCTGCGCATTTGGTTTTTTTTCAACATTTTTTTCGGCTGAAAGAACCACCGTTACTTTTCGATTCACTACTACATTTTTCTACTTTCTTAGTAACAATAATTTTTTTTTGGGCGAGAATAAAAGAAATACTTAAATTCACCCCGGATGGTGTAAATGCAGTAAAATTGATTTTTATTGCCTCTCTCCCTACGGCGATAATTGGTTTCACTTTCGGTAAAATATTTGAGCGTGCATTTAATACTGTTTTCTATCCGGCATTTTTTCTTTTGATTACCGGTTTGCTTCTCTGGGTTGCGGAAAAGAAATCTTTACCGGAAAGAAATAAAAAACAAAATATTCGCAATGCGTTTCTTGTAGGTTTAGTGCAGGGTATTGCTTTACTTCCGGGTATTTCCCGTTCCGGTTCAACAATTTCTACTGGGATAATTCTTGGTTGGTCACCAACTTTTGCTGCTGAATTTTCTTTCCTTTTATCTCTACCAGCGATTTTTGGTGTAACCGTAATTAAACTATTAGAGAGTAACTTTTCGTTGATAAATAGAGAGTTGGTTCTTTATCTTCCGGGTATGTTTTTTGCTTTCCTTTTTGGTTTACTTAGTTTAAAATTATTATGGCGCAGTTTACTGAAACATAACTGGAAGTTTTTTAGTTATTATTGCTGGTTTCTTGGACTTACAGTATTAATTCTTGCCTTTATAAAAAGATGAAAAAAAAGCAAAGAAAAAATGAGATTGTTGGATTACTGCTTTTAGTATCCACTTTGATTGCTTATTACTGTTTACTCTTTCCAGCAACTGCAGGTGCTTTTGGTCCTTGGTTGAGGAATATTTTGACCACGGTTTTTGGTCAAGGAGCATACCTTTTCCTTCTTTTCTTTGGTGTTTGGAGTGTGCGGATACTTCTTGTACGTTATCCAGAAAGAGTTAAATCTAAACTCTTCGGTCAAATTCTTCTGATTTTTGCTTTTTCTCTTTTCTTAAGTAACGTCTTCTTTAGCCAAAATTTTGGTGGTTATATCGGCAAAATTTTGTCCGGAATATTGCTTGATTTATTTGGTAAAACAGTTACTATTTTACTTACTTTTACTTTTTTTCTTCTTTCTCTCAACTTAGGTACAAAATTTTCTTTAATTGGATTTATTTCTGAGGTGATCACCTCGTTAAAAGAAAAAATTATTACTGATTGGCAAGAATGGCAACAAGAGCGAAAAAGAACTATTCGGGAGAAAAAACTTGTTCCTCCGATTAAACCACCGGTAGTTACACCAGTTGAAACCAGTAAAGATATCCCGCCGGTAAAACCAGCAGTAATTTCTTCTCCTCAGGAAAAAGAAGAAGTTGAACCTCTTCCGCTGGAGAAAACCGCTAAAAAACATATGCCGGTAGTGGAAAAAAAAGAGCAAGAATATATCTTCCCTTCACTTGATTTGCTTAACGAACCGGAAATTATGGAAGCCAACTTGCGGGAAGAAGATTTACGAGAAAAAGCCAAACTTTTAGAGAAAACTTTAAATGATTTTAATATTGATGCAAAAATAATTGAAATTAATCCTGGACCGACAATTACCCGGTATGATTTACAACCGGCACCGGGAGTAAAAATTCAGTCAATAGTGAATCTCTCTGATGATATCGCTTTAGCAATGCAAGCATCCAGTGTGCGTGTTTTAGCTCCGGTCCCGGATAAAGCGGCGGTAGGAATAGAAATTCCTAACCCGAAAATAAGTATTGTCGCTTTGAAAGAAATTATCGCCTCGGAAGAATTTAGAAAGGCGGATTCTAAACTGACCTTTGCTTTGGGGAAAACAACTGCCGGTGAACCATATATCACTGACCTTGCTCCGATGCCCCATCTTTTGATTGCCGGTGCTACTGGTTCAGGGAAGAGTGTCTGTATTCATTCAATTATTACCAGTATTATTTATAAAGCAACACCGGAAGAGGTGAAATTTTTACTTATTGACCCTAAACGTTTAGAATTACCGATTTATGATGATATACCTCATCTCTACGACCCGGGTAAACCCGCAGAAGAAGTAGCGGTAATTACTAATCCTAAAGAGGCAGCAAAATCGTTAGAAAAACTGGTTAAAGTTATGGAACACCGTTACGAAAAATTTGCCCAAGCTACTGTCCGCAATATTGAAAGTTATAATCAATTGATGGAAAAAGAAAAGAAGACAAAAGAATTTTATATTGTTGTGATTATTGATGAGTTAGCCGACTTGATGCTGATTGCTCCCCGAGAGGTGGAAGATGGGATTATGCGTTTAGCCCAGATGGCACGTGCGGTAGGAATCCATTTGATTTTAGCTACCCAAAGACCTTCGGTAGATGTAATTACTGGCGTAATTAAAGCAAACCTACCGGCACGGATTGCTTTCCAGGTTCTTTCTAAAGTAGATTCAAGAGTCATTTTGGATACCCAAGGGGCAGAAGATTTACTCGGTAAAGGAGATATGTTATTCTTACCTACCGGTGCAAGTCGTCCGATACGTTTACACGGTGCTTATGTTTCCGAGAAAGAAGTAGAACGGGTAGTGCAATTTATTAAGAAACAGTTACCGCCAGCATATGAAGATATTTTTGCGCAAACAAAAGAATTGGGAAAAGAAGAAGATAGTGAAATGAAAGAACTAATCAATTATGCTTTAGGCCTTACCCTCAAGTTAGGACGGATTTCTTCCGATATTCTCCGTGCTGATGATAAAATCGGTCATAAGTATGCTCTGGTGCTTGGATATTTAGAACGGGAAGGGTTCGTTTACAAACCGGAAGGGTCAAAATCGTGGAAAATAAATTTTGAAAAGATTAATGATTACTTGCAAAGTAAAAATAGTTAATAGTTTAGAGTTAAAAGTTAAAAGATGAAAAAAATTTTTTTCGTCTGGTTATTAATCATCGGTTATCAGTTATCGGTTATTCCTATTTTGGCACAAGGATTGACTCTTGAGGAGTTACTGGAAAAAATTGACCAGAAAGATACAACAATTTCGGATATCAAATTTAATTTCTTTCAAGAGATAGAAATATCTTTGACTAAAGAAAAATACCAAATTTCTGGTTCGGCAGTATATAAGAAACCGGACAAAGTATATTTGAAAACTTTCACTGGTGAAAAAACTCCTTTCCCGGAACAGACCGTTGTTTCAAACGGGGAAAAGGTATGGATTTATACACCTAAATATAAACAAGTAATCGTAGAAAAATGGGAATCCTTAAGTAAGTATGGTTTTGTGCCCGAAGAAATTTTTAATTATGTTGATTCAGTAAAAAAACTAGATAAAAACTACGAGCTGGAATATTCTGGAACTGAAAATAATCTTTTTCTTCTCTCGCTTAAACCAAAAAAGAGAAAAGAAATAAAAATAAAATTTTATATTTCTTCGGATACTTATTTACCTCTGAAAACTGAATTGACTGCCGAAACGGTAAGCGTAGTAACCGAAATAAAAGATATAGAAATTAATACTAAGATAGAAGATGAATTTTTTCATTTTCATCCACCGGAAGATGTAAATATCCTTTCCTTGGATTAATTATGTAATTTCGATTCAGACAGATTATCACTGATGCAAACGGATAATGGATTATCTTCTGTTTGAATCCGCAAGAATCTGTCTGCATCTGTGTTCTGTACAAAGAAAATGGACTTTCTTGGCTTAAAACTGAACCCGGCAAACCAACTTACTCTTCTCCGTATTTTACTTATTCCTTTTTTTATGCTTTTTATGTTTGTGGATAATATTTATACTCGTATTTTCGCTCTCTTTATTTTTATTTTTGCCTCTTTGACTGATGCTTGGGATGGGATGGTTGCTCGCAAACGGAATATAGTGACTGATTCCGGCAAGTTTCTTGACCCTTTAGCCGATAAAATGCTTATTTCTGCAGCGTTAATTTCTTTTGTTGAATTGAAAGAACTGTATATTCCCGGTTGGATGGTTGTTTTGATTATCAGTAGAGAATTTATGATTACCGGTTTACGGACTTTAGGAGCAGCAAAAAATAAAATTCTTGCCGCCGAGAAAGCGGGTAAATTCAAGACAACTTCCCAGATAGTCGCAATTATTACAATTTTAGTTATTCTTATAGTTAACTCAGCGGTACATAAGTTTTGGGGGATTAAAGTTGGTGAACTGAAAAGATTTTCCGACTGGCGTGGTGACCTCGGCTGGATACTTCATTTAGCGCCTTTCGTGTTGATGTTCATTACTACAATTTTGACACTTATCTCCGGAATCGGTTATATTCGTAAAAATCGCGAGTTATTAGTCGGATAATCTAAATAGTTTCACAAAAGTGAAACTTGATTTCAGCGATTACGAAAGGCGATTACAGCGATTAATCTACCGGCGACGAATCACCGTAATCAATGTAAATGAGGCATATTTTTGAACTTCTTGATTAAATTTTTTGCTACTGGTTTTTTTGTTGGCTACCTGCCTTTTGCTCCGGGCACCGCCGCGACTTTACTTGCCTTGGGGATTTATTTACTCCTGCCAAAAAACTTATCTTTTTATCTGATTTTTATATTTTTTTCTTTTTTCTTTGGTGTATATCTTGCCGGTAAAGGGGAAAAACTTTTTGGGAATAAAGATGACCGACGGATTGTGATTGACGAAATGGTTGGTTTTTTTGTGGCGATACTTTTTTTACCCGCTACTGCGAAATTTATTTTTCTTGCATTTTTACTTTTCCGTTTTTTTGATATTTTGAAGTTTTCTCTAATTCGCAAATTGCAGAGTTTACCCGGCGGTTGGGGAGTAATCCTTGACGACCTTTTTGCCGGGTTATTTACTAATTTAATCTTGCAGTTCTTCCGTTTGACAAAGATTTTGTAGCGGAGTATAATTGAATGAGCCAGATGAAAAAAAATTTTCTTTTAGGTCTTGCCGTAGTTCTTCCTTTTTTTCTTACCGTTTATATTGTTTGGCTTATTTTTAAGCTAGTCGGCAGGTTTTTTACTCCTTTGCTCACAAAAATTTTTGAGCTGTTTGTTCCTTTACCTATTCCTGGTTTCGTCGTAATAGTTGTCAGTGCGATTATTACACTTTTGCTAATCTGGTTTATCGGAATTCTTGCCTCAAATTTCATCGGCAAAAAACTTTTTCAGATAGCAGAAAAGTTGCTTCTTAAGATTCCCCTGGCGAGCGGTATTTACGATGCAACAAAGAAACTAATGCGGTTTTTTTCTACGGATAAATCCGCTTTTCGTAGGGTCGTTCTCATTGAATGGCCAAGGAAGGGGGTCTATTCCGTAGCGTTTATGACCGCGGAAGCAATGGGTGAAGTTCAGGAAAAAACGAAAGAAGAAGTCGTAAGTGTTTTTATGCCGACGACTCCCAACCCGACCACAGGATTTTTAGTGCTTGTCCCGAAAAACGAGATTATCCAGCTGGAAATGTCGGTTGACGATGCAATGAAACTGATAATTTCCGGCGGTATCGTTACCCCGAGCAGTATTCCGCAAAAACCGTTTGAATGATAGATGTCGGCTTCTCTTGGACGCCAATAAAATACTCTCCTCAACACTTGACCTAAACAAGTTTGACAAAGATTTTGTAGCGGAGTATAATTCAAGTGATTCCGTGTATCCTCCCATTTTGGGAGTATAAACCCCGTTAGATGCTTGCTATCTAACGGGGTAAACGAACCAGTTCGTCTATGAACAAGTTGTGTGTCATTGCGTTGCTATTAAGTACAAATCGATTGGACAAAAATGAATATTACTCGTAATATTCGCTGCACTGCTTGTGGATTCAATGGCAAAATCGAAGCGCACGATACTGTTGGATCATTTCCTGAGAATCAAATCTTCAAGAACCTTGGAAAGGATTCGTCTACTGGTTTCATGCACTTCCTCTGCCCAGCGTGCAACACTGATCTCGTTGTAGATCCTCTCAAAGTGTTCGGTGCCGACACAATTGTTGGATATGATGCATATCTCCCACCGAGCAGACGAAGAGCAGTTCCACTTGTTTGGGGATTGCTCTCCGTCGCGTTAGCATTCTTCTTTATTCTGTACTTCGCCTCATGGTGGGGATATCTTCTTAGTGGACTGTTTCTGTTAATTGGTGTGACATCGTTCAAAACGTTTTTCTTCGCGTCCGATAAAGAAATATCGGAGCTCACATCTACTGGTCCCACATCTGAGGAAACCAAAGAAGCATTTAAGAATCGGCTTTGAATACCAAATTGACATGAATCTCGCAACGCAACGAACGCATAACAGCAGTAGCAACGACGCTCCCTTTATGGTAAAGAGAAATCATTGTGGTCGCTCAATGCTTTTGCTCACGAGAAATTTGTCGTTTGATAGTTCGCAAAAGCACTGCGTTGCTACTGCACACGTTAGGCGAAACGGCGGTTTGGAGGATTATATATATAAACAAGAAATTATTGAGCATCAACAATTGCAAAAATAAGTCCAACAGGTAAATTGGTTATTATTACCGTCTATATGCCATAATATTTCTATGGGAGGAGTAAATCAGATGATATGTGAAATTTGTGGTAAAGAGGGTGCACGTATGCGGCGGGTTGCCAGAACCTATGGCAAGGGTAAAGACATTTTAGTCATAGAAAATGTTCCGGTGGTAACTTGTTCTCACTGTGGAGAGAGTTATCTTGAAGCTGAAACGCTCCATGAAATTGAGCGCATTAAGCTCCACAAAAAAAGTTTTGCCGCAAAGCGCTCTATTCCTGTCGCTAATTTTGCATAATTAAGAAAAACCGTACCTCATTTTATATAACAACCGGTTTTGCGACGTTCTAATAGTTCAAATTAAGAATTGATGTCGCACCATATCGCCCACAATTACAATTTAAAGAAGGAGGACTAAACCAATGGTAAAAGAGGAATCCCGTAAAGAAAGTATACGGGATGAGAAGACCAAAGCGTTAGAAGCAGCAATTACTCAGATTGAAAAGAATTTTGGTAAAGAAGCAATTATGAAACTTGGTGAAAAGGTAGCAAAAATATCGGTGGAGATTATTCCTACCGGTATTTTGCCTTTAGATATCGCTACTGGTGTTGGTGGTATACCTCGGGGAAGAGTATTGGAAATTTTCGGTCCGGAATCGTCCGGGAAAACGATGCTTTCTCTATATATTGTGGCTAATGCTCAAAGACAAGGTGGTGTTGCCGCATTTATTGATGCCGAGCATGCTTTAGACCCGGAATTTGCCCGGAAGTTAGGTGTAGATGTAGAGAATTTACTTATTTCTCAACCGGATTCCGGTGAACAGGCGTTAGAAATTGCCGAGACATTAACTCGCAGCGGTGCGGTTGACTGTATCGTGGTTGATTCGGTGGCAGCACTTGTTCCCCGTGCGGAAATTGAAGGTGAAATGGGTGAAGCACAAATTGGTTTGCAGGCGAGGTTAATGTCGCAAGCATTACGCAAACTTACGGCAACAATATCCAAATCAAAAACAACAATTGTTTTCATTAACCAGATGCGTCAGAAAATCGGGGTAATGTTCGGCAGCCCGGAAACAACACCAGGTGGTTTAGCCCTGAAATTTTATTCTTCCTTGCGGCTGGATATCCGGCGGTTGGAAAGTATCAAACGCGGTGATGAAATTATCGGTGCACGAGTAAGAGTAAAAGTGGTAAAAAATAAAGTTGCCCCGCCATTCCGTCAGGCCGAGTTTGACCTTACTTGGGCGGAAGGTATCTCCCGTGAAGGTTGTCTGATTGATACTGGTGTAAATGAAGGATTGATTGAAAAAAGTGGCACCTGGTTGATTTACCAAGGGACACGGCTCGGACAGGGACGGGATAACGCTAAAACTTATCTCAAAGAACATCCGGAAGTAGCTAACGAGATTGAACAAACTATCCGTAAGAAATACCTCTCTACCTAATATATTCTTGATTCAAACGGATTATTGCAGACGTAAACAGATAAAATCTCTTTGAGTCACGGAGTAAAATTCTAAATCCGTCTGAATCCGCTAAAAATCCGTTTATATCCGTAATTAATGGATGATAAAAAAAATTGTTGTTGGTGCACTGGAGACCAATTGTTATCTTTTCTATGATGAAAAAAGTAAAGAAGGTATAGTGATTGACCCCGGTGCTGATAGTGAGAAAATAATTGAACAAATTAAAGATTTAAAATTGCAGATTAAATGGATAGTAAATACTCACGGGCACGGTGACCATGTCGGTGCCTGTAGCGAACTAAAAGAATTTACTCAGGCAAAACTTCTTATTCATAAATTAGACCTTCCTTGGTTTGATTTTTTCTCTTCTGCCAGTCCTGACGCTTACCTTGAAGATAATCAAATGATTAATATCGGCAATTATTTTCTTAAAGTCTTGTATACTCCCGGACACAGCGAAGGTAGTGTTTCTCTGCTGCAAGTGGACCAGAGCGGTGCGCAAATAGATGATGGTTTTGTCTTTACCGGCGATACTTTGTTCTGCGAAGCGGTTGGTCGGTCGGATTTACCCGGGGGTGACGAAAAAAAATTATTTGTTTCCTTAAAAGAAAAACTTTTAATTTTACCGGAACAAACTGTCTTCTATCCCGGACACGGTCCGGAATGCACTATCGGTGAAGAGAAAAAACACAATCCCTTCCTTTAAACGCAGATGTCCGCAGATAAAAACCAACACAGATTACGCAGAGAAATTCTTCAGCGAACTCTGCGAAATTTCGGCGGTCTCAGCGGAGACTTATGGAATTAGAAAAACTGCTTAACGAATTTATTAATTATATTTCTTTAGAAAAAGGATTAGCGAAAAATACACAGGAAGCATACCAAAGAGATTTGCGCTTCTATTTTGACTATTTAGAAAAGAACAAAATCGACCCGCTCAATATTGAGCATCAACAAATTACTGATTATCTCTGGTCAAGAAAAGAAAAAGGTATTAAACCGTCATCTTTATTCCGTTATCTTGAGTCAATAAAACTATTTCATCGTTATCTTTATGTAGAAGGTCATACCAAGAATGACCCTACTGTATATCTAACTTCACCGAAACTAGTGCGTCGTTTACCGGCAGTACTAAAAACCGAGGAAGTAGAAAAATTACTTACTCAGCCGGACTTGAACAAATTTTACGGTTTACGTGACCGGGCAATGCTGGAACTGCTGTATGCCTGCGGATTACGCGTCTCCGAGTTGATAAATTTAGACTTGGGAAATGTAAACCTTGACCTTAACTATTTGCGTTGTGTAGGTAAAGGTGGCAAAGAAAGAATTGTTCCGCTTGGACATTATGCGGTTGGATATATCCGAAAATATCTGGAAGAAAGAAGTAAAAAGCAGATATCTAAAGATAGCGAGAACATTTTATTTCTTGACAAACTGGGAAGAAGATTCTCCCGGGTAGGTTTCTGGAAAATGGTAAAAAAATACGCAAAAAAAGCTGGATTATTGAAAAAAATAAGTCCACATACTTTAAGGCATTCTTTTGCAACCCATCTTTTAGAAAGAGGTGCCGATTTAAGAGCAATACAGGAAATGCTCGGACATAGCGATATTTCTACTACCCAGATATATACTCATCTTGAACGGGAACATTTAAAAGATTTACATCGTAAATTTCATCCAAGAAAGTAATGTATAACGGGTAATTGGGCTATTGGGTAATTGGGTTATTGAGTTTTAGGGCCAAGGGCTGATGGCTAATGGCAGAAATTGGGCTCGCCTCGCTTCGCAGGCGAAGCGGGTTATTGCGTTATTGGGTTTTATCGCTAATGATTGAGGGCTAATGGCTTAAGTATAGAATTAACTAGTTTGCTGGTTAGTCAGCTAAAGGCTGAAGGCTAATGGCAAAAAAATAAATAAGATGAAAAAGGCAGTAGTTTTACTTTCTGGTGGATTGGATTCCACGGTTACGCTTTATTGGGCAAAAAACAAAGGTTACCAGCCATATTGTTTAATTTTTGATTACGGACAAAGACACCGGCGGGAAATATCTTCAGCAATAAAAATTGCTAAAAAAATAAATTGTAAATATCATCTGCTCAAATTCACTCTTCCCTGGGGTGGAAGTACACTTCTGGATAAAAAAACTAATTTACCACAGCAAAAAAATGCTGAAGAAATTGGTAAGAACATACCTTCCACCTATGTGCCGGCAAGAAATACAATTTTTTTAAGTTTTGCTTTATCTTATGCGGAAGTAATTAAGGCGGAAGCAATCTTTATCGGTGCTAATGCGCTTGATTACAGTGGTTACCCTGACTGCCGGCCGGAATATTATACTGCTTTCCGTGAAGTGGCAAAGAAGGGCACAAAAATTGGTCAAGAAAAAAAAGAAATAAAAATTTATACACCGCTAATTAGAAAAACTAAAGCAGAAATTGTCAAATTAGGCATGAAATTGAAAGTGCCATTTGCCTTAACCTGGTCCTGTTACGCAGGCGGAGAACCCTTCAGGACTGAACCCTTCAGGGTGAATCCTTGCGGGAAATGCGATTCTTGTCTTTTAAGAAACAAAGGTTTCCGTGAAGTAGGAATTATTGACCCTCTTTTCCTGTAGATGTGATAAAAATTACAAAAGAAATTCATTGACACTTGGTAGATACTTTTTCTATAATTCATCTACGGTCTACAAATAATTAATAATGAAAAAATTATTGTTTTTTGTTTTAATATTTTCCTTGATTGTAATTCATAATTTATCGTTTGTAGTTAATACTTGTTTTGCATCTGGATTAGAAGGTTCTTTTACCCGGGTTATCGGGCAGATAAAAATTAGAAAAGCTAATTCTTCGGAATGGACTAACGCTGAAGAGAATATGCCGGTTTCGCTTTCTGACCAAATCCGAAGCGGAGCAAAATCGGAAGCAGAAATTACTTTTGATGAAGGGACAATCATTCGTCTTGAACCGGAAAGTTTTGTAAGTATAAGTGAATCTACTTTTGAAGAAAAAACGCAACTAAAGAAATTAATAATAAAAGCGAATAACGGAAGAGTTGCTACTAATCTGGAAAAATTTGTTCATCCGAAATCAAAATTTGAAATCCAGGGACCGGGAGGAGTAGTTGCGGCAGTTCGGGGGACTGAATTTGTTTTTGATATTTCTCAAGATGAAACCGTTGAATTAGCAGTTTTTGGTGGTGCAGTAAGTGTAAGAAATGAAAAAGTTGCGCCAGAGAAGGAATTCCTTATTCCTCAAGAGAAAGAAACCGTAGTTAAACCGGGCAAAGAACCGCTTGCACCACGTAATCTAACCGAAAAGTTTCTCAAATACCGTGAAGAAAAAATAAAAGCTTTCCACGAACGAGTTGCGGAAAATCGGAAAAGAAGGGATGAAATCCGTCAAAGAAGAATGTTGTGGCTGGAACAAAGGACNNTCTACTTTCTACTCTCTACTCTTTACTGTCTTAATCGGTTGTGCTACTGCTCCTGAAGTGATTACTGACAGTTATCTTAAACCGGAAATTGATTTCAGTAAATACGAGAGGATAGCGGTAATGGGGTTTACTGATGCTCCGAATGCTGCGGGTTCAGGTAAAGAAATTGCCGACATTGCTGGTTTGGAAATGCTGAAGAAAGGATATAATATCCTGGAAAGGAATCAGGTAGAATTTCTCCTCCAGGAACAAAAACTTGGTTTAAGCGGTGTACTTGACCCGCAAACCGCTACCCAAGTTGGTAATATTTTAGGAGTAAAAGCAATCGTTACCGGAACCGTAGGTACTTATCACCGGGAAAAAGTTTATCAGGGAGGAGCAGAAATCAATCTTCCTTGGCCAATGGGTCCGATGAAAGAATTAACCAGAATTTTCATCCCCGGTGGTGAAACTTTGAAATATGAAGTAAGTCTAACCATTAAAATGGTTGATGTAGAAACTGGGATAGTTGTTTGGATTGCTTCTGGTTCTTTATCTGGTAGTGAAACTTCAGCAAATTTAGCAAAAAAAATAATTATTCAATGTTTAAAAACTATACCTTTACAAAAAAGTAAAAAGAAGAGGGGGTGAAATAAAAATGAAAAAGTTGACTTATCAACTTATCAACTTATCAACTCTATTATTGTTTACTTTTCTTATCGGCTGTGCGGCAAAGTCGGAATTTATCAAAGGTGGTGAAATCAAACGCACCATTAGTACCGAAGCAGTAGGTGAGGATTATATTACTGCAATCGGTATTGGTGCGGCTGACCCGGCGATTGAAAATAAGACACAAAAGATGGCAACTTCAAGAAATGCGGCAATCGTGCAAGCACAGTATGAAATGCTTACCGTAATTAAAGGAGTAAAACTTGAAGGTGGTATTACCGTAGAGAAAGCAATGGAAACCGATTCGTTTTTATCCAGTAAGGTTGACGCCGAAATTAAAGGTGCGGAAATTATCAAGACCGAATGGACTGCTGATGACGGATGTTTGGTGACTTTACGTCTGCCGAAAAACCGATTAAAAGCAATGGGACTGAAGATGATAAAATAGAGGAGAAAAGTTTCGGGAACCCTCTCTTCACTCTATGATTTTTTGACTAGAATCAAACTGCGTCAAAAACTCTGATGTCGTTCAGAGAGGAACCCCGAAACTCTTTAGAAGGTGAGCGTGAAAGGTCTGTCCGTTCCAATAATGCCGGATAGTCGAACTTTTTACTCTAGATAAGAAAAAGGAAAAAAAGAAATGAGAAAGTTTTTACTTTACACCTTGCACTTTACACTTTACACTTTTCTTATTGGTTGTGCTACCGGTAAAGTAGCGATTAAACCTACCCCGGGAGCGGAACTGGTGGAAGCTGAAGGGCAAGCGCCGATTATTAAAGACGACCTGGTTGGAGCAAAAAATACTGCTCTTTCCGAGGCACAACGTTCAGCTTTGGGTATGGTGGTCGGTGTTTATGTTTCCGGTGAAACTTTGGTCTCCAAAGCAACCTTACTTGAAGAAAATATTCTTGGACAAACCCAGGGGTATATTGAAAAATATGCGGTGATTAAAGAATGGCGGGAAGGTGATTTTTATAAAACCAGAATCAAAGCTGCAGTGCGAAAGGAAGATTTAGCGAAAAAAATTAACGAGATGAATCTTGAGCCAAAACCTGCACCTTTCGTTGCTTTCTGGATTGATGAAAAAATTGAAGATAAACCGGTAGAAGTATCAATTGTTGAATCGCAACTGATGCAAAATTTTCTTTCTGCCGGATTTCGGATTAGCGACGAAAAACCACGCAAAATTTTTAATGACCAGCAGGAAGCAGAAAAAACCACCGAAAAAGTTAATGCCGATATTCTAATTTTGGGAAACGCAGTAAGCCGTTTCGTGACCGATAAAGATTTAGGGGGTATGATTTCCTACCGGGCAACACTCTCAGTAAAAGCAATTAAACCTAATACCCGGGAAGTAGTTTCAGCAGTTGACGATGTCAGCGGCGGTGTGGATATTACTAACGAAGCAGCGGCAAAAGCGTCCTTAAAAAGAGTTGCCGAAAAATTCGGTACCAATTTTGCCAAAAATCTTTACGAAACTTTACAAAAACAAACTACGGTAATCCTGAAAATTTCCGGTATTCCTGACCTTAACCAATTAAACAACTTGAACCGGATCGTCCGCTCGTTTATCGAAGTTAAAGATTCACGGGTAAGAAATTATTCCGGCGATTTAGCGATGGTAGAGATGACCTTGAGAAGAGGTAATGCTCAGGATATTGCTCGGCGACTGGAACAACTTAAAGACCAGAAAATTAGTATCATTAGTGTCGGTCAATACGACCTTGAAGCAATAAAAAGATAAATAAATATAATAAAGAATTAATGCTTGATTATCTTGGTATCTTCAGGGAATTTAATAAGAAAGGAATTAAATACATAGTCGTCGGTGGTTTAGCGGTTAACCTCTATGGAATTCCAAGGATGACTTATGATATTGACTTGCTCCTTGATTTAGAAAACAAAAATTTAATTAAATTTCTTAAACTTCTCAAAAAATGGGGATTTAAACCGAAAGTACCGGTGAGAATAACGGATTTTGCCAGAAAAGATAAAAGAGAAGAATGGATAAAAAATAAAAATATGAAAGCATTTAATTTAGTTAATCCTGAATGGGCAATGTCAGAAATTGATATAATAATAGATAGCCCAATTGATTATGAAAAAGCAGCAAAGAATATTCAGTACATAATGACTGGAAGTATTCCAATCCCAACGATATCTATAAATGACCTTATTGAAATGAAACAGAAAACGGGTAGAAAACAAGACGATGTAGATATAAAATACTTAAAAATAGTGAAAAAAAATGAAAAAGCGTAAACTCGGTGGCTTCAGTTATTATTTAAGTCCTGAGAGAATTAAAGATTATCAATCAAAACCGATTGAAAAACGACTTACTTGGTTATATCTGGGAAATCTTTTAAGGAAGAATTATCCTGGAAATATTATTAGAATTCAAGATAAATTTCGTCAAGGGAAAATATAAAAAAGTCAAATACATTGAATTGTTTTTCTTTTAGATAAATGAAAAAGTTTACCCGATTCATAATTCATCATTCATCATTCATAATTCATAACTCATACTTCATACTTTTCTTTTGCTTAACCTTTTCTCTGTTTGCCTCCGGTCTTTATGCAGCAGACATAATTACTAACGTTGCTGGAACTGGCACTGCGGGTTATTCCGGTGACGAAAGAATGTAATTGAAAAATAAATTTAAAAGTGTTAAGAGGTTTTCTCTTTGCTTGAATTCGTTGATTTCTTTGGAAGGAGAGTTTTTCTCGTAGAAGAAAGAGAAAAGCATATTGTTGAAGAACACGCGGAAGTTGTTCAGTATCTTGTCCGGTTAAGCGAAGTAATAAAATCACCGGATTTAATCAAGGGAAGTGTTTATGATAAACAAATATTTCTCTTTTATAAATTTTACGAAGATATTTTTGCTGGAAAATATCTGGTAGTTGTAGTAAAATATAACGAGAAAAATCTTATTTTGACTTGTTATATTACTGATAAAATAAAAGGAGGCAGGATAAGATGGCGAAAAGGATGAGTTTTTTCTTTGACCGTGAAGCAGATATTCTTTATGTAACTCTCGGAGAAAAACGGAAAGCAATAAGTAAAGAAGCAGGCGATGATATATTGATTCGTATTGACCCTGAAAGTAATAAAGTAATCGGACTAACCATTTTGAATCTAACTACGAGATTCAAAAAAATGAGACACCCTAAAGTATTACCGGTGAGTGGAGAATTGAGTTTAAAGACGGCATAAAAAATGTTCCAAACAAAAATGAAAAAGTTAGTTTTCTTTTTGAGTAACTCAATCCTTCAGGGTTGTGAGTAACTCAATCCTTTAGGATTGAAAGAAAAAATAAAATGTCAAATGTCAAGACACGCCCCCAAATAGTGAAGAAATTTTTTTGGTTCTGTAATTGCTGGATGAAATGTTTTTTTGTTCTTTTATTTATCGTCTGTACGTTTTTATTTTTAGGGAATCCCTTACAGGCTGATTTTACAAATGGGCAGAATGCCTCTTTGGTAATAGGCCAAGCTAACTTTACGACAACGGTAGCTACGATAACTAAGTTTGGGTTGGGTTGGGCCGCGGATGTTGCATTTGATTCCTCAGACAATCTCTGGGTAACGGACATCGGAGGCAGGCGCATCCTAATGTTTAGTTTTCCATTTACAAATGGTATGAATGCCTCTCTGGTAATAGGTCAACTTGACTTTACGACAAGTATTGCTACCACAACCCAGTCCGGCGTGCGTGGTGCCGCGGGGCTTGCATTTGACTCTTTTGGTAATCTTTGGGTAGTAGATTACCAAGTGTATGACCAGAACAACCGTGTTTTAAGGTTTAGTCCTCCATTTACAAATGGTATGAATGCCTCATTGGTGATAGGCCAACCTGATTTCACAACACGTGACTATGCTACAACCCAGTCTGGATTGCGGGCTCCTCTCGATGTTGCCTTCGACTCTTTTGGCAACCTCTGGGTAGCCGACCTGGCTAATAATCGTGTCTTAAAATTCACTCCCCCATTTACAAACGGCATGAATGCCTCTTTAGTCTTGGGACAACCCGACTTCACAACAGACACGTCTGCAACAACTCAGTCTGGGATGTACCTCATTGGAGGTGGGGCTATTACATTTGACTCTTCGGGTAACCTCTGGGTGGGGGACGGTTGGAATAATCGTCTCTTAAAATTCACTCCCCCATTTACAAACGGTATGGATGCTTCTTTAGTTTTAGGTCAGCCAGATTTTACAACAAAGATTGCTACTACGAGCCAATCTGGGTTCGCTCGCCCCACAGAACTTACATTTGACTCTTCGGGTAATCTTTGGGTATCGGATTATGACAATAACCGTGTCTTGAGATTTACCCCTCCATTTACAAATGGTATGAATGCTTCTTTAGTTTTGGGACAATCTGATTTTACGACAAGAATAGCTACTACCACTCAATCGGGAATGAATTTGCCTGGGGGTCTTAGTTTTGATACTTCCGGTAATTTTTGGGTAGCAGATTCTGGCAATGCCCGTGTTTTGAGGTTCAGTCCGACAATCATCACAGGAACTATCTCAGGTAAAGTTACCAAATCCGACGGTTCGACTGCAATACAGGGAGCGTTAGTTGAGTTATTGCGTGATAGCGTTATTGTGTCATCAATGACAACGGATACAAGTGGAAATTATTCAATGACTATTGCTACGGGGACTTATGATGTGTTTGTTTCTTCGGTTGGCTATTACTCTAAGTTATCAACCGGTGTAGTAGTTGAATCTGGTTCACTAATCACTAACAACTATTCACTAACTACTGCCCCTACAGGTCTTGTCGGTTACTGGAAATTTGATGAAGGAAAGGGAATCGTTGCTTTTGATTATTCTGGTCAGGGGAATAAAGGAACAATTTATGGTTCAAGTTGGACTGCAGGACAAGTTAACGGTGCACTAAATTTTGATGGGGTAGACGATTATGTTGAACTTTCATCTATTGGGGGCAATATGAACTTTTCTTATTCAGGATGGTTTAAATTAGACACCGTTACTCCCCATTCACAGCAGATTGTACAAACTAATGATATAATTTTATGTATGCATAGTGATAATTTAACACCCGAGGTTTGGGAAGATAGAAATGGATATGAACAATCTCAATATTCATATTCATATTCATTAGCTAATTTTCTGACAGGTGTCTGGTATAATGTGGTCGTTACGGCAGAAGGTAATGAAAATATTAATTTGTATTTGAATGGACAATGGATAGATAAACTTACTTGGCAGTATCGTGGTAGAACTTCCAGCTATGCCTATTCTATTATTGGGGTGGCGAAAATGTGGTTTGAGGGGCTTGTATCACAAAGTTACTACTTCAACGGCATTATTGACGAAGTCCGAATCTACAACCGAGCACTTACACAGGCAGAAATTCAAGCGGAGGCAGGAATCCAAACTGGGACAATTGCTGGGAAAGTGACCAAATCGGATGGAGTGACAGCGATAAGCGGGGCAACTGTTGAAGCGTTATTGGGTTATAGTGTTATTGCGTCTACGACAACGGCAACAGATGGGACTTATCAACTTACCAACTTATCAACTGGGACTTATAGTGTCCGGGCAAGCGCAAGTGGGTATGTGACCAAAGTGGTTAGTGGTTATGTGGTTAGTGCTGGGCAGACGACGACCGTAGATTTGACCCTTTCGGCTATCGGAGCAGAGATATACCTTTTTGAAAGCAAATGGGGAACCGGATATCCTTCTGGTGTAACAATAGATGCTTCCGGTAATGTTTATGTTGCCGAGTACCCTAATCACCAGATACAGAAGTTTACTTCCGATGGCACTTTTCTTACTAAATGGGGAAGTTATGGTTTAGGAGATGGACAATTTTATTATCCTTGGGATGTAGCGGTAGATAGTTTGGGTAATGTCTATGTAGCAGATAGAGATAATTACCGGATTCAGAAGTTTACTTCTGAGGGCACTTTTCTTACTAAATGGGGAAGTTCGGGTTCTGGTGATGGGCAATTTTCTTCTCCCGAAGGTGTAGCGGTAGATGGGTCGGGTAATGTTTATGTTGCGGATACTTATAATAACCGAATTCAGAAGTTTAGTTCTACCGGGACATTCATTACTAAATGGGGAAGTTACGGTTCGGGTAATGGACAGTTGTACTCTCCTTGGGGTATATCGGTGGATGCCGGCGGTAATGTCTATGTTGCGGATTCCTATAACCACCGGGTTCAGAAGTTTACCTCTACAGGCACATTCATAACCAAGTGGGGAAGTTATGGTTCAGGTAATGGAAATTTTAACTATCCTTATGGTATAGCGGTAGATGTAGACGGTAGTGTTTATATTGCGGACACCTATAATCACCGAATCCAGAAATTTACTTCCGGTGGAACATTCCTTACTAAGTGGGGAGGTTCTGGTTCGGGTGACGGACAGTTCTCTTCTCCTTTTGGTATAGCGGTAGATGCCGGCGGTAATGTCTATGTTGCGGATTACTCTAATCACCGAATTCAGAAGTTTAAAAGTTACCCCGCCGGTTGGATTATCGGGAAAGTGAGTAAAGCGGCGGATGGGACGGGAATAAGTGGGGCATTAGTTGAAACGTTAGCAGGTTATAGGGTTATTGTGTCAACGACGACGAATACGAGTGGAGATTACACTATGTTTGTTCCCACCGGCACATATAAAGTGCGGGCAACAATCAGCGGATATGGTATTTCGGGAAGTACCATAACGGTGATAGAAAATTCTACCACTACTGCGAACTTATCACTTGTTGCCGCAGGACAGGTTCAAGGGATATATAGTGAGAATATTACCTGGACTCTTGCGGGTAGCCCTTATCTAATTAAAGGGGCGGTCGTTTTTGATACCGGAGCAACTTTGACCATTGAACCGGGGGTAGTAGTAAAATTTTCTACTGGCACTTTTTTAAGAATTAAAGGTGCATTGAAAGCCCAAGGAAGCGCAGATAAACATATAATTTTTACTTCGGATAAGACCTCACCGGCTAAAGGTGATTGGCAGTATATTGAATTTTCCGCCGGTTGTGATACGGCAAATTCAATTGTCAGTTACTGTGAAATTAAATACGCCCAGTATGGACTTTACCTGAATTACGCCTCACCAAAAGAAATTAGTAATAATATTATTTCCGATAGTGGCGGTGGCTATAGTTATGCTTACGGTATCTACCTTAATAATTCAGGTGCCGGGACAACAATTTCTAATAATATCATTAAAAATAATAACAGTTACGGAATTTATGCTAACAATGGAACCGGCGGTATGATTTCCGGGAACAAAATAGAAAATAATGGCAGTTACGGAATTTACTTTAGTTACGGTACTGGTGGAACAATTTCCGGGAATACGGTACGGTATAATTCTGATGGTGGGATTTATATCTATTCTCCCAATGGAGAAGTAACTGTTTCTAACAATACGGTAGAAGGGAATAATGGTTATGGAATTTATTTTTACTCTTCAGGTTATCTTGGGGGGACAATTTCCGGGAACACTATTCAGAATAATACTTCTTATGGAATTTATCTCTACGGTTGGACATCTACTCCACTTTTAATTTCAAATAATACCGTTACTCGTAATGCTAATTACGGTATTTATCAATCCTATAGCGGCAATACAAAAATCTACAGTAATACTATTTCTTCGCACACTACTGCCGGTCTTTATCTACAAAATGCGGAAGTCAATCGGAACCAGATTACCGGTAATGGCTATGGTATCCAAATTAACGGTAATTATGTAACCATTACGAAAAATACGATTACTGGCAATACCCGAGGTATCCAAAGTGATTATATCCCGCAGTTAGGAAACAAGAACAATTTCTACGGGAATACGGAATATGATTTCTATAATAATACTACTTCCGATATTTCTCTTCCTTACAATTGGTGGGGAACGACAGTAACCACAAACATCAATACCAAAATCTATGATTATTATGACCCGAATTATGACAAAGGGAAAGTCATTTACGCACCAGTTGAAACCAGTGAGGTGCAGTGGTGGATAAATAATGCACCGACTTTATCTTGGACCGGGGAGACGAATTATACTGCTGATGGATTACATCCCGAGACCGGGGATAGTGAAACTGACTTTGTTTATCGGGTAAAATATACTGACCTTGACGGTGATGAACCGCAGTCGGGTTATCCGAAAGTGCATATTTTAAAAGATGCGAGTGAAATCTCCGGTAGTCCGTTTACAATGGGTCTTGCTGGTAGCACGAGCGATTATACAAGCGGAGTAATTTATTCTTATACTACCTCACTTACTGCCTCTACTACCTATACTTACTTTTTTGAAGCCTACGATGTCTGGGGTTCATCAGCAAGTGGTTCACCAACAAGTGCAAAAGATGCACCGGATGTAACTCAAGCACCACCGGGAACAATTGTCACTGGACTAATTTCCACGGATACTACATGGACAGTTTCTGGTAGTCCCTACAAGGTTATTGGTAACTTAGTTATTGAAAGCGGGAAGATCCTAACTATTCAGCCGGGTGTAAATGTGCAGGTGAGCACTGATGCCTATATTCGGATTGATGGGGGAATACAGGCAGTCGGAATTTCGGATAAACCCATAATTTTTACTTCAGCAAAAAAGACAAAATCTGCTGGTAGTTGGCAATATATCAAGTTTACCGAAGGTTCGGATACAAATTCTACGATTAGTTATTGTGAAATAAAATATGCCCAATACGGAATCTATTTGGACTACCGAGCTTCACCTAAGGAAATCAGCAATAACCTAATCTCCAATAACAGCAACTACGGAATTTATTGTTATTACACCAGTTCAGCAACAACGATTTCGGAAAATATAATTGAACAAAATGATAATTATGGAATTAATGCTCAAAACAGTGCAGCAAAAATTGATAGTAATGTAATTAGAAATAACTTCGGAGGAATATATGTATATGGTTACTACTCTTGGTATGGTGAAGAAATACTAATCATCAGTAATAATACAATTTCTAATAATAACCGGAGCGGATGGTGGTCAAGTGGGGATGGTCTTAATGTGGATTCGGTATTTAACGCTAAAATAAATATTTTTAATAATACTATTTCTTCAAATACGAGAATTGGTTTACATACCGCCGGTATAGAAGAAGTAAGCAGGAACCGTATCTATGCTAATGGAGTGGGCATCCAATCGGCTAATTCTAATATCTCCAGTAATACCGTTACCGGAAATGGAATTGGTATTCAGACCTCAATGAACCCGAGAATAACTAAAAATAATTTATATGGGAATACTACTGATTTTTATCGTGATGCTAACTCTGATATTTCTCTTCCTTACAACTGGTGGGGAACAACCGAGACTGCAAAAATTGATAAAAAAATATACGATTTCTATGATGATTTTAATAAAGGCAAAATTACCTATACCCCAATTGAAAGGCAAGAAATTGAATGGTGGAAAGATTTAACTGCACCGACTGGTAAACCTTCTACACCTACTGATGAAGGAATATATACTTCAACGACGACAATTACTTTTTACTGGGGTAGAGGGACAGCGGATGACCCGGAAAGCGGAATCGTTGGATACTGGCTGGAAATTAAAGAGGTAGGGGATAGTGGATATGTGGTTAAGTTTTCCAGTGATGTCGGTACTGCGACCAGTTACAATATTACTGATTGTCTGCACGGAAAGACCTATTCCGCAAGAGTCAAGGCAAAAAATGGTTATACTGAATCACCACTTTATTCGGAATATTCGGATTGGAGTGATGGAATTACGGTTGATACCACTTCACCTACCGGAATGCCTTCACCACCTACTGACCGCGGTGACTGGGGTGGAGCGACACTTACCTTTAAGTGGATACAAGATACCGCTAATGACCCGGAAAGCGGAATTGCCGGTTATTGGCTACAGGTAGCAGTAAGTTCATGGTTGGTAGTTAATAGTTCACAGTTTGAGAATTTACAAAAACATCTTGACACTGATGTTGGTAATGTTTTGAGTTATGATGTTCCCGGTTGTGAAAATGGAAAAATGTATTTTGCCCGAGTTAAAGCAAGGAATGGTGCGGGTGTATATACCGATTGGTCAGGGATTAGTGACGGGATAACTGTAGATACTCAACCACCTACAATTCCAGAAATCACAGATATTAAACAGAATGGTGCAACAGTTAATCAGATAAAGGGTGGCGAAATTTCTCTGGAAGCAACAACTGAAGTAGGTGTAACGACTACTTGTATGGTTACAATTAAAGACCAATTGGGTAATATTTTAACCCAAGGAATTTCTTTCAATGTCACGGTAGATACTGCTACCGGGAAAATCAGTGGTAAGATTGACCTTGGTGATTTAGTGAAGAGTTATCCGGTCTCTTCACAGATTATCATTGAAGTAACGGTTGAAGACCTTGCTGGGAATCGTTCTACTGGTGTCATTTCTTCGCCGATATATGTTGCTCCAACCGGGACAAAATTTATTCTTTATAATAATCTTTTTGACCCGACGAAAAATGAGGAAGTAATTATCAAATACGAATTAGTAAGTAATGAAGATGTGTCAATTAAAATCTATGATTTTGGCGGTAATTTAGTCAAAAATATAATTGATAATGAGTACCGTTCAGCGGGAATCCATACCGAAACCTGGGATGGAAAAAATGAAGATGATGTAATTGTTGCCAGCGGAATATATCTGGTTCAGATAAATACAGGAAGTTTTAAAGAAACAAAAAAAGCAGCAGTTGTAGAGTAAGTATGAAGTATGAATTATGAGGTATGAATTATGAAGTATGAGAAAGTATAAAGTATAAATTATGAGGTATGAAGTGTGAACGAAAACGATAAGAGAGATTTAAAAGAAAGAAGTTATCAATTTGCATTGAGAGTTATAAAAATGGTTCAGTCCTTGCCACGGACTCGTGTAGCCCTAATTTTAGGTGACCAGGTCTTACGCTCAGGAACATCAATTGGTGCAAATGTTGAAGAAGCATACGCCGGTTTGAGTAAAAAAGATTTTATCCATTCAATGAATATTGCTCGCAAGGAAGCCAGAGAAACTAAATACTGGACAAGACTTATTATTGATTCTGGTCTATTGAAAAAGGAAAGAGTGGAATCGCTACTTATGGAAAACGAAGAGATAATCAAAATTTTAACTTCAATCGTTAAAACATCTCAGCAAGGTAAAAAATATGCATAGATTTAAGAAATTCATAATTCATACTTCATACCTCATAATTTTTTTAATAATTCATACTTCATACTTCATAACTCATACTTGTTATGGTGCGGGTGAATCTGCACTGGTGATTCTTGAAGAACCTATCGGTGCACGACCGGTAGGTATGGGTGGGGCGTTTACTGCGGTTGCCGATGATATTAATGCACTTTATTATAATCCGGCTGGATTGAGTTTTCTTACTCGTCCGGAATTAAGCACAATGTATCTCAAAGGGCTGGTTGATAGTTATTACGGTTTTGCTGGTTTTGTTTTACCGTTCAAGAAGAGTGCGCTCGCTTTGAGTATGACTACCTTTGATGGTGGAAGTATGGACATTAATACACTTAATTCCGATGGTTCGTTTAAAGAGTCAAAGACGGTAAAAGCCGAAAAAGACCAAATCCCGATGTTATCTTACAGTTTTGTTATTGGTCCAGCGTTGAGTTTTGGTCTGAATTTAAAAATGGTCCAGTCAACCTTGGTGGAAGATTACCCAGCTACGGCTTATGCGGCGGATGTCGGACTACTGATTCGTCCGATAAATGATAGTTTTTGTTTAGGTTTTGTAACCAAGAATATTGGCACACCGATAAAATATAAAAATCTTGAACATCCTTTGCCAATGAGTTACAAGGCAGGTGTTGCGATAAAACCGGCAGATTGGTTAACGCTTTCCGGGGATTATGAAAAACCGGATGTACTTGGTAGCGGACCGGGTTATAGCCAAGCAGATTGGTTGGGGAGAGGTCTAAATAATGCGAAATTGAATCCGAGATTCAATTTGGGTTTGGAGTTATCAATTATGCGTTTATTATTCTTGCGTGCTGGATTTCGGGGTGGGAAATCTGGCGATGAGCAGAATGCTCTGTATGCCGGGTTTGGTCTTGGTGCAGGTGGTTTCCTTTTGGACTATAGTTTTGCCGGGATAGGGAAGAATTTGGACAAGATGCATCGGATGTCTTTTACGATGACTTTTGGTTCTTTGACGAATTATCGCAGAGGTGAAGGTTATCGGAAGAAAGAAATGTATGAACGAGCAATATATTGGTTAAGTAAGGTGTCCGAAAAGGATGGGAATTATAGTAAAGCAAAAGAAAGTATTGCGGAAGCAAGGAAACAGATTACTTCACGGCACTATTATGATAAGGGACAGGAATATTTTAATGAAGAACAGTATGTTCAGGCAATTGAAGAATGGAAAAAGGTTGTTGAATTAATTCCGAAATATAGAGATACAGAAGAAAAATTGACATTAGCGAAAAGTCGTCTTGAAGAAAGTGAAGCAAATATATCCATTGGAAAAGCAAAAGAAACAATTAAAGAAGCCGAATCAATCGGGTTGGATATGAAAAAAGCAAAACTTTTGTTTAGTGAAGCAGGAGACTTGTTTAACAAAAAGGAATATCTCTCAGCAAAGGCGAAAGCCGAGGAAGCATACCAGTTAGCTACTTCTGCTTTAGGTAAGAAGAAAGAAGAACCTAAACCAGCAGAAAAACCGAAAGTAGTTGGTAAAAAAATGAATATTGCGGTTGCTGAACTGGAGGCACATGAAGTTTCGGCAATGGAAGCAGCAACGGTGGCTGATTTCTTAAGAACCGAATTGATTAATTCGCAGGTGTTTGTTGTCCTTGAACGGAGCAATATGGCGAAAGTTCTTGCTGAACAGAGATTCCAGCAGACCGGATGCACGACGACCGAATGTGCAGTGCAGATGGGTAAGATTTTGAATGTCCAAAGTATGCTCGTCGGTAGTTTTAGTAAAGCGTTAAATGCTTACTATATCAATGCACGTTTAGTAGATGTTGAATCCGGTGCGGCACTGGTTGCCGAGACGGTAAGTTTCACTACCGCTGATGATCTCTACAGTAAAGTCAAAGAATTAGCCGATAAGATTATCGCTCGGATAAGTCAGTAAATTATAGAAAGTGATTAAGTGGATAAGTGGTAAGGGGAAGGGAAACAAAGGAAGTGAAAAATAAAAAAATATTTTTTAGGTTTTTTTTGTTTGGTTTTTGTCTTTCGTTCATAATTCATAATTCAGCATTCATACTTGGTGAAGAAACTGCACCGGATTTCAATTTAAAACTTTTTTTTACTGAAAAAAGAATATGTCTTAATGATCTTCTTACCGAAGATAATAAACACAATGTTTTGGTCTTAAGTTTTTTTGATACCACCTGTGAACCCTGCCTCAAAGAAATGCCGCATCTGCATAACCTTGCTAAAAAATATCAGGATAAACCAGTAAAAATTTACTTAGTTAATATTGATAAGACAGCACCCAATGTTGTGGAAAATTTTGTCAAGAATAACAATATCACTTTACCTATTTTACTTGACCCTTATGGAATTCAAACCGGCGAGAAATATGGTGTAGTAGTGAACCAGATGGCAAAAATACCGAAATTATTCTTAATCAGCAAGAACGGAATTATAAAAAAGTTTTATGAAGGTTATAAAGAAAATATAGAAGAAATTCTCAGTAAAGAAATTGATGAACTTCTTCCTGAAGAGGTTGTGGTAACTACTGCGGTTAAAAAAGATACATTAACTATACTTTTTACCAATTCTACTAATGGTTATATAGAATCTTGTGATTGTCCGGAAAATCCTTTTGGTGGGTTAGTGCGCCGGGTAACTTTAGTCAATGAATTGAAAAAAGATAACCCGCAGATTCTCCTTCTTGACGGTGGAGATACACTTTCACCATATCCTGACCCTTTGTCAGCAAAATATGTATTTCTGGCGATGGAGAAGGTTGGTTATGATGCAATTGCTCTCGGTGACCAGGAACTGATTTTAGGCAGAGATTACATCAAGAGCGAAATTGAAAAGAATAAGTTACCATTTTATTCAGCGAACCTGACTACCTGTGAAGGTGATGTCTGCAGCTATCTGGCGCCATCACATCTAATAAAAGAAATTGGTAATCTCAAAATCGGGATAATTAGTGTTATTTCACCGAAAGTTTTTATTTTTTTCCCCAGAGATAAAACGAAAGATTTTAAAGTGTTGAGTGCTACTGAAACGGTGCAGGGTTTTGTAGATAATTTTCGTAACGAAGTTGACCTAATTATTGTCCTTTCCCATTCTGGCTACGAAGAGGATGCTAATTTAGCCAAACAAATTAAAGGAATAGATATAATTATTGGTGGACATTCACAAACTTTGGTCAAGGATGCTGCGGGAAAAAATAATACACTGATTGTCCAAGCTGGTGAAAAGGGTCAATATCTGGGCAAACTTGACTTAAAATTTGACGAAAAGAAAAAAATTAGTTCTTACCAATATCAACTCCTTCCTTTGACTAAAGATATACCTGATGACAAGGAAGTTCGTGTTTTAGTTACTGAATACCAGCAAGAAATTGAAAAAGCCGGGAAGAAGTTGTTAACGAAATGACCGACAAATATTTTTCTCACTCTATAATTTATTTCTAAAAGTCTAAAAGACAGAAATAAATTTGATGTCGTTCGAAAAAACATTTGCCAGTCATTCCAGGGATGGGGAAAGCGGGTGGAAGAGATATATAAATGAAAAAGATTTTGTTTTTATCTGCGAACATCTGCGTGTTGTTATCTGTGGTAATCAGCGGTTTTGCTCAGGAGAAAATGAACCTTGCCGTAGCTGAATTTGAAGCAAGGAATGTTTCAGCGATGGATGCGGCAGCGATTAGCGATTTTGTAAGAACTGAATTGGTTAAAACCGGGTCTTTCAACATTTTAGAAAGAAGGAATATGGAACATCTTCTTAGCGAACAAAAATTTCAGATGACCGGCTGTACAACCGAAGAATGTGCAGTGAAAATGGGCAGATTACTCAATTGTCAAAAAATTATTATTGGCACTTTGACTAATCTCGGTGGCATCTGGCATATTACGGCGAGTGTGGTTGATGTGGAAACGGGTAAAATTACGGTTTCGGAAAGAGTGCAGACCGATTCGGTAGCGAATTTAGGTGATAAATCCGAAGAAATTGCCCGAATTTTAGCGAAAAGAATTATTAAACCAGAAACAGTTCCTCTTCCTGAAGAAGAACTCGGTGTTCCAGTTCCACCTCCAACTCCAGTTGTTCCAGTCCCACCCGCTGAAGAAGAAAAAGTAGAACCATCAGTCAAACCGAAAACTATTACCAGAGGCAGAAGAGGTAATTTTTCTTATACTTATCAACGACTTACAAATACTGAAGAAATATTTACTGATTTTAAAGATATAAAACAGACGGTATTTACTTTATATCTTCGTATACCTTTAAGTAGAAGGATTGGATTATTACTTTACGATACTTACCACTCGTTTACTTTTTTTTACGAGTATTCATATTACGGTGGTATGATAAAGGAAGAGTATGCCTTCGCACAAAATTTTTTACAGGCAATGTTATATTATAAAATATTTGAAGGAACAACTCTTGAAGGTGATACTAAATTTGATTGGTTATTTGCTTTGGGTACAGTTCAACTTAACGGCGCTTGGGCTAATTCAAGTTCATCAGATAAATATACTGATTCCAATGCGACTGCCTATACCGAAATGAGAATCCCTTTGAGTAAAAAAGTTGCCTTACGTATTTTCATAAGTGGTATAACTGCAACAGTATATAGAGAAAAAATTGATTACAGTTTCTATGGAATAGACTTTTTAGTTAGTCCTTCATCTAACTGGTCATTGGGTTTTGGTTACCAGATTAATCTGGCAAAACCAGAAAAAGATGCCTCTGGTTATAAGGATTGGAAATTCTTAAACCTTTCATTAAGGATGAAATAAAAAATGAAAATGTTATCAATAAGAAAAAATAAAACAAATTTAGTTAAATTCACACTTTTAGGTGTAAGTTTTCTACTCCTTTTTTCCTGTGAAAGCAGATTTAGTCCATTCACTAAACCTAAACTTACTAAATCAACCGTTTCCGGCAGCGGGAACATTAATGTTACTTCTACTCCTAATTTTGCATCGGTCTATCTTGATGATTCATATAAAGGTTCTACTCCTTTAACTATTTATGGAGTGGAAGTCGGACCACACGATTTAAAAGTTACTTATACCGGGTATAATAACTACACAACAACTTGTGATGTGTATAATAATCAGACAACTTATGTTTCGGCTACTTTAGTTCAGACAGTAACCAGTGATACTTATGAACCTGATAATAGTTTTAGTCAGTACAAAACTATCTCCCCGGCAAGTTATTCCCAAAGCCAAAATAGAAGTCTGTATCCTGGTGGTGATTACGATTATATAAGATTCTACGGCTATTCTGGTCGGACTTATACATTCTACAGTACCGGTAATACTGATACCAGAATAACACTTTACAACTCTGCACAAAGTTTTATCACTTCTGATGACGATAGTGGTGACGGGAGTAATTTCCGGTTACAATGGAACTGCACCAGCAGCGGATACTATTATTTGGTAATTAGAGGATACTCTTCTTCTACCACTGGCAATTATACATTCTATTACTATTATAGTTATTAAACAAATCTTGTAAAAATCTTCTAAATGAACTCACAAAAAGTGGGTAGATTTACTTCCCTTCGGGTTATAACTCTCCTTTTTCTTCTTTCTTTTTGTTCGGTTTATGCCGAAGAAAAACTTAATCTCGCCGTGGCTGAATTTGAAGCCAGAAATGTCTCCCCGATGGATGCATCAGCGATTAGTGATTTGATCAGGACTGAATTAATTTCTCAGAATGCGTTTCGTGTAATTGATAGAAAAAATATGGAAACCATCCTTATCGAACATCAATTTCAAATTTCTGGTTGTAATAGTCAGGTCTGTGCAATCCAAATAGGGAAGTTGCTAAATGTAAATAAAGTAGTGATTGGTACTTTTAGCAAATTGTTTGATGCTTACTATGTGACCGTTATCACCGCGTCGGAGATCCCGCTTTAGCGGTGATAGGTGATAATCGATTTCTTAAGAACCGGTGGCAAGTTCAAGTTTAGGTTCAATAAGGCGGGTAGTGCAGGTTTAAACCTGCACTACTTTATTACCGTTTATTACCGTATAGATGAGAAAAAAAAGTAAAATTCAAACAAAATTCAGTTTAGTATTTTTGTTTTTTCTGCTAATCACTAATTCGCTGATTCACTTATTCGCTAATTCGCTCGCCTTTGGACAGCCCCAAATTCGTCTTACTGAAGTTGTCTGGAATTTTGGTGTACTCTCTGAAGGAATTACTGCTCAGCATAAAATCACGGTCAAAAACATTGGTAGCGAAGAACTTAAAGTCAATGCCCGCAGTTCCTGTGAGTGTTTACAAGTCCAACCGGAGAAACTGACAATTCCACCTAAAGAAACAACTGATTTGAAGGTCAGTATTTACACGCAGGGTTACCCGGGTAAGTTTGGTAAATATATTTATCTGGATACTAATGACTCGGAAAATGCGTATGTAACTTTGTTGGTTAAAGGAGAAATAACACGAATTGACACGAATAAAAAGCGCGAATTGACACGAATTAAAGAAAGAAAACCAATTGAAATACAACCATCAGCCATCAGCCATCAGCTATCAGCTATTTCGGTGACACTTTTCAGTTCGCTTAATTGTCTTTTTTGTCGCGAGATAAAAGAAAAAATTTTACCTTCCTTAGAGAAAAAATATGGGATGAAAATTTCGCTAAAAGAATATTCGCTTGATGAACCGAAAAATTACGAAATTTTAATTAGTTTAGAAAAAAAATTCGGACAACCGGAAAATAGAATGCCGGTATTATTTATTGGTGAAGATATTCTTGGTGGGGAGAAAAAGATAAGGGGTAACTTAGAAATAGTAATAAAGAAATATGTTGAAATAGGTGGAGCGAAAGAAATAGAAATTGCACCGATAGAAAAAGAAATACTCCAAAAAGAAATTCTTACCAAATTTAGACAATTCCGTCTATTACCGGTACTTTTTGCTGGATTTATTGATGGACTTAATCCCTGTGCTTTTGCTGCAATTGTTTTTTTTATTGCTTATTTAACGATGATTCTAAAAAAACCAAAGAAAGAAGTTGTTTTCACCGGGATAAGTTTTATTCTTGGTGTATTTATTACTTATTTTTTGATTGGTTTAGGTCTGGCAAGATTATTCCAAGCAATAAAAGGTTTAACTTTGGTATCAAAAATATTATATTTTCTTATCGGTATTTTAACTCTAATTTTATCCTATTACAGTTTTCGTGATTATCTGGCAGTAAAAAGAATTGAAAAAGGACAAAATGATAAAGTAGTCTTGCAATTACCACAATTTTTTCGTTGGAAAATATATGCAGTGATTGAGAAACAGGCAAAACTGAAATATTTTGTGATTTTTGCTTTTGTCAGTGGAGCGTTAATTTCAATTTTAGAATTTTTCTGCACCGGGCAGGTCTATTTACCGACGATTATGTATATGGTTCAAGTTTCAGCCATTAGCCATCAGCCACCTGTGCCTGCGACACCTGTGCAGGCGTCACAGGTGCAGGCATCAGCCATCAGCTACTTAGTTTTTTATTCATTGATGTTTGTTTTACCTTTAATTATAATATTTGGGTTAGTTTACTTTGGTGTCAGTTCAGATAAGATTGAAATTATTGGTCGGCAACATATTGCTACGGTGAAATTGTTAACCAGTTTACTTTTTCTTTTTCTTTCTTTATCAATGTTTTTTATTTTGCTAAAGTTAGTATAAGTAGCAAGAAAATCTCTCTACTCTCTCCTTGCTACTCGCTACTTTAATGAATTAAAATGTTTAAACCTTATCTTTTAAGTTTTATTCCAATTTTTGTCGCAGTAAACATTTTTGGTATTTTACCGGTTTTTATTTCTTTAACTGAAGGAATTTCCAAAGCAGAAAAAAGTAAAATTATTCATCAATCAGTTCTAACCGGGACAGTGATTGCTTTAGTTTTTATGTTTATCGGCAAGGTTGTTTTTTTGATTATGGGCATAACGGTTAGTGATTTCAAGATTGCCGGTGGAATTTTGTTACTTATTCTTTCGGTGAATTTACTCCTACCCGGTGAACCAAGGAAAAAAGAAATAAATACCGAAATTGGTATTTTCCCGCTGGGTACGCCACTGATTACTGGTCCAGCAGTTTTGACCACCACATTGATGATGATTGATATTTATGGTTTTGCGCCGACTTTTGTAGCGATTATTTTGAATATGCTAATTGTTTTGTTTGTTTTGAATAATTCGGAAAAAGTGATTAGAATATTAGGTGTCAATGGAACAAGAGCATTTTCTAAAGTTATTGATATACTTTTGACCGCAATTGCGGTGATGATGATTCGTAAAGGGATACTGGAGATTTTAAAGGGCTTCACAAAGTTCAGCCCTTGATTACACCGATTAAAATATTTATGATTACGCAGAAATGTCATTGCGAGCATTAGCGAAGCAATCTGACGCCAAAGGCGTCATTCTGAACGAAGTGAAGAATCTCCCATGAGACCCTTCGCTATGCTCAGGGTGACACTTCGTGTCAGATTGCCACGACCTTCGGTCTCGCAATGACAGCAATGCTGTCATCTGTGTAATCAATCATTGAGCGTAGCGAAATGTTGAAGGCAGAATTTTTGAAAGAAGGAATGATTATCCGGGTGGATAAAGATTTCTACAAAGTAATTGCCAGTGATTATCATAAAGCAACCGCAAAAATGGGTTCAATGGTACATTGTAAATTACGAAATTTGCAGACGGGAACAATTGAAGAAAAGAGGTTATCACCGGATGAAAAACTTGACGATATTGTTCCGAAACGGGCAACGATGCAATATCTTTATAGTGATGAGAAGAATTATATCTTTATGAACCCGGAGACATTTGAACAGATAAATTTGGATAAGAAAGCAATTGGGCAAAGGGGCACTTATCTAAAAGAAAATCTGCAGATACCGGTAGAATTTTATGAAGAGAATCCTTTGGATATAATTTTTCCAGCAGTGGTAGAGATGGAAGTGGTATCTACTGGTGCCGGGCTTAAAGGACAGGCGGAAACTACTTATAAAGAAGCAGTGTTAGAAAACGGTATGAAGGTAATGGTACCGCAGTTTATTAAAACCGGCGATACAATCCGTGTAGAAGTGGATACAAACCATTATTTAGAGAGAGTAGTTGAGAAGCCACGGGGATAACCCTGAACCGATTACTGGTTCAGGGTTGACTTTTCTTTAAGAAATGTTTAAAATGTTTTATTAATGAAAAATCTCAAAGAACAGATTATTCTCTGGTTAAGAAAACAGGTTAAAGAAGCAAAGGCAAAAGGTTTAATTATTGGTTTAAGTGGTGGGATAGATTCCTCAGTAGTGGGGGTTCTAGCCAAAGAAGCGGTAGGGAATAAGGTGTTAGGTTTAATTCTTCCCTGTCATACTGCTAAGAAAGAACTTGAAGATGTGCGGCTGGTTGTAGAAAAATTTAAAATCAAGAATAAAGTTATTGCTTTAACTTCAGTTTATGATTTGTTAATTAAATTATTACCTCGTGGTGACCATCTTGCTCAAGGTAATTTGAAACCAAGATTGCGGATGTTAACTTTATATTATTTTGCGAATAAATTAAACTATTTGGTTGTCGGAACCGGTAATAAAACAGAACTAATGGTTGGTTATTTTACTAAATACGGTGACGGTGGGGTTGACCTGCTTCCTTTGGGTAATCTTTACAAAAGTGAAGTAAGAAAACTTGCTGAAGATTTGTGTATCCCGAAAAAAGTAATTTATAAAACACCCACTGCTGGACTCTGGGAAGGACAAACTGACGAAGGTGAAATGGGGATAAGTTATCCGGAATTAGACAAAATACTTGCTGGTTTAGAAAAAGGTGAGTCCCGGATGAATTTATGGGATAAAAAAGTAGGAAAAATAAAATTAATGGTAAAGAAAAGTAAACATAAACGGGGTTTACCAAAAATATTCTATCAATAAGAAGGAGAAAGAAAAGATGAAAAAAGATGTGAATTATGTACTGAAAACAGTTAAAGACAAAGGGGTTAGATTTATTAAGATTTGGTTTGTGGATATTCTTGGACAACTTAAATCATTTGCCATCACTGACCGTGAATTAGAAGGTGCATTTCGTGAAGGGATGGGTTTTGATGGTTCTTCAATTGAAGGTTTCGCCCGTATTTATGAATCCGACTTGGTGGCTAAACCTGACCCAGCAACATTTGAAATTTTACCCTGGCATTTGGAAGAAGAAGGTAAAATCGCACGAATGTTTTGTGATATTTTATCCCCCGACGGTAAACCTTATGCTGGTGATACGCGTTATGTCTTGAAAAAAAATCTTGCCGAAGCAAAAAAGATGGGCTATACCTTTTTTTTAGGTCCGGAATTAGAATATTTTTATTTCAAATCGGAGAAAGCACCGGAAATACTTGATGAAGGTGGATATTTTGATTTTGTTCCTTTAGATGAAGCACATGATTTACGCAGAGAAACAATTTTAACTTTAGAAAAGATGGGAATAAAAGTTGAATATGCCCATCATGAAGTCGCCCCTTCACAACATGAAATTGATTTACGTTTTGCTGATGCATTAACCATGGCTGATTATGTGATGACTTACAAAGTAGTAGTCAAACAGGTCGCTTATGCAAAAGGATTATATGCAACCTTTATGCCTAAACCAATCGCTGAGGTAAATGGTAGTGGTATGCATACCCACATGTCCTTGTACAAAAATGGTAAGAATGCCTTTTTTTCACCCAAGGATAAACACTATTTATCCGATGTAGCAAAACATTTTCTTGCGGGTGCATTATTTCATGCAAAAGAAATTTGTGCGGTTGCCTGCCAGTGGGTGAATTCCTATAAACGACTTGTCCCTGGATATGAAGCACCGGTATATATTTCCTGGGCAAGAATGAACCGCTCGGCACTGATTCGTGTACCGATGTATAAACCAGGTAAAGAAGAAGCAACCCGGATTGAGTTACGTTTCCCTGACCCGGGGTGTAATCCCTATTTAGCCTTTGCGGTAATGCTTGCGGCTGGTTTAGAAGGAATAAAAAAGAAATATACGCTTCCCGAACCAATTGAAGAAGATATTTTCCGGTTGACTGAACAAGAAAAAAGAAAAAGAAAGATTGAATCTTTACCGGGTAGTTTAATTGAAGCAATTGAAATTACTGAAAAATCAAATTTAGTGCGGAATACTTTAGGCGAACATATTTTTACTAAATTTATTGAAAATAAGAAAATTGAATGGGATATGTATCGCACACAAGTTACTGGCTACGAGATAGAAAAATATTTGCCGATACTCTAAAAAATTTTTTAAAAAAACAAAACTTGACAAAATTTCTGTATTTTTCTACAATCAATAAGTGCCAACATTTTTTTCAGTGAATAAACAATACAATGAAGTATTGCTTAGAAAAAGACGATAGTATTCATAAAAGGATATGATCGTCTTTTTTCATTTGTAGGAAACATAATATGAGAAGAAAAGATATAAAAAAAATCTTAATTATCGGTTCCGGACCAATCATCATCGGTCAGGCATGTGAATTTGACTATTCCGGTACCCAGGCCTGTAAAGCGTTAAGGGAAGAAGGATACGAAATTGTCTTGGTTAACTCTAATCCGGCAACGATTATGACTGACCCGGGTATGGCCGATAAGACCTATGTGGAACCGCTTACGGTAGAAAGTCTGGAAAAAATTATTGAAAAAGAAAGACCGGATGCACTACTTCCTAATTTAGGAGGACAAACCGGTCTTAATCTCGCTTCCAGTCTCTACAAATCGGGTGTTTTAAGTAAATATAAGGTAGAAATAATCGGAGTTAAAGCAGATGCAATTGAACGGGGTGAAGACCGGATTGCCTTTAAAGAGACAATGAAGAATCTTCAAATACCGGTACCGGAATCCGAACCTTGTTACTCGGTAGAAGAGGCGGAAAAAATAGCGGCGGAACTTAAATATCCGGTGGTCTTGCGTCCGGCATATACTTTAGGTGGGACAGGTGGTGGAGTTGCCTATAATGTGGAAGAGTTAAGGACTATTGTTACCCGTGGACTTGCCGCAAGTTTAATTCATCAGGTTTTAGTTGAGGAATCAGTTTTAGGCTGGGAAGAATTAGAATTGGAAGTTGTCCGTGACCAGAAAAATCAGATGATTACCGTCTGTTTTATTGAAAATGTTGACCCGATGGGTGTGCATACCGGAGACAGTTTTTGTGTCGCACCAATGCTGACTATTTCCGAATCCCTGCAAAAACGGATGCAGGGACTTTCCTATAAAATTGTTAAAGCGATTGGGGTTATCGGCGGAACGAATATTCAGTTTGCTCATAATTTAACAGATGACCGATTAGTGGTAATCGAAATTAATCCAAGAACATCGCGTTCTTCTGCCTTAGCCTCAAAAGCAACCGGATTTCCGATTGCCCGTATTTCAACAAAACTTGCTGCGGGATTGACCATGGATGAGATTCCATATTGGAAGAAGGGAACACTGGAAAAATATGAACCCAGTGGTGATTATGTAGTAGTAAAATTTGCCCGCTGGACTTTTGAAAAGTTTCCCCAAGCGAAAGATATTATTGGTACTCAAATGAAAGCAGTCGGCGAAGTGATGAGTATCGGCAGAACTTTTAAAGAAGCGTTACAGAAATCTATTCGTTCTCTGGAAATAAATAGATATGGTCTTGGTGGAGCAAAAGATTTTAAAACTCTTCCTTTAGAAAAACTGAAAGAAAAACTGGCCTTACCCTCAAGTGAACGAGTTTTCTTAATCTATGAAGCATTACGCAAAGGTATCACTGTTGACGAACTTTACCTGATGACCCGTATCGGTCGTTGGTTTATTCAAGAGATGAAAGAACTGGTAGAATTTGAAGAAGAATTGCTCAAATACAACTGGAAGAATCTGCCTGCAGAAAAACTTGCACAGGCAAAAGAATGGGGTTTCTCTGACCGTTATCTGGCTGGTCTTTTCAATATCAAAGAACGAGAGGTAAGAAAAAAGAGAATATCTATCGGCAAACAAGGAAGATTCCAAGCCGTTCCGGTAAGCGGAGTGAAAAATGCTGCCTATTATTATTCTACTTATATTGGTGAAGATACGGTTCCGGTCTCGGCTAAGAAAAAAGTGCTGATTCTTGGTGGTGGACCGAACCGCATCGGCCAGGGTATTGAATTTGATTACACTTGTGTCCATGCTGCTTTTGCTCTGCGTGATGAGGGATACGAATCAATTATGATTAATTGTAATCCGGAAACCGTATCTACTGATTACGATACATCCAATAAACTATATTTTGAACCATTAACTGTTGAAGATGTGCTCACTATTTATGAAAAAGAAAAACCGGAAGGTGTGATTGTGCAATTCGGTGGACAGACACCTCTGAATATTGCTCAAGAGTTGAAAGATAACGGGGTTAAGATTCTCGGGACTACACCGGAAAGTATCAATTTAGCCGAAGACCGAGAATGTTTTCGTGAAAAAATGATTAAACTAAGTATTCCGCAACCGGAAGGTGGTACTGCTCGTTCTTTAGAAGAATCCCTTACTATCGCTAAAAAAATAGGTTATCCGCTGATTGTCCGACCTTCCTATGTTTTAGGTGGACGAGCGATGGAGATAGTTTATGATGAAAGTATGTTCTTGAGATATGCTAAGGAGGCAATTGATGTAAGTCCGGAACATCCGATGCTGATTGACCGATTTCTTGAACATGCGATTGAAACCGAAGTAGATGCACTTTCTGACGGGGAAGATACTTTTGTTGCCGCGATTATGGAACATATAGAACTGGCGGGGGTTCATTCCGGTGATTCAGCTTGCGTTATCCCACCGAGAACGATTAAGAAAGAACATTTGGAAACGATCGAAAAATATACCGAAGCAATTGCGAAAGAATTAAAAGTGGTTGGCTTAATTAATATCCAGTATGCTATTTGTGATGACAAGGTATATATTCTGGAAGCGAATCCGCGTGCTTCGCGTACCGTTCCGCTGGTTTCCAAGATAACCGGAATACCAATTGCACGGATTGCTACCCAAATAATGTTAGGTAAAAAACTAAAAGATTTTCCACAATTAGTAAAATACCGGCTACCTTATGTTGGAGTTAAAGAAGCGGTATTCCCGTTTAATATGTTCCCGGAAGTTGACCCAGTATTAGGACCAGAAATGAAAGCGACCGGTGAAGTAATGGGTATTGCCGATACTTTCGGGCTTGCTTTTTATAAAGCAGAAGAGGCGACCGGGTCTAAACTTCCGATAGAAGGGAATGTCCTCCTTACCGTAGCCGATAAAGATAAACCATTTTTATTACCGATTGCTAAAAGAATTAAGGAACTTGGGTTTAATATCTACGCGACTAAAGGAACTGGTAAATTTTTGGAAGAAGAAGGTATAGAAAATACAGAGATAAAAAAATTACCTGAAGGTAGACCGAATATCGCCGATGCAATTAAAAACGGAGAAATAAATCTGATTATTAACACCCCGGTTGGGCGGAGTAGTAAATACGATGATAGTTATATTCGGATGATGGCAGTGCAGTATAAAATTCCTTACATTACTTCATTAGCCGCAGCCGAAGCCAGTATTGAAGGAATCGGAGCAGTCAAAGAAAGAAAAAATTTTCCTAAAGCCCTTCAGGACTACTATAAAGAATTAGTCAAAAGATAATATGATTTTAGGCAGGCAGGAAATTAGAAATAAAAAATAGAAAGGAGTGTTAGAAAATGCAAACACCAAAAATTGATGTGAATTTAGCTAAAGAGATGGGGCTTACTGAAGATGAATTTAACCGGATTAAGGAATTACTGGGAAGAGAACCTAATTTTACTGAACTGGGCGTATTTTCGGCAATGTGGTCAGAACATTGTAGTTATAAAAATTCAAGAAAACTTTTCAGTTTATTCCCGACTAAAGGTAAACAGGTATTGGTTGGTGCCGGGGAAGAAAATAGCGGTATTGTGGACATCGGTGACGGTTGGGGTGTTGCTTTTAAAATAGAGTCACATAACCATCCTTCAGCAGTTGAACCGTTTGAAGCATCGGCTACCGGTATCGGTGGTTGTCTGCGGGATATTTTTACTACCGGAGCAAGACCGGTGGCGGGATTAGGTGCTCTGCGATTCGGCAGTTTAGATAATAAGAGAGTGAAATTTTTGTTTAAAGAAGTGATTCGGGGACTGGCACATTATGCTAATACTGCCCAAGTGAATGCAGTCGGTGGTGAAACCTATTTTGATGAAAGTTACGAAGGTAATCCCCTGGTTAACGCTTTTGTAATTGGTATTGTAAAAACTAAAAATATTGTTAGAGGTGTTGCTTATGGAATTGGTAATCCGGTTTATTATGTCGGTGGCGATACCGGTAGAGATGGTGTCGGTGGGGCAAGTTTTGCTTCTAAAGAAATAACCGAAGAATCGGCTACCGCTAAAAGTGCAGTAGCGATTGGTGACCCGGAACTGGGAAGACGGTTGAGAGAGGTCTGTCTTGAGTTGATTGAAAAAGAACTTGTTGTCGGTATGCAAGATATGGGTGCAGCCGGGCTTACCTGTTCTACTTGTGAGACGGCTACCCGAAGCAAAACCGGTATGGAAATAGATGTATCTTTAGTGCCACAAAGAGAAAAAGGGATGACCCCTTATGAAATTTTGTTATCCGAATCTCAAGAGAGAATGCTGGCAATTTTAAAAGTAGATAAAGAAAAGGAAGCGCTGGAGATATTAAAAAAATGGAAAATAAATGCAGTAAAAATCGGTAGAGTTACCAATGATAGAATGATGCGCGTGAAAGAAAAAGGTGTAGTCGTTTGTGAAATCCCTGCCGAAACACTGACCAAGAAAGCGCCACTCTATGAAAGAGAAGCGAAAGAACCTGCTTATCTCAAAGATGCACAGAAAATAGATTATGGTTCGTTAAAGGAACCGGATAATTTCAATGAAGTAATTCTAAAATTACTTGATTCTCCGACGATTGCCAGTAAAGAGTCAGCTTATCAACAGTTCAGTTTTGTTGATAAGGATAAAGTGCTGGTGAATGCCGGGTCAGATGCAGCAGTAATTGCGATTCCAGGGACAAAAAAAGCGTTAGCCATCAGTGTAGATTGTAACGGCAGATATTGTTATCTTAATCCTTATAACGGGGCAATGATGGCCGTAGCGGAAGCAGCAAGGAATATCGTCTGTGCTGGAGGGGAACCATTAGCAATCACCGATGGTTTAAATTTTGGCAATCCAATGAAACCGGAAAACTACTGGCAGTTTAAGAAATGTATTGAAGGACTTTCCGCTGCTTGTAAAGTTTTGGATACCCCGGTGATTAGTGGTAATGTGAGTTTTTATAACGAGAACCCGAAAGGTTCGGTTGACCCAACACCGATGATTGGTATGGTCGGGTTAATCAAAGATGTAAGTAAATATGTTACCCAGGATTTTAAAAATGAAGATGACCTGATTGTGCTTTTAGGTGAAAATAAATCCGACCTTTCCGGTAGTGAATACTTATATCTTGTTCATCATCAGAAGAAAGGTAATCTCCAGATAGATATAAATCGGGAGAAGGCGGTGCAAGATGCCTGTCGGGAAGCCGCCGAGTCCGGTATTCTCAACTCGGCACACGATTGTTCGGAAGGTGGATTAGCGGTGACTTTGGCTGAATCTTGTATTAGCAATAAAGAGCGGATGTGCGGTGCGGTAATAAAATTAGACGATTCAAAAAATATGCGCAGGGATGCTCTTCTTTTCGGAGAAGCACCGTCAAGAATAGTAGTTTCACTGAACAAAGATAATCTCCCAACTTTAGAGAAAATCGCCAAGAAATATTCAATTCCTTATCAAATTCTGGGTAATGTTGGCGGGAAGAAACTTACAATTAGATATAATGAAAAAACATTAATTGACCTTCCGCTGACTGACTTAAGCCAGAGTTGGAGAGAATCTATTCCGAGACGGTTAGGGAAGTAGAAACAAATAGAAAGAGAGGTAATAAAAATGCAAATAGTAAAAGTGATACCCTGTTTGGATATCAAAAACGGGCGTGTAGTTAAAGGGGTAAAATTTGTTAATTTGAAAGATGCACGTGACCCGCTGGAAGCAGCCAAAGCTTACTCGGCGGCTGGTGCCGATGAACTTGTTTTTTTGGATATTGCTGCTTCGGTGGAAGCAAGAGCGACCCGGCTTGACTGGGTAAAAAGAGTAAAAGAGGCAACGACAATACCTTTTTGTGTTGGTGGAGGGATTAGGAATTTGGAAGATATGCAAGCACTTTTTGCTCTCGGTGTAGATAAAGTTTCAATTAATACGGCCGCAGTTAAGAATCCGGATTTAATTAAAGAGTCGGTGAAAAGATTCAGTAAAGAAAAAATTGTTGTGGCTATTGACGGCAAGAAGAATCCTTCCAAAAGTGCTCATCCAAGGTTGGAAGTTTTGATTATGGGTGGAGAAGAAGATACTGGTTTAGAGGTAGTAGAATGGGCAAAGAAAGTAGAAAAATTAGGTGCCGGAGAAATTTTACTTACCAGTAAGGATGCAGATGGGACAAAACAAGGGTATGATTTGGAGATGACCCGAGCAGTAGCCGAAGCAGTAAATATTCCGGTAGTCGCTTCCGGTGGAGCGGGTAAACTGGAACATCTCTATGAGGCAGTTGTTCAGGGAAAAGCTTCCGCAGTTTTAGCTGCTTCTATTTTTCATTTTGGTGAAGTGTCAATTCGGGAAGCAAAAAAATATTTAAAAAAACGGGGAATACCGGTCAGGATAGAAGCAGTCTAAAAATTGACACTGTTGCCCAATGCACCATTTGTCATTCTGAGCGAAGTGAAGAATCCCTCCTTTCGGTGATGTTTATGAGACCCTTCACTTGTGTTCAGGGTGACATGTTGCCCTCGGCAACAATGTCAGTTTTCAGTATAATCAAAATAAGGAGGGATTTATGGATTACGGTAAATTTGTGGAAGAGAAAGTCAAGGAGATAAAAAGTAGTGTAGGTAATAAAGTAGCGGTGAGTGCTCTTTCCGGAGGAGTGGATAGTTCGGCAGTTACTCTTCTTGGGCATAAAGCGTTAGGGAAACAATTACGCGCAATCTTTATTGATGATGGGCTGATGCGGGAAAAAGAACCGGAACAGGTGAAAGAAACATTTAGCAAGTTAGGTATTGAACTGATTGAACTGGAAGTACTGAATAAGGCGGACGATTTTTTTAAATTACTCAAAGGGATTACCGATGCGGAAGAAAAAAGAAAAGTATTTCGGAATACATTCTATAAAACTTTGGGGGAAATAGTTAGAACAAGCGGAGCAAATTTTCTTCTCCAGGGGACAATTGCTGCTGATGTAGTGGAAACGAAAAAAGGGGTAAAAACACAACATAATATTTTAGAACAAATTGGTATTGACCCGAAAAAAGAATTTGGATTTCAAGTAATTGAACCGATAAAAGAACTTTATAAAGACCAGGTTAGAGAACTGGCTAAGGTCTTGGGTCTTCCCGAATTAATCTATCAAAGGATGCCTTTCCCCGGGCCAGGGTTAGCGACGAGAGTAGTTGGTGAAGTGACTAAAGAACGGGTGGAAATAGTGAGAAAAGCATGCCGGATTGTAGAAGAGGAAACTTCGTCTTTTAAACCATTCCAAGCATTTGCGGTGCTGCTTAATGACAAGGCAACCGGGTTAGGTTCGGGAGGAGAAAGAAATTTTGGACAGATTATTGCGGTTCGTTCAGTAGAGAGTACCAATGCGATGCAGGCAGAGATTACTCAACTACCTTGGGAGGTGCTCGTGCGGATTCAAAAAAGGATTGTTCAAGAATTACCCCAAGTGGTTAAAGTTGTTTACGATTTAACTCCCAAGCCACCGAGTACGATAGAATATATATAATTTCACAAAGATGAAACTTGATTTCACAGATGACCCAAAGGGTCATTGCGAGGGCGACCCGCTTCGCTCTCGCTTCAGCGAGGCGAGAGCCCGTGGCAATCTGATACGAAGTATCACCCTGAACATAGCGAAGGGTCTCATGGGAGATTCTTCACTTCATTCAGAATGACGCCTTTGGCGTCAGATTGCTTCGCTTACGCTCGCAATGACATTTCTGTATAATCAGTGTAACTTAGAAGGAGAGTTGAATAAAATGTTAGAAAATTGTGGTATTTCCGGAATTTATTCCAATGAAAATTGTGCCGAGAATTTATGGTATAGTATCTTTAAACTGCAGCATCGGGGACAACGCTACTGCGGTATTGCCACTTTTGATAAAGAAATAAAAATGATTACCCACAAAGGATTTGTGAGACATACTTTTACTCCTGAAGAATTAAATGAACTGCAGGGAAACTATGGTATTGGACATGTCAGTTTGAGTGACCGTCAGCCGATTATTTTGGAGTCAAAAATAGGAAAGTTTGCTATTGCTTTTACCGGAAACATAATTAATTCCGAAGAGGTAATTAAAAAATTAGAAAATGAGGGACATTCTTTTTATACCAAAACACCGATTGAATTCATTGCCAAGTTGATTGCTCAAGGAAAAGATTTTGTTGATGGAATTGAAAAAATGAATGCGCAAATAAAGGGTTCCTATACTTTAGTAATTCTTGCTGCGGAAGGTATTTATACGGTGCGCAGTCCCTACGGGTTTAAACCTTTGATTTTGTGTCAAAACAAGGATACTTATGGTGTAGCTTCCGAATCGCGTGCTTTTACGATGTTGGGGATGGAAATCGTCAGGGATGTTGAACCGGGAGAAATTATTTTGATTGACCAGAAAGGGTTCCAGACCAAAAAAATACTGGCGAGTAAAAGGAAAGCTTACTGTGCTTTTGAATGGGCGTATACTGCCAGCCGGGATTCCGTTATTGAGGGGATTTCCGTAGCAACGGCAAGAAATAATTTAGGAGCGATGCTGGCTAAAAGAAACGATGTTTCTGCGGATTTAGTTTCCGGGGTGCCTTTTTCCGGTATTGGCTATGCTTTGGGTTACCATCAGGAATCTAAGATTCCCTATGATGAAGTTTTTCTTTATGACCGATTTGCTAGCCGGAGTTACACTCCCCTTGAACAAAAAGAACGGGATGAAGAGGCAAAAATTAAACTTTCCGTGCTCAAAGAAACCGTAAAAGATAAAAGGATTATTCTCTGTGACGATTCTATCGTGAGAGGAACACAGATAATGAAAAAAATTAAAGACCTTAAATCTGCCGGTGCAAAAGAAGTGCATCTGCGTATTGGCTGCCCACCGTTACTTGCCCCTTGCCGGTATGATATCTCTACACGTAGTTATGAAGAATTAATCGCCAAGAAATACTCGATAAAAGAAATTACTAAACTTATCGGAGCCGATTCTCTGATCTATAATACGATTGAAGATTTTGTAAAAGCCATCGGTTTACCGGAAAATGAATTATGCCTGGAATGTTTTGGGAAATTGATTCAATTGTAAACTAAAATGAAAAAAGTTGGGTTTAACTTACAAAAATATTTAGAAATTCAAACTCAAAAAATTTTAGAACGGGTAGAAATATTTGATGAGAAATTGTATCTGGAATTTGGTGGGAAACTGTATGACGATTTTCACGCAATGCGGGTATTACCCGGGTATGAGTCGGATACAAAAGTAAAGATGTTACAGAAATTAGGTAACCGTATAGAAATAGTTTATTGCATCAGTGCTAAAGACCTGCAAAAAGGAAGAATTCGGCACGATTTCGGTCTGACTTATGATAATCAAGCTTTAAGAGATATCGGTGAAATTAGACGTCATGGTTTAAATGTGAGCACAATCGTGATTAATCGGTTTAATGGTGAAGAATCAGCATTGAGAATGAAGAAACAATTGGAAAGTAGTGGTAATAAAGTATATTTATTTAACGAAATTGAAGAATATCCGTTTGATATTCAGAAAGTACTTGAAGGATATGAGAAACAACCATACATTGTTACCGATAAACCGATTATCGTAGTTACCGGTGTGGGTGGCGGAAGTGGTAAAATGTCCCTTTGTTTGACAAACCTTTATCATGAAACAAAGAAGAAACAAATCAAAGCCGGATTCAGCAAATTTGAGACTTTCCCGATTTGGAATCTTCCCGTTGACCATCCGGTAAATGTTGCTTATGAAGCGGCTACTGCTGACCTTGGAGACGAGGTTTTGGTAGATTCATTCCATTTAGCTACCTATAATATCCAGGCAGTAAATTATAATCGCGATGTAGAAAATTTCAGAATTATGAAATCATTGGTTGAAAATATTGTCCAAAAAGATAATCCGGTAGCAAAATTTAATTCACCGACGGATATGGGAGTGAATATGGCTGGATTTGCTATCATTGATGATGAGGCAGTTAGAGAAGCATCAAAAGAGGAAGTGATTCGGAGATATTTCAAATACCGGAGAGATATAATTTTAGGTGTAGAAAAAGAAGAAACTTTACAAAGAATGGAAAAAATTATGCAGAAAATAAAGGTTAAACCTGATGATTACGAATTGGCAAAAAGAGCAAGAAAAGCTGCCGAAGAAGCAGAAAAAAAAGGTAAAGGAAATAAAAATATATTTTGTGGTGCAGCCATAGAACTGCCGGATGGAGAAATTGTTTCCGGGAAAAATTCACCCTTTCTCCATGCTGAATCAGCAGCAGTTTTGAATGCAATCAAGAAATTAGCCGATATATCAGATGAAATCAACCTTTTACCGGAAAGTATCATCCATAATATTAGCATGTTGAAAAAAAATGTATTTCACGAGCATTCCGAGAGTTTGGATTTAGAAGAAGTGATGGTTGCTTTATCAATCGGTGCCGGAACTAATCCTTTCGCTGAGTTAGGGGTGAAAATGCTAAAAAAACTTGAAAATTGCAATATGCATATTACTCATTTACCTAATCGTGGTGACGAAGCCGGACTGATTAACCTGAAATTAAATGTTACTACTGACGCTTTGCTTACCCTACAACCGCATTACCTGAAATAATTAACCTGCTGAAAAATCATCCTTAATAAAATTTTCCCAAAAGCGAAAGTAATTCTTGACTAAAGATTAAATCTTTAGTAAAATTAAAAATGAGAATAGAATGTGAAATTTTTTACCAAGTAAAAAGACATATTGTTCCTCAAATGTGGATAAATTTGACCAATAAAACAGGATTAAATCTTGAAACGGAAACAGTATTTTATTAAACTTACTGATATAAACAGAATACGGGTTGACTTACTAACAGTTAGAAATAAAATAAACAATTTTGTTGTGCAACTTGAGACTTTTGTAGGTGAGAAATGGGGACCGGTAGTGAGGTATAATTATTCTCACGGTTATCCTCATAAAGATGTAATTTTTGCTAATGGGAAAAGGACTAAAGAAAAAATTAACGAAACAAATCTTGCAAAAATTGTAAACTTAGCAATTGATGATTTTAAGAGTAATTGGGAAAACTACCTGGGGAGGTGTGGTTATGCAGAAAAATAAAAATAAACACGATGAAAAAAAATTAATGGAGAAAAATTTAGAACTTGCACGAAAGTTTCTTCTTGAAATTATTCGTGACCCTAAAAAAGTAAAAAATATACCTTCGGGAGCTACAATCATATTATATCCGGTTAAAGTTTAATTTGAACTACGAGATTTTACGGGGTTGACAGGATTTACTAAAATTTCTATAATCCTTAACAAGCAAGTAAATAGAAATTGACCAATGGATACTTCTATTTAATGGTCGCCAGGGCTTCTTTGAAATTTCTTAATGGTCTTTTTCCAACAAAAATTAGGAAAAAATGAAACTGGCTGAAGTTCCAAACAAACAAACAAACAAACAAACAAACAAACAAAATACTTTCTAATTACCGAGGCTAAATTCTATCCATCGTCTCGGTTTTTTTATTACCACGGATTACACGGATGAACGGCTACCGATTACGCAGATAAAAAATTGTACGGTTGCCCGCCCCGATTTTTACATCGGGGGATTTATCCAACATCACTTCTTTTCACTTGATGGGAGAAGAGTGAGATGAGGGAGAGGTGAATGTCCGACGATAGTCGGACTCTCCGATGAGTCCGAAAACGACTATCGGAGTTCTTCGGACCGTATCCAAAGGCATCGGAGATGAGGGGTCGCAGATAAGAAATGAAAAAAATATTTATTTTACTTTTGATAATAATTTTATTTCTATGTATATACAATGACTCAATCCGGTTAAAAGTCAGGTCGGTTATTGACTCTGCCGTCCAGAAAGTAGTAACCATCACCAAAGGTCTCGTCTCAAAAGAAACAAACAAAGGAAAAGAGACCTTGTCCCGGAAAAAATCAGAGTTAACCAAGGAGATTAAAGAACAAAAAAATCAAATCAAACAGAAAATAAAAGAAGTAGCCAAATAATTATCCCCTTGCCCAGCCCTCTCCCCGTCGGGGAGAGGATGAAGGTGAGGGGGTAAAGGTAGTTAAGGGGTTTACCCCGACGATACGTCGGGGTTGACCCGAGCAAGTCAAAGTTAGGAAAGTTAAAACTGAATTAGAAACAATGAAAATATTGACTGGGACTAAAAAGAGTAAAAAATTAATTCA
>DHVG01000018.1 GCA_002412545.1 Elusimicrobia bacterium UBA5214 | reverse complement strand
CACAAGACTATTGACACTACCTTTTTTTCCATTTTTATTGACAATTTAGTCTTTTTGTATTATATTTATAGCGGAGGTGATAGTCATGACTACAAATAAAATTGCTGTAGAAGTTCCCATTGATGTTGACCAATTGCTTAAACAACTCAACCCCAAACAACAACAGATACTCTCGGATAAACTCTGGGCAATAAGAATTGAACGTATTTCTCAAAAATTGAGAAGTTCGGTTAAGAAGAACAAAATTACACAAAAAGAAATCCGAAAATGGTGTGAAGAAGCCCGCAAGAAGGTTTATGAAAAATATCATCATTGATACCAATGTGTTTATTAGCACCTTACTAAAAAGCAAAAATTGTGTAGAAATTTTAGAGGGAATAAAACAAAATAAATTTAATCTTGTCATTTCAGAGAAGTTAATTGAAGAAATTTTGTTAGTTGTAGAAAAAGATAAATTTGAATTTGCCGAATCGGAAAAAACAGAATTGAAAGAACTACTTATAGAAAAATCAATCCCGGCTGTTTCTAAAGGAAAAATACCTATATGCCGTGACCCTAAAGATAGTATCATCCTTGAGTGTGCTACGGCTGGGGAAGTAGATTGTATTGTCACTGGCGATAAGGACTTGCTGGCACTAAAAAAATTTCGCAATATACCAATTATTACTCCTAAAAAGTTTTTGCACCTCCTGAAGAAAAGATAAACCTCCTTTGCTCAATATAATCTGCAGTCAATCTGTGTCCTCCGCAAGTATTTAAAACAAAAAAACCGAAATTTGCTCTCCGACCCCGTATTTACTACGGGGCATCAGAAAAACAAACTTCGGTTTAAATAAGTTTTTGAGATTCCTCGTTACACTCGGAACGATGCTGTGCATCGGATTGCCACACCCCCCTTCTTGCTTTCGCCTGCCCCCGCGTCTCCCGACGCGAGTCGGGGCGGCGGGCAAGAAAGCAGGGGGGTCGCAATGACTAAAAGAGAAACTTTTTCAACAATCTCATTCTATATCTTCGGTATATGTTTTAATGCTTCTTTAACTTTTTCGGCTGGATATTCGTAATCTTTAAGTTTACCGTCAAAATAGTCATCATACGCTTGCATATCAAAATGTCCATGTCCACTGAAATTGAAAAGAATTACTTTCTTTTCACCGGTTTTTTTGCATTTCAACGCTTCATCAATTGCACATTTTATTCCGTGTGCTGTCTCCGGAGCTGGGACAATACCTTCACTGCGGGCAAACATTACTGAAGCATCAAAGACCGGTATTTGTGGGTAAGCGACCGCTTCAATAACCTTTTCATCATAAAGGAGACAGACCAATGGTGCATCACCGTGATAACGCAAACCACCAGCATGGATTTTCTCGGGAACAAAGGTATGCCCGAGAGTATACATTTTTAATAGCGGAGTTAAGCCGGCAGTATCACCAAAATCATAAGTGTATAGTCCTTTAGTTAAAGTCGGGCAAGCAGTGGGTTCAACCGCAATCGCGCGCAGGTCCTTCTTTTTACCTTGTAATTTATCCATTAGAAATGGGAAACTTATTCCGGCAAAATTGCTTCCTCCACCAATACAACTTATCACGATGTCCGGATATTCGTTCAGTTTTTCCATTTGTTTTTTTGCTTCCAGACCAATGATTGTTTGATGGAGAAGCACATGGTTCAGAACCGAACCTAAAGAATATTTTGTATCCTCATGGGTTGCCGCATCTTCTACCGCCTCCGAAATTGCTATACCCAAACTACCTAAGGAATCAGGTGTATCTTGTAGAATTTTTCTCCCGGCATTGGTCTTATCGGTCGGACTGGGATAGACCTCTGCACCCCAAGAATGCATCAATGATTTACGGTAAGGTTTTTGTTGGTAACTAATTTTTACCATATAGACGGTACATTTAATCCCGAATAAATTGCATCCAAAGGCTAAAGCACTGCCCCATTGTCCGGCTCCGGTCTCGGTCGCTAACCGTTTTACCCCTTCTTTTTTATTATAATATGCTTGGGCTACTGCCGTATTTGGTTTATGACTACCGGGTGGACTGATACTTTCATTTTTATAATAAATTCTCGCCGGTGTATCTAATAATTTTTCTAACCGATAGGCACGCTGGAGCGGTGTCGGCCGCCAGAGTTTATAAATATCCAAAACTTCCTCCGGTATTTCAATCCATCTTTCCTGACTCACTTCCTGCATAATTAAACCCATCGGAAAAATTGGTGCCAAATCCTGTGGACCAATTGGCTTTTTTGTCCCCGGATGAATTACCGGGTCTAAAGGTCGGGGTAAGTCCGCCTGGATGTTGTACCAACTGGTCGGCATTTCTTTCTCACTGAGAGTTACTTTCACATCGTCCATTCTCATTTTCCTCCTTTTTATAAAAGTTTTGTTAATTTTTCTCCCTCACCTTATTCCTCTCCCCTTGCCTGTCCCGCTTCGCGGAGCGAGGCGGGAAGGGAGAGGGAAGGGTGAGGGGTTTCCTAACCCTAATTTCTTTACTGTATCTTTTATATTTTTACTCCGCATTAAGGTTTCACCAATCAGCACCGCATTTATACCTACATTTTTCAATAATTCTACATCTTTTTTTGTTTTTATTCCACTTTCCGAAATAACAATTTTATCTTTAGGTATTTTTTTCCGTAAACGCAGCGTAACATTTAAATCTACAGTTAAATCTTTAAGATTACGATTATTTATCCCAATAATTTTTACCCCGGTGTCCAAAACTCTATCCAATTCTTTTTCATTGTGCACTTCCACTAAAGCATCCATACCCAAATCGTTACCTAAAGAGACAAATTCTTCAATCTTTTTTCTTGATAAGAGTGCGGCAATGAGCAGAAAAGCATCCGCACCGTAATATCTTGATTCATAAATTTGATATATGTCAAAAATAAAATCTTTACGCAAGACCGGTAAACTACATATTTTTTTAACTTGTTTCAAGTATTCCAGATTACCAAGAAAAAATTTTTCTTCGGTAAGAACCGAAATTGCTGATGCTCCTGCCTTTTCATACTCTAAAGCAATTTCCCCTACTTCCCACCTCCTATTTCCTACATACCAATTTCCACTTGGTGAAGTTCGTTTAATTTCCGCAATCAGATGAACTTTCCCCGGAGAAGAAATTGCTTTTAAAAAATTTTGTGTTGGAGGTACCCCGCTCTTTTGGTAAAAGGGCGGGATTATTTCTTCAATCGGCAGTTTATTTTTCTGTTCTTTTAAACTTTTCTTTTTTGCGGTTACAATTTTTTCTAAAATATCCATAGAGGTCAGTAAAATATTTTATTTTGCACGCTTGTTCAATGGAACAAACCACTAAATATGCTTGTTGTAGATTTTTTCCGTAAGCGAATGTGCCGTGTCCTTTAACAATTACACCGTGATAATTTTTTAATGCCTTAGCAACATTATCTGCTAATTCACTTGTTCCCGGTTCACCAGTAACAATTGGTATTCCCCGAAGAAAATATTTAGATTCACAATCTTGTGGAATAAGGACACTCTCCTTACTAATCATTGACTGGATAATTGCAAAAGGTGAGTGAGTGTGAATAATTGCCGAGGTAGGGATATTTTGATATATTCTCTGATGGACAATCGTTTCCGCAGAAGCCTTTTTAACCTTCGGAACTGGTTTGTCCAAATCTACTTCTACAAATGCATTTTTATCAAGTTCGTCAAGTAAACTATTATGTGCAGTAATGAGAATTTTCTTTCCTTTACGGATACTGATATTCCCAAAATGTGCACTGGCAAGACCTTGAAGAACTAATTTTTTGCCAATTTTACTGATTTCTTGCCACATTAGTTAGTTTCCGCAGTTGATTGAGTTTTTCTAACGCTTTTCCAGAATCAATAGAGTATTTGGCAATCGGTATTGCTTCTTTGATACTTTTTGGAGAAGGGACTCTTTTTCTGCTCTGAACAAGAGAAGCGAGATAGATTGTTGCTCCTGCATTGAGTAAAACTATCTCCCGATAATGACTTTTTTCACCCCGAAGGATATCCAAAAAAATTTTTGCATTTTCTTCCGGACTACCACCGGAGAACATCTCCAAAGGAACTCTTTGAAAACCAAAATCTTCCGGTTGCAAAACCGAAGTGGTCACTTCTTTGTTAATTACCTGGGCGACATTCGTCTCTCCAGTAAGTGTAATTTCATCTAAACCATTACCATATACAACATAAGCCGATTTCACACCTAATTTTGCTAAAACTTCAACTAAAGGTTCAACTAACCTTTGGTCATATACACCAAGCAGTTGCACATTTGCCCCTGCCGGATTAGTTAAAGGACCTAAAATATTAAACACCGTGCGGATACCCAGTTCTTTTCGTGCCGGCATTACATATTTCATTGCTGGATGCAGTAACGGTGCAAAAAGAAAAGCAATACCAATTTCATTCAAACAGCGTTCCATTATCTCCACTGAACAATCAATTTTTACACCTGAAGTTTCTAAAAGGTCAGCACTACCACATTTTGATGAAACTGAACGGTTACCGTGTTTGGCCACGGTAAAACCAGCACCGGCAACCACGAAAGCAACGGCAGTAGAAACATTGAAAGTACATTTCCCATCCCCACCGGTGCCACAAGTATCAACAATTATTCCCGATTTACAGTTTACTTTGGTAACTTTTTCCCGCATTACTTGAGCAAAACCATAAATTTCGTCAACGGTTTCACCTTTCATCCGTAAAGCAGTCAAAAAAGAAGCAATCAAAGTATCACTTACTTGACCGGACATAATTTCATTCATTACTTCTTTTGCTTCTTCGTCAGTTAGATTCTTTCGTTCAACCAGTTTTTTTAATGTTTCCTTAATCATCCTTTTTTCAAGACGATTGCTGCGATTTTAGAAGGCGATTACAGAGATTAAGTCCAAACTCACAATCACCGTAATCGTATTTTATTAATCGCTGGAATCACTTTTTGTATTTTCAATTATTGCTTCATCAATGAGCATTATCGGAATACCGTCACGAATTGGATACATTCTTTTACATTGAATACAGACAAGATATTCTTGTCCATTTTTTTCTTTAAGTTTTACTTCGGTCTTACATAAAGGACAGGCAAGAATCTCTAAAAGTTTTTGGTCAATCATTTTTTTAATCACAGATTACATTCACCCCCGCACCTTTGTTCAGAATAATTCCACCATTTATAACAATTTTCCCGAGAAACACAATTACTCTTGGACAAAGGTGCGGGGCAGGGATTTTTAACTACCAATTACGCAGATATAATTATAAATCAGCGTTAATCTATGCCTCCTTTCTACTTAAGTTTAGAAAATTGCCTAATAATTTCTTACCTTCTTTAGTCAGTATTGATTCCGGGTGAAATTGCACACCTTCTACTACAGTAGTGTAAGGTGTAAAGTGTAAGGTGTAAGGTTTAAGACGAAGACCCATAATTTCTTTTTCTTCAGTCCATGCACTGATTTCCAAAGATTTGGGTAATGATTTTTTCTCTACAATCAAGGAATGATAACGAGTTGCCGAGAAAGGATTAGGTAAACCTTGGAAGATTGTTTTTCCATCATGGTAAATGAGTGAAGTTTTTCCATGCATTAAACGTTCCGCACGGACAACTTTTCCACCGAATACTTCCCCAATACACTGATGTCCAAGACAAACACCAAGGAGAGGAATTTTCCCAGCAAAATATCTGATTACTTCTTTGGAAATACCTGCTTCTCGAGGAGTACAGGGACCGGGTGAAATAATAATCATTTCCGGTTTAATTTTTTCAATTTGTCTAATCGTAATTTTATCGTTACGGTAAACTCTTATTTTCGGATACATCTCCCCGAGATATTGAACAAGATTGTAGACAAAAGAATCATAGTTGTCAATTACTAAAATCATAAGAATCCTCTTTCGGCTAATTCCACTGCTTTGACTAACGCCTTAGTTTTGTTCAAAGTTTCCTGGTATTCTTTTCTTGGTTTTGAATCAGCAACAATTCCGGCAGCTGCCTGCATATAGGCGTAACTATCCTTAAGTAAAATTGTCCGAATTGTAATCGCCATATCCATATTCCCCTGAAAAGAAAAATATCCTACTGCTCCGGCGTAAGGTCCTCTTTTATCCTTTTCTAACTCTTCAATAATTTCCATTGCTCGTATTTTTGGTGAACCGGTTACTGTACCCGCAGGAAAAGTTGCTCGTAAAACATCAAACTGGTCAAGTTTATCTCTTAATTCTCCGACCACATCGGAGACAATATGCATCACATGGGAATATCTTTCTATCACTAACAATTCAGGAACACTTACTGAACCAAATTTAGATACTCTACCTAAATCATTTCTAGCTAAATCAACTAACATTATATGTTCTGCTTGTTCCTTTGGGTCGGCGAGTAATTTTTTTTCTAATCTAAGATCTTCTTGAACATTTTTTCCTCTCCGAATTGTTCCCGCAATTGGACGAATCTCTACTTTTTTATTTTCCAGACGAACCAGAATTTCTGGCGATGTTCCAGCAAGTGAAAAATTATCAAATTTTAGATAATACATATAAGGAGATGGATTAATAATTCTCAATGCCCGATAGATATCAAAAGGTTTTACCTTTGTCTTCGTCTGTAAGCACTGAGAAATCTGTACTTGAATAATATCACCGGCTCTAATATATCCTTTAGAAATTCTTACTATCTTTTCAAATTCCTTTCTTGTAAAATTGGAAACAATTCGGAGATTTTCTCTCCCGGTAGAAATTAGATTCGCTGAAGGTGTCGGTTTTCTTAATTGGGTGAGTATTCTTTCTATTTTTTTATTTGCATGCTGATATTGAAAATAGAGATTTTTTTTATCTTTAAGAAAAACATTGGAGAGAACTTTTATGGTATGATTAAGATTGTCAAAAATAACCAAAGTATCAGTGAAGAAAAAAAATAAATCCGGAATTTTAAGTTTATCTGGTTTCGGACCGGGTATTTTTTCAAAAAATCTTACCATATCGTAACCAATAAATCCAACCACCCCCCCATAAAAACGGGGCAACTCTGGAACTGCTACTGGTTGATACTGAGCAAGAAGTTTGCGTAAAAAATCAAACGGGTCAGTATTGCTAATTATTTTTATTTTATTATTTTTAATAAGTTTTAGTTTGTTTTCTTCATATTTTATTGCCCAGTCAGGATTATTTCCAAGAAAACTATAGCGTCCCCATTTCTCTCCCCCTTCTACACTTTCTAAGAGGTAAGCGTATCTTCCTTCTTTTCCCTGACTTAATTTGAGAAAAGCAGAAACCGGTGTCTCGGTATCCGCAGGTATCTCTTTATATACGGGAATTAAGTTACCTTTTCTTGCTAAGAGTCTAAATTTTCTAAAATCAGGATAAAACATTTTACCTACAAATAACACGAATGGCACGAATTACAACGAATTACACGAATATCTATTCGGTATATTCGCTATTATTCGGTATTTCGTTTATAGACTTTCTTCGGGTCAAACACTTTTTTTTCAATAATTTTGTAGTTGCCACTCTTTATCATTTTACGGAAAAAACAGGAACGATAACCTTCGTGACAGGCACCTTTACCAAGTTGTTTAACTTTAATTAAAATTGTATCTCCATCACAGTCAAAATATATTTCTTTAACTATCTGATAATTACCTGATTCTTCACCTTTAACCCAGTACTTTTTCCGACTGCGACTCCAGAAACAGGTCTTCCCTAACTTTATGGTTCGTTTCAATGCCTCCTTATTCATATAGGCAAGCATCAATACTTTGCCCTTATTAATATCCTGAATTATTACCGGAATCAATCCCTTCCTATCAAATTTTAGTTTTTGGATGAACATCATATCCATTTTATATTAACCAATTTCCGCCAAAGACAGATACTATTCTACTAACTTACGCTTTCTCCTATTTTTATTGCTTCACTTAATTTAACTTTCTCTGTATATAATGCTTTACCAATAATTATTCCTTTTAGACCTAAAGGTTCTAATCCTTTTAAATTCTTTATCTCTTCTAAACTTGAAATACCACCAGAACCAATTACATTTCCTCCAAAAGATTTGCAGACCAATTTTAGCGCTTCAAAATTTGCCCCTTGTAGTGTACCGTCTTTTTTAATATCGGTGTAAACAATCTCTTTAATTCCTATTTTTTTTATTTGTTCAATAATTTCATCAACCGAAACAGCGGTAACTTCTTTCCAGCCGGCAATTGCTACCTTTCCGTTAAGTGCGTCAATACTTACCATTATTTTATTTTTATATTTATTAACCATTTGTTCAACTAATTTAGGGTTATAAATTAAACTTGTCCCAAGAATAATTTTATCAATACCTATTTTTAGTAATTTCTGAACGGTTTTTATATTTCTTATCCCCCCACCTACATGGAGAACAGCCTTTACTCCCTGTCGTATTTTTTCAATTAAACCATAATTACGCATTACCCCGGAAAAAGCACCGTCTAAATCAATAATATGAATCCGTTTCGCTCCTTCGGTTTGCCAAAGTTTAGCAATAAATACCGGGTCTTTGGAATAAATTTCCTCTTCTTCTAATTTTCCTTGATATAAACGGACACAATGTCCACGCCGGAGGTCAATCGCCGGGATGATTAACATTGTTATATTTTTCCTTTAGTTGAAGGAACACTTTTCATTCGTAGATTAATTTTAACCGCGTCTCTCAATGCACGTCCAAATGCTTTAAAAATGGCTTCCAGAGTGTGATGGATACTTTCGCCCTTCACCGGAACATTAATATGCAGAGTAACTTTTGCTTCATTTGCGAATGCTCTAAAAAAATCTTTTATCCGGTCAGGGTCAAACCCAATCTCTTTCTTCTCAATATTCTTGCGTGTTCCTACTGAAATCAAAGTTGGGAGCACTTCTAAGGGACGGAAACGGCCAAAATAGGCACCCGGACGACCAGAAATATCTACCACCACCTGGGCTAAAACTTCATCCATCGGTAAAAGCGCCGCGGAGACACTCCCGTAGCGTTCAATTCCCCTCTTTTCTCCTAACGATTTTTTAAATGCTTCACCAAAACAAAGACCTACATCTTCAATTAGATGGTGTTTATCACTCTGCCGAACAATTTCTTCCGCTTTAATCTTTAAGTCAAAAAGACTATTAAATGCAACTAACTCCAACATATGGTCAAAAAAGGGTATACTGGTATCAATTTCAGTTTTTCCTTTTCCATCGAGATTCAGTTCAATCTGGACTTTTGTTTCTTTAGTTTTCCTTGGGGGTAGCTTTATTTTCCGCATTCTTTTGTCTCCTAATTATTTATCTTTTTCTCGTATTTTTAATGAGTAGTAATGATAATTCATCCCTTCAGTTTTTGCTAAAGTTAAAGCAAAAGGGAGGTCTTCTTTAAATTTCTTCTTATTATAATTGATAATACTTATCCTTTTCAAGAAATCGTATACCGAAAGTCCGGAAGAAAACTTCGCTGTACCACCAGTAGGCAAAATATGAGAGGGACCAGCGAGATAATCACCAATCGCTACTGGTGAATAGTTGCCAATAAATATTGCTCCGGCATTTTTAATTCTTTCCGCAATCTGTTCGGCATTTTTTACCATTAATTCCAAATGTTCCGGTGCTTGTTGATTTATGTATTTAATTCCCTCTTCTAAAGAAGAAATTTTAAGCATTTTTATTTGTTCGCGAAATTTATCCGGTACCTGTTTTTTTATTTTTCTCATCAACTGTTCTTCCCGAGTAAGCAGTACTACTTTTGCTAAAGGGTCATGTTCTGCCTGAGCTAAAAGGTCGTAGAGAAGGTAATCAACTTTAGCCGAATTATCCGCTAAGATGATTACTTCTGAAGGACCGGCTAAGAGGTCAATTCCTACTTCGCCAAAAAGTATTTTCTTTGCTAAAGTAACATAGATGTTCCCCGGTCCAACAATCTTGTCAACTTTTGGTACTGATTCTGTTCCATAGGCGAAAGCAGCAATCGCTTGCGCACCACCTAAACGATAAATTTTACTTATTCGGCAAATATCGGCAGTAGCCAAGAGTTCTGGGGTAAGACTTTTTGCTGGTGTAGTAAGATATATTTCTTTAACTCCGGCTACCCGTGCGGGTATTGCTGCCATCAGAACTGTAGAAGGATATGAATATCTTCCTCCCGGAACATAAATACAGATACGACTAAGAGGAACGAATCTTTCACCTGCGGTACCTTTTTTTATCTTTTTGATTGAGGAAAATTGTCTCTGATGGAAAAACCAGATATTTTGGTAAGCTTTTTCTAAAGCAATAAGAAATTCAGCCTTTACCTTTTTAGATGCTTTTTTTATTTCTTCTTTCAAAACGGATAAATTATCTTTTTTTAAATCAAAATGGTCAAACTTGCGTGTATAAAAAAATAATGCTTGGTCACCCTCATTTTTTACCTGTTTAATAATTTTTAAAATTTTATTTTCCATTTGAGGTGATTACCTCTTTTTAATTTTTGATTTTTCTTATTCTTGCACCTAAATTACGCAATTTAGAAATAATATTTTCATAGCCACGCTCTAAATGGTATATTTCGTTTATCTCTGTCTTACCTTCAGCTATAAGTCCTGCCAAAAGTAACGCTGCTGAAGCCCGTAAATCGGTCGCTTTCACTGGTGCACCGGAAAGATGTTTTACTCCCTCTACAATAGCCGTATTACCTTTAACTTCAATTTTTGCACCCATTCTTTGTAACTCACCAACATGAAGAAAACGATTTTCAAAAATTGTTTCCCGAATTACACTTTTTCCTTTAGCTACTGACATTAAAGCCATCCATTGTGCTTGCATATCAGTAGGGAAACCCGGGTAAGGTAAAGTTTCAATATCTATCGGTTTAAGTTCTTTATCACTACTGATAGAAATAGATTGTCCATTCGGTTTAATTTTTGCACCTGCTTCGGATAATTTTGCCAGGATTACTTCCAAATGTTCAGGTATAACCTTACGGAGAATAATTTTACCACCAGTAATTAACCCGGCAAGAAGAAATGTTCCGGTTTCTATCCGGTCAGGGATAACCGTATGTTCGGTACCTTGAAGTTTGCTTACACCAAATATTTCTACAGTTCTTGTCCCTGCTCCTTTAATCCTTGCCCCCATTTGGTTTAAAAAATTTACTAAATCAACTATTTCCGGTTCACAGGCTGCATTTTCAATAACTGTTTTACCTTCAGTTAAACTTGCTACCATCAATAAATTTTCGGTTGCTCCCACACTAGGAAAGTCAAAAACAATTTTTGTCCCACTAAGTTTATCAGCAGTTAAAATAACATACCCCTCTTCAAGACTAATATCTGCACCGAGTTGGGTTAAACCTTGCAAATGTAAATTTATTGGACGGGAGCCAATAGCACAACCACCCGGTAGAGAAACTTTTGCTCTTTTTGTCCGTATTAATAACGGTCCCATTACTAACATTGAAGCACGCATCTTACTTACTAATTCATAGGGTGCAAACGGATGAAGGTCATCGCCCGGTTTAACAAAAATAGTGTTTTTTTTAAATTCAATTTTCTTACCTAAGACCTTAAGCAAAGAACAAATTGTTTTCACATCTTCTAATTGAGGAACATTGTAAAGCACACAAGGTTCATCGGTTAAAAGTGTTGCAATAATGCAAGGTAAAGATGCATTCTTTGAACCACTGATTTCTACTTCACCAGATAATCTTTCCCCACCATGAATAACGACCCTTCCCAAAGTTTAATTTACCCTCACTTTTTTCTCAACGGGAGATATCTCCCGATTGCGTTCAGTCACCCCGACATTCCATTAGTCGGGGATGTCCTCACTGTCCCCCTCTTAAGTGGTACAATCTCCTCCAATTATTATTCGTTCAATATTGGAATAATCTTTTACTGTTTTTATTTTTTTGAATCCGGAAGAAAAGAATATATTTTCCACTTTTTCTTTCTGTCCGTATCCAATTTCAACAAGCAAGTATCCTTCAGGTTTAAGAAATTTATTTGCCTGTGGAATAATCCTTTGAAAATATTCCAAACCATCATCTTTAGCAAAAAGAGCAATCTCTGGCTCATAAGATAATTCTTTTTCTAAATCGGGCGAATCCTTTTCAGTAATATATGGTGGATTAGAAACAATTATATCATAATAAGTAGTCGGTAGTGAGTAGTCAGTAGTAAGTAGCTCAAATAAATTACCTTGGAAAAAAGTAATTTGTCTCTCTACATTATGTAATTGTGCATTTTTTTGGGCAATTTTTAAAGCGTTCTCTGAAATATCGGTAGCAATTATCTTAACCCTAGACAGATATTTAGCTAAACTAACCGCGATGTTTCCGCTTCCGGTTCCTAAATCAAGTATATTTAATGGACAAGTTGACCCCGCACAAGAACCTTCGGCTCTATACGGGGCAGGTAAGTTCATAAGTTGATAAGCAATTTTAATTGTTTCTTCAACTAAAATTTCTGTTTCTTGCCGTGGGATGAATACACCGGGTTGAAGAAAAAATTTCAAACCCATAAACTCAGTTTCACCTAAAAAGTATGGTAGCGGCACTCCTTTTTTTCTCTGTTTAACAAATTCCTGACAAAAGATAATTTTTTCCTGAGATACTTGTTCGCTTAAACGAAGATATAATTCCGGACGAGTGCAACCGTAAAGATGAGCAAGAAAAAGCTCACTCTCAATTCTTCTCTCCGAAATATTTGCTTTACCTAATTCAGAATTTATTTCCTTAAGAAGAAGTTTCAGCGTATAATTTGTTTTCATTAGCCAACATTTCCTCTTTTTTTAAAGCAGCAAAAAATGGTTCCAATTCGCCATCAAGTATTTCTTTAAGCTTGTATAAAGTTATTCCAATCCGATGGTCAGTAACACGATTTTGTGGAAAATTATAGGTGCGGATTTTTTCTGCTCGTTCCATTGTGCCAATCTGTATTTTCCTATCCCGAGATAAAGATTTTTCTTGTTCTTCTCTTTTTTGCGCTAAAAGTCGTGCTCTTAGAATTTTCAATGCTTTATTTTTGTTTTGCCATTGTGAACGTTCATCCTGCGATTGAACAACCAGACCAGTAGGGAGATGGGTTATTCTTACTGCGGAATCGGTTTTTTGTAGATGCTGTCCTCCTTTCCCGGAAGCACGAAAAGTATCAATCCGCAAATCTTCGGGTTTAATTTCAAAGTCAACTTCTTCCGCTTCTGGTAGGACAGCGACACTACAAGTTGAAGTATGAATTCGTCCACTTGCTTCAGTTACGGGTACTCTTTGTACGCGGTGTACACCACCTTCATATTTAAAATCATTCCATACACCTTTACCTTGAATAAGAAAAATTATTTCTTTAAATCCACCGTAATCCGTTGAATGAGTGGAAAGTAATTCTATTCTCCATCCTTTTTTTTCTGCATAACGCGCATACATCCGGTAAAGGTCAGAAACAAAAAGTGCCGCTTCTTCACCACCAGCACCAGCACGAATTTCCAGAATTACATTTCTGTCACTCAAAGGGTCAGTAGGTGCTAATAACAAATTAATTCCATCTACGACTTGTTTCAATTTTTCTTTCAAACTGATAATTTCGTTTTCGGCCAATTCTTTTAATTCTTTATCTTTTTCGTCAGGAATCATCTCTTCAAGGTTTGCGATTTCTTTTTTAATCTTCTGATATTCACGAATTTGACTGATTAACGGAAACAAAGAAGCGTATTCTTTCCGATACCCTTGGTATTTGTTTAAATCTTTAATTACTTCCGGTTTAGCTAAAATTTCTTCTAATTCAAAAAAACGTTTTTCAATAGAATTGAATTTTTTTTCCATATTTTTTAATGAGACCGTTGAAAAAGTCATTAACGGTCTTGATTCCAGCGATTTTGAGAGGCGATTACAGCGATATTATCGTCGGAACTTAATCTCTGTAATCTTGTCTTTTATCACCGTAATCAAAGATTGTTAAGGTTTTTCAACAATCTCAAAACAAAAAAGACAGAACTTACTCTTTTCGGTTCCGTCTAAATCTAACCCGCTTCACCAAAAATGAAGCGAGCAATCCTCAAATTAAACAATCTACTTTTCTTTTTTCTTATCTCGCCTGTCGGCAGACAGGGAAGATACTTTCTTGCGTATTGTTTTCCCTTCGGTTTTCTTATAACGTCTATGGAATCTCTCTACGCGTCCTGCGCTATCTACAAGTTTCTGTTTGCCGGTAAAAAATGGATGACAATGACTGCAAATTTCCAACTTTATTTCTGGTTTAGTTGAACGGGTCTGAAAACTATATCCACACGCACAAGTAACTGTTGTATCTACATATTTTGGATGAATACCTTCTCTCATTTGTTTTTTCTCCTTTCTCACTTAAAGGACATTCTATCTTTTTCTCTTTTTTCTGTCAACCCCGCCCTCTGCCCTCCTGCTTTCTTGCCCGCCACCCCGACTTGCGTCAGGAGACGCGGGGGCAGGCAAAAGCAAGAAGGGGGGCGAGGACTCAGTCCTGGAAATGCCTTGCATTTCTCAGGGTAAAGATTTCCATCTACGAGGTTAAACGTAACTGTTTACTTTCTCCATACTTGAAATTTCCATCGAACGGAGAAAATCCTTATTTGATTTTGTTGCTTGTAACTTCTCTAAAAGTAATTCCATTGTTTCCACAGGATTCAATGTACTTAATACTTTACGCAGAATCCAAACTTTATTCAATTCATCTCCACTAAGCAATAATTCCTCTTTCCGTGTGCCTGATCTGTTTATGTCAATTGCTGGGAAAATACGTTTATTGGAAAGATTACGGTCAAGGACAAGTTCCATATTTCCTGTCCCTTTAAATTCTTCAAAGATAACTTCATCCATACGGCTCCCGGTTTCTACTAAAGCAGTAGCAATAATGGTTAAACTACCGCCTTCTTCAATATTTCTTGCTGCGCCAAAAAAACGTTTCGGACGCTGCAAAGCGTTAGCATCAATACCACCCGAAAGAACTCGTCCACTCGATGGTGTAATCGCATTATAGGCACGGGCTAAACGGGTTATTGAATCAAGAAGAATCACCACATCATTTTTATGTTCCACCATGCGTTTTGCTTTCTCCAAAACCATTTCAGCAACCTGCACATGACGGTCGGCTGGTTCATCAAAAGTAGAAGAAATTACTTCACCTTTCACTGAACGTTGCATATCGGTAACCTCTTCCGGTCTTTCATCAATCAAAAGAACAATTAACAAAATTTCAGGGTGATTAGTGGTAATTGCATTGGCAATTTTTTGTAAAATAATTGTCTTTCCTGTGCGCGGTGCGGCAACGATTAGTCCTCTTTGTCCTTTACCTAAGGGAGCAGTTAAATCAATTACCCGTGTAGTTAATTCGTCTTTCTTCGTTTCCAAAACGATATGTTCCTCCGGATATAAGGGAGTAAGATTATCAAAAAGCATTCGTTCACGGATTATTTCTGGTTTTTCTTTATTTACTGATTCTATCTGGAGAAGAGCAAAAAAACGTTCGCCTTCTTTAGGCGGGCGGATATACCCTGCAACTACATCACCTTTACGCAAAGCAAATTTTTTAATCTGTGAAGGTGAAATATAAATGTCATCCGGACCAGGTAAATAATTATAGTTCGGTGAACGCAAAAAACCAAAACCATCAGGAAGCACTTCTAATACACCTTCATCATAAATAATACCGGCATTACCTGCTTGTGCAGCTTGTGCTTCAATAATTTTAGCAATTAAGTCCTGTTTCCTTAAACCGGCCACTGATTCAATTTTTAACTCTTTAGCCATTTTGGTTAGTTCAGGAATGGTCATTTTGTTCAGCATTGTAGCATCCATTGGTGCAGCCATTTACAAATTCCTCCCGAGGTGTTTACCTCTTCTTCTGAAATAATTTTTTTAGTTTAACTTCATTGATAGGTTGATTCTTTTTCTATCAGATAGTTTACTTTAAGTGATTCCTCTTTCGTTAGATTTGAATTAAAAAACAGGTTAAAAGAAGTGATATGTTCCCGTCCATTTAGTTTTGATTTAATTTTTGGAAAGAATTTATTTAGACCAGATACATAGAAGTTGTGTCGGTGGAATAGATATTACATTATTTCTTTTTTCTTGTCAAGGGGCTATTCAAAAAAAATTTTAACTTCGGTTATTCTGTTCCAGATAATTTCAACTTGTTTACGCAAAGAAGACAGGTTGTTAGTATTATTAATCACAAAATCAGCAGATTTTACTTTCTTTCTTATATCCCACTGACTTGAAATTCTCTGCTCGGCTTCCTTTTTGTTTATTTGATTTCTTTTCATCAATCGTTTCAATTGTATTTTTTTGGGTACAAAAACAACAATAATTTTATCCACCAGATTGGTTATTCCTGCTTCAAAAAGTAAAGGAGCATCAATAACTATACAGTGATTGCGTGATTTAGTGATTAAGTGATTAAGTTTTTTCTTGATTTCACTAATAATTAGTGGATGAACAATTTTTTCTAGTAATTTTCTTTTTTTCGTATCGGCAAAAACTATTTTACCTAATTTTTTGCGGTTAATTTCACCGTTCTTTTTTTGTACCTCTTCACCAAAAAAACTGATAATTTCTTTTTTTATTTTTTTATCTTGTTTTAGTAGCTGATGAGCTATCCGGTCAGCATCAATAATTTTCGCACCTAATTTCTTGAATTCATTTATAACTATACTTTTCCCAGAAGCAATACCACCAGTTAGACCAATGATAACAGTGGATAGTGGATAGTGGTTAGTGATTAGTTTTTTCTTTTTCAACATCAGTAATTGAAATTTCGGGGTTTCATCTGTGTAATCCGCGGTTTATTTTTGGCATTTTGGGCAATATGTTGTTCCGCGACCGGCAAGTTTCATTTCTTTAAGTAAGGTTCCACAGTTTTGACAGGATTGTCCAGCACGTCCGTAAACTTTCAATCTTTGTTCCATTCCTCCTTTTTTACCCTGAGTGTCAACATAAGCATCAACTGAAGAACCACGATATTTGATTGCTTCTAAGAGAACACCTTTTATTGCTGAATACAGATTTTCTACTTCCTGTGTTCTTAGTTTGTTTACTGGTCTTTCCGGATGAATACCGACACGAAAAAGTACTTCCTGGGCATAAATATTGCCTACCCCGGCAAGAAAATTCTGGTCCATCAATAGTGGTTTAATCTTTGTTTTCTTGCTTCCCAACATACATCTAAATTTTTCTAAATTAAAACTTTTATCAAAAGGTTCCGGTCCCATATCAATAATACCTTTCTCTTTATTCCACTCATTAGTTAAACGTAATTCAGCAAATCTGCGTTGGTCTAAAAAATTTAAACATTTACCATTATCAAAACAGAAAATTATCCGGCTTTTCTTATCCGGTGTGCCATAAATTAATTGTCCAGTCAGTTTTAAATGAAAAACTAAAGATTTATTATTGGAAAGAACAAAAATCAGATATTTCCCCCGACGGATAATCTGGTCAACTGTAGTTTTTTCGATTTCTTTAATAAGTAATTCTGGTTTTATTCCCTTAATCAGTTTTTTATCTAAGAGTTCTACTTTTATAATTTTTTTCTTCAGAATTACTTTTTCTAAGTCACTTTTTATTGTTTCTACTTCGGGCAATTCCGGCATCCTTGTCTCCTACGGTAAAACAAGATTATTTATATATCCACTACTTCCGGTAATTAAATCTACCGGCTTGCCGTTTAGTTTCATTTCTAAACCAGGAACATAACCTACCCGGAGAATAAATTTCTCTTTCGCTTCCCATCTTTTTTCTGTTCCGGATGAAAGTATCCTTTCATAAAGTAAATTTGCATCAGCAATTACTCTTAACCAAGTATCCGCACTTGCTTTCGCTTCAAGGACAAGTTTTCTTTCTTGGGAAGTATTTATTGATTTTGGAGGTGAAGAGATTTTCTTCTCTTTTTCAAAAAATAATCTCGTAGAAAAAAGAAAATAGATTAGAACCAAAACAAACAGAAATAAAAGTACACTTACACGATACTTTGAATAAGTAATTGAAGATTTGGATTCTTTTGCCAACTGTACAGTTTCTAACTGGAAATTAGTAAGTGATTTAAGATATTTTTCAACTAATTCTTCCGAATTTAGTCCCAAGAATTTGGCATAATTTCTTAAGAACCCAAGAAAATATGCCTCCCCGGGAAAATTATTCGGATGGTCTTCTTCTAAAGCTAAGATATATTTTATGCTTATCCTTGTCTTTTTATGCACATCTTCTAATGTGATTTTTCGTTTTCCTCTTGCTTCTTTCAAAATCTGCCCAATACTTTTTTCCATATCTTCTCCGATTTTCATTGCTATTTTCTCACTTGTCCGTCATTATAAGTCACTCCAATTCAAACCAGTTTTTATCTCAGCAACAAGTGGGATATTCAGTTTGATTGCATTTTCCATTTCTTCTGTTACTAATTTTTTCATTTCTCCAATTTCTTCTTCCGGACATTCAAAAAGTAATTCATCATGCACCTGTACTAACATCTTTGACCTGTAACCTGCAACTTGCAACTTGCGACTAATATTAATCATTGCTACTTTTATAATATCTGCCGCACTACCCTGAACCGGTGTATTCATCGCTGCCCGTTCAGCAAAAGAACGCATTTGCCCATTTTTAGAATTTATTTCTGGTAAATAACGAATCCGGTTTAGCAAAGTAGAAACATAACCTTTTTTTCTTGCTTCTTCTAATGTTTTTTCAATCCAAATTTTTACACCCGAGTATTTATTGAAATAATTTTGAATATACTTTTCTGCTTCTTTTTGAGAAATACCCAACTGTTGGGAAAGTCCAAAAGCAGACATCCCATAGATTATACCAAAATTTATTGTTTTTGCTATTCTCCGTAGTTCAGGAGAAATTTTTTCTGCTGGAATACCAAAAATTTCGCAAGCGGTAGCATTATGTACATCTTCACCCTTTTTGAATGCTTCTATAAGAATTTTATCGCCGGAAAGATGGGCTAAAACCCGTAAATCAATCTGTGAATAATCAGCAGATAAAAAAAGCCATCCTTCCTCAGGAACGAAACCACGCCGTATTTTTTTACCTAATTCGGTACGAATGGGTATATTTTGTAAATTCGGGTCAGAAGAAGAAAGCCTACCGGTAGCAGTAACTGTCTGATTAAATGAAGTGTGGAGCCGTCCGGTCTCCGGGTTAACTAATGCAATTAAACCATCAACATAAGTAGATTTAAGTTTTTGTAATTCGCGATATTCCAGAATCAAACTGGGTAATTCATGAGTAGAGGAGAGTGTCTTTAATACTTCTTCGTCAGTGGAGATGCCGGTCTTTGTCCGACGGATGACCGGTAAATGGAATTTTTCAAATAAAATAAAAGATAGTTGCTTAGGCGAATTAAGGTTAAATTCCTGCCCGGTAATTTGGTAAACTTTTTTTTCTAATTTTTCCATTTCTTGAGCAAATTCGTTAGATAGATTTCTAAAATATTCTTTGTCAATACGAATACCATTATTTTCCATTTCCGATAAGACAAATAATAGTGGAAATTCAACATTGTAAAAAAGCGAATCAAGTTTTTTTTCTTCAAGTAAAGGTTTAAGAATCTCAACCAGACGAAATACTGTTTCCGCATCAGCACAACTGTATTTTTTCACTTGCTCAATATCAATCTTGTCCATAGTTTTTTGTTTAGCACCTTTACCAATTAGTTCTTCAATCGGGATCATTTTTTCACCCAAGTATTCAAGAACAATATCTCCTAAATTATGATTTTGTCTTGACGGATTAAGTAGATAAGATGCAATCATCGTATCAAAAATAATATTTTTTATTTTAATGTTTTCTTTAGATAAAACTAAATAATCATACTTAATATTTTGCCCATATTTAGCAATTTTGTCATTTTCCAAGATTGGTTTAAGTTCTCTCAAAACATCACATTTGCTCAATTGTTCCGGACAGCCAAGATAATTATGTCCAACTGGGATATAAAATGCCCACTCTGGTTTAAAAGAAAAAGATAGTCCGACAATCTTGGCTAATAAAGGATTTAAATTGGTTGTCTCCAAATCAAAAGAAAAAGCAGAACATTGTCCTAAATTCAGAATAAATTTTTCAAAATCATTTTTTCCCAGAATAGTTTGACAATTAACATTCTTTTCAATTCCCGTCGGTAAGAATTCGGAGACAAGACTAATGAATTCTAGACGTTTCAGAAGAGTAATCAGTTTTTCTCTTTTCAGGTGATTGCCTGGTAGCTCTTGTGGAGTGCGACAATCTTCAAGACGAAATGTTGTGTCTAAAGGAACATCTTTATTTAAAGTTACTAACTTTTTACTTAAAAAGGCATTTTCTCTTCCTTTTTGCAGGTTCTCTTTAAGTTTTCCGGATAATTTATCTAAGTTGTCGTATAAATTTTCAATACTGCCGTATTCTTGAATAAGTTTTAATGCTGTTTTTTCACCAATACCAATTACACCGGGTATATTATCAGTTACATCACCACTTAAACCAAAAATATCAATTAGTTTTTCCGGTTCCACACCATACTTTTCTTTAACTTTTTCCTTTGTATAAAATATATCTTTAGGTTCATTTAAAACAAAGACCTTATCGTTAACCAACTGTAAAACATCTTTATCACCGGTTACAATAATTATTTCTTCCAAAGAAGAAAATTTTTTTGCTAATGTAGCAATCAGGTCATCGGCTTCATAACTTTCTTTCTCTACCGAAGTTATATTCAAAGCATCAACTATTTCTTTGGCTAAAGGTATCTGTCCCACTAAACCGGGTTCTATTTCTTTACGGGTTGCTTTATATTCAATAAATTCTCGATGCCGGAAGGTCGGTGCTGGATAATCAAAACATACTATTAGATAGTCAAGTCTTTGGCGAATAATTTTATTTAACATCCGAATGAAACCATAAACTGCACCTACTTCTTCACCTTTAGAATTAGTTAAAGGAGGTAAAGCATGATAAGCACGGTGAATATACGCATTACCATCAATTAAAAAGATTCTTCCCATTTTTTAATTCGCAATTTGTAATCTGCAATCTTTTAGAGGAGACGGTCCAAATGTTTTTTAATTTCGTTTTTTGATTGGATACCAACCAGTTGGTCAACTGGTTTACCATTTTTAAAAAAAATCAAAGTAGGTATAGAAATAATCATATATTTTGAAGGAGTGGAAGGATTTTCATCAGTATTCATTTTCACAATTTTAATTTTCCCGGTATATTCTTGGCTTAATTCCTCTACTACTGGTGCAAGTATCCGACAGGGTCCACACCAGGATGCCCAAAAGTCTACTACTACTGGCATATTTGATTGTATAACTTCTTCCGCAAAATTTTTATCATTGACTTCTAAAATGTTAGACATATTTTTTTCTCCCCGCCTATAAAATGTTTTTCAGTGGGAATGCCGACTTTTGCGCAATTTTAACTGCTGGAGTATATTCCACTTTTTCTTTCTTAAAATTTTTTCCTTGTGCAACTTTATAAACCAAACCAGAAATATTTTTTTTAATCTTTCTATTTAATTTCACTCTTCTCCAAGGAAGAATCCGAATCCCTAAAGTTGTCGTCTCCCGGAAAAGTAAATCAATTATTTCTTCTTTCTTTTCGGATTTAACTAAGCAACTTAAGACTATTCCCGGACGACCTTTCTTCATTTGCACTGGTGTCAGCCAAACATCAAGTGCTCCTTTTTTGAACAATTTTTCCATTACATAAGGATAAATTTGCGGATTCATATCGTCAATATTGGTCTCCAGAAGCAGTACTTCATCCTGGAGATAAGAGGATGTCAATGGGTAACTGGGTGATTGGGTGATTGGGTGATTGGAAAGAGACTGACCAATTAAAAGACGAAGGAGATTTGCCCGCTTGGATAAATTTTTAGAACCGGCACCAAAACCATAATTTTTTATTTTCATTAGGTGCATCAGACCAAAATCTTTGGCAATTTGTGAAATAATTGCTGCTCCAGTAGGTGTGGCTAATTCTTCGCCAGTATTATCAGTATAGATTGGCAACCCTCTAAGCAGTTCAATCGCGACCGGTGCTACTGAACCAACATTTATTGGTGAAGCATAAATTTCATCTAACTTGAATTTCCCTATCGCTATACAACTACCAACAATGTCAATTAAGGTATCAAGATTAGCAAGTTCATGTAGATGTACAACAGAATTTTTACCAATTTTATGCACTTTTCTTTCGGCGACAGTCAGGGAAGATAAAATATTTAACGCTTTTTCTTTTATTTTCTTATTCAACTTACTTTTCTTAATTATTTTGACTATCTCTTCCGGTGAAGAAAAAACTTTCCCTCCTTGAATAATTACTTGTTTTGCCGGTAAATGTTTTCTTTCTACATTTTTTATTTGTAATCTGTAATTTGTAATCTGTAATTTGTACAATTCTCTTTTCAAATAAGAAACTGATAACCCCGCATCAATAAATGCCGCGAGAATCATATCTCCACTAATACCGGAAGAACAATCAAAATAGGCAATTCTCATATTTAACTACCAATGCAGATGGATAAAGAACTGATGCAAACAGATAATGGACTGATTTAGACAGATAAAATCTGAAATTTGTTTGAATCGTCTCTTAAAATCTGTCTGAATCCGCCTTTTTATCTGTCTGAATCATCTTTTTATTGATAAGATGCGCAATTATTCCTGCACCAAAACCGTCATCGATATTTACACAACAGACATTCGCTGCACAGGAGTTCAACATCGTAAATAATGCAGTTAGCCCTTGAAAATTTCCCCCATAACCAACCGATGTGGGCACACCAATCACTGGAGAGGAAACCAAACCACCGATTATACTTGGTAAAGCACCTTCCATTCCAGCGCAGACAATTACTACTGAAGCATTAAGAATTTTCTCCTTATGGGCAAAAAGACGATGGATTCCGGCAACACCAATATCATAGATTCTTATCGTTTTATTCCCAAGTATTTCCGCAGTAACCGCTGCCTCTTCCGCTACTGGTATATCCGAAGTCCCGGCAGTAACCACAGCAATGAATCCTCTTGGCCATTGGCCAATGGCTGATGGCTTTTGGCTAACCGTAATTATTTTTGCTAATTGATAATATTTCGCTTGTTTAAAATTTCTTTTTACTGCCCGATATACTTTAGGTTCAGCACGAGTTAAAATAACTAACCTATTTTCTTTTCTTAGCTTAGCAACAATCTTTATGATTTGTTCAGCAGTTTTACCCGGACAGTAAACTGCTTCTGGAAAATTTTGTCTCCCTTCACGAGATAAATCAAGTTTTGCAAATTCTAAATCTTCATACACAAATTTAGACGATTGTTTCCTATTCGCATCAACACGAATTTTTTTCATTCCAATTTGTTAAAGGAAGATTCGGGTCCACTTTAATTCCCAATTTTTGCATTTTGCATTTTGCATTTTGCATTTTGTAATATCCTGCACAAGCAATCATTGCCGCATTATCAGTACAGAGTCCTGGTTCTGGATAATAAATTCGCCATCCCTTCTTTTTCTCCTCATCAAACGCAATGCGTAAAGCTGAATTTGCTGCTACACCACCACCGAGAACAATTTTTTTCATCTTAAATTTTTCTGCTGCTTTTAAAGTTTTTTTCACTAAAGTTTCTACTACTGCTTGTTGAAAAGAAGCAACAATGTCTTCCTGTTGATGGCTGATGGCGGACTTGCCCCGCACCAAATTTGGTGCGGGGTGAAGCTGATGGCTTTTTACATAGTTTACTACTGCTGTTTTTAATCCAGAAAAGGAAAAATCCCAACTACCCCAAAGATAGGGACGGGGAAAATTTATCGCCTCTGGATTACCTTTTTTTGCTAAATTATCAATGAGTGGTCCTCCGGGGTAACCAAGATTAAGCAACTTTGCTACCTTATCATACGCTTCACCGACTGCATCATCACGGGTACGTCCTAAAACTTGATATTTACCGAAATCTTTAACCAGAAGTAAATCGGTATGTCCACCGGAAATAATTAACCCCAAAAATGGTGGTTTTATCTCCGCGTAATCTGCGTTTTTTTTCTGCGCAATCTGCGTATTTAAAAAATTAGCAAAAATATGTCCTTCTAAATGGTTAATTGGTATTAAAGGTAAATGGTGAACATAAGCAACCGCCTTTGCTGCCATTACACCAATTAGCAATGCACCGACTAAACCCGGACCGTTAGTTACGGCTACTGCTGAGAGTTGAGAAAAATTTATTTTTGCTTCTTTTAGGGCTAGATAAAGAAGGGAATTTATATTTTCTAAATGTTTACGACAAGCAAGTTCTGGCACTATCCCTTGATATTTTTTATGCACCGCAATTTGTGAGATAACTAAATTAGAAAGAATTTTTCTATTTTTTAAGACCGCAACTGCAGTTTCATCACAGGAAGTTTCAATACCTAAAATTAAACTCATTTTTTTGAGATTGCTGAAAAAACCAACAATTTCCGCCAAATCGCTAATTAGCGCCAAATCGCCATCCGCCATTAACTCAGTGGCGGAAGCGTTTTTGCGTGACCGTTGAGGACTTTTTCAACGGTTTTAGTAATTCGGAAAGAGTAACAAACTCAACCTCTTCTTCATTTTGCAACCGGGGTAAGAATGCAGATAAAACTTCGGGTGTATGCTTTGAATGAATATGCCCAAGACCAATCGCATAACCATTCTCTTTCGCTAAAGTAAGAAGTTCTTCAAATTTTTTTTCAATACTTGCTTGGTCAGTTTTTACATCCAAAAAAACTTGGTTCTGCAAATAGGGTAGATTAATTTTTTTTGCTATTTCTTCCCCTTTTGTTTTTTTGCTCGTGTAAGAATCAAAAAAGTATAAATTTTTTCTTTTCATTTCATTTAAAAGAATATACATTTTTTTCTCGTCTTCAGTAAATTTTGAACCCATATGGTTATTTACACCAACGACTCCGGGGACGATGCTAAGATTTTTATCAAATTTTTCTATAATTTCGTTATTGCTCATTCTAATCCAAAGAGCGTGTTTGCCGGGGTTTTCTTTACGACTTTTTGGTTCTAAAGGAAGATGAAGAATTATTTCTTTATTTTGTGAATATAATTCTTTGGCTAAAGATTGGGAATACACTTCTCCGGGTAAAATAGCGAAAGTAAGTGGTATATTTAATTGGATAAAAGCGTCTAATTGTTTCCGATTATAGCCAAGGTCATCAATGACCACGGCAATTCTTACCCGCGGCTTAAGAATGAAAACAAAATGGAAAAGTATATTTTTCCGGTAACCGATTTCCAGATGAAATTTATCTTCTTTGATTTCTGCACGATATATTTTTACACCGGTTTTTTTCAGTATCGGAAGAATCTTGTTTTTGTATTCGGTTAAAGAAGTTTTAGAAGGTAATTTTATCTCTTTAGTTATCTCCGGGATTATTTCTCTACCTATTTTTTTCTCCCGGCGGGCGAGAAGAAGAATATCTTCCTTCTTAATACCTTGTTGGGTAAGATACTGGTCAACGGTTTGCTCAATTTTTCGGGAGAGAAGAGTATAATCAACCGGTAGCAAAAATATTCTTCTTAAAGAGAAAAAAATCACTCCCCCAAGAAGGATTAAAAACAGCCAGAGGATAAATTTCTTTTCTTTTCTCGGCATCTATTGTTTGTCAATTCCACTAAGTATTTCTTTTGCTTTAAGTAATTCAATTGCCCGTTTTAAAATAATATCTTCTACCACATCTTTTTTAATTACTGGCTCGGGTTCTTTATCTTTAGCGTAAAGCATTTCTTCTTGAGTCATCAATTTTGCTTCCGTCTCTTTGGATACTTCAATAACAATATCCGGAGTAATCCCTTTATCCTGGATAACCCGACCCGCGGGAGTATAATATTTTGCAGTTGTAATCCGCAAACCTGACCCATCAGATAAAGGAAAAACACTCTGTACTGATGCTTTGCCAAAAGTTTGTGAACCAATAATTACTGCACGTTTATGGTCTTGTAAAGCACCGGCAACAATTTCGCTTCCCGAAGCCGAACCTTTATTCACTAAAACTACTAAAGATAAATTTTGGTAAGTACCGTTTTTATCAGCGCGAAATTCTTGTTTTTGTTCCGGTCGGCGCCCTTGAGTATAAACAATCATTTTTTCAGTACCGAGAAACTTTTTAGTAACTTCATAAGCACTGTTAAGTAGTCCACCCGGATTATTGCGTAAATCAAGAATTAACGATTTCATATTTTTCTCTTCAAGTTCTTTTAAAGCATTATCTAAATCTTTACTGGACGGTGCAGAAAATTCAATTAAACGAATATAGCCAATATCTTTATCCACCATTCTGCTCCGTACACTTTCCAATTTTATCCATTCCCGAGTCACCGTATAATCTATCGGTTCTTTAAGACCTTCACGCATAATTGTAACGGTAACTTGTGTCCCAGGTGTGCCACGCAATTTTTTTATTGCTTGGTCAATAGTGATACCCTCGGTTGATTCGCCTTCAATCTTAATAATTTTATCTCCCGGTAGTATCCCCAGCCGATAGGCCGGTGTACCAGGAAGTGGTGTAACTACAGTAAGAATATTGTCTTTAATTGAAATCCTTATCCCTAAACCACCAAATTGTCCTTCAGTTTCGGTCTTCATTTCTTTATGCAGTTCTGGTTCCATAAACTGTGAAAACGGGTCTAATGCTCTGGTCATTCCACTCGCTGCTGCATAAACCATCTTCTTCGTTTCTACCGGCTCAACATAATGTTCCTGAATAAGACTTAAAACATCAACCAACAATCTAATCTTCTCATAGGTTTCTTCTGCCGCTTGAACCGCACGCTGAGGCAAACCAGAAATAAAAACAGTGCTGAAAAGAAAAACACCAAGCAAAACAATTCCTAAATACTTCCGTCTCATTTTTTCAAATCCTCCCTTGTTCAGTATACTCACCATGGTGAATGTAATTGAACCATTAAACCTTTCACTTTACACCTTATACATTTCTTCCAATGTTTATATTTTACCCTAAAAATATTTTTTTTTCAAGGATAAAAAAACTGAAGACCTTCCTGCCTTTGACCATTTGCCTTCAGCTAATGGCTATCGGCTAATGGCAAAATCTTAAAAATCTACTTCCGAAGTTGACCCCGTAAAGATTTTTATCTACGGGGTTGACGGAAGGATAAAAAACAAATAAAATATTAATCACAGCTGTCCGCTAAAAAAATGAGCCATTTACTGCGTCATTATCTGTCATTCCGAAGGAGCGAATGTAATGAGCGACTGTGGGAATCTCGTTTTTATCGTAAAAAAGGTGAGATTGCCACGCCTTTCATGCTCGCAATGACCGACTCTCCGACGGAACTTTAAGCGGACACTAATGAATATTAATGATGAATAAAGTAGCCGTTGTTAAATGTGCCAATTACGAAGAAGTAAAAATCTTCCCGGCAATTCAAAATGCTCTTGAACTTATCGGAGGAGTAAAAAAATTTATTTCCCCCGGACAAAAAGTTTTGCTCAAACCTAACCTTGCAGGTCCTTATTCACCGGAACGAGCAATTACTACCCATCCATTTATTATTAAAGCGCTGACCAAAATTTTTCAATCCGCCGGTGCAAAAGTATCAATTGCCGATAGTCCCACCGGAATACATAATCCAAGTTATTTAAAATTGGTTTATAAAAAAACCGGGATGGAAGAAATTGCTGATGAGACCGGTGCTGAACTTGTTTATGATACCGAAGCGAAAGAAATTTCTTATCCTCAAGGAAAACAAATCAAATATCTAACCATATTCAAACCGATTTTGGATACCGATGTCCTGGTAAGTGTAGCTAAACTGAAAACACATCTTTATACCAGGTTTACCGGAGCAACAAAAAATCTTTACGGCACCATACCGGGAGTAGTAAAAGTTGCCTATCATTCAAAATTCCAAGACCCGGATAAATTTTCACAACTTCTGCTGGATATACATAATTACCTGAAACCTAAACTTTCCATTATTGACGGAATTACTGGTATGGAAGGCAACGGTCCCGCCTGGGGTAAACCGAAAAATGTTGGTGTCCTTATTGCCGGTGAAAACGCTTTATCTTGTGACTGGGTATCCTGCCAAATCATCGGGATTAATCCAAAAACTGTCCCGATTCTTTATTTAGAAAAAGTTGCAGCACCGGAAATCGTCGGTGCCGAGATTAAAGAAGTCGCTATTCCCGATTTTCTTTCCCCGCCACCGACTACGGTCAAAGACGGATTAATTGCCATCCGTTGGGTACCTAAATTCCTCCGTGACCGGTTTGGTTACCATTTACTTTCCCAGCCCCGGGTTAATCCGGAAAAATGTATCGCCTGTAAGATTTGTATTGAGGGATGTCCACAGCAAACAATTGAACTGCAAGATATCCCCTCACCCGCCTCTTTAGTTCCCTCCCCATTGACGGGGGAGGGAAAGGGTGAGGGTGGTGATGTGAGGGGTAAAGCAGTAATTATAGAAAAGAACTGTATCCGTTGCTGGTGTTGTAGCGAGAACTGTCCGGAAGGGGCAATTGAACTAAAACAATCTTTCCTCGGTAAGTTATTTACTAAATTGAGTTAAATTATCACTTCTGTCCGCTAAAAAAGTATGGGTTTTTATTAAGCGTGTTCACTTTTGTCGTCATTGCGAACGAAGTGAAGCAATCTCATCTCTGTTATAAAAGACGAGATTGCCACCCCCGATATTCATCGGGGTCGCAATGACATAAAAAGGTGCGGGGTGAATGTAATCGGCTCATAAAATCTGCGTAATCAAGACCGGTGAGGACTTTTTTCAACGGTCTTATTTATATTTCTGGACAATGTTTTGGGATATTGTCCCACAAGCACTAACTATATCATCTGAAGTTAATGCTTTCACCTGCTCAGAAAATTCTATCTTCCCGGTCTCCACATCAACAACATTGACAATTACATAATAAGCATCCATCAGTTTGGATAATGTCCCCACGACGACTTTTTGCACATCCAATAACTTCCCCATCTGGATTGCACATTCCTGAGTCGTGCAACCGGTCATCTGGAACCTTTGTTCAGCAAGAATCCTCTGCATATTACTCCGGTCAACCACATTAAACTTACCAGTTTTTACCAATTCTGTCCTTACAAAATCACTGGTGGTTACTGCATCCATCTGAGAAACATTTCTTGCTTCAAATTCGGCTACCGCAATATTCAGCCCTTTTGCTCGTTTAATTTTTTCCTCTTCCGCTTTTTTCTTATCTTCTAATGATTTTTTATTCTGCGGGTCAAGCGTAAGCACCTGTTCAAATTCAGCGATTGCTTTATCCCATTCCCGTACCGCAAAAAATTCCTTGCCATTCTTAAGATGCTGTTCAATTACTTTAAGATTATTTTCGGCTATGGTGAGTTTTTCTTTTGCTTCTTTATTTTCTTTATCCAGTGTAAGAACTTTCCTAAAATTCTCTACCACACCAGACCAATCCTTATTCTCCAAACACTGACTGCCTTTTTCTAATAATGAGTTTATTCCCGCCTGTCTCTGTTCTCTAAACATTAACTCTTCTTCAATCTCTTCTTTGGATTTGCCAAACTTAAAAGCAAAAGAAATGCGGTGACTCAGTCCAAGCTCACTATGTTTAAGTAAAGCATAATCCAAATCTAAACTTTCCGTGTTTAACCCAATACCCGCAGTAGGATTTTCTTGGTCATACCCAGCACGCAAACTCAAAGTTTTAAGCGGATTTAATTCAATACCAAAATGATATTTATCTTCCCGAAGGTATTTACCTTCCTTTTTTCCTGAACGGTCAATATCGGCAGACAAAATAAGCATATTTTTAGGCAATCTGACCGATATACCGGCTTTAATATTTAGAGGTATCTCATCGGTAAGTGTCTCTTCTCTTTCTATTTTCGCAGCGAGAAGATTTTGTGCATTTACCCCGAAAGCGACAAAGGAGAAAGGTCTTAAGAATAAACTGCAGTCCAATCCGTAACCGGTAGAATTGATTCCCTCAAACCGTTTATTTACTGCTTTTGCCGTTAGACCCAGAGCAAATTTTTTCTTATAAAGTTCAAAAGTATTAGTCAGAAAGACAGCATTGTTCTCATCAGCAAAAGTTCCTATTGGATTATTATACTCATCCCTTCGTTCAAAATCAGCCGAGTGAAGTTGAACTCCACCCAAACCAAATGACCACATCCCCATTGTCGGATGGGCATATCCAACAAACTCATAGCGTGTATCTTCAAAAAGTATTATATGCATCATTTGTAATTCTTTTCTTTGTAATTGAATTAACCCAGCCGGATTCCAATATATCCCTGAAGCATCATCAGTCACCGCAACAAATGCTCTCCCCATACCGAGTGCCCTTGCCCCGGCACCCTGATTCAAAAAATATCCCGGCAACCCACCATCTCCATTAGAAGCAGTGAGTGGTAAGTGGTAAGTGGTAAGTGGTAAAAAGACAAGGACTAAAAAACAAACAAATTTGATAATATTTTTCATTTTTTCAGTGTAAAACTGCGTTTCCTTTTGTCATTGCGAGACCTTCATGGGGTGTCATTGCGACCACGAGCGAAGCATGGTGGGAAGCAATCTCAAACAAGGTGTCATTCCGAGTGAAACGAGGAATCTCGACTTTTGAGATTGCCACGAGCCGATGTTCATCGGCTCTCGCAATGACCTCTGCGAGATGCTGAAACAAGTTCAGCACGACGTCTGCGAACATTTTACGTTTGTCTTTGTCATTGCGAGTGACTGGAAGGAGCGTGGCAATCTCATTGGGATTGCTTCGTCACTTTGTTCCTCGCAACGACGTCTGCGTTATCACTTTACCCCAATTTTTCTCTTCAATACCTTATTCCCTACTTTTAGCAAACAAATATATCCTCCCGCCGACACATATTCACCGTTTCCATTTCTTCCATCCCATTCAACTTCATTCGGACCAGCCACACCACCCGGACTTTCACCAGCAGAAATTTTCTTCTCCCAGACCAAATCACCAATCAAATCATAAATCCTAATTTCTACCTCCGAATTTTCTTTCAAATGATACCTCACTTTTGTGTTTTCTCTTTTCGCCACAAACGGATTAGGATAATTAACCAACTCAGAAATTGTCTCCGTCGGCTCAATGTATTCTACAATCCGGAAAATACTGAATTCTTTTACCAAACCGACAACTTTCTTCTGCAACGGATAAACCGTGCTTGGAATAATCTCCCAGAGCCCTGAGAGATGGTTGCCTCTCCAATGAGCAATTTTTAGTTTGCCCTCTACTAAACCACTTATTTCTTGAGTAGTATAAGGAATTTCAACGGTTACTTCCTTGTTCAGCACGGTTGCCGTGGCTAAAACAACTTCCCGAATTACTGCACTACCTTTTATTTTTTCATCATAGATATCGGTTTTTATCCGACCTTTATTGACTAATCCCGTAACTGTCGGAGTGGTAATTTCAATTTTGTTTTCTTTCTCTAATGTTCCGGCAGGAATTTCCACTTTTGTTCCATCAGATAAAGCAAAAGTATTATCCTCGCTGGGAAATACTTTGGTTTTAATTTTTATTTTTATTCTGTTTACCGTTGTGCTGAGATTATCTGCATTATCTTTAGCAATTAGGTGCAAAAAGTATGTCCCGTCTTCAAAAGTGGTTGTTGAGAAAACTACTTCGGTAAAGTAAGAACTACCAGTTGTCGGAACCGTTCCCGAAGAGGTGTCAAAGACATAGTAATAACCAACAATACCCGAGGTATCGTTAGGTGGAGTAATTAAGATTTTTACATTCTTAGAGAGATAGGCAATTTCGCTCTCCGGGTGAGTTGGAGAATTTAAGGTCAATGCTGACGGCGGAGTTGTATCTATCCTTACGGTATAATTGCTCTGACCAGAAAGATTATCTTCACTGTCCACTGCAACCAGATGAAAATATTTTATCCCTTCAGAAACATTTGTATATGACTTTGCCGTTCCGGTTGTAGCGGTGCCATTTATGGCACTTACACTGGTTGTAGAACTTTCATCTAATAGATAATAATAGGAGACCGCACCGGTTAGCGTATTCCAGTTGAATGTAGGGTTTGCATTTGCATACCAGATATTCCCTGATGGATGACTCGGTGAGATTACCTTTGGTGGAAGAAAAGTAACTAAATAAAAATCAGCCACAATCTGACTATCAACAAAAATCTGATAATTCGTTTTTCTTTGGGAAATGTATCCTTTTTTACTTGCTCTAATTTCATAAGTCCCACTTGTACAAGTTATTGCATAACTCCCATTCGTATCCGTCACCGTTAACGCAATAACGCTATAACCCAATAACGCTTCAACGGTTGCTCCATTTATCGGACTTCCTGTTGCACTATCCTTTACCACCCCATAAACCGTTCCATAAATTGACGATAAGGAGACATTCACCGTCGTAGTGGAAGAAGAATACACCCGAACATCACTCACGGACAACGAAGAATAATTCGCTGCCGAAAAGACCAAATCATAAGTCCCCGTCGGCACATACAAAGAATAATTCCCACCACTATCGGTCATTGCGAGCCCAACGGGCGTGGCAATCTCTACTTTATATGCTTCCACCTTTGCCCCATTAATCGGTGTTACTCCATCAGATTTTTTCGTTACTGTTCCGGATAGATAACCATGCGTTTCTTCAAGTGAAATATTCAAGGTTGTCGTTCCTGTCCCGACAGAAACACTATATACCGTTTTCGTTGCATAATATGCTTTTGAAAACCGCACATCGTAGGTACCAGTTGATAAGTTGATAAGTTGATAAGAACCATCAGTAGAAGTTGTTGTTGAGGACGCTATAACACCTGAACGCAATAACTCAACTAACGCCCCTTGTATTGCAGTAATACCGTCAGATTTGGTGACTTTTCCTGAAATCACACCAGTTAAGGCCGATGCAAAAGTAACCTTGCGAATACGGTAGTTACTTTTATCAGCAATATAAAGATTGCCATAACTGTCTACGGTTACACCCATAGGATAGTTAAGTTGAGCTGAAATGGCACTTCCACCGTCACCAGAATAACCCGCAGAACCAGTTCCCGCAATGGTAGTAATGATTCCCGAAGTGCTAACTTTACGGACGCGATGGTTACCATAGTCAGCAATGTAAAGGTTACTAGAACTATCTATGACTACGCCATAAGGACCGTAAAATTGAGCTGAAGTGGCACTTCCACCGTCACCAGAATAACCCGCAGAACCAGTTCCTGCAAAAGTAGTAATAATTCCTGAAGTGCTAACTCTACGGATGCGAGAATTAGAGTAGTCAGCAATATAAAGATTGCCGGAACTATCTATTGCCACACTGTAAGGATTGTTAAGTTGTGCTGAAGTTGCATTCCCTCCATCTCCCGAATATCCGGCGGTACCGGTTCCGGCAACGGTAGTGATAATCCCTGAAGGACTAACTTTACGGATCCGATGGTTGTCACTGTCAGCAACATAAAGATTACTGGAACTATCCAAAGCCACACCATAAGACTTGTTAATTTGCGCAGAAGTTGCATTTCCTCCGTCACCGGAATAACCTTGGGTACCCGTTCCGGCAACCGTAGTAATAATTCCTGATGTATCAACTTTACGGATACGATAATTATAGAAGTCAGCAAAGTAAAGATTACCGGAACCGTCTATGGCTATACTAATAGGACCGTAAAGTTGTGCGGAAATTGCTTGTCCACCATCACCAGAATAACCTGCTACACCGGTTCCGGCAACGGTAGTGATAATCCCTGAAGGACTAACTTTACGGATCCGAAGACTAGCGTAGTCAGCAATATAAAGATTGCCATAACTGTCTATGGCTACACTAATAGGACCGTTAAGTTGTGCAGAAGTTGCTTGTCCGCCGTCACCAGAATAACCAGCAGTACCAGTTCCCGCAATGGTAGTAATGATTCCTACTTTCTCAACATCAAGTTTAAAATTTACTGTAGTAGTTGTCCCAGCAGTAACTGTATAACCAGTTTTTGTTTGTGTTTGATACCCACTTGAACTTGCCCGGACATCATAAGTCCCAGTCGCAATAGTCATTGAATAATTCCCACTCGTATCTGTTGTCATTGATGACGCAATAACCCCTGAACTCAATAACTCAATCAACGCCCCTTGTATTGCCGTAGAACCATCCGATTTAGTGACTTTACCAGAAATTGTGCCGGTATTTACAGAAGTCACTCGTTTGAATTTTTGGATTCGGAAATTGCCACCATCGGCAACATACACATTACCTGAAGAATCTATAGCAACACCGTTTGGACCGTTGAACTGCCCATCACCTGAACCGTAACTTCCCCATTTAGTAACAAAAGTCCCATTAGAAGTAAATTTCTGTATACGGTGGTTACTTTTATCCGCAACATAGACATTACCCAATGAATCTACTGCCACACCCCAAGCAGAGAACTGCCCGTCACCTGTTCCGGAAGTTCCCCATTTAGTTATGAAGACACCGTCAGAAGTGAATTTTTGGATTCGATTATTACCGCCATCAGCAACATAGACATTGCCGTAGGAATCTACTGCCACACCCCTTGGGGTCTCAAACTGTTCGTCTCCAGACCCCTTGGTTCCCCAACTTTTAAGGAATGTACCATCAGGCTTAAATTTACAAATCCTATAACCAAAAGTATCACCAACATAAATATAACCGGACGAATCTACTGCTACACCATAACCTCCGGTTCCAAATTTACTGACAAATGTACCATTGGAACTGAACTTTTCTATACGATTGTTGTATGCATTGACGACGTATATGTCGCCAGAACTATCTATCGTAACACCTGTTGGCATGGAAAGTTGACCATCTCCAGAACCCGGGCTTCCGATTTTAGTAAGAAATGTGCCATCAGATAGAAATTTTTGAATTCGTCCACCATCATAGTCGCTGGCATATACATTACCAGAAGAATCTACGGTTATACCAAAAATATTGAAGTTAGAGTAAAACTGTCCATCACCGGAACCTTGGGAACCCCATTTAGTTTCAAATAAATAGGTTTCGGGACCGTATTCCGAAAGTGCAAAAACATCTACTGTTGTTGTCTCTGCAGAAACAACTAAAATCCCTGTCTTTGTCTGTGAAACATATCCACTTGCTGACGCTCGCACATCGTAAGTCCCCGTCGCCACCGTCATTGAATAATTCCCACTTGTATCCGTTGTCGTTGATGACGCTATAACGCTATCACGCAATAACTCAACTAACGCCCCTTGTATTACAGTTACTCCATCCGCTTTAGTGACTTTCCCGGAAATGACCCCAGTCTGAACGCTAACAACAGGTTTAAACTTTTGGATTCGGTCGTTATAGGTATCGGCGACATAGATATTACCCGAACTATCTATCGCCATACCCACCATACTCTGCGGATAGAGAAACTGTCCATCACCGGAACCAGAACTTCCCCATTTGGTAAGAAATGTACCATTGGAATTAAACTTCTGTATTCTGTTATAGGTATCAGCAACATAGAGATTGCCCGAACTATCTATCGCTATACCCCCGGGATATCTAAACTGTCCATCTCCAGAACCTTCACTTCCCCATTTGGAAAGAAATGTACCATTGGAATTAAACTTCTGTATCCGGTGGTTATGGGTATCGGCAACATAGACATTACCCGAACTATCTACCGCTACACCCCCAGGATAGCTAAACTGTCCGTCACCGGAACCAGAACTACCCCAATCCGTAATAGATGCACCATTAGAACTAAACTTCTGTATCCGGTGGTTAGAGGTATCCGCGACATAGACATTATCTAAAGTATCTACCGCTATACCCAGAGGATACTTAAACTGTAGATAACCCGAACCTCCTCCTGAAAATCCCCATTTGGTAACGAAAGTACCAGTAGAAGTAAACTTCTGTATCCGATGGTTACTAGAGTCTGTAACATAAACATTACCCAAAGAATCTACCGCTACACTTCGAGGAGAAGAAAACAGTCCACTATCAGCACCGTAAGAACCCCATTTGGTGATAAAGGTACCGGTAGAAGTAAACTTTTGGATACGGTCGTTACCGGAATCAGCAACATAGACATTACCCGAACTATCTACCGCTATACCCCAATGATCGTTAAACTGTCCATTTGCTGTGCCAGAACTTCCCCATTTCATTTCAAATTGGTAGTTTTCTACTGCGTAACAATTATTAACAGGGATACCTGATGCCAGATACCCGATACCCAGCACTAACAAGAAAATTGGGACGGAGGTAATTATTTCTTTGAGATTGCCACGGGCTTCGCCCTCGCAACGACTTCGTCGGATTGCCACCCCCGACTTCCGTCGGGGTCGCAATGACCACATTAGTGAATTAGTGATTAGTGCTTTGGACAAAATTTTTTTCATTTATTGACAATTTCATTTCTCGGAAAATTGGGACGGAGGTAATTTTCAAGAAAACCAACTTTTTCATTTTTTTGTTTTCTTAATTGTGTGTTTGAGTTTCAATACTGCAAAATTAATCTCTATGCTGGTTTCCCTGCCGGATACTTCTAATCCATCGTCAAGAATTTCCGCTATCAAGTTACCACTTTTTTGCATAAGTGATTTTTGGGTATCTTTAGTTTTAGTTACAGAAAGTTCTTTTATGTTTCTGGTAAGTTGACGAAGTTTTGCGAATGCTTCTATAATTGCTATTGTTGTTTGGGTGGCTTTAGGACCTTTTAAAATTGTGGCAAGCATATAAAGTCCCTTTTCGGTAAACGCTTTTGGTAATTTTACTTTCCCACCACCAAGAGGTGAAGTCAAAAATTTTGACTTCACCGGATCCCATTCCTCGGTAGTAAGTTCAAAAATATATCTCTCGGGAAACTTATTTGGATTATTCTTGACCGCCTGATTTATCTCCTTTGTTTGTACACCATAAAGTTCAGCCACGTCACTATCAAGAATGACTTTTTCCCCTCTTATCTCAATAATTTTATTTGCTACTTCTTCAAACTTAATAATATTCATACTTATTTCCACTTGTTAATTGGTGTCAGGTTTGACATTTCACGAAGCACACCCCCAGTTTTGTCGGTAGACCACCTGTGCCTGCGATACCTGTGCAGGCGTCACAGGTGCAGGCATGACCTATCGGCAAGCAAAACTAAACGGGGGTGTTCTCCTCGCCATTTCCATCCCCGCTGTCCAGCCTTCGTCCCGATGTTCATTGGGACTTCGGCGGAGTAGGCCAAGCAGCGGGGTATTCTGGCGAAGGAGAATAAAAAAACCGAACTACCCTCCGATGTTACATCGGAGAACAAATCCTGAACCATACGATTCAGGACAGGTTCGGTTTAAGATGAGATTGCCACATCCCGATAAATCGGGACTCGCAATGACGCCGAGTAAACTCGGCAACTACATTATTCGTGGAAATTCGTGATTCTATTCGTAATAATTCGTGCTCGTCAGGACAAAATACTACGAGAGAAAGTATCATCTTGCACAAATCCCCTCCTGCCTCTTCGGCAGGTCACCGATGAGGTGACCAAGTAAATTTTAAATAATCTTACTATTGGTTTACATTTTAGTAAATTGCCTAAATTTTTGTCAACTATTTCAAGAGAAAAAAATGTGACTTTTTATTTGGGCTTTAATCCCAGTGGGTTTAATATCTTACAACAAACTTCTTATTTTTATTTTAGTTTCAGTTGCTACGATAAACTTATTTTGTATTTTTTCTCCGTAGGTGCGGATAATTTTTCTTAAAAGTAAAAGTCGTGCTTCGGGAGTATCTATCTCAAGTCGTAAAAGTATAATTCCTTGACTATGTTTTTCTTGTCTATAAATAAGCTCTCCAAAATCTTTATCGTTGGTTACAAGGATTCTTCCTTCTCTGTTCGCTTTTTCCAATACATTCCCGTTTTTAATCCCCGGAGTAGTTTCAATTATAGAAACTACATCAAATCCGTCTTTCTTTAATTCTGTTGATACATACAAACCAGCGCTTTCATCAATAAGAAATTTAAGCATTTCTTATTTTTCCCCAACTAATAAAGGAAAAATTTCTTCGTGAGCGACAACTTCGGAACCGTAGAAAAGTGCAGCTTGAATGTCTTCTTTAGTAAGATGTGGATAATCTTTCAAAATTTCATCTTGGGACATTCCTTGAGCAACAAGTTTAATCAGTAGGTCAACCGGAATTCTTGTTCCCCGAATAACCGGCTTCCCAACCATAATTTCTGGGTCAATTACAATTCTTTTGAGAAGGTCGGAATTCATCTTCTCCACGGCCATCACCTCCAGTATGATTTTCTAAACTTTGTTTTTATATTTTACGGCTTATCTGAATTTTTGTCAAGAAAAATTTTTATGTGATTTTTATTACTTATTAGATTTTTATTTCGTAGATACGGTATTTCTTGTAGAGTTTACCGCCCATAAATTCGGCGGCACGCTGGGTAAGAATATTTTCTTCTAAAACCCAAGAAAATTCACAAAATTTGTATCCTTTTTTCATTGCTCCTTTTAATGATTCCAGATAAAGTAATCCATCAATACCTTTTTTCCGATATTCCGGGCAAACACCAAGGGTTATCAGGCGTAAAGCATCAATTTTATTTTTATACCAAAGAAATTTGACTATTCCGCTTAAATTCAGTTTGCCATTGATTCTTTTCATTACCTGATTATAATCTGGGACCGCCATTAAAAAACCGGCTGGTTTACCATCAAATTCGGCAATTTGTAAAATTTCCGGTACAACTAACGGCTTCAACCTTTCTGCCATTGATTCTATTTCTCCGTCAGTCATCGGCACAAAACCCCAGTTTTTGCTCCAGGCAGAATTATAGATTTGTTTGATTTTACCTAATTCTTCAGCAAATTTTTTCAAATTTATCGGTCGGACAACAAGGTTTGGTTCCCGTTTCTTTACCAATTCACTGACCCGGGAAAGACGGGTAATTTGTTCACCGGTAACCGGAGCAAGATAAGCATAAAAATCTTTTGCTTTTCTTAGTCCGTATCTTTCCATAAATTCAAGATAATATTCCGGATTATAGGTCATCATTACTGTCGGTGCCGAATCAAAACCTTCAATTAAAAAACCACATTCGTCATTTGTTGAAGGATTCATCGGTCCACGCATAACTTCCATCTTTTTCTCTTTTAAATATTCTCTCACCACATTAAGTAATTTTTCTGCCACTGCATAGTCATTTATTGATTCAAAAAAACCAAAAAAACCACAGTTTTCTTGATGAATATTTATATGATTATGGTCAATAATCCCGGCAATGCGTCCCAGAGGACGATTGCCTTCCCAAATTAGGAAAAGTTTTTTTTCGCTATGTTGCCAGAAAGGATTTTTTTCACTGAAAAGAAATTCTATTTCTTTGATTAAAGGAGGAACCCAATTAGGGTCATTGCCGTAGATTTGCCAGGGTAATTTAATAAACTCATTTAATAGTTTTTTATCTTCTACACTGACAATTTCCATAAATATATATAACTAGTTTAGTCGGTTATGTCCGTTATGTCAGTTTTGTCGGTTATTTCGTTTTAGTCAGTTAACGGAATTAACGGAACTAACGGACAAAACGGACTTAACGGAATTAACTGATTACTCCCAAATCTTTGCCTACTTTTTCAAAAACATTTAAGGCAAAATCAAGTTGTTCGGTAGTATGGGTTGCCGTATAACTTGTCCGTAACAAAGTTTGTCCGGGTGGAACTGCGGGTGGGAAAATAATATTCACAAATAAACCCGCCTCATGTAATCCACGCCACATCGCTAAACCAATGATGTCCGCAGGAGAAAAACCAAGTTGCTTAAAATATTCTCCACCGGGCAGATGGCTTATTTTTTCCATTACCTGAAGATTATCTTTCATTACTATTGGTATAATCGGCGTTTCACTATTTCCGGTATTATAACCTAAGCCAGTTAATCCTTGTTTCATCTTTTTAGTATTTTCCCAAAGTTTAGTTCTTCGCCAGGGTTCACTTTGCAATATTTCTAACGCTTTCAAAGCTGCGGATGCATTTGCCGGGGGAATACTTGCACTAAAAATTAAACTCCGGGCAAAATGTTTTATATACTGAATAACTTTATTTTCACCAGCAACAAAACCACCTAAAGAAGCCAATGACTTACTAAATGTTCCCATAATCAAATCAATATTTTCTTCAAGATGGAAATGTTCGGCTGTCCCTCGTCCATTTTCACCCAACACACCAATAGAATGTGCATCATCAACAAGTATCCTTGCTTTGTATTTCCTGGCTAAATCAACAATTTCCGGTAATTTAGCGATATCGCCTTCCATACTGAAAATACCGTCAACTACAATCAGAATTCCTTCTGCACATTCACATCTTTTCAATGTTCTTTCTAAGTCCTCAATATTATTATGCTCAAATTTCTCCATCTTTCCGAATGAAAGACGACAACCGTCAATAATGCTCGCATGGTCAAGTTTATCGGTGACTACAATATCTCTTCTCCCTATTAATGCCTGGATTATTCCTAAATTCGTCTGGAATCCGGTACTAAAAACTAATGCTGATTCTTTATGGAGAAACTCGGCAATCCTTTTTTCTAACTCCTGATGTAATTCCAAATTACCATTCAAGAATCTTGAACCAGCACAGCCACTACCGTATCTCTCTACCGCTTCAATTGCCGCTTTTTTTACTCGTGGGTCATCAGTTAGACCAAGGTAATTATTTGAACCAAGCATTACCATTTTTTTTCCTTGCACATAGACCTCGTTACTCTGTCCGGTTTGCAAAATACGGAAATATGGATAAAAACCTAAATTTTGCACTTCTTGAGCAAGATTATATTTCTTACATTTATCAAATAAATCACCGGTTGGTTTCTTTTTCGCTGGTTCTTTTTTCATTTCAGTTACTTTTTTACCGAACCGTTTGTTAATAATTTTTTGCATTAATTCTTTAGTTTTATCTTTTCCTTTACCAAGACGCTCTCTCAAAGCGATTACCATTTTTATCTCCTTTAAAAAATTGATTACAGTGATTTAGAAATCCGATTTCAACGATTAAAAAATTATACCCAAATTTTTTTTCTAAATCAAATTTATTCTTTCACCTTACACCTTACACTTCACACTTTCAACCCGTCTCATTTAATTTCATCTCAATAATCCGGTCAAAACGGAAAGTGCGTTGCTCCTGTCGCAAATCACACCAGGCACGTAAATACAAATAATCTTCTGAAGCATTGACTTCAATTGGTTCAATTGTCCGTACGGTCTCTTCACCATTAGAAGAAATATATTTTATCTTTAATTTTTTACCACTACCAATCGCTTCTTCAATTGCTGGGGGTAAAGTTATCTCCTTAACCTCCGGGAAACTGGTCGTCTCTCCCTGTAAATTAAGCAGGTCAAATAAATTTTCAATTTTATTTTTTTTCAAATCAGAAATGAAAAAATCAAGTATATTTTTAGTCAAATGAACATCACTTAAAGCACGATGTTCACGGTTTACCTCTAAACCGATAAAACGGGCAATATTACCTAAAGAATTACTTGGGAAACGGTAACATTTACGCGCAAGAATTAATGTGTCCAGAATAAAATTCTTGATGTTCGGTAATCCTAAGCCCGACATTTGTTTAGCTAAAAAACTTAAATCAAACCGTGCATTATGACAGACAATCACCGTATTATTAAGAAAATCTAAGATTCGTTGAACAACATCCTTGAAGTAAGGTGCATCTTTAACCATTTCATCAGTTATTCCGTTAATTGCCCCGGCACCGGGTGAAATCGGATAAGCCGGATTGATGAGAGTATGAAAACAATCAGTTTTTTTCTCCCCTTGACATTTGAGCAGAGCAATTTCACAGATTCGGTCACCAAAATAGGGATTTAAACCGGTGGTTTCAACATCTAAATAAGTAAATATTGTCTCGTTTAAATCTTCGTTTATTTTCATTTCACTGATTTAAGTTTTTTAGAAATGATTTCTCTCAAAGTAAGCGCTCCACCGATTAAAAGTCCGGAATAATAACTGAACAAACGCCAGATGAGCACAAAAATACCTAAAAGTGGTTTCGGTACTAAAACTGCAAAGAGAGTAGCAAAACCTAATTCGGCAGCACCACTTGAACCTGGTGTCGGTGCATAAGCAGTAGCCAGATAAAAAATAATCGCAATAGATGCAGTTTGCAATATTGGTGAATACACCCCCATCCCGTAAAGCAAAACTACCGGTAAAAGGATAATCAAAGTCCAGCAAAGTAAACTGTAAATACCAATCACCGCAAGGTCACTGGCTTTAGTTTGCAATATTTTTAGTTTTGCTTCTTCAAAATCATCAATTGTACGGTTAAGTTTATCTAACCACTCTTTTACTTTAGATAGATGAAAACGCAGAAATATCTGCCGATGTAACAAATAAAAAATAATCCTTTTTGCACTTTGTGGTTTTATCGTAACAAAAAGAAGTAAAGAAATAAATCCTAAATAGATAAATATACCGATATTGACCAGAATTCTTGCGGTCTTAGTAAATAACCATTGTTTCCAGAAAAAAATGACTAAAAACGGTAAAAGCATACCTAAAAATAAACGGGCAAAATGTCCAAGTAAGGTCTTAATCATAATCACTGCAGTTGACTCACCAAGAGTTAGTCCACGGTTTTTATGTAAAAAATAAATTTCAAACGGTTCGCCACCAGTATCAAAAGGGGTAATTTTAGCAAAAAATGAACCAATCAAACTTATTTTTAAAATCTCACCGTAACCGATATCGCTACCAAGGGCATGGATGATTTTTTGTATCCTCAATGCTTCCAAGAGCCATTCTACAATAACTAAACCTAAAGCAATAAGGAGATAAAGCGGACGAACTGCACGAAAGAGGAGAATAAATGAACCGCGATGGAATAACCAAGCAATCAGAAAAAAAGCAAAAAAACTCAAGAAAAGTGCAACAATAAGATTTAGAACAATTTTCTTTATATTTACCTTAAATTCATCCATATGAAAATTGATTACAGCAATTATTGACAGCGATTACAGTGATAAATTTATTTATTTCTAAATCGTTGTAATCGTTTGTTCTTAATCTCTGTAATTACTATTTTAATTATTTTAGGAATTCGTCTTTTGATTAGCGGAGACAATTCCATCCCCCAGGAAGAATAATCTTTCGGTTCAATACCAATAATCACTACTTGTGGCATTTTTTTCTTTAATTTAGAAAACAGATTTAAGGTCTCCTGGAAATCAACCTGGTGTAAGGAAAGAATTTTATTTTCATCCCTTTCCAAATCTTTCGGAGTAAGACGATAAATTGTCCCCGGCTTATGCCCTCCTCGGACACAATCTACGACAACAATTTTTTTTCTTCCTTCTATATAGGAAATCAGGTCTAAACTTGCTGTCCCTCCATCAAGCACTTCTACATTTCCGGGCAACTTCATCTTCATCATTTTTTGCACAAGATGAATCCCTACCCCTTCATCCTTCAGTAAAAGATTACCTATTCCTAATACAAGTATCGGTTTTACTTTTTTCATTTCCCGTTCGCTTCCTCAAGAGTTTCGGGGTTTCTCTCATGTATTTTAGAGAGTTCCGGGGTTCTTTTTCGAGCGACATTAAATTCTTTGACGTCTCTTCGCAGTTAGTCAAAGAATTACCGAGCGAGAAAAAGGTTCCCGAAACTCTCTATCCCGAAACTCATTTTTCAATTATACCCTTTTTCTCCAAAAAAATAAAGTCCGGCTTTTCAAAACCAGACTTTATTTACCCCGCCCCTTTGCTCAGGATGATAACACTGATAGCTAAAACAGTTAGTTTGTTACTGCTATCCTTCTATGCAAAGGGGTAGGGTTTACCAATTTTCAGACGGAAATTTTTAAAGAACAACTTACCCTACGGGGGCACGTTCAATATACTTTTCTTCTTTTTCTTTATCCTGATAACCAGTAATTATTCCTTTCAGGGTAAAAGGATAAAGAACTACACCTAAATAGAAATGCAACGCTACGGTAACGATAAATAACCAGCAGGCAACAAAATGGATTACTCGCACATTTCTTAATCCACCAGCAAGGTCAATTACCCAAGCAAGTTTCGCTGGCCAGTAAAGGGCAAAACCAGTAAATGCCTGAATAATCAAAAGAAACCACCAGCCGAAATAAGTTGCTCTTTGCCCGGGATTATACTTACCAAAATCCGGATGTTTCGGTCTCAAGAAGAGATAGAAACCAATCATCGCCGGAATATCACGGAGTGCTTTCCCAGTCGGGAAAACAAATTCTTTAATATCGCCGCTGGTAAGTGAGTAGTAAACCCGGTAGATGAAAGTAAAAGTAATTAGGTACATAAAAATGAAATGCACAATCCGCGCCGCATTAAGCGTACCAAAAACATTAAACCCGCTGGGGTAAGAAATATTCAGCCCGCTCAAAATCAAAAGTAACATTGAAATCAGGTGTAAGAAGTGGCAAGTTCTTGCTACGCCGGTGTGTTTTAAAACTTTCTCCATAATCATTCCTCCTGTATCACCCTCACCTTATTCCTCTCCCCTCGTATAGAGGCGTGGCCTCCACGAGGCTTTACGCCTCGAGGGAGAGGGATGGATGAGGGGAGTCAATTAAAGGAGACGGAGGCGGTCAATCCAGATTCCTTAAATTTTATTTTTGGGAATGTGGTTCAGGGACCGCCTCCAAAATTGAGTTAATTACCTCGTTATTAGTAAATTTTGAATTTTTTAACTTGTTTCCGTGCATCAAGAATATGCACTGCACAAGCAATACAAGGGTCAAACGAACGAACTACCCGCACTACTTCAATCGGGTTATTCGTATCTTTAACTGGCGTACCAATCAGTGCTTGTTCAATCGGTCCCATTACACCTTTATCATCACGGGGTGAAGCATTCCAAGTAGTCGGCACAACTAATTGGTAATTCGCAACTTTACCATTTTCAATTTTCATCCAATGTCCAAGTGCACCACGGGATGCTTCCGTAAGACCCATGCCTTCACCTTCTTTAGGAATAGTGTAAGGTGTATGTGTTGGTTTACCCGGTTGCAATTGCATCACCCAACCCATCATTGCTTCGGCACAGATTTTCGCTTCTAAAGCACGTGCCGCATGACGACCAAGAACCGAGAATGCCTTGGTTGCCGGTATCCCAAGTGCCTCGGCGGTCTTCACCAAGATTGGATTTTGGGAACGGTTCACAAACATCCGCGCTAAAGTACCAACTTCATGCACTTTACCATCATAGCGTGGTGCTTTCAACCAAGTGTAGGCACCGGCTTTATCCAACGCTGGTGTGGTTTTACCATTCTTTGGATTCAACCCACCACAATCATCAGTATACCACGAGTATTTCACATGTTCAGTAATCTTAGCCGGGTCAAATTCGGTATCTTTACCATCAGTAAAGGTACCTGCCTTAATCAGTTTTTTCTTCCCGTCAGCACTCTCCGGATAAACACCGTAAGAAAGGAGATTCTTACACCCAGCCCCGATATCAAAGTAATCAGCATAAACCTTTGCTACCGCCACCACTGTCGGCACATAAGTATTGTCAATGAACGCTTTAACCTCTTTCAAGCGCCAGAGAAAATCAGCAATTTTATCTACGCTTACAGTCTCGGTGACACCCCCGGGAACAGTTCCACAAAGATTCGGCATTTTACCGCCAAAAATAGCGAGCATCTCGTGGGCTTTCATCCGGATATCCAATGCCTGAATATACTGTTGGACAGCCGCATCATTTACTGCTTTTGGTAGACGGTAATCACCTTTATAGCGTGGAATAAAGGGAGGTACATCTGGTCCAACCACATAGTCCAGCGCAGCAAGATGGTAGAAGTGAAGAATATGCGACATCAAGTTGTTACTTGACTGAATTAAGTTACGCAAAATTCTACCATTTTCCGGTGGATTAACATCAAATGCGTCATCAGCACATAAAACGGCAGCCTGCGCGTGTGACACTGGGCAGACCCCACAGGCACGGGGCGTAATCACATGCGGGTCTACCGGATTTCTACCTTTAAGTATGCTTTCAATCCCGCGATGCATTGTTCCCGAACTGTGTGCATTGACCACTTTCCCACCTTCAACCTCAACTTCAATTTTTAAATGTCCTTCAATCCTAGTAACGGGATCAATAACAACTTTTTTCGCCATTTATTTCACCTCCCCTTTACCTTTTCGCGGCTTTCCAGCCAACAAAATGCGCAGCTATACCTGCTGCAGTTAATACACCTAAAACCTTACCTACACGGTCAGCAGTTGTTCTCACGCCAGGAAGAATAACACCCGGTGTCCGTTCAAATAACGGTGAGAATTTATCTGGCCAGCCGGGTTCAGTACAACCCCGACAACCAGCACCACTCTGAACACACCAGTTCACATGATTATTCCAGCGTCGTTGCGGACAATCAGCATAGGTTAACGGACCCTTACATCCTAACTCGTAGAGACAACCCTCATCACTGAAATGTTTAGCAAATTTACCTTCATCAAAATCTCTTCTTCGTTCGCAGTTGTCATGGATACATTTACCAAAGAATGCTTTTGGACGACCAAAACGGTCTAATTCCGGCATACCGAAAAGCAAGACATGGGCAATTGTCCCGACAATCCAATCCGGATGCGCTGGACAACCAGGAATATTAATCACTGGCTTTTTCAGATAATCCTGTACTCCTACCGCACCAGTGTAATTCCCTGCCGCTCCCGGTATACCACCGTAAGTGGCACATTGTCCCACCGCGATGATTGCTTTCGCCGCATTTCCTAACCGTTTGGTTAAATCGGCCATTGTTTTAACCTTACCCTGGTACTCACCAATTTCACAGTAACGGTCATGTTTTGTTGGGATTGAACCTTCAACAACTAAAAAGAACTGTCCGGCCTTTTTTGTAATTGCATCTTCATAGACTGACATCGCTAAATCACCCGCTGCTGCCATGACATTCGGATGAAATTCCAAGGTGATAATTTCTAACAATACCTCTTTAATGTTTGGATGAACAGTGTTTAGTAAGGAAACCGAACAACCAGCACAAGACATCCCCTGTAACCAAAGCACCGAAGGATTACCGGCTGCTGCTTCGGCTAAAGCCTTATAAACTTCCGGGATGAGCAGTTGTGAAAAACCTGCGGCTGCTGCTGAACCACTACAGATTCTTAAAAACTCCCTTCGTGTTAAGGCCATTTTTTCACCCCCCTTTAGAAATAAAAAAGGTTATCGTTCTAATATTACATCGGAACGATAACCCAAAATTGTTCCCTTCCCCATCTTCCCGAGGTATATACCGATTACTGGTACATACCGAGAGAAGAAGTTTTTCCTCTTACCCTTTTGTATATAGAGAAGTGAGAGATATGATAAATACATACACATAGAAGTAGCAAAGATTATAATATATCCATTTTTTTTTGTCAAGCATTTTGGAAAAAAAATTATTCTTTTAATTGGTTAAGCATACTTTGCACTTCAAAGTCGTGCGGAATCAATTGTTTTGCAATTAACCATTCATTTTTTGCTTTCAATTTCTCACCTGATTCATAATAGAGAAAACCTAAGTTCTTATGCAGATAAGGGTCAAACGGGTTAATTTGTAAATACTCTCGGTAATTTTCTCCCGCAGGTTTATATTTTTCTTCGCTTAAGTAAAGATTACCTAAATGGAAATAACTTGCTCCGTAATTCGGATTAGTTTTTATTGCATTAAGCAATTTTTTTTCTGCTTCTTCTTTATTATTCAGAGAAAGGTAGACCTTAGCTATTTTATTTAAGATAAGTGGGTTATGCGGTTCTTTTTTTAATGCTTCTGCATATTGTGTCAATGCGGCTTCATGTTTTCCCCGGAGACGGAATTTATCACCCAGACGGATATGCCCACGCAAATCGGCACCAATAAATTCATCAATTTCGTCAACCGAAGTTTCATCAGTAAACTTAATTTTTTCAATACTTGCTCCGGGATAGGTTTTCATTTCTTTTCTTTTTAAACTTTCTTGCCAATTTTTTTCAATTTTTCCCTGCTCTAAACCATAAGTAGTATAGAAAGCAATATTTTCATTTTCAACTGTTTTTAGTTCAGTAAGTAAAGAAAGAAGTTTTTCTTGACCATAATTACGGATTAAATAATCTACCGTATTCGCCACTTCAGCGAAAGCTAAACTTACTTCTTCTTGGGAATTAAGTTTAACTAAAGAGGGACTCATCCGGGTAAAACTAATCAGTTTATTTTCTTTATCGGCATTAGCTAAAAGATTTTCATAAGGTGGAGTAAGATAATCTACTTCCTTGTCTAACCATTTACGGTCAAAATATTTAGCAATACCTTCGTGTAACCATAATGGACAATGATACAAAGTTAACCGATTAACCAGATAATGCACATATTCGTGAGATAACGAATCAAGCCAACGATAACCATAAGCTAATAACCTCGGTGAAATTATCATCAGACGGTTAAATTTACAAATACCAATCGCACCGGAAGTATCTACCTCTTTTTCACTTAAAGTTGAAGCAAGAAGAAAATTTTCTTTTGTATTTTGGATTTCTACAAGAACTTTTCCTTGCGGATAATAATTAAACTCTTTGCCTAACTTTGCATATATTTTTTCTAATCCTTCTAATGCATAATCTTTAATAATTATATCTTCCGTTTTTAACCGTAAACGAAAATGTTCACTTTCATATTCTTGGAAATCTTTATTCTTTTCGTAAACTGCACTATAGAATTTATAAATTTCTTGGAGGTCTTTATCTCGCGGTTGTTGTGCTAAAACTTGTCCAAGTTTTTCTTTAGCTAATAAATAATTACCTTGATAGAAATATATTTTTGCAAACAAAAAATCATAATGTAAACTCCCCGGGCTAAATTTTTTTTCAATTAATTCTTTTACTTGTTCTATTTCTCCGCTCTCCAATAAACGGTCAATTGAAATGGCTACTTCTTCCTGAGGGTAAACTTGAGGAGCAAAAAAGAGGTTAAAAAGAAAAAAGAATAATAAAAATTTCATCTTTTAATTATAATATATTCTGACCGAAAAAGGAAGGTTGGGATTGCAACTACTGGTGGTGCTCTAAATGCTGGTGGGAATGGATATGCATCTTATCTTTATGCCTGTGGGTGTGAATATGGACAAGGTTATTATCCTCAAGCAAGCGACTATCCCGCAATATTTCTTCCGGACTGCCGGTTGCGACTATGTTCTTCTCCTGACCAAGTACATAAACCGTATCGGATATTTCCTCTACAATATGCAAATCATGGGTTGAAGTAATGATGGTTTTACCGGATTGGTTCTCTTGCAAGAGTAAATCAATAATATGTCTCGCTGTTAAAGGGTCTAATCCGGCAGTGGGTTCATCAAGAATAAGGACATCAGAATTAATCATCAAGGTTGAGGCAATGGCAACTTTGCGTTTTTCCCCTATGCTCAACTGATGAGGTGAGCGTTCAAACAGGTTGTTGAGGTTAAGAATGCTCGTTACTCTTTCAAGTCGGCTTTCAATCTCCTTTCTTTCTATACCGAGTTGTAAGGGGCCAAAAACAATATCTTCCTTCACCGTTGGGCAAAATAACTGGACATCAGAGTTTTGAAACACTAATCCTACAGCACGCCTAAAAATTCTTGAGAAGTTTGCATCACTAAAACATCTTTCGTTTAATTCTTCTCCGAAGAATTTAATGCTACCCTTATCCGCGAAAATAAGTCCGTCCAGGAGATGTAAGAGCGTTGACTTGCCTGAACCGTTGGCACCGATAAAGGTTATCTTCTGTCCTTGTCCTATACTAATATCTATTCCGCGCAATGCCGGAAACTTTCCATGATAAGAAAAACAAACATTCCTTAATTCAAAAATTACCTTGTTCATCTTATTTCCTGTTTAAATAGAGCAAGATTACAAAAAATACGGTAGTAAAGAATAACCATACCCAGTCCTTTGATTTAACCCTGAAGTCGTTTAATAGTGCTGGCTCACCGGTATATCCTCTTGAAAGCATAGCGTTATAAACTGCTTCGTTGAGATAATATGACCTGTGCCAAAGAGATGATATATTCCAGGCTATAATCTGCTGACCTTTTTTGTAGTGTAGTCGTGTTCCTACTCGGCTCTTGATGGCAAGGTAGGTGTTTTCTACCACCTCTAAAAAAAGGTAGATATACCGATAACACATACCCAGCGTCATCACAAAAACTTGTGGTATTCCAAAAATACGCAGGACTTTAAGTAAGGCAAAATGCTTTGTCGTAATACTGAGGAGAACGGCAAACGACACCGACGCTATTACGCGTGTAACGAATAGCACCGCGGTGAATAACCCCTGTTGGGTAATAATAAGTTTTAAACCGAGTAACTTTAGGGTAAACAGAACTTCTCCGGGTGTAAAAATATTAAATATGGCAGGAATTGCAATAAAAAGGGAAAAGATTGGAATGAATATCCATGTCCTCTTCAGAAAGAACCACATATTAACATTAGAAAAATAGGCGAGCGCCAAGCATATGGCATACAGACAAAGAGAAATAGTGATGCTTTTTGTAAAAAGGATTGCACTGATAAACAAAAGAAATGTAATTACTTTGATTCTCGGGTCTAAAGACTGCAAAAATCCTTCTTTTGTCGCGTACTCATCGGCAAAAATAGATTCTTTTAAGAATGATAGAGCACCCGCAATAGAATACTCTATAAAATTATTACCTTTTGACACTTAATCAATCACCTTTCTTGGCCAGTAATTTTCCTATGCCTATCATTATGAACGTAATTATTCCAATTCCTACCAGAGCAGATACGATGTAAGCAAAACTTAAGTGCAACAGTCTCTTTTCTTCCCAACCCTTAAAAGCATAGTCGGGAATTGGCGCATTCCAAATGCTTGAGAGTTTTTCCAGTCCTCGAGGGATATAACCTACAAGTTTTTGCATCTCCTCGGTTCCCCATTCACCCCATGCACTCCTTGCCTTAAACTGTTCTGGCAAGATAAGCCCAAGCGGAGAAAGTATAATCAAGACCACTATTCCTATCCAAAGTTTAGTTATGGTTTTCATCAGTTCTTCCTCCCCTCTTCAAGAAATTCCGGTGATTGTTTCTGCAAATATTTTATTACTAAGGCAGTAACAATCGCTTCTACCCATCCAAAAACCAACAGATGCTCTCCCAGCATAGCCGGTAGCGCGACATTTAATCCATAGGGACAGTATAGTGCCTGTCCGCTTGCTGTTTTATGGAGAAACGGTTGAATGCCAAACTCAAATCCGGTCAGTCCGGCGGCAAGATTAAGCGCTAGATAACCGGCAATACCTGCGGCAATTACTCTCCTCTTTGCGTCAATGGAAGCATTGTAACTAATCGCCTTATAAATATAATATCCGGCAAACGGAAGCACAAAAGCCATGTTAAAACAATTAGCACCGATTGCGGTGATACCACCATCTCCGAAAAGTAACGCCTGAACTACGAGCGCAACAGTAATGGCGATACATCCTGCCCAGGGACCAAGGAGTATCCCAACGAGAGCACCGCCTACCGCATGTCCGGTTGTTCCGCCCGGAATTGGTACATTAAACATCATAATCACAAAACTGAATGCCGCACCTATTGCCAACATCGGCACCTGTTTTGCTCTCAGCGTCTTTTTAACAATCTTTGCTGCGGTTACCCATAATGGAAGCATTGCCACATAGAAAATACCACATGTCGTCGGTCCTAAATATCCATCCGGTATATGCATTTTCTACCTCCTCTAAAATTCAGTGTGAAATCCGAAAGAGATTTTTTCTTCGCTATTTCTGAAACCACTCCCGTAAGCAAAATTCAATGAATAAATATTAACAAGTTTGTATCTTACGCCTAAAAGCCAACTTTGAAGTCCTATTTTTTCACCGATAACTTCGCCGACTAAATCAATCTTTGCCAACTGGTATTCAACCGCAGAACTGTAAATTATTTTACCCTTTACATCTTCGTCGCCAGATGCTTCATAGCCAAAATTAAAATGAAACACCAGCGGTGATATCTTGCGAGAAAAAATGCCGTTAATAAAATATTCTTTTGACCCAAGTTCATTGTTTACACTAAATGCAAAAATGTCTCGTATTAACAAAAATTTAAATCCAACCGTTGCCGTTCCAAACCGTTCCGCGGGTTTCGGTTTTATCTGATAAGGAAATGAAACACCAATATCCATTTTTTCCGTGACCCCGTGCTTCAAAGACAGTCCGCAGGAGTGATTCCTCAATACATCCTCGCCATTACAGTTATCATAACCCACTTCCAATTCATATTTTCCAATATCAACAGTCCCAAGGTCATCCGTGGTCAAAGGATGTGCGGCTAACAAAACCGAACTGACGAATGAGACCGACAAAAAAACCAAAATACTTTTAACCATTTCCCTTCCTTTTTGCTACAAATATTAAAATCGTGTTACTGTCAAAGAAAAAAAATTATTTTACTCCCTTGCCGGTTGTACTCATGGTTAAAGCTGTATGTTTTACTCCTTTTGTTGCCCGTAACCGGTCAGCAAGTTTCCTTACTGCATTCACTTTACCTTTCACCACCACGATTTCCAAACAGTTATCTTCATCTAAATGGATATGCTGCACGGAAATAATTAGTTGGTGATAATCATGCTGGATATCGGTAAGTTTATTTACCAACTCTCGCCGGTGATGGTTATAGACCAAAGTAATCGCTCCCGCAACTTCGCCACCTTTCACCCATTCCTCTTTGACTAAACTTTCCCGGATCAGGTCACGGATTGCTTCTGAACGGTTCGGATACTTCTTCTCCCGAATATCCACATCAAAATGTTTTAATAATTCTTTTTCTAAAGATACACCAAACCTTACCAATTTGCTCATTTGCTTAAAATTCCAAATCCCAAGAACCAATTATCAAACAAATTACAAATTTCAATAACCAAACCTCAAACATTGTTTGGAGCTTGTCATTTGTAATTTGTGATTTATATCAGTGTAGCACCTTTTTAAAAATTGTAACACAAATANNGCAATTTTTGTGCCGTCTTCTTTTTTTATTTCGCTACGTGCATAGATGATTCTCTTTACCGTATTAACTATCTCGCCAGTGATAAGAAGTTTTTCATTAATCTTGGCTGGATGAATAAACCGCACCTCGATTTCCACTGAGATGCAGTTCCCATAAACTATCCAGGCAAGCCGTCCCATCGCTTCATCAAGAAGTGAGGTAATTATTCCACCGTGCAGAATATCTTTAAATCCTTGAAATTTCTTTAAAGGAACAAATTCTGCTCTTGTAGTTTTACCTGCAATCGTCCAGTTGATTTTTAAACCCTCACGATTATTTTTCCCACAAACAAAACAATATCCGTCATCTTCAAGTTTTATATTCTGGTTAACCATTTAATGTTTATAGAATTTGAACAATTTTATTTTTACTTTTATGTCCTTTGAGGATTACAATCCGGCTTTTAGCTATCCCGAAATGTTCGCTTAACAATTCTATTACCGCTAAATTCGCTTTACCTTCTTTAGGTGGTGCTTTAACCCTTAGGACATATTCATTCTCAAGTAATTTATCTACTTTTTCTTCTTTTGAATTTGGTTTAACTCTTACCGAAATTTTCATTTTAGAATCCCGCTCCATGCTAAAATTTCTCAAATCTTTAAGCAGGATTGAAATCATGTAGGTATCTTTCCCGATGAGTCACGCTGAATAACATGCGTTGGCATAGGGCGGGACTCATTCCTCCGGGGCTACCGGGATAATTATCCATCCCACGATGTAAGTAATAACCAACGGTGCTATACCTGTGCTTATCGCAAGAAAAACAAAAGCAAGTCGGATTAATGTAGAATCAAGGGAAAACATTTCTCCTAATCCACCACAAATACCAGCAATTTTTTTGTCTTTTTGTGAACGATGAAGTTTTTTCATCTTTCTCTCCATTTTACAAAGAGTAGTCAAAAGACCTTGAATATTCAGGGTCGTAGATGGAAATTAAGTTACCTTTGAGCATTCCGGAAAAGGGTTTATGTGACTCGTAGTCGTAACCCTGAAAATTATTTTCTCTAATCGTAAAATCTATGTATTTTTCATTATCCCGGTGAAGAATATATAAACTTGCCTTTTCCGAACCAGTAATTGAAGATTTCTGTTCTGGGTCAAAAATAGAAACACTACTCAAAGTAACTTTGCCCGTATATTGAAATTTCCGCGAAAGAGAATAATCATAGATTTGGAAGATTTCGTTTCCCGTGATTATCCGGTAAATTATGTAGGCAATTGCTCTACGGGTGTATTCTTTCATTTTTTTACTCAGTAAGGCGTTTATAATATTGTTTAATTAGTTCTTCGTAAAGTTTAGGATATTTTTCTTTTAATGCTTCAAGGAGTTCTTCACGGAATTCTTTCGGTGGTTTGTATTCTTCAGCACCGGGTAATTTCACATAACCGATTTTTATCCCCAGAGGACCGGAAGCCGGATGCTGGATAAACCCAGCAACTGGTTGGGAGACTTTCTTCTCACCGCCGGCTAATTTTTGTATTGCCTGCGAGATGCCTTCTTTACCCTGATTGAGCCAGTAGAGCGCATCTTTTTCGTTATCTAATGCCTCACCAGTAGAATACTGATTAAGATTATTTTCTCCGTCCTGCATTGATTTTTGTGCATTACGCAAATTCTGGCTCAATTCCGGCCCGAGAAGCGCACTTTTCTGTCCCAAGGTTTGGAGTTGGAGATTCAATTTTCTGGTACGGTCAGCAAGTTCATCCTGTTTTTTACCTAAATTCTGGATTTCATCCTTTTCCGGCTTGCTGAAAAATTCTGAACTATCGGGTTTACTATTCTTTTTCAAAAGGTCAAGGATTGCCGTTTCTTCATCTTCAATATTTTTTGTTGCGTCGATAATCCGGGGTAAATTGTCAATTTGTTCTTTCAATTTTTGCCCTTGTTGAAGAAAATCTCCAGCCGGTTTTTCTCCCTTAGTTCGCGACTCTTCATGTTTCTTTTGCCAATTTGCGTATTCGGTATTCTGGGCATTAAAAATATTCCGGATAAGCGAACCAAGATTTTTTAGTTCGCTGATAATTTCACCCAAAAGCTTAACCGCATCTTGGACTTTCTTCTCGTTGAACTCGGCATAGACCTTTTCCATTTTTGGTAAAACATTCGCTACCGACCAGCTGAACCCGGCAGATTTTTCCAAATTTCGGGTATTTTCAATAACTTTCTTTTGTCTCCGGGCAAGTTCTTCTAATAATCTATCCTGAAATTGTAAGAGTTTATCTAACCGTTTCTGTTCGTATTTAGTCGTCTTTGCCACTTCTTTATTTTCTTCTTCAATTAAATTATCCAATTCACGGGTATGTTTTTCCAATTCTTGACTTAATTTATCCATTTCACTATATGCTGATGTCTGTGCGGCTTGTTGTAAGGTTTCTAGAATTTTTGCAAGATTCTGGGCTAAAGATTTCGCATATTCCAGTGCCGACTGCAGGTTACCTTGAGCAAGTGCTTGTTTAAGTTGGCTGAATAAATCCTCGGTCTGCCCGAGATTAATTTCCTTAACCTGTGGCTGGTTAACAAATTCTTCCGGTAATTCCTGGGGCATTTTTGTCAGTAATTCCTGCACTTTGTCAAACAATTTAGCAATTTTATCTATAGTTTCATTGAATTCCTTTATTGATTTTTCGTCTAAACTGGACATTTTTTCTAAATTTGTAGTCAAATCAGCACTAAGTTCATTAAGTTCTTGAGTATGAGTAAGCAAATTATACATTCGCTGGTAATCAAGAATATCTTCACTCAAAAGTGACATCTTTTCTAAATTGCTAACAATTTCTTCCTGTTTATTTTTTGTTTCGGGAAGATTTTTTTCTTTAATCGGAGTAAAAATTTCCTGCATCGGTTTTTGTTGTAAGTATTCAAGATTATCTTTTAATCCTGAGTATTCTTCATAAGTACGTTGGGTGGTTAAAGGGTCATTTTTCATCCGTTCCAACTGCTCGTTAAGATTTTTAATATTTTCCGCAGTTTTCTCAGCAATTTTTTTCTGTTGATTTTCTAATTCCGTCCAGGGAAGGAGTTGTTCTGCCGGTGAAGTGCTTACTTCACGCAGTTTTTCAATTTTATCGCTAAGTTTCTGTGCTTCAATCTGTTGAGCAAGAAGTTCAAGTAAATTTTCCTGGAAAGAATAAAGATTTTTTTCAATTTCCCGGTGTTCTCTTTCATAACTGAAAATTTCAATTTTTAAGATTTCGCTAGAACTTTTTTTCGGTCCAGAAATCGTATCGTTATCACTAATTTGGAGATAATATTCAATCGTTTCACCGGGAAGGAAAGAAAATTCAGCTAAATTCCAATCAAAATCATCTATTTTTTCTTTCGTTCCGGGAGGAAAGAGGGTCACATCTAAAACCGACCAATCTTTCTCATTTTGCCGGTGATAAAACAGGGTTACCTGTTTTAGTCCAAAATCGTCACTGGCGAGATAGGTTAATTTCAGTTTACCTTTTTCGGAAACAATTAAATCTTCCTTCGGGGAAAGAAATTCAATCTTAGGAAATTCGTCAGGTTTTATTTCAATTTTATATTTTATTGAGTCCTGGCTAAGGTATCCATCCTCATCGGATAGTTCAAACCAGTAAGTATTTTCTTTACTGATTAAAATTTCACCCTGCACCGTATTTTTCCCATATTTTAGTTCCTTCATTTGTCCGTCAGCAAAAACGAGAGTAGCTTTCTTTAACGGCTTGTTAACTTTTGCTTTCAGATACACTCTTGTTCCCAGGAGAGTAGAAATATCACCGTTTGTTTTTTCTACTTTTTCTGCTGGTAACTGAGTATAACTTGGATAATGGTATTCAAAACTAAAGTCACCAATTTCCGGTGGTGAAATGACTTTGACCTGATATAAAGGGCTGGATAGTTTACCCCAATTTATCCGGTATTCCAAATTTTCTAAAACTGAAGAAAAAAGAAAATTATATTTTGTCAACCGGGAAGGAGTACTTTCTTTAATACTCATTAAATTCTTATTCCATTTGCCTTTTTCATAACGGTAGAGTAGCAACGGTTTTTCTTTCGCCGTCATTACTTCTCCAATTTCAGCGATTATTTCCAGATTGTTCCCCCGGGGTAAAGAAAAATTACCCGGGATAACTTTTATTACCGGGGTATATTCAACCAGAAATAAACGCGGTAAACTGTAAATATAAACTTTAGGAAAGAGAGTATAAGTGACTAATAAAACAAGGAAAGAAGAAAAAGTGAAAAAGAGATATTCTCTCAGTCTTACGGTTAAAGCAGAAAAAACCGGAAACGGTTTTACTATTTCCGTCTTTCTGCTCACCTGCTCAATTAAGGCAGCAACTAATTCTTCGGAAAAGTAAGACTTTTTCTTTGCTCCTAATTGTAAAGCGTTAATAAAATTATCTTTTAAATTCGGGTAAACTTTACCAATTAGTAAAGCAATTTTTTCTTTTTTCCAATTTATGCTGAGTTTAAGGAAAATCAGCAGTAATAAAAAAATAAAAAATAAAAATGTTAAAATGGGAAATAAAAACGAGCGTAAATTACGTGCAAAATTCACAAAATAATCAAGAAAAACATAAACCAAGATAATGGCTGTACTTATCCCGGCAAATAAAGCTAAAGTTTCAACTAATACCGAAACAATTACCGTCAAACGAATTTTTTTCACTAAGCTAATAAGTTTAAAGTATGCTTGGTTCATTTCTAATCTGTTCTTTGCCGTTTGTCAACTCAAAGAGTTTCCCGGGTTTCCCCCGCGTCCACACATCATATAGAGTTTTGGGGACTTTTCTGAACGACATTAAAGTTTTTGACGACTCTTGATTTTAGTCAAAAAATTATAGAGTGAAGAGAAGTCCCCAAAATTCATTGTCTTTCCTTTAGTTTTTCTCTCGCCAGCATTAAATAATTTCTTGCTGTCTGATGTTGCGGATTTATCCTTAAAACATTTTCTAAAGCTGAGATTACTTTTCCCCAGTCGTTTTTCTTCCAGTAAATGACCGCAATATTGTACTGGGCATCAGCATTTGCCGAATTATATTCCATTGCTTTCTGATAAGTATTAAGTGCTTCATTTTCTTTATTCTGACGTTCATAAACTACGCCGGTATTGTTGTAAACCCCGGAAATGTCTGACTTAATTGCTTCTTTCACTTCCGGGAAAGAACGATATTCTTCTGCCTTCCGATATAAATCAGCGTAGGTATCTACAGCATAAGTATAGAATTTTTCTGCCTCCAGGAAACGATTATTCGCAAAATAGAGATATCCTAAAGTGGAATACACTTGCGCAAAGTCCGGTTTCATCGTTAAAACATAAAGGAAATTTTTCTCGGCTTCTTTGTAATTGTTATCTTTTAGATATTTAAATCCTAACCGTTCATAACCTTTTGCATATTCTTCAACCAAATCCGGACTGAAAAAATCATAATGTGCCGAATAACGGTATTTACCACGAAGAGAATAAAATTCGTATGGATTAAAGAAACGTTCATCTCTTGTTTGAAAAACTAAACCTTGAGGGTTAAGTTTAAACTTCAATTCCGCCGAATCGGCGGATGGTAATTCACTGTCACTGCTGAAATATATTTTTCGTTCGTTTAAGGAAAAAAATTGGTTTAATGTATCCGGTTCTTTCGTATTGGTAAGGAAAACTTTCCTCTCTGGATACCAACGTTTAATCTCTTCCTGATACCAAGGACTCGCCGATAAACCCTGAGCAATAACCGTCAAATCCGGTCGTTTGTTTCTCACAATTTGTCTCTCCCAGAGAGAAAAAATTTGCACATCTTCCCGAGTAACAATTATTGAATCCGGTTCAAGGAGAGAAAAAAGATTCCGACTATAATCAAGGACAAAAAAATTGTTCCGTTTTATCACTTGCGGATAATGAATAACGAAATTAAGGGCAATTATTGGCAGAAAGATAATTTTCCCATACTTACCAAGAACAGAGATACCAAAACCAATCCAGAGAAGATAAAAAATAAAAGAAAGAAGAAAATGTGCTTCTAAGATTGCTAACGCATGCGGGTTAGGCGGAAGATTAGAAAGATAAACAAAAACCGGTCCACTCACTACCCAAGAAAGAAATGTCGCAATGGCTAAATTCCGCTGTTTCTTATACAAATGAAAAAGTCCGAAAATACCTACCGGCAAACCGAGATAGAAATATTCTCTCGCCAGACATTGAAAATAGAATACGATTGTCGGCAGAAAATTTGCACCTTGTGCATATCCCTGGGAAAGCAAATCCAGTGTCCCCCCGTGTGTTTTCCGAGAAAGTGTTGCCCAGAAACGGGCTAAATCTGCTGGATGATTCCAGTCAAGCAAAGGACCGCTTGCCGAACGAATTGGTAAATAGAGATAGACGGAAAAACCGATTACAAAAAAAGAGAAAGTTATTAGTGATTGAGTGATTGGGTGATTAGGTAAAGACATAAAGTTTTCAGTTTTCAGTTTTCGGTAAAATAAGTAGGCAAAACCGGGTAAAGTAAGCAGAATATCCATCCGATTACCGAGCGCGATTCCAAAAAGAAAGAAAAATAAATAAGAGTGAATAGTGAGTGGGTAGTGGTTAGTGGTTAGTGACGGTAAACTATAAACCATAAACCATAGACGAAAAATAAGATAAATCAGCAGGACTGTAAACAAAATATTCAAGGAATACATTTCCTGGACAGTAGAAAGATACCAGTGTAAGTAGCCGGTAGCAAGAAGTAAAGCACTAATTACAACAGTGGGTAAATCAACCAAATAACTTAAAGCGAGAAAAAGCATGCTTACAGTTAAAGCACCAGCAATCAGCGAAACTAAATTTACCCGGTAAGCAATATTTCCTAAAGGGAAGAAAGTTGACAGTTTACCAATTATACTGTATAAAGGATAACCTGGCGGATGAGCAATACCGAGTGTTTTAGAAACGGTGACCATTTCTCCGGCATCACGATAAGCGACCAAACCTGGCGGTGCCGTGTAAAGATAAACCCCAAAACAAAGAATAAAAAGTAATAAAAAAATTGCTAATTTTTTCATCTGTTTAATCTGCGTAATCTTTCGTTAAAAAATCTGCGTAATCATTTCTTTAACTTCGCTCTTGCCTGCGATAAATATTGTTTTACTCCTTGGTGTTCAGGGTTATATTCTAACACTTTTTCAAAATTAGCAACAACTTTATCCCAGTCCCCTTTCTTCCAGTAAAGGACACCCAAATTATAGTAAACTTCCGGATAATTAGGTTTTATTTTAATTACCTGTTCATAGGATTCTACCGCTTTATTCAGGTTGCCTTGCTGTTCATAAATTACTCCTAAATTAGAGAGTACTTCCAGCCAGTCCGGGTTTAATTTTAATGCCTCGGTATATTCTTTTTCTGCTTCTTCTAAATAACCTTTTTCGTAGTAAGCATAAGCAAGCGCAAAAATCCAATCCTTCTCCTTTCCGTAAGTTTTCAGTCCCCGAAACATAGTTTTTGCTTCTCTAAGTGCATCGTTAGCAAGAAAATATTTACCTAATAAATTATAGTAACTGAGAAAAAGATTTTCTCCCCGGATATCGTCTTCTAATGGTTTCCTCAAGAAATAAAACTCCTGCCACTGTGTTTTCTCTTTAACCGGTTTAACTTCATACAAAAGTCCAGCTAAATATTTAGCTGTTGCGGTTTGTTCAGGTAAAAGAGTAGAATAGTAGACTGTCCGTTCAGTGGTTTCAATTATTCCCTTTTCTATTTTTTCTCTTCTAGTTAACCTTGGTTTACCCCAAATCCGATAGTAATCAGCACCGTAAATACTGCGAGATACACCAGCGTTACAGTCAATAAATTCTAAATCTTTCCTTTTACCTCCGGCATTAAGCAAATAAGCAAGTGAAAATTCACTTTCATCAGCACGGTCAGAAAAAATTATTGACTGACTACTTGCGTTGCGAATTATATTTTTTCCGTAATCGGAAAAGAAAAAATTATTTCTTTGGTTAACTGCCGGATAATTGTTTAAAAAAAGGAATACGGGCAAACCTATTACCATCACGTAGCCGAGCCTTAAGGCTCGGCTACGGTTAAGAATCCATTCTACCCCCACTCCCAAAATTATTACCGTCGGTACTAAAGATAAAGTTACGAACCGTTCAAGAATATATTTTATCCCCGGAGATAATGTTCTTACTCCACTGAGAATAAAGAAAAACGGTCCGCTAAAAAAAAGTAAAAAAACTAAAAAAATACCAGTTTCCCGTAAATCTTTTTTCCGGAAAAGAAAAAATAGACCGAGAAAGAAAATAACAATTCCTAAAGGAGTTAAAATCTGGTTTAAAATATAGAAAAAGGAATAAGTCCCTTTCAATAACAAATCAAGATTTAGTGTTGTTCCTCCCCCTTGGGCTAATTGTAAAGTTCCATAGCGGGCACGGGTAATTAGTCCCCAGAAACGGTCAATAGTTTGCGGGTCTTCCCAGTCAAACAAGGGTTGCTGTAGAGAACGAATTGGGAGATAAAGATAGACCAATAGACCAAGCAAGAAGAATAAGAAAGTGATGAGTAAGTGAGTGGTTAAGTGATTAAGTGAAGAAAAAACGTTTTCCGTTTTCAGTTTTCGGTAGAGTAAGTAGGCAAAACCGGGTAAAAGGAAAACTAAAGTATGGTGATTCCCGAGACCAAGACCGAGTAAGAAAGCAAATAAATATAATGAGCGGGGAGTGGTGAGTGATAAGTGGTTAGTGGTTAGTACAACAAATATCAAAAAAGAGGCAAAAAAACAGTTGAGGGTGAAAACTTCACTAACTAAACTTTGTAACCAGAAAATTTTGGTGAAATACAAAATCAAAGCAGAGACTACTGCGGGTAAGATTCTTTGGGTCAGGGAAAAAATAATCAGATATACCAAAACACAGGTCAAGGAACCAAAAAATGTGGACATTAAATTCATCCGGTAGGCAGAATTACCAAAAGGAAAAAGGAAAGTAAATACTCTCCCTAAAAGACAGTAAAGCGGATAACCCGGTGAATGGGCAATTCCTAAAGTTGCCCCAGCACCGGCTAACTCACCGGAATCACCACCGGAAATTGTCGGTGCAAGTCGGCTTAACCCGAAAAAAAACGAGGAACTAAATATCAATATTGTAAGAAGAAACTTTTTCATTTAAGCCGTAATTTTGCTTGCTCAAGATATTTTCTTGCTGGTTGATGTTGGGGATTGATGGTTAAAACCTTTTCTAAAAGTTCTACTACTTTTTGCCAGTTTGCTTCTTTCCAATAGACAACCGCCAAATTATAATAGGCATCTACTGCCTGCGGGTCAATATCTATTGCTTTCAAATAACTTTCTTTGGCTTTTGTATTTTCACTTTGTGCTTCCTGAATCGCACCTAAATTGATATAAGCTAAAGAATAATTGGGATTAAATTTCAATACTTGATTAAAACATTTTTCAGCAGAAGAATAATTCTTTTCATAAAAATATTTTATTCCTAACTCGGTAAGAGTATAAATTAAATTACCTCTTAACCATTTGACATCTTCCCCAAGAGAATAGGCATAATCCCAATCTTTTAATGCACCGGGCAAATCACCTTTTTTTTGTTTCTCCACACTATATAAATAGGTATAAATTGGTGCTAAAGCACGCACCCGATATTCCGATAAATTTTCTACTGGAAAATTTCGCAAATTGTAAAACTGCCAAAGATTTTCCTCTTCGCTCTTTGCTCTTTCTTCGGAACCCTGACGGACTCTCGGAACGGGTTGCTCTCTACTTTCTACTTGGTAGAGAATACCAGTGAGGTTTAACTGATAACCGGGAAGGATTTTTTCATTCATTGTAGAATAATATACTGCTCTTCCTGTGCTAACTAAACTTTTTTCTACTTCTTCCCGACGGATATTTTTTTCTTCCCGGCTTAACCAGCGAAAATCTTTACCGTAAGGATGCGCAAAAATAAGTCCACCCCGGTCGAAAGCATTGATATCAATCCGTCTTTTTTCTCCGTATTTGAGATAAGCAGTAGTATAAAATGTATCATCTCCACCATCCATTATAAAATACGAATTCGGTACTAAAGTACGGAAATTGTTTCTCCCGTAATCATAAGCAAAATAAAAATTTCTACGGTTAACTGAAGAAAAACTTTTTACGAAAAGAATTATCGGTATACTTAGAAACAAGAGGAAAAGGATTACCCGGTAACGCGAAATTTTTGCAGTCAAATAACTTAATCCATAACTGAGAGTAATCGTCAATACCACTAAGGGTAAAATATAGAACCGTTCAATTACACCCCAAGCTTCTGCGCTATTTGGTAAATTGGAGAGAATTATAAAAAAAGGACCGGAAAAGAAAAATAATAAGGAAAGAAAAACAAATTTATCTCGCTCTTTATAGGCAAGAAAAAGTAAACCGAGAAAAGAAAGAATTAAACCAAGAAATGTATAGTTTTCTTTCAGAGCAAAGAAAAAACGGAATAATATTGCTAAAAAGGATAATTTTTTTTCTCCGGTTTCAAGCATCAGCCTTAAACTACCATAATCAGCACGGGTAAGAACACGCGAGAACGCTTTAAATGTTTCCGGATTACCCCAGTCAAGCGGTGGATTGTTCATTGAACGAATCGGCAGATAGAGATAGACAGAAAAACCAAGTACAAAAAATAAAAAAGTGGTTAGTAATTGAGTGGCCAAGTAGTTAGGTTTATAATTTGCAATTTGCAATCTGTAATCTGCAATTAGTTTTTTGTATAGCAAGTAGGCGAATCCGGGTAAGAGGAGAACTAAAGTATGGTGGTTACCGAGACCGAGACCGAGTAAGAAAGAAAATAAATACAATGAGCGAATGGTGGTTAGTGGATAGTGGTTAGTGGTTAGGACGACAAAAATTAAAAGAACGGCAAAGAAAGCATTTAAGGTGAAGACTTCGGCGACTAAACTCTGGAGCCAGAAAACGGGGATAAAAGCCAAGATTAGAATAGCAATTAGTGAATAGTAATTAGTGATTAGTTTGGAGAGAAGGAAAAGAGTCAAAACAGCGAAAAAGGCAGACATCAGGTTTATCCGGTAAGCAAAATTGCCGAAAGGAATTAAAGAAATAAAAATTTTACCTAAGAGCGAATAAAGAGGATATGCTGGTGGATGAACTAAACTAAGTGTAGAAGCTGCAGTAATAAATTCGCCGCTATCCCCTACCGATACGGTTGGACACAAGGTATATAAATAAATTCCAAAAATAAGTAAAAACCCAATAACCAATAACCAATAATCAATAACCGTTTTCATAAGAGACCGCTTCTTCGACGAAGATACCATTCACTAATTAAAAATAAACAAATCAAAAAATAGAAGTAAGGTTGATTCCAGAGATTAATTCTTCTTTTAATTCTGGTTAATTTATCTATTCCAGGAATTTTAATATTTTCTGGGTCAAACTTTGCTAAATGTATATATTCCCCACCGGACATTTTAGCAAGATTTTCCAAAAGTGCTTCATTAAGCATAAACTTATCTTTTTCCCCGACACTTGAAACTTGGAAATAAATTTTCTCTTCACCGAGATAGACACCTTTATCCCAGGCTTCTACAGAAAGAGTATATTCACCCAGTTCGTCTAAAGTTAATTCGGTCCAATACCCGCCTTCCGGCAGGATTTGCAATCTATCACTCAGGTAAATTGTTTTATTTTTTCGGTCAGAGAGATAAAATTTTACTTTTGTTTTTTTCAAAAGTTGGTAGTTCTTATCGTAAATCCGAATTTCTACTGGTATTTTTTCGTCTTCAAGAAATTTTTTTTTCTCTAAAACAATCCGGATTGGCTTCATTTCTTCCGCACGGATTAACCAGCGGACTACTCTTTGCCAGAAATGGTTGTATACCTCTTGTGATTTTCCTTCTTTGCTTAATTCTAATGGCCAGTGCCAAGTGGTATTGGAAGTAATGATGAACACTCTTCCTTTGCCTTTATCCCAGACTGCAAGAATTGGTGTTTTTCCTTGAGGATGAAATCCTAAAATCGTCGCACCCGGTTTTGCTTTTCCTAATTGGTTAAAACCATCCAATTCAGGCATTCCCTGCCAGATATGCATTGTTTCGGTTAAGGTATTACCTAAGTTCATTATCGGATGTTGATAATTTTCCACCTGCATCCGAAAAAGACCGGGAATAATTTTCTCTTGATGGGGATTGTAAATCTCCACCGGTAACAAATCTTCAATCGGTGTCCCTTTATATCCACCACGACCAAAAGCATTATCGCCGCCAATCATAATTAGTCCGCCACCTTTTTCATTAACAAAACGATGTAAATTATCTAAGTATTGAGAGAGAATACCAAAACGGTGATAGGTGAAATTTTCTATAATTACTAAGTCATAATTATAGAGTTCTTTAATAAAAATTTCGTGTGCCGGAAAAGGAATCAGCGAAAGTTGGTCATCGGGAACAAAAGCAATATTTTCCGGATTACGCAAAATCACAAAAGAAACTAATTCAATTGTCGGGTCACTTTTTAAAATATTACGGATGAATGCGTATTCGTAATTTATCTGACCGCAAAGGTAAAGAACCCGTATTTTTTCACGAACTATATTTAAAAGAAATTCTTTAACATTGTTGGTTAAAGAAATTTCTTCCTTGTAGGTAGGAATGTTTACCAAATAAATCTTTTCACCAAGTCCTTGAGGAGTAAAAGTTAACTTTACTCTACCTTTCCCTTGAGAATCTATTTTTACATTTTCAGTGTGGATTATCTGGTTAGTAATATCTTTTTCTAATAAACTAACCGGGATATTCTTGCTTTCAAAACCGTGACCGCTAATTTCTACTTCAATATCTACCGGTGTATTTTTGAAAGCAAAATCACTATGTTTGATTTCTTCAATTGCCAAATCTTTAGGTTGCGGATTACCTACACCGAGAGCATAAATTGGTAAATTAAGATTCTCTGCAGAAGTTAACGGATGGTCACCTTGGTTATTTTGTCCGTCACTAATTAGAAATATGCCCGCAAGGTATGAACCGCTCTGGTTCATACCAAGATTGTCAATTTTATTTATTTCTCTTAATGCTTGACTGATATTGGTTGTTTTCCCTACCGGCTGAGGAAATTCAACCCCCCAAGAGGATAATTTATCTGAGAAGGTATAATATCGAATTTGATATTTCTTTTCTAATTTTTTAAAAGGTTCTTGAGAAAAAAATTTTTTGACTTTTTGCCACCGGGGAGTCGGGTCATTCAAACCCATACTTTGTGAATTATCAAGAACTACGGCTAAAACCCGTCTGCCAGTAAGTTCTTCTCGGATATTGTATTGCGGTTGAAAAAGAAGAAAAATAATGAGTAAAAAAATCAATAAACGCAGAAAAGAAAAAAGTAATCGTCTCTTTGGCAAACGCAGGAAAAGAAGGACAAAAATGAAAAAAGCAGTAATAAGTAAAATAACGATGAGACCTTTGTAGGGATAAAGAAACTCAATATCTTTGAAATTCATTTTTTACCTCAATCACCCACCTTTGCTAAAGCTTCGGTGGGCAAGCCTAATCACTTATCCACTTAACCACTTATCTACTCAATTATTTATTTAACTAGCCACTAACTCCGTCAACGGCGATGCATCTTTTCCTTAATGAAAGGTTGATGGATATAATCAGTTTTATAAGTTCCGGTAAGGGCGTAAATAAAAATATTTGCCGTAAGTTTGATTGCTTCTAATCTCTGTGTTTCACCAGCGGGTGAACAGGAATATAAGTAATTTCCTAAACGGTCTTTAACCCAGGTAGCAAAAAGGTCATTCTGCGAATAGATTACTGCGGTCCGTCCGGGAAGATTTATTCCCTCTAAATAATTGTTTACGATTCGTCTGCCACCAATAGTACGCAAAAGATAAAACGAACGAAATACCGGATGTTCTTCTTTAGGTAATTTTATCCATTCACCATTGGGCAAAATGCGGTTAAATTCACGCCGGATTGCCTTATCAAAACCACTCCTTTTTTCTCCAGAACAATCATCAACAAAAATTATTCCCCCTCCTTTAAGATAACGATTCAGAGTTTCCACTTCTTTTCCTTTTAGAACCGGGAAAAATTCCTGCCCAAGAACGATTAAAAACGGTGAAGAAAAAAGTAATTCATCATCTAAAGTAACTACTCGCCGTTCGGGTAATACTTTTATACTCGTCGTCAGACGAAGGAAATTTAGTATTTCTCGGCTCACTTCCGGGTAAGGGTCCCAGTTTCCTTGGTATTTCAATTGCGTAAAAACGAAACGGTCACCTTGTTGAGTAAAAGAAACGGTAGTCAGCAGACAGGAAACACTCAGCAAAAAACAAAAAACAGAAAGCAGAAAAACAATTTTTTTCATTTTTTTACCAAAGGTCTAAAAATAAAAAGAATAGTTATACTCAAAGTGATAAAACTGACCATCAATCCTCTTTTAAAGGATAACGGCTTGTAAATAAATCTCACTTCATGTATTCCTTTGGTTAAGGCTACCGCACGCATCACATAATTTGCAGTTAAAATTTTTCCTTCTTTCTCATTGATAAAAACTTCCCAGCCGGGATAATCAGTATCACTGAGTACCAAAAATCCATTTTCATTTAGACGAACTTTAATCCTAATTTCCTGTGGTGAATAGTGAATTATCTCCAGATTAGACCCCTCAATAGATAACGACCCATGACTAACTTCTTCTTCAACGATTACATTTTTCTCTAAATCAAAATTCGGGTCATTCAACTTTGATAGGATTTCTTTTTCTGAACTTACCGATTTGCATTGAGAAACGAGAAATACTCTAGGCATAAATTGTTTATTCTCATAGATTTTTATTTTTGGCATCATCGGATAAAATTCAGTCTCCATCTTCATTTCTAGAAGGTCACTGTTCAACTTCCAGAGAGTAGGGATATACTTCACATTAAGCAAACTTAATATTCTAATTGCCTGTGGAGCTAAAAACGCATTACCATCCTGAGTTAATGACGTATTCTTCCAGATAATGTTTTCTACCTGACTGAACCTTCTTAAGAATAAAGAGGTATATCCCCCAGCACTAAAAATATTGTAAACCATATTAAAATTTTCTGGCAATACTTTCCGATGACCAAAATATGGTGTTAAATCTCCTTTCCATCCTTGAGCTAAACGATAAGCAAGTGGCCAAGTATAAAAATGTCCCAAACTGTAAATTCGGTATTGGCCTTTATCCTTTTCCAAAAAATTTACCGTTTCCGGTTTGGAAAACCATTCTCCTAGACTAACCGTAGGATTATGTCTAATACCAAAAATAAACAGGTCAACGACGATTACTAAAAACACAATATTTCTGAAAACTTCCTTTTCCCCTTTTCTCAATTTTTGAATAATAAACTCAAAACCAATAGCCGCTAATAGGGCTAAAGAAAATTCGGTAAACAATAAGAGACGTTGTTGAAATCTAAAAAATTTAAAACCAGGAAGAAGAAACCAAAAAATTCTAAATAAGAAAAAAGACCTTTTCATTACTGTCAATAACGAAAGAAGAGCGAGACAACTAAAGAAAATAATGTATTGTCGCATTCCTGATGATAGAGTTACTAAAGTTGCTGGTTTATTTTTAAGCAGTTTATACTTCTTGAAGAGTAAAAATAAAGACACAAATGCTAAAAATAATGGTAGCAGACCGACATAAACACAATTTTCCCAGAAGATACCTCTCTTCCCATCATAGGTTGCCTTAGCCGGGTCACCATAATAATACGGCATGAGGAAATTAACCAGGTCACCGGGATAGAATGTCCACATTGTTGCTTCTTCGTAACTTAATCCTTTGGTACGAATTGAATATTTTGAATATTCATAACTGGGAAACAGTTGAATTGCAGATAAGCCTAACCCAATTAGGCCAATAAAAAGAAAAATAATAACCTTTTTGAGAATCAAAAGAATATTTTTCTGTGTTCTATAAACTAAATAAAGTTTAAACAAAAAATATAAACCTATTCCAAGGATTGAGTAGTAAGCAATTTCAAAATGCCCGGCAAGGATTTGTATTGCCCAGATGATACCTGTAAATATTGCGTAATAAATGTTTTCGGTTCGGAAATATTTCTCAATCAAAAAAAACATTAAAGGTAACCAGCAAGCAGCATTAATCATATTTATATGTTTCAAACGAGTAACAAAAAAGCCAGAAAACATAAAAATAATTCCCGCAAGTAGACAAGCAGATTTGCTTAATTTGATTAACCGAGCATAAAAAAAAGTAAATATTCCGGCTAAAAAAAAGGTCAAAATTACACTATAATTATAAGCTACCCAAGCAGGTAAAAGATAAAAAAGAAGTAAATTTAAAGGATAAAAAAAACCACCTTGTCCTTCAGCAAAAGATGGAAAACCACAAAAAATGTAAGGATTCCATAGAGGGAAAAAGCCATTTTTCAACGACTGTCCAAGAAAATTGCGCATCGGATAGTTCTGTTCCATAATATCACTCGCCGCCAAGTCACCGGTAATGAATATCCCCTGCAAAGTCACTGATTTCCAGAAAAAGATTATTACCAAAACAAAAAATATGCTGTAAATAAACAGATTGCTTGCTCTATTATTTCTATTTCTTATATTACTGTTTTTCATCTGTTTTCTTTTTTCCAAATAAAGAACGATTTGCAAGAATCCCTTCTGCAACCAAAAACAAGAAAGTAAGGATAACTAAATTTTGGGAAATCTCTTTACCTTTTAAGAATTGGACAAATTTTTCCGGATATTTTTCTTTCACCGAAATATAAGTAACCGGACTACGAAAAAAAAGATTTTTAATCTCGGAGTAGTCAACTTGCCTAAGATTAGATTCACCGTTTGCTGAATCAAAATTAACCAAAAGAAAACCGTTATCTTTTTTCCCTTTTATTTGATAAGAAAAAGGATAAAAACCTGGTTCTAAACTATCTTTGATTTTATACCCTCTAAATTCTTTTTCTTCTTTCCAGATTAGTTCTACCGGTTTGGAATTATCACCCCAATTATGAATTTTGAATTCTTCAAGTTTTTCCGGGAATGGTATAAGAATATCTTCACCGGAATTAAAGGAAAGTATTTTTTCTTCTTTTCTTGTTAAATAACGAACCAATTCTTGAAAAAGAGTTGGATAAAGAGGTTTAGCCGGGAAATTGTTCCATTTCCGATTAAGTGTAGAAGTGTAAAGAAAAACTTTCCCGTTCTGACCAGGGTAGGGTTGACTCTCCAAGAGAAGAGGGTTACCATCAGTAAGTCTAAGCAAAATTTTGCTGGCTGGTTTAGGTTCAACTACACAATAGGTGGAAAACATTATTGTAGAAAAACTCGCCTCGCTTGTGTCTCGGCGAAGCGGGTCGGTATCTTGAGAAAAAATTTTTAATGCTGGATGTTCGGCAGCAAAATGACTAATTTTTACCTTTTCACTTTTCACTTTGACTAATTCTGCGGGGATTAACCAATCCAAATCTTGATTATAAAATTCAAGGTCAACTTTATCTCCTAAACTGAGAAAAATATTACCACCATCTCTCAAGTAAGATTTCAATCGCTCATTTTCTTCCTGAGAGACATCTTCCCAGTTAGCTAAAACAAGTAACGAATAAGCGGGGGTAAGTTTTTTTATCCACTCACCATTTTGGGTAATGTCTACCGAGATTAATCCTTCTTCATGATAAGGGTTTAAACTTAAACGAAAATAGTAAAGTTCACTTTCAGTCGGAGAAAAACCTCCAGAACTATCAAGGGCAAGAATCTTTACTTTTTCCCACCGAGGATAAACAAAATAACGGCGATTATCAAGAAAAAGATTATCTTTTTCTAATTCCATATATCCAGGGATAAAATCTTCCATATTTTTAGGAAAATTGTAAACAAATTGTTTACTTCTTTTTTCATCTGGAGAAATTTCTATAAATCCATTGAGAACTTTTTTCTCTTCTTTTTTTTCAGTTAAATACATTCGGATTGGCAATTCTTTAAGTTCTTCTTTCCCATAATTTGCTACTTGTGTTTCAACGATTGTCGGTTTAGAAGGACCAACTTCTCTGAGATAAATTTCTTCTATCGCACAGTTTTTACTTATTTCTTTGGTTACATCAAGAAGAACTATTTTTACCTCTGGGTCATAAAAATTTATTTTTTCAAAATAATCTTTCCCAATATTTTGCCAACCATTTTTTGCTAAATCACTAATTAAAACAATTATTTTTTCTTTCTTTTTAGTATTTTTTAATACCAAATAAACATCTTTTAATACTACCGATAAATCCGTAGAATAAGTAGATAAAGGAATTTGGTCAATTATTCCCAAACAAGTTTTTTTATCCTGGATAAAATTTTTCGTAAGAATGTTCAGACGATTAGAAAAACTACCAACTGCTATTTCATCAAATTCGTCAAGTTTATTAATTAAATTTTCACCTACTTCTTTGACTAAATTGAATCTTGGTTGTCCATCTTCAAAATACCCTAAAGAATAAGAATTATCAAGAAGAAAAAATAAACTCTTACCCAATTCTTCTGGCTTATCAAAAAGCCGTCCCGAATGAACCACTGGACGAGAGAAAAGCAAAGTCAAAACAAGAACAATCAAACACCGCACAAAGAGTAACAAATACTCGCGAAGTTTATGTCTTCTTACTGTTTTCTTTAAAGCAGTTTGAATAAATTTTGTTTCACTGAAAGGATAAGTTTTATACTTTTTTCTGGTGAGAAGATGAATAATAATTGGAACGCTTGCAAGAGGTAAAGCAAAAAGAAAGGCAGGATTAAGAAAAGAAATATTCATCATAGAGACGATGCAAACGAGATAGATAAAAACGATACAGACAGATAACTACCTGATGCAAACAGATAAAATCAGTTTGAATCTTAGATTTTATCTCGTCTGAATCGTTTTTTATAGTTTCGCCCGTTTTGCCAAATAAGAGCCTAAAGCATAATCTAAAGATGTATCAGTAGTAAAAAGAGAATAGTCAATATCACTTCTACGGAAATTAAGTTTATAATTCTCAATAAAATTATCCATTAGCTGAATATACTCTTCACGAATTAATCCCGGCTCAGCAGAAATTTTTTCTTTATTTTCTAAGTTTTCAAATAGATACGCATCTCCTTCAGGTAATTTTTTTTCTGAAGGGTCAAGGAGATGAAAAACAATCACTTCGTTCTTTTTATAACGAAAATATTTTAATATTTTTACCACCTCGGCTGACTCTTCAAACAAATCCGAAATTAAGATTATCAACCCACGTCGACGAATATACTTTCCTAAATCACTTAAACTAGAAAAAATTTTTGTCTCTCCGGAAGGATAAACAGTTTCTAATTTATTAAGGATTAAAGAAAGATGTGCCCAGTTACTTCTCGCCGGGAGATAAGTTTCTATTTTATTATTAAAAAGGGTTAGACCCACCGCATCACTTTGTTTAAGCATTAAATAGGCTAAACAAGCAGCAAGTGAACAACCGTAATCAAATTTGCTTAAACTACCGGATTTATAACCCATAGAATTAGAACAATCCAAAACTAAATAACTTTTCAGGTTTGTTTCTTCTTCATATTGTTTCACAAAATAACGGTCAGTTCGTCCATAAATCCGCCAATCAAGATACTTCAGTTCGTCACCCGAAGTATACTCCCGATGTTGAGCAAATTCTAAACTCCAACCCTTAAATGGACTTTGATGTAATCCAGAAATGAAACCCTCAACAACGATTTTTGCCCGGAGAAAAAGATTACCAATCTTAGCTAAAGTTAAAGGATCAAATAATTTCTTCCGGTCATCTATAAAATTATTTTGCATTTTTACGGTTTGACTGTATCCAGAAGACGACGAATAATTTCTTCGGTAGTTATTCCTTCCGCTTCGGCATTAAAGTTCAAAATTAAACGGTGCCTGAGCACCGGGGCAAGAAGAAAATTTATATCTTCAACTGATACTGCATATTTACCTACAAGAAGAGCACGAGTTTTCCCAGCTAAAAGTAAATGTTGTGCCGCACGTGGACTAGCACCCCAAGTTACATATTTACGAATAAATTCCGGCGCTACCGAATCACCAGAACGTGTCGCCCGAATAAGTTTTACCGTATACTCATTTACATAATCAGAAACCGGAACTTTCCGCACAATTTCTTGTAAAGAAAGAACATCATTTGCATTAAGCACTTTTTTCAAATTTGGTTGGTATAAAGAAGTGGTTTGTTCGAGAATTTTTTCTTCTTCTTTTTCCTCCGGATAAGTAATATTTACTTGAAAAAAGAAACGGTCAAGTTGTGCTTCCGGTAAAGGATATGTTCCTTCTTGTTCAATAGGGTTTTGTGTCGCTAAAACAAAGAAAGGTAAAGGTAAAGGATATGTCTGTCCAGCGACAGTAACTTTATATTCTTGCATCGCTTGTAATAATGCGGCTTGTGTTTTCGGTGGTGTGCGGTTAATTTCATCAGCAAGAACAATGTTGGCAAAAATTGGACCTTTTATAAAACGAAAAATTCGTTCACCAGTAGAAACATTTTCTTCAATTACTTCGGTCCCGGTAACATCGGAAGGCATTAAATCAGGAGTAAACTGGATACGTTTAAATTCTAAATCAAGGATTTGGGCTAATGAAGAAACTAATAAAGTTTTTGCTAAACCCGGTACACCAACAACGATAGAATGTCCACGAGCAAAAAGACTAATCAAAAGTTGCTCAATCACTACATCCTGACCGACAATAATTTTGTGTAATTCTTCTAAAATAGTTTTTCTTGCTTGAATAATTTTTTTTACTAATTCTAAATCCTTTTTTTCTGGTGAGACGATTGTCTCTTTATCCATAAAAAAATTTCCTCCGCATATCTTCGTTTACAATGATAAAGTTCCATTAGGAGATGTGAAATCTTGAGACTAATTCATCTAATTGTTGGGCAGTATGTAAAAGATTTTGTGCGGAAGCAGACAATTCTTCAATACCAGCAGCCTGTTCTTCACTTGCTGCTGAAGATTCCTCAGTTGATGCTGCGGTCTCCTCTGCCGCCGCCGCTATACTCTCAATCTGGTTGGCAATATTCTGTGCCGCTTGCACAATCTCAAAAAATTTCTTCTCTGA
>DHVG01000011.1 GCA_002412545.1 Elusimicrobia bacterium UBA5214 | reverse complement strand
CACAATATATTTTACATTACCTCTAAATTTTTTTCTATTATTCTGACGGGTGGACAATTTTACCGGGGATAGCGAAATCTTTACCGGTAAGATGGAGTAAAAGTTTTGCCTTGGTGCAGAGAAAAAATTCTTTATAAAATTCATCTTTTATTTCAGCAATTAGGATTTCACCGATGATTAACTGGTGGTCACCGGCAAGATGTTCAGCAGAAAATTTACATTCTATCCAAGCAAGACATTCAGCAATCCTTGGTGAACTGACTGTTTTCGCTTTTATCTCAGTCAACTTCGCTTCTTTAATTTCACTTACCCCTTGCGGGAAAGGTTTACTACAAATCATTACTTGGTTAATTAATTCCTCTTGTGGTAAATTCAAAACAAAATCTTTTGTCTCCCGAATATTTGCCAATGTATGTCTCTCTGGACGAAGTGCAATCATCACCAAAGGTGGTTCTGCGGAGAGCGGTGAGATAAAAGATACCGGTGCAGCATTAGAATTTCCATTCTTGTCAACTGTAGAAACTAAAACTGTTACCCGGGGACCTAAAATCCGATACCATTGTGGTAATTTAATTTCCATTTTTTTCTTCTCCCGCACCTTTGGTGGATATATCTTTTGTCTGTCATTTGGTAAGGAATTAGATTATCACTATCAATTTATCAATATTGAAAAACTTATTTTTGAGAAAGTTTTCTTAAATGCAAAAGATATCAAAGACAGACATCCACTAAAGGTGCGGGATCCCCTCCTAATTTAACTATCTTCGCCAATTCGAAAAATAGCCGCAAATGTGGATAAGTTTTTGGTAGTTTCATTTTAATGAAATATTGAAATTCTGTCAACATTAAATTGAGATATATTTTATCATTTTTTTCCTTTGCAAAAAACTCTTGATTTTTTTGTTTTTTCTTCTTATAATTAAATATAGTTAAAGACTACCTGGGTTAGAAAACTCCGGTGGATAAAAAAATTTTTTTTATCTTCTCTAAATTCCAAAACTATCTTCAGTTTACTCGCCAAAATAGAACTACAAAAATTATTTCTAACTATTTATCAAAATTAGGAGAAAAAAATGAATATTTTTGCTTTGATTTCTTTATTTGCTTCTTTAATTTTTCTTTTTTCTCCTAGTTANNTCTTTAATTTTTCTTTTTTTAGGAATCGTTGTTTTCTACCAGAATAAAAAAGCACAATTAAACAGAATTTTTGCACTTTTTTGTTTATTATCAGCTTATTTGGGATTCACTGAATTTATGTGTCGTCAGTCAGATAACCCCCATACCGCCTACTTATGGATAAAAATAAGTTTTCTCTGGCCTTTTACTTTAGCACTTACAACTCATTTCGCACTAATTTTTACCGAGAGAGAAAAATTGTTCAGAAATAAATTGACCTATTTTGTAATTTATGCACCAGCGTTGGTTTTTTCTTTACTTGATGCAACTACAGGTCTGATAGCCGCTCAGGCGGTAAAAGAATACTGGGGTTATACATATAGTATTCCGAGAGATTTGCTGTTTTATTGGATCAATCTTGTTTGGGTTGCAATACTGGGGTTCTTAGCACCATTTCTAAGCTGGAGATATTCGTTGCAAGTAACTGATAAAAAGAAAAAAAAACAGGCTGAATATGTAACTATAGGTCTATTATTACCTGCCCTGTTTGGCATTTTAACCGAGGGGCTACTCCCTGTACTACACATTAGAATACCCGAAATGACTACTCTATTTATGGTTTCTATGTCTATTTTTATCGTCTACGCAATTGTGAGATATGAATTATTTGTTTTAACTCCAGCAACTGCTGCCGAAAATATTATTTCTACAATGAATGATTGTTTGATTTTGTCCAGTCCGGATGGAAAAATACTACAGGTAAACCAATCTTTACTCAATCTCTTGGGATATAAAGAAAATGAATTAATTGAAAAACCACTGGACATCTTGTTCCCAAGAGAAGGAGAATTCGCAAAAGAAATATTAAAAAAATCGTTAGAAAATGAGAGATTAACAAACTATGAGACAAAATGCATGACAAAACTCGATAGGGAATTCGATACTATCGTTTCTGCTTCAGTGGTAAAGGACAAAGAAAAGAAAATCACAGGTGTTGTTATTACTGCTACGAACATTACTGAACGGAAGCAGATGGAAGAAACTCTTAAGCAAAGCGAAAGCAAATTACGAAAACTTGCACAAGAGTTTGATGCCATTCTCAATACTATCCCGGATAATTTGACCCTCCAGTCCACTGACCTGAGGATAATCTGGGCGAATAAAGGTGCAGCGGATGGCTTAGGTAAAGATATTCCCGATTTGCTTGGACAACCCTGTTATAAGTTATGGTATAACCGTTCTACTCCCTGTGAATTTGACTCCTGCCCGGTGCAGAAGACCTTCCGGACCGGGAATCCGCAAAGTAAGGAGACACAAACTCCTGATGGTAGGTACTGGGATTTAAGAACATTTCCGATAAAAGATGAGAAAGGAACAGTAATCAGTGTGGTAGAAGTAGGAAGAAATATTACTGAACGGAAAAAGGTGGAAGAGGCAGTCAAATCTTCTGAAGAATATGCACGAAACATTATTAATTCTTCACTGGATATGATTATTGCAGTTGATAAAGAGCGAAAAATTGTTGAGTTTAACCAAGCTGCAGAAGAAATATTCGGTTATAGCCGGGAAGAAATATTAGGTAAACATATTAATATGCTGTATACTGACTCCCAAGAAGGACAAATTGTACATCAAACTACATCCGGGGAAGGAAAATTTGTTGGCGAAGTACAGAATAAAAGGAAAAATGGTGAAATATTTGTCAGTTTTCTTTCGGCAGCAGTAATGCGCAACGAAAAGGGTGTAATGTTAGGAGTTGTCGGTGTCTCCCGCGATATTACCGAGCGTAAACGGTTAGAGGAGGCATTGAAAAAATCAAAAGAACTTCTTGAAAAGACATTTTTAGCTTTAGACCGAGCTATTTTTATTTTAGATAGCCAGATTCCGCCGATAATATTAGATTGTAATCCCGCAGCCAGCAAAATTTTCGGCTATGAAAAGCAAGAGATGATTGGCAAGACAACCGAATTCTTACATGTAAATAAAAAGACACTTTTAGAGTTTGAAGAAATATTATACCCGGTTATTGATAAACAAGGTTATCTCTCCGCATTTGAATTCCGGATGAAAAGAAAGAATGGGGAAGTATTTCCAACCGAGCATTCTGTCTTACCATTGAAAGACTCTAAAGGTAATCGAATCGGCTGGGTAAGTGTGGTAAGCGATATCACCGAACGTAAAAAGGCGGAGAATGCATTGCGTGAAAGTGAGGAAAACTATCGTCTCCATTTTGAAAATATAAACGATGTCGTATATTCTCTTGACCCCAATTTCAGGGTTCTTAGTGTATCACCTTCCGTAGAGAGAGTATTAGGGTATAAGCCCGAAGAACTAACCGGTAGACCTTTTCAAGAACTGAATATCCTTGCCCCGGAATACTTGGGGAAAGCATTCTCTGATACCCTAAGCGTTTTAGCGGGCGGACGAGTTACTTCAACGGTATACGAGTTTATTGCCAAGAATGGAACAAGAAAATTTGGTGAAATCAGTGGTGCTCCCTTGGTCCGTGAAGGTAAAATTGTTGGAGTGGTTTCTATAGGAAGGGACATCACCGAGCGCAAAAAAATGGAGGAAGAACTGCTTAGATTAAGAAAAGCAGTGGAAACTTCCGGTGAGGTTGTTTTTATCACCAACCGTGAAGGAATTATCACTTTTATCAACCCGGAATTTACCCGGCTTTACGGATACACGGCTGAAGAAGTTGTTGACAAGGTTACTCCGAGGATTCTAAAAAGCGGTAAAATGAAACCGGAAGAGCACGAAATATTCTGGAACACACTCCTAAATAAACAAGTAGTAAAAGGAGAGTTAATCAATAAGACTAAAGATGGTAGATTCCTCAATGTTGAAGGTTCAGCTAGCCCGATTCTTGACGAGCAGGATGGTATTATTGGATTTCTGGCTATCCAGAGAGACATCACCGAGCGTAAGAAAATGGAGGAAGAACTTATCAAACTTGCAAAACTTGAATCTCTGGGAACTCTTGCTGGAGGTATTGCTCATGATTTCAACAATATTTTGACCAGTATACTGGGGAATATCTCCCTTGCCAAGATAAATATAGATACTGGCGCTAAAGAAGAAACTCAGGAACTTTTGAGTGAAGCGGAGAAAGCATCCTTACAGGCAAGAAATCTAACCCAACAATTGCTTACTTTTTCTAAAGGCGGGGAGCCGATTAAGAAAGTAGTCTCTCTCGGAGAATTATTAAAAGAAGCAGTCAGTTTTGCCCTCAGGGGTTACAATATCCGTGCTGAGTTTTCTATTCCAGATGACCTCTGGGCGGTAGAAATAGATGAAGGACAAATCACTCAAGTCATCAATAACATAGTGCTTAATGCCCAACAGTCAATGCCGGAAGGTGGAACAATCTGGGTGGATGCCGAAAATAGCGAAATCGCTGCAGAAAAAATTCTTACCCTAAAAGGGGGAAAATATGCAAAATTCTCCATAAAGGACAAAGGAATCGGCATATCTGAAGAACATCTGTCAAAAATATTTGACCCTTATTTCACTACCAAACAAAAAGGAAGTGGGCTCGGTCTTGCCACCTCTTATTCCATAATCAAGAAGCATAATGGACATATTAGCGCGGAATCAGAAGTAGGAGTGGGGTCAATTTTCACAATTTATCTCCCCGCTTCCCCGGAAGAAACCATCGGAAAATGGGAGACTAAAGAAAGGCTCATTCTCGGTAAAGGAAAGATTCTGGTAATGGATGACGAGGACTCAGTAAGAAAATTTGTCCAGCGTTTACTTAAACGTCTTGGCTACGAGGTTGAGTTAACCAAAGATGGTATGGAAGCGATAGAGTTATACCAAAAAGCAAAGGAATCTGGAAACCCCTTTAGCGTAGTAATTCTTGACTTAACGGTTACCGGTGGAATGGGTGGTAAAGAAACAATCAAGAAACTTAAAGAAATAGACCCTGAAGTCAAAGCGATTGTTTCCAGTGGTTATTCCAATGACCCAATAATGTCCGAATTTGAGAAGTATGGTTTTATTGGTGTTCTCACCAAACCGTATGAAATTATGCAGATGAGTAAATTACTAAATGAAATTGTAGATAAACAGGAATAATTTACTTTTTGATTATTTTCTCGTAGTCAACAAGTGGCCGTTCATAAGTCTGGGACATCAGTTGTGAAGAAATAATGAAATCCGCCGAAGCACGGTTACAGGCAATCGGAATGTTCCAAACCACCAACAATTTTTGCACCGATTTGTTGGTCACCACCTAAGGGACCGCTTTGAAAAGTTTTAATTTCCAAGCCAAGTTCTTTAGCGAGCAGCATCCCGTATTGAATCTCGCCCATTCCAATAAATCCTGCTTGCGTTTATCGTGGGCAATATTTTTCTTTACCCCCATTTGAATTTTTTTTCTCGGACACTACCCCTTTACAAAAAGTCCTTGCTTATTTCCGTAAATAGTTCTATAATTATGTTATACCTACCAAAAATAAAGTATAACCGAAGTTTCAATTTAATTAGCAATGGAAAAAGTAAAAGAAAAAAATAGAATTTTCAAACCGACCAGCAGGAAAATCCAACCGGTCGGTTTTTATATTTTTATCCTTGTAGATATTTATGTAGAGGAATAAAAAAATGAAAAAGAAAAAAAATACTCAAACGGAAAATATCCGTGAGCATAAACTTGCTAAAGAAGTAATCCAAAGAGTAGAACAAATTCAAAATATCATCCTGGGAAGTATGTCCGAACTTGTCGTCTATCAGGATACCGAAGGAAGAGTTTTATGGGCAAACCGTGCTGCCGGTGAATCGGTTAACTTATCTCCAGAAAAGTTGGTAGGAAAACATTGTTATGCAGTCTGGCACCAGCGGAAGATACCTTGCGAAAATTGTCCAGTGCAAAAAACTATCCGAACCGGTGAACCGCAGGAGGGAGAAATCATCACCCCTGACGGAAGGTTTTGGTTTATCCGTGGTTATCCGGTGAAGAATATAAAAGGTAAAGTCGTCAGTGCAATTGAAGTTACCTTAGAAACCACCGACCGTAAATTAGCCGAAATAAAAATGTGGGAAAAAACCGAAGACCTTACCCTGATTACTTCACTGAACAATGCGGCTAACCAAGGAGCAAGTGTTGAAGAGATAATTGATTTATTACGCCGAGAAACAGCAAGAATTTTCTCTTCTGAGGGAGTAACCGTCTATAAAATAAGTGCCGATAAAAAATATCTGCTCCTCCAAAAACGGACAATTTCTCCCAAAATAATCAACCTGCTCAAGAAAATAATTTCAACCAAAATACCTGAACCGGAGATAAAGATTCCTTTGCGCGAAAGTAGTTTCTACAATAAAGTTCTCCGCGAAGGTAAACCTGAACTGTGTAACGACCCGGAAATAATTGAGAGTTTAATGGCAGAATTTACGGAAAATAAAATACTGAAAAAACTCGCTCTCAAAATACGCAAAATCTTAGGTATTCAATCAGTAATCATTATCCCGATTATTTCCCAGGGTGAGCCAATCGGAGTAATGGACATTTCCCGCAAAGAACCTTTCCACGAATCTGAATTGTCTCGTCTTAAGTACATTGCCGAGAATCTTACTAATATTCTTACTCGACGTCGGGCGGAAGAGAAATTGTTCGAAAGCGAAGAGACCGTACGCTCGCTTCTCCGGTCACCGATTGATGTTGTCGCCTTAATTAACCCTAATGGTATTATTTTAGATGCAAATGAACATATGGCAAACCGGTTCGGCAAGAAACTGGATGAATTCATCGGTTTATGTATGTGGGACCTGATGCTGCCGGATTTGCGTGCTCTCCGAAAGGGATATACCGAAAAGGTTGTCCAGAGCGGAAAGTTTGTCCGTTACGAAGAGAAGGCGTTGACTGGCTGGTTTGACAGCATTCAATTCCCAATCTTTGACCGGAGTGGAAAAGTGACTAAAATAGTCGTTATTGCCCGTGAGATTACCGAACGGAAGAAAGCGGAAGAATCGTTGAAAGAGAGCGAAGAGAGGTTCCACACATTGTGCAATGCTACTTTTGAAGCAATCGCAATTCACGAAAAAGGCAAAATTTTAGATGCGAATCAAACTTTTGCTAAAATGTTCGGCTATGAACTATCTGAAGTTATTGGAATGAACGCACTGGACTTAACCGCACCTGAATCTCGTGATTTGGTCTTAAAAAATATCCTTTCCGGATATGAGAAACCCTATGAAGCCAAGGGTCTGAAAAAAGATGGAACGACTTTTATTGCTGAACTCCACGGTAGACCAATCACCTATCAAGGACGCATCGTCCGGGTGACCGCAATTCGTGACCTTACCGAGCGCAAACGCGTTGAGGAAGAGTTAAAACAGTCAGAAGAAAAATACCGGACTATGGTTGAACTTGCTCCGGAAGGTATAGTCACGGTAAATCTGAAAGGTATGCTTACCTCAATGAATACTGCCGCATTGGAAATCTCCGGCTATTCAGAAGAGGAAGCCGTAGGTAAACATTTTACTAAGTTGGGGGTTTTACAAGTAAAAGACATCCCCAAATATGTAAAAATATTCAAGTCACTTCTGCGAGGAAAAGTGCCGGAACCGCTAGAAGTTAATTTCATCCACAAGGACGGAACTCCGAGATATGCAGAAGTTCGTGTCGGTTTGTTGAAAGGAAAAGGTAAGATAAATGGTTTCCAAATAATGGTAGCCGACATCACCGAGCATAAGCAAAAGGATGAAGCGCTACGCCGGAGCGAGACGAGATTACTGGAAGCGCAAAGGATTGCCAAACTGGGAAACTGGGAACTGGATGTGGCAACCGGAATATTTACCTGGTCAGCTGAGATGTTTCACTTAACTGGATTTGACCCCTCCGCAGAAACTCCGCTTTTCCCGGAATTCTTAGAGTGTGCGCATCCGGAGGACAGGCACATCGTGCAATCGGCTACGCATGCCGCAGAAAACGGCGAATTCATTACTGTTGAATTTCGCGGTAATCCAGCCTGGGGATCAGTGCGAAATTTTCTCGTTCATATTGAACCATTTCATGATACCAAAGGTCGTGTGGTCAAGATGGTAGGCACCCTACAGGACATCACCGAGCGTAAACAGGCGGAGGAAAAATTGGTCCGGCTCTCTAACGCTGTAGAAATGTCCACAGATAGCGTCGTAATCAGTGACTTAGAGGCGAAGATCATAGATGTCAATGAAGCAACCCTGGCAATGTACGGCACTGATGACAAGAGAGACTTGATTGGAAAAAGCAGCTTTGACCTTATCGCTCCTGAAGACCGAGAAAAAGCGCTAGCAGGTATGCGGGAGGTGCTTGAGAAGGGATACGTCAAGAACCGAGAGTATCACATCGTCACCAAGAGCGGAAGTAGAATTTCTGTAGAGATGAGTGTAGCCATCATGCAAGGTACGGATGGCAAACCAATAGGATTCGTGGGTATAAGCAGGGACATCACCGAGCATAAGCGTACCGAGGATGCCCTGCGACTTTCCAGCGAGAAATGGCAGAGCACTTTTGACGCAATTGGCGACTCCCTCTGTCTTATGGATAAAAATAACAAAATCCTGCAATGCAACAAAGCCACAACTAAGATGTTTGGAAAACCTGCCAGCGAAATCATCGGCAGGACTTGTTGGGAACTTGTGCACGGTACTTCAAAACCAATTGAGGGTTGCCCAATCGTGCGCATGCAAAAAAGCCGGCATAGAGAGAGTATGAATCTACAAATTGGTGACCGGTGGTTTGAGGTTACTGCTGACCCGCTCGCAGACGAAAAAGGTAATCCAACCGGGTATGTTCACATCATAGCCGACATCAGCGAGCGCAAACGTGCTGAAGAAACATTAATTGAAAGCGAAGAGAAATATCGTTCGTTAATCGAGACATCCAACGATTTCATTTTTGCCGTAAACTTAGAAGGTAAATTTATTTTTGGCAATAAAAAAAGTATTGAGACATTTGGCAACCTCATCGGTAAATCTTTTACCATTCCGGTTCCACCCGAGTATCGTCACCTGGTGAAGAAAAATTTTATCCGGAGATTAAGAGGTGAAAAGATTGAACCCTACCCAATTGAGGTGATTGACAAGAAGGGAAATCGGTTTTGGGTAGAAATATCTGGGTCGCCCTTAGTCAAAGAAGGTAAAATAGTAGGTGCTGTATATTTTGAGAAGGACATCACTGAGCGTAAGCAAGCCGAGAAAGATTTGAAAGAAAGCAAAGAATACGCTGAACATATTGTCAGTGTTACTCCCAGTGCTATTTTTACTGTGGATACAAACCGTCTTATTACCAGTTGGAATAAAAGAGCAGTTGAAATCACCGGCTATACACCGGAAGAAACATTAGGTAAAGAGTGTTTACTTTTCGCTGAACAACCTTGCAAAGAAAAATGTGGTCTCTATTCAGAAGAAGTCAAAAAACCAATTTTTAATAAAGAATGTACGCTAAGAAGAAAGGATGGTCAATTACGCATTATCAGTAAGAATGTTGACTTATTGTATAATAGTACCGGACAGCGCATTGGCGGTATTGAAAGTTTTGAGGATATTACCGAGCACAGGCGTCTGGAGGACCAGTTTCTTCAGGCACAGAAAATGGAAGCAATTGGAAGATTTTCCGGCGGTATTGCTCATGATTTTAATAATATGCTTACCGCAATTATTGGCTACAGTCAACTTCTTTTGGCTGCTCTTCCGGAGAATGACCCTTCCCGTGCTGACCTTGAAGAAATCAAGAAAGCTGCTGACCATGCAGCTGCCCTTACCCGTAAACTGCTTGCTTTCAGCCGAAAACAGGTGCTTCAACCACAAATAGTTAATCTCAATACTTTGGTTAGTGATATAGAAAAAATGCTCCACCGGATTATTGGAGAGGATATTGAGTTAGTCACGATATTGGAACCGAAATTATCGGTAGTTAAAGTTGACCCGGGACAGGTTGAACAAGTGCTGATGAACTTAGTTGTTAATGCCCGGGATGCGATGCCGAACGGTGGAACACTTACCCTGAAAACGGAAAATGTAACTATTGATGAAGAATATGTGAATGCTAATCCGGAAGCACGAGTGGGAAAGTTTGTTTCTCTTTCGGTGCAGGATACGGGTTCAGGGATGGATAAAGAAACTCTCCAACATATTTTTGAACCTTTCTTTACTACCAAAGAAACCGGTAAAGGGACCGGACTGGGTTTATCTACGGTCTATGGTATAGTCAAACAGCATAACGGTTGGGTCAATGTCTATAGTGAACCTGGTCAAGGAACAGTTTTCAAGATTTATTTACCGGTATTTGGTATTGCCGGAGAAAAAGAAAGTAAAGAAGAGGTTGTTACTTCAGCAGAACTTAAGGGTAAAGGTGAAAGAATCCTTTTAGTTGAAGATGAGGAGGGGGTAAGAAAATTTAGTGAACGTGTTTTAAAGAAAAACGGTTATACCGTATTTTCTGCTGGGAGTGTTAAAGAAGCGTTAGATATTTATCAGCAAGAAAAAGGTGAATTTCACCTGGTTTTTACCGATATTGTGCTTGGAGATAGACCGGGGATAGAATTAGTGGACGAACTGCTTACCTTGAATCCGGAATTAAAAGTTATTTTTACCAGCGGTTATCTTGACGAAAAAACGCAACTTTCAATTATCCAGGAAAAAGGGTTTAAATTTATTCAAAAACCTTATCAAATTACTGACCTACTTACTCTCCTCAAGCAGACACTTATCTCTTAATTAGACCAATTAACCGTTCTAAATCGCTAAGTGAGTAGTAATAGATTTCAATCCTACCTTTTTTTGTGTTTCCTTTGATTTTTATCTTCGTCCCGAGAAGATGTTGGAGTTCCTCACTAAGCGAGACTAATTCCGGTAAAATTTTCTTTTTCTTTCTTAACTTTAAACTTTCAACCTTAAACCTTTCTACTATCTTTTCCGTTTCCCGTACCGAAAGCCGTTCCTGAATAATCCGTTGGACTAATTTTTGTATTTCTTCCACCGGTAAACCAACCAGATTGCGTGCATGTCCGGAGGAGATAGTCCCGGAGGCAATTGTCTCTTTAATTTCTTGAGGTAAGTTTAAAAGACGCAGAGTATTTGCAATTGCGGCACGGCTTTTACCAAGACGCTGTGCAAGTTCTTCCTGAGTTAAACCAAATTCTTTAATTAATTTTTGGTATGCCTGTGCTTCTTCAATTGGATTCAAATCTTCGCGTTGTAAATTTTCAATTAAAGAAATCTGTAACCGTTCCTGTTCAGTAACTTCGGGACGAATAATTACCTTTACCTCATTCAATCCAGCAAGTTTTGCTGCCCGCAGTCGTCTTTCTCCGGCAAGTAGTTCATATTCACCAGGAATTGCACTCGGAGAAATAACTAACGGCTGTAAGAGACCTTTCTCTTTAATTGAATTAGCTAATTCAGTTAGATTTTCTTCTTTAAACTTATTTCTCGGCTGATAACGATTCGGTTTAATCTTTTCAATCGGAACTTTTACAATTCCTTCACTAATTTGCAATTTGTAATCGGTAATCTGTGATTTAGGTATTAACGCTTCTAATCCTTTACCAAGTGCTTGATGCATTTATTTTTCCTCCTGCTTACACGCGGATTACCGCGACAAATTTTCTATTCGTGTGCATTCGTGTTCACCCCGTTAGAAAGTTCCATCTTTTCTAACGGGGTAAATTCGTGTTCAAAATTTCTTTAGCTAAATCTAAGTATGCTTGGGCACCTTTAGAATTGGCGTCATAGAGCAGTGCTGGTTTACCATAACTTGGTGCTTCGGCAAGACGCACATTTCTCGGGATAATCGTTTGGTAAACTTTATCCTGAAAAAATTTTTTTATTTCTTCTTTCACCTGTTCAGAAAGTTTTACCCGTCCATCATACATCGTTAAGAGGACACCTTCAAGAAATAAATCCGGATTCAAATTATCACGGATTAAATCTACCGTTTTTAAGAGTTGGGTTAACCCTTCCAGTGGATAATATTCACAAGATAAAGGAATAAGGAAACTCTTTACTGCAGTTAAAGCGTTTACGGTAAGTAAACCTAATGATGGCGGACAATCAATAAAAATGTAATCATAGAGGGGTTGGCTAACCGCGAGAGGTTGATTACCGCCGGAAGCGATAATTTTTTCTAAAACATTTTTTAATTTATATTCTCGGGCAAGAAGATTGACTAATTCAATTTCGGCACCGATTAGGTCAAGATTTGCCGGGATTAAATCCAGAAAGTCAACCGGGGTAGAAATAATCACTTCCGATAAAGGAACTTCATCTAAAATTAAGTTGTAAACTGTTTTTTTTAGATTATTTTTATCAATTCCTAAACCGCTGGTCGCATTACCTTGCGGGTCAAAATCAATGAGTAACACATTTTTCGTGAAATGTGCTAAGGAAGTTGCTAAATTTACTGCGGTAGTAGTTTTACCGACACCACCTTTTTGATTGACAATAGCAATAATTTTCATCTGAAAAGCGTTTAGTCCGTCTGTCCGTTAGTTCGGTTAAGTCCGTTAACGGTCAAAACGGTCCCAACGGAAATAACAGTTTTATTTAGTAACGGGCACTTAAATAGACCTGATATGAAGAACTTTCTTTAGTCAAACCAAGCAGTAAAGCAAGTGCATATTTACCCCATTTAGATTTATATTTTACTCCAAAGGAAAGATAGAGTTCATTTTTAGCATTAGCCCGACTTACTCCTTTGTCTATGTCGTCGGTGTGATACCAACCTTTCAGTTCACCAAATATTTTCCAATCACCGACGAGGAGTATGTTTTCGGCTAATTTTACCGGTTTTTTCAAAGGGTAACCAAGCCCAGCGGTGTAACCAAACACATTGCCGAATTGATAATCATCAGAATTTTTTAAATTGTAACGGTAATTCAAAAAAATATTTTCATGGATTTCACCGATTGTTCTTTCCATACCACCAGCAAGAAGAAAACTTAAAGCACCATTACCCAATCTGCGGTCAAAATCACCGGAAGGAAGTGAAATACCGGCTTCAGCAAAAATTGTTGGATAGGCGATACTTTCACGGAAAAAAATATATTTGCCGGCAATCAGAGTATCGGTAATACCATTAGTCCATTTGTTAACTGGCTTAATTGCTCTTATACTTACTCTTGCACCGAATTCGTAGTCAGTAGTTGGACGGAAAGCTAAAAGAAAAGGCAGTTCCCAATAGTTATCAGCAAGATTAAATCCTAAACCTTCAAGGATTATTGCCGTGGTTTTTTCTGGTATTTGACCTTCTATACCAGGACGTAAAGGTTCCAGTAAGTTCACTTCCGCGTAGATTAGCGAATTGGTGAATTGGTGAATTAGTGAATTAGTGGGATAATATGGCAGTGGGATGGCGAAAAAACAAAAAATTAAAATAAAAACAATAAACTGTCCAACTCCTTTTTTCATGCTTTTCTCCCCTTACTTGGTTTGCAAAATTTTTTCGAACGAGATCAAATTTATTTCTGATTCCAAGAAACATAGAAATAAATTATAAAGTGAGAAAAACATTTTGCAGACCAATTTTCTATTTTACATCTTTTACACAACGAAAACCAATATCTTCCCTGAATTTATCTGCTTCATAAAAATCACGGAATGATGTTCTGGATAATTCCGGAGGTTGCAAAAAACTTCCTCCCCGAATAATCCGATATTTTTTATCAAATTTACTACTTGTCCATTCCCAGACATTTCCGGAGAGGTCATAACCGCCATACGGACTTACTCCTTTTGGATAAATTCCTACTGCTTGTAGTGAACTTTTTTTGAAGCCCACTCGCACATTTGCTCTTTCTTCCAGCCACTGATTACCCCAGGGATATTTTCTTCCATCGGTACCGCGGGCAGACTTTTCCCATTCTTCTTCGGAAGGTAATCTTTTCCCGGTCCATTTTGCATAATTTTCGGTATCGGTATAAGTAACATTAGTCACTGGATAATTTCCTTTGCCCGCAGGATAATTGTTATCTGTCCAATCTTTCGGTGGTTTATATCCGGTAGCGTCAAGAAATTTTTTATATTCGGCATTAGTAACTTCATATTTGTCAATGAAGAAATCTTTCAAATAGACTTTACGTTTTGGTTTTTCAAATTCTGTCCCTTCATCACTACCGATAATGAATTCTCCTGAAGAGACATAATCCATTCCTGCTGGAGGGATAGTAGAAATTTCTACTATTGGTTTAGGAGGTTTTTTTTCCACTGGTTTAGGTGGAGGGAGTGGTGACGAGATGACCACTTCTTCTTTTGGTTGTTCCACTGGTGGGATTTCAATTATTTGTGTTTTTTCTTTGAGTTGCTTGACTCTTTCAAGATGCGGTTTGTAATATTTATTATAATAGACCCTACCCAATTCAAGAAGGAGTAAAAGAAACAAAAGTATTGGCAAGCGATATCTTTTCATCTTTCAGTATATTTTATCATATTTAGTTTTCTTTTGTCAAGTATTTTTTGTAGTTATACTTTACTAAATTTTTTTTGGGGGCAAAAAAAGGGTGTTCTCCTAAATTAACAGCATAATATACTGAAAAAAATGGGAGAACACCCGTTGAATAGTCAAAATGACGCTTAAGAAAAGTTCTTATTTTCTCCGAAAAGGTTAATTAAATCCGTTCGCTTTCTACCGGGATTCCCAGACGAGATTTCCAAGCTTCAATAGTATTTCTCAAAAGCATAGCCGTGGTTACTTGACCAACACCTCCCGGGACAGGTGTAATCAAAGATGCTTTTTCTTTTGCTTCTTCAAAAAGAACATCACCAACAATTTTATCTCCGACTCGGTTAACTCCGACATCAATAACAATTGCACCTTCTTTAATCATCTCTCCTTTGATTAGTCCAGCTTTACCTACCGCAACAATTAAGATATCCGCCTTTCTTGTATGACTGGCTAAATCACGGGTAGCGATATGACAAACAGTTGTCGTCGCTGATTCAAAAGGTGAAGATAAAAGAAGGAGTGCTAAAGGTTTCCCAACAATTGAACTATGTCCAACCACCGTAACCTGTAATCCTTTGATTGAGGTACCGGTACTTTTAATTAATTCCATTACCGACAAAGCGGTACAAGGAGCAAGTTTGGGTTTACCATAAACTAACATTCCCATATTTTCAGGATTTACCCCTTCTACATCTTTGGCCGGGTCAATTATTGCTTGCACTTTTTCCGCATTTATCTGCGCTGGTAAAGGCATCTGGAGAATGATTCCGGAAACTCTTTCATCTTCATTTTTTTCTTCAATGAACTTAATGAGTTCTTTTTCAGTAATTTCTTTAGGTAATTGCTCAAGTTGAAAATCAATTCCTACTTCTTCACATCCTTTATGTTGACTTTTTAGATATACCGCTGAAGCAGGATTTTCTCCGACCTGAATTGCTAAAAGGACTGGTGAAGAGTGATATTTTTCTTTCAATTGACTGATTTCATTTTTTAACTCTTCTTTTATTCTTTTCGCTACTGCTTTACCATCAATCAATTGTGCTTCTTTTTTCTTTTCTACTCCGGCCGGTTCTTCTTTTACGGTAGAAATAGTCACCATTCTATCTATTGAGGTAGTGACCTCTTTCTCTAATTCTTTGAAAGCATCACGGATGGCTAATTCCATCTCTTGCATGTCCAGTGGTTTCATCGCATAATAAAAGATACCTGCTTGATGAACTTTTTTAGCAATTTCAAGAGAAAAATCGTCGGATATTATAATAATCGGCAATTTGGGAGTAATCTTTTTTACAATTGGAACTACTTCATATCCTTTCATTTCTTCTAACTCAACATTCATCACAAGAACATCAATTCGTGTGTTTTGAATTTTTTGAATTACTTCACTGGCAACTTTGGATGTAATGACTGAATACCCTCTCTCCGCAAAAAATTTTGCCAGTGAAGAACTACTTTTTTCATCAACATCAGCAATGAGAATTGTTTTAATTTCTTTGTCCATGGGCTTATACCTCCTTTTTTTAATTTATTGTAGATTGAACCACTGACCATTTTTATTAGGGCAATTTTATGCCAACTACATTCTCTAAACAATTAAGGAGATAGTAATTATCACTGTTTTTATATGCTTTTGGGGAATGTTTATCTTCGTAAAATAGGTAAAAAGTTTAAAAATTTATTTTACTGAGGATGATGAAGATTTAACTTTTCACTGCATATATTTCATATATGCGGTAGGTTGTTGGGAAGAAAATCAACTGACGCAAAGGGAAGATGCATGTAAATTTTATGCATTTTCTTGAGGAAATTATGCACCCTGCACCTTTGGTAGATGATGCCTTTCTCTTGATGAGTTGTTATTCTAAAGATAAGTGTCTTGTCTTCGGAATATTATTGCGTTCTTTTAATCGAGCTTTAGAGTAGAAGGCATCAGAAACAACTCATATCTACCAAAGGTGCGGGGTCACGGCTTAATTTGATATTTTTTCATTAAAGTTTGGAAATTTTGTCGTTTCATTCCTACATCTTTAGCTGCTTTGCTTATGTTCCAATCGTTTCTTTTCAAAGTTTCCACAATAAATGATTTTTCAATTTCTCCTACTACTTCTTCTTTTGCCTGTTTTTTTAGCCTTTTTAATTCCTCTGCATTCTTAGGGATGATTGTTTCCAGATTGATTGTTTTCTTTTGAATATTTAGCGGCCAATGTTCCGGTCTAATCATTTCTGCATCACTCATTACTACAGTTCTTTCAATGACATTCTCCAATTCTCGCACATTACCTGGCCAGGGATATTCTTCAAGTAACTTCATCGCTTCGGGAGAAATTTCCTTTACATCTTTGTTTCTTTCAAGGTTATATTTGTTCAAAAAATGCATAACCAATAAGGGGATATCTCCTTCTCGTTCCCGTAAGGGGGGTAGAAAAATTGGTACAACATTTAGTCGATAATAGAGGTCTTCACGAAACATTCTTTTTTCAATCATTTCTTCCAAGTTTTTGTTAGTTGCAGTAATCAAGCGGATATTCACTTTAGTTGTCTTTGTCCCACCAACCGGTTTGATTTCTCTCTCCTGGAGGACTCTTAGCAATTTCGCTTGAATAGCCGGAGATATATCTCCGATTTCGTCTAAGAAAAACGTTCCCCCGTCGGCTACCTCAAAGAGACCGGGTTTGGTGATAATTGCTCCCGTAAATGACCCCTTGACATGACCAAATAGTTCGCTTTCTAATAAATTTTCTGAGAGAGCACCGCAGTCAACCGACATAAACGGTTTGTCTTTACGGGAACTATGATAATGGATTGCCCGAGCAACGAGTTCCTTTCCGGAACCACTCTCACCATGAATGAGAACCGTACTATCCGTAGGGGCAACTTTTTCAATAATTTTATACACTTCTTGCATTTTTTTACTTTTGCCGATGATATTAGAAAATTCATATTTTGCTTGCAACTCTCTCCGTAGATAAATATTTTCCTGAAGTAAATATCTTGTCTTCAACGCTTTTTCCACCCGCAGAGCTAACTCATCAGGAGTAAATGGTTTAGGGATATAATCAAATGAACCTAACTTAATTGCTTCCACTGCGCTTTCAATTGTTGAATACCCAGTAATCATAATTGCGGTTATTTCCGGATTACTTTGTTTGACTAAACGAAGAAATTCCATTCCGTCAATACCTGGCATCTTTAAATCAATAAGCACCAAATCAAACAGTTCTTCTTTCACTCTCTCCAAAGCAGCACGGCTACTTTGTAGTGTTTCCACCTCGTAACCGGCCTCGGTAAGGATTTCCTGACAACTTTTACAAATAACCGGTTCGTCATCAACAACTAAGATTCTTGCCTTCTCGGACATTGGCTAACTCCTTCTGAACTATTAGGTTTCTTCTTTTTCTAAAAAGGTAGCCGAATAATTACAGTTGTTCCTTTATTCAGTTTACTCTGAATTTCAATATTCCCTTGGTGTCCTTCAATAATACCGTAACTCACCGCTAAACCTAACCCAGTTCCCTTACCTTCGTGCTTAGTAGTAAAAAAAGGGTCAAACAATTTATCCATATTTTCTTCAGGAACACCGCAACCAGTATCAATAAACCTGATTTCAATAAATCCATTCTCAGTAATACTACTTTTAATCGTTAAAGTACCACCTTCCGGCATTGCTTCTTGAGCATTAATAATAATATTCATAAAGACCTGTTGAATTTGATTAACATCAACCCTTGCTCTGGGTAAAGAAGGACTAAGTTCTCTAATCATCTTAATATCATGAAAAGAAGCATGTCTTTCAACTAAGGATAATGAATATTCAATTATTTCATTGAGGTCAGCAAATTTTTTTTCCGGTTTTGTTTGACGCGCAAAATCTAAAAGTCCTTTCACAATTGCCCGACAACGGGTCGTTTCATTAATAATTGTTTCCAATTTTTCTCTTTCCGGGTCATCAGAAGATTTTTTCTTCAGTAAAAGATGGGAAAAGGTTAAAATACCGGTCAGCGGATTATTTATTTCGTGAGCAACACCAGCGGCTAATCTACCAATAGAAGCCAATTTTTCTGAGCGCATTAGTTGTTCTTTCGTTGTCTCTTTAAGTTTTTCATCTCTTGTTTTCAGAGAATCAGCCATAAAATTAAAAGTTTCAGCTAATTTACCAATTTCGTCTTTAGGTATATTTTTAATCCGGTATTCTAAATTTCCTTGACCAAGTTCCCGGGAAGCACGGATTAGATTTTCAATTGGATTCAATATTTGTCCGGCTAAGAAATAGGATATGGCTAAGACAAAAATTATTCCGACTAAAGTTACACCGGTAAAGATGAATGTCACTTCCTTCTTCAAATCAGTAAATCTTTTTTCCAGCATTCCCACATAGAGAATACCAATAATTTTCCCGCTAATATCTTTTATCGGTTCATAAGCGGTAATATACCAGTCATTAACCACAAATGCTCTTTCTATCCAGGGTTTCCCTTTTATGATTACTTGTTCATATACTTCTTGGGCGATACGCGTACCAATTGCCCTTGTGCCGTCTTCTTTAAGCACATTGGTAGCAATGCGCAAATCATCTTGAAAGATGGTTGCGGTACCAATATCTTTTCCTTTATATTTTATTCCTTGAAAAACGGTATCTTTTATTTTATCAACAATTGTATAATCTTGGTTAAGTAATTTACCCCCGTAGATTATACCGATAAATTCTCCATCCCGAGCAAAAATTGGTGCTCCTGCCTTAATCATCATCCCGGCAGTTTCTTCAGTTTCCGGTCTAAATCTTGCTTTCGGTGTAGGGATATATTTGATATGTGCTCGTTGAGCAAGGTCTTCTCCTTCCTTCAGCAACTCTTCTTTTGCGATAATCATTGTTGAGGCATACTCTTTTTTTTCCAAGAAAACTTTCTTAAGCAATTTATCATTACTCTGGTCATCACCTACTATTTTTGGATTACGCAGACGCAGAATAACCCGACCGTCTGTATCGGTAACGGTAAGAATATCTAAAGCTTCTTCTTTTCTTACTTTTTCCAGTTGTCGGCGTACTGCCGGGATGTTTCCTCCCCGGAGTGTTTCAAAAAGAAGAACTCGCGTTGCGGTTAAACGAATTATTTCTTTAACATCTTTAATCTTCTGTTCATATATTTCGCGTGCTGAATTCAGGTCAACTCTCACTTTATCTTGTGCTTGTTTGACAATCGTATTTTCAATTAGATATAGCCCGGCAAAAGTGGTAAAAAAACCGCTAATTATGATTACGGTTAAAAAACTGAGGGCTAACTTTGTTCTTAAAGAAATTTTCATTTCTTTATTCTTCTTTGAAAACTGGAATCTATTTCTATCTCCTTACGGTATTCCCTCACTGTCCGTCGAGCAAGAGCAATCTTGTATTCATTCTTTAATTTATTCTTAATCTTTCCATCGCTGTAAGGATAAGTTATTATTCCTTTATTTAATTCATCCTTTTCTTCTTCAAGAATATCTCTAATCAAATTTTGAATTTCTTTTTTCTTCCCGGTAAAAAAATACTTCAATGGTTTCTCTTCACCCCAAGGGGTCTCTATACTTCTATACTGAAGCATCCGGTTAATCACACTGGGATGAACTCCCATTTTTGAAGCCAAATCTTTCTGCTTTAAGAATTTTATCTTTTTCCAATCGTCTGATTTTAAATACTTAGTTTGTGTTTGCAAAAGATAATAGAGGATTTGGTTAAGCGTACTCTTCCTTAGATTTATCAGTTCCAATTTTTTTAATAATTTGTCTAATTTCTTTGTCTCTTCTTTAGAAAAAACTTTTTCTTTTTTCAATCTGGCTATCTTTTCGTAATTTATGACATATCTCCCCCGTGCTAAATTTGGTGAATAATATCGGATAAAAAAATCCCCTGAATTATCTTTTTCCAAAGAAGCAATTTTTGTGTAGCAGATTTGTTCTGATGAAGTAATTCTTGAAGGATGAAAAAACTCACTGTGAATAGCCAATTCATTGACAAAATTATTCAGTTTTTCTACTTCACTAATTGTTAGCCCGCAGCGGAGGGATATTTCTTCATTAGAGTAGTTACCTTCATTATAGAGGAAATATTGTTTAAATTTATCTATTCCCAACTTTTTTGTCATCGGAATAATCTCTTTTCTATCTTCAAGGAAAGACACTACATCAAAAGAAGTTATATCCGGAGTGATGTTTTCATTAAGTTCATAAAAGTTTGTATTCAGGTCAGTGTGCAGAAATCGCTGATAACTGATAACTTTTTCTTTTTTGTCCTCAGGATAGATTAATTTTTTAAATAAAGGGTCATTTTCCATCCCATTAACCAAGCAGGCAAATTTATCTTCGGGCAGGTTCATAAAATTAGCCAACTTCATTCTCGCTACTAATTTTTGTGTTTGTTTAATTTGTGTAAATTGTCCCGGTTCAATACTTAAGTTATACATTGTTGTCTTTGCTTATTAAGGAGTTTTTTCCTTTGTGTAAAAATTATACTCCTTAAAACCGGTTAAGTCAATTACACTAAAAATAAAGGTAGTGTCAATAGTCTTG
>DHVG01000023.1 GCA_002412545.1 Elusimicrobia bacterium UBA5214 | reverse complement strand
GTTCTCTGCTACCACAGGTGATGGTGGATATGAAAATCTGACCCAGTCAGGTGGGACTCAGCAGACTCTTGGTATCAGCGGGACAGCGAATCTTTGGTTCAGGTTAGATATGCCGACATCAGTGAGTAACTCTAATCAACAGACAATTACGGTGAGAATAAGGGCTACTGCACAGTAATGAGAGTGAATAGGAAGAGAAATGAGGAAAAACTTTTCCTACGTTTGTATATGAAAAAAGATAAAGATTTACAGATATTGAAACTAAAGGTAGTGATACTTAGTCTGCTGTCTTTAACTCTAACTCTGTTCTCTAATGGTGACCTTCTAAGTCAGAAAGTGCAACAGGGGCTATCTACTAAGTTCACCGATGTAATCTTGGGAGGATTGAAACCGGGAATGGTTTACAGTTTGAAAAAAGAGCAAGGACTTCCTTACAAAGTGATGAACAAAGCGGAAAGAAAATATCCTCTGGAGATAAAAGTGGAAATACCAAGAAAAGAAGAACTCAGGGAAGGATACGAACCAATCCCTGACCCGGGATGGATAAAAGTTATGCCTGAACGGTTTGACCTCGCTTCAGGAGAAGAATCCGATTGCGATGTAATCATCTCTATTCCACAAGACAAGGAATACGAGAACAGGAATTTTCAGGCATTCTTGGTAACCGAAACGGTTATGTCTCCGGATAGTCCGGGATTATATGTCGGTCTTGGACTAAAGAGTAGGTTGCGTTTTTCTACTGGTCCGACACCACAACAGACATTTGAGGAACATCGTCGGAGAACCTTGGAAGCTTTAAAGATAGAATTAGCTCCGTTTAATCTCTATCTCTCCAATGTGCCAGTAGGAAAAGAGATTGAATTGGGTAAAAATATCTATCCTACTCTTCAAGTAATAAATCGTGGAGATGAAACATATCAATTTGAACTTGCAGTAGCCGATAATCCGGACTCCTATGGTTTATCCGCTGGTTATGAACCAGCACCGGATAAAAGTTGGCTAAAGCTAAGTAAGAAAAGCATTAAGACCAAAAAAAGACAGATTCAAGATATTGCGATGAAACTAAAAATTCCCAGCAGTGAAGAATACAAAAATAAAAATTTTGCTTTTGTAATTACCGCAGAAATAAAAAATTTAGACGTTCCAGTTAGAATATACTCAAGAATCTATGTTAAAACACAAAAATAAGGAAAAAATAGGATTTGTAACGCACAATGAGTAACAAGGTTAGTTTGCTGAAGAAACATCTACATCGTTATCTTGTTTTGTTGACCGGGCTCGTTAGCCTGATGGCAGGGTTTGTTATGCCCGTAATGGGTTACTACGAGGCCGAAGTCAGTATTTCTGTGCGACCAAAACATCGGATGCCACCTTCAGCAATAAGTACCTTCAGTGCTACTTCGGTTACTGACCTAAGTGAAGCAGACCTCAACTGGATTGCTCCGGAAACACACTGGAATGTAGATTTAGAAAGATACTACATAACTTATGCTACTTTCGGTGTACACGAAATACCCTTCCTCGGTAATACTACTACCTGGTGGGACAGTGCTATTTTCTACGATGCAAATTATGGGTATAAGACTAAACCCGGAGACAACCTTAACTGGACAATTAAAAATATAAATCCAGAATTGAATTACTATTTCGCGATTAAAGCAGTAGATGAATTTGGTAATCTAAGTCCGATTGATGAGAAGATAACCGGTGGTAATCAGGTTTGCGTTATAAGGACACTTATGGCACCAACTATTACTGGTGTCGCGGTATCAACTGAATCGATAAGATGGTCATGGAATGATGTAGCAAATGAGACGGGTTATAGGGTGAAAACAAGTACTGGTGGTTTGTTGGTTAGTTTGTTAGCGAATACTACTTACTGGTTTGAAACTGGTTTATCAGTTAATACTGCTTACTCTCGGTATATTGAAGCATACAATGAAGGAAGAGCAAGTTCTTCCGCTACAGTAGTAAAATACACACTTGCTAATCCACCGACTTCATCCGTGATAATTAGCGTAACCTCTGCATCAATCAGCGTTGCATGGGATGCAAATGGGAATCCGAGTTGGACAAGATGGGGAATCTTGCGGTCAACTGACAACTTCTCAATTTCCACGAATGTAGTCACGAATTTTGATACGAATTGGACGAATACATCCTATACGGATAGTGGTTTGGCAGAATTTACCACATATTTTTACAAAGTTCAAGCATTTAATGAGGAACGAATTGCTACAACTTACGATATAATAATCTCCACACGAACTGAAGATACAATTCCACCTACTGTTTTTAATTTAATTTCACCTGCTGATTATTCCTGGCAGAATACTAATTCAGTTAATTTCCAGTGGCAAGCAAGTGCTGATACTGGTTCAGGATTAGCCAAATATCAACTCTGGATAGATAGTTTACTTAAAGAAGATAATATCTCGGCAAGTCAAACTTCTACCACAACTTTCGTTACTACTGGTGACCACATCTGGTATGTAAAAGCAATAGATAATGTAAATAATGTAAGACAGTCTAACCAAACCTGGACAGTAAAAATTGATACTATTCCACCAACGAATGTAGGCTGTTTGAGTCCAGCAAATAACTCAGTTAATGTTTCTGCGACTACTGTGCTTACCGTGTTGACTGCGACTGACACGGTTTCCGGCTTATCCGCTACTCCTTACTACATTGAACTTGCGGTCAATGCTGACTTTACGGGAAGTGTCCAAACCAGCGGTTGGCAGAAAGAAACATCATGGAGTCCAGTCCTTACTAGCGAGACTACTTACTACTGGCGAGTAAAAGCGAAAGATGCGATTGGGAATGAATCTTCATTTTGTGGCGATGTTGATACTGTTGGTTACTGGAAATTCGTTACCGTACCGAATCCACCTACAGCACCAACTTTTACCGGTGTTGCTGTATCAACTGAATCAATAAGATGGTCGTGGGATGATGTTGCTAACGAAACTGGTTACCGATTACGAAATTCTACCGGTGGTGTAGTCGTGCCTGATTTATTGGCGAATATTACCTCTTATCTGGAAACTTCTTTGCTACCTAATTATCCTTATACAAGATATGTTGAGGCTTACAATGTTACTGGAACAAGTTCCAGCATCCCTGCTACCAAGTACACGCTTGCTCTTCCACCAACCGATTTATCAATAAGCACAAAGTCAGCACATACTGTTACACTTAATTGGCAGGGGAATGGTGGGACACGGTTCCGGATTGACCTTTCTACTGATAATGCTGACTGGAGAATATATAGAGAGTGGTCGGACAATGTTACTACTGAGACATATAAAGTTGTAGAACTTCCTCCCGCAACAACCTACTACTTTGCTGTTTGGGGATACAATGGCGATGGTATAATTACCACAAGCAGTGCCACTGCAAGTAGTGTAACGGAAAACATAGATAGCCCTATAATTACACCTGGATACGAACTTACTCGGGCAACTGAGACAAGACCTGGGGTTGGTTTAATTGAAATTGACTTTTTGAAAGGCGCAGTAACTACTTGGTCATATATTGTTATAACTCCTATTGATTTAAGTTCCGACTCGGTAAAAAATACAAGAGAAGTAAAACCAGAGAAAATTCTTGATGCTAATGAGAAAATGAAACCGTTCCTTGCTCCTAATGAAGAACTTCTTGTAGATGCAATTACTGAAATTAATCTATACGATTATAGAAGTGGTAGCCTTATTCACGAAAAATTTGGTGAAGATAAAGAGGTTTACTTGACCTTACCTTATCCTGATGCAGATAATGACGGATATGTGGATAATACTGACCCACCCGTCTACGAAGGAACACTTAAAATTTATGTGCTTAACGAGGAAACATCTGAATGGGAACTGATAAAAGGAGAAATCACCATTGATAGAATTAATAATCTCGCAAAGGTACGCATAAGACACCTTAGTGTCTATGCTTTAATTGGTAAAGCAGTAAAGAAGAATTTGAGGGAAGTAAGAATTTACCCGAATCCCTGGAAACCCGGTAGCGGTGATAAATACGACACTCCAGTTGGAGAAGAGGGTTTGGTATTTGAGTATCTTACCCAAAAAGCAAAAATACAAATATTTAATATCGCTGGGGAATTGGTCCGCGAATATGACGAAACCACTGGTGCTGGTAGATACGTCTGGCCAGGAACAAGTGACAGTGGGGAAAAGGTCGCCAGCGGAATTTATATCTATATCATCACTAATCTTGATGATAGTTCAGATAAAGCAAGAGGTAGAGTTGCGATAATTCGTTAAGTAAATCCCCCTCTTATCCCCCTTTAATAAAGGGGGAAGAAATGGGGATTGGTAAAAGTAAAGGGTCAAATGAAGAAAAAATTGAGTTTAACTTTTCTAACTATTATCTTTTTGCTAATTACTAATACTTATGCTAGTAGTGACGGTAGCAGTGGTCCGACATTTTTGAAAATCGGTGTTGGGGCACGCAATATCGGAATGGGTGAAACTGGTTCAACGAACGAAGATATCAGCGGTGTCTACTGGAATCCAGCTGGACTTGCTTCATTGAATAAAAAAGAATTATCAACGATGTATGCGGCTTGGTTTGAGACGATAAACTATGGACATCTTGCCTATGTTCACCCAACTAAATTAGGGATATTTGCTGGTGCGGTAAATTATCTAACAATGAGTCCGATGGATAAATACGATAATACCGGAAAGCCAGTTAACGAGACATTTACCGCAACTGACCTCTTGCTTACCTTATCTTACGGAAGAATATTTAGTTTACGGAATTTACCGATAATAGACAATCTGCCAATAAATGGTGGTATAAACTTGAAATACATTTCCAGTAAAATAGAAAATGAAAGTGCTAACGGTTTAGCAATTGACCTCGGTTCACAAGTCAAACTGATGAACGATAAACTAAAATTAGGGTTGGTTATTCAAAACCTTGGCACAAGAATGGAATTCATTAAAGAATCTAATCCTTTACCACTGAACATCAAAACCGGTGCATCCTACATAATACCAACTATCGCCCATTCACTCCCGCTACTGCTTGCTGTTGACTTGAATCTACCTAACGATAATGATGCACGCTTAAATCTTGGTGCAGAGACTGGGTTAAAATTTGGTAACCTAAGTTTCCCAGTTCGGATTGGATACAATACCCGAAAAGATATTGGATTAGGTCTGACCTGGGGATTTGGTTTGAAAACTTCGTTATTCCATTTTGATTATGCTTTTGTTCCTTATGGTGAGTTAGGTGATACACATCGGGTATCACTTGGAATGTTTTTTGTTCGTAAAGAGAAACCGCCAGCAAAAGTAAAAGAATTCAAGGGTATTGCCCTCTCAACTTCTTCTATTGAATGGAGTTGGAAAGATGTGGCTAAGGAAACTGGTTATCTAATCTACCCGCCCACTGGTCGTATGCCATTACAAATGCTCCCCGCAGATACTACTTACTGGATAGAAACCAACTTGGACGAAAATACTACCTATTACCGCTATATTGTTGCTTTGAACAATGTCGGGGAAAGTCCTCCTTCGGAGATTGCTGCTTGCTCCACACTACTACAACCACCAGCAAAAGTAGAAGAACTTAAGGGTGTTGCTCTTTCAACTTCTTCTATTGAATGGAGTTGGGAAGATGTGGCTAAGGAAACTGGTTATCTAATCTACCCGCACACTGGTCGTATGCCATTACAAATGCTCTCCACGGATACTACTTACTGGATAGAGACACAATTAAATGAAAATACATCATATAGCCGATATATTGTTGCTTTGAATGATGCCGGTGAAAGTGAACCATCCGATATCGCTACTTGTACTACTAAAAAGTTAATAAGAGAAGAAACAATAGTTAAAATGCGTTCTGTAGTAGATGAATTGACTAAAATCGCCTCTTTAGTACATTTTGATTTCGATAAAGATATAATCCGTGAAGAATATAAGGACTTGCTGAATGTGGTAGCCCTGGTATTGAAATCTCACATGCACGAATTACGCCATGTCTTACTTGAAGGACATACCGATAGTAGGGGAACTGAGGAATATAATCAACGATTATCCCAGAGGAGAGTAGAAAGTATAAACCGCTACTTAGTTGAACGCGGTGTTGACAGTACACGCTTATCCGGAGTAGGTAAGGGTGAAAGCAGTCCAGTTGCCGATAACGCAACTGATGAAGGACGCGCAAAGAATAGACGAGTAGAGTTTATCTTTACCCTTGATGATGGAACTGAAATAAAACCAACAAGAAAATAGAATGGACTAAAATCCATAAAACCAAGATTTTCTACCGTGTCTAATATGGCACATACATCATACCTTTTACTAATGACTACAAGGTAGGTTTTACCACCAGATTTTGACTTCATTTATTAAATTAATTTTTTTTCGCGAGCAACATGTGTTAGCATAGGGCGGGGTTTACTAAAAAGATAAAAATAAGTATAATTTAGTTCACAAGAAAGAATATTTTTATCTCCAAATATTTCTATCAGTTAAAGGATAAAAAATAGTAGTGAAGATAAGTGTAATTATCCCTGCCTATAACGAAGAAAAAAGAATTGAAAAGACAATTATATTTATCATTTCCTATTTAACCCAAAAATTTGGCAATGAATACGAAATTATTATTATTGACGACCAAAGCCAGGATAAAACTGGAGAAATAGTTAATAAATTAAGTAAAAAAAATAACAGAATAAAAATTTTTACTAACGAAAAACGGTATGGTAAAGGCTATAGTGTAAGAAAAGGAATGCTTCTGGCGGAAGGCGATTATTTACTTTTTAGTGATGCGGATTTATCTACACCAATTGAAGAATTAAATAAACTTCTCTCTTGGTTAGAGAAAGGATACGAAGTAGCAATCGGTTCACGAAGTTTAAAAGAATCTCAAGTGATTGTCCACCAACCTTTCTATCGTGAAATAATGGGAAAAATATTTAATAAATTGGTCAAACTTTTCTGTTTACCGGACTTTATTGATACCCAATGCGGGTTTAAGTTATTTAAGAAAGAAGCAGCAAAAAAAATTTTCCCTCTCAGTAGGATTAACCGTTTTGCTTTTGATGTAGAAATACTTTATTTAGCAAAAAAGAACAATTATAAAATAAAAGAAGTACCTATCCGCTGGATAAATTCGCCAGCTTCCCGGGTGAATCCAGTTTCTGACAGTTTAAAAATGTTGGTTGATTTGCTGAAAATAAGGTTTTTACACAGAAGCGATGCAGACAGATAAAAAAACCGATTCAGACAGATGAAAAGCTGATGCAGACAGATTTTAAAATTTATATAGTTGTTTTTTTACTTTTAGGTATTTTTTTTGTGCAGGCGGTTACCAGCATTAGAGATAAGTCGCCAACTTTTGATGAAACCTGCCACTTAGCCGCGGGTTACTCTTATTTAAAAACCAGCGATTACCGAATGAATACAGAACATCCACCGTTGATGAAAATACTTAACGCTTTACCACTTTTATTTCTTAATCCATCTTTACCTCTGGAACATTCGTCTTGGAGAGAAGCACGAGAATGGCGTTTTAGTGAAGAATTTGTTTACCATAACCGGATTGATGCGGATAAATTAATTTTCTGGGGTAGAATACCAACGGTATTATTAGCGATACTTTTAGGTTTTTTTATTTTTAAATGGGCGAAGGAACTTTTTGGCGTAAACTCCGGTCTTTTTGCTTTATTCCTCTATTGTTTCTGTCCAAATATTTTAGCCAATTCGCAATTAGTTACCACTGATTTAGCGGCAAGTTGTTTTATCTTTTTAAGTATTTATAGTTTTTGGAAACTTTTAAGAGAAAGGAATAAATTTAATCTCATTTTTACTGGTGTATCCTTAGGGTTAGCCTTGGCGAGCAAATTTACCACGGTGATTCTTTTCCCAATTTATTTTTTTATTTACTTTTATGCTCGGTTTAAGAATAAAACAAAAAAATATTTCCCCGGTGACTTTGTTTTAATTTTACTTGTAGCAGTTTTAGTTCTGAGTATTACTTATAGATTTACTTATTTCGAAAATTATTTTTCTGGTTTAAAAAGAATAATTTCTGAAGCAACCGGTGGACATACATCATTTCTTCTTGGCAAGTATTCAAATACTGGCTGGTGTTATTATTATTTAGTTGTTTTCTTTTTTAAAACACCAATATCAATAATTCTATTATTATTTTTTTATTTTCTTTTACGAAAAAAATTAGTTCTCAAGGATAACTATTTTTTGTTAATTCCACTCATTTTAGTTTTTTTAAGTGCTTCTTTGAGTAAGAAACAAATTGGACTTCGCTACATTTTGCCAATCTACCCTTTCCTTTTTGTTCTATTAAGTCAAACAATTCAACCGGCAGTCTTCAGCCATCAGCGAACAATAATTTTTCGTTTTCAATTTTTAATTTTTAGTTTTCTTTGTATCTGGTATCTAATATCTTCTTTAAGGATTTATCCCCATTATTTGGCTTATTTTAACGAATTTTCCGGTGGACCGGATAATGGTTGGAAGTATCTTGCTGATTCCAATATTGACTGGGGACAGGATTTAAAAGGACTAAAAAAATATTTGGAAAAGGAAGATAATCCAGAAATTTTACTTGGTTATTACGGTTCAGCAAATCCTGATTATTACCATATTGAATACCAAAAATTACCTTTTTATGTTGCAGTACCACGAATGAGCAGAAAGATAAATTCGCTTAATCCGCAGAAAGAATTACTGGCAATAAGTGTGAATATACTGCATTCTATTTATTCTCCGGACCGTAGTCTTTTTAACTGGTTGAAAAAGAAAAAACCAATTGGAAAAATTGGCTATTCAATATTCGTTTACGATGTTACTTTAGATATTGATGCTCACGAGAATTTAGCCCAGTTTTATTTCAATAATGGAAGGTATAAAGAAGCCGAGCGTGAATGTGGAAGATTGCTTATCCTTGACCCAGAAAATTCAATTGCTCATTTTACTTTGTCCTGTCTTTATGCTGAACAAGGTGAAGAAGAATTAGCAATTAACGAATATGAAAAAGTAATTGGTTTAAATGCTGACCTATTGCCGCGGCGATATGTCTACTATATTGGAGAAGGTTCATCTGGTCAAACCGGGGAATTCTATCACCGTGCACTGTTTATTTTGGGTGCAATATACTTTAAAAAAGACGAAGCGAAAGCACTAAATATTTATCAAAAAATTGTCCAACTTTATCCTGATTCCTTTGAAGGATATAACAATTTGGGTGTGGTTTACGAGGAATTAAGTAGAGATGAGCAGGCAATTTCTTCCTACCAGCGAGCAATACAATTGAAACCAGATTTTGCTGATGCTTATTTTAACTTAGCGGTAGTCTATTGGAGCAAAAACGAGTGGAATTTAGTAGTGAAGAATCTTCTTGAAGTGTTGAGAATAAATCCGCAACATCAAGAAGCAAGAAAATATTTATCTCTTGCTCAAGAAAAATTAAAGACGGTTCAGTAGAAAATTTTTTGACAAAATAGATATTCTTGTGGTAAAATTCTTGCATTGGTATAACACTCTTTTGGAGGGTAAAAATGAAAAGGATAAAAAAAATTATTCTTGCTTATTCAGGTGGGCTGGATACTTCAGTAATTTTACATTGGCTGAAAAAGAAATATCAATGTTCAATGGTTGCTTGTGCAGTTGATGTTGGACAGAAGGATAATCCATCGGTCTTAAAAGAAAGAGCATTAAAGAGCGGTGCGGATAAGTTTTATTTTCTTGATGCAAAAAAAGATTTTGTAGAAAATTATCTCTGGCAAGCACTTAAAGCTAATGCTATTTATGAAGGAAAATATTTATTAGCTACTGCTTTAGCCCGTCCTTTAATTGCTAAGAAAGTAGCCGAAATCGCTGAAAAAGAAAAAGCGGATGCAGTTGCTCACGGTGCTACTGGTAAAGGTAATGACCAGGTAAGATTTGAACTTGCTTTTCAGGTTTTGCTGCCGAAAGTCAAAATTCTTGCTCCCTGGCGGGAATGGGAAATAAAATCGCGTGCGGAAGAAATTATTTATGCAAAAAAATATCATCTTCCATTGACAGTTACCCCGGAGAAGCCGTATTCTATTGACCAGAATTTGGGACATACAAGTTTTGAAGGTGGAATTTTAGAAGATTTGGATTCGCTACCGGAAGGAAAAATTTTTAAATTGGTAGTTCCTCCGGAGAAAGCACCTTCCCAACCTACTTACTTGGATATTGATTTTGAGGAAGGTATACCAACAAAAATTAACGGTAAGGAATACATTAGTATAGAACTCCTAAGAAGATTAAATTATCTTGCCGGAAGGAATGGAATTGGTATAGTTGATTTAGTAGAAAATCGGATTACTGGAATAAAATCACGGGGAATATATGAAGCCCCAGGATTGACGGTGTTACATCTTGCTCATCGGGAATTGGAATCTTTAACTTTAGAAAGGGAAACTTTACATTACAAAGAATCTATTGCTTTACGCTATGCGGAATTGGTCTATTACGGTCTCTGGTATTCACCGATAAGAGAAGCATTTGACGCTTTCATTGAGATTACCCAAAAAAGAGTCACCGGGAAAATAAAATTAAAGTTGAACAAAGGTAACTGTCAGATTGTTTCGCGTTCTTCGCCGTTTTCTCTTTACTGGCAGGATTTAGCAACTTTTGAGAAAGAAAGAGGTAAGCACTTCCAAATTTTTAATCCGAAAGATGCCGAAGGGTTCATTAACCTTTTTGGTTTACCTCTCCGTGTTTTTGCTTTAAGAGGTAATTACCTCAAAAGAGGAAAAAAATGAAAAAACACCTCTTGTTACTGGTTATCAGTTATCGGTTATTGGTCATTTCACCGGTTTATGCAGAAAAAATTACTCCAGAACGGACTCTTGACTTAGATGAGTGCATCCGTCTTGTTTTATTGAATAATGAATCTCTAATTCTATTGAAAAAAGAGTATGAGATTGCTCAGCAACGTGTTCGTGAAACAAATGCTTTATTTTATCCACATTTAGATTTTGATTTCAACTATTTTCGTTATCAAGTTATGGGTGACGAAAATAAAAGACTGGGTATACCATATAGTTATGTGTTTCTTCCTTATACTGGCATAACCGCACAGGACTACTTTGCAACCAGATTGTCTTTGACCCAGAATCTTTATTCCGGTGGAAGAATTACCAATACAAAAAAATTAGCCCAGGTGAATTTAAAAAGAGTAGAAATTCAAACTGAACGGAGAAAGAATGAAACGCTTTATCAGACAAAAAAAACATTCTATGATTGTCTACTTTCCAGAGAGAAAATGCGTCTTTATGAAGACAAGATTAATTTCCTTGAACAGATTTATAAAGAGTTAAATAACCAGCGTATTTCTCCTGAAGAAGAAAGAAAGATTTCTTTTCACCGCAGTAGATTAAAAAGCAATCTTGCTAATGCCGATTACGAATTTAAAAAGACAAAATTATATCTTCTTGATTTAATTGGGTTGGAACTAAATACTGAATTAACTTTAAAAGGAGAATTAAAAGTTATAGCGGAAGAATTAAATCTTGATAAATGTCTCGCCTGGGCTTACCAATATCGTCCGGAATTGAAACAAATACAAGTAGAAGAAGAAATTGATACTCTTTCGGTAAATCTTGCTTTGGCGGAACGGTATCCGACCTTGAGTTTAGGGGTCAACTATTTATTTGTTGGTTCGATATTCCCATATCCAGAAAAAAATTGGTCGGCTACCGTAGGTATAAGTCTTCCCCTTTTTGACGGTTGGGCGGGTTGGTCAAGAATAAGACAGAGCCAGACCCATTTAGAGCAGAATAAATTGAAAAGAGTAGAATGGGAAGACCAAATAAATTTAGAAATCCGTCAGGTGTATGGTGATAATATTTTTTGGCAGAAAGAATTAGAAAACTGGGCAAAAGAAGAAAAAGAAGAAGAAAAATTTTTCGAACTTCAAAAAACGAAATGGGTAACCCGAGAAATAAAACTTGAACAACTTATTGAAGAATTAGAAAACTCAGTTCTGGTTAAAGAAAAATATTTAGAAACATTACACAAAAGTCTACTTGTGCAAATACAACTGGAAAAAATCATCGGTAAAAGTTTTGGTGAAAAGTGAAAAAATCTCTTTCCTTGGGCATAGTACCATTTTTAATTCTGTTTTTAATTTTTTCCCCGGGTGTGCAAGCAGATGAAGAAGAAATTTTTAGAGAATATCTCTGGACCGAAGTTTCTCATCTCAAGCCACCAAAAAGACCACGGATTGGTTTGGTGCTTGGTGGCGGCGGAGCACGCGGATTAGCGCATATTGGAGTGCTAAGAATTTTAGAAAATGAGAATATACCAATTGACATTATCAGCGGGGTAAGCGTTGGCGCTCTTGTCGGTGGTTTATATGCTGCCGGCGTGGAAGTAGAAAAGTTAGAAAATATTGCTCAAAATATCGGTTGGGAAAAAATTACTAATATTTCTACCGAAGCATTGGTAAGATTGTTAGTAGCCGAAAAATTACTTTCTACCGAAAAACTGGAAAAGTATATTTCCCAAGAAGTTGAAAACAAACGATTTGATGAACTGAAGATACCTTTTGCCTGCGTGGCTACTGATTTAAAAACTGGTGAAAAGATTATTTTTCGTGAAGGGTTATTAGCACCAGCAGTGCGTGCGTCAGCGACTATCCCTGGTGTTTTTGAACCAGTTGAATATCGGCAACGCTACTTAGTTGATGGTGGACTGGTGGATAATCTGCCGGTGGAAGTAGCGAAAATGTTAGGTGCCGATATTATTATTGCCGTAGCGGTGAGTGCTGATTTTACCCAATATTCCACTGCGAATATTCTTCTTACTTTGAACCAGGCAATTTATATCCAAAGCGAAGTTTTAACCCAGGAACAATTGAACAAAGCTGACTTACTTGTTCTACCTAAAGTGAAAGATATTACTGCGGTAGAGATTTGGCGTGCTGAAGAATGTATCTCGGCAGGAATAATTGCTGCCCGGAAGGCATTACCGGAAATAAAAAAATTGATTATGCAGGAAACATTCACTCGTCTTTTTCCCCAATGAAAAAAATCTTGTTTTCTGTCTTTTTTATTTTTTTAGGAATAAGTTTTGCCCAGGAGCCCAACCCTTTTTTTAGAGAAGGGAAAAAACTGGCTAAAGAAAATAAATACAATGAAGCAATTGTTGCCTACAAAAAAGCATTAGAAAATGAGCCGCGTGATTGGCAAATCTGGTTTTCCTTAGGAGAAGCGTATACTCAAGTGGATTTAATTACTGAAGCAAAGGAATGTTTCCAGAAAGTTCTTACTTTAGATAAAAAAAATTGGCAGTCCTATTTCTATATCGGCGAACTTTATCTAAAAGAAAAATTGTATAACCAAGCGATTAAAAACTATGAGCAAAGTTTGACTCTGAATCCTACGGAAGCAGAAAGTTACTCCCGTCTGGCAGAATGTTACAAACAACTTGGCGAAAACAATGAAGCAATTAACTATTTAGAAAAAGCAATTGCTCTTTCTCCACAGGGAGAATATTATCGTCAACTGGGCTGGCTTTATTTCCGGAGTAATCGCTATCCGGAATCACGAGAGGCATTTATTAGAGTTTTAGAACTCAATCCAGAAAATTATGAAATTCATCTTGAATTAAGTATGGTCTATCTCAAAGAAAATAATTTTAATTCTACTTTAGAAGAGAGTGAAAAAGCCTTAAAGATAAACCCGGAAAGCAGTCTTGCTTATCTACTCCAAGGATTTGTCTATTATCAAAAGGGTGAAAAGGAAAAAGCAATTCTTTCAGTCGGGAAAGCGAAGGAACTATCTAAAAGTGAATTTATCAGTAGTTCACTTGCTAAAGTAATTCAGAAATTAAAAAAATGAGCAATCTTTTAAATAGGTTAATTCCTAATTTTTTTTATTTCAATCAGGAACTTCATATGGAAAAAGTAAAAGTTCAGGAAATTGCTGAACAGATTGGCACACCTTTCTACCTTTACAGTTTAGCACAGATTCAAAAAAATTATCAGGAATACAATTCAGCTTTTGCTGGATACCCGCATTTAATTTGTTATGCTTTGAAAGCAAATTCTAACCTTAGAGTTGGTAAAATTTTAGCCGGACAAGGTGCCGGGGTGGATATTGTTTCCGGTGGTGAACTTTATCGGGCTTTGAAATCCGGTTTCCCGGCAAGAAAGATTGTTTATGCCGGTGTGGGTAAAACAAAGGAAGAAATAGAATTTGCTTTAAAAGAGAATATTTTGATGTTCAATGTTGAATCTTTAGGTGAATTAGAAATTATTGCGAATATTGCACGGGAAATGAATTGTTCGGCACCAGTTGCAATTCGGGTTAATCCCGGGATTGACCCACATACGCATAAATATACTACTACCGGTAAAAAAGAAAACAAATTTGGTATTCCTTTGCAGCAAATAATTCCAGCTTATGAAAAAGCAAGAAAATTTAAAAATCTAAAAATTTTAGGAATACATTGTCATATCGGTTCACAAATCGTTACTTTGAAACCATTCTTGGATACTTTGCGTTGTTTACTTGATGTAATTAGCGAATTAGAGAAAAGAAAAATATACCTTCAATATTTGAATTTAGGTGGTGGTTTGGGAATAAGATACAAAGATGAAAATCCGCCGACTCCGCGAGATTTAGCGGAAGGGTATATGTCTTTGCTAAAAGGGAGAAAGTATACTTTAATCCTTGAGCCGGGAAGATATATCGTCGGTAATGCCGGTATTCTGGTCACTAAAGTGCTTTATTTAAAAGATACCAGGAGAAAGAAATTTATCATCACTGATGCGGGAATGACTGAACTGATTCGTCCGGTGTTATATGAAGCATATCACGAGATAATTCCGGTAATAGAAAAAAAGAGAAAAAAAATTGTCGTTGATGTGGTCGGTCCCATCTGTGAATCAGCGGACTATTTTGCCCAAGACCGTCTTTTGCCTGAAGTTCAACCGGGTGAATTTTTAGCGGTGATGTGTGCCGGTGCCTACGGTTTTTCTATGTCTTCAACTTATAATTCCCGTCCACGAGTTGCCGAAGTTTTGGTTGATGGTAAAAACTGGACAATTATCCGTGAACGGGAATCCTATGCGGATTTAGTGCACGGTGAAACCTAATCTCCCTCATTCTACTCCTTTCCCTCGAGGGGAGAGGCTTCGTCCTGATGGTTCACCCTGAGGGGTTCACCACGAAGGGGCACTCAGCCCGAAGGGAACAAGGTGAGGGTGAAATAAAAAAATGATAATTAACTTTGTCAAGATGCAAGCCGGGGGTAACGATTTTGTTGTCTTAGATAACCGCAAGTCGGTGCTGACCGACCGCCAGTCGGTGCTGACCGACCGCAAGAAAAATCTGCCGAAGAATTATTCAAAATTAGCAAAAAGATTATGTGCAAATAAATTTTCTATCGGTGCCGATGGTTTATTAATCTTAGAAAATTCAAAACGGGGGAATGCTCATTTCCGGATGCTTTATTTTAATGCTGATGGTTCGGAAGCGAGTTTTTGTGGTAATGGTGCAAGTTGTTTATCCTTATTTGCTTACGAGAAAAAAATTGCGCCGGCAAGAATGAATTTTTTAAGTAAAAGTGGTATTGTCTCGGCAATTGTTGAAGGGAAGAAGGTAAAATTAAAAATGCCTAATCCGCGAGGATTGAATTTAGATTTTTCTTTAGATGTGGATGGAAAAACATATTTACTTTCTTTCCTTGATACCGGAGTACCGCATACAGTAAATTTTGTTCCGGATATTGAGAAAACTGATGTGCGCAATTTAGGACGGAAAATTCGTTATCATCAGTTCTTTAAACCTGAAGGCACAAATGTTGATTTTGTGCAAGTAAAAGATAGAAAGACGATTTTAATTCGTACTTACGAACGTGGTGTAGAAAATGAGACTTTGTCCTGTGGGACTGGCGTAGTCGCCAGTGCAATTATTACCGGGGTAAAAAATTTAGTTAGCCCCCCGGTGAATATATTAACTCGGAGCGGTGAAATTTTGAAAGTCTACTATCAACTTAAGAGTGAGAAATACGAGATTTCTCGCGGAGTTTATCCCGCACCTTTCAAAAACGAGATTGCTTCCCCCCATTGCTTTCTTGCCCGCCGCCCCGACTCGCGTCGGGAGACGCGGGGGCAGGCGAAAGCAAGAAGTGGGGGTCGCAATGACAAAAGAAGGTGCGGGGCTCGGAATGACATGGTTGAAGTTTATTTAGAAAATTCACCAAAAATTGTCTTTGCCGGACAAGTTTATATCTAATTCGCAGAGAGCGCAGAATTTCCGCGGAATCCGCGGAGATTTTCTTTTGCGTTTTCTGCGGTATAACGGAGGTAGAAGAAGATGTTTGCTGGTTCAATTGTTGCTTTAGTTACACCGTTTAAAAATGGTAAAGTTGACTATGAAACTTTAGGGAAATTGGTAGAATTTCATTTAAAAAATGGCACTTCCGGTTTAGTTCCTTGCGGGACAACTGGTGAATCCCCGACTTTAACCTATGATGAACACGAGGAAGTGATTCGTTTTGTAGTAAAAGCAGCGAAAAAGAAAATACCAGTAATTGCCGGAACTGGTTCGAATTCAACTCAGGAAACTATTGATTTAAGTCAATCAGCAAAAAAAGATGGCGCCGATGCTTTACTCCTGGTTGTTCCTTACTATAACAAACCGACACAAAAAGGGCTATATGCCCATTTCCGTAAAGTTGCCGAAGAGGTTAATTTACCGATTATTCTCTACAATATTCCCGGACGCAGCGGAGTAAATATGTTACCCGAGACCGTAGCGAAATTAGCCCATGATTGTAAAAATATTGTCGGGATAAAAGAAGCTGCCGGCAGTTTAGACCAGGTAAGTGAACTGATTGAAGTTTGTCCGAAAGATTTTACTCTTCTTTCCGGCGATGATTCTTTGACTTTACCTAAACTTGCAGTCGGCGGAAAAGGAGTAATTTCGGTAATTGCCAACATCGTTCCCAAGGATGTAGCCGAGATGTGTAAAGCATGGTTTAAGGGTGATATTGAACGAGCAAAACAGTTGCACCATAAAATGTTCCCTTTGGTAAAAGCACTTTTTATTGAGACCAATCCCATCCCAGTAAAGACCGCAATGGGTTTACTCGGACTCTGCTCACCGGAATTGCGTCTGCCTTTAGCTCCGATGGAAGAAAAAAATTTAGAAAAACTAAAAAAAGCTTTGCACGACTACGGTCTACTGTAAATTTGGTTCATAAACATTAAGCACATATACAATTTTAATTTTGATTGATTTAATTTTTTTGTTATAATAAGTTTAGTTTTTTGGAAAAGTTTACCCCGTAAAATTTATTCCTACGGGGAGATGTTTTTTGTTCGTCCTTTCCTTAAAGCCTGCCCCGTTGGAAGTAGAATGGGGTCAAGAAGAAAATTGGCTAACTTCCAAGTAAGGAAAATATCTGTTGTTTATAACTTGTGTAGTCAAATTTAGAATTGACAAAAATCAGGCTATGTAAAATGTAACAATGTAGTTCAATAGTATAAATTCTGTAAAATCAATGTGAAGCAAGAATTGGTAACTAAATCTTTAAAACCATTGGTAGGAGGCGGAGTAACGATGAAAAAAATAATTCCTCTAAAAGAAGCAAAAAAACAATTCAAGAATGAATGGCTTGCTTTTGTCATTAAAAAAGAACTTCCCAGGGGGGACATCTTAGGTAAGGTAATTGCACATAATAAAGACAAAAGGGAACTACACAAAAATTTACAAGCAAAAAACATAAAAGATGCATATGTGACTTTTGCTGGACACTATATTAAACCCGGTTATGAAGCGATGTTTTAATGAAGATTAAAATTGGAACGCCAATAATTATTGAAAGAGTTAAAGTAGAAGGACCAAAAGCGACACGTGAAGTTGATTTAATTTTGGATACAGGTGCCAGATTTACTTCTTTAAGTTGGGAAATTTTAGAAGATATTGGTTACGACCCTGCAATTTCTTCTGAGAGAGTAAAACTCATAACCGCTAATGGTGTAATTGAAGCACCTCTTGTTAGAGTTAAAAAATTATCAATAAGCAATTTATCTTGTAAAAATGTAGAGGTAGTTTGTCTTGATGTCCCAGAATTAGCAGAAGTGGATGGACTTTTGGGATTGAGTTTTCTGACTCATTTTAGAACTGTAATAGATTATAAAAAAGGTTTCTTAGAGATTATTTAATACCAAGAGATTAAGGATAAAATAATCATTTTTCAAAAAATTTTTGTAACTAAAGGTTCTTTGATTTTTTAAGAAGGTTTTTTTAGTTCACCCCGTTAGTCCGCCTGAGACGGACTAATGGGGTAAAGCCTTTCCTTAAAGATGGGGAAAGCCCATCTAACTCTGAAGTAAGGAGAAGGCTGTCACATTCCGCCGTAAGGCGGAATGGGTGGCAGTCACTATCGGATTTACCCCGCACCTTTTTACAATATGCATTATGTTTATATTCTTTTAAGCAAAAGAGACAATAAACTCTATATTGGTTCTTCTAATGATTTGAATAAGCGTCTAAAAGAACATAATGAAAGCAAAGTTTTTACAACAGCATCTCGTCGCCAATTAGAGTTAATATATTATGAAGCTTATAAAATTGAACGAGATGCACGGATTAGAGAAAAAAGATTGAAACATTTTGGTAAGGCGTATCAGGAGTTAAAAAAGAGATTAACAATAAACCCTGCATTCCCGTGTAAGTGCGGAGTAAAAGGTGCGGGGTTTACTCGTTAGTTGCCGATAACGCCTGTCCGCCGTAGTTTCAACGAAGGGGGAATATGTGCCCCTTTTTTATTGTCCTAAAAGGGGTGGATAATAAGATGAATCTTGGGAAAACGGAATTTGAAAAAATTGCAATACTATGAAAAAAAATACCTTACTGTATCTGTTTGCATTATTAATAATTCCGAGCATTGCAAATGCAGGAATAAAGGAATATCTGAAGAAATTCGAAATCGGGATTGGTTGGAATAATTATTACAATGTTAACCCAATGAAAAAATGGTATGAAAAGTTGAATGATGACATTTTAAGTGAAAAAATCTTTATAAATCCGCCAAAGCCGGAGGATTGGAAAAGGATTGAATCGCAAAGGGGATTTTCAACAGCCAAGATAGAAACAAATTATGAACTCTTGAAGTATAAAAATTTTAATACATTGCTTGGTTTGGGAATTGAATGGGGAGATGGTGGCGGTGCTGATTATTGTGAATCTTATAACAGAGGGCTTCAAGATGACCCTTGTGTTATTGATTGGTTTGATGCCTATTTTCTGACTAAAACTTATGTAGGGTTCAAAATAAAAAAACAATATTTTAAGAGATACAGAATTACAGCGGATATAAATATAGATAAATATTTTGTTAGTGGAGATGCTCAACCAAAGATATATCTTACCGATCCAAATACTTATAGAATCTATTTGCAGCAACAAATTGCACATTATAATGGAAATGGTTTAGGTTTTTCATTTGGCAGTAGTCTGAGCTATCAGGTAGGATATTTTTTGGTCGGAATAAATTATGGTTATATCAAAGCAAATATTCCTACATCAGGGGAAAAAATGAAATTTTTTGGTATGAATAGGGAACTAACATATGAATATACTCCAAAATTTGAATTTGATGGAAATTATATAGGGGTAGAAGCAAAATACAAATTTGGAGAGCCAGTTGAAGAACCCCTCACTTCTCTTATTTGTAAAATTAAGACTAGTAAAATGTCAGTTGAGGAGAATCTTACTTTTCTTGTTTTTAATCATACTGCTTATAATTTGAAAAAGAAAGAATATATAATTTCTCTTCTTGGTTTTGAGTATGGTTGGACAGACCAAATCCAAATCGGTGGTAGAGGTGGAATAGAACTTAGTTTTAGTCGTGATTCATTTCTGGAAATTGGACAGAATTGGACTTATATAAAAGTAAACGAAGAAACTTTGCGTTGGGTGATTTCACTTATGCTCTACAGGAAAATGGACTCCCTTTTGGTAATACGTGAGAGAAGAAGTGATGATTCTTATCGCTCTTCTTCTTTTGATATGTACGATTCCTACGGTTACCAGGTTGCTGTAGCGAGAAAATTAGGTTCAATCACAGTATTTCACACCGGAATAGGCAATTTGGGTTTTTTTGCTGGGCTGGAAAAGAAACTTAGTAAGTCATCCAGAAGACTTCTGCTGGAAATCAGCAATAACTCGGTTCTGAATGTTTGGTCTACTGGAATAGCATTATATTTTCATCCGAAAAAAACTTATAAATACAAACTGGGTTTAGGTTCTTTTCTCTTTGAGAAGAAAATTCATATTTCCCCGATTATTCATTTCTACTGGAAATTTTAGATGGTAAGTGCAAACAAGAAACAAGTTTTATTTTTATTGTTGCTGGCTGAAATGCTATTTTCGTCCTTAATCTTTGCGGAAGAATATAGAGAAAGACGGTCTATTAAAACATGGTATACACGGATATGGCACATGTATATAGGAGTTGGACCAAATTATAATATATTTACTGGGGACTTATCTCTTAAACCAGCAGGTTCAATGAACAGTCTAAGATGGGGACTTGGTGGGAAGAAAATATCATTGGGTATGACTTATTTTGCTACCGGACCGCATAAAACAAAAGGTAAACTCGGGATAATTCACCCAATTAGCCAACAAATCTATCAATTTGATACAGTGCATTTTGGTGCAACCAGCATTAAAGTCAGGTACTACTTTGGGGACGAACATATTCCAAAACCGTTTTTTGCTTTTGGTGTTGGACAGTATGTCATATCGGCCTATGACAAAACCGATAAGATTACTATGTCAGTTCGGGTAGTAGGGGTACCGGTAGAAGGAGGATTTGAATGGCAGCTAACAGAAATTTTTACTCTTGGCTTTGAGTGTAGTTATCATGTCGTCAGATACTCTGAAGGTTCTTTCCGAATTGATACTAATCAGGAATACTGGACAGGAAAACTTACTAACAAAATAGGTGATGTGTTTAATTTTTCAGTATTTCTCAATTGTCGTTTTTTACTTATCCCTTAAATGATGTATATAATCCTGTTTGTTTTGGTGATGATTCTTGAAACTTTTCCTATTTCAGCATTTGAGAAGGTTCCCTACCGGATTATGAATCTGGGTATTGATTTCCAATGAAAAAAGTTTTGCTTGTTAGTGGATTAATTATTTTTAGTTTCTATGCACAAATCATTTCCTTATCCGCGGAGATAGTAGGTCCCGTTGACCTGGTCAAAAAAGGAGCAACTTATACCGGAAGTGACAAATGTAAAATGTGCCACGCAAAACTATATGCAGTTTGGGCAGCGAGTAAACACTCAGTGGTTTTTGCAAGACTTCAAAGTGCCGACCTGAGAAATTCGGACTGTTTAAGGTGTCATACCACTGCTTTTGAAACAGGTGGTTATTCACTTGAAAAGAGTACGGAAGTGAATAAGAAATTTGAGAATGTCACTTGTGAAGGTTGTCATGGACCGGGAAGTTTACACATAACAAAACCTACAGAGAAAGAAAACATCATTAAAGCTACTAAAGAATGTTCAAATTGTCATAAGTAGTTCTCAATAGCAATTGAAGAAGCAAAACATATTTCTTATGTTGGTCCTACTTTTATGTATTCTGTTTTCTATTCATCCTTGTTACTTATATGCTCAAGGCGATAGTTGGGACCCATTAGATGATACTACCATTAACGGAACACTTATCATTCCAACAACAACTCAACAGAAACACGGACCTCATACTTTAAGTGCCACCGATCTTTATGACTGGTTCGTTGTTTATCTTACCACTGGCTATGTTTATGCTTTTAACACGATAGGTGGTTCTGGCGACAATTACGGAGAATTGTATAGTGATTCCAGTGGAACTGTTCGAGTAGTAGCCGATGATGATTCCGGTGGGAATGTTCAATTTAGTTTTTCTTACATTCCTATAATCACTCAAACTTATTACTTACGAATTAGAGCATTCAGCACTGGAGGAAGTTGGAACGGTTACCTAAACTATTACTATGGAGTTCCTGCTTATATTTCCGGCACTGTGACCGATTATCTTGGTAATCCAGTAGCTAATGCTC
>DHVG01000004.1 GCA_002412545.1 Elusimicrobia bacterium UBA5214 | reverse complement strand
AACCTGTCAAAGTAAAATTACATAATATATTTTACATTACCAATAAAAAAATTAACTCCACTTGCTCCAAAAAAACAGAACATCATTCCAAAGATTGCAAGATTCTTACCAGTTTCATCCCGAGACTGGTCTCTATTTCTACTGCTCGGTAAGGACAGACCTCACTGCAACAAAAACATTTTATACATTCCTTGTGGTTAATCCAAAGATATTTCTTATTTCGTTTTATTGCTTTCGCTGGGCAAGTTTCAAAACATTTCATACAAAGTTGGCATTTTGTTCTATCAATTCCCGGTCTAAACCAAATAAAATTGGTTAAAATATCGGCTATTTCTTGAGGCACATAACTCAGTAGATGTACGGGTGGGAGAAGAAAATCTTTAATCTTGCAGGATTCTAACTTTTCTCCAATAATTTCAATTTTTTCTAAATTCGTCTCTCCCAGTTTTTTCTCCGCACAAAATTTAAGTAAAGGAACATATTCTCTTTTTAGCCCAATGATTTCACAAACTACCGCATCTAAAGCAACGACATCATCGCTGGCAAGAATTAGACCGAAGTTTCTGATCCTGCCGGTTACCGGACCGTTGCCGTCCATACCGATTATTCCATCAATAATCGTTAAGCGCGGTTTAATTATTACCAATATTTCACTTAATAACTCCGCAAACAGCCGAGGATTGTAAGCAAGACGATGATAGTCAGCTTTAATCATTCCTGGAATTAACCCATAGAGATTCTTTATCCCGGCAGTGAAGGTCATCAAGTTATGTGTTTTCAATTTTGGTAAAGAAATTATTCCATCAACTTCAAAAGCAATATTACTTAAGTAAATTTTCTTCCAGAAAGAATTTTTACTGGGGAATTCTCTCACCCCGGAATTAGCGAAGTTGACTAATTCCACATTTTCTTCTTGAGTAATTTTTTTCATCCCGGTTACTTCCCATAATTTTTCTATCTTTTCCGTTTCTTTAGTTACCGGTACTGAAGGACTATCACCAATCTTCACTTGAGCACCAAGATTTTTTACTCTCTTTGCTACTGCACGAACAAATTCGGGATGCGTAGTTACTGCTTCCTCCGCTGGATGTGCAGAAAGTAGATTCGGTTTAAGCAGAATTTTTTCATCTGCGTTTACCACTTGAGGGAAATAAGAAAAAACCTTTTCAATTTTTGTTTTTAGTTCATCTAACTTATAATTATCGCATTTAAGAATTGCTACTCTTGCCATTTTCAGAATTCCAAATTGCAGATTACAAATTACAGATTTCTAACCAAGATAAAACACATCACCTTCGGAATATAAAGAAAGGAAAAGGAGTAAGTAGTCCCGGATATGACGGGTGATCAGGAAATTATTTCTGATATGTTCTCGCCCGTTTTCACCAAGTTTTTTTGCGTAATCCGGTTCGTTAAGTAGTTGTTTCAGGTAGTGGGCGGTTCCGTCAATGGTATAGGTGAGAATTCCTGAGTATTTATGAGTTATTTGCAGGGGAATGCCCCCAACGCTGGAGGCAATAACCGGCTTTCCTTTCCATAATGCCTCCGCCACGGTTAAACCAAAACCTTCTTTCAATGATTTTTGCAAGACAACTGTAGACGCTCTTTGAAGAGCATTGATTTCTATATCGCTTGCCGGGGGAAGAAAAAGAATATGGATATCCGGGTCATTAGCCGCCGCTGATTTCACTTCTTCTAAAACTTTTATTCCCTCCGGGTCATCAGTAGCGCCACCACCGGCAAGAACAAGTTGACAATCAGTATACTCCTTAACTTTCTTGTAAACCTCTATTACACCAAGCGGGTCTTTCAAGTAATCAAAACGAGAAATTTGGGTCACAATCAGTCTTTCTTTCTCAATACCAAATTGTTCAAGCACAGAATTAACTGTCTCCTCGGGTAATTCTTTATTTTTATCGCTTAGTGGGTCTATTGAAGGGGATATGAGCATCTGAGAAATGCTTAAATCTCGCGCAAATGCAGGAGCGGAAAATACCGCACAATCATATTTTTCAATATAGGATTTCAAGAAATTCATAATCTCTGGGTTTGGTTCGGTAAAATCAATATGACATCTCCAGGCCCATTTTTTGCCTCCGCCGTTGGTGAATTTCTTCTCAATCAAGGCGACCGGTTGGGGGTCATGAACAAAAATAATATCTCCGGCAAAATTTATCTCTTCGGCATTCTCCTGATTAATCCGAAGGAAATATTCCAAATCTTGAGGAGTTATTTCCACATTGACTCCGTGTAAAGCATTATGCATTTTCTTGGTAATACTAAAAAATTTTTCATCGCCTTTAATCACATCCCACCTGGTATCAACTCCTAATTGTCTTAAAAGTGGAACCATTCTCGTAAGAATCTCGGCTACACCGCCACCAACCGGAGTGGAGTTAATATTTTGAACCACTTTCCCCTTTAATCTTTCAGCCAGAAGATACAATTCGTCAACTACACCCTGTCCTACTACGGACGTGTAATCTCTAATCTCGGGCATACTTCCTCACCGTTCTGATAATTCTTTGTCTCAATCCTTCCAAAGTAATTGTATAAGGGTCCAATCGGGAAAGTTCCTCAGCAAGTTTTTCTTCACCTATTCCTTTAAACCAAGCAGTAAAGTCGTTTTCTTCTTTTTCTAAACGCATTTTTGCTTCAAAAATATGAAAATAGAGCGAATTTATGCTTACTTTATTTAGTATTTCTACAAATTCCTTCAAATTGTGAGCAATATAATTTTTAGGCAACACAAATGTTGCGCAACTCATAAAATGGAATTCTTGCCCCTCGGGACAGTAAACAGCAGGTTTTCCTTTAGAAATATATCCATCTAAAATTTTGATAAACTCTTTTCTTAATTCTTCCATATTTCGGAAACTAATAATGTTCACGCTGGCAATCGCTTCTCCCAATTCATCCAAATTAAGGATATTTCTTAACCAGTAAGCGAAATCGTTTGGTGGTTCCGGAGAGAGATAATGATGCTGTTGGAGAAATCGATGAGTATGATAATAAATAGAAGAAAGAGGAACTTTTTTCAGTCCTTCCAATAGTTCAAGTGGGTTTCTTGCCTTAATTCCAAGTAATTTAACCAGACGAGATTGAGTATAGAAATAAAATGGTTCAGACATTTTATGAATCCATTTATCTTAATATTCCCTCAGTCAGAGATAAGAGTTCTCTTATCTTTTTCTTGCTGTTAGGTATATAGCAACCAGCCATATCAAAATGTCCTCCGCCGTTATATCTTTCGGCAACACTGGCAATATTAATTTCTCCTTTAGACCTTAAACTCACTCTCAGTAACTTTTTATTTTTTTCTCTAAACAAAATAACAATTTCTACACCTTCTATAGAACGCATCTCGTTAGCCACAGCGTCAACATCGTAATCCTTACCCCTTATTTGGGCAAAATCTTCTTTCCTGATTATTGACCAGACAATTCTTCCTTTTTGCAAAAATTTACATCTTGACAGACAAATTCCAGATAGGATGGCGGACTCTTTCGTTTTTGACCAATATATTCTCTCGGCTAATTTAGAGAAATTCACACCAGTTTTTATCAGTTCAGCGCAGGTCTGAAAGGTAAGGGGTCTCACCCCCGGTAAACGAAACAAATTCGTCTCTACAATTATTGAGGTCAAAATATTTTCCGCAATTTCTTTAGTTACTCTGACTTTTAGTTCTTTTAAAAATAGATAAACCATCTCACCTACAGCTGCTGCCCGGTGGTCAATCAACCTTATTTGGCCAAAGGGTCTTCTAAATTCATGATGGTCAATTTCCAATATATTTCTGGCTTTCTTCAAAATTTGAAAAGTCTTGCCTACCATCTCCTTGTTGCTGCAATCCACGGTTATTGCTAAATCAAAAGGATTGTTGATTTTTTTTATCAACCGGCTTGCTCCTGGTAAAAACATATACTTTTGAGGTAGAGCATCTTGGCTGAGCATATATACGCATTTCCCCAATTTTTCTATCCCCAACCCCAAGGATAAAAGCGAACCAATAGAATCTCCGTCAGGATTGACATGACCGCAGATGGCTATTTTTTTTGCTTTGCAAATACAATCTTTTGCTTCTTCAAGTCCGCGCATTCTATATTAAAGTTTCTCTTTTCGTTTATAGATTTTGAGCCGTATTTTCTCCGGTTGAACTTTTACCAGCGAAAGGTTGCCCGGATAGCGTATCAAATCTTTTGTCAAGGGAAACTCATTTACCCCTTCTTTAACTTTTGCCATATCTAAGGAGAGTTTAAATTCTTTCGGGTCAACGAGATTAAATATTTTCTCCGAACCACTCAGGGTAATCGTAGTCTCTTTTGGTTTAGGCTCGGCAATAATCCAATCAGGAGATAAATTACGGTATTCAATAGGAATGACGAAATCCCTGCGCACTATCTCCGACCGATAGCCAAAACTCAACCAGAGAGCGGAAGCGAAAATAACCGCAATAATCTTCTCTAAGGAATGCCCCCTTAAAAAACCGGATAAAGTTATTCCCTTTTTCCGGGGAAAGTTTCTCTCATAAAAATCTTCAAGGATATCCTTGAGTTGGGCAGGGTCACTCAAATGTTTAATCTTGCCTTCTTCAGCAATGGAAATTGTCCCACGCTCTTCTGAGACTACAACCGACAGCACATCGGTATGTTCGGTTATTCCTAAGGCAGCCGCATGGCGTGTGCCTAAACGACTGATTTCTTCTATATTTGTAGAAAGCGGCAGATAACAACCGAGCATCGTAATCCGTCCCCGCTCAACAATTATTGCTCCATCGTGGCTTGGGGCATTGGGGTCAAAAATACTCTCCAGTAATATCTGGCTCAATAATCCATCTACCGGAACCCCGGCTTGCAGATACCGTTCTAAAGGGTCTCTTCCTTTAATTACCACTAAGGCACCGGTTCGTTTACGTGAAAGATTAACCAAAGCGCTACTCAATATTTCAACATCTGAATTAAATGAGACCGGATGACGCCGTCTCCGTGGTATTCCCCAGATACCAATACGTTCCAAGAAATGACGAATTTCATCCTGGAAGATTATCACGATTATGATTAGGGAGATAGCAAAGAATGCCTGGAAAAACATTGTCGTCAGATATAAACCGAGGAGACGCGCTGCTACATAAATTGAACCCAGGATGATTATCCCAATAAATACAAATCGCGCCCGTGCTCTCTCCAGCCAGACCAGTGCAAGATAAATAAATATAGCGATAATCCCGATATCTACGAAATCAGCAAGCCTAATTTCCCGGATAGTCGCGATAATCCGACCAACCATTTAATTAATCCTCTCGCCATTTTCACTTTTTTCAAAAATATGTGTTTTCTGCCAGTTGAATTCTATGTTTACCGTATCTCCCTCTTTAAATTCGGTTTCTTTTGTCAGGATTAAAATTTTATGTTCACCAAATGAAGTATGTAAAATCATATCCCTGCCGAGCGGTTCAACAGAAATTATTCTTGTTTTAAAATTCTGCACTGTTTTCTCTCTTCTAATATAAATATCTTCCGGGTGAATGCCAAAAATACAGGATTTGCTTTTTAGCCTCTTTAAATTCCAAACCTTGGAATCCGGCATTTTGATTCTCAGATTATCAATAATTATATAAAATATTCCTTTTTCTTCAAACAGAGAACCTTCAATGAAATTCATTGGCGGTGAACCGATAAATGCGGCAACAAAAGTATTTGCTGGTCTTTCGTATAATTCTGCAGGTGTCCCTACCTGAACAACTTTACCATCTTTTAGCACGGCGATTCTATCACCAAGAGCCATTGCTTCTACCTGGTCATGGGTGACATAGACAGTAGTAACCCCTAAATGCCGTTGTAGATTTTTCAGCTCTGCACGCGTGGATAATCTCAACTGTGCGTCTAAGTTGGATAAAGGTTCATCTAAAAGGAATATTTCTGGTTGGCGAACAATTGCTCTTGCTATTGCTACACGCTGTTTCTCTCCACCGCTTAACTCCGCAGGTTTTACGGAAAGTAAGTCAAAAATTTCTAATGTAGAGGTAACTTTTTTTACTGCTTCCTTGACCATATTCTCTTTTGTTTTCATAATCCGCAAAGGAAAGGCAATGTTTTCAAACACACTCAAATGTGGGTACAACGCATAACTTTGAAATACCATTGCTACATTTCTTTCTTTCGGTGTGAAAAAGATTTTTTTCTCCATTGATACTATAAGTTTTTCAGCAAACCAGATTTCACCACTGGTAGGTTTTTCCAAACCAGCAATTAAATTTAGCAATGTGGATTTACCGCAGCCACTCGGTCCAAGTAATACAAAAAATTCTTTATCTTCTATTTCAAGATTGATATTATTTACAGCAACAACTTCACCACGGATTGAAAGAAATTTTTTCGTTAAATTGCCAAGTTTTAATTTCATCCTTTGACCGCACCTCTGGTTAAACCTTGAACTATTCGCTTCTGGAAGACAATTGTTAAGATAATTACCGGCAGGGTGGCAATTGTTGCTGCAGACATAATATTGCCCCAGGGTATTTCGCCATGTAGTCCCTGAAAAAGGGCAATACCTACAGGTATAGTTCGCGCCTTATGGTCGGCAGTGAGCATCAAGGCGAACATAAATTCATTGAATGCAAATATAAATGCAAGTAGAAAAGTAGAAAAAAGTCCCGGGAGAGCAACTGGAAATAATACTTTAAAAAGTATTTGCCAGCGCGAACAACCATCAATTAATGCTTGTTTATCCAGTTCTTTTGGTAGTTGTGAAAAATAACTTACAAGTATCCATAAAGATAACGGCAAAATCCAGCCGATATACGGTAGAATCAATGCCGGGTAAGTATTTATCCAGCCAAGTTCGGCCATCAATTTGAAAAGCCAGCCTACTAAACTTATCTGGGGGAACATAGAAACTACTAACACAAAGAAGAGTAAAATTACCTTACCCGGTAGATTTAACCGGGTTATAGAATAGGCAGCCAAAGCAGCAATGAATACTGACAGGGCTGCACTTATCGTTGACACAGCGATACTGTTCTTAAGATAATCCGTAAAATGTAATGAACGAACCGATAGGACATCAAAGTAATTTTTTAATGTAAATCGTAAGGTTTTCTCTGCGGACAGGAAGTCAGGATTTTTGCTTAAACTAATAATAACCATGTATATAACTGGCAACAGACAAAAACTTAACATAAAAATTGATATAAGCAAGATTAAAATAATTTTTTTTCTTTCTTCCTTCATGCTATTTCTTTACTGAATCCTGCCAACTTAACATATACTATTGACATAAAGAAGGCAATCAGAAAAAGGATAACTGAAAGAGCGGATCCATATCCAAAATCTCCGCCGACGAAATATTTATACGCATATAATGAAAGTGAAGTTGTTGTGCCGCCTGGCCCACCACTGGTAATTACATAAATCAAATCAAACACCCGTAAAGCATCAATTGTCCTGAAAAGTAGGACCACAATAATCGCTGGTTTGAGTAAAGGTAATGTTACCCGGTAAAACCTCTGCAAGAAATCTGCCCGGTCAACCTGTGCTTGTGCGTAGAGTTCTTCGGGTATTACTTGCAATCCGGCGAGTAAAATAATTGCCACAAATGATGTTGTCTTCCACACATCGGCAATAATCAGTGAAAAGAATGCTCCAAGACTTGTCCCCAGCCAATTTATCGGTTTGGGAATAATTCCCAACTTCATAAACAAGAAATTCAGTAGCCCATAATTGTAGTTATAGATCAACTCCCAAATACGTGCTGAGATTGCTGCGGGAATCGCCCAAGGTATAAGTACACAGACACGCAGTAAACCTCTGAGCGGTATTGTGCAATTAAGAACAAGAGCAAATAAAATTCCAAGAAATAACTCTATTGGAACAGAAACCAAGATGAACAAAAAAGTAAACTGTGCCGATTGCCAGAAGTTGACATCCTTAAACAACAGGCGATAATTTTCAAAGAAGATAAATTTCTCACTAAGGAAAGTTGTTGCTTTAAACCAACTCGTAACAATCGTACCCACAACTGGGACAAAAATAAACAAAAGGATAAATAACAGAAGTGGCGATATGAAACTGTAGGCCTCAATTAACTCTTTACTCTTCTCTGTACCTTTGGGTAACATTTTGTATTTCTTCTTCGGCTTTCTTAAGAGCAACCCCTGCTGACAGTTTACCGGCAAGGATTGCATTTAAGGATCTTTGGAGCACTTCTGAAATTTGTGTATAATAAGGCAGGTTTGGTCTGGGGTAAGTGTTCTCAAAAATAGTTCGTAAATCAACAAAATGCGGTATCTTTTTGATTACTTCCTTATCTTGGTAAATCTCTTTTCTTGCCGGATTCCAGCCGAGTTTTAAGGTAAGATTCTTTTGAGTTTCGTATGAAATTACAAATTTCACAAATTCCCACGATTCCTTTTTTGCATCGGAGTATCTGGAAATACCTATATGCCAGCCACCAAGTGTTGCTATACTTTTCCCCGACCGAAAATGAGGTAGCGGTGCGATACCCACCTTATCTTTCACTCCCGAGTCATCACTTTGATGCAATGCCCAGGCATAGGGCCAGTTGCGTTCAAATAATGCGTTACCTTGCTGGAAAAATATTCTTACTTCCTCTTCTCTCATCTCAGTAAAAGTATTCGCTGGCGAAATTTTATACTTATGGATGAGGTCGCACATAAACCGCGCGGCTTCCACATTCTCACTCAGATTTAGCAATATTTTACCATCTTCAAAAATAATTCCGCCATTATTTGAACCGGTAAACTCTAAGAAGTTGCAAACCAAACCCTCGTACTGTGCACCCTGCCAGACAAAACCATAAAAGTCGGGATTGTACTTTCTTACATCTCCTTGAACTCTCAAGCAATAATCAACAAGTTCTTGCCATGTGCTTGGTGATTTTGTATATCCATATTTTTTTAATAAATCCTTCCGGTAGTATAAAAGTCCACCATCAACATATACCGGTAGTGCGATTAAGTTCCCTTTATATTTATCCGCCAGATTAACCACATTACTAAAAAATATTCTAGCATCTATACCATCTTCTTTAACATAATCATCAAGTGGTTTCAACCAACCTGATGCGGCAAACTGAGCAATCCAGGCAACATCCATAAGAAATATGTCCGGGTCACTTTTTCTTGCTTTCAACGGAATAACCAACCCCTGTCGTCTTTGGTCAGTATCAGTGGGCTGACGCAGGATATTTACTTTAATCCCTGAATTATGTTCAAACTCATCTACAAATTTCTCCCAAACATCTATCTCATTAGGTGCACCGCCCACCGCAAAAGTGAGCACTTTAATTTCTTTCTTTGCACAACTGGCAAGAAAAAATATCCCTAACAAAACAAATAAAAAAAATCTCATTTTCTTTTTACCCGGGATTCACTTTCCAATAAGTCACCTGTGCCTGCGATACCCATACAGACTCTACAAGTGCGGGCACATTCTACCGAGCAATCTACCTAAGGAGTTTCCGAACTTCCAAATAACTACGCAACTTTTGAAACATTACCAGAAACTACAGCATACTTGACTGTATTTTTCCCAAGTTTTTTTGCAGAATACATCATTTCATCTGTCTTATTCATTACTTCATCAACTGATTTTGGTAAATCAAGAAATGTCACAACCCCAATACTAAATGTTACTGGATAACTTTTATCCTGCACAAAATCTAAAAGAAATTTTTGAATCCTATTAATAGTTATTTTAGCATTTTCAGAACCAGTTTCAGGTAATAAAATAATAAACTCATCACCACCAAGACGAGCAAGTGTGTCAACATTTCTGATGTTTTTCTGAATTATATTTACTATAGATTGTAATAGTTGGTCTCCTTTTCTATGTCCAAAAATATCGTTAACCAATTTAAAATTATCAACATCAATGTATGCAACAGTAAATGGATGTTTGTATCGGTAAAGCCTACTTATTTCATTGTCAGCCAATTCATAAAATGCTCTTCTATTTATGGCTTTGGTTAAAGTGTCAATTCTGGATATTTCCTTTTCATATTCTAATGCTTTTTTTAACTCAGACAAAATATAACTATATATAAGAAAAATACCGACTCTACCGATGGACCTCCAAAGAATAATTAGTGAGTCAGAATAAGGAATTTTATACATTGCACGGATTGTAAACAGTATCATACCGGATACAATTGATATAAAAACTCCATTTTGTTTCCCGGTAAACCATGCAACCAGAGAAATCGGAATGAGATACAACAGTGGAAAAATGATTTCTGTTCCAGTGGTATAATCTATAATACCTAAAAATAATGCAAGAGTATAACTTACTAATAGTAATAATACTTTATTCTGTTTGCTAAAATATCTTTCGATACTAATGATGTTCACATTTTATATGATTTTAACCCGCACTGTTGAAAAACTCTTTTAAGTTTGGATATAGAAATTCCCTTTTTAATGATTTGAAAAAATACTACTAAAAAATAATAAGAAAATGCTTATTCCTAAAGTTAAGTCATTCTTTTATCAATTGAGCAAGTAGATGACGAACTTCTCCATAATTACGGAGATTAAACTTGGCATAGGAGGAAGACAGTCCGACTTTGATTGAATAGGCAGTTTCAGGAAGAACTTTAAATAAATCTTCATCGGTCCAGTCGTCACCGATTGCCAAAATAAAATCAAAATTGTCTTTGGAAAGAAAATACATACCCGCAGTGCCTTTGTTCACGCCTGCACACCTTATTTCAACTACTTTGCTTCCTTGCAATACTTGGACATCTATATTCGCCGTAAAATTTACTAAATCGTCCATCAGTTCTTTTGCTCTTATTGAACTGAGTTCAGGGTCGGCTCGGCGATAATGCCAGACAAGAGAATAATCTTTTTCTTCTACGAATGAACCGGGGAGACGGTCTACATACCTCTTAAGCAAGGGAAGAATTTGTGGTCTCCAGTTACTGGTTAATGGTTTTATCAGTTTCCACTCTTCATTTTTTCCTTTTATCCATACACCATGTTCGGCAACTAAGTCAAGATTAAGATTACCGAACCATTCTTGAAGATTATGTCTCTCCCGACCACTCGCTAAGACCACTTCATTTTTGGAATCAGCAGAAAAACGCTTAAGGAGCATCAAAACTTCTTCATCCGGTCTTGCCATCTGCGGAGTAGGGGCAAAAGGAACAAGTGTCCCATCATAATCTAAGAAAATAAGTCTTCGCTGGGCTTTCCCAAAATCTCTAATTAGTTTCTCTTTTATTTGAGGGGTTAGCAACTTAGCACTAAATTTTTTCTGTTCCTCTTTGAGCGAAAGTATTTCTTGTGTAAAATCATTTGCCCAGCGAATTACATTATAACTTTCTAACCGTTTTTGCATGATTTGATTACGTCTCACTTGTTCATCCTGAGGCATCTCTAATGCTTCTTTTATTGCTTCAGCAATTTCTTCACGATGGTTTGGATTGATAATCACTGCCTCACCAAGTTCTTTAGAAGCACCCGCCATTTCACTTAAAATCAAGACGCCGGTTTTATCGGTTCGGGTAGCAATATATTCTTTTGCTACCAGATTCATTCCGTCCCGTAAAGGTGTAATTAAAGCAACCCGGCTAAGAGTATACAAAGCAACTAAGGTATGAAATGGTAGATGCCGGTATTGGTAAATTATCGGTGTCCAACCAATACTCCCAAATTCACCATTAATTCTTCCAGCAAGTTCATCAATCCTATTTTTCATCTCTTGATATTTTTCTACACCTACTCGTGAAGGAACAACAATTAAAAGTAGGACTACTTTCCTATGCCAATGAGGATTTTTTTTCAAAAATAATTCAAAACCCTCTAACCGATTAATAATACCTTTCGTATAGTCCAGACGGTCTAAGGAAAGAACTACTTCAGAATTTCCTAATATTTTTTTAAATTCGTCTTTTTCCTTTTCTACCTGTGAACTACCTGCTGAATTGTAAAATTTATGAAAGTCAATACCCATCGGGAATGTTTCTACTTTTACCATTCGGTCTTCTAAAACAATCTGTCCCAGATTATGTTCGTAACCTAAAATCCGCAGCACTGACCTTAAGAAATACTGGGTATAATCGTGGGTATGAAATCCAATCAAGTCCGCACCTAAAATTCCATTCAGTATTTCTTTTGCCCATTTCCTTGGTAAAAGTCGGAAGATTTCACAATCCGGGAAAGGAATATGCAGAAAAAATCCGATTGGTATTTCCGACATTTTTTCTCTTAGAAGTTTAGGGAGAAGCAGAAGATGATAGTCGTGAATCCAAACCATATCATCTGGTTGTAAGATTTGGGTAATCGCTTCACAAAAAGTTTCATTCACTTCTTTATAACAGTTCCAAAGGTCTTCATCATAGAGAACATAGGAAGGAAAATAATGAAAAAGAGGCCAAATTGTTTTATTACAAAATCCGTGATAAAACTTTTCCATTGACTCTTCGCTAAGGAAGACCGGATAAGCATTAAATTGAGAAAGTGCTTTTTCTTTCAGTTCTTCTTTCTTTCCCTCTTTAACCGTAATCCCGGGCCAACCAACCCAGATATGTTCGTGGGCTACAAAAGTCGCCGACGCTCCATAGCCCTCCTCCGTAGTCCCGATTGTAACATCGGGACGAAGGACGGAGCTTTGGCGACGGAGCGATGAACCCTTCAGTGAATCCAGATAGGCACTTAAACCAGTAACCAGACCCCCGGCACTCTCTTCAAACTCTAACTCACCTTCTTTTTCAACTGCAGTGAAAGGTAATCTATTTGAAATAATAAATAATCTCATTGGTATGTTTCTACTTTTCTAATTCTTCAAGCAGGGTGAATATTTTTGGTGGAATTACATCATAAAGGTACTTATACATATTCATTACCAGAAAATCTATATCTCCACCTTTACCCCAGGCACGTTGAATATGTTCTAAAGAGAGGAACATATTCCGACAAAATTCTCTTGTTTCCGTAAGGATGGTTAGGAAATTTTCTTTCTTTTCTCCCTGTTCCTCAATTTCTTTAAGGGCTAATCTTATTTTTTCTAAACCGGTAAGTGCCTGTTGTTTGAAATTATCAGCATAGTCCAGTCCAATTAATGCATCACCGGGGTCAATTTTCTTTTCGTCCTCTAATCTTTTCAATCCAAATTTCAAATAGGCGATTCTCATCTCGGCAGAAATTTCAGCATATTTACCTATTGCTTGAAGAGTTTTTTGTCCTCTAACGAAACCCTTTGGGGAAAATTTTTTTGGATAAAACTTAAGATTAAGAAGCAATGAATCAGCAATGAAAAAACCGTTTAAATATATTCGTTTAGTTCTTCCTTCATCCGGTCGCCAGCCCCAGTTACATGCTCTTTTCATCAGACGCAAATGCATTGGAATTCTTTGGTAATAGGGAAAGCGAACTAACTGATACCCTTCTTCAGCAATAAGAATAGAACTTACTCCCACGGTTAAGGGAAAACCGCAGGATTCAATTAACCATTCAAAAAATTCTATATAGTAAGAACCCATCTGCCAAAAGATGAAAGGATATTTCTTAAATATCTGCGGGACGATATCCGTTCCGTTAACCTCCTTTGCTTCTAATGGTGGATAGTGTCCATCAAAACGTAAAACAAGTCTAATTTCCGGTGCCCAAGAGATTTGCCGGAAACCAATCCCCGGCAGTTTTTTATTGGCTAAATCTTCTTGAGCAATATATTCATCTGGAGTAACAAAGTTAATCTGAAACTTTTCATCTTCTAATATTCTTCTCCAGGAATTTTCTAAGATTCTTAAAGCAACATCACCGAAATCCATCAACTCCAAATCTTGCAAGTAAAGGATAAGACCGTTCGGAGGACATTCTTCAAGTGCTTTCCGGAGTATACTTACATATTCTTCTATACCCCCTTCTTCGTTGCTTAGGAAGGGAAGATATTTTTTCTCATTGTATTCATTATCAAAGACATAGTACTCTCCGAGGAGATAACCTTGATATTTTACCTTCTCGGGATAAATTTGAGTGATTGGTCGCCAGATTTCCTGTGAAACCACAAAATGTCTTGGTAAAGCAATAAGGTTATCTACCGCAAAGGGTAAATACTGATAATCGTAGTTTGGGTCTTCAAGAGTGTATTCTGTCTTCCGTGGGTTTAAATGAGGGAAAAGAATAAATTTTATACCTCTCTCATGCAGAAGATTTAAGTATTTCCGTTCCACCGAACATTCGGTGAAAAAGAAACCCGGGTAACCGGGTTGAGATACATTCATCTTTTTATAGAGAAATTCGCGGTTCATTTCAAAATCTTCAATAAAATCGTCTTCCCTTAAAAGAACCGAATGAGTATGATGTGCCATTGTGTAGATTGGATAAAGAATTCCCGACTGATAGGACTTACGGAGCGTATCGTAAGTCTGGGGTAATTCCTTTTCCAACTGGAAAAGTAATTCGTTAGTGAAATCAACCGCGACTTTAATATTTAATCTTGAGATAAACGACAAAAGGTCGCGATAAATATTTCTTACTTCGGTCATCCTTTTTCTTAGATAATTTTCTGGCACTAAAGCACTGGAAACACGATAATCCTCAACTGTTTTTTGCAACTGTGCCGGTAAGTCCCATAAAGGTTCATGAGCGTGAAAACAAATAATTACATTTACTTTTTTCTTTTCCATTTTGATAACTCTTTTTTTACCCAAAAGTTAACAAACTGGTTACATCTCCGTGGGATTTCATATATTCATCCTGCAATTTCTTTGCTTTACCACTGAGATGCCACTTTTTCGCTAAATTGTGGATATTTTCTTTTAATTTGATTGCTTTCTCAATTACTGAATCTGCTATTTCACATCTTTTCAGATTAAGAATCACTTGACTCAAAACTTCTGCCCCACGGTCAGCCATCTGCGTGTCCCACCAGGGACGACAACTAACCCACCACCACTGGCAACTATGTAATCCTTCGTCAAGAAGAGTGCGTGCTTTTTGCCAACTTTCATCCCGACCAAACTTTTTTTCCGTTTTATTGACAAGGTTAATTGCCAATTTTGCCAGTTCCCATTGTATCTTATGAATCTCGTTACCGGGATAATCCCACTGCGGATAAGGGATGTTTTGCTCTATTTCATCCTCCCATGTGCTCCACGAAGAAGACACAGGGTTTGTTGCTTTAGTTTTTTTAAAAAAAGTTTCCAGTTCAGAAATTGTGCAAGTTTGAATATCACTGTTCTCAAAAACTTCAATGAGCAATTTTTCCTGTCCCGGTCGATGGTGACCGTAAACTTCACCATCGGTACCGGTCAAAAGATAAATATTTTTTGTGAGGATATTTCTATTTAGGTCTTTGAACTCTACAAGATTTTTGCATTTTCCGTAAGTTATTGCTGCACTTATTTTTCTTTCTTTAAAAAATATTCTCAATGGTTCAAATGCTTCAACAAAATAAAGATGGTCGTTCTCATATTGTCCTAATTTACCATTATAAGAAATTTCATCAACGATTATCCACTCAAAACCTAATTTCTTAATAATTTCGGCAACAATTCTGCTGTAACACATTTCCGGTGGGAAAAAACCATTAGGTTTATAAACGCCTCGGAAATATTTCTCATTACTTTTCTGGTTTAACTCAATTTGTCTTTCCACCTCTTCTTCGGGAATTAAAGGTAAAACCGGATGATACTTTGCACTTCCAGTAAATTCTATTTGCCCATTTTGTGCTAATTCTCCCAGACCATCAACTACATCATAAAAGTGGTAACGAATAAGTTGTTCAGTCAAACAAGCATTTATGTTTAAGGTAATTTTGCCATTTTTATGTTTCTTAAGTGTTTCTACCAACGGACGATAACATTCCTCGTTTACTTTTCTGACAATTTCTTCTTTTTGTGTCGGTGGTTGATAAATATGTAAAAAATTAGCCCAATACATTTTGTCGTTTCTGTAATTTTTCTATTTCTTTCTTTAAATAATTAGTTTCAAAACCCAAAAGTTCAACCAAAGTGAGGAATTCTTCAATAAAAGATAACTTTCCCGGGTCAATTTTTTCTTTCTTCATTTTTTCAATTAAGGGTAAGAGTTGCACTTGCACAAAGTGAAATAACCGGTTCTCGGTTTCATAACGCCAGAAACTTAACTCAAGGGGTAGAATCAAGTCAAATATTTTTCTGAGAACTTTTATATGACTGATCTCAGACATTTTGGTGATACCCTCAACCCGGTTAAGGATGATTTTTTTAATATTTTTTTCAAAATCTGTCCAGTTTATTCTTAGATTATATCTTCTTGCTTTTCCAAGCAGGTCAGCAAGAGAGGACAATTTCTCTTCACTTAAGTTTTCCTTTATTTCTTCAGAAATTAAAACGATTTTCCGGGTAAGGGTAACTTCTACTTCTTTTTTCAAGTCATCAGGAATAGCAATTCCCAAGTCAGTGGAACCTTCAAGTAAAGGAAAATATTCCTCCCAGAGTTCACTGTATATGCTTTTCAATTTTTCTATTTTATCTCTGAACATAATTGAAAATATTTTCCCCCGCTCATCAGTAAATAAATCTTTCAATGTATAGGTTTTTGCTCCCGGGAAGAAAGAATTTTTAATTTCTTCAATTTTCCCTTTGAGTAAATCTTCATCAGTGAGGTTTAAAATCTGTTTTTTCAATTCTAAATATCCGTCTTCGGTTTTAAAATCGCTGGCAAAACAGAATATCTTTTGGTCAGGAAGATAAAGAAGTAAAAAAATAAATTCACCGGTTTCCAAAACAATTCCACTGGTAAGTTTAAGGTGCCCGGATAATAAGGTTGTGCCTGCTAATTCCTTACGGAATATATCTATTTTTTCTATCCGGTAGTGACAAACCATATCGTCCGCCTGCTCAAAAAGCAGACAAATTGCGTAGTGGCTGATTGTCTGTTCTTCAGTAACGATTGATGGTCGGACTAATTTTTCGTAGACACCCCAACCGTCACCAAATTCAGGCAGATTACTTTTTGTTTCTTTAAGTACGGGTAAGAATTTTTCTTCCAGATTCTTACCAGTCAATTCGTGAGCTAACTCCATTGCCCGTGCAGCATATTTCAAGTTCTGCACTGTCTCTAAACCCGAGATTTCGGCAAAAAACCAACCGCAACTTGTATACATCAACATCGCATGCCTTTGCATTTCCAAAAGTTTCAAAATATTTACTAATGTTTGATTAGTTAGTTCAACTTTAAGATGTTTCTGCATAAATCTTTCAATATTTCCTTGAGAACGGTCCAAAATTACTTCAATATACTCATCTCTTGCCCGCCAGACATCTTTCAGATATTTTGCTCCTTCTTCTTCAAAGATTGTTGCTAACTCATCTCTTAACAAATCTAACGCTTTCCTTAACTGCCCACGCCATTTTTGGTTCCAGCCAGGCTGACTGAAAGTGGTACATCCACAGTCATCCTTCCAGCGGTCTACCCCGTGGAGACAACTCCAGGAAGTGCCCTCACCATTTTTGCCAGGTTTTATTTCTACTTCCCAGGTTGGTGTGGGAATCATCTCCAAAAAGTTAGCGAAATTCATTATCCTTATATTTCGCTTGGGGAGTTCATATTTAACCAAATGTGCCAGGGTCATATCAGCAAACGATTTATGGTGTCCGTAAGATTCTCCGTCAGTAACAATACTTACAATTTGTAACTCGTCGGACTTTTTATCAAAACAGGACTCAATACGGTCAGCAAATTTAATTGAATCCTTGAGTATATCTTCAAAGGCTGCTGCTCGGGAAAGAGGACCGTCATAGAAGAAAATGTCAACAAACTTATCCGGAATAATTTTATTCTCTTTATCCTTAAGAAAAAATCGGTAAGGTCTTTTTGGGTCAATATTGCCACTGCTCACATCAATCCATTCTTTTCTCCCTATCGGTCTTATTCGTTGTGCTTGGCTGGGAGCAAGAATGATAAACTTCATTTTCTCTTCAATGAGTATTTTAATTGTTTCATAATTGCAAGCGATCTCAGGAATCCAGATTGCTTCTAGTTTTCTTTTAAAACGGTATTCAAATTCCTTAATTCCCCATTTAACTTGTGTTTTTTTATCTCGCTGATTGGCTAAAGGCATGATGATATGGTTGTAAACTTGAGCAATAGCGTTGCCGTGACCATTGTTGTTTTTCTGGCTAATCCTGTCCGCTTCAATAAGCCAGAGGTATTCCTCAGGATAACTCTTTTCATACCAACTGAGCAGGGTTGGACCAAAATTGAAACTGATATAAGAGTAGTTATTCACAATGTCTATCGTTCTATTTTTTTCGTTTTTTACTCGGGCGTTAGAATTAGGGATATAACACTCACAGGCAATTCGCTCATCCCAGTCATGGTAAGGGTAAGCGCTAAATTGTTTTTCCATTGCTTCAATCCAGGGATTCTCTCTCGGTGGTTGATAAAAATGTCCGTGAAAGACAACAAATAAGTTATTTTTTTTCATTTTTCTTTTGCTTCGCCCGATTTAAAAAGTGCATATTTAGTCAAAGGCGGTGCAATAAGTTCGTTAATAATCACCGAGGCAAGAACACCGTTAACCATTAGATTGCCAATTATTTGAAATTGTGGGTCATCTTTGGCAAGAAAAATTAGTCCAACAGTTACCCCCGCCTTAGGCAAAAGCCCGAAACCTAAATATTTTTTTACTGTTTCTGATGAACCAGCAAAATTGGCACCGAGCCGTGCACCAGCAAATTTACCAGCACACCTACCTAAAACAATTAAAATTGCCAAAATGCCTGCAACTTTTAAAACTTTCAGGTCAAAATGTGCCCCGGCTAAGGTGAAAAATAGGGCAAAAATTACATCTTCAATATCACTGATTACGCTAAACATCTGCTCACTGTATTTCATTCGGTTAATCACTATAAATCCAATACTCATATTCAAAAGGAGGGGGGAAAGATGTAAAATTTTTGCTAATCCGCTTCCAAGTAAAATCGTCCCTAAAACCAAGATTAGCAACTCCTGCCTTTTACGAACAAACCGGACAACCTGAATCAAAGCAAAACCCAAGACTAAACCCAAAAATAGAGCACCAAGAATCTCAATCAAGGGATTAACCAGCACTGTTGCCCAGTGAATACTTTTTGTTGCCACAACAAAACTTCCCGCAACACCAGCGGCAAGGGCATAACAAATAATTGCCAAAGCGTCATCCAAAGCAACTACACCTAACAAGGTCTGGGTCAAGGGTCCCTCGGCTTTGTATTCCCGAACGATAGCCACGGTTGCCGCCGGTGCGGTAGGTAAAGAGATTGCTGCCAGAAGGATTGCCATCGGTAAATAAGTTTGGAAAAAATTAGCATTGAGCCGCAAAAGAAAAGGACTTAACAAACCAACTACTAAGAATGTAAAAAACATTGCTCCCAAACCTTCAAAAAGGGTTATCCAGAAGATACTTTTCTTTAACTCTTTTAATCGGTTTAAGTTCAAACTGCCACCAACTAAATAAGCAATTATCCCTAAAGCAAGGTCAGTAACTACAGTCAATTTTCCTCCAACCATCTCTTTAGAAATAATCCCGAGCACCGACGAACTCAAAATCATCCCGGTAACAATATAGCCACTAATTGTCGGGAAACGGATTCTTCTCGCCAGTAAACCACCAAAGAATCCTGAAATAATTAATGCCCCTACTGCAAACAAGGAATTCATTTCAAATCATACCCTTTTCCTTAAAAAAACCGAAAACTAAATCCGTGAGAGTAAGGATACCAACCAAATAACCTTTTCTCACCACAGGGACTTTTTCTTTCTGGTTTAATTTCATCAGAGAATATGCTTTTTCTAAAGACAAATCTTCTTCAACAACGAAGAAACTGGTCTCCATAATATCCTTAACCAGAATTAATTTGTCACTCCGTATGAAAGCCAAGTTTTGGAGGGTATCTTTTTCTTCTTCCGGAGAGATAAGTGTTCTTAACAAATCACCAGAAACCGAATTGTAAGGTTGGGATATTTTAAGTAAATCTCTCAAGTCAACAATTCCCACTAACCGATTATTTTCTTCAACCACGGGAACCAAGGGGAAAGTATGAAAGTCCTTAAAAAGTTTAAGCAAAGTAGTCAAAGTTGTTGTAGGCTGTACGGTAAGCACATCTTTAAGCATTACTTCGTTAACAAGCATTTCTATTCTCCTTTCCTTGAGATTTCACCAAAAATTTCATGCTTTATACCGTTCTTACCTCCGTTTTTTACCGAATACATTAGAGTATCAGCCGTTCTTATCGCTTCATCTACAGTAGATGCTATTTTTACAAATGTAACTACTCCAATACTAAATGTCACTGGCCACTCGTTCTTCCGCATACAAACTAAAAGGTTTTCTTGAATTCTCTGCACAGCTAACCGAGCTGACTCAAATCCGGTCTCCGGGAGTAAAATGGCAAATTCATCACCAGCGAGTCGTGCCACAATATCTACAACTCGGATACTCTTTTTAATCGTATCCGCCACAGAAAGTAGGAGAGTATCTCCTACACTATGTCCAAAATGGTCATTGACCGACTTAAAATTATCAAGGTCAAGGTAAGCTAAGGTAAAAGGATGTCTGTATCTATCAGCCCTATTAATTTCAATATTAGCCAGTTCCATAAAATGTCTTGAATTTGGTACCTGGGTTAAAGGGTCTGTCCGTGCCAAGTTTCTTTCCTGTTCTAAGGAGTATTTCAATTTGGACATAATTAAGACAGTAATACAAAAGAAACCAAATCTCATTGACATATTCCAATAAGGGATTATTTGATGTGAATAAATGTGCCCCGCTAATAAATCTGCTAAAAGCCATACAACAGCACTAACAATGGATATAACAATCCCAACACTTCTTCCTACGAACCAAGTAACTAATAAAATGGGAAAAAGATAAAATATTGAGAATGCAATTTCGGGACCTGTTAAATAGTCAATAAGCCCCAGAGAGACTACTAACATCAGCCCAAGGGTTATCAAAAATGACTTTGTTTGCTTATAAAGATATTGTTGTGGTTTCATTATTGTTTTCTACTGAGTCAGAGGCATACTTTGAAAACACTGAACTATAAGGTTTTTGAAGAATATTTTTTTCAATCAGAAAGGTTAAGATAGTGGTAGCGATAATGCTAAAAAGAATTACTGCATAGGTAACATCCTGCATAATAACCCCTTTTTCAATACCTGCCTGAAGAGGTAAAGAAGCAAGCACCGCTGCTGCTAACCCCTTAGGCACGATTACCGAAGCAAGCGAAGCGTCTAATCTCCCCAGTGCTTTATCCATTGACAAACGCACTACCGGAATTCGTATAGCAAATACTACTAATGTATACAACAACCCAATAATAATCGGAATTAACTGGTTAATCCTGATAGATAAACCAATATAAACAAAAAAGAAGGTCTTCAGAAGAAAAACAATTTCGGAAAAGAATGCTTTCTCGGTTTCATTGAGTGTAATCGGTTGTAAAGAAGCAAACTTTCTAAATATTGTGAGTGGCACCTTCTGAATATTGCCAAGGACAATACCAAAAGCAAATACAGAAATTGCCCCGCTGTAGCCTAAAAGCTCAGTTACACCAAAAACAATAAAAACAAAAGCGGGAGTGGTAAAGGTACTATTTTCTAACCGTCTGACCCGACTAAGAACATTTGACCAGAAAAAAGCAGCAAATGCACCAATTACCGTTGCCAGCAAAAATGAAGCAACGATTTGCCCGAAGATTAAACTCGGTATTAGTTCATGGTATTTGATTGCTTGAATAAAGGCAATAGTGACCACAATACATAAAACATCACTAAAGGTTGACTCCAAAAGAAGCATTGTCCGAGAACCCTGTTGTAAACGAAGTTTACTCACCATCGGAATCACCACCGCTGAAGATGTTCCCCCAAGAATTGACCCAAGAGTTAACCCTTCTAAAACCGACATTCCGAGAAGAAAGATGGAGAACAAAGATACAACAATGGTTGTTCCCATAAAGTTGACCACTGTAATTTTAATCCCCGGCATCATTGATTCACGAAGGGTTAAAAAATTAAGCCCGAGACCACTCTGAAAAAGAATAACCACAAGCGCAATACTTGTGAAAACATTACCAACTTTGCCGAATGCTTCCGGAGGCACAAGTCCAAAAATTGGACCAACTAAGAAACCAAGAAGGACGAGTGGGAGAACATCGGGAACTCTTGTTCTTTCAAACAATGCAGAAAATAAATGCGCAAGGAATACAAGTAAACCTACAGCAACAATAACAATCGCTATTCCCATTTTTTCTCTCCTTGCATATCCTGACCGGACAGGTAGACCGTCCTGATTGGAAAGGGAATTACAATACCTTCTTTATTGTATTGTTTATGTAACCTTTTTACAAATTCGTGTTTAATTAAGTATTGGTCAACAAACTCCTTCGCCCGCAGGATTACCGTAAAATTGATACTGAAATCAGCAAAGGTGTGATAACGAATAAATGGTTCAAATTCGGGAACCCCACCCGGCACTTCTTTCATCACTTCTTTTGCTACTTCAATAGTCACTTTCTCCACTTTTTCTAAGTTACTATCATAACTTACACCCACTTGAACAAGCACCGCCATTTCTTTTTCCGGTAGATAATAATTCCTGACGATGGCGGAGGCTAACTTAGAATTGGGAATAATAATCCGATTGTTGGGAAGTTCCCTGATGATTGCATTTCGCCAACTTATATCGGTAACATAACCCTCTTCTCCGGTGTCAAGTTTCACATAGTCCCCCGGTCTTATTTGTCTTGAGACAATAATATGCAGTCCGGAAAAAAGGTTGGTGAGCGTATCTTGGAGAGCAAGAGCAACCGCCAGTCCACCGACTCCTAAGGCAGTAAGAATTGGAGTAATGGATATCCCTAAGGATTGAAGAATAACCAGTATTCCGATGAGGAAAACTAATAACCTCGTCAAATTTGCAAATATTGTTGTGGAGGGCAGGATTTCTTTTGCTTTTACTGCGTAGAGATTGACAAAACCGACAGCAATTTTTGCTAAAACTAAAGTTGCCGAAAAAATAATCACAACCAGCAAAACTTTCTGGAGAAAATTCGACAGATTCGCACTCAGCGGGAGGTTAAAGATTGCCCCGTAAATACCAGCGAGAACAAAGAAAAGTGTAGTTGTCCCATGGAGGGACTTGATAATAATCTCATCGCCTACCCATTTTGTTTTGAGGGCAATTTTTCTGAGTTTCTTAAGGACAATTTTTTCAAAAATTATCCCCAGAAAAAGTCCACCTATGAGTAAACCCAAAGGCAAAACCAATTGTGTAACTTTTATCATTCCTCTTCCCTCCCCAAATCACTTTTTTCTTGGTCTACTCCGCCGAAGTCCCGATGAACATCGGGACGAAGGCCGGATAAACTTTTCTCCAGTTGGGCAATCTTTTTCTTTTGACTTGAAATTGTCCAACTTCTCTTGATGACTGCGGACACCGATGCCAATAAACCCAACAACACACCCAAAGCAAACGTCAGTAACAATACAAGAGCTAAAGAACTTCCAAATCTCCAGGTTAAAAAAGTCACCGTTACATTTGTTGGATTCTGGAGTGCAAAAATAACCGCCAAAATAGCGATAAGTAGAGCAACGACTAAGAAGATAAACATCGGGATTATTTTACTACAATTTTTTATTATTTGCAAAATTGGGATTATCGGTATTTCCGGGGCACCGGTATAACCAAGTAAGGAGGTCAAGAACTTCTTTTTTGAGAATAGTTGTTTTCTCTGGGAGGCTTCTTCAAATTTTATTTTTCTACTCTTTTTTCAACAAATATTTTCGTTTCTGCACGACGGTTAAATGCACATTTTGGCGAATCCGGAGGACCGACATTTTTGTAAATCGGTTTTTCTTCACCGTAAGTAATGGTTGCAATTATTTCCGGGTTTATACCCAATTGAATATAATAATCTCGTACTGCTTTCGCTCGTTTATCCCCAAGTCCTAAATTGTATTCCACCGTGCCACATTCACAACAATGTCCTTCCACCAAAATTTTCAGGTTGGGATTTTTCTTTAAGAAATCAGCATTACTTTGTAAGATTCTTTGTGCCTCGGGAAGTAAGTCATACTTGTCAAAATCAAAATACATTATTTTTAATTGAGGAATAACTGTAGACTCTTTTTCCCGTATTTCCGGTTCAATTATCTTCACTTCTTCGGGAATTTCTTCAATTACTGGAGGTTTAACTTCGGGCTTTTTAACTTCAGGTGGCTTTACCTGCGAAGGTTTAATTTCTGGTGGTTTAACTTCCGCTGGTTTGATTAACGGTTTTTTCGGACAACCCGATAAACAAATATCAAGTAGCAGATAGCAAAAAACAAGAAAATAATACTTTTTCATTTTCATCAACTCATTTTTGGATAAATTATTGTTTATTAGAATTTTTATTTTGTCTTCCCTTTTTTTCAGTTCGGTGACCAATAATGATAAGGTATATTAGTGCCCCGAAAAATGTGGCTATAAAAATGTAAATTGGCCAATCCTGTGATGGATTAAACATAGTGGTCTATCTCCTGCTTTAGACATTGAATCTAAATTTACCGAGATAAATTATTTTTTTACCATTCATAAAGGTAAGTTTAACTTCCCATTCACCAGGCATCACTATATTTACTGGTAAGAGGTAATCAGCTTTCTTATTCATTTTGAAAGATTGTTCTCCCGAATCATGAGCACCTTTCATTGAGGGCATACTGTAATTACCGAGAATACTAAGGTCAGTGCTTCGTTTTCCCTTTTTATCAAAGAGTTGAACCTTTAAGATGGCTGTTCCTATCTTAGGAGGTCTATCAAATTTATAGATAAAATAATAATTTTCTCCAATCCAACATTTCTTACCATAGCCGGGCAGCGTATTGTACATAATTCTCCTCTTTAGTTCGGAAAGTGACACTGCTGCGTAGGCCACCGAATGTTTTTTCCAATTGCTACAATTTTGGACAAAAACCAATAATTGGAACAAGGTTACGACCAGCAAAATTAACAGCAATTTTTTGTTAGACATTTTGTGAATATTAACTACCAAATAAAAAAGCCGCTCATCCAGAATCAACTCTGGATGGCGGCCCGACCATCAAAAATTTTAACCTCTGAGAATTAATTATAATTCCCAGACCCAATTATTCCCCATAACAATTACAATTATTGAAAAGAACTTAACTACCTTCAAGAAAAATTATAAAAACATTTATGAATTTTGTCAATATTTTCCATAAAAATATTTTTAACTTTTTCTATTTCTCTAAAGTTGAATAATTTCTACTTTTTTCTCCGGTAAAGTCAAAATCGCACAGGTAGGCTTACCACTTGTCCAGCCGCCACCTTCACCGGGATTAATGATTAAAGTTTTGCCTTCCTGTCGCAGGTCAATCTGGTGAGTATGTCCGTAGATAATTACATCATATCTCTGGGAAGCAATCAGTTGTTCTAAAAAATCAGGTTGGTGAATAAGTAAAATCCTCTGTCCGTTAATTTCGGTTTCATATCTCGTCTCATAAAATTCGCCAATCTCTTTAAATTTTGAACGGAGAAGAAATTTATCTCCGTCATTATTCCCGAAAACAAGATAAAGTTTTGCTTTCAAATTTCTAAATTCTTTTACCGTAAACGGAGCAATAATATCACCGGCATGAAAGACAACTTCCACATTTTCTTTGTTAAAACGCTCCACCGCTTTTGCAATTAAAGGTAGATTTTCGTGTGTATCGGCAATTATTCCAATTTTACACTCCAACTAAATTCACCTCCGTCCCGATTTTTAGTTTTTTTGCCTTCTCATAAATGACTTTTGCTACCGCAATATCCTGGATTGCTAATCCCGTAGAATCAAAAACGGTTATTTCTTTATCATTCATTCTACCTGGTTTTATTCCAGCGATAACTTCACCGAGTGTAGAGTGAATATTTTTTTCGCTAATTATTCCTTTACTTAAAGGAATATTGATTTCCCCGCTACGGGTTGCCTGTTCATAGTCATCAACAACAATTTTTGCTTTTTTTACTATATTTGAATCAAGCTCTTGCTTGCCCGGTGCATCCGCACCAATCGCATTGATATGTGTTCCCGGCTTTATCCATTCGGCACGGACAATCGGTCCCCGTGAAGGTGTAGTTGTGCAGAGAATATCACAACCGGCAACTCTTTCAGAAGAAGATTTTCTCAGTGGTAATTTAGCAAATTTCTTAATAAACTTTTTGATTCGCTCTTCATTTCTATCAGTAACATAAATTTCTATAAATTGAAAAATTTGATTGTGAAACAAAAGTTGAGTTTCTGCCTGTTTTCCGCAACCGATTAAACCTAAAGTTTTTACATTTTTATGTGCAAGATATTTACTGGCAATTGCCCCGGCGGCACCGGTACGATAGTTAGTAATAATTGTCGCATCCATTATTGCCAAAGGAAACCCCGTCTCCGGGTCACTGTAAATCAGGACTGCCATTACTGAAGGGAAAAGACCTTTTTTTAGATTTCCTGGGTGAGAATTCACCCATTTGATACCTGCGGACCCTTCCACATATGCTGGCATTGCCCGAAAATCACCCCGATATTTCTCTATTGGTAAATATATCTTTGCCGGCATCAAGGTTAACTTTTTCGCCTGCAGACGAAAAACATCTTCAACTGCAATAATCACTTCTTCAACCGTAATAATTTTTCTAATTTCTTCAGCAGTAAGAATTAATGTCTTCATCTTTCATAACCACAGATTACACAGATTAAAAACCAGATTACACAGATTTACCAATATTTGTTTAATCATTGTAATCGCCTTTCATAACCCAGCCCGCCAAGGCGGACTGCCCGAGGGGTCCCGTGGAATTCAAAAGAATTCCCGGGATAAAATCCCCGAAATTTTTTAAATTTCAGGGGACCGATTGATTAAATCTCAAAGAGATTTAATCATGCTACCCCGTGGAATGTAAAACATTCCCGGGACTGAGTCCTCGCCCCCCTTCTTGCTTTTGCCTGCCCCCGCGTCTCCCGACGCAAGTCGGGGTGGCGGGCAAGAAAGCAGGGGGGCAGAGGGTCGGGTAATCCCATGGATAATCGCTGAAATCAAGCTTTATTTCTGGGGTGGATAAAAAGTATAACGGAAATTGAAATACCCTAAAATATCCCAACCGTATTTGTAACGAAAATAGGCAAGTTGAAAATTTGCCGGTAAAAACCTCCCGAAATCAAGATTAAAAAGCCACGGTTGAAGTGGATTATCCAGTGGATGAATAGCTTCAATTTTTAAATTTATTCGCGGGATAAGACGTGTATTTAATCCAAAGAAAATGATATTTTTACTTGTTTTCCATTCACCGGCAAGATATTTCAGAACATACTCCGAAAGTTGGGGAATAATTTCCTCTTCTCTACCCAAGATTGTCCCGAAATGAAAAACAATTCTTGGCAATACTTTTGTCACAACTACATAATTACTTTGTAAACCTATACTTTTTTCTGGCTTGATTACGAATTCCGGTCCTCCGCCAGGACTGGGTGCCGGTTTATCATTATACATAAAAGTATATCTTGCTCCGCAAGCAAGAGAAAAAAGTTTTTTTTCTAAGTAAGGAAAAATTACTTTCCCATCAATCGTGAAGAGCCAAATACCAACTCGGGTAATATAATCATACCTGTCCTTTTCCCAGCGGTCATTAGGATTGTTCTTGCCAAATAATCTTCCTATATAATAATTGGTTACAAAGTCAACATTTAAGCCGAAAATTGGTTTTTTTGCAAAAAGATATTTTGTTCTTACCAAATGTTCACCGGCCACTTTTTTACTTTGGAAAGCGGTTGGTGTCCAAATATTTACCGAATAGAAAGGTGAAATATATCCGGCTACCGGTGTAGAAAAAGCGACCAGATTCTTCTCTTTATCTAAAGCATAAACTTGATAATAATGAATTTTACCAGTTCCGGCAGAGTAATCAGTATATTTATTACTCAGTAAAATTTTGCGGTTAATCTTTTTACCGAGGTAATCACCGCGAATATCCGGGGAACTGCTCCGATAAAGGTCATAACCTTGGGTATCCCCTCCGGGACTATCCCAAGTTAAACTAATAAAATCTTTTACCGTTACTTTAAGATTTTTGATTTCTTCAGCAGGTAATTTCATCTGCATTAAAATAAGAATTAGCAATGTAAATCCAAGTAATCTTAACCTTTTACACATGAAATGGTTTTATCCTCAATTGCGAATTTTGCTGGTAAAAATTTTTCTATTACCCAAATATTTGTCTTACAATGGTCAGTAATTTTACTTACTTTTATTTCGCCGCCAGCCATAGCTAAATAAGGTAAAACCTGGTCGGCAGTATGCGAATCAAGTGCTCCACCGGATTCGTATTCTCTGATTAAATTATTTACCGCCTCTTCGCCAACAGTTTCCGCTTTCTTACCTCTCTCACCTAAAGCATTAGCACCTAAAATTGACTTTGTTGTATTTATCCAGAGTTGTATTCCTGAACCCGGACAGTTTGCGGGAACATATTTAGCATCAATATACGGTTGAATCTTAAAATATTTTGCCAGTCCCTGTTCAGCAACATCTCTTTGTCTTTCCGCAACCTTTTGTTCTCTTAAGGAAAGTGAAGCAAGCGAAACTCCACGAATGGAACGAATTTCACCTAATTCGGTTAATCTTAAAGGAACAAATCTTGCCTTACTGGTAATTATTTTTGCTTCGGCGCCACCTTTCGGATAAAAACCTTCTTTCAAACTGACCAACCGCACCGGATACCCAAATCTTGCTAACAAAGGAAAAAAAATATTTTCTAAATGACTTAACGGTGGTGCCCATTTACCCCAGGTTGCTCCACCAATAATTTCGATCTCTAAAGAAAGTAACTGTGTCGCCGGGATAAGTAACGCCTGTAAAACTAAACCGATTGAACCAGCGGTAGAAATGTTAATTTTTAACCGTATCGCTTTCAATGTGTCAAGTAAAGTTTCACCGGGATAGAAAGTTATTTCCTGAGAACCTAATTTTGCATTCTCTAATTTACCTTTGGCAAGGTCATTAACCGCTAAAATTGCTTGTAGATGTTGTTCTCTTAACCCCGGATTACCACGTCTGGCACGAATATTGTCAATCCGGCAAGGTTTACCAGTCAAGGTGGAGAGACCAATCGCGGTACGGAGAATCTGTCCACCACCGGAACCATAACTACCATCAATCTCAATCATTTGGGCTCCGCCCTTGATTACAGCGATTAGCAAAGGTGATTACGGCGGGGTGTCATGCTGAACAAAGTGAAGCATCTCATAGATTCTTCGCTTCGCTCAGAATGACCCTTGGGGTCATCTCTGTAATCGTTGTTTTAAATCACTGTAATCAGTCTACTTCATTTTTTGAATAAATTCTTTCAGTTGCGGAAATTTTACACTTAATAAAGTAATCACCAAAACTAAATATAGAGTACCCAATGCTATTCCTGCCCAAGCATAATTTTTACCTTTCATCTCGGGGTTACTCTGAATTTCATTTAAAGCTAAAAAACCAAAAATTACTGCTAATATCCCTTTTTCTAACCCAAAAAGTTGGATAAAAGAAAAAATACCTAAAACCAAACTAACAATAGCAAATTTAGATTTTTTCATCATCTTGCCATCCCCCCTCCCGAATAATTCATCATTCATAAATCATAATTCATACTTTAATAGTTATTAGTTATTTTTCTTACTCTAATCTTAAAGTATCCGCGGAGATACCTACTGCTGGTTTTATGCCAATCACACTGAAAAAAAGGTCACGGCTACTAATCGTTTTCACCTCCCGCACCTCTTCTATTTTTGGTACAAAAGTTAAGACAATTATTCCTCTCGTTAACCCAGAAATTAAAAATAAACTAAAAGTTCGGTAACCAAAAATTTTCGGTAAATTTTCAAGTAAATAACCACCAAAAGTTGCCCCGAGAAATAGACCTAAACCATTAAGAAAATTGAAATAAGCAAGACAACGGGCACGTTTTTCCGGACTCACTGCATCGTAAATAAAATTAGTGATACATAAATTATACCCTGCCCATAAGAAACCAGCAAAAATTTGTATTCCCACTAAATAAAATTTGTTCGCACTGAAAAGCCAGAGTACCGGGATAATTGGAACAAGCATTGCCGTTGATTTAATTACTCTTAAATTACCAACAATATCGGCATGTTTACCCCAACGGGATAAACTCAAAAGGGTGACCACTGTTGGGATAAGAATAATTATTGTATAAGATAAATAACTGAAATTCCGTTCCCGGAGCATATAGTAAGGAAAAAACGGTGACGCCAGATTTACCGCTAAACTGATTAAACTAATAAAAAGGACAAATTTGACAAAATTACTTTCCTTAATCCTTTTGATGAAATCCCAGAAAGTAAAATATGCATCAGGATTGGGATGCAAGCGAGGTTCGTAATACTTAGTAAGATAAATCCAAGAAATAAAACGCGAAAACATTGCCAAAGAAAAAATGATAGTGAAACCAACTAGATTTTTTCGATTAAAAAGAGTAAGAATAAATCCAGCAAGAAATACGCTGCTTAAAGCAACTGTTCCGAAAATACGATTCCGCCAAGCGAAATAACTGCCCCGTCTGGTCATCGGTACATATTGGGACATTATGCTTCCCCAAGCGGGAGCAGCAATATTCCCAAATAAGGCATAAAGAGTTACAAAAAAAATCAACCAACCAATAGAACTACTGAGGTAGTCACCTCTTTTTAAGAAAAAATAGGGTAAGAAAATTATCGGTAACCAGGTCAAAACCTGTAAAAATATGCTTACTTTAATAATTTTTTTTCGTCCAATTCTTTCAGTCAAATCTGCCGCTTTCAGTTGAGAAATAGCTGTAGTTAAACCTGGCACTGAAACCAAAAGACCAATCTCACGCGCACTTGCTTGCAGGGCTAAAGCGTAGGGATTAATATAATTCTCGGCAATACCTTGCATCACTGATGCAAAAATACCGTCAAGAAAAGAAAATTTTAAACTTTTCCTTATTTTACCTTTCACCATTATTCAAACAGTTTGATTCAGACAGATTATAGCAGATACAGACGGATAAGGTCTTTCATCCGCATGAATCCGCCAAAATCCGTCATCTGTATGAATCTGCCACAATCCGTTTGCATCCGTTATCCAATTATATCCCCAGGAGAGTTTTAAATTTTTTGAAATCAAATTTTGTCTTGAACAGTTCTTTCATCCGTTCAATTTTTCTTGCTCCGTGAAAAGGTATCTTTTTAGTGATTTCCTCAATCAATTCTACCGTCGTAAAAGTATCATAAGCAACCGAAAGCATCGGTATACCTAAATCTACTGCTTTGCATAAAACTAACGAATCCGGTCTTAAATTACCAGTAAGAATTAAACATTTTGTTGCTGTTTCCAAGGCAGCCAGTTGTATATCCGCACGGTCACCACCGGTAATTACTGCCTTATTGGCAATTTTACGGAAATAGCGTAAGGCATGTTCCGGATGCATCGCCCCAACCGTAAAATTCTCTACTAATTCATCAAGTTTATCCTTACCACAAAGCACTTGCGCATTCAAATGTTCAACAATTTCTCTCACCGTAACCGCAGCAAGTAAGATATCTTTCGGGAAAAAAGCAAAAATTTCAATTTTTCTTTTTTCTAAGTAGGGAAGAATTACATCAGTAAAATAATCAATTTGACTCAACGGGACATAGTTAATTATTGCACCTAAAAAATTATCTTTAAAAATATCTTTCGCTCTTAGAAGGATATCCAGAATTATATCTTGTTCATATTTGAGGACTAAAATAACTTTACTTTTGGTAATCTCTACAATCTTTTCTACCGGTAAATCAAAAATGCATCCTTCACTAAAATCACCAGCACCATCAATAAAAACTAAATCTTTACCTTTCGCTACTGAATTGAAATTAGTTGTAATTTTTTCCAGAAAATTTTCTTTACTCTTACCTGCCTCGCCGGCAGGCGGGGCAGAAAGGATATTACTGATTAGTTCCCGGGTGACTAAAACCGGACAGATTTTTTCTATCGCTTCCTTTAAACCGAGCACTTCTTTTACTGAATAAGCATCCTCTTCAATCCCGCCCTTTTGGCTCGCCATAAGGGCGGGACTTACTACTTCCTGCTTACTGCTACCTGCTTCTCCCTTTATCGCTGTACCAAAAGGTTTAAAATAACCAACCTGAAGACCCTCTTCTTGGAAATGTAAACCTAACCCAACAATAATTAAACTTTTACCTGAATACGGTTGTGCCGAAAGTAAATAAATACTTTTCATTTTATTTTCCTCCCCCTGAACACAAGTTCTATTTAACAATGCGTATTCTTTCCTACTGATACTCCCTTTTTCTTTGATATATTCAATTGCTTTCCTCTGCCTTTCATTTACCTCAAGAATATGTAATTCTTCTTTCTCAATTTTTTCTTCAAATCATTTTCACGGCTTAACTTGATTCTAATACCTGTTTTCCTTTTTCAGTTATAACATACCGCTGTTTACTACTCTGTGGTTTATCGGGAATGGTCATTTTCAAAAATCCTTCCTGCAATAAAGGATTAATATATTTATTTCTAAATTTTGTGCGATTCGTCCATTTGAATTGCCTTTGAATATTAGATATCGCTTGCTCCTTAGAACAAAAAGACAGCAAATGTTCAATTTCATCCCAACTTAGTCCCAACTTAGTCCCGACTTGGTCCCGACTTAGGACAACTTGCTCAATGACTTGCTCACCGACTTTAATCTCTTTTCTCTTAAAAATTACTACAAAATTTCCTGAAATTTCTTTGTATTCTGGAATAGGAAGTCCTTGTTCCTGCATCAGCCGATTCATTTTTTCTATGCCTGTGCCCCAACGCTCAATATATCCTGCTAAAAATAAACTGTTCCCGTACCGCTGTTAGCAAACGCACAAAGGTCTACTAATGCTTGATTTAATTCTGCAGTGGATTTCTTAAATTCAATATTCTCTGATTCTCTCTTAGGAATAATTTTGTTCATAAATTACTTTCTCATCACGAATTGTATCGGGAAAATTACCTCCGTTCCCAATTTTTTTTATTTTTTATACCAAACAGCAAAACCGCATAAATACTAAAAATAATCCGAAATTTAAAGTTTTCTTTTCCCATGTTTTATGTGTTGAAATATTTTACGCTCCTTAAAAACCGAAGTTAACTTTTATCCCCAAAGGATTGGACTCCGGGTCTATTAAAAAAAGTGCCGTTCCTCCAAGAACATTAAACCAAAAATGAGCAGCAATTGGTTTTTCCAGTTGATAGTTATTCCTCTGATAGACCCAGCCGAGGTAAATACCAGCCAAAGTCGCTTCTACTCCATAAATCCAATATTTCGTTTCAGTTGGTCTATAAACATGACTAAAGCCAAAAAATGCTGAACTAACCAAGAGTCCCGCTTTTCTACCTATGAATCTTTCCCATTCACTTTGCACTAACCCACGCCAGACGCATTCTTCACTCACTGCACTATTCAGAGATATTGGTATCCAAAGCCCCTGATAAATAAAGAATCCATCGTTTCTATTGTAATTTTTACCTATGATTTTCACACTGGAAATTTTGTCATAGTTCTTTCTTTCCTTATTCAAGTAACCCTCAATCGCATTTAGGACGGCACCTGCCATAGCAAATCCCCATACATACTTATCTTTCAAATTAGTCAAGTGAAACGGGGAAGAATAAAGTTTAGTTAAAGGCGTTGTATCCATAGGAAAGGAATAATCTTTGTTTTTACTCAAAATTCTTGCTTTCCGATAAGCACTGAAGATATTTAACTCGTGAAGTTTATACGCGTGGAGATAAAAAATGTTTTGTTCATTTTCTTCAAGTTTATTTTTTATCTGTCGTCCAAAGAGAGCTAACGCAAGTTCTCCGCTCAAATAAAAAGAAAAATCTTTGTATTCCTTAAGATAAAGATGCCCACCGCCAGGTAAAACCGTACTAAAAATTATTGCTTTTGTTATGTCGGCTTCACTCCCCCATACATAAAACTGGTTCAAAAAAATCAACAGTAAACCAAGTCCAATTTTCTTAGAATCTAACATTTAACCTCCCGTTAAGCACAATATCTGTCTTGTTGTTTAAAGAATCTTTACCCAACCTGCCAGACCTAAAATTTTCAATGTTTTATCCCTACAATAATTTTGTTATTGCCGATTCGTTGAAAATTCCAAGTCCGATACTATCTGCGTTAGAGCCTGTAGCAGTCGAGCTTGCTCTACTATTTTAAGCAGAGTAAACTCTGCCACTACAACTTTTAAATTCGGGTTATTCGCTATCATTCGCATTATTCGATTTTTATGGTCAGTTTTGCATCAACAACAATTGGCTCTTTATTTACCCCGTGAGAAAGGCCACCGTTTCTAACGGGGTAAACAAATAATGGGTTTATATCCAATTCCATAATTTCCGTAAAATCAAGTGCAAGTTGGGATAAATTCATAATTAAAGCAGCAAGTAAATCTAAATCTACACCTTTCTCCCCACGGATACCTTGCAGTAAAGGATAACCTTTTATCTCTTTCATCATTTCTTTTGCTTCCTCTAAACTAAATGGTGCTACCCGAAAAGAAATATCTTTGAGCACTTCTACATAGATTCCACCTAAACCAAACATTACCAACGGACCAAACTGCACATCCCGATGTAACCCGAGAATAACTTCTTTCCCTTTCTCTACCATTTCTTGCACTAAACATCCATAAATTTCTGCCTCGGGGAAAAATTTTTTACTTCTTAAGACCATCGCTTCAAAAGCGTCACGCACTGCATCTTTATTGGTCAAGTTCAAACGTACTCCCCCAAAATCAGTTTTATGTAATATCTCCGGAGAAGATATTTTTAATGCTACCGGATAACCAATCCCTTCGGCTAAAGAAACTGCCTCCTCATCAGCTTTCGCTAAACCACTTTTCGGAAACTTAAACCCATAAAGAGAAAGTATTTCATTTATTTCTAAGTCAATTAAATTTAACCTTTTTTCTTTTTTTACTTTGGTTAAAACTTCTTCTGCCTTCCTTTTCTCTTCCGTAGAGATAATCATTCCCGGTGGAGAAATTAACTGGCTGGAGGCACTTGCCTCCTCTCGCCAATTTTTGTATTCTACTAACGCTTTTACACAAGCAATCGCTCTCTCCGGGTAAGCATAATTCGGTATTTTATTCTGGTTTAAAAATTTGCGTGTTTTCTCAACTCCGGCTTCACCCATAAAACAAGCAAGAATTGGTTTATTTGCCTCTTTTGCTAATTGAACAATAATTTCACCCGTCTGTTCAACTTCACTTACTGCTTGTGGAGTAAGCAAAACTACAATCGCATCTACATTTTCATCCTTAATCAGCGCTTCAAGTGCTAACTTGTATCTTTTTGCCGGTGCATCACCAAGCACATCTACCGGATTATAAATATTCGCTTGGGAAGGTAAATTATTTCTTAAAAAAGTGATTGTCTCTTCTTGAAAAAAAGCAAGTTGTAAGCCCAAAGATTCTATCTGGTCAGTAGCCATTATTCCCGGACCACCGGCATTAGTAATAATCGCCACACGCTTGCCTTTTGGCAAGGGTTGATAGGCAAAAACCAAACCGTAATCAAAAAGTTCTTCCATTGATTCAGCGCGAATTATTCCTGCCTGTTTAAACGCTGCCTCATATGCCTGTTCCATCCCGGCTAAAGTACCAGTATGCGAAGAAATTGCTTTTTTCCCGCCAGCAGTTTTACCTGGTTTAAGCACAATTACCGATTTCTTTTTCGTCACTTCTTTAGCGATACGGATAAATTTCTGCCCATTTTCTATTCCTTCCAAATAGGCAAGAATTACTTTCGTCTCCTCGTCATCAACTAAAGAAAGCAGAAAATCAATTTCGTTTAAATCCGCTTTATTCCCTAAACTAACAAATTTAGAAAAACCTACCTCTTCGGCTTTCGCCCAGTCAAGCACTGCACTGCAGAGTGCACCCGACTGGGAAATGAAAGCAATTTCACCCTTCTTTGGCAGGAAACTTACAAAAGAAGCATTAAGGAAATAATGCGGATTAAGCAGACCGAGACAGTTCGGACCTAAAATGCGGATTCCATATTTGCGAGCAATTTCTAAAATTTGTTGTTCCCGTTTATATCCTTCACCACCAATTTCTTTGAACCCCGCAGTGATAATAATTACTGCTTTAGTACCTCTTTCACCACAGTCAATCAGTGTTTGAGCAACAAATTCGGTAGGGATGACAATCACCACCAAATCAATTTTTTCTGGAATTTCTTTAATTGAAGGGTAGGTCTTTACACCAAGAATTTCGTTTGTTTTCGGATTAACTGGATAGACTTTGTATGGCGGTCGGTCAGTACCGACTGGCGGGATAAATCCCGCCGCTACATTACCGAGAAGATTTTTAAAGATTTGATGCCCGACTTTATGTGTCTCCCGGGAAGCACCAATTACCGCAATTGTTTTCGGCTGAAAAAATTCTTCTAACATAGTAAATTATGATTACGACGATTTTTTTTGAGAACCGAGATTACAGTGATAGAGACAATAACAACAAAGACCTTTAATTTTTTGCTAAAATTAGTTTTTATCGCTGATATCGTATTCCTTTAATCGCCGTAATCGTGTTATAATGTTTTCTTAAGCAGATTCAAAACTTCCTCGTAGTTTACTTCACGGGGATTATTCTTTGTTGAACTGGCAGTCAAAGATTTCTCAGCTAATTCTTTCAAATCATTCTCTTTAATCCCTAAATCGCTTAATCGTTCCGGTAGATTGATTTCTTTCATTAAATTACGCACTACTTCTACTGGTTCACCTTCAAGCACATATGCAAGTACTCCTTTTCTCTCCGGGCTACTTTCTAAATTATATTCTAATACTGCTGGCAGAACCACCGCACAGGCTAAACCATGAGGAAGATGATGCAAACTGCCAAGAAAAGAACCGAGCCCGTGAATCAATCCCAAACCGGCATTAGCAATTACTATCCCACCGAATAAACTCGCCTGGGCCATTGTTGTCCGTGCATCTAAATTATGTCCGTTTCTTACTGCTTCAGGAATCACTTGTTTTACCAGTTTTATTCCGACAATGGCTAAAGTATCAGTGAAAGGATTTGCTTTCTTAGAAAGATAACCTTCTAAGAGATGGGTTAAAGCATCCATCCCTGAAGAAGCAGTAATCGGCGGAGAAAGATAGACGGTCAGTTCCGGATCAATAATTGCTACTTTCGCAAAAAGATAAGCACTACGGAAACTGCGTTTTGTTTTCAATTTTTTATTCACAATTACGGCATTCAGGGTTACTTCTGCACCGCTCCCGCTTGTGGTAGGAACGGCAAGAAAAGGTAAACCTTCCCCAGTAAGAGTTTTCATTTCTTCGCCTTCTGCACGCACTTCTTCTAAATAATCAGCCACGGTCGTAAAATTCTCAATTCGGCTCAACCCGGCAACTGCTTTCGCCACATCAATCGCACTGCCTCCCCCGATACCGACCACTAAATCTGCATCATTTTTCTGGCATAATCTTACTGTTTCATCAACGGTCTCTACATCCGGTTCCGGATTCACCCGGTCATAAAGAAAATAACCTAAACCCTCGTCAGTAAAAATTTTTTCTACTTTCTCTAAAGTCCCGCTCTCGCGTAATGCTTTTCGTCCGGTAACTAAAAAAATATTACTCCCGAATTTTTTTGCTTCTTTACCTAATTGATTTAGCGTTCCGGTCCCAAAAATAATTCTCGTCGGTAAATTAAATTCATACATAACTCGCGTTCTCCTTTGCGTTTACTTTTTGCGCTTTTTACGATTTTTTACTTCTGCGTTCTCCGCGCGGTTTTCCTTTCGGCGGTTTCGGCGCTTCTTCCTTTTTTATTTCCGTAGCAATGGCTAATTTCTCGGCACCGGCAAGTTTGGCTTTATCTAATGCTTCCACTACTAATCCGTGTTCTACCTCTTTATCCGCACGGACAATCAAAACTTTATCTGCACGGTTCAGAAGTGATAACCGTAATTCTCTTTCTAAATTTTCTAATTCCACTTCTTTACCATTGAGAATAAGTTTCTTTTCCTTACTAATATTCAAGATTAGCTTATCTCCCAGTTCCGGTTCAGCGGTTACTGTCTTGGGTAATTTAATTTTTATCCCCGGTTGCATAAAAACCGGACTGGAAAGCATAAAAAAAATCAAAAGTAAAAAGACCATATCCGCCATCGGTGTCACATCAAGTTTCGGACCGACTCGTGGATATTTCCGTCTAATTTGCATATTTAGAAACCTCCGATGTAAACAGATTAGAGCGGATTCAAACAGATGAAGGATTTTATCCGTTTTGAATCATTCTCTCATCCGAGAGTTAAGTCTTTCAATGGTCTACGGGTTGATTTTGCTGCCTGTGCTGGGTAACCTAAAGCAACTACAGCCATCAGTTCGTAGCGCTCGGTTAAACCAAGCAATTGGTTAACCTTATCTTTATTTTTTAAAATTTCACCTAACCAGCAGGAACCGAGACCAAGTGAATACGCCTCAAGAAGCATATTCTGGATACAGGCACCAATCGCCTGACAATCTTTCGTCCGGTCATACATCAACTCTTTATCTAAAAATACACAGATACATAAAGAGCAGTCGTTAATTATCCGTTCATCAATGGTCAGTTTAGCCAGTTCTACCCGTTTAGTCCGTTCTTTAATTATATAAAACTTCCATGGTTGATTATTCTGTCCTGACGGTGCCCAGCGTCCGGCTTCAAGTATTTTTTCTATTTTTTCTTTCTCAATTTCTTGAGTAGTAAACTTTCTTATACTTCTCCGACTCTTAATAATTCCTAAAATCTCTTTCATTCTTTCAAAACGGTATTAACGGAAAAAACGGACTAACGGTCTAAACGATAATTAATTCTTTCTCCTCATCTCACGACGTTTTAAGTTTCTTCCGGATATTCCTTAATAGAGATACCACTGAATACAAAACCAATGCTACTGCGACTATCCAGAACCAAACGGGTAAATTTTTACCAAATATCGCCACATAAATAAACGGTAAAAGTACCGCTGCACCCAGCACAATTCCCCAGGGAACAATTTTCTCTACTTGCCCTTTTCTGATACTATTGATAATTTTATAAAGCGAAAACCAGAAAAATGGTGCCGCACCAAGATAAAGTATACCAAAAATATACGGACTTACATTATAGGTCTGTCTAATATTCTCTGCCCACTCACTGATTGCCCTTAAAATAGTTTCCACAGTTTCTTCCTCCTGCACAAAAAAATTTTTTTCAATCAGAACTTGGTCAAATTTCCCGACCTGAACTTATACCCCACAGGTAGGGGGGCCTTAAGGCCCATCTACAATTTCTTAGACCAAGTAGTGCAGGTTTAAACCTGCACTACTACTCCTTCTCGTCGCCCAGCGAACTTCTCCCATCCCCGCACCATAAAAGATGCGGGACTTCGCTACGCTTCGCAAGGGAGAGAAAAAGATTCTGCTCACCGAAATTTCTTTTGACATTTTTCACAGAAAGTTTTCTCTTTGTAGTCGGTATCGCCGAGCCAGTTGGAGAAAAACATTACACATTTACGATTATTGCAATGTCCAAGCCCGAGGGTATGTCCTAACTCGTGGATGACGGTTTTAATTGTCCGGTCTAACAAAATTTTTTCTTCTTCTTGAGTATCAATTTCGGTGCAGGGTTTAAACCGCCAGAGGGAAACAATGGTTGTATTCCCTCTTGCTTCACCGAAAATGAAGTTCAGCCCTTCATCGTAAAGGTCTTGGTCAACTATTCCTACCAAACGGGTATTTTGCTCCTTAGAAGGAACTAGTTTTTCTAATTCTTGAAGAATCTGCGGAGCGTAATACTGTTTTCTTTTTTTATTGTAGGCAATTTCTACTTCCCGAAAACCAGGGATTATTTCCACTTCGCAATGGTAAGCATTCTTAATGGAAGGGATCAGTTTCCTCAGGTCAAGGGCAATATCGCCAACTGCGGTAAGATAAATTTTCTCAAGTCGGTTAATCATTTTTGCTTCCACTGATAGGAGAAAAATGTTATTTATAAAAAGGATAAACCAGAAAATTTTTATCCGCATCCATAATTCCCCCCTCAACTTCACATTCTCCCTTTCCGAAGGAGTCCGATACTCGGTCTCTTCGGAGTCATCGGACAAGGAGAGAAGGAAGGGATGAAGGCGAGACACTGGTTTGGTATTTATTTAGGTTTGTGCCCGGAGAAAAAGAAAATAATAAATATTTTTTACATATTCATTAAGGGTTTCTAAAAAATAATCTCTTTTTTCATTGTAGAGGATTGAATAGTCTTTCCATTCACTCGGATAATAAATATTAAATATCACATTTTTACTACGAAAGATTCTTTTTGTTAATAAAATAACTCTACGTGTATGTAACGGGTGGGTAACTAAAATAGCGCTTTTGAACGGCTTCCGATTATATTCTTGACGCAACGCCATTATTTCTTCAAATGTATTTCTAAAACCTTTTAAGACAGCTAATTTTGTTCCCGGGACTTTTTGTTTCTTGACTATACACCGGATAATACTTTCTTCGCTAAATTGGTCCCCGTAGGTTTTATAGAATTCTAATTCCACATCGGAAGGTTGAGGAGTAGGGATAATAATTTTCTCCGCCCAACCATCTTTCAATAACTTGACCGCTACGGGTAATCTGTCTCTTGCCACACCTCCCAAGACAAAGACGATATCGCTTTTTACAAGCGAACTTTTCACCACCAGCAAATCCGGTGCTTTTAACAAAAATATCAGGCAAGCAAAAAGTAAGAAAAAGAAAAAAAAAGAAAAGAATAAAATATGTTTAATTTTTAGAGTAAAAACATTTCTTGAAAGATATGTCACTTTACACCTTACACTTTAAACTTTACACTTTCTTTTGTTTTAGATATTCGTCAATTGCTCTGGCCGCTCTTTTACCCGCACCCATTGCTGAAATCACGGTTGCCGAACCAGTAACAATATCGCCACCGGCATAGACACCTGCTAAAGAGGTTTTACCGGTTTGTTCATCAGTAATAATGTAGCCCCATTTATTTAGTTCTAATCCGGCGGTAGTTTTTGGCAACAAGGGATTAGCATCGGTGCCAAGTGCGGTAATGATTGTCTCACAGTCAAAATAAAAGTTTGACCCTTTGATTTCTACTGGTCTTGCCCGTCCAGAAGCATCGGGTGCACCGAGTTCCATCCGCACACATTCAATTTTTTCTACCCATCCGTCTTTATTACCAACGATTCTTACGGGGTTAGTCAGTAGTTCGAATTTTATTCCTTCTTCAAGTGCATTTTCAATTTCTTCTTCTCTTGCTGGCATTTCTTTCCTTGAACGGCGATAAATCAGATAAACTTCCTCCGCACCAAGACGTAAAGCAGTCCTTGCGGAATCCATCGCTACATTACCACCACCAACTACGGCTACGCGTTTACCAATTCTTACTGGTGTATCATATCCCGGAAATAAGTATGCTTTCATTAAATTTACCCGGGTTAAGAATTCATTCGCGGAATAGACACCATTGAGATTTTCTCCGGGAATACCCATAAATTTCGGTGCCCCGGCACCAATACCGATGAAAATAGCATTGTAGCCCTGGTATGAACCAGAACGGTTCATACCTTGAGCAAAGAGTTCAGAGATAGTGAAAGTCCTGCCAATAACATAATTAAGTTTCAGTTCTACACCTAAACTCTGGACATAAGCAACCTCTTGTTCAACAATTTTTTTTGGTAAACGAAATTCAGGGATACCGTAAACGAGTACCCCACCGGGCTTATGTAACGCTTCAAAGAGAGACACATGGTAACCCATTCTTGCTAAATCACCAGCACAGGTTAAACCGGCAGGACCACTGCCGATGATAGCAATTTTGAAAGACAACAGCTTGGGTGACTGGGTGACTGGGTGATTGGGTGATTGGACAAGTTCAAAGTCGGCAGCAAATCTTTCCAAGCGACCAATCCCTACTGGCTCGTGTTTTTTCGCTAAAACACAAACTTTCTCGCATTGTTCTTCCTGGGGACAAACCCGTCCACAAATTGCGGGAAGACTATTTTTTTCTTTAATTTTTCTGATTGCCCCAAGATAATCTTTCTCCTGGATTTTCTTAATAAATGCGGGAATATCAATCTCTACCGGGCAACCGGGAATACAGACGGGATTCTTGCACTGGAGACAACGGTTTGCTTCAGCAAGTGCTTCTTCCTCATTATAACCAAGAGAAACTTCGTTAAAATTCTTTCTTCTAATTTCGGCTGGCTGACGCCTAACCGGTGTTTTCTTTGGTAGAATCTTCATAGATGTTGTCCATCGTTATGTCCGTTGCGTCCGTTTAGTCGGTTTAGTCCGTTAACGGACCAAACGGTCTCAACGGAATTAACGGTCTAACGCTTTTTTCTCTTCTTCAAGGAATCTTTTATTCCGCAAAATAATCAAATCCCAGTTAACTAAATGTCCATCAAACTCCGGACCGTCACAACAACCAAGTTTCGTCTCACCACCAACTTCTAACCGACAGGAACCACACATCCCGGTACCGTCAACCATTATCGGATTTAAGGAGACGATTGTCTTAATTTGATAAGGACGAGTAACTTCGGTGACCACTTTCATCATTGGAAGGGGACCGATAGCGTAGACAAGGTCAGGGTAATTGGGTGATTGCCCGCCCACCAAAACTTGGCAGGCGGGGGTGATTAGGTGATTAGTGAGAATTCTTTTGAGGATATCGGAGACGAAACCTTTTTCACCATAAGAACCGTCATCAGTAGTAACATAAAGTTGGTCACAGGCAGAACGCATTTCTTTTTCTAAAATAATTAATTCTTTTGTCCGGGCGCCGATAATACCAATTACTTGATTACCTACTGAACGATATGCCTTGGCTACCGGAAGAATTTCGGCTACACCTACACCACCACCAATTGCAACTACTGCCCCATATTTTTTAATTTCAGTTGAATGTCCCAAAGGACCAATAAGGTCTAAAACATCTTCACCAATTTCAAGTGCGGCTAACTTTTTTGTTGTCCGCCCAATTTCCTGAAAAATGAGAGTAATTGTTCCTTGGTCAATATTTTTCTCAACGACGGTTAAAGGTATGCGTTCACCAGGTTCATCAACTCTGAGCATTATAAACTGTCCGGGAAGGATTTTTTTGGCAATTTCCGGTGCTTCAATTTCTATTCTTTTAACACTTGCGGCTAACTCGGTTTTATCTACAATTTTATACATTTGAACCAGGGATTCAAACAGATTTTCGCGGATTCATACAGATGACACGAAGTGTCAGATTGCTTCGCCTTCAGCTCGCAATGACATCCGTTTACATCTGGTATAATCCGTTTGAATCATTTTAAAATTTCAATTTCTGCTGGATGATGAACAATAATTTCAAACCCTTTTTTATATTCACAAATCAGCCCAGCCAAACGTACTATTTTATTTAGGTAAGTTTCTTTAGGATTAATCCCTTCTTTTTTAAACAAACTTAGGTTATTCTTGTAAATGACGATACCAAGTCCAGTTTTTCCTTCACCATCACCATCAAGAACCAGTTTTATAATTTTTCTTTTATCTAAAATTTTGGTAACTACTCCTTCAATAGTCTTAATCTTCCCAGAGAAATTCTTGACCAAGGCAGGAGAAATAATCTCTTCAGTCGCTTCTTTCCAAAGTCCGACCCGTTCTTTTTTTGCTTGCTGATAGGATTCAGATAATTCCTTACTGTGTTTAACATTCGGCACACGAATATCAAAAAAAGCATAACCTTGTTTTAGTATTTCTGCATTAACAAATAAGTTATCCACATAAACATAGGCAAGAAGCCGTTTCTGTTTATCCTTTTTCTCTTGGTCAAATTCAAGTTTAACTTTTTTTCCTTCCACTAATAACGAATTGTATTTTTTTGCCTCCTCAGCAAATGGTTGGGGATGATAAACCCAACTACCACCTTTATACCAGCGTAACTCGGATGTATCAATACCCAGATACCGCACAATTTCACCGTTAGCAAGTCTAATTGTATCCCCATCAATAACTTCTTGAACAAGAAATTCTTCTGCCGGAAAAACGCAATAACACAATAACGGGAAACAGAAAATGCATAACTGGAAACTAATAAATAGAAATAACCGGTATTTTATTTTTTTCATCATAATTTTTTTTATTTTAACTAATTTTATCCTTCCTGTCAAACGATTGACCGATAACTGATGACCGATGACTGATAACCAATGACAGTCATAAATTATAAGTTATGAGTTATCGGTTATTTTCCTCGTCAGAAATTTGACAAAAAAAGGAAATTAAAATAAAATTTTATAGACGCAAATTACATAAAAGATAATCCTCCACGAAAAATATAAGTTTCAGAAAGAATGAAAAAAAAGACAATTGGTAGTCTAATTTTTGCTTTCGTTGTAGGTTTGGTTATTTTTGGATTATATCATTTTGGTTATTTAAGGGTTTGGGAATATAAAATTCTTGACTTGCGGTTCAATTTGCGTGGGAGAAGACCAATCTCCGATAAAATTGTAATTATTGATATTGATGAAGATTCAGTCCAGAATATCGGACGTTGGGCTTGGCCAAGAAAAACGCATGGTTATTTAATTAATTATTTAACTCGTGCCGGTGCAAAAACTATTGTTTTTGATATGCTCTTTGTTGACCCGGATAAAAATGACCCGGAAAGTGACGAATTCCTAATTCAAATGACCAGAAATTCGGCACGCGTTGTGCATAACTTTTTCTTTGAAAGTACCGCTGAAGGTATACAAGTATTTTTCCCGTTGACCAAGTTAACTAAAGCTACAGCGGGATTAGGTTACGCCAATGTTTTTCCTGAACTTGATGGTGTAGTAAGGAAAGTACCAGTTTCTTGGCAATTTGGTGAGGAAAGTTATCCCCATCTTTCAGTTGCGGGTGCAGCACAGTATTTAAGTATCCCCTGGCAGAAATTAATTGAAGGACTCCCTCTAGATGAAAATGGCGAATTAGCAATAAACTATGCTGGTGGCTATAAGACTTTCCCTTATGTACCTTATTACAAAGTTTTTTTTGAAGAAGTAGAGAAAGATTTTTTTAAAGATAAAATTGCGATTATTGGTGCAACTTTTACTGGTGTCGGTGACCGTTATCCAACTCCGATGTTCCATTCTTTCCCTGGTGTAGAAATCCAAGCGAATGCAGTTGACAATTTCTTACAAAAGAATTATCTTTCTATAGTCCCAAAGGTTGTTCCCGGTGGACTAATCTTCATTTTTGCTTTTTTGCTTGGATTTAGCACAATGCATTTGACTCCCTGGTTAGCCACTGGAATGGCCAGCGGAATTTTCTCACTATTTTTTCTTTTGACATATTGGCTCTTTAGGTATTATAATTTATCTTTAGATTTTGTTGCCCCGGCTTTAGTATTACCGGCGACTTACGGACCGCTGCTTCTTTACCGTTTAGTCAGCGAAGAAAAGGAGAAACGACGAATTAGGAAAACTTTTGGGCAATATGTTTCACCTCAAGTAATGGAAGAAATATTGTCCAATCCACAGGCAGTAATGCTTGGAGGAGTTAAAAAAAATCTTACGGTTCTTTTTAGTGATATCCGTGGGTTCACAACGATGAGCGAAAAACTTACTCCGGAAGAAACGGTTACTTTGCTTAATACATATTTAACTCGGATGACTGAGGTTATTTTTCGGCATGAAGGTACACTTGACAAATTTATTGGTGATGCGATTATGGCTTTCTGGGGTGCACCAATTGCCGTTGATGGGCATGCGCGGAAAGCCGTTTCTTGTGGTTTAGAAATGCTTAATGAATTAAGAAAAATGCAGGAAGAATGGACTAACCAAGGAAAAAAAGATACAATTGATATTGGTATTGGAATTAATACCGGCGATGTAGTTATCGGAAATATGGGCTCACAGATGCGGATGGACTACACGGTAATCGGTGATTCGGTAAATTTAGCGTCACGCCTGGAAGCTTTAAATAAACAATTTTCTACTCATATAATCATTGGTGAAAATACCTATAAAGAAGTAAAAGATTTCTTTGAGGTCCGACCTTTGGGTAAAACTGAAGTTAAAGGTAAAGAAGAATTAGTGGAAGTTTATGAAGTGCTCAGTAAGAAGAATGGATAGCCCGAATGATTCGATAAATTCGCTGTAATTCTTAATAAATAAATGGCAAAAACAACAAAGAAAAAAACAATCAATGATGTTTTCTTAGAAGGTAAAATAGTTAACGAAAAACAACTTGAACAAGCGGTTACGGAAGCAAAAAAAACCGGACAACCATTACAACAGGTAGTTGTTGACTTAGGATTAGCGAAGAAAAACGAAGTTCTCGCTGTCCTGGCTAAAGAATGGAATATCCCAACCGTTAACTTAGGTGAAATTGAACTTGATCCGGATGTGGTAAAAATTATTCCCGAGGTAACTGCCCGCAGACAGTTGCTTTTATCTTTCGCTAAAGATGAAAAAATCCTTTCGGTTGCTTTGGTTAACCCAAAAGATTTTTTTGTTATTGAAGATATTCGTCTCCGCACCGGTTTTGAAGTTAAACCTTACCTTGCCCTACCAAAAGATATATTAGATGCACTAAATAAAATCCATGGCGGCGATGCACTGAGTAAAATTCTTTCCCAGGTTAAAACTGGTGAAGAACTGACCATTAACCCCGAAACAGGTACTGAAGCGGAAAGGGTTGATATTACCGAGGTTGATGTAAATACTCCGGAAGTAGAAAAATTGGTTAATGCAATTATTCTCGGAGCAATTGAACAAGGTGCATCCGATATTCATATTGAACCCTTTGAAGGCAAACTCTATACCCGTTACCGTGCTGATGGCGTTCTGCGTGATGCAACATTCAGTATTCCCTATGCCTACCGCTCAGCAATTATTGCTAAAATCAAGATTATGACCCAATCAATGGATATTACCGAACGCCGCCGACCTCAAGATGGTCGGATTTCCATTACTGCGGGGAACCGTCCTTTAGAATTCCGGGTGAATATTATCCCTACCGTTTATGGTGAATCCTGTGTAATGCGTATTTTAGACCGTGGTTCGGTACGGGTGGAATTATCCAAGTTGGGTTTTCTTCCCGATACTTTGGAAAAACTTGAAGCCAGTATCCATAAACCTTACGGCCTGATTTTGGTCTCCGGTCCAACCGGAAGCGGTAAATCAACTACACTCTATGCAGCATTAAATAAAGTCAATACCCCGGAAGTAAAAATTCTTACCGCGGAAAATCCGGTAGAATATAATTTGGAAGGTGTTGTCCAAGTAAATATCAATCAGGAAATTGGTTTTGATTTTGCCAGTGCTTTGCGTGCTTTTTTACGCCAGGATCCGGATATCATTATGGTTGGTGAGATTCGGGATAAAGAAACCGGAGTAATTGCAATGGAAGCAGCAATGACCGGACATTTAGTCTTTTCCACAATCCATACCAACGATGCTCCTTTGACCGTAGCGCGTTTGTCCGAAATGGGAGTGCATACTTTTCTGATTGCTTCCACTTTAGAGTGTGTTCTTGCCCAAAGATTGGTGCGCAAGACTTGCGCAGATTGCAAAGAACAAATCAAACCGTCAGCCGAAGTAGTTAAATCACTTGAAGGGGTGGGGATTGACCCCAAAACTGCAACTATCGTCCGGGGGAAAGGATGTGGCACTTGTAAGGGTTCCGGGTATAAGGGACGAATGGGAATCCATGAACTCTTGGTCGCTTCCGAAGAAATAAGGTCGCTGCTACTTAAAGAAACTGCTTCCGGACCAATTCGTGAACTTGCCCGCAAACAAGGTATGCGTTCGCTCTGGGAAGATGGAATGATTAAAGTGGCTAAAGGACATACAACTTTTGAAGAAGTCTTCAGAGTCTGCCAATAAATTAAGATGGAAAAAGAACAGTTACAAGAATTTTACGAATTAGCTAGAGAGTTAAGTGGTACTTTAGATTTGGATACCTTACTAAAAAAAATTGGTCTTGCGGCAGAAAAACTTACCCACGCGGAAGCATCGTCCATTCTTCTCCTTGACGAAGATAAGGAACATCTTTACTTCAAAACTGCCGGTGGCGAAAAGGGCGGAATAATAAAAAAATTGAAAGTAAAAATCGGACAGGGTATCGCTGGCTGGGTGGCAAAAGAAAGAAAAACTTTAGTTGTCCAGGATGTAACCAAAGATGAACGTTTTGCTAAAAGTTTTGATAAATCTACTGGTTTTATTACTAAATCAATACTTTGTGTCCCTTTGATTTTGCATAATGAACTGGTTGGTGTAGCGGAAGTGCTCAATAAGAAAAATGGTGCCCAGTTTACTCCTCAAGACCAGGAGGTATTCCAAAGTTTATCTAATCTTGCAGCAATTTATATCACTAATGCTAAATTTGCTGAAACACAACGTAATTTTTTTACTAATATTATTGAAATTTTGGCTGTTGCCAGTGAATCTCGTGAACCAAATTTAACCGGGCATACCCGCCGGATTGCTCAGCGTGCTTTAGCAATTGCACGAGAATTGGATTTTAATGAACGCGAGTATCAAAATCTTTACTATGCTGCTTTACTACACGATATTGGCTACCTCATTCCTGGAGACCGTAATGTGCGCAATTTGAATCATCCATCGGCAGGTGTGGGAATGGTCCGCGGAATAAATTTTCTTGCTGGTGCAGCACCAATAATCCGTGGACATCACGAGAATTACGATGGCAGCGGTTTCCCGGATAATATCAAAGGTGAAAATATCCCTTTAGGTGCAAGAATTATCGCTCTTTTAGAAGCAGTGGAAGAAACTGGACTAACTATAGAAGAAGTAGAAAGATTTAGCGGGACAAAATTTGACCCGCAAATAGTCAAACTTTACTTAGAAGGGAGCGTAGAATAATGATTGAAATGCTGGACATCTTGAAAGCAGCAGTGGAAAATAAAGCAAGTGATATCCATATAGTTATTGGTAAACCACCGATGTTGCGAGTGAAAGGTGAACTCCTGCCAATAAAAGATTTACCTCAACTGAGTGCTGAAGATTCAAAACGATTAATTTATTCTATTCTCTACGATGACCAAAAACAGGTATTTGAAGAAAAATTAGAATTGGACTGTTCCTTTGCCGTACCCAATTTAGCCAGATTCCGGGTAAATGTTCTTTTGGAAAAAGATGGTGTAGAAGCAGTATTAAGAGTAATTTCTTCTTCTATTCCTACTCCCGAGGAATTACGTTTTCCGCCAGCGATTACTCAATTAGCTGATTTACCCCGTGGATTAATCTTAGTTACTGGTCCTACGGGAAGTGGAAAATCAACAACTTTAGCCTGTCTGTTAAATATTGTTAATCAGAAAAGACATGAACATATTCTAACTATTGAAGACCCAATTGAATTTGTCTATGAACCAAAAAATTGTGTTGTCCGGCAAAGAGAAGTAGGTAGCCAAACTCATTCTTTTGCGGAGGCATTAAAACATGCTTTACGTCAGGACCCGGATGTAATCCTTGTTGGTGAAATGCGCGACCTGGAAACGATTTCTTTAGCGATTACCGCGGCGGAAACTGGACATTTATGTTTCGCAACCTTACATACTACTGATGCGGCACAAACGGTCGACCGGATTATTGATGTTTTTCCCTCCTCACAACAACAGCAAGTACGGATACAACTTTCTAACTGTTTAAAAGCGGTCATCTCTCAGGTTCTTCTTCCCCGGACTGACGGTAAAGGACGAGTAGCAGCACGGGAAATAATGATTGTCACTCCAGCAATTGCTAACCTTATCCGTGAAGGAAAAGCACATATGATTTATAATGCGATTGAAACTGGAGCAAAATTTGGAATGGTTCCTTTAGATAAAGCACTTGTGGAGTTAGTGAAAGAAGGTATTGTCCGTCTTGAAGATGCGATTGCCAAAGCACATAATCCGGAAGCAGTACGTTCCGGGAGAGCACCTGCTGTGTAAATTTAGACACTACCTTGGAGGTGATTCACTCTGGTTAACATTGATGAATTTCTCAAAGAACTTATAGAAAAGAAAGGGTCAGATTTACACCTTAAGGTTGGATTAGCACCGATGCTCCGTCTGCGTGGTGATTTAGTTCCTTTGGAAAAAGATAAAATTACTTCTGAAGATATGGAAGGTTTAATCCACTCATTGCTTACACCTAAACAGAAAGAAAAGTTAGAGAACGAACGGGAACTTGATTTTTCTTTCTCTACAAAAACTCTACCGGCACGGTTCCGGGCGAATCTCTTTTTTCAGAAAGGTATGCTCGGTGCAGTATTCCGGGTTATCCCAATGAAAATGCCTTCTCTTGACGAGTTAGGGCTACCGCCAGTATTAAAAGAAATTGCTTCCCGTCCGCAAGGTTTGGTTCTGGTTACTGGTCCGACGGGTAGCGGTAAATCAACTACTTTAGCCGCGATTGTTGCTTACATTAATGAAAATTTCCCGAAGCATATCATCACTATTGAAGACCCTTTAGAATTTATTCATGAAGATAAAAAAAGTATAATTAACCAACGTGAATTGGGTGCCGATACTTTAAGTTTTGCCGGTGCTTTAAAACGTGCCTTACGGCAAGACCCGGATGTAATTCTGGTGGGTGAAATGCGTGATGAAGAGACTATCTCTACCGCTTTTACAGCGGCGGAAACTGGTCATTTGGTTTTTTCTACTTTACATACCAATGATGCTAAACAATCAATTGACCGGATTGTCAATACTTTCCCACCGGAAGCACAATTTCAGGTGCGGATGGCTTTAGCCAATACTCTCCTTGCCGTGGTCGCCCAACGGTTAATCAAACGTGCTGATGGTAACGGACGAGTTGCGGTTTTAGAAATTTTAATTAATACATCAACCATAAAAAAACTTATTGAAGAAAATAAAATTGGAACGATTGCTAAAACAATGGAAGAATCAGCAACCCTTTACCATATGCAAACTTTTAACCAAGCACTTTTTAATTTCTGGAAAGAAAAATTAATTACTGAGGAAAATGCGCTTTCCGCTTCTCCCAATCCAAACGATTTAAAGATACTTTTTCAGACAACTACATTCGGACAGGCACAAAAAATTGATTCGAAAAAGACCTCTTAAGAAGGGGACAGGGACCCCGACGATACGGCGGGGGACCGCAATCGTCCCGATGATACATTGGGACATTGAGAATAAAGGAAGGTGATTTCTCTGGCGAATATCAAGTTGGAAAAATTAATGCAATTACCTCTTTTTAGAGAACAAGAAAAAAAAGTTTTAACCCGTCTAATTAAAATTCTACAAGAAAAAAAATATCCAGCGGGTGCAGAAATCTTCAGTGAAGACAGTATTGGTGAAACTTTATACATTATCCTTTCCGGTGAAGTGCTGATTACAAAAATTATCAATAAAAAAACTGGTGAAAAGAAACCCTTGGCTATTCTCGGTCAAGGTGACTTCTTTGGTGAAATGTCACTTCTTGAAGATAAACCGCGTTCCGCATCAGCAAGCGCAAAAACTGAAGTAGAACTCCTACTTTTACCAAGGAAAGAATTTCAAACCCTGCTCCATTCTGAACCAGAGATAGCGGCAACTTATCTTTTTGCTTTAAATAACCAATTAAGTGCACGGCTCAGACGCACTTCTCAAGAATTAACCTTACTTTTTGAAACCGGAAGAATTATTGGTCAAGGTAAAAGTTTGAACGAAATGTGTAATTTACTCTTAGAACGACTACTGGAAGGTATCCCCCAGAGTGAAGCCGGCTTTTTTGCTTTAGAGAATGAGTATACCGATGAATATGAAATTATTGCTGCCCAAGGATTATCTGAAGATTTAATTCAACCGCTCCCACCTGAAGAACCGTTAATTGCTTATTTTCTTAATCGGATAAAAACGGCCTCAATTGAGCTGAATGAAGATTATATTTTCTTTGAAGAACAGGTTCTCTCATCTTCTCGCTTAAAAAACTACGTGGCTCAGTCAATTCTTGCTTTACCCTTAGTCGACAAGAACGAACTTTTAGGTATAATTATTCTTCTTAATTTTAAAGAACAACATATTTTTAAAAAAGAGGATTGGCAACTTCTCTCTGCAGTAGGTAGCCAAATAGTTCCGGCAATACAGATTACTCGCTACCACGAGGAGGAAAAAGCGCGGGAGAGGTTAGCCCGGGCAAGAGAAAGAGTGGTATAGCCCCCTTTAGAACAATTCCAAAGGGGGCATTGAGAGGAAACCGAACAATGACAATGAACATCTTCTGGCGGGTATATCTTGCACATCTTTTGTGTGATTTCACTTTGCAAACTGAGCAATTAGTAAAATGGAAAAGAGAGAAAGCATGGGGTTTGAGTGCACATGTGTTAATTTTTTTTATTGTGGGGTCAATTCTTACTGTTGGTAACTTAACAAAGTTTTGGCCAACGAATAGTGGTTTATTCATCCCCGGGTGGGTTTCTCTATTTATACTTAGTGTAATCCATTTTCTCCTTGATAACGGTAGAATACAAGTTATTGCTTGGCGTGGTGCACATACTGATAATTTGTATTTTTTTCTCCTTGACCAAGTTTTACATCTGGTTACAATCTACCTTTTGACTTCTTCAACTGGTAAGATAGAAAAATGGGCAATTATTGCTTGTCTTGCTGTTTTTGCTACCCATTTTACGAATATTTTTCTTTACTATTTTGAAAGATTATCAACTGAGAATAACAAAATTAAAGTATATACTCCAGAAAAACAGTATTCTTTGATTGAACGTTTACTCATTGTGATTTGTCTACTTTTGCCAGGGAAATGGTGGTTAGTTTTTCTCATTTTTTTACCTTTAAGAACAATAGCAAAAAATACTTTTCTGTCTAATCCGCAAGGGAACAGTCTTTCTTTACAAGAATTAGGTATTAACTATTTATTCGCTCTACTTTGTGGAATTTCAGCAAGGGTTATTTACTATATGTTAATTTTGTAAACATTTTAGTAATATTGTAAACATAAGTTATCCACAGATGTGGATAACTTGGGGGTAACGGCCACCTCATCCACCTCTTCGGTGGACTTCCGAAGAGGAATGTCAGTGACATGTCTCCTCTTCGGCCACCTGCCGATGATGCATGGCCAAAGAGACACGGAGGAAACACCTAATGAATGAAACAATGGAAGAATTATGGGATATTACCTTAAACGAAATAAAGCAGGAAATGCCTGACGAATCTTTTGAACTATGGTTTCGTCCTCTAAAATTTATCTCCTTAGAAAATAATATTCTTACTTTGCAATGTCCAAACAAATTCTTCTCGGATTGGGTAAAAACAAATTACGAAAAAAAAATTGAAATTTTATTCAGCCAAAAGGCTGGTCAGGAAATTAAACTTAAGTATGCAATTTTAGAAAGTTTAACTCCGGAAAAAGAAAAAACTGTAGAAGAAGAAACGCTCATCCCCACTCAAAAAGAAGAAATTCTCACACCCAGCGATGAATTTGACCCCCGGTATACTTTTGAGAATTTCATCGTTGGTTCAACAAGTCGTTTTGCGCAAGCAGCGGCATTCCGTGTTGCTAACGAACCTGGTAAAGCGTTCAATCCATTATTCATTTATGGTGGTGTCGGTCTAGGGAAGACACATCTTCTTCATGCAATTGGACATCGGACTAAACAAATATATCCGCAAATAAAAGTTGTTTATGTAACCAGTGAAAAATTTATTAATGAGTTTATTAATTCCTTAAGGGACGAAACACTAAACGATTTCCGAAATAGATACCGTGGCCCTGATTGTTTACTCATTGATGATATCCAATTTTTGATTGGTAAACAACGCTCGGAAGAAGAGTTTTTTTATACTTTCAATGCCTTATATGATTCCCGAAGGCAAATTGTAGTTACCAGTGACCGTCCACCACAGGAAATACCTGCTCTCCAAGAACGTTTAATTAGTCGTTTTGAATGGGGTGTCGTTGCCGATATTAAACCACCGGACTTGGAAACACGTATTGCCATTTTGCGTAAAAAAGCAGAAAATGAAAAACTTTATGTCCCTGATGATGTAATTACTTTTATTGCTGAACAGATTCAGACTAACATACGCCAGTTGGAGGGGGCATTAATTCGGGTTGTCGCTTTTGCTTCACTTCTGGGTACTGAAATTAGTATCGACAAAGCAAAAGAAGTGCTTCGGGACATCATTACAAAAAGAGAGGTTTCCGAGCCAATTACGATTGAGAGAATTCAGAAAGTTGTAGCTAAACATTTTCATCTCAATCCTAAAGAAATGACTTCAAAAAAACGTACTGATGCGGTTGCTTTTCCAAGACAAATTGCGATGTACTTGGCTCGTAACCTTACTGAACAGTCAACTACTGAAATTGGAGAAGCTTTTGGTGGCCGAGACCATACCACAGTAATGCATGCTTGTGATAAAATTAAATTAAAAGTATCAAGTGACCCATATTTTTCTGCTTTTATTAACAAAATTTTGGAAGAGATTAAATCTACTTAAACATAACTTATAAACAATACCCGTCCGATATTTGTGGGAAATGGGGAAAAGAGACTTAGAGTGGTCCTTTAAGAGCTAATTTGTAGAAAACTTAAATAGTTTCTTCCGATTAAATTTTTTTATTAAGATATTCAATTTTTATATTGAAACTCAAAATAATTTTTTATTTAAATTTTTTTTATTAACATTTCCACAAGATATAATAAGAATAAAGTCCTAAAAGAAATAAGAATTATTAATTGTCTTAATTGTAATTAAACGTTTCT
>DHVG01000002.1:204725-309693 GCA_002412545.1 Elusimicrobia bacterium UBA5214 | reverse complement strand
TGTCAAGATTAAGCTCTTTCAATGAAGATTTCCGCCAACTTCGAATGTGCCATCATAAAGAATTGCACTGAAAAAAATATTGCACCTAATTACGGTAACAAAATTGTATCGGATTATGAGTGGGGAATGGGGGGAATTATTTTTTCCTTGGGATTAAACTACCAATTTTAATAGTATGTTAATATCTCCAATTTCTTGAGAAAAAGCCGGAAAATGTTCTTAACCGCTTTTGGCTAGTTCTGGGCGGTTTTTTTTATTTGCCGCAAAAAAGGTGGGTAAAACCAAATCAGACCTACATTTTAGCCCATTTTTGCCAATTTTAAGCCCGGTCCAGCCATATCCGTTCTTCCTTTTCACTGCCACCATACTTTACATTCATTTTTTACGGAATTTAAACAAAAATCCCTTACGGTTGCCTTTTTTTGACAATTCTTACCATCTTTCACAGCAAATTCTCTCCAATCTTTATTTCCGGTAGACTTTTTCCAATTTTTTGGTTAAAATAATTGCCCAATCTGCCCAATCTCTGTTAAATCATACCAGCAAATTTGCCAAATACCCCTGCTCTTTTCGCTCTCTAAATAGCCAAAAATCTCCGAGTTTTTGCCTACTACTTGGTTCCGATAAGGTATATTATGTTAACTTATTGCTTAATCTTGACCAACAAGTCCGGGCAAGATTTGTTATTAATAATTTCACGAAAGTCATTGATAATCAAGTGTTTTCTTCTCAATTTTAATAAATATTTTNNGACTTTGAATTAAACGTTAAATATTTTTAATTTTTTTCTTTTAGCACTCTAAATTTGAAGGTAAACTGGCAAATTTTAAGCCAAGGCAAGATTTTAACCGGAACAAACCGGAATAAGAGTAAACCAAAAATTTAGGAACCAAAGCAAAATGAGACAAAATTAAGGAAAGCAAAAAAACCGGAAAGGAAATGCCAAATGTATTTACCCCAAAGAAAAAAACCAGCAAAAAGAGGTAATCACGCAAGCAACCACTTTAATCAAGAAACTCGCTTAGCCCAAAAACCAAGAAAGGATAGTGGCCCAAAATCTAAGAAAAAACACTATTCCCAAAAAGACCATGAAAAAACACAATGAGAAATACCCCCTTTGTCAGATGGTCTACTAAAAAACTGGAATAAGGCAGAAAATCTGCCCAAGTAAGAAATTTCCCCCCTTGAGATAGCGAAATGGGGTTAAATGGAATTTAGAAGAGCATTATTGGATAAGATAGTATTGAAGAAGATAACCAGGTCTCTTAGACAATTATACCAATCGCAATAGTGATGTAACCACTGATAATAAGGATTGGTGAGAGGATACTTGCCCAGTTGCTCCCTTCCGGGTTGGTTTTTGTAAGAACAAAAAATCCAATCACTAATAAACCAATGCCACAGGCAATAACAATTTTACCTCGTTGATTAATTCCTTTAGGGAATTCGCCTTTTTTTTCTGGTTTTACTACTTGAGTTTTAATTTTTTTTGCCATATTTCTATCCGTTTGAATCAGAGTGTTTATCTCGTTTAAATCGTTTTATTTATCGGTTTGCATCCGCCCCGATGTTACATCGGGGTCCGTTTGAATCCTTTTTTACCTAAAGCAACATCAAGATAAAAAGTTGGCAGAATATAAAAATGCCACTTTGATTCTTTAGAATCAGTGCGTTTTGCCCAATCAAGACCAATAGTTAAAGGATAAATTTGGATAATAAAAAGGTTAAGTCGTAAGCCTATACCGACTGAATTTTTTAAATCTTTCCAACCGACATTTTTTAATTCATTTTTTTCTTTCCATAAGTATCCGGCATCAGTAAAAATTACGCCACCAAGATATTTAAAGAAAAGGTCAGGAATTAGGTATAAGAAATGATAATTGATATCCGCAAAAATAGGGAAACGAAACTCCAAATTCATCAAGCCAAGATTTCTTTCTTTCAGGTCGCCATATCCGCGAATAAGATATTCTGGCCAGAAAGATTCTTTTACTACTTCTTCATTCACATCTGCACCTTTTATATTACTAAATAATCCTCGGAGGACAAGACTGTGAAATCTTGACTGCAAACCAAAAAGAGGGAAAACTTTCTGCCAATAAAAAATATATTTTTCAAAAGTGAAATTTCCGCCTAGACTTCTTCCAGCATGCGAATAACTTAAATTGATAAAACTACCAAAACGTGGTTCTAAATATTTGCCTTGTAATGTATCACGAATATAAGAAATATTAAATAAATTCAATTTGCTTTCAGTAAAAAGGTTCAACTCTGGAGTTTTTATGAACCAAAAAATACCGCTGGTATCAATGCGATTAAAACGGTCCAAAGGATAACTCATCTGTAAACCATTACCGTAAAGATAATTTTTTGTTTCCGTGTCTTCATCAAAATAACTTTGACCTAAAAGACTCACACCAAATTGTGGACGCCAGCGACGATAAGTATAGTCAAGTTGATATTCAAATACTGTCCCCGGTTCAGAGTAATTGAAAGTAGTGCTTAATTGATGATTCCCCAAATATTCGGAAATTTGCCAGTAGCCGGAGATAAAACCACCTTCAGTAGAAAACCAAAACACTGGGAAAAAAAGGTCAGTAGAAGCATGAAATCGGTAAGGATAATTTTTACTTAAAGAAACTTTAACTTCCTCCGGTGCTTCCGGCGGAAGAAATGAAGAAACTTCACTTACCGGAGAAAATTGCTGGACACCAAAATTTTCTACTTTACCGCGGTAAATATTCATTTCACCTTTGGAAAAAGCAGTAAAAAGTATTTCTTTTCCATCTGGCGAAAATTGTGGTGTAAAAATTCCACCCTTAATTTCAGTAATTTGTTTTATTTCTTTTACCTGTTGTTGTTCAACTTCGGTTTTTAAATCAAGTAAATAAAGATTATAAATACCATTTTTATCGGAAACAAAAATTATTTTTTTCCCGTCTTTTGAAAAAGATGGCATAATTTCATCACCCGGAATATCGGTAAGTGGAACAATTTCTTTTGTCTCAATATTCAATAATGCAAGATTATATTCTCTATTTTCTTCACGGGAAAAGACAATCCATTTACCCGCCGATTCGGCGGGTGAAAATGAAGGTGCACGGTCATCATTGGGGTCAGTGTTCAATTGGAGAAGTTTCTTTTCCCCGAGTTCATACAAATAAAGGTCGTTTATCCCCCCTTTCATTCCCACAAAAAGAATACTTTCCCCATCCGGTGAAAAGGAGGGTTGAGAAATTGTATCCAACCCGTCCAAAGTCAAAAGGTTAACTTTTTTTAATTTTTTTCTTTTCAAGTCGTAAAGAAATAAATAGTCACGCTCATTTTTTTCTCCGATAAAAGCAATCCAACGACCATCCGGGGAAAAAGATAAATCATTCCCTGCACGATAAAGAGTATAATTTCTCTGAATAAGGTCAATTCTTCCACGATTTTTTATTCCTACTATCCTTCTAAGATTTTTTCCATCTTTATTCATTAAGTAAAGTTCGGTTTCTCCATTCCGGTCAGAAAGAAAGGCAATTTTTTCGCCATCCGGAGACCAGACCGCATTAGTATTAAAATCGTAAAGATTACCCGAACTGGGACGAGTGGTAAGTTTTACTCCATAAAATTCGGGTTCTTTAAATTCGTTTGTGCCGGTTGAATTAATTACCTCTTCGTATTTATCTTCAAGATATTCTTGCCATTTATCGTCAAGAGTAAATAAGTCCAAACCGAGAGTACTCATCAATACTGAAGAAATATCTAACTTGTCAAGAAAATCAAACAATAACTTCAGCACTTTCTCTTCACCGTATTCTTCAGCAATAAAATGCAATATGCTTTCTCCCTCTTTATAAGCAAGAATCACCTGATGTGGTTTAAGATGATTAAAATTATGTAATTGGGTTAGAGGTATGAGTTGTTTATTCAGTGTTGCATCCCGCAAATACATTTCCCTTGTAGTGGCATCATTTTCTCCCCCTTCGTATTCAGCAATACCTTCCATTACCCATAGAGGATAAACCGGTGTTTTCAATAACCTTAACGATTTCCAAAAACCGGTTCCGTAAAGAATATTAAAGGTTAAAATATGGGTAAATTCATGAGTAAGGACATGTTCTAATTCTTTCTCTGAACCGGTATGCGGAACAATAAAACGGTTTTTGAGCATTTCTGAAACACCGCCGGTCCCTTCATCAATATCAACAATATTTGTTTGTTCAAACTGGTTATGGGTTAAATAAAGAAAGAATGGTGTTTTTTCTTTAGGTTTGTAATCAAAATCACGAATAACTTTTTTATATCCTTTTTCTAAATGGTAGGCAACTAAAGGGAGAATATTATTTGATTTTTCATAATGATAGATTTGAAAATGTGGGGTCTCGCTTATCTGCCAGTGGAAATCATCAACAATAACCTTTGCTAAGAGAAAAGTAGGGTTAAGTGTGGGATATATTATGAAAGATAAAATTAAGAACCATTTTATTTTCATCGTGCACAAGTTGAACAATCACCACCGGAACAAGTTGCACAGGAAGAAACTCCGCTTGAAGATTCATTGCCAGTATTTTTTATACCTCTAGAGAAAGCAAATCGGGAAAAAAGACGAGTCAAATTAGTATTCCCACAAACTGGACACACAACTTTTTCCCCACGGTATGAACCGTTCTGGTTCATACCACGAGAAAAAACAAGAATTTCATATTTTTTTTGACAATTTTCACAGAAATATTCATAAATTGGCATTTTTGATTGAAACTATTTTTTGTTTTCTTTATCTTGAATAATTTCTCCTAAAGTAATTTTATTATTTTCCCCACCGATGTATCTACTCATTTCTTGCCATTCTTTTTCTTTTTCATACCTCTTCAGAGAAAGTGAAATTTTTCTTTCTGCAGGGCTCACCCGAATAATTTTGGCAGTAACTATTTCACCAATTTTAAATATTTCTTTAAGATTTTTTCCTTTCGGCAAAGTTATTTCTGAATAATGAATCATCCCTTCAATTCCCGGTTCAAGTTCAACAAAAATACCAAAATCATTTATTCCACTGACTTTACCCTGAATATTCATCGCTGGTTGATATTTTGCGTAAGGGTCAGGAGTTAACCACTTTAAACTAAGAACAATTTTTTCTTTTTCTGGGATTACTTCTAAGACTACCGTTTCTACTTGTTCACCTACTTTTACAAATTCACGTGGATGTTTAACTTTTTTTGTCCAAGAAAAATCAGAAATATGAATCAACCCTTCAATCCCGATCGGTAATTTGACAAAAGCACCAAAAGGTGTTAAATGGGTAACTTCACCAAATACTCTCGTTCCCGAAGGATACTTAATTTTTGCTTCCTCCCAAGGATTAGATAAAGTTTTTCTGAGACTTAAAGAAATTTTTTCCTTCTCTCGGTCAACCAATAAAACTTGTAATCTAAGTATTTCTCCTAATTTAACAATTTCTCCCGGTTCTTTAATATTTCCTAACCAAGAAAGTTCGGAAATGTGCACTAATCCTTCCACCCCTGGTTCGAGTTCCACAAAAACACCAAATTTTGTCAGAGAGGTAACTTTACCTGAGACAATACTTCCTACCGGATATTTTTTTTCAACATCTTCCCACGGATGAGCGGTCAATTCTTTTAAACTTAGTGATATTTGTTTCTTCTGGTGGTCAACTTTAGTAACTTTAACTTTTATTTCATCACCAAGTTTAAGAATATCCTCAACCTTTTCTATTTTACTCCAAGAAATATCGGAAATATGCAACAACCCTCTAATCCCACTGTATCCGGTTGCATCTTCTAAATCAAGGAAAGCACCAAAATTAGTAATTTTTATCACTTTACCTTTAATTATGCCATTTTCTTTAAGGTTTTTAAGGAAATCATCAAAATATTTCTTTTCTGAAACAACCACATTTTTATTTTTCTGGGTTAGTTCAATTATTTTTACTTTAATTTTTTCCCCAGCAGTAATCCGGTTTATCTCATTATAAGTTCCAATAATTTCTCCAGCGGGCAAGAATGCTTCAATCTCTAAAGGATTAAACCTAAGAGTAACCAAGAAACCACCCTTAATTTTACGGCTAATACTTGCTTCCAGATTAGAATTCTGATGAAATACTCGGGTTAGTTCCTCCCAAATTTTAGTTAACTGGGCAAGCCGGTAGGATACTTGGGGACGACCGTCAGAGGTTTCTTTTTTCTTGACTAGAACAGGAATTTCTTCGTTTAAGGAGACCGGATGATTAAATTCTTCTCGGGGAATAATCCCTTCTGCTTTTAATCCTAAATCAACAATTACATCTTTTGTGGTAATTCCCACTACCCGTGCGTAAACAATTTCACCTTCATTAAGTTCTTTAGGAGCGAAATCGTCAAAAGAAGACATTGTCTCAGTTATTGGAAATTTCTCTTCCATTGGAAATAGTACCTTTTCTGTCTATCCCTGAATTTTAAATAGGTGAATATTTCAAAACGAAAGAAACATACAAAAATTCTTGGGTAGGAGATTAAATTTGAGTAGATGAATTAGGTTTTATAATTTCATCTTGGTTTCAATATAAGTCGTTTCAATCGATTTACCAGCAGGGTCAAATGTCTTTTTCCGTGTAAGAATTAGGAAAACACCACTGGAAACCTGGTAACCCAATCTCGTCGTCATTATCGGTTCGTCACCTTTCTTTGCGTAGGCAATAGAAAAACTACACTTGTTCATCAATAATGCGGGGTCAACATTAAACTCGGAGTAAAGGTAAGGTTCATCCATATTCTCGTAAGTAGTGATGAAACTAATCTTACCTAAGAGATTAAATCCAATCTCCAGATAAGGACCTTGCTTTGTCTGATTAATATCCAAGTCGTCAGTTTTCGCTATATCCGATGGTTTCCTTGTCCTTGTGTTTTCATAATAGGAATCAAAATACTGGGAAATAAAATTCCTCTGTGAACCACGATATTCCAGTCGGTAACCGATAAACTTAACTATATTTCCCATAAAACCGAAAGCATAGCCCATACCTCCACTCTTATGACCAGCATCTTTGTATATTTTTCCGATTTCCATCCGGGCAGCATCAGCATAGGCAAGTAAAGAGAATGCGGGTTTTTCCGAAAGCGGTAAATCCAAATCTACACCAATAATGCTCACCCCATCATCTTTCGTATTCCCTTTTGTATCCGGAACACTCGGGTCAATATCATGCACTCCTGAACCACCAATTGCTAATTTCTTCAATAAGGGCATCCCGGAACGCCAGAAAGGACGAATGTATGCTCTTCCCCCAAATATTTCAGGGTATTGAAGGTCAGTAACCAAAGATTCAAAACCAATCAGCCCTAAATCAAGGTCAAGTTCAAAACCGATTTTTCTTTCGTCCGGATATTTTAACATATTTGAATAACGGTTCATAATTAACCCATGACCAAGAGTTATACTTGGGAATACACCTAAATAAACATAAATTGGTTCTCTCTTTTTCCCGTAACGAACATACATTATCTTGGTCAGAATGTCCTCCGGTCCATCCCAATCTTCTTTACGCAGATTGTTACTCTCATCAAAATAAAGATATAAATCTAACCCAATGCCAAATTTTCCAAGATTGAATTCCGGTTGTAAACTTATCTGCGAGTATGTTTTTTGTTGTCCGGTTTTCGGGTCAGTTAAAGTTACCGCACCAAAATTGCCACCCATACCAAATGGTTTTGCTTTTCCTGCTTCCGCTGGTTTTTCTTCTTTAGGAGCTGGTTTCGCTTCTTCTTCAGGTTCAGTTGCCTTTTCTTCTTTTTTCTCTTCCTTAGGTGCTTCAGTTTTCTCCGGTGGTATTGCCTCGGGGATACTTGGTGCAGTTCCCGGTTGGACAATACTTTGCTGGTTTTGTTTAACTAACATTTCTCCACCAATAAGACCACTGATTTCTTTTACTCCAACCATCCCTTCCCAAACTTTAACTTTTGTTTCTTTCTTTTCATCCACTTCAACCGTAAAATTCGTTCCTCTTACTGAGCAAACTGCTGCTGGTGTATATATTTCGAATTTATCTTTAGGTCCTAATTTCTTTGTTTTTGCATTTGCTTTCCCAAGGGATAAGACAAGATGCGACTCTCTCCTTTCTTCTTTTGTCTCAACAATAACCGTTTTTTTCAATTCTTTGACCGTGAAGATTGAATTTTCCTGCAGTTCAATTGTGCTTTCATCTTCAAATTTCAAAATTACTTTAGATTTTGCGAAAGCCATAATTATATCACCCGGAGATAAAGTCATCCCGAGTTTGAGAATTTCAAACTGGTTAGTTCCAGCTAATTGTAATCTCGCTGTTCCTTCTACTGATTCTACAGTAACAACTATTTTTTTCTCTTCAATAGTTGGTTTCTTTTCTTCAACTGCTGGTGCTGGCTGTTTTTCTTCAACCGGAGGAGTTGGTTTCTTCTCTTCAACTGCGGGTACTGTTTTTTGTTCTTCAACTACTGGGGTGGGTTTCTTTTCTTCAACTGTAGGTGCTGCTTTTTTCTCTTCAGTAACCGGTGCTAATTTCTTTTCCTCAACTATCGGTACAGGTTTTTTCTCCTCAGTTACTGGTTGTTTTTTTTCTTCAACTACCGGTGGTAATTTCTTTTCTTCAACAACCGGTGCTGCTTTTTTCTCTTGAGCATTGAGCACTACTGTGCTAAACAAAATTGAACAAGAAAGAATAAAAACACAAAATCTTTTTATCATTTCTTTCTTTACCTCCTTTAGGATTAAGTTTATAATATTTATCTTAAATTTGTCAACCCCGTTAGATTTTCTTTACGGGAACAACCTGGTAAGTATTTTACTAAAAAAAGTTCTTAATAGTCAAGAGAAAAAAATGTAATTTTTTTTACAATTCTATTTTATCTAATACCAAGTAATTCTAAATTCGTGAAATTCACCAAGATAATCTTCCCAAATTACTTCTACATTTTTAACTCTTGCCCCCGGTGGACCTTGTTTCAATTTAGTAAGTAATTTTTCTAAATCTTCTTTTTCACCTTCAGCAAGAACTTCCACTCGTCCATCAAAAAGATTTTTTACCCAACCAGCAAGCCCAAGAAATGTTGCTTCCGTAGAGGTAAAATCACGAAAAAATACACCCTGCACTCTACCGCTAATATAGACGTGTATCCTTGTCTTCATTTTTTATTAAGCCCGTCGCCTCCAACAAAAATGAATGCAAGGCAAGGAGACCTTTTTGAACGACTTCAAATTTATTTCCATTTTTTGATTTTTGGAAATAAATTACCGAGTGAAAAAAGTGTCTCCGAGCCTTGAGATATTCATTTCAAAACTTAAATTCAAGTAAATTTTTGTCAATTATGATTGTCTCTTCCCGACTACGACCCATTGAAATCAGACCAATTTTCGCACCAACTAAATTCTCTATTTTGTGCAAATAATTTTTTGCATTTCTTGGTAATTGCGGAAATTTTCTTAACCCGTAGGTTTTCTCCTGCCAACCGGGTAATTCTTCATATACCGGTTCACTATGAGAGAGAATTTCCCAACTTGCCGGAAATTCATTTAAGATTTTTTCTCCGTAACGATAACCAACACATATTTTTAATTTCGGTAATTCATCTAAAACATCAAGTTTAGTTAAAGCAAGAGAGTTTATTCCATTGACCCGAACACTATGTTTTACTACCAAAACATCAAACCAACCACAGCGTCTTGGACGACCAGTTGTTGCACCAAATTCTTTACCCTTTTCTTGCAAATGTTTACCAATGAGGTAATCACCTCTTTCGTCAGTTAACTCCGTAGGTAAAGGTCCTTCACCAACCCGAGTAGTATAGGATTTAACTACTCCTAAGATATAATCAATCTTTGTCGGACCAACTCCTGCACCAACACAAGAACCACCAGCTACCGGATTAGAAGAAGTTACATAAGGATAAGTGCCAAAATCTACATCAAGTAAAGTACCCTGTGCGGATTCAAAAATGACATTCTCTTTACGGTCAATAACTTTATTAAGTAAAATTATTGTATCGGTAACTAATTCATAAATACGCGGAAGAATCTTTGCTCTTTTCTCAAGGATTTCCTTTTTTAGATTTCCTATATCACAAAGTTCTTTCAAAATTGGTTCTTTTTCCAGAAGATTTTTTTCCAGAAAAGGTACAAAAACTTCATCAGTAAGATAATCCGCCATTCTCAAACCAGTACGAGTAAACTTATCTGCATAGGCCGGACCAATCCCTTTACGCGTTGTACCAATATTTTGTGTTCTTTCATGCCATTGATCCAAATAACGATGATAAGGCAAAATAACCTGTGCTCGGTCACTTAGATAAAGACGATTCTTAATTTTTATTCCCCGTGCTTCAAGAAATCCTATCTCTTCAATTAATGCTTCCGGGTCAACTACGACACCATTACCAATAATACATCTTTTCCCCGGGACAAGAATTCCTGCCGGGATTAGATGAAGAATAAATTCTTTACCATTAAAAACAACAGTATGTCCGGCATTATTTCCCCCCTGATAACGAACAATATAATCCGCTTTCCGCGAAAGTAAATGAACGACTTTACCCTTACCTTCATCTCCCCATTGTGTTCCGACAACTACTAATGTGCTCACTTCTCCTCCTCATCAACAGCCATCAGCAATTAGCCGTTAGCCTGAGTCATTGGCTATTGGCTAAAAGCTAAAGGCTTTCTTACTTAAAGCGGGCAAATATTAAGAAACAGCCATCAGCCTTCAGCCATTGGCTATTGGCTAAGAGCAAAAAACTTTCTTATCTAAATCTTGCAAATATCTGGTCAATATTCTTCAGAAAAGATTTTTCCTCCAGACATTCTTTAATTTCTTTCCCGGTAAGATATCTTTTTATTTCTTTATCTTCTTCTACTAAAGAAACAAAATCTTTTTTCTCTTCTAACGCCTGATGAGCTAATTCCTGCACAATCCGATAAACATCGTCCCGTTTAAGACCTTTCTCAATCAGTTTCAAAAGTATTTTTTGTGAAAAATAGGTGCGATATGATTTCTCTAAATTTTTTTGCATATTTTCTGGATAGACCACAAGATTTTTAAAAATGTTTTCAATCCGGGTGAGCATAAAATCTAAAAGGATACTCGCATCAGGTAAAACAATCCGTTCAGCGGAAGAATGCGAAATATCGCGTTCATGCCAGAGCGGAATGTTTTCTAAACCAACCAAGCAGTAAGAACGCATCAGGCGGGCTAACCCGCAAAGATTCTCGGAAAGAATCGGATTTCGTTTATGCGGCATTGCCGAAGAACCTTTCTGCCCGGCTGAAAAATATTCCTCTACTTCGGCAATTTCGCTTCTTTGCAAGTTCCTGATTTCGGTAGCAAATTTTTCTAATGAAGAGGCAATTATCGCTAAAGAAGAGAGATATACTGCATACCGGTCGCGGGGAATAATCTGGGTAGATACCGGCTCGTTTCTTAGTCCAATTTTTTTCATTACCTGTTCTTCCACTTTCGGGTCAAGATGAGCATAAGTCCCTACCGCACAGGAAATTTTACCATACCTGACAACTTCTTTTACTGACCCCAGCATCTGCAGATGCCGTTTTATTTCACTGTAAAAAGTAAGAAGTTTCCAACCAAAAGTGATTGGTTCTGCCTGGATTCCATGAGTCCGTCCGAGCATAACTGTATTCTTGTATTTAAGTGCAAGGTTCTTTAATGTCTGAGCAAATTTATTTAATTTTTTTATCAGTAAAAGAGAAGATTCTTTTAGTTGTAAGGCAGTCACTGTGTCCAATACATCGGAGGAAGTTAATCCATAATGTATCCAGCGTGCCTCCTTACCTAAATTCTCGCTGATTTGGTCAACAAAAGCCGCAAGGTCATGCTTGGTAATCTTTTCAATTTCTTTTACTCGTTTCAGGTTAAGTCTTGCTCCTTTTATAATTTTCGCATAATCGTTTTTTGGAATAATTCTCAGATGCATTAATCCCTCACACACCGCAAGTTCTACTTCCAGCATTTTGCTAAATTTATTTTCTTCTGACCAAATCTTCTTCATCTCGGATAAACTGTATCTCTCAATCATTCTTTCTCTCCTTTTAGGTTAACTGTAGACAACCATATTCATCTCTGTTCTCCTTACAACTTGGGTTAGTAGAGTGATTATTTTCAAGCATTCACTCATCATTTAGAGTTTCGGGGACATTTCTGAACGACATCAGAGTTTTTGACCCGCTTCGCCGAACGAAGCAAGGCGAGCGCTTCCTGTTTCTGGTCAAAAAATCATAGAGTGAAGAAAGGATTCCCGAAACTCTCTTCTCTTTCTTTTCAAAGAATTACTGAGCAAGAAAAAGGTTCCGAGACTAACCCAATTGTCCAATTCTTTCTCCACGAAATCTTTTTCTAAATATTTCACTTTTTTGGATAATTTCTTTACGGTTTGTCTGATTAACTACTTGTGCCAGTGCAAATTTTTTAGATAATTCTAAAACTTTTTCCTTACCGAAATGAACAAAAAGTGCACTAAGAAGACCTAAAATATAAGCACTCCGGCTAATTACGGCAATCTCTGCTGATTCTATCGCATAACGGTTACCATTAAAAGAAATGGTCAATCCACCATTTTTCCGCACTACCTGGAATGCCTGCCGGTCAGTAATACTGTCACCGACATAAACTACATTTTCGAGCAATTCTTTTCTTCCACCCAACTGGGAAAGAATTGCCTCGGCTTTTTCTTCCCCCCCCACCGGTCTGATTATTTCAAAGAATTTATTACTTCTTAAATTATTCATTTCTTCCCAGAAAATTTTATTCAATCGTTGGACACTCTTTTTAACTCTATCCGGAAGTTGAGAAAATTTTTTCACTCCTGCCGACAGTTCTAATTCAGGCAGGTTAATAATCTCCTGGGCATAATTTTTCAATTTTATTTTTTCTTTTACCCCTATTTTTAACTTATCCAAATCAATCTCGGTAGCATAAGTATTCTTTTCGGGAAAATTGATTGTCTTACATAAAGCATGAATATAAGGACGGTAACTGGTGCTGACAATAAAACAGGGCATTATTTTCTGTAAAAAATTTAAAGTTTCAATAATGTGCGGCACAAAAAGAAAATTCTTTTGGGAAAATTTCTCAATTTCCTGATTATTCAAATCGTATGCTTTAAAAAAGGGAAGAATCAGTTTCAGTGTTCCCCCGGCATTGTAGCCCGGTTTCTTTACCAAGTAGGCAAGGATATCATCGTAAACACTTAACTGACGAAAAAGTTTTTCTCCCCAAGGAAGAAAACAAGCCGTCAATTCATAAGCATTATCATTTTTCGTTAAGGGACCTTCACAGTCAGTAAAAAAATATTTCATTTTTTAATGCTAACCCGCTAAAATCCGCAAAAACGCCAATCGCAAAATCGCAAAGATTCCGCTAAATCGCCAAAAGAAGTATTTAGCACTTTGGTGGTATTTGGCGATTTAGCGATTACAGAATACCACAAAAAAATATTTCTGTCAACCCCGCACCTATTAGTCATCCATGCCGTTTATTCTCCAATTAGAGTAAAGAAAGAAATTATCTAACTGATAAATTTTAGGTAGTTTTGGAAAAAAGATTATAAGTAAATGGCATATTCAAAACCAATTATGACTGATAGGTGCGGGGACAATCCCGTAAAGATTATCATCTACGGGGTCAATCCTGAACCAGTAATCGGTTCAGGGTCAACCCCATGAGAAATTTTATAGAGTACAATCTACCGATATGGATTTATTTCTTTCTCTTGACGAATTACGAATAATTTGGTAATATTAGAAAGTTGAATTTTCAAACCGACTTTTGTTCCAATGTAACTTCCGGGCGGGTCGGTTTTTATGTTTAAATGGAATGTTTCTAATTTTTTGAGGTAAGGGTCTACGCTGAAATCAGAAATTTAACCGTCCTTAGATTGGTTTAGGGCGGTTCTTTTTATTTGTGAAAATGGATATTTTTTAGTATCTTAGATGTTAAAAAAAGGGAGTGCTTGGACTAACCTGATGAAACAATTAGTAAAATTTTCGCTTGGTTTCATTCTTTTGCCTCTATGTTTTGGTCTGACAAAAGCACTGGTCGGACAATTATCTTCGGTAGGAGAATTTTCCGGAAGACAATTCTATTTCTTAATCGGTTTTGCTGGTTATTTTGTCTTGCAGTTGGTTTTCTTTAAACCGATAAGAACTTACATTTTTGGGCACGAGTTGACTCACGCTTTCTGGTCGTTAATCTTCGGAGGTAAAGTCAAGAGATTGAAAGTTTCTAAAAGTGGAGGAAGTGTCCTTTTAACAAAGTCTAATATCCTGGTAACCCTGGCACCCTATTTCTTCCCAATTTATACTTTTCTCACCCTTGCAATATATTCTCTTTTTAGGATTTTGCTTAAAACATATCCGGAACATTTCACTTTTTTTGGAAAACCTCAGTTAGAAATTGTGATGCTTTTTTTGGTAGGATTCACTTTAGCCTTCCATTTAGCATTAACTTTTGATTCACTGTGCCAGCGGCAATCTGATATTCATAAAACCGGTATCTTTTTTTCTTTGGTCTTTATCCTGATAGCCAATCTGATAGTGATAATACTGGTTTTAAAATTAGTCTGGCCAACTCAAATCTCTTTAGGTATTTTTCTTAAGGAAAGTGTCCAAAGTACAGTAGCCCTCTGGGAGAATATCATCACAAAATGTAAAACGCTAATTGCAAAATAGAGACAACACTGATTTTCTTTGACAAATACGGTTAAATATCCGCCCGCCAACTGCAGGTTAATCGTAATGACCACTGATGACATAGACACAGGCGGTTTTTTTGTTTGGAAAAATGTAACTCCCTAAAAAAAGAAATTCTTGCGGAGTATTGACAAATTTGTATTTTTTTAGTAAAATTCAATATTTGATGAGGACTACAAGGACTGGCGAAATTCAGCGTCAGAGTTTTTTAGTCCAGACAATAATTCTTTTTCTCTTTTGGTTAGCAATCAGTTTCCCCCCGGATTTTGCTACTCCTATCGGTTTTCTCAACTTAATTCAGCATGTTATTGTTGGTTTAGTTTTAGCCGTTTTAGTTAGTTCACTCTTCCCCCAATCAATCATTCCACCGGAAGAATTATATCTCCTCAAGCCAAGCAATCTATTCCGCATATTTTTGTATAGTATCCGTCTAACCTGGGATATTCTTCTTGCGGGGATAGATGTCGCCAACCGCGTATTAAGAATAAATATGCGTATCTCGCCAGCGATTGTCCAGGTAAAATCACCACTCCCTGATGCTTTACAAAATACGATTAATGCAAATTCTATAACTTTAACTCCGGGAACAATCACTATTGATGTAGAAAAAACTGCTGAAGGGTATATCTTTACTGTCCATTGTATCAGTCAGGAAAATGCAGAAAGTATTCTTAAAGATGCTGGTTTTGTGAAAAGAATACAGAAGGTCTTTAGATGGTTTTTCTAATATTTTTGAAAATTTTAATGATTATCTTGTCAGTTACAATCATTTTATGTCTTTACCGTGCAGTGATTGGTCCAACTACGGCTGACCGGGTAATCAGTGTGAACATTATTGGAACGAAAATAACCGTTCTAATGGCTTATGTCGGTGCGGTATTTAACGAACCTTTCTTTTTTGATTTAGCGATGGTTTATGTATTTTTACTTTTCATTTCAACTTTAGCTTTTGTCAAATATCTGGAAGTAAGGAGTTTAGATAAATGACCCTTGCTTTAGCCTATGTTATCGCAATAATCCTAATGACCGGTGGAATAATTTTTTTCATTGCGGCAACCGTCGGGATTCTCCGAATGCCTTGCCCTTATACCCGTGGACATGTTGCCGGTAAAGGTGATAGTCCCGGTTTCTTATTTTCATTAGCCGGTCTCTGGATATATTGGCTAACTGTAAACCCGATAGAAAGCATAAAAATTTTAGTGATTATAATTTTTATGCTTTTTGTTAATCCAATTGTGATTCATATTCTTTTACGCTATTGTCGTAAAGCGGGAGTTAAACCTTGTCCGGAGACGACATTTCATCTCCTTGAAGAAAAAATAGAAGGGCGTTAAGTCCGTTAATTCCGTTGAGTCCGTTTAGTCAGTTATGTCCATTGAACGGTCTAACGGTCAAAACGGTATTAACGGACACAACGGAATTAACGATTTAATGGAAGTAAAATGGATTTACTGATTATTAGTCACATTTTAATCTTGCTTTTACTAATCATTTCGGCATTAGCCACAATCGTAACTAAAGATTTACTGCATGCGGTAATAATTTTTAGTGTTTATAGTTTTTCTATGGCGATAACTTATTTAATTCTGCGCAGTCCCGATGTAGCAATGACTGAAGCGGCAGTTGGTGCAGGAATAAGTACATTACTATTTGTTGCGGCACTAAGTAAAATACCTCGCTACGAGAAAGAACTTGAGGAAAAGAATGAGCTGGAAAAAAGATGACCTTTCAGCAAATTCCCCTCGGCAGGCTTGGGGTCTAAGTTTACCGAAGACAGGGTCATGGTGAGTGTAGCGACCTATGAGAAAAATTCTGATGTTTCTGATGTTTTTCATTTTTCTTCTTTTGACAATTGTTGTTGTGTTGCAACTTCCTCCAGTAGGTGACCCACATGTCCCATCCTATGCAGGTTATCTTCCCCCTGATGTACCAGTTGAAGAAATTACCAAACAGAGTAATGCGGTAGGATTATATTACAACCGCGGTGCAATTAAAAATTGCGGTTCACCGAGTGCAATTACGGCAATGATACTTGATTATCGTGGGTATGATACTTTATATGAAACCACAGTAATTTTTTTAGCCATGATTGCCGCATTATCGGTCTTAGTAGGAAAAAGAAAAAAAGAGGAAGATACCGAGACCTGGATAGGAGTAACTCGTTACACTATTGTCGGAACAGTGATAAAAAAAATAGTCCCTTTTATGGTAATGTATGGTCTTTATGTAATTTTCCATGGTGAAGTATCACCAGGTGGTGGTTTCCAGGGAGGAGTAATTTTAGGGGCAAGTTTTGTTCTTTATGCACTTATTTTCAGTTATGAAGAAGGCGAAAAAAAGATGCCCTCGGATACTTTAAGAATTGTTAATGCCCTTGGACCTTTTATGTATGCTCTTGTCGGTTTAATCGGAATAGTTACTGGTTATACATTTTTAGCAAATAAGGTAATCAAAACAATCCCGCATGGAATTGAAGGCACGCTTTTCAGTTCGTTACCTTTATTACTTATTGAACTTGGTATTGGTTTTGGCGTAGGGAGTATTATCACTCATATTTTTTACGGATATGTTACTGAAAGACCGCTAGATACTCAAAAATAAGTTTAGCCGTCAGCCTATAGCCGTTAGCCAATGGCTATGGGCTAATGGCGCAACTACGGAGATGAAATGAAAACAATACTCAGCAATATTGATTATGTCGTCTCAGTAATTTTATTCACGATTGGTTTATATGGTCTGGTTTTTAAACATAATGTTTTCAAGAAACTTCTTGCCCTAAACATTTTGGAAACATCAGTTTATTTATCTTATATTGCTTTGGGTGATGTCCGATTAGGTAAAATTACCACCTCCTGGGCGAAATCACCCTATTTAAAAGATGCAATTGCTGCTTGGACCGGTAAAGAGATAATGGTTAACCCCATCCCAACTGGACTAATTCTTACCGCGATTGTCGTCTGTGTTTGTATCACTGCATTTAGTTTAAGTTTAGTAGTGAAACTTTACCAATATTTTGGGACTCTGGATACAAGAAAAATAACGGCACTTAAAGGTTAAGACGCCAAAAACGCTAAATTAAACGCAAAAACGCCAAAAAGAAAAGAATCCGCAAAAATACAATCCGCCACTGACTCAATGGCGGAGGCGATTTATCGGCATTTAGCGCTTTAGCGAAAAAGAAATGGAAGGAACACATTTACAAGTTTTGCTACCGGTTGGTCTAATTGTCAGTGCATTTTTTATGCCGGTAATTTTTCGTTGGCGAAGAAAATTGTCTGAACCAGTAGCAATCGCCGCCAGTTTATTAAGTTTGATTTTTTCCTGGTTGATTTTCTTGAGAGTTATAAGTTCTTCCGAAGGAACAATTCAATACTTTTTAGGATATTCCTGGAGTGGTCTAAGATATTTACCTACTGGCGAACCAATTGGAATAGTGATGCGGACTGATTTACTCGGTGCGTTTATGCTAATCCAAATTAGCGGATTATGTTTTCTGGCTACTCTCTACTCAAAAAGGTATGTCCCCCATCTTATTCCTGAAGAGAAAATTGGATTTTACTACACTTTGTTACTTTTATTCACTGCCGGAATGTCTGGCTTATCCATAACTGGCGACTTCTTCAATTTTTATATTTTTCTGGAGTTATCTGGAATTAGTTCCTATGCTTTGGTAGCAATTTCTACTAATAAAGAATCAACCGAAGCAGCTTTTAAATATGCAGTTATTGGCACAATGGGTTCCATTTTTTTACTCTTTGGTATCCTTTTACTTTATGCCTCTACTGGCACTTTGAATATGTTTTATGCCGCTACACAAATTGACAAAATTTTTGCACCGGATGCACCGCTGTATTTAACCCATTTCCGTTACCATATCTATGCTGCTTTAGGACTTTTGATTGCTGGGTTTAGTATAAAATCGGCATTTTTCCCGGTACATGCCTGGTTAGCTGATGCACACCCAGCGGCACCGTCACCGGTGAGTGCTCTCCTTTCCGGTATATTTGTAAAGATAAGTGGACTTTTCTATTTAATCCGATTTCTGTTTACCATTTTTGGTGCACATAAAGGTTACTACGGTTTCTTTTTACCTCCTTTTTTTATCGTTGTAACTATACTCACCGCTATTGGTGGTTCGGTCTTTGCGATTGCCCAAACTAATTTAAAAAGAATGCTTGCTTTCTCTACGATTGCCCAGATGGGTTATATTCTCGCCGGTATTGCCTTAATCAGTAAAGATGGTTTAACCGGCTCAATTTTACATATTTTTAATCATGCTTTAATGAAAGGATTACTCTTCCTTTGTGCCGGTGCAATTATTTACAAAACTGGCATACGGAACATCAGTGACTTACGCGGAATTGGTTACAAAATGCCAGTAACGATGGGATGTTTTACAATTGGTGCTTTAGCCATGATGGGCATCCCGCCACTTTGTGGGTTTATGAGTAAATGGTATCTCTTGACTGCTTCGGCAAAAGCCGGGTATCCAATATTGATAGTCGTTCTGCTAACCAGTAGTCTTTTAGCAGCAATTTATTATCTGCGGGTAGTCGGGATAGCATTTTTTGTTCCGCCAGCCAGACATAACAACATTAATAAGACGAACGGAGGTCAAATTCAAGAAGTTGAACATCGGATTGAAGAAGCACCGATTTCAATGTTAATTCCGTTAATTTGTCTTACTTTAGCAGTCATCTTTATGGGCATATTCGTGCGTATACCTTTAAAAGTGGTAAGTCGGGCGGCAGAAATTTTACTCAAGTAACTTTACTACGATTACGACGATAAATCCCGTTAGAAATGGAGCGATTTCCAAACGGGATAAACAGACGATGCCAGCGATAATGAGAGAGAATTGTATCGCTGTAATCGCCGACAATAATCGCTGTAATTAATATATAGGAAATGTTAATTTTTTCAACGGTAATTATACCGATTGTGGGAGCAATTCTGATTGGTTTGATTGGTGAAAGAAATCGTCCTCTGCGTAATTTAGTGATTCTAATCACCTGTCTTACTAATTTTGTTATTGTTCTTTGGATTGCGCCATCAGTTCTCGGTGGGAATTTCCCTTCTTTTACTCTGGTTGACCTGAACCTTTTCGCTTTACAGTTCCGTGTAGATAATCTTAGTTTATTGATGGGAATATTGGTTACTTTCCTCTGGATATTTACTGAAATCTATTCTTTCGGCTATATGTCCGGTGAACATGCGCAAACAAGATACTATTTTTGTTTAACCCTTGCTTTAAGTGCAGAGATGGGCATAATCTTCAGTGCTAATCTTTTGAGTTTATACATTTTTTATGAATTTCTGACCATTGTTGTTTACCCTTTAGTGATTCACGAACAATCAACTGAAGCATACCATGCGGGAATAGTTTATTTGGTTTATCTTTTAGGTGGCGGAATAATGGTTCTTTTTGCTATTCTTTTGACTTATCTTACCACTGGCGGGAATATCACCTTTACTGCAGGAGGCATTCCTGAATTAATAAACAAGAGTAGGTTTATTTTGTATTTGCTTTCTCTACTTTTTATTTTTGGTTTTGGAGTGAAAGGTTGTCTGATGCCTTTTCATGCCTGGCTACCTCAAGCAATGGTTGCACCTACTCCAATTAGTGCTTTACTTCATGCAGTAGCAGTAGTGAATGCCGGTGTATATGGATTAATCAGAGTTATCTATAGTGTTTTAGGACCTGGATTATTTCATCAATTATATCTTACTTATGGATTGGGTATTCTGGCAACAATAACTACTATTCTTTCGGCAATTTTTGCTTTACGGCAACGACAGATAAAACGTCTTCTTGCCTACTCTACAGCTAACCAGTTAAGTTTTGTAATTTTAGGTGCGGCAGCCGCTCATCCCATCGCTTTAATGGGTGCTCTACTCCATCTTTTATTTCATTCAATAATGAAAATTACAATGTTCTACGCAGTAGGTGCAGTAATCAAACAAACTGGCAAAACATTAATTAAAGAAATGTCGGGTCTAGCTCGGCAGATGCCTCTAAGCTGGGGGGCTTTCGCGATTGCTGCCTGGGGGATAGTTGGTATTCCACCAGTAGCCGGTTGGGTAAGTAAGGTTTATCTGATTCAAGGATATCTAAATTTGCGACAGCCATATTTTGCGATAGTTTTCTTAATCAGTTCAATACTGGAATTAGGTTTTCTGATGCGTCCACTTATTTATGCTTATTTCAAAAAGGGAGAGAATCTTATTCCACTGACAGGGTTAGAATTTGAGGTAACCACCTCTAAAGAAAAATATTTTCTTGAAGTACCATTAAGTATGTTGATACCAATTATTATCACTGCAGTATTATCTTTAGCCTTTGGTTTGATTGGTGGTGCACCTTATGTGTTATCTCAAGCGACGGTAAAAGAATTTTTTCCATAAAGAGACCACTAAAACGCAAAAGATGAATCTCCGCAAAAACGCTAAGAGAAAAGCGAGAACGCAAAAATAAAGAAGGCTAAAAAATCAACGGCATTTTTTGGTGATTTGGCGTTAAAAAAACGCCAAAAAAAGATATGAAAAAAAGATTGATGATAATGTTTCTGTGCTTAGTGTTCGTTTTATTAAATACAAATCTTATTGTATTAACTGGTGAAGAAACCAGTGAACAACATCAAGTAACCGAACAGAAAATCACCGAAGAAACCCACGAAGAAATGCATCCTGAACCTCATGCAGTTGCGCCGGTACCAAAGGTATATTACTTCTATTGGATAGTTCTACTGCTGACTTTATTGATTGTAGTAGCATATTTTTATCGGACCCACGGTGAATTACCCAAGCGCGAGACATTGGCTTTAGCAAAACTACTAATTATTCTTGGGTTAGTCTTGTATATTATCGAACAGATGCCTTCTTTAGCCGGGTATTTTGATACTGAGAAAAAAATTTTTGTTGAAGGTTATCACGAATCAGTAGTTACAAGTTCTTTAAGACTTATCTATAAAACAGTTTTAGGTATACTCTTAGTAGTTTATGCTTTTTTAGGTATACACGAAGAACATAAATAAGTAATCTATGATTACGGTGATAGAAACATCGATTACGGAGATAAAATCAAAGTTATTAATCACTGTAATCGCCTTCAATAATCGCTGTAATCATATTATGCAAGAAAGGAGAAAAAACAAATGGAAACAATTAGTTACTTACCGGTAATTGCTGTATTTTTTCCTTTGTTAGCTGTATTTATTGTTCCGGTAGTAGAAAAAATGCGTAAAGGGACAGGTAACATTTTCACCGCTTTAACCTGTGTAGTTGTTTTCTTTGCTGTCCTATTTATGTACCCCCAAATAAGTGCGGGAGTAAAAATCATCTGTCCAGTCTGGCAGACTGGATTAGGGGCAGATTTTTCTTTACGAGTAGATGAATTAGGTTTTTTAGCTGGGTTGATTGGCATAATTCTTTGGACACTTTCCAGTATTTATGCAATTGAGTATATGCGTAAAGAACATGCACAGACGAGATACAATATTTTTTCTTTACTTTCACTTTTTGGTTTAATGGGCACTTTTTTTACTGGTAACTTATTGAGTCTATATATCTGTTTTGAAGTGCTCAGTATTGCTTCCTATGTGTTAGTTATTCACGAAGAATCACCAGAAGCAATGAGTGCGGGCTTACTTTACTTGTTTATGGGTATTGCTGGGGGACTGATTTTATTATTTTCAATTATTGCTACTTATGTAATCACCGGGACTGGTGAACTTTCACTTATTGGAATAGGTTTAAAAGGTGAACCGCTTTTACCATTTATTTTTTGGGGATTTATTCTTGGATTCGGAGTAAAAGCAGGCATTTTCCCGGTGCATATCTGGTTACCCAGCGCACATCCGATTGCTCCTTCTCCAGCAAGTGCTTTACTTTCCGGAGTAATGATTAAAGCGGGTGCCTACGGAATTATTAGAACAATCTATAGTATTGGTGGATTAGAAGCCCTTCTTCCTGGGCGGGTAATTATGGTTGGTGGTTTGTTAATTTTGGCTTTAATCAGTATTTTTCTTGGTTCAGCGGTAGCAATCGCTCAGATGGAAATAAAAAGGATGCTCGCCTATTCCAGTATTTCACAGATTGGTTATGTAGTCTTAGGTGCCGCCTTAATGTCACCATTAGGATTAACTGGTGGAGTGGTACATATCTTCAATCATGCAATTATCAAAGGTGGTTTGTTCTTATGTGCCGGCGCGTTTATTCACCAAACTGGGTTACGCATGATTGAAGACCTTAAAGGAATCGGAAAGCGTATGCCAATTACTGCTTTATGTTTTACTTTAGGTGCACTATCTATGATTGGATTTCCTCCATTTAACGGTTTTGTCAGTAAATGGTACTTAGCACTCGGTGCGCTTGAAGTAAGCAAAACTGGTTCCTACGGACCGCTGGTCGGAATGATTTGTTTAGGTATGCTTTTATTAAGCAGTTTTATGAATTTAATCTACTATGGTCCAGTGGTATATGGTGCTTGGTTCGGTGAAGAGGAAGAAAAAACAAGTGTTGCCACTCCAGAAGTAAGCACTGCAGAATACCACAATCCTGGAGAAAAAGTAAAAAAGGATGACCCCAATTTGGTGATGCTCATCCCGATGATTCTTTTAGCTCTGGGAACAGTAATTTTGGGTATTTTTCCCCATTTACCTTTAGAATTAGTGCGCGCATTCAGTCATACTTTTTTTCCAAGGTAGCTAATTTTTGAAAACGATGTTTACTAAGAAAAAAATTCTTCTTTATGTTTTAAGTTTAACTATTTTATTTTCCGCAACTCTCCTTGGGAGCGAAAAGGAAATCCAGCATGCTGAGGAAACGTTAACCCAAACTCATGAGGTGATTACCTTAAAGAAAGAAGTCCCTTCGCTTTTAACCGAAGAAATAAGTCCTTATGCAAAATTACCTTTCTGGATAATTTTAATCCCTTTAGTTAGTGCAGGATTTATCCTTTTAGTCGGCAAAAATGAAAAACTGCAAAAGGTTATCCTTTTTTTGTCAACTCTATTTATTCTTCTTTTACTTTTAAGTCTTTTCAAACCGGTTGTTCAGGGTATTATAGTCAATGAGCACCAATATAAAGGTACTTTTTATTCTCTCCCTTTCTTTCCCTTTTTTAATTTAACCTTCAAAGTTGACCCGGCGGGACTATTGATTGCTTTAATTTCCGGGTTAATTTGGTTTGTCGGAACACTATTTTCTTTTTCTTCATTCAAACAAGAGAAACATTTCCTTCGTTACCAGTTTTTTTCTCTGACTACCTACGCAGCAAATCTTGGTGTTCTCTTTGCTGGTGATTTGTTTACTCTGTATATCTTTTTTGAAGGGATGGTATTTTTACCTTACGCTTTATTTGCTCATCGGGCAACTAAAAGAGCACTCCGAGGAGCAAATATTGCTCTTTATATTGGTATAATTTCTGGACTCTGTTTATTAGCGGGTATTTTCTTGCTTTATACTTTTACTGGGAATTTGGAAATAAAACCAATGGCCGAAAAAATAAATACAGTTATGCCCGGTATATTTAAATATATTCTAGCTGGACTAATGATTATTGGTTTTGGAGGTAAAGCCGGAATATTTCTTGAACATCTCTGGTTACCGGCAGCATATCCGGAATCACCTGAACCTACCGCAGCATTATCTTCCGGAGCAATGATTAAAGCCGGCGCTTACGGTATTTTCCGAACCGTAAATATGCTCTTTGTGCCCGAGAATGTAGCCCTTATTAACGAATGGCTAACTTTAAGTAATATCGGTTACATTGTAATTTGGATTGGTGTAATTACAATGTTTCTTGCTGTTTTGAGTGCACTTATTTCAAGCAATTCCAAAAGAATGCTTGCTTACCACAGTATCAGTCAGATGGGGTTCATCGTTATGGGTATCGGTTGTGCTGCCTATCTGGGCACCGAAGGAGCAATGGGTTTAGCCGGTGCGCTCTATCATATGGTTAACCACTCACTTTTCAAGGCGTGTCTATTTCTTACCGTTGGTGCAGTATATTTAAAAACGGATGAATTAGATATGTATAAATTAGGTGGTCTTTGGCGAAATATGCCTCTGGTAGCAATCGGTATGTTTATTGCTGTCTGCGGGATTTCGGGAATTCCTGGGTTTAATGGTTTTGCCAGTAAATGCTTACTTCATCATGCGATTGTAGAAGCGTACCAGCATTCGCTACATTTCTCAAAAACTTATACACCTGATTTTGGGTTAAGAATTGCGGAAATAATTTTTATTATAACTTGTGCAGGAACTTTTGCTTCCAATACAAAATTATTCATTTTAACTTTTTTACGGAAAAGACCGGAAAAGTATAACCAAGTAAAATCGGCACCTTGGTCAATGCAAATACCGATTTTAATTCTTATTGCAATAATAGTTTTTATTGGTTTATTTCCAAACTGGCTCTTGGAAAAAATTATTGGTCCAGCATTAGCATATTTTAATTTCAATCCTAGTTCACATTCTTATCATTTACTCTACAATATTCATCCTGAAGAAGCAATCCGTTCAACTATTGAAATTTTGTATCACCCAATTGAGAAAACTTTTATTACCAACCCACAGGTTATGCATAATCTTCTTGCGGTAAGTAGCGCGATACTAATTGGTGGAATAATGTACATTCTCGGATTTAGGTTCGGATGGTTTCACCTTACCGTTTCTCAGTATTTACAAGTTGAATATTATTATTTAAAAATATTCAATGGATTTAAGAATTTTTGCCAACGGAATTTCGTTATCTTTGCTAAATTCGTAGATAAAATTATTTCAACTATAGTAATTGGAATTTGGAATCCAAAAATTATCACTTGGGGATACTTAGCCAAGAAAGAATTGGAATATGAAACAACCGCCGGTGAACTAATTCCCACCCCTGGTGTAGTATTCAAAGCTTGTCAAGGGTTAGGTAAGTTGGACTTAGATTATGAAACAATTGTGAGTAAAACAACTCCCACACCTGGCGCAGTATTTAAAATTTGCCGAGGATTAAGCAAATTAGATTTTGGTTACGAAGCCACTGCGCATAATGCAATTTCTGGTGCGGGAAAAGAATTTGCTGCCTGGCGTGCATTAAGTAAGTTAGATAAGAAATATGAACATGCAGCAGAAAAAGTTCTTCCTGCGGCTAAAGAAGAATGGGAAATTCTTCCGGAAAAAGAAAGACGGATTACGGGTGAAGAAATTGCACCTTGGTTTGTACATTTATGTAGAAATTTAAGCAACTTACAACATACCGGCGACTTAAGCCGATATGTAATCTCAATTGTTTTCATTTTGACAATCTCTTTAGCCGTATTGGTGGGAACACTTTATATTCGTTCTTTTGAGACGATAATCATTATTTTGTCAATAATAATCCTTTTTACGATTTTTTCTCTTTTTTTAACCAAATCAAGAAAAGGAACCACGAAAAATTAAACGACATAAGGGTCAACTCAATATTACTCACCAAATTTTTAAATTTTTTCCTTGACAAAAGATAATCTTTTTGTTAAAATTCTTACAATTTTGTAAAAAAATATATTTAAGTAAAGAACAATGGACTATTCTTTTACATTTGACTACTTAATTTTAATAATTTTTATTCTCACTGGTAGTAGTATCTTGGGAATAATTTTATTTATCTCAAGTTTAATTCGTCCTTCCTCCAAATCTACTCCGGATAAACTCCTCCCTTACGAATGTGGGAATATACCCACCGGTAAACCTTGGATACAGTTCCGTATACACTATTATATTTTTGCTTTAATTTTTGTTGTTTTTGATGCAGTATTCATATTTTTATTTCCCTGGGCGATTGTATTTAAAGAATTGGGAACAAGAGTATTTCTTGCCGGAATAATTTTTGTTTGTATACCAGTAATAGGACTGATTTATCTCACCCGTAAAGGAATATTAAAATGGATATAGAACTGCCTAATAATATCATTCTAACTAAATTAGAACCTTTTTTCCGTTGGGCATTAAGCCATTCAATTTATATGTTCCCCTTTGGCACAGCCTGTTGTGGAATGGAATTGATTGCCGTTAATGCTGCTCGGTATGACTTGATGCGGTTTGGTGTAATTCCTCGTTCAACTCCCCGGCAGGCAGATTTAATGACGGTTGCGGGGACAATTACGGAAAAGATGGCACCGTTAGTTAAACGTTTATACGAACAGATGGCTACACCCAAATATGTAATTGCAATTGGCAGTTGTGCTATTTCCGGTGGACCTTACCATTATGATACTTATTCGGTAGTTAAAGGTGTGGATAAAATTATTCAAGTGGATGTATATATTCCCGGTTGTCCACCGCGACCAGAAGCAATAATTCACGGATTTATGGAACTCCAAGAAAAAGTGAGAAAAGGAAAATGATGGGAGAAGAAAGAATAGTTGAAATTAAAACTGAAGAATTACTGAAAATTGCTGAAGAATTTAAGAACAAGGGATATACTTATTTTTCTTTTATGACTGCGGTTGATGAAAAGGAAAAATTTTCGTTATGCTATCGTCTTTCCTCTTTAGAAAATAAAAATAGTATAACGATTAAAGTTAAAATACCACGAGATAATCCGGTTATTGATTCCCTGACTTCACTTTGGGCAGGAGCAAACTGGCAGGAACGTGAAGTTTATGATTTGTTTGGTATAATTTTTGAAGGACATCCTGATTTACGAAGAATATTGTTACCGGAATACTGGGAAGGCCATCCGTTAAGGAAAGATTATCAAGACGAAAGAATTACCAAAAGACCAGACTTTTACTGATTTAAAATTCTGCTCTTAGCCAATAGCTAATGGCTAATAGCCAAAGGCGAATTCAATGATTAAAACCGAAGAACTTTATTTAAATGTTGGACCTCAACATCCGAGTACACACGGTGTTTTAAGAGTTATAGTTAAACTTGATGGAGAAAGAATTGTTGAGGCAAAACCGGACATCGGATATTTACATCGTAATTTTGAAAAAATATGCGAATCACGTACCTACACACAAGTTATTCCTTTTACTGACCGGTTAGATTATCCCAGTTCTATGGTGAACAATTTAGCCTACTCTATGACCGTAGAAAAACTCGCTGGCATAACTGTGCCAAAAAGAGCAGAGTATATTCGTGTCATTGTTGCTGAACTTAACCGGATTGCCAGCCACCTTCTTTCTTTCGGTGCGAGTGGAATGGATGCCGGTGCATTTACAATTTTTCTTTATTGTTTCCGGGAAAGAGAATTTATTGTTGACCTCTTTGAAATGCTTTGCGGAGCAAGGTTGACCTACAACTATTTACGTTTCGGTGGCGTAAGTCAAGATTTACCAGAAGGATTTATTGAGAAGACAAAAGAATTTTGTAACTATTTCAAACCAAAAATTGACGAATACGAAGATTTCCTCCTCAATAATTACATTTATTCACAAAGGGCAAAAAATGTCGGTATCTTAAAAAAAGAAAATGCATTAAGTTATGGTGCAAGTGGACCGGTTCTCCGTGCTTGTGGTGTGAAATACGACTTGCGTAAAGATGAACCCTATTCTGTGTATAACGAATTTGATTTTGATATACCAGTTGGTAAAAATGGTGACTGCTGGGACCGAGCGAAAGTGAGATTAGAAGAAATGCGTCAAAGTGTAAGAATCATTGAACAAGCGTTAGAAACCATACCCGATGGTGAGTATCTTAATTCCCAGGTGCCAAGATTACTTAAACCACCAGTGGGTGATGTTTACCATCATATAGAATCACCTCGTGGTGAACTTGGATTTTATATTGTCAGCGACGGTTCTTCTCGTCCTTATCGGATTAAGGCTCGTAGTCCAGCATTTAGTAATCTCAGTATCATCCCGTTAATTTCACCGGGATTATTGATTGCTGACTTAATAATAATTATTGGTAGTTTAGACCCTTGTTTCGGCGAAATAGACCGGTAGTTAGTGAATTGGTTAATTGGGTGATTGGGTAATTAGGTAATTAGATAAAATGTTACTAAGTTTAATTTTTATTATAATTCAAGCGTTAATTGTATTTGCAATTGTTGGTGCGGCGGTAGCAGTTACCCTTTATTCGGAAATAAAAGTTGCTTCCCATGTTCAATCAAAATTAGGTTATATGCGTACCGGCTGGCATGGTTCATTACAAGGTATTGCGGATATGATAAAATTATTACTGAAAGAAGAAATTTTACCAGGAAAAATTGATAAACTTATTTTTTTAATTGCTCCGTATGTGGCTTTTCTACCTGTTTTTCTTTCTTTTATCGCAATTCCTCTCGGACCGGGGTTAATCGTAAAAGATTTAAATATCGGTATTCTTTATTTCTTAGCTATATCTTCAGTTGGTGCAATTGGAATTATTATGGCTGGCTGGAGTTCTTACAATAAATATTCTTTAATCGGTGGTTTGCGTTCAACCGCACAGGTGATTAGTTATGAAATACCACATTTACTTTCTATACTCCCGGTAATAATGTTAACCGGTTCTTTAAGTACTGTGTCTATTGTTAATGCGCAGGAGAAAGTATGGTATATTTTTTTGCAACCTTTAGGGTTTCTTATTTATTTTATTTCTACTTTAGCCGAATGCAACCGTACACCCTTTGATTTACCTGAAGCGGAATCAGAGTTAGTTTCCGGGTATCATACTGAATATAGTGGTATGCGCTTTGGTCTATTTTTTATGGCTGAATATACTCATGTAATTGCTGGTTGTGCAATGGCAACAATCCTTTTCCTTGGTGGTTGGCGCGGTGTATTTTTACCACCATTTTTCTGGTTTCTCTTGAAGACATCTTTTTTAGTTTTTATTGTGCTTTTGTTACGCTGGACATTGCCAAGATTTCGGATGGACCAACATATGTATCTAAACTGGTATATTCTCTTGCCTTTATCTCTATTTAATCTGATAATTACTGGATTGGGGATACTTTTATTTTGAAAACTTCGCCTTTAACAATTAGCCCACAGCCCTCGGTTAACGGCTATAGGCTGATGGCTGACAGCAAAAATGACTGAGAAAATAACTAATTTTTTCAATGCTTTCAAAAGTATTTTTACCGGGATGAGTATCAGTATGAAATATCTCTTCCGTCGAGCGGTAACGATGCAGTATCCTGACGAGCGCTGGGAATTACCGGAACGCTACCGGGGAGCATTGAAATTAAAAAATGTAATGGGTGAAACTGAACTTGAATACTTAAATCCAGAATTTTCAAGTTACGATTTCTTAGTCAACGAAAAATTGAATGCGGATAAATTAGCACCTTGCACAAGTTCCTGTCCAGCAAATGTTGATGCCCGTGGACAAAATGCACTTATTGCGGAAGGAAATTACGAAGAAGCATATTTACTAGTCCGAGAAAGGAATATTTACCCCGCAGTATTAGGCAGAATTTGTCATCATCCTTGTGAAACTGCCTGCAAGAGAAATTATTATGACGAAAGTATTTCAATACGCGTCCTCCATCGGGTAATTGCGGAAGCATATTTCAAAAATAAAAAACGGAAAACGGAAAACGGAAAACGGGTAACAAAATATGGGAAAGTCGGCATTATTGGTTCCGGACCATCGGGGGTAGCCGCTGCTTACGATTTAACAAAATCTGGTTACCAAGTAACTATCTTTGAAAAACGCCAAGCACCGGGTGGACAACTTTATAGTACGATTCCCAAATATCGTCTCCCACGGGAAATACTTGCTGAAGAGACAAATGAATTAGCAAAAAGTGGTTTTGAAATTAAAACTGGAATAGAAATTGGTAAAGATATATCTTTTAATGAACTAAGAAGGAAATATGATGCTTTACTTATTGCCGCTGGTTTACAAGTAAGTCGCAGTTTGCCAATCCCAGGAGCAGAATTTAAAGGTATATTGCTTGCTTTACCTTTTCTTTATGCGGCAAATTTTGGTGAAAAAACTGACCTTGGGAAAAGAGTAATTGTTATCGGGGGCGGGAATGTAGCAGTTGATGTGGCACGTTGTGCTTTACGACTTGGTGCAAAGGAAGTAATTATGGTCTGCTTGGAAGCAAAAAAAGAAATGCCTGCATACTGTTGGGAAATTGAAGAAGCATTAGAAGAAGGAATAAAAATCCATTGTTCTTGGGGTCCAAAAAGATTTCTCGAAGGTAAAAATGGACGAGTCAACGGTTTAGAAGTAGAAGAATGCGTCCGTGTTTTTGATGATGCCGGAAGATTTAATCCTAAGTTTAATAAAGAGGTAACAACCACTATTGAAGGGGATACGGTAATTGTTGCAATTGGACAAGCAGCGGATTTATCTCTCCTGAAAGACAGTGGTGTAGAGTTAACCGAACGTGGGCAGATTGTTTTTGATAAAATTACTCAAGAAACAAGTGTCTCAGGTGTTTTTGTCTCAGGTGAAATTGTTACTGGTCCGGGTTCAGCGGTTGGTTCAATTGCTTCTGGACATCAGGCGGCAGTATCTATTGACCGTTATTTAAGTGGTGAAGATTTGAAAGCAAACCGCCTCCCACCGGTAGCACTTAAATACCAATACCCACCAGTTGACCTTGTTAATATTGAAGAGGAAAGATTAAGAAAAAAAATACCACTTTTATCTCCAGAAATAAGAAAAACTAATTTTACGGAAATTGAAAAAACTTTACCTCCTGAATCAGCCCTATTAGAAGCGGAAAGATGTTTGCGTTGTCATTCTTGGATTTGTGTTGGTTGTCGTTTCTGTGAACGCACCTGCCCGGTCTATGCAATCCATGTAGAACGAACACCGGCAGGCAGTCCGGAAAGGAAAGTTACCATTTATGATTTTGATATCAGCAAATGTATGTTCTGTGGATTGTGTGCCGAACAATGTCCAACCAAGACTTTAGTGATGAGTAAAGAATATGAATTAGGCGAATACAGTCGTGAAAAAATCTTTTACCAGATAGAAAAAATGCTTAGAAAATCAGATGGCTAAAATAATTCATGCAGTTAGTTTTTATTTTTTTGCTCTCATTACAGTAATTAGTGCTTTAGTTGTAGTAAGTGGTAAAAATCTTTTCCGTAATGTGCTTGCTTTAGGATTGTTTTTTTTCACTATCGGGGGATTATATTTCCATCTTAACGCACATTTTGTTGCTGCAAGTCAAATCCTTCTTTATGTTGGCGGAGTGGTTGTGCTGGTTCTTTTTGGAATAATGCTTACACCAAATATTGCTGACCCACAAGAAAAACAAAGTAGCGAACAGAAAATACCGGCTTTATTAATTGTTTTCTCTTTAGGTGGGCTTTTACTTTTTGTCTTTATGGTAACTTTTCTTGTGCTGAGCACTAAATTTATCTTTCCTCAACCAAGAGAAATTATTTCTTTTGCTAAACTAATTTTTGGCAATTATTTAATCGTAATTGAATTACTATCATTAATTTTTCTCTCCACTATCGTAGGAGTAGCAATTTTAACTCGGGAGGAGAAGAATTGATTACTGTATATCATTATTTAATTTTGAGTGCATTACTTTTTGTAATTGGTATTTATGGTGTTTTAACCCGGCGTAATGCCATCGGTATATTAATGTCAATTGAACTGATGCTTAACTCGGTAAATATAAACCTGGTTGCTTTTTCTCAATTATTTGAACCTTTAAATCTTTCTGGACAGATGTTTGCTTTATTTATCATTACTTTAGCAGCTACCGAAGCGGCAATAGGTTTCGCTTTGATTTTTGTTCTTGTCCGTAATTTTGGCACTTTATATATTGATAAAGTAAATTTATTAAAAGGATAATATGTTAATACTATTTTCTCTACTTACTCCTGTTTTAGCAACAATTTTTATTATTCTTATTGGAGAAAGAAATAAATCTTTGCGGAACGGTATTATTATTCTTACCTGTTTATTTGATTTTATTCTTGTTTTAAGGATTACCAAGGGAGTCCTTGCTGGTATTTATCCATCTTTCACTCTTGTAGAAACACCACTTTTTGTATTACAATTTCAAGTTGACAAATTTGGTCTCTTTATGGGTTTATTAGTAAGTTTCTTATGGATTTTCACTGAACTTTATTCATTTGGTTATATGTCCGGAGAACATCAGCAGACACGCTATTTTGCCTGTCTAACTTTTGCACTTACTGCTACATTAGGAATAGTCTTTGCCGCTAATTTATTAACTTTGTTTATTTTTTATGAACTTTTAACTTATGTCGTCTATCCACTGGTAATTCATGAAGAAACTGAAGAAGCATTCCGTGCCGGAGTAATCTATTTTGTTTATCTTCTCACTGGTGGGTTGACGCTCCTTTTCGCTATATTTTTAACCTATAAACTAACCGGTGGCAATATTAGTTTTACTCCCACTGGTATTTCTGAATTAGGTGGTCAAAATAGAAATACACTTTATCTACTGTTTATTTTGTTTATGCTCGGCTTTGGATTTAAGTCAACATTAATGCCTTTACATTCGTGGTTGCCACGAGCGATGATTGCACCTACACCAATTAGTGCGTTACTTCATGCGGTTGCCGTAGTTAAAGTGGGACTCTTTGGGATTATTCGCACAATTTACTGCGTTTTCGGTGCAGATTTATTCCGTCAGTTAAATTTAAATTTGGTCTTAGGTATTTGGGCATCAATTACTATCCTCATCGCCGCATTTACCGCCCTACGGCAGACAAAAATAAAAAGAATGCTTGCCTATTCAACAATAAACCAGTTAAGTTTTGTTATTCTTGGTGCCGCTTCGGCTAATCCATTAGGTTTATTTGCCGCATTGCTCCATTTTGTTTATCATTCATTTATGAAAATAACTTTGTTTTATACTGCAGGAGCAATTATTAAACAAACTGGTAAAAGTATGATTAAAGAAATGGCTGGGTTAGCAAAATTTATGCCTTTAACCTGTTTTGCTTTTGCTATCGGTGCCTGGGGAATTGTTGGCTTACCACCGGTAGCTGGCTGGGTAAGTAAATTCTATTTAGTAAAGACATATTTTACTCTCGGACAATTCGGTTTTGTTTTTATCTATCTTTTAAGTAGTTTCATTGAGTTGGGTTTTTTTCTTCCCCCAATCGTTTACGCCTATTTTAAATCGGAGATTGCAAATTCCAAATTTCTAATTCCTAATTCCAAAAATCTGCAATCTGAAATCGGCAATCTGAAATTGGAATTACGATTAAGTATGCTTATTCCAATTTTAACGGTAGCATTTATTTCATTGATTTTTGGTATTTGGGGAGGAGCACCACATATTTTAGCGAAAGCAATAGTAGCGGAGTTCTTCAAATAATGGATAAATTACAAGTTCCAAGCACCAAATCACAATCTCCAAACCACAAATTACAAACAATATCTAATACTCAAATTCCAAATTCAAAACACTATGACTTAGAAGAGAGAACCTTAATGTTTGAAATTTGGAGTTTAAAACTTAAATATTGTTTGTTATTTGGAATTTGAGATTTGGTATTTTAGGGAGAAATTGGGATGTTACCAGTATTGATTGTTTTTTTACCTTTTTTTTCTGCTTTTCTCGTTCCTCAGATAGAAAAAACAAAACGAGGAAAAAGCAGTTTCTTCGTAGCATTAGTTTGTCTTCTCTGTTTTTTTGCTACGGTTTCACTTTATCCAAAGATTAGAGCAAATGAAGTTGTTACCTCGGGAATGTGGAACCCGGGAATCGGAATAAATCTTTATCTACGTGTGGATGCACTCAGTTTCCTTATTGGTTTAATCAGTGCATTCCTCTGGATGTTAGCAAGTATTTACAGTATTGAATATATGGGTCGGGAAACTTTGGAACTGGGTCGCTATAACCTTTTTTCTTTACTTTCACTTACGGGAATGCTTGGTGTGGCTTTTAGTGGTAACCTTTTGACTTTATACATTTTCTTTGAATTTCTTACGATTGCCGCTTATGTTTTAGTTATCCACGAGGAATCTTTAGAAGCAATTCGAGCTGGCACCCTCTATCTTTTTCTTGGTATCGCCGGGGGATTGATTCTCCTCCTCTCGGTAATCGCTACTTACGCCATTACTAATACCGGAGAACTTCACCTCATCGGAATGGGTTTGAAAGAACATCCTTTAATGCCTTATATCTTCTGGGGGTATATTATTGGTTTTGGAATAAAAGCCGGTCTCTTTCCTCTACATGTCTGGTTACCGAAAGCACATCCAATTGCTCCTTCACCAGCAAGCGCTTTGCTTTCAGGAATTATGATTAAAGCTGGTGGCTATGGAATTTTAAGGACAATTTATAATGTTTTTGGCTGGGAATCTTTTTATACACATTCTTGGTTATTGACGAGTTTGTTTGTTATTTCTTTAATTACTATTCTTCTTGGTTCAGCGGTAGCAATTGCCCAGACAGAAATAAAAAAAATGCTTGCGTACTCAAGTATTTCCCAGATGGGTTATATAATTCTTGGATTAGTTTTAATTACTCCTTTAAGTTTAACTGGTGGAATAATTCATATCTTTAACCATGCGATTATAAAAGGTGGCTTATTTCTCTGTGCAGGAACATTTATTCATCAAACTGGTTTACGCGAAATTAAAGACCTCAGTGGTATCGGAAAACGAATGCCCCTTGTCACACTCTGTTTCACTCTTTTTGCTTTTTCAATGATTGGTTTCCCTTCTTTAAACGGTTTCGTTAGTAAGTGGTACTTAGCTTTAGGTACTCTTGAAGCAGAAAAAATCGGCTACTACAGTTCTACCGCTGGTTTAATTGCTTTAGGGATACTTCTCTTAAGCAGCCTGATGAACTTGATTTACTATGGTCCAATCGTTTACAATGGTTGGTTTGCTCCGATTACCAATTACCAATTACCAACCACCAATTACCAAAAGAATGTTGACCCTAATTTCTTTATGGCAATACCCTTAATTCTGCTTGCAGCGTGTACTATATTTTTTGGAATTTATCCAAAATTGTTATTGAATTTAACTCGGCAGATTAGTGAAACTTTTTTTAGGTAATCGCCGTAAACATAAAATATTTTAAAGGAAAAACAAATGCTTAATCTTTACCCGGTCAGAATGTTACGAAAGTATGTACCTTTTAGGATTTTAAGTTTCCTCTGGAAGTTGATATTATTTATTGGGTTAAATTCTAACCGGGTTTATGCAATAGAAAAAATTGCTGAAGAGGTGAACCTTCAAATTGAACCATGGTGGCAAATTCTACCTGGTTACCAAATATTTCTTGCAATTTTTGGTTGTTTATATTTTATTTTTGTAATTCAGGTTTTGTCTCATTTTATTGAAGAACAAAAACATTCTATCAAGTCCGATGTAACCTCGGACCAAAAGTCATAAATAGGAGAAAAAGATGCATCCCGGGTTGATTTATCTTTTTGGTGCAGTAATTTTAGTATTCTTAAAAGTTTGCCAACGAGAAACATTGGACTTAAGTCATACTCGGAAGCAAACCTTGAGTAAGGTTTTCATTATTCTTACACCTCTACTTGCTTTATTTATAACTTTCCTTCTTAAACCACAAACAGTAAAATTTTCTCGTCTATTTGATTTACCATTAATCTTCTTTTATGTTGACAAAATGAATTTGTTTATGGGTTACATTTTTGTTTTGATTGGTTTTCTCATCATAATTTATGCTTTCAAAATAGAAGATGATTTATTTTTTGTCTTTTCATTTCTTTATATCGGTTCATCCTTAGGTGTATTATTTGCTGGTGATTATTTGACCTTCTTCATCTTCTGGGAAATAATGGCACTTGCCCCGACATTCCTTATCTGGCTGAAGCGTGAAGAGGAATCATTAAAAGCCGGTTATCGCTACTTAATATTTCACCTCATTGGTGGACTTCTTTTGCTTGCGGGAATAATTATTGAGTTTACTTACCGTCCCCTCGGGCTGAGCCTCGGGGCGAAGCCTTTCTCTTTTGGTGACCCCGCTTCATTTTTACTTATTACACCGACAACAAAATTATCTTTTATTCTCATTCTGCTCGGGGTTGGTGTAAATGCCGCTTTTATACTTTTACATACCTGGCTACCAGATGCTTATCCGAAAGCACCTTTTACGGCAAGTGTCTTGATGTCGGTCTACACGACAAAAACTGCGGTCTATGCTTTAGCGCGGTTATTCCCCGGGGTCAACTTTGTTGCTTATATGGGTGCACTGATGGCAATCTATGGTGTAACTTTCGCCTTGATGCAAAACAGTATGCGTAAACTTCTTTCCTACCATATTATCAGTCAGGTTGGTTATATGGTTGCCGCAATTGGTCTCGGTAGCGACCTCGGTGTAAACGCCGGACTTGCCCATGCTTTACACCACATTCTTTATAAAGGACTGCTCTTTATGTCTGCCGGGGCAGTAATTTATCGTCTTGGTGAGGAGAGGTTAAGTAATCTTGGACAGTTAGCAAAAAGAATGCCGGTTACAACAATTACTGCGGTAGTCGCTTCACTATCTATTGCCGGGATTCCTCTATTTAACGGTTTTATCAGTAAGACGATTATCAGTGAAGCGGCACATCATAATCATAATTATACGGTCTATTTGCTTCTTAAACTTGCCAGTGTCGGTACCTGGCTCTCTTTCTTAAAATTTACCTATTTTGGTTTCCTCCGACAGAACAAATCACTTAACCACTTATCCACCTATTCACAAATTAGAGAAGTACCCTGGAATATGCAAATTCCAATGCTTGTTGTTGCGTTTCTCTGTTTGCTCACGGGAATATATCCCAAATTTGTAATCAGTATTCTTCCTTATCCTTTAGAAGAACTGCACTTTTATTCTGGGCACAACCTCGTTGGTGCGGCACAAATTTACCTTGTTACTTTACTGATTTTCTTCCTTTCCCGGGAATATTTCGCCCCTCATGAACTCTTTACTTTGGATTTTGACTATTTCTATAGGAAGATTGCTTATTTTTCCATCTGGTTATGCCGAAGTTTAATCGCTAAAGTTGATACTGCTTACACTTTAGCAATAGAGAAACTTATCCCTTACGCCCGTGAATCGTGGGGGATAACTGCTGAAGAAGGACGGGTGGAAAAAATGATTAAAAATGGTGGCGGGATAATCGTGGAAACAAGCGAAAGAGTTAATCTTTTTGATAAAGAAGTTATTGATGGAGCGGCGAATAGAATTGGTTCTTCTATAGTCAACTTAAGCAAAAAACTAAGAAAGATACAGACCGGTTATGTGCAAAACTACGCGGGAGCAATCTTTGTTGGTTTACTGGTAGTAATTCTTATACTTTTATTAATCTGGTAAGAAATGAATTTACCTATTTTATCTTCAATCATTCTTTTACCTATTTTCGGTGTAATTCTTATCCTCTTAATTTCCGGAAGGAAAGAAAAGGAAATCAAATTCGTTTCTCTTTCTATTACTTGTGCAGTATTTCTTCTTACTCTTTTTGTGGTGACAAATTTTGATTACCGCAAGTCGGTACTGACCGACAGCAAGTCGGTGCTGACCGACAGCAAGTCGGTGCTGACCGACAGCAATACAAGTATGCAATTCGTAGAAAGGTATACTTGGATTAAGAATGTGGGGATTGAATATCACTTAGGGGTTGATGGCATAAGTCTTCCTTTGTTATTTTTAGGTTCGCTCCTCGGCTTATTGGTAGTAGTTTTCTCCTGGAATCTTGCGTATCGGGTAAAAGCATTTTTTATCCTTTTGCTTCTCCTTGAAACCGGTGCACTCGGTTTATTTCTTGCTCTTGACTTTATCCTCTTCTATATTTTTTGGGAATGGGTTCTTGTACCAATGTATTTCCTGATTAGTATCTGGGGTGGACCAAGAAAAGAATATGCAGCGTTAAAGTTTCTTCTTTATACACTTTTTGGTAGTGTAATTATGCTCATTGGAATTCTTGGAATGTATTTTTCAGCGAGATTGAATACTTTCAGTATTTTGGATATCGCAAGATGTAAGTTCCCTCTTAATCTTCAAGCTTTATTTTTTCTTGCTTTATTTATTGGCTTTGCCTTTAAGGTGCCACTATTCCCTTTTCATACCTGGTTACCCGATGCTTATACTGAAGCACCAATTGCCGGAAGCGTATTTCTCGCAGGAATACTAGCAAAGATGGGGACTTACGGATTTATCCGGATTGTCTTACCAATATTACCTGATGCTTTACGACTATTTGCCACCCCTTTGGCAATTCTGGGAATAGTAAACATCGTCTATGGCGCAATAGTAGCAATGGCTCAAAAAGATTTAAAAAGGTTAATTGCTTATTCAAGTTTAAGTCATATGGGGTATATCATTTTGGGTATTGCTGCAGGTACGGTAAGTGGTCTAAACGGTGCCGTCTTAGGAATGTTTAATCACGGGATAATTATTGGTCTGCTCTTTCTCTCAAGTAGTGTAATCAGTGAAAGAAGACAAACCTGGGAAATAAAAGAACTTGAGGGAACATCTTTCTGGTTACCTTCTCTAAGCGGGATATTGACTTTTGCCGCCCTAACCGCACTGGGCTTACCCGGATTAAGTAATTTCATTAACGAATTTATGGTTTTGTTAGGAGTTTTTCAATCTACTTGGCTAAGCAAAATTCTTATCATTCTAGTCATCCCGGGTATGATTCTAACGATAATTTATTTTCTGCGTCTGATTATTCGGATTAACCTTCTCCAACTGGGTCAAGGAAATTATAAAGGTCCTGGTGGATTAACTCTAAGAGAATGGATTGTTTTCATCCCTTTGATGGTGATTGTTCTGATTCTTGGACTTTACCCGGCACCAATTTTGAATTTTATCAATCCAGCGGTTACATCTTTATTGGAAATCGTCGTTAAATGATGAAAAAATAGTAATATGAAAATTGGAATATTTGATTTGGATTCTTTTGTCTATCTTCCGGAAATAACTGTAGTCATTACAACCTTGTATCTACTCTTACGGATGGTATTCTTCTCCAAAGAAGAAGAATCATTTCAAGGAATTACCACCTCTATATATTTGGGACTAATTGGACTTATCGTTTCTTTAGTCATTTCTTTACAATTCATTAATCTGGGATTTGTTTCCCTCCAAAGAATATTTAGTATTGATGAATTGACTCTTTTTTTACGCTTACCAATTCTGTTTACTGGATTATTAGTTGTTCTGATTTCTGCTGACTTCTTCCAGCAGAGTAGGTATCAAAATGAATATTATATTTTACTCTTTTTATCTCTTATCGGGACATTTTTTGTTATCAGTGCTAACGACCTCGTCAGCATTTACATTGCTTTGGAATTATGCTCTATCCCTACTTATATTTTAGCTGGGTTAGATAGGAATAATCCTAAATCAACCGAAGGAGCAGTAAAGTATTTTCTTTTAGGTATTTTAGGTTCGGTAACGATGCTCTATGGTTTTTCTTTCCTTTACGGTCTTACCGGAACAACAAATCTTCAAGAAATGGCAAAGAAATTATTCCTTCTTGAGCAACCACTTATTTTTCTCTCCATGAGTTTCGTTATTTTTGGTTTGGGAATAAAAATTGCTGCTGTGCCATTCCATTTCCGTCTACCTGATGCTTATGAAGGTGCACCAACACCGGTTACTGCTTATCTTTCGGTCGGACCAAAAATTGCTGGTTTTGCTATTATTCTAAGAATATTTCTTACCATTTTTTCTCCGTTTAAATTACAATGGATGACCATCTTTGCTCTCCTTTCAGTAGCAAGTATGACCGTAGGTAATCTCTTGGCTTTAATGCAGCAGAATGTTAAACGGATGCTTGCTTACTCAAGTATTGCTCATACTGGCTATCTTTTAGTTGGTTTAGCAGTTGCGGATAGGTTAGCACTTTCAAGTATGCTTTTTTACCTTTTTGTTTATCTTTTCGCTAATCTTGGTGTTTTTGCGATTGTCATCGCTAACTCTAAAGAAGGTGAATTGATAGAAGATTTTGCTGGATTCAACCAAAGGTTTCCTTTCTTTGCTGTAACTATGGTTTTCTTTTTACTTTCTTTAGCCGGTGTACCACCGTTAGCCGGATTTATGGGTAAACTCTATTTATTCAGTGCAGCGGTACGCAGTGGTTACACCTGGTTAGCAGTAGTCGGTGTGTTGAATAGCGTTTTTTCTCTTTCTTATTATTTCAAAATTATCCAACAAATGTATTCAGTAAAGACGGAAACAGCAAATCTTACTTTAGACGAAAAGTCTCGTGCCCCGTATAATTCTTTACGGGGTTTACGAGAAGTAAATCCCACGGTAAAGAAAAGTTACTTTTCCCCCTTCTTGACCACCGCGGTAGTTATCGTCCTTCTGGTAATAATTTTTATCGGTTTGTATCCTTCACCTTTCGCTAACTTAGCACAAGAAGCAATTACTTTTCTTAAATAAAAATATCATTACAAAAGGTAAAAATCTCCAATGCACGAATTAGGTCTTGCCGAAGAAATATTTAAAAATATTGAAGAACTGGCGAAGAAAAATAACCTGAAGAAAATTACCAAAATTAGAATAAAGGTTGGTGAACAAGCAGGTGTAGAAGAAGAACTGCTTGAACATAGTTTAATTGACCATCGTTTCCCGGGAACATTAGCTGAAGGGGCGGAATTGGAAATCGTTCAAGAAAAAGTCCGTTTCCGTTGTCCAAAATGTAACCAAGAATATGAAAATATTACCGTAGCAAAATGTAATTCCTGCGGAAATGAAAATTTAGAAATTATTGCTGGCACCGAAATATATATTGACCATCTTGAAGGTGAAGATTAACCCGCGAAAGCAAATCCTAAATCTCAAGCACCAAATTCCAAATAAATTTGAGTAGTTTAAACTTAAATGATCAAAATAGTTTGGGATCTTGAACATTTGAATTTAGAAATTGTTTGGAATTTGGGATTTGTAATTTTAAAATTAGATGAATAGGAAGTATCAGAGAATAACGGTAAAAGGTATTGTTCAGGGTGTCGGATTCCGTCCCTTCGTTTACCGAATTGCGAAAAAAAATAATCTTAAAGGTTGGGTATGTAACACTTCTCAAGGGGTAATCTTTGAAATCGTGGGAGAAAAAAAATCGCTGGAATCATTTCTTAAGGAATTAAAGACATCTCCCCCACCGGCAGCAAAAATTGATTCCATAGCAGTTGAAAATATTAAACCGAAAAACTACATAAATTTTGTAATCAAAGAAAGTATCGCTATAGAAAAAGAATTCCAGCCCGTCTCACCGGATATTGCTACCTGTAATGACTGTTTAAAAGAACTTTTTGACCCAAAAGACCGGCGCTACCGTTACCCTTTCATCAATTGTACCAATTGTGGTCCACGGTTCACAATTATTGAAGATATACCTTACGACCGACCGAAAACGACAATGCGTTCTTTTAAAATGTGTCCGGAATGTCAAGAAGAATATGATGACCCGGCAAATCGGCGTTTTCATGCCCAACCTAACGCTTGCCCGCAATGTGGACCGGAAGTAGAATTAGTTCAGAACTTAGAGCTAAGGGCTAAGAGTTTAGGAAAAGGTGAAAAAAATAATGTAGCGGCTCAATTTATTGAGCCAATAAAAGGTGAGAAGGCAATTGAGAAAACAATCAAATTACTTAAAGAGGGAAAAATTGTTGCACTTAAAGGATTAGGCGGATTCCATCTTGCTTGTGATGCCCTTAATGACCGGGCAGTAAAAGAATTACGGAAAAGAAAACTGCGCCGGGATAAACCATTCGCTTTAATGATGCCGGACTTGGAAACGATAAAAAAATATTGTTTTCTTTCCGCGGAAGAAACAAAATTACTGCTTTCTCCCCAACGACCAATTGTTTTACTCGGAGAAAAAGCTGGTTCTTCTATTTCCAGATTTGTCGCTCCTTACCAGAAATATCAAGGAGTAATGCTCCCCTACACTCCCCTCCACCATCTGTTGTTTCACCCAATTACCAATTACCAATCACCAATTACCAATTGTTTAGTAATGACCAGCGGTAATCTCAGCGAAGAACCAATCGCCATGGAAAACGAAGAAGCATTAAGACGGTTAAAAAACATTGCCGACTATTTTCTGCTTCATAACCGTGATATTTATTCAAGATACGATGATTCAGTAACCCGAGTCTTTAATCACGGGGCACAAATTCTGCGTCGGGCAAGAAGTTATGCTCCTTACCCCATACGCCTGCCTTTTAAAGTAGAAGAAATTCTTGCTACTGGTCCGGACTTGAAAAATACTTTCTGTCTGACCAAAGAAAAATATGCCTTCATCAGCCAACATATCGGGGATATGGAAAATTTAGAAACACTGGAACATTTTGAGAATACTTTAAAACTTTACAAAAAACTTTTTCGGGTCAACCCAAAAATTATCGCCTACGACCTCCATCCGGACTACTTCTCCACCAAATACGCTTTAGAACTCTCTACTCTCTACTCGCTACTCGCTACTGTTGCTGTCCAGCACCATCACGCTCATATCGCCAGTTGTATGCTGGAAAATGAATTACCTAATTCCAAAGTCATCGGAGTTGCTTTTGACGGCACCGGTTACGGAACTGATGGTAAAATCTGGGGTGGCGAATTCCTTCTCGCCGACTACGAAGATTTTGAACGCGTAGGACATTTTTCCTATCTACCTCTGCCCGGTGGTGAACTGGCAATCAAAAAACCTTACCGCATAGCCATTGCTTATCTGCATAGTTTGAATGAACCTTTACCCGAAACACTAGGCAAAGGGTTAAAAGAAAACGAAATCCAAGCAACCATTGCTCAATTAAAAAGCGGTTTTAATTCCCCGCTTACATCCAGTTGTGGACGATTTTTTGATGCGGTCTCGGCTCTTTTAGGGATAAGAAAAGAAGTAAACTATGATGCCCAAGCAGCAATGGAATTAGAAATGGTTACTGATGAAAAAGAAGAGGGTAGTTACCCATTTGAAATAAAATCTATTGATGGCAAATACATTCTTGACCAATTATCAATTTTTGCCTGTGTCTTAGATGACTTGAGAGGTAATCACCTCAAGAGAGGAACAAGTAAAGGAATAATTTCCGCAAGATTCCATAATACCATTGCTCAGGTTATTCTTGAACTTTGTAAAAAAATATTGCAAAATAGAGGAATAAATACTGTTTGCTTAAGCGGTGGGGTATTCCAGAATTTATACTTAATGAAAAGAACAGTTGCTCTTTTAGAGAAAAATAATTTCAAGGTTTACTACCAGAAAAAAGTTCCTTGTAATGACGGGGGTGTCTCTCTCGGCCAAGCAATCATCGCCCACTTCAATATAAAGCGATATCAGCGATGAAAAAATACAACTGTGAATATAATTAACAACAGTAAATTGCAAGCTCCAAACTCCAAATCCCAAACAATATCTAATGTTCAAATTGCAAATTCAAAACATTATGACCTTGAAGAAAGAACATTTGAGTTCGCAAAACGAGTAATAGAATTTACAAAGAAACTGCCTAAAACAATGGCTAATATTGAAATAGCATCTGGTTCAGTTGGTGCAAATTATATTGAAGCAAATGAAGCATTAAGCAAAAAAGATTTTGCCTTGCGAATAAAGATATGTCGAAAAGAATCTAAGGAAAGCAGATACTGGTTAAAATTGGTGGAGATAAAGGATAACAATGATGAAACAGAGAGAGAATTACTAATTAAAGAAGCAAGTGAGTTTATAAAAATATTTAGTAAAATTCTTGAGAAAACAAAATAAGTTTGACATTTTGTATTTGATATTTAACTATTGTTTGCTATTTGGAACTTGGAATTTGGTGCTTGGTACTAGGAGGTATTAAGATGTGTCTCGGTATCCCAATGAAAATTTTGAAAATTAAAGATGACCTTGCAGTCGCTGAAGTCGGTGGAGCGAAAAGGCAAGTCGGTTTAACTTTAGTCAGTGGCATCAAAGTCGGTGATTATGTCATCGTCCACGCTGGCTATGCAATCCAGAAATTAGACAAAAAACAAGCGGAAGAAACCTTACAACTAATGCGCCAATGGGGTGAAACTCTTACGTAAATTTACGTTTGATTACAGTGATAAAGTCACCGATTACGGTGATAAATAAATCGCTGGAATCGCCCCTCAAAATCGCTGGAATCTTGTTATAGAATATGAAATATATTGACGAATTTCGGAATAACCAGTTAGCTCAAAATTTAGCAAAAAAGATTGACCGAACAGTTGGCAAAAGAAAAATTGTTCTGATGGAGGTCTGTGGAACCCATACCGTAGCAATTTTTCGTTCCGGGATAAAATCTTTGCTACCGGAAAATTTACATCTCCTTTCCGGTCCGGGATGTCCAGTCTGTGTTACACCAAATTATTATCTGGATAAAGCAATTGCCTACGCACGACTCAAAGATGTGATTATCGTTACTTTCGGTGATATGCTCCGTGTTCCCGGTTCAAGTTCCAGTTTAGAGAAAGAAAAAGCTGACGGTGCGGATATCCGGGTAGTTTATTCCACTTTAGAAGCATTAGAAATTGCCGAGAATAATCCGAAGAAAAAAATTGTTTTCTTAGCCGTCGGTTTTGAGACCACCTCGCCGACGATTGCCGCAGCTATTGTCCAGGCAAAAAAGAAAAATATAAAAAATTTTTATGTGCTTTGTGGACACAAGATTGTTCCCCCGGCATTGGAAGCGTTGGTCAATACTAAAGAGTTAAAAGTGGAAGGATTCCTTTTGCCCGGGCATGTAAGCACGATTATCGGTTCACGACCTTACGAATTTATTGCCAAGAAATACAAGGTTCCCGGTGTAATCGTTGGTTTTGAACCTTTAGACATTCTCCAAGGAATCTATATGTTAGTTAAACAAGTCACTAATGAGGAAGCAAAGATTGAGATTCAATATACCCGTTCAGTCCAACCGGAAGGCAACCCTAAAGCCGTTTCTTTATTGAATGAAGTTTTTGCGGTAACCGATTCGGACTGGCGCGGGATTGGAGTAATTCCGAAAAGCGGTTACCAACTAAGTGACAAATATCGCGAATTTGATATTGAAGAAAATTTACCGGTAGAAGCGGAAAGAACAAAAGAAAATCCCGGCTGTCTCTGTGGTAAGGTCTTGCAAGGACTGAAGACACCTTTTGAATGTCCGCTTTTTGCTAAGGTCTGCACCCCGGAAAAACCGGTCGGTGCCTGCATGGTCTCCTCCGAAGGCACCTGTGCGGCATATTACAAATATGGAAGAACATAAAAATAGACACGGTATTGCGGATATGACACCAATTGGAAGGATAATCGCAATAATACGGTTATTGGTAGTTATGTGAAAGGCGAATAGAAAAAATGGTAATTGAACAATTTTATGGTAATCCAAAGTCTCAAGAATTCTCCGAAATAATTGATCAATATTCATTGTCAGGAATAAACTCTATCCAGACATCGACAATACCTCTTTTGCAATATTGGAAAAATACCGACAAATGTATAAATTATCTTTTTGAAAAATTAGGGTTAACCTCTGACAAAATTAAAATTTGTTATGAATATCCTACGAGATCATATAAATCAAATAAATGCTCAATGACTGATATTATGATTATTGGAAATAATTTTAAAATAGCTATTGAAGGTAAATACACAGAGGTTGAGCATAAATACGAAACAATAGAAGAATGGAATGATTCAACAGAAAATAAAAAGAATGTAATTACCCATTGGATTGACATAATTACCCCTTTTTTAGAACCCAAAGAACCTGTTTATCTTGAAAAACTAAATACTTTTCCGTATCAGTTACTACATAGAATTGCATCCGCTTGTTATGATAAACCTAGGTTTGCATTTGTAATCTACCAAATTTTCTATGATGATAATACATCCGATGCTATGGAAGAATTTATAAAGAAATTAGGAAACTCTATAAAAATATTACATTTTAATAAAGAAATGATAAATATTTTTGTCTTAAAAATAAAAATTGTTACTTTTAAAGAAGTAAAAAAAGAAGATGTGCTGCATCGATTAAAAACAGAAAATATATATACTTTTGGAGAGGAGGAAATATTCAAAAAAATTGTATAGATTCGCCCTTCGCATAACAAAGGCTTCATGAAGAATTAAAGCTCCTTTAAATGGTGCCAAAGTACCACTTCATAAAGCTCAAGAACGTTAGGTAAAAACCGGCAGGAAGTTAAGGGATAAATTGTCGCCTCATCGGTGACCTGCCGACTACCTCCTCGGTTGTCTCCGAAAGAGGTGGGGAATAGTTGATTTTAGGAAATTTGTAAGGAAGATATGAAAATGACTAAGAAAATCAAACATCGGGGGATGAGGATTACTGAAAAAGAGCATCGGAAATGGCATAAGAAAAAAATTAAAATCACACCGAAAGAACATAAGAAATTGATGAAGAAGATGGGTATCAATGAAGCCGAAGACCGGGAATGGCATCGGAAACATAGTATATCGCATTTTTTGACCGGTAAATCAGAAGAAAGACCGGTTAACCCGTTTGCCATTGGTGGCGGTTTTCTTGCTTATTGCATCAAACAGGGATGGCTAAAACAAGAAGGCAAAGGCAGAGACGCTAAGTATTATCTTACTCCTTCAGGCGAAACCGAACTTAAAAAACTTGGTCTAAGTGTGTAGTCAAAGGATATCCGACAATGTCTAAAATTCTATTAGCTCACGGCAGTGGCGGGAAATTAATGCATAACCTGATTGAACAGGAAATCCTGAAAAGGTTCGCTAATCCTTTTTTATCCCCCCTCGCTGATTCGGCGGTATTTAGTATCGGGAAACAAAAGTTTGCTTTTACTACTGATTCTTATGTGGTCAAACCAATCTTTTTCCCGGGTGGTGATATCGGTAAACTGGCAATTTACGGTACGGTAAACGATTTAAGTATGGTCGGTGCAGAACCTTTATATCTCTCCTGCGGAGTAATCCTTGAAGAAGGGTTGGAGACGGAAATTTTAGATAAAATCCTTGCTTCAATGGAAGCAGCCGGGAAAAATGCCAATGTCAAAATCGTTACCGGTGACACTAAAGTTGTAGAGAAAAATTCAGCGGATAAAATTTTTATCAATACTGCCGGAGTCGGGATTATTAAAAATAATCGCGTACTCTCTACCGATAGAATTAGAAAAGGTGATAAAATCATCATCAACGGTTCAATCGGTGACCACGGCATTGCAGTAATGAGCGAACGGATGAAACTGAAAGTCACTTTCAGTTTAAAGAGTGACTGCGCACCTTTATGGAGTTTAGTAGAAAAGATATTAGGGGTATCTAACGGGGCGAAGTTTATGCGTGACCCGACCCGCGGCGGTTTAGCCACTACCTTAAACGAAATCGTTGCCAGAACCAATTTAGGTATTTTAATCCGTGAAGAAGATATCCCGGTGAAAGATGAAGTAAAAGGTATTTCTGAACTGCTTGGTTTAGACCCGCTTTATGTCGCTAACGAAGGTAAAGCGGTAATTGTGGTTTCTCCGGAAGCAGCAGAAAAAGTTCTTCGGGTAATGAAGAAAGATAAATTAGGTAAAGAGAGTCGGATTATCGGTGAAATTGTGGAAACACCGGAAAAAGTAATCCTTAAAACTTTAATTGGCGGGCACCGGATTGTGGATATGCTTACCGGAGAACAACTACCACGAATTTGTTAAAGAAAGACCGTTAAAAAGGTCCTCAAAGGAGGATTAACCATGTATTGTCCGAGTTGTGAACGATTAATGGAAGACGATGCCAAATATTGTGGACATTGTGGTATGTTTCTCAATAAAAGAAGTGAACTGCTGGTGCATCTGGCGACAAATTTTTCCTGGGTCTGGCGCCGTAGTTGGGCGGGATTTGCTTCCGGGTTTATTGGCTGGATAATCGTTTTTGTGATTATGCGTATTGTCGGAGAAAATATCAACCCAATCGTCAAAGATTTATTCGGTGGGATGATTTGTGGAGTATTTTTGGGGACAGTAAGTGGAATTATTGAAGAATCGGCATACAAAGCATTTTTGGGAGGAATCCTCGGGACACTTGGTGGTGCATTGGGCGGAGTGCTTAATTTACCGCTTAAGGACATTTTCCAAAGCAGCGATTTTCTCTCTTCTTTAACTATTTTTGCTACCTGGGCAATCGGTGGTACTTTTATTGGTGCAACCAGTGGAATTATTGAAAGAAATAAGAAAAAAATATTTGCCGGTGTTTTATTCGGACTGATTGGCGGCGGTATTGGCGGTTTTCTTGGGTCGGTTTTTTATGGTTCAATCCTGATTCAATTTAATCCCCAGGGCTGGCTAATTAAACGATTGGTAGAAGGTGCCTCCGGCGGTTTAGTCGGAGCAGTGTTATGGTTTTTTATTGGAATTATAGAAAAACTATATATTTTTCATCGTCGGGAAGACCCGAAATTGGAGAAAAAGGTTTGTGCTTCTTGTGGTAAACAGAATCAACTAAAGTTCTGGTATTGTGTTTCCTGCGGACATCCGTTACCGACTGCCGCACCCAGACAAAAAATGGTGCTCACTCCCTATCGGGGTATGGAACGGGTAGTCAATTCTTTTGTCTTCTTATCCTGGTTATTCGGAGTTACCGGCGTGATTACTATCCCGGTAATTTTCTTCGTCTTTCTCATCCAGGATGTAATTCTTGCCTTTATCATTGCTATTCTTTTAATTCTTTCCACCTATCTTCTGGTAGTATTTTTCCGTTTTCTTGCCGATATTCTCACTACTCTGATGCGTCCTCCGTCTCTTGAGACAAAAACCGGAAACTAAATCCAGAAGAAACCAATTTTTTTGTAACTAACCACTTGAAATATTACTTTAAATATGCTTTAATATAAGTAGTGGAGATACTTATATGTTAGAACCAAAATTTTCCATATCCTTACATTTAACCAAACTCATTGACGAAATAAGTTCTCTGCGTCAGCGAATCATCAGTGCACCGATTCAGGTTGCCTGGAAACCAACATTACAAAAAGAGACAGCAATAAGAAATGCAATGGGGTCAACTGCTATTGAAGGGTTTATTTTAAGTTTACCCGAAGTTAGAGCCCTTGCTTCAGAAAAAAGAATTACCAAAAAACTGAATATGACCGAAAGAGCAGTAGTTAACTACCTTGCAGTCCTCCGCTATATCCAGAAGTATGCGGATAAAGAATTTTTGACTAACGAAGACATCTGCCGACTCCATAAAATAATCGGAGAAGGAGCGGTTGAACACGAACCCGTGGGAACTTACCGGACTATCCAGAACTATATCGTAGATGGAATAGGCAGAGTAATTTATACCCCGCCACCACCAGAAAACGTTCCCGGACTGATGAATGAATTTTTGGAATGGATAAACAATGAATCAGCGAGATATTTACCGGTAATTTCATCAGGAATTACCCATTATCAATTTGTCGCAATTCACCCCTTCGTTGACGGTAACGGGAGAGTTGCTCGGACACTGGGAACTTGGGAATTGTTAAGACGTAAATTTGACACCCTGCATATATTTGCTATTGATGACATCATCTATGAACACAGACACAGTTACTATTCGGCTTTAAATACTGTCCGTGAAGAAAAAGGTAACTTAACCCAATGGCTTGAGTTTTATTTAGAAATAATTGCCGATTCGCTTGAGCGTGCCTGGAAAAGGATTATCTCTTTACCTAAAACAAAAGGACTTGAGCAACTATCTTTAACCCCTAAACAGGAAAAATTACTGTTACTTTTGCGCGAGTCCGGAAACCTAACTGCAAAAGAGATATCGTCAGTGTTAAAAGTAACCGTTCAAGGAGCACATTTTCTTCTCAATCCTTTAATCAAAGGAAAAATTGTTAAAAGATACGGGGGCAGAAAGACCGGTAAATTTGGACTTGCAAGATAAAACAAGGAATAGGAATATAAATGCTGAAAGGATGAATCACAATGCCTGCTAAAATTCGCAAACATCACCGCATTGTTTTTCAGTCATCTGCCGATGAACATTTTGAAAAGATTGCCGGAATCTTGAAGACAAAAGGAAAATTAACTAAGGCGATTCTTAAGGAGAGGAAAAAGGAAAAAGAACTTGAGGAAAAGAAATACTCAAAATGATGGAGTAGATGGTTCTTATCTTGTCTCCAAAATTAGAAGGTCACAATTCTGCTTTTATATAAATAGTATCCGTTGAAAAGTTCATAATTTTTACTAAATTTCGGTATACTTATACAATGGACAAATCAGAGATAAAATTGTCAATTTTCAGAGAAGGTATGACTCTCTGCTTTCTTAGTAGGAATTTGCCAGGCATTTTTGTATAATGTACAATGTATTGTTCGTAAATATAGTAATAACAATCTATTATCAAGGTAAAAATTAAATAGAAATGAGTAGGAGAAAAACAAAACATAGAACGGGACTACCAAGAATCAAAGGAATTGGAAAGAAAGTACATAATGCATGGGTTGGTTATATTTGCATCTGTTGTGATGCTTTGAATTTATTTTCTATAGGAGATACTTTGTTGAATCCCAACGATGCATACTCTACTGCGGCTTGGAAATGTAAAGAATGTAATTACTTACATAGTAAAGACTCACCTTTGCCATTTAGTGAGTGGCCTTCTGAATTTACTGACCCAACTTCAATTAAATGTCGAAGGTTCTGGCAAGCTTTTTTTAGAATTATAACAGAAAACAAAGAATCTTATTGGAAGCAATGTAATGCGTGTGGACGAATTTTACCATCAAATGCTTTTGACAGACATACAGGATGGGGACCATTGGAAAAACAAATGGAATGTAGAAGCTGCAAAGGGGCTATTAATGCATACTTGAATCCAAAAAGGACAAAACAACAATTATATGAGTCGAATATTAAAAGAAGAGTGGGAGATTTGTTGCTTGAGAGTGAAAATCAAGCAGTAGACAAAAACTTTATAGATGATTTATTTAGAAGGTTTAATAGCACGTGTTTTAAGACAGCCAAAAAGCTAAATAAAAATGATCGCGACTCATGGGAAATAGACCACATATTACCATCAAGTTGGTTATATCCTTTATCAAAAGAAAATGCAGCATTGCTTTCAAAAAAAGCAAACAATAACAAGAGAAATAAATGGCCCAGTCATTTTTATACTAACAATGAATTAATAAGATTGGCAAGAATAACAGGTGCTGATTTAGCGTTATTATCTCGGAAAGATCCTACAGTTAACTCAAATGTCAATGTTGATAGGTGTGTAACTAGGTATCTACAGGTACGTGAACGATCAAATTTGAATAAACGAATTAAGGAGTTGAAGAAATTGATTAAAGATTATGCGTTAATTGATAAATTGTCTTTAAAAAATAAAAAACTATTAGGTTATGTATGAATAAAAAGACAGTATTTGTTACTTAAGAAGGAAAAGAAATTGATGGGCTTTTGTACTACCTTGATCTTTTATACCAAACTTTTCACAATGTAAGACATTTTCGTCAAAAAGTCCAAAGACTTCAAAACCATTATTGACAGCAATTTCACTTAACGTTTTACCCATATTGTGCTTTTCTGATTTTCCAAGATGCATAACAAGACTCCCGTCTTTTTTTAGCAAGTCTTTACATATTATAAAGAATTGATTATAGACTTTTATATTTTTTACTTGTTGTGTTTCTAAGTAGTATTCTTTCTTTATATCAAAATCTTCTTTATCCCAACCACAAAACCACATTCTGATCCAGTTACTCATATAAAAACGCGTTGAATCAAAAAAAGGAGGGGATGTGGCTATCAAATCAATAGAATTAGGTTCAATGTAATTGTCTAAATTCCTAAAATCTTCGTTAAAAACCATTCCAAACTTAAAATTATCATAACGATCTAATTTTAATGTTTTTTCTATTTTTATCCTTGTTTTTTCAATTAATGATTTGTATTTATAGGGTCCATTAGGTGCTAAAGGAGTTACATTATGCGACCTTCTTGAAAGAGCATATGGTCTATTCCCGTGCAAAATATGTAAAATAGCAGAAAGCAATAGCGACTTTTCACAATCATATGAATCAATTTGTTTAAAATAATTCCTGGCCGTTATGATTTCTCTAAGAGTGTCTACGTGATAATACTCCGTGATATTTCTATTATATCCAAAATGTATTTTTTCCGCCTCTTCTTTAGAAACCAAGTATTTTTCAATATATTTATCTAATTTATCTAGTTCGTCGTAGGTTTTGTTACTATTGGGTTTGCCGACTTTAGTAAAAGTATTCACATATGCTAATAAACTTAGATCATTTCCTAGACCAATGCGCCCTTGCAAGCATGCTTCTAGAGGTATTGTTCCGACACCACAGAGAGGATCTAAAACCCTCATGCCCTCCTTGCTAAAAAGCTTAACTAAAAAATGAGCTAATGAAGGTTTTATCTTCCCTTGATATGAACAAAGATTGTGTAAAGCATGACCCCAATTGCGACTATTATAAGGAGGTTCTTTATACGGGAGTGTTTCTTTAAAAAATTGATAATTTTTCAAAAGAAGGTCTTTTGCAGTATTACACGTGGCGACGTGTCCAAATAAGATCTTTTTAGCACTCCTGGTTTTTTTAAATAATAATAGCACTTGTTTTAAAGGCATGCCATTTTTTGAAAAACGCTCTCTAATAAATTTGGTATCAATCAATTCAAAATTATTTCGTTCAGCTATAGTTACTAATATTTTATCTGTTGGAATGTGGACACCTGCAAATTGGGAGTCTCCAATATCAAGATAAAAATGCGATTCCGATTCTAAATATTCAGATATATTTGATAAAACTTTATGCATATCACTGAAGTAGCTTTCTATCAAAACTGGTATCCTTTTATCGTATGCACACTTTGTAAGTTCATTAACGATTGGTTCAAGTTCTGGAATTCTGATGTTGTTTACCTTATTTTTCAAAATGACATTACTAATTCCCGAAGATACAGACTCTTTTTTTAATGAGTTAATTTCTTGAACATTATGAACGAAATCTAGCAAAACTAATTCGAGTTTTGTGTTACGAAAATAATTAGTTCCATTTACATATGGAGGTGATGTAATAACTAAGTCAAATTTCTTATCATGATTTTTTGGTATGTTTTTCGCATCATTAGAAACAAGTGTGGTTTCACACAAAGATAAATTTTTTATGGAATCAATATCAGACAAGATTTCTTGCAATTTGTTTATGAATAAAGGTAAAGTATCATTTACGGAATATTTTCTCTCACCTTTTCTTTTATACCGTAAATCAGCCCTTCTAATTGTATTTGAAACAGTAACTATAATTGTAGATAACGCAAATAAACAAAAATCTTTTAATATAGATTTCGGTTCGAAAAAATCTTTTATTAGAGATTTTATTTTTAATAAACTTTCAAGTACTTCTTTTTCAAAATATGCTGACGTGCCTAATCTTTCCAAATATTGATCATATTGGATATAATTTGAAGTTGGCTTTCTAAATTTCTTTGGTAAAAAATTAATGAAATTTTCAATCATTCTATGATTCACGTAGAAATCATTGATAAAGTGTATAACTTTATTTACTTTGCACTCTCCAATGAAGCTCATAAAAGGATTTATTTCAGAATATGCGGAAGGAATATTTTTATGACTTGCGGCAAGTTGAGTAGTACCAGTTCCGGCGAGAGGATCGTATATTAATTTTGGTTTGTAAGGTAGATTGTCTATTATTTCATGGACAAATGTGCATGAAAAACCTTCAATGTATGGATACCACCGATGAATTTTGTTAATCTTATTGTCTTGAAATGTTGCTGATTTTTTATTAATATCCGTATATACTAAATTTTTACTTAGAATATGGGGGATAGATACATTTTCGCCGTATGATTTTTTGATTTCTTCTATTTTCTTTGAAAGCAAAAACAAGCACAATTGATTTAATGAACGTCGTTCCAGTTCCGCTTGTTCGGTTAACTTCTTGAAGCTTGTATCTGGTAGGAGGGCCCTAATATCCGAGCTTCTAAGAGGATTAAGAATATTGTAAAGATCTAAATCTGTCGATTTGTTGAAAGCTAGGCGAACAATTTCAGTTTTATTTGTTTCGCTTTTTTCCTTGGGGAAAGATACAGTTTTAAATAATTGATTCATAATAATCTACAATTTGGTTGTCTTTTACTATATTATAGTAATTAATTTCTAAAAGTCAAGAAAAAAATGTAAAGTAATTTTAACTGAAACTTGGAAGAATAAATGCGGACGTTTTTATTTATCTAAAAAAATTAAATGAAAATATTAGCAGTAATTAGTAAAATGTTTTTAATTTTTATTGGAATTGTCTTATTAATATCCGGTTACTACATAGTAATTGTAGTTAAAGCTCGGACTGAGACACCGGCGATAATCAAGAAAGCGCTAAATAAAGAAAATATTACCCTTAAAGTTGAGAATCTCAGCCAGTGGCAATTAAATGCTTTACTTGCAGTTGAAGACCCAAATTTCTATAAACATCAAGGGGTTGACCTGAAAACACCGGGAGCAGGGATAACTACTATAACCCAGGCATTGGTAAAAATATATTATTTTGATAAATTTAAACCTGGTTTTTTTGCAAAATTGAAACAAACATTAATCGCCCGTTTTGCACTTGACCCACTGGTATCAAAAAATGACCAACTCAAATTATTTATCAATAATGTTTATTTAGGAAAAGCGAGAGATAAACAAGTTTATGGTTTGGAAAATGCCGCTGAACTCTATTATCACAAAAAATTTCGCCGATTAACCGAAAACGAATACCTCTCAATAGTGGCAATGATTATCGCTCCGAATAATTTCAATATTCTTACCAAACCAGCAGCAAATGCCGAGAGGACTAAAAGAATAAAAAAGGTAGTATCCGGCGAATACAAACCTAAACACCTGATGGATATTTATTACGGACTACTGGATAAAGAAACGCAAAAAGGGTTAGCTCCGGTATCCTATTTACCCTCAATTTATTGATATAATCCATTCTCTAATCTTAGAACACATCTTGTCAAAACAATAAACAAATAGTATACTTAAAGCAGAAAAACTTCTCTGTTTTTCATAAGCTGATGAACAAAATGGTGAAAGTTTTTTTGCTTATTCCCCCTTTTTTTCTTGCGGATACAATCTTCGCTCAACCTTTCTCCTTCCAGGGACAGTTATCCGGATGGCTGAATTACCGTAATTCCGGAGCGGATAAGACAAAAATCGGTTTCCGTTATCTCCCTGAACTGCGAGCAGTAAAAAAAATCAGCGAGAAAAAAAACCTTGACCTGGAACTCGCAGTTAATTCTTATACTTCCTTTCCACTTAATTCTTTAGCCGAGATTGAGGATAATAGCGAGATTAAACTCTACCGTCTCTGGCTGCGTTACTCGGTTCCCCAGTTTGAAACCCGGCTCGGTTTACAGAAAATAAATTTTGGTCCGGCAAAAATTATCCGTTCCCTGATGTGGTTTGACCAGCTTGACCCGCAGGACCCGTTCAAATTGACCGAGGGCGTATATGGTTTACTGTTGCGTTATTATTTCTTGAATAATACTAATCTCTGGTTCTGGGGATTATCCGGGAACGATAAACTCAAAGGACTGGAATTAGTGAAAGCCGATAAGAACCGGGCTGAATTCGGCGGGCGAGTGCAAATACCTTTTCCTCTCTATAAAAGTGAACTGGCATTTAGTTACCATCAAAGATATCTTGATACTGAAGATTGGAATAAGAAAATGAGTTCTACGCTGAAAAACGGGCAGGAAAACCGTTACGCTCTGGACGGTTTCGCCGATATCGGAATCGGTCTCTGGTTTGAATCGGCGCTCGGAGAAACGAAAATTGATACCACACAACAAGAATGGCGACATTTTTTTACTCTCGGTGCGGATTATACTTTTCAGTCGGGGATACATCTCTTAGTTGAACATTTTCTCCATTCAAGCGGAGAAAAAATAGATAAAATGGACGAAATAAGTAAACTTTCCGCTTTATCTCTGGATTATAAAATCGGGGTAATTGACAGTATTAATATAATTGGTTATTATGATTGGAAGAATGAAAATATCTATGCCTATCTCGGCTGGCAGAGGACATACGATAACTGGCAGATTAATCTGATTGGTTTTTCCAACCAGGAAGATAGTTCGGCTACATTCAGCGGTAAAGGAATGCAATTGACGGTCACTTATAACCACTAATAACCTATTTTTTTGGCATAATGATTATGGTTATAAATCCCAAATACCAAATTTCAAATCACAAATACCAAACAAATTTCAATAATCAAAATTCAAATAAACAAAACAATTCGGAATTTAGAACATTTGAATTTTAAAATTATTTGGAATTTGGAATTTGATTATGGAATTACTCAGAAATTAGGAGGAAACGATGCCTTTGGTAAAATTAGAAAAAGTATTTAAACATTTCCCGATTGGCGGAGGTAATTTTACCGCCTTGAAAGATATTAATCTCGGTTTTGAAAAAGGTGAATTCTCGGGAATTATCGGTCCGAGCGGCTCCGGGAAAACCACACTCCTGAATATTATCGGTTCACTGGATACGCCTTCGGAAGGCAGTGCAGTTGTGCTTGGTGAGCCGGTAGAAAAACTTACCGAGAAACAGGCAGCAAAACTGAGAAGCAAGTATATGGGTTTTATTTTCCAGACCTATAATCTCTTGCCGGTTTATACCGTCTACGAAAATGTGGAATTCCCGTTACTGATTTTGAAAATGTCCGAGGAAGAAATAAGGAAAAAAGTCTTAGCCGCACTGGAATGGGTGCACTTGACCGATAAAATCAATTCCCGACCGAGTCAACTTTCCGGTGGTGAATGTCAGCGAGTAGCGGTTGCCCGGGCAATCGTTAAACAACCGGAACTGGTGCTTGCCGATGAACCTACCGCTAACCTCGATGCCGAAAACTCTTATCATATTCTTGATACCATGGTCAACCTGAATAAGGAATTGAAGACCACTTTTATTTTCGCTACTCATGATGATAAAGTAATCCGTTATCTCAAACGGAAAGTGCATCTGGTGGACGGGAAAGTGGTAAAAGACGAAGTAGTGAGTAGTCAGTAGACAGTAGAGAGTGGTTAGTGGTTGGTGGTTAGTGGTGAGTGGTGAGTGGGTAGTGGTTAGTAGCACAAGGAGAGAAAAATGTTATTGAAATTGGCTTATCGGAACCTTATCGGGGCAAAATTACGCACTGTTCTTAATGTCGGTGTCCTTTCCTTGACCTATGTCCTGATTATCTGGCACCAGGGTCTTTTCAGCGGGATGTACCGTCAGGCGACCAGAGATGTAATTAAAGACGAAATTGCTGGCGGGCAATACTGGCATAAGAATTATGACCCTTACGATGTCCTTTCTTTAGATGAAGGGCATGGTTCGGTTCCCCAGGAATTAAAACCTTTAATTGCGAAGAAGAAAGCTCTGCCAATCTTAATTCGGCAGGCTAATCTCTATTCTAAAGGCAGGGTTCAGTCGGTATTAATCAAAGGGATTGACCCCGGGCAGAAAATACTGGATATTCCTACGGCTAAACTTGATTCAGGGAAAGATATCCTGCCGGTTATGGTCGGAAAAATTATGGCCAGAAAAAATTCGCTTAAACTCGGTGATTCAGTGACGATTCGCTGGAGAGATGCTTATGGCACTTTTGATGCCGTGGAAGGTGAAATTGTGGAAATAATGAATACCAATGTGCCGACGATTGATAACGGACAAATATGGCTACCGCTGGAGAGATTACGGAAAATGACCGGTCTGACTAATCAGGCGACGATAATCGTGGTCGGTAAAGAGGTAGTAGGAGAGAAAGACCTTTCTGATTGGCAATTCCGGAACCAAGATTTTCTTTTAAAAGATGTCAGTGATGTGGTAAAATCTAAACGGACTGCGAGTGCAATTATGTATCTGGTCTTGCTTTTCCTGATTATGCTGGCAATTTTTGATACCCAGGTCCTTTCTATCTTCAGACGCCGGAAGGAAATCGGCACGCTGATGGCTTTGGGAATGACCCGACTGAAAGTAATCTTGCTTTTTACCATTGAAGGAACATTGAACGGTATTCTTGGTATCGGAGTAGCGGCAATTTACGGGACCCCGGTTCTGATTTATACTGCCAATACCGGTATCCCTTTGCCCCAGGCGATGGAAGAATACGGATTCGCACTCAAAGTAAGAATGTTCCCGGTATATTCTGCCTGGCTGATTACCGGCACCGTATTGATTGTGATGCTCACCGTGACCATTGTAAGTTATTTACCAAGTCGCCGTATTTCCGGATTAAAACCAACCGAAGCTTTGAAAGGAAAGATTGGATGATAAAATTTTTACTTAAAGGATTACTCCGAGACCGTTCAAGAAGTTTGTTCCCGATATTGATGGTAAGTGCCGGAGTATTTTTAACCGTATTCCTTTACAGTTATATGCGTGGTATCTTGGGAGATATGGTTGATGTCAGTGCCCGCTTTGATACCGGTCAGGTCAAAATTATGACCCGTGCCTACAAAGAACTGGCCGACCAATTACCTAACGACCTTGCTTTACTCGGGGTTAATGATTTATTGGCACAACTAAAGAAAAATAAACCGGCGATGCTCTGGTTACCGCGGATAAAATTCGGCGGTTTACTGGATATCCCGGATAAAAAGGGTGAGAGCCGTTCCCAGGGCCCGGTATTCGGATTAGGGATAAATCTGCGTGACCCGGATTCTCCGGAAATAAAACTTTTGAACCTGAAAAAATCTTTAGTCCGGGGAAAACTACCCGAGAATAAAGACGAAATACTGATTAGTGAAGCGTTTGCCGAAAAACTCGGTGTAAATATCGGAGAAACCGCTACTCTGCTTGGTTCAACCATGTATGGCAGTATGGCGATGTATAATTTCAAAATTGCCGGTACAGTGAGATTCGGAATGCTTATAATTGACCGGAGCACGATTTTTGCGGATATCAATGATGTCCGACTTGCTCTGGATATGGCTGACGGGGCAAGCGAGATTCTCGGATTTACTAAAGACATGGTTTATGACGATGCTTCAATGATTAAAGTAGCCCGGGAATTTAACCAGAAATATTCCAACCAAAACGATGAATTCGCACCACTGATGTTGAGTTTGGGTGAACAGGGTGGATTAAGAGATATCCTCCAGATGGCTTCTACCTTGGGAAGTATCATCGTGACTATTTTTATTTTTGTGATGTCGGTTGTCCTCTGGAATGCCGGACTGATGAACGGTATCCGGCGTTACGGTGAGATTGGAGTGCGCTTAGCGATGGGTGAACCGAAAGGCGACATCTACCGTTCGTTAATCCTTGAATCGGTAGGTATCGGGATTGCCGGTTCTCTACTCGGCACGGCAATCGGATTGGTTGCATCTTACTGGTTACAGTATGTAGGACTGGATATTAGCAAAATGTTGCAGAAATCGAATATTCTTATTCCTTCAGTTATCCGTGCAAGGGTGACTGAAACCAGTTATTATATCGGTTTTTTACCGGGACTTTTCGCTTCGGTGCTCGGGACGATGTTTGCCGGAATCGGGGTTTATAAAAGACAAACCTCACAATTGTTTAAAGAATTAGAAGTCTAGTGTAGTGTCCCATAAATCTCTTGACATTTGAATATTCATTGAATTGTCATTGCGAGTGACCGAAGGGAGCGTGGCAATCTGACACGAAGTGTCACCCTGAGCATAGCGAAGGGTCTTATGGGAGATTTTTCACTCTGTTCAGAATGACGCCTTTAGCGTCAGATTGCTTCGTCGCTAACGCTCCTCGCAATGACAACCAAATGTAAAGAACTGTTAGGAACACTACACTAGGAATTAGGAGCGGGTAAAGAAGTGAAGAAATTAATTTTGTTTTTGTTGTCATTCAGTTTAATATTCTTTTTAATAGACAGTTCGGTTTATGCGGAGGAACTTTCCGGTAAAGAAATTCTGAAAAGAGTGGACAAGAATTATGCGGCAACGAACCATATCTCCGTAGGTCAAATGGTAATCAAAGGACGGCGGGGCACCCGCACGATTAAAACCAAGACCTGGGCTCAAGGACAGGAAAAAGCGTTCACCGAATATCTTGAGCCGGCACGGGAAAAAGGCACGAAAATGCTTAAGCTGAAAGATGAACTCTGGATGTGGTCACCTTCTACTGACCGGATAATCAAGATTGCCGGGCATATGCTCCGGCAGTCAATGTCCGGTTCGGATATTTCCTATGAGGATTTTATGGAAGACCCGGTCTTAAGCAATAGTTACGAGGCAAAAGTTAGCGGAGAAGAAAAAATCGGTGAACGTCAATGTTACCTGCTTGAACTGAACGCCACCAAAGATACCGCTTACTATTCTCGTAAACTCTGGGTGGATAAGGAAAGATTCCTTCCTTTACGGGAAGACCTCTTTGCCCGGGGCGGTAAACTGCTGAAAACTTTCCAAATCAATGAAGTATTTAAGGTTGGGGAACGCTGGTACCCGAAAAGGATGGTTTTTAAGGATGTGCTTAAGGAAGGTGACGGCACCGAACTGGTAATTGAGTCAATTGATTTTGATGTGGAAATACCCGAACATATTTTTTCCAAAGCTTCCCTGCGCCAGTAACTCAAGTTTTCAGGCAGGAATTTTCTCAAGGACTTCTTTTCCGGTCATCTCGGTATGTATTCCTAATTCCAGCGCTTTTTTACTTACCGCGACCACTTTCTTTTCTAACATTTCTTCAACCATCTTCACCCCGGTAATAATTGCACAGCAGTCATTGAATTTATCCGCTGCTTCTAAATTCCAATACCCGCAGGCAAGATAACCCTTCTCGCCAACAATCAAGACTAAAGTTTTCTCCCCAATCTTTATTTCGTATCCCTGAAATTTTTTTCCGGCAATATTAAGTTCTTTCTCCATTTTTAATTCAATTAGGAACCGTCCCCAATTCCTTTCTAAATATTTTTTATGCGAGGCGACGGGATGACCGAAAGGGTAATTCATCCATGCGAAAGTAAGGATGTTCCGATTTTTCTATTCTTATCCGATAAAATAATTAAAAGCGTCCCCATTTTTATAAGTTATTCATAATCTATGCGCACAACAAGTCAAAATAGGAATGGGAAGCAACGCTTATTTTATTGTGAGAAAACATAAAATGGGACAGCGACTATTTTATTACGAAATAACGGTAACTGTCCCTAGTTTTAATAAGGTCGCCGTTAATCATTTAGAAGATAGAAACGTCATATAGATTTACAGATTTATAAGCTTTATAAGCGGGTCATATTTTCAGAAATAATTTTTTGGTAAATTTCTTATACGGAAAATATATGTTCTGTTTCAATAGCGACGACATATATAAATTTGACTTAAAATAATTAGCAATTGAAAGAGCATCTTTCTCTTTCTTCAGATATGCTTGTTTAGTTTTTTTGTAGTGTTGATATATAAAATCTATACAAGACTTAACAAAGTTGCGCAGATTCTTGTATTCTGAATCATTATTACAGTAATCTTCCAAAATCGGAGTTAAATCTGGATTCCCCCACTTAACATTTGATAATTCTGTAACTTTTATTATTAAAGAAAATAATGATTGATGCGGGTAGTTTTTTAGATTGCTGATATATTTTTTGTTAGCTAACAATCCCCAGTATTTATAAATTATCTTATCCAAAAGAAACAGCTGATAAGCAAGTTCGGGATTGGTTGCTTTGATAATATCATACGTGGCACCATCGAATAACTTCGCTAAATTCCTCGCAACAGCAGGTCCTAATTTTTTGTCATGCCATTTGTAACAACAAATAAGCTGACACATGCTTGTTAATGATGGGCCTTGATAAATTTGGACGCTCCTTAATTCTCTACTTCTCGTTTTATACTCTTTTTCTCTGCGTTCATAGAAAAAACCCTTCCCCCTGAAAAATCTATACAACTCCAATTGGAAATCATCATTGGCGACTAAATTCCACAGTTTTATTTGATTTTGTTGATTGCTTCTTATTGCAATTTTATTCATTATATCTTTCTTTTTAGATATTTTTTCAGGTAAATCATCGCCATACAGAGGCGGTATTTCAATAATTCTCAACATTACTCTCGCATTTAATGGTGGAGTTTGAATAGTACGTATACTATGCAAGGTTTGAGAACCATTTACTACGCGAGGATTTACAATCGTTAGTTCTTTTGTGCCGGGATTATGTATGTGACGTTCGCAAAGCATCGTAATTCCATTATTGCTAAAAGCGAATTCAGTAGGCTTTGATTCAAATGTTTTTTTTATTTCTTTATTGACTTGAGTATTCCCCAAATCCAATCTTACATTTCTCGCAAAAAGTAAATCGTAAGGATCATCTTCCATATATTTCACAAAATCATATAACTTAGCAAAAACAATTGAAGTAGAGACTTCTGTGTCTTTTTTATCAGGCGATAACACATTATGAATATCATTAAGTACTAAGTCGTCTGTTCTCGGCATCGCAATATCTATATCATCAACAATAAACTGGATGAGATCATCCAAATGAAATATCTTTATGGATAATTCTTTAACTTCTTTATAATGGGGATCATTTTTCGTATGATTAGTTACGAAAACTAAATTGGCTGTGCCAGCATCATAGTAATCAAATAATTTTTTATATCTTTGGGCTAATTCTGGCTTAACCGCTTTTTGCAAATACTCTCCTCTAGCATCTTTATTTTGAACAACATGACAAAAATAAGAAATCTCTTCATAAAACTTAACTGGAGCCTTATTATCATATTCGGAAGTGTATTTAGCATTTACCAGATAATGTTTAACGTTTCGCCCATTATTGGTGTTAAAAAAGCAGTCGATTTTACCATCTTTACTTCCATCAGAAACAAACACTTCTTGCGGATTAAGAAAATAAAGCTCAATAAACCATTTAATAAAACCTTGTGGTTCTGCAAGCCGGAATTTTTTAGATTTTTCTTTAATGCTTCGTAACGTAAAATCAAACAATTCTTTTCTGTTCATTTTAAACCTCCCAGATTAAAGGTGTTATTTAATCAAATTTAGACTATACTTCTTTTAAAATTTTCACTCCAAGCCCTGTACGATTCAAGTCATAAGAAAAAAAACAGAAACGGTCCCTTTATTTTAAATTCTTTCTCCATCTTTAATTTAATTAGGAAACGCCCCTAGTTCCTCTAATTCCTATATTTTCTACATTCTAGTTTTCTTACTTTTCCTCTCCCTTAACAGCAAATATAATATCCATGGCTTGTGGTTCACAGTTACAGTCTGATTTTATTTTGTTGGCAAGGTGATTGAACTGTTCGTATCTTTTTTGGAAATTTCCTCTGAATTTGTCTTTTATCTTGCGTATATTTCTTAATCCTCGTTCTATCTTATGTGGAGTATAAAAGTTAAAACGGTTTCGGTCCTTTAAATATAATAAAAGTGAAACAAATCCGTATTTAATTCCTTTTAGGTCTCCGACGAGTTCTTCTACCTTATCTATTCTTTCTTCAAAGAAAATCTCACGAATTAGTAACTGTATTTTCTTTATGCTATCCCCGAGAATCAAATTCTTGTTTCGACCTAGAATTGTGGAAACAAATCGTCCTTGAGAGGACCCTCTCTCCGAGTAATCCGTATCGGCCTTTTCTAAGAACTTTTCAAGGAGATTTTTATTGAAGTTGTTCCTGCTTTTTCTTAGAATTTTAATCGCTTCATTCTCACTTCTCCGGCGGATTTGTATTCTTTTGGGGCCCACATCTTTGCATATCTGTTTAATCTCCTTCTTCATATTCTCCCCAAATTTTACTGGTATCGTTTCTTCCGATTCTGAGAGTAGTTTTTCCTCTTCTCTCGTGACTTTTCTTTCCCATTCTTGCCTCTTTCTATGTGCTTGTTGCAGTTTTCTGAGAAGTTCATCAGAAGGAATTAAAGCCTTCGCCCACCAACTTTCGAAGCTCTTTTCGGCTTGTTTGACCAATGGAGCCTCCTGTGGTAATTGCAAGACTATATTCGCCTCCTCATTTCTTTCTAACCCCCCATGGGTTAAGTTAGACGACCCAACCGAGAGAACAACATTGTTTTTGAGATAGAAAATGTAAAGTTTGGGATGGAATGAACTATCCAATCCTTTTGATTCGCTTACCATTATCTTACAGGTAATCTTTGGCATTCTCCTAAGTTTCTTAATTGCCTTCGGATCAGAAAGTCCAAAACCTGTCCCGATAATCATTCTAACGTTATTTCTGACTCTTCCTAAAACTTTCCCGAGCGCCGTTAGACCATCACTTGTCAAATAGGCAACTGCAACTAAACATTTTTCGGATTCAGGAAGCAACTTATCGAAAACAGAAATTAGTGTTTTTCCCCTGTTGTCTACGAAAAAAGGAACCATTTTAAACTCCCCCTTTTTAGATCACTAATCACTTTAGAAATTACCTCTGTCCGATTTTTCTACACCCATTTCTAGGTGACCAAATAGTCAATATTAAAAATTTCTCCTAATTTTTGTATTGCTTCTTCGTCACCTAAATCTGCGGCTTTTTCCCAATCAGAAATACATAATTTATCTAAACTTTTACTATGATAAGCAGCACCGCGGGTAAGGTATGCATTTCTATATTTTGGATTTGCTTTTATCGCATTTGTGCAATCTTCGATTGTTTCATCAAGTAATCCCTTCTTACTATAAGCAAGTGCGCGCTCGTAGTATGCACCTTCTAATTTCGGGTTTATCTGTATTACTTTTGTATAATTTTCTATTGCTTTGTCATATAATCCTTTTCCAGAATAGGCAATCCCGCGCTTATAGTATGCAAATGTATCTTCTCGATTTATTTGTATTGCCATTGTATAATCTTCTATTGCCTTATCATATAGTTTTTTAGCAATATAAACATTCGCACGGTTGTAATATGCATCATTAGATTTTGGGTTTATCCATATTGCTTTTGTGTAATCTTTTATTGCCTTACCATATAATCCTTTTTCAGCATAAACAAACCCGCGGTTGTAATATGCGTCTTCTAATTTTGGGTTTATCTGTATTGCTCTTGTGTAGCATTCTATTGCCTTATCATGTAATCCTTTTCTATAACAAGCAACCCCATGGTTGCAGTATGCTTCTGCTTCTCTTGTGTTTGTCTGTTTTGCTTCCGTAGAATCTTCCACTGCCTTGTTATAATAATCCTTTTTCATAATAAGCATCCCCATGGTTTTAGTATGTTCCTACATTTTTACCAATTGTTTCAGCGGTAATCAAAGATGTTTTTGAACAACTTCATTGCTGTTTCTCCCCAGCAATTTCCTCTACCTAACCACATATCCACTTAACCACTCATTGACCCAATAACCTAATAACCCAATCACCCAATCACCGATTTTATCAATGTGCTCTCACGATTTCTTTTATTTTCATCAGACGGGTAAGATTATCGCGTTCGGTCTCGGTAAGTTTTGCGGTGATATATTTGATTGTCTCCAACAGGTTGGGGATAAGGGTGTATTCTAAAGCATTAACCCGGCGTCGGGTTTTTTCAATTTCTAAAGCGAGCAGTTCTACGGTTTTTTCTAAAGCGGCAAGTTCAAGCATTAAAGGTAAAACTTCATGGTAACGCATTAAGGCAAGGTCAAGTTCAGCGGAAGTGTAAACCATCCCGTAAGTATGCGGACTGCCGGTAAATTCTACTGACACTTTCGGTACGCGCAAATTAAGCAGTTGGGTATAAAGGAGATTAATTTTTGTCTTCATCTGGGAAGAGTTCAGCGCTTCACCAAGGTTTTCTTCGGGCATCAGTGCCCGGGCGAGAAAAAAACTTTTTTGTGCTTGTTCAATTTTTTCTTCAACTTCTTTACGCAGGTTTACCACTTGCTCAATCAAAGGAAGGAATCGGCGGACTAATTCATCCTGTTTATCTTTAAGCAGACGATGTCCCCGGCGGGCAATGGCAATCCGTCTTTTCAGTTTCAACAATTCCATCCGGGTAGAACCAACGGCTAAACGCATATACGCTCCGCTCAAATTATGAATTATGAGTTATGAAGTATGAGTTATGATTTTGATTCATAATTCATCATTCATAATTCGGACTTAATTTCTTTCGGAAGATATTTTTCTATTTCTTCTTCTTTGACCCGTTTGAGTTCGGTTTTCGGGAGTAAGGTCAAAAGATTCCAACCTAAATCCAGTGTCTCCTCAATGCTCCGGTTTTCGTTTTCACCCTGCTGGACGAATTTATTCTCATATTGGTCAGCAAATTTAATAAACATTTTATCGGTTTCAGAAAGTGCTGCTTCACCGAGAATGAGGGCTAACTCTTTCAAATCACGACCACGAGCATAAGCGGCAAAAAGTTGACTGCTAATATTAGCATGGTCATCGCGTGTTCTTTCCGGACCGATACCTTTCTGTTTCAACCGGGAAAGCGAAGGTAGAACATCAATCGGCGGATAGATGCCCTGGCGATGCAGTTCGCGGGAAAGAATCAGTTGTCCTTCAGTAATGTAGCCGGTCAAGTCGGGAATCGGGTGGGTTTTATCGTCTTCGGGCATGGTTAAAATCGGAATTTGGGTAATTGAACCTTTCTTGCCTTTGATTCTTCCGGCACGTTCGTAATTGGTCGCTAAATCAGTATACATATATCCGGGATAACCCCTTCGTCCAGGCACTTCTTTTCTCGCTGCCGAAATTTCTCTTAAAGCATCGCAGTAGTTGGTCATATCGGTAAGAATCACTAAGACATGCATATCTTTTTCAAAAGCGAAATATTCGGCACAGGTAAGTGCCATCCGCGGGGTAGAGATGCGTTCAATTGCCGGGTCATCAGCGAGATTAATAAAAAGGACAGTGCGTTCAATTGCACCAGTACGCCGGAAATCGGAAATGAAAAAATTTGCTTCTTCAAAAGTTATACCCATAGCGGCGAAGACGACAGCAAACTTCTCTTCTTTACCCAAAACTTTTGCTTGCCGAGCAATCTGTGCCGCAAGAAGGTTATGGGGTAAACCACTGCCGGACATAATCGGTAATTTCTGTCCACGGACTAAAGTGTTCATCCCGTCAATTGCCGAAACACCAGTTTGAATAAACTCTTCAGGAAAATCGCGCGAGTAGGGATTTATCGGGCTGCCGTTAATATCCAGTTTCTTTTCCGGGATAATTGCCGGGCCTTTATCAATCGGCCGTCCCAGTCCGTCAAAAATTCTGCCGAGCATATCCGCAGATACCGGCAGTTCAATTCCTCGTCCTAAAAAACGTACCCGGCTTTCGGTAGTATTTAATCCGGTAGTCCCTTCAAATAACTGGACAAGAACTTTATCCCGGTTGACTTCCAATACCCGTCCACGACGCACTTCATTAGTTTTCAATTCAATCTCGGCAATTTCGCCGTATTTAATTCCCTCGGTTTCCTGGACGAGAATCAACGGTCCCGCGATACTGTTCACACTAAGATATTCTTTATACATTTTTTAATTCACCAATTCCTTTTTTTATTTCTTCTTCAAGTTGGTCAAAATGTTCTAACTTTTCTTCAGGATTAAATTTCATCCGCGCAATTTTCTCGCGCACTTTTAAGTTCGCTAATTCCCGGAAATTAATACCCGCATCCAGTGCCTTCAAACATTGATGATGCAAAAAGATAATTATCTTCAAAAGAAGGTACTGTTTTTTCAAAGAAGTATAAGTATCCTGCGGGTCAAAAGCAAATTGATGTAAGAAATCTTCACGGATAGATTTTGCGGTCTCCAAGGTTAATCTTTCCTTCGGTGAAAGTGATTCAATTCCAACCAGACGGACGATTTCTTCTAAGGTTGCTTCTTCTTGTAATATTTTCATTGCTTCACTGCGTAAAGGAAGAAAATCTGCAGACACCGTTTTCGCCAAATAATTACTGATATTCTCCAGATAAAGCGAATAACTGCGTAACCAACTTATTGCCGGGAAATGACGCATATAGGCAAGTTTATCTTCTAATGACCAGAATACTTTTACCATTCTCAAAGTTGCCTGGACTACCGGGTCAGAGAGGTCACCCCCGGGTGGTGAGACGGCACCAATAACCGAAAGTGTACCAATACGGGTATCACTACCAAGACATACAGTTTTACCAGAACGTTCATAAAATTCAGCAATTCTGGTCGCTAAATAGGCAGGATAACCTTCCTCACCAGGCATCTCTTCCAGACGACCGGAAATTTCGCGTAATGCTTCTGCCCAACGACTGGTAGAATCAGCCATTAAAGCTACTTTATAACCCATATCCCGGAAATATTCAGCAATCGTGATTCCGGTGTAAACCGAAGCTTCTCTTGCCGCTACCGGCATATTGGAAGTATTAGCAATAAGTACTGTCCTTTTGATTAAAGGTTCACCAGTATGCGGATCTTTCAACTCCGGGAATTCAAGTAAAACATCCGCCATTTCATTACCCCGTTCACCACAACCGACAAAGACAATAATTTCCGCATCTGCCCATTTAGATAATTGATGTTGAACTACTGTTTTTCCTGAACCAAAAGGTCCGGGAATGCAGGCAGTACCACCTTTAGTTACCGGAAAGAAAGTATCAACCACCCGTTGTCCAGTAATTAGTGGCTCATCCGGTGGTAATTTTTCCTTATAAGGACGAGGAATACGCACCGGCCATTTTTGGAGCATTGTCACCGTTAACCGTTTACCGTTATCCGTTAGTTTAATTTCAGCAATTGGTTCTTCAACCGTGAATTCACCTTCAGAAATTTTGCTTATTTCACCAGCAATTCCAGGGGGAACCATAATTTTATGCACAATCAACGTAGTTTCTTGAACCGTGCCTAAAATATCACCAGTAATGACTTTAGCACCTTTTTTCAATAGAGGTTTGAAATACCATTTCTTCTTCCGTTCAATTCCCGGCAAATCAACACCCCGAGTAACTAAGTCACCGGATAATAGTCGAATTAAATCTAAAGGTCTTTGCACACCATCATAGATTGAACTAATTAAACCCGGACCTAATTCCACCGATAACGGTTGCCCGGTCGGGTATACCGGTTCACCAGGTCCAATCCCGGAAGTTTCCTCATAAACCTGGATTGACGCTTTGTCTTCTTTAAGTTCAATCACTTCACCAATAAGTTTTTTTTCGCTTACTTTGACCACATCGTACATTCTTACATTGAGCATATTTTCGGCTACTACTAATGGTCCAGCAACCCTAATTATTTTTCCTTCTACCATATTTTCTACCTCTTAAGTAATTTCACAAAAATAGTATCTTAATTCTGTTCTTGTCAAGCAATCGTTGAGGGGTTCTTCTCCGAACGACATCCCGATAGGTCATGGTCTACCGAAAAGTTTTTGACGCAGTTTGACTTTAGTCAAAAAATTATAGCGTGAGGAGAAGGTTCCCGAAAAAAGAATTGCTTACTATTTTTTGAAATTACCTAACTTTTTGCACTAACTAAATCCACGCCGATACCTCGTTCGGAAAATTTGCGTAACCTTGCAAAACCTAAATTTTTCTTTTCTTTAATCCCGGGGATAATCGTGACACAAATACCCGTGTCACTGGCTAACTCGTTAACCCGCGGGATCAACTCTTCGGCATAAGTTTCGGTAAGACAAATGAATTGATACTTTTCACCGATTGCTTCTTCCAAATTACTCTTTGCTTCATTAACACTTTGGACAAAAGAAACTCTTATTCCTAATCCCTGAAAAATCCAGACTGCCTCCCTCTCACCAATTATAATCATCCGTTTTTCGTTATCCCCACCTCCACTGAAGCTATGGCGGGCGGGTGTTTTCTGTTCACCATTTTTAGACATACGTTCCCCTTAAATTTTCCTGGACTGTTCTTGAAGACAATTTAGCAATTTTGCTAACTATAATTATCCGTATATTTTTTATTTCCATCTCTTTTGCCAGAAGATAAGCAATTAGTGGCTCAATTCCAAAAGGAATATATTTTGCTTTCTTTAGATATTCAATAAGAAAATCGTCAATAAGTTTTTCTAAATAGGAAAAACTGCGTTTTTTTTCCCAATGATTAATCCCAAGATTAATAATTTTTTCATAATTTTCAAGGAATGATATATTCCTCTCCTTATCACTAAAATTCCCTTTGTAAGAAATTAATTCTACATATTTTTCTTTGTGTACTTTTTGAGGTAGATTTTCTTCATTATCACCAATTTCTCTTAAAAAAAACTCATAAGGGAGATACCCCCCATGGATTAATACATCTTTAAAATATCTTTTATCCCTTTTTGTTACAATGAATCTAACTAATGTTTTAAGATTAATTGTATCAATCTCTAATTTAAATAACGCTTCCAAAAAACGATTTCTATATCTTTCTGCTGTCTCCAGTGATATTTCATAAAGAGCAGCATCTAAAACAAAATCAATAAGTGTTCTCTCTCCGGTTAATTCAAACTGTCCGATTGCCTGATTAATCATCTTAATAATTATTGGATTAACAAATTTTGAGTAATCGTTTTTTGCTACCATTTCTTTCAGAACCGGTAAAGGAAAAAGTCCTAAATCAATTAGGTGTTCTTCATCAGTAGTGCTGGTATATTTATTTTTCAAAATAACTTTAAGATTATGTAAATCTTTTCTTAAGAAAAATAAATCAGTTATTTCTGGATGAAGAGAAAGTTCTCGGATTAAGTTATATGTCCTTTTTAATTCTTCGGTAAGAAGAAGTTCAAATTCGTTTACATCTTTAATTCGGCTGAGATATTCACCGTAAGGAGTATCACTAAGTTCACGGAGGACATCCCCCGCATTATCCACCTCAAGAAGACGTTCAAAATCAGAATTTCTTAGCAATTGATTTTCTAAGGCACGTATCTTGCCAACTGCACAAGCATAATTACTGTTTTCCATTCATGATGAACCTTTCATGGTGAACTATTGCTAAATAATACCTTAACTAATTGTGATTCGGTAGTTTCTCTTAGTGATTTAATAAGTAACGGTAAAGAAACATTTATTTCCGATTCTCCGGAACGCAGTAGGAAACCACCGGGAATATTGCGCATAACCGAAGAAAAGGTTAATGATTTTTTCCCTTTCTTTGCTAACTCACGATTTACATCTTTAAGAAAATTAGAATCAATTTTTGATTTATCTCTCTCGGCAACAATTATTTCTTCTCCACCATTGGCAAGTTTAAGAACCAGTCCTTTAAGTAGTTGAGAGTATTCATTTTTAGGAAGTCCTTCTATTTTTTTAAGTACCTCGGTGTAAATTTCGCTAATAATTTTTTGCTTTTCAGCAAGCAGTGTTTTCCTTGCTTCCAGTGTAGTTATCGTAATTTGTCGGCTTTTCTTTTCGGCAAGTTCTTTTTTACCAGTTTCAAGTATTCTCTTTTTAATTTTTTCTGCTTCAATTTCTGTTTGGGTAAGAATATTTTTTTCTTCCTCTTTTGCTGAAGTTAAAATTTCTTTTATTTTCGTTTCAGTTGCCGATTCAATTTTATGGATAATATCTTCAATAGCCATAAAGATATCCGCTGATTTATTTCAAAGTTGGTGCAATACCAAAAAGTATAAGCAACAAGGTGATTAAAAGCCCCAATACGGCATAGGTTTCCACAATTACTCCGTTCACTACACCTTTCATTGAATCTTCGGGATGTTTAGCAACAATCGCAATCCCGGCGGCACAGACCTTACCCTGATAAATGGAGGAAACCCATTGAACTGTCGCCTGGAATATTCCTACCCCAAGGAACGCCAATCCTTGAAGAAGAGTAGGGTGTTTTGGTTCACCACCGAGCAGACCAAGAGTAATGAGAATAATTACTCCGGAAATGAATCCATAAATTCCCTGTGTCCCCGGAAGAGCAACCAGAATAAGGCAGTTACCAAACTTTTCTGGTTCTTCGCTTAAAAGTCCGTTAGCTGCTCGTCCGGGAATGGAAACACCCCAAGCGGTACCGGCACCAGAAAGCGCTGCGGCAATTGCTGCACCTAGGATAGATAACATTAATCCGATTTCCACTTTCCACCTCCTTAACTTTTAACTATGGTGTATTTATTTTCAATTCCAAACGGTTTAAAGGGTCTTCCGCCAGCCTCGTAGAATTTGGTAAAAAATTCTACATATTGCAAACGGCAAGAGTGAACAAAAGCACCGAGTAAATTAATTGCTAGATTAAAAGCATGCCCACCTAAAAGTATAAAAAAAGCAAGAAGAAATCCAAGATAAGGAGCGGCATAGGCAATTGTAGCCATCTTGTTGATGACCATTGCCACAATTCCCGTAGTTAATCCAAGGGCAACCAGACGGGAATAGGAAAGAGTATCACCAAGAAAACCAGAAATTCCGTAAAGAGAATAAAGACCGAGACCAATCCGTCCAAAAATATTTTTCAGGTTTTTATAACCAAGAAGAACTAACAACAAAAACGAAAAAAGGGTTAAATATTTTGAAATTGGTAGAAACAACCTAAGTAAAAATGTGGTCATACTAACACTCAGAATTAACCATAACCAAGGATAAATTTTTGCTCCCACTCCAGAGAGACGGATAAGATTTTTATCTACCCGACGACCCTGAAAGAAGATTATGCCGAGGGCTGCACCCACTGAAGAAATTTTGGATGGCAATTCTAAATACGAGGGTAAAATTTTACCTCTCGTCAGAGCAAAAATAATCAAAGAAGAAATGATTAACATCCATAATCCCTGGTCAGAAAGTGCAGAAACCCAATCATCAGATTTTAAATTTTGCCACATTTTTATGGACAACCCAGTAAAAATATGAATTATTCCTAAACCCAATGCTATTGCAAAAAAAATAAGTAAATCTTTAAGTGGGTCAAAAAGTTTTACTTTTGCGGTCATCCCAAACCAGCCACCAACCATTGCTCCGAGAAACAATGTAGCGACACCACCAAGAAAAAATAACCAGAAAAATTTCTTACTCGTAGGTCCTAAGAGGTGCGGGAATCTCAAGAGAACCAGTCCGCTGAAAAGCATAACCACCAGACCATATCCGGCATCGGTTAAACATAAACCAAAAAATATAGCAAAAAAAATTGATAAATAAGGCGTAGGGTCAACCCCCTGGTACATTGGGCGGCCGTAAAGGTCAGTGATAATTTCAAAGGGTTCGGCAATTTTTTTGTTTTTGAGAATTATGGGAACCCGCTCTTTTTCCTCCGGGTCAGTGAAGATAATTTCCAAATGAGTAAATCTATTTGAAAGTATTTCTTTTATTTTTTTAGTTTCTTTAGCTGGAATCCAACCGGTCAAACAAAAGGACTCATGGGTACGAGTAAAAAATTGTTTAACTTTTTCTTTTATCTGAAGATTGGAGTAATAATCATAAAGCACCATAAGTTTTAGTCGCTGAGGTAAAAAAGTTTTCAATGCCTGATTTACATTTTCTATTTCTTTGTTTATCTTCTTAAGTTCTCGGTCAATATGGAAAATAATTTCTTGTGGAGATAAATCAGTAAGCGGATGAAAAAGAGGAGTAAATTCAACTTTTTTAAGAATTTCTTCCACCGCTGGTGCATATTCCCAAGAGTAAAGCAAAACTAAATATTTCCACTTCTTATCGGTATTAACCTCGTAGAGAAAAATTTCGCTAGTCAAAGAGAAAATTTCTTTTTTGAAATCATTATATTTGTTAAGAGGGAAGTGTCCGAGGTTAATTTTGACTTTTTCCGTAGAAATAAATTGGTTTAACTTAGCTTCAAGGGGTAGCCAAGGAAGAATTTGGTGTCTTTCATCTCCCAATTTATTTATTTTTATTTTTAGTTCCTCAAGTTTTTTCTCCAGAGATCTACACTCAGAATAAATTCTCTCAAGATTAAAGTTATCAACAGTTTCCTGGAGTTCTTTTTTTGAGAGAGCAATTTTTTCTTTACCTGTCGTTTCAAAAAAACCTTTCTGCGGAACAAATTTCCCGAGCAAACTGACCAGGTATTCTAACTGGGTTAGTTTTTCCTCCGGTTCCTTGTTTTCAATTTTTGAGGTAATCACCTCTTTACTTGTCTCTTTGTACTCGGGCAGAAGTTCGCTTATTTCCACTACTCCTAAATCCTGGAGCAGGTTAATTACTTCATTCTCAATTTCTTTATAACCAAGAAGATAAATTTTTTTTATTGTTTCAATTGCCATTTCTTTATTATTAGCCATTAGCCATCAGCTATGAGCATTTCTATTTATACAGTTCTTTAAGAACTATTTCTACTGCTTGTTTAAAATTACGCTCCGCCAGTTGTTGTATTTTTCCCCCTTCTTCAAGATACTCGTTTTTGATTTTTTCAATTTCACTTAGGATGATTTTTTCTTCAATCTCAGCAATCTTTTTTAGTTCATCTTCCGCTTCTTTCCTTGCTTGGTGAATAATTTCTTCAGTTTTACTTTTTGCATCTTGGATTATTTTTTCTGCTTCTTTTTGTGCTGATTGAATTCTTTCTTCGTTCTCTTTTTCAATTTTTTTTATTTTTTCAATCGCTTCAATTACCATTTGAGATAATCACCTTTTTATTTTTGTCCCCTTTTTTTAAAAATCTTATTTCAAGATTTCTGAAAGCACTAATTTACTCATTTTCTTCTTCTTTGTCAATACTCTGCTTTTTTATATTTTCAGAAAAAGTCAATAAACTTTTCTTATTGTAGAGGGACATTGTTTTTTCTAAACCTTCGGTGCAGATTTTATTAACCGCTTCACCAATCTTGGTTAAAAGGAGATTAAGTTTATTTTCTTCCTTTCTAGCAAATGGCAAAAGGACATAGTCCTTAGGATTAACTCCTTGAGGTAAAGGTCCACAACCAATCCGTAAACGAGGGAATCCCCTTGTACCCAAGGCAGTAATTATTGATTCTAATCCTTTATGTCCTCCCGCTGAACCGGCTTGCCGAATACGAATCGTGCCAAAAGGTAAAGAAAAATCATCAGAAATTACTAAAATCTCTTCCGGTTTGATTCCGTAATTAAGCATTAATTCTTTTATTGCTGGTCCGCTAAGATTAACATAGGTAAAAGGTTTAACTAAAACTAAACTAAGGAAAGAACTTTTATAGACTTTTACCGGTACTATCCCTTGCCATCGGTCAGAATTGATTAATTTCCCTTTCCAAAAGGTAACTAAGAAATCTACTACTCTAAAACCAAGATTATGCCGCGTTTTTTGATATTTCCTCCCCGGGTTACCTAAACCAATAATTAAACGAGTATTTCCCAATTGAGATAATTACCTCTTGTCGGGTTACTTTTTATTTTTTTTCTTCTTTTACTTCTTTAACCTTTTTCTCTTCTTTTTCTTCTACTATTTCTTCTTCTTTTTCTTTCTTACCTTTACCAATTACCTCCGGTTCGGCAACCGTAGGAGCAGGGGTTACCACTTCCTCAGGAACTGCCGGGGGTGAGACTACACTTACTACTACCTGTTCTAAATTTTGCAGAATATCCACTCCTTTAGGAACGGTCAAATCCCTAACTGAAATACTTTTACCAAGTTCCAAATTGTTTACATCTACAGTTATTGACTGCGGTATTTTCGTCGGTAAACAACGTATTTTTAACTCCCAGAGATGTTGTTCCAATATACCGCCACTTTTTACACCTACCGCTTCACCAATAACTTGTAAAGGAACAGTTAATTCAATTTTTTTAGTTAAAGAAATTTGTTGAAAATCAATATGGATAAGATTATCGTTTAGTGGATTTCGTTGTATTTCTTTAATCATTACCGTTTTGGGATTTTCTTGCTCAACTTCTAAATTGATGATTACATTTTCTCCTAAAGAAGTATGCAATATTTTTTGAAATTTTTTCTCTTCCACAAAAAGTGTTAATGATGGTTGATTTTCACCATAAATAATTGCTGGTATTTTACCTTCTTTACGTTTAGTTTTAAGTTGCCCTTTAGTTAATTTATCCCGTTTTTCTGACTTTAACATAATTTCTTCCACCATTCTTTCCTCCTTTATTTTTAGTCATTAGTTATCGGTTATCAGTTACTTGCCTACCCATCCTTCTTCAAGACCTATTTTTCTTATTGTCCTTTCTATTTTCCATTGTTCATCAGCAGTAAATTTTTTTGTTTTCATTATCTTTTCCAAAAATTCAAACCCCTTAGCTCTTATATTTTCTTCAGGATTATTCAATAAAACTACAACAATTTGTACAATTTCTTTATTTTCCAAAGTATTTAACCAATCAGAGAAAATTTTTTCTGTCTCTTTAGCCGTAGGTAAAAAAACTGTCTCACTTGAAGTAGTGAGAATCTTGCGAATACTTTTTGAAAATGTATTACGAATATTTTGTTGAAATAGAAAAATGAAAAAGAGAAAAATCAAAAAAGTATAAAGAATAGTTTGTTTAATTATTTTATCTTTCTCGCCCAGTTTACTGGCTAATTCTTTTCTTTCCTGTTCATAATTTTGACTTAAAGTTATAACTTTTTCTTCCAGTAATTTCAATCTCTCCTCTGTAATTTCTAAAGTAGATGGTTTTTTTATCTCGGGTTTTCTTGCCGTCGGTAGAGGAACTTCAGTAACTGTAAGTACTGGTTTTGAGATAATTACCTCTTTAGGTTGTTTTTTTTTCTCTTTCTTTGGAATGACTTCTTTATGTTCAACTGGTACCTGGGGAGACACTACTGGTGCTTGCAGTGGCACTGCTGGTGGTTGTGGAACCACCTTAGGAACAACCGGTACCACTTCTTTGATTACTGGTGCTGGTGAAGGAATTTCATCTTTCTTAACCGGTGGTGCGACTTCTTCTTTCTTAACCGGTGGTTGTGGAACCACTGCCGGCGGTTGCGTAACCGCTGCCGGTGCCTGCGGAGACACTACTGGTGGTTGCGGAACCTCGCCCGATGGACGGGCAGGCACTGCTGATTTTTCTTTAATTTCTTGATAGAGCTTTTTTATTTCTGTGTTTTTCGGGAAAAGGTCCATCCCTTTCTCCAAATAAGTTAATGCTTTCTGGTAGTTTGGTTTTTCTGGATACGCATTACCCAATTCAAGAGTGCAATTGCCTATGCTTACTATTGCTAATTCTTTTTCTTTTAGGATTGTCTTTTCGCTATTTATTACATTTTCAAAATCAACAATCGCCTCTTCCAGATTACCCTGCCGATACTTCTCCAACCCACTATTCAGAGTTTCTGCATAAAGTAAAGTAGTCAATGGTTTGATATCACTCACCATGGTGAATATATTGAACCATAACCAACAACCAATAACTAATAACCAAATAACATAATCTTTTTTCATTTTTCTGCTTCTCTTTTACCAATGGTATTCTTTTCAACTATTTCTTTAATACGGTCAATTACTGCTGGTGGAAGTTCATCTTTTTTCGTCTTTAATAACTGCTGTAAATTAAGTAAGATTTCTTTTTTTATCTGGTAATCCGGATGATTTAAAAACGAAATTAAAATTTCGGCTCTACCTATCGGAGGAAGATTAGTAAGATTGCGCATCATTTCTGGTAATATTTTTTTATCTCCTTCGCTAATCAGGTTACGCCAAAAATTGGCAGTTTTTTCTGGTGTATATTTGTCTAAAGTTTCTGCTGCCTGGAGTTGTACTTTTTTATTTTTATCATTTAGAAAAGGTTCAAGTAAGCGTAGAGCAACAACTTTTTCTGTTTCATTATTGTAATTTAATTCTTTCTCAATAATACTTATTGCTCGGAGACGTAATTCAGGTGTAGCACCTTCAATAATTTCTTCCGGTGAAATCAGCGGTTCCGGAGGCATAAACTCTCGTTCAGGTTCTGCTGTTTCTTTACGAGGTTCGGTTTCTTCAATCTTAGGTTGTGTCTGAAGAGCAATAAAATCTGCCAATGATTGTTTGTGTTCTTCAATCATTTTCGTAATTCGTTCTTCATATTCACGAAATATTTTATTTTTTTCTTTAGTGGTCTGTTTTACATTAGAATAAATCGGCCCGAGAATAAAAAAGGTAAGAAATAAAAGACCAACTCCAACAATGAGTATTGTCCGTTGCATAAATTTTTGACTTTCCTGAATAACTCGTTGCCTTTCCTTCCTTTCTTTCTCTTCCCAAGAGGCAAGATGTTTTAACAGTTCGTCCCGGTCACGGTCAATACGCACAAGCATAAGTTCAAGTTTTTTTTCAAGTTCATCCCGGACGATTTCTTTCCGTAGTTCAGCTGGTGGAGTTGGGGTAGGTTTGACCTCAACAACTACTGGTTTAGTTACTTTTTTTTCTTTAGCTTTCTCAACGACTGGTTTCTCCACTTTAGGAGTAGGCGGTTTCACTTCTTTAATTGCCGGTGGTTTAACCTCTTCTTTCTTTACCGGTGGTTGAGGAACTACTGGGACTACTTCTTTAATTGCTGGTGCTGGTGGAGGAATTCCCTCTTTCTTAACCGGTGGTGCGACTTCTTCTTTTTTTACCGGTGGTTGAGGAACCACTGCCGGTGGTTGAGGAACCACTGCCGGCGGTTGCGTAACCGCTGCCGGTGCCTGCGGAGGCACTGCCGGTACCCGGGTAGGCGCTAGTGGTGGTTTGGGAATCTCTACTGGTTTGGGAGGAGTAGGGGGTGCTACTTTTGCTTTTACACCTTGATAAAGGTCTTTCACCTCTTGGTCAGAAGGATTAAGTTTTTGTGCTCGGTCAAGATAATCTATTGCTTTATTATAATTTTGTTCTTCTGCATACCTTACCCCAAGAGCAAGATAACAATTGAAAAGATAACTTTGAATTCTTTCATTCTCTCTATCTTGAGATAAAGCAGTTTCAAAATCAGTAATTGCACCTTCCAAATCCCCTTGACGATATTTCTGTAAACCGGTTGCTAAAGGACTAAGTTGTGCATAAATTTTTGTCTCCAATCCAAAAATAATGAGAAATAGACAAAAATAAGATAACTTTTTCATTATCAACCTCAAAAATTTCTGTAATCGTTCTTTAAAAAATCACTGTAATCATCGTTCTAAACAAACAAGGCACTTACTGACTCTTCACGATGAATACGTAAAATTGCTTCACCTAAAAGTTTAGCAATGGAAAGAATTTTAATCTTATCAATTTGTTTTTCTTTATTTAAAGGAATAGAATCAGTAATTACTAACTCTTCTAAACTTGACGCTTCTATAAGTTGAGTTGCATTACCGGAAAGTACACCGTGCGAGCAAGCGGTATATATTTTTTTTGTCCCTTCTCTTTCTAATGCTTCCGCTACTCTTAGCAGTGTTCCACCAGTATCTACCATATCATCAAGAATAATTACTTCTTTCCCTTTCACCTCACCGATTACATGCATTACTGCTGCTTCATTTGGTCGGGGACGCCGTTTGTCAATTATCGCTAAACCAGCATTGAGACGTTTAGCAAAGGCACGCGCACGTTCCACCCCACCAGGGTCAGGAGCCACAACGGTCGGATTACTAAGTTTCTTTTTCTGGAAATATTTTAATATCACCGGCATCGCAAAAAGGTTATCTACCGGGATATCAAAAAAACCCTGTATCTGCCCAGCATGAAGGTCTAAAGCAAGAACACGATTAGCTCCGGCAATGGTAATAAGTTTAGCGACTAATTTTGCTGATATTGGTACACGAGGTTCTGCTTTGCGGTCTTGTCTTCCATAACCATAATAAGGTAAAACTACCGTAATCCTTCTCGCTGAAGCGCGGAGCATCGCATCAATCATAATTAGCAACTCCATAAGGTTCTCGTTAACTGGTGGACAAGTTGGTTGAATCAGGAAGCAATCTTTGCCTCGGACATTCTCTTCAATTTTTATTTCAACTTCACCATCAGCGAACTTACCAACATAGGCCTTCCCAAGTGGCACTTGCATTGTTTCACAAATTTCTTCAGCTAATTTCGGGTGAGCATTACCAGTGAAAATTTTTAAATCATCGCTCCGTCGCTGAAGCTCTGGAGCGTAAGCGACTTTTTTCATTCTTTGACTCCTTTTTTGAAGCTAAGTGCTCCTTTAAGATATAATTCCGTTTAATTGTCTCACGGCTACGAGCAATTGCTAAACTTTTGGATGGCACATTATTACTGATTGTTGACCCTGCACCAATAACTGCTTTCTTACCTATTCTAATTGGAGCAATAAGGTTAACGTTACTCCCAATAAAAACTTCATCTTCAATAGTTGTTTGATGTTTGCTAATTCCATCGTAATTACAAGTAATTACACCGGCACCAATATTTATCCCTTTCCCAAGTTTAGCATCACCAATATAGGAAAGATGGGAAACTTTAGTTCCCGGACCAATTTTTGACTTTTTCACTTCCGTAAAGTTACCTATTCTTGCTTTTTCGCCAATATTTGCCCCAGCACGAAGATGAGCAAAAGGACCAATCTTTGCACCGGAAGCAATTTTATCTCCATAAAGAAATGAAGCACGAATTTCTACCTCATTACCAATAACACAATTTTCAATATAACTCTGTGGACCGAGACGACAATTTTCACCAATTTCAGTTTCACCTCTAATCATTGTTCCTGGTAAAATGACCGTATCCTTACCAATTACTACATCTGCATCAATATATGTTGATTCCGGGTCAATTATTGTCACTCCGTTAAGCATTAATTTGTCTAATATCTCCCGGCGCATTATTTTTTCTGACTCGGCTAATTCTTTTCTTGTATTGATTCCAATTACTTCTTCAGGACAATTAAGCATTAAAGATTCAGTTTTCTTATTTTCTTCGGAAAAGAAACTTACCATGTCAGTTAGATAATATTCTTTCTTTTTTTGATTTAAAGGTAATCTTTTGATTATCTGACAAAGGGGTTTTGTTTTCACACAATAGACACCACTGTTGATTTCTTTTATTTTTTTCTCCTTAATATTGGCATCATTCTCTTCAACAATTTTTGTGATTTTACCATTTAGAGAACGACAAATCCGTCCGTAACCATAAGGGTTATCCATTTTTACGGTTAAAATAGTTAGTTCATTTTTTTTCTGTCTATGCTGGCTGATAAGATTATTTAAAGTTGTCGTAGTAATTAAAGGCGTATCGGCACAAAGAATAAGTGTATCTCCTTGACTATTGAGGCGTAAAGCCTCGTGTCCCGAAACTTCGGGATTTACGAGGTAAGGTAGACATCTTTTTACTGCATCACCGCTACCTAAAGGTTCATTCTGGTAGATATAGACAATTCTTTTATTTCCTGAAGGTAGAACAGCACTAATTCCTTTTTGGTTGTTCCTATTCACTACCAGATATATTTTCCCCGGATGAAGTTTTTCTACCGTTTCATATACCCAGGAAATTAAAGGTTTACCGCAAAGTGGATGCAAAACTTTAGGAAGGGACGATTTCATCCTTGTCCCTTCACCGGCCGCAAGAATTACTACCGTTAGATTTTTCATTCGTTTGACTCATTTCTGGGGCGGGAAGATTCGAACCTTCGAATGTCCCGCTTGAGGCGGGATGCCTTACCGCTTGGTTAGGCTTTCCTAATAATCCGTTTGAAAGTTATGCTACCTTTCAAACTTTTTAGATATCTCTCCCTCCGCACTGCTTCAGATTTTGTTTTACATCCCTCGTTGAAAACCAATACCAAAGGTTTACGAGCTTTTGTTGATTTCACTCTTCCGCTATTATGTCTTAGAATGCGTTGTTCAAAGTCATGGGTATGTCCTATATAATAGCCATTATCTATTAAGCTTTGAAGCACATAAACCCAAAACATATCCTGCGTTATCTGGGGCGGGAGGATTCGAACCTCCGAATGCGGGATCCAAAGTCCCGTGCCTTACCGCTTGGCTACACCCCAATAGTTTGGAATTGTTAAAAAGTTATTTCGGACCTCTGAATGTCCCGCTTGAGGCGGGATGCCTTACCGCTTGGCGACTCCCCAACTTCACAAGTATTATACCAAAAAAAATTTTCTTTTGCAAAATAAAAAATTTTTTGACAAATTCCAAAAAATTTAATAATATAAAAATGTTAATTTTCGCAAAATAGTTCTTTGGAAGGCTATTTTGTTTTTTCAGCCTTTCCTTAAAGAGGATTTTATCCTCTGACCTAGTGGTAGGGAGAAGGCTGTCACATTCCGCCGTAAGGCGGAAGGGGTGGCAGTCATTATCGGTCTTCCCACTAGGTCGCCGATACTGATATGTGCCCCTTTTTTATTCGGAGTAAGGAGTCCGAAATGAAAAAACTTCTTCTTTCTGTCTTATCCCTGTTTCTCATTGGCTGCCAAGAAATTACAATTAATTCTTTTAAGGACCCCGACTTTCGCTCGTTTATACCTTCTAAATTACTTATCAGCTGTGACTTCGCAGACTTAAAAGTGAAGCAAGATACTGAATTGAATTTCGTCAATAAATTTCGTCAACTTGATATTACCGCTGTTACAGCAACCACACTTTTCCCACCAACACGCACCCCTGCACTTGAAGAAATATTCCTTGTCCTAAATGAAAATAATATTGACGCTATTCTTGTTGTAAACTTTAGGACATATTCCAAATCAGAATCATATACATCACCTCAAGTAAAGGTAACCGAAAACCCACCAACTTGGGTGCCGGGAATAGGTAATCTCTATTTCTCCCCACGCCATCAAGTTCAAGTTTCTCCCGGGTCAGTCAAAACAAACCTAACATTATATTTTGACGTTAATCTATTTACTATTGCTGGTAAGGATTTCAAAAATATATGGTTAGGACAATTATGTATCAAAGACCCCGATCCAAATTTGTTTATTGATGGTTTGACCAAAACCATCTGCAATAAACTTGTGGAAGAATGGGTCGTTTCACCCGGAGCCTGTGGTTTCAGAATAGAAATTGTGCCAGAAGGAAATTACAACATAGTAAAAGAAGTTGTTAGTTATTCGCCCGCTGAAAGAGCAGGTCTCAGGGTAGGAGATAAGATTTTTAAAATCGATGGGAAAAGCATACCAAAGAATATTTCTAAACTTGAAAGTCATACTCTTCTTTGGGGACACCCGGGTGAAAAAATAACTTTAGAAATTCAAAGGGATGATAAAATACTGAACATAGAAATGATAAGAGAAGAACGGCAAAAAGTGTTCATGAATTGGAAACCCCCACAATAGAAAAAAAACGAGATGATATGTGCCCCTTTTTTATTTCCAGGGGCTATCTATGAACAGATGAAAAAAACAATTGTTTCCCTAATTTTTAACATATTAATCTTCATTTTCTCCTCTACATTTTCCTTTTCTGCCACAAAACCAGCTGTAGTGGTATCTGACCTCGATGCTCACGGAGTCAGTGGTACAACAGCACTGACCATTTCCGAAAAACTCCGAACTAAACTAATTGAAACAAAAAGGTTTAATGTAATAGAACGAAAGAGAATGGAAGAAATATTAGAACAACAGAAACTTTCAATTACCGGTTGCACTGATACCGAATGTATCATTAGATTAGGGAGATTCCTTAATGCTAATAAAATAATTGTTGGTTCGTTAAGTAGACTTGGTCGAATATATACTATTGATGTTCGCTTTATAGATGTGGAATCTGGAATAGCAGATTTTTCTGTTGATGTTTCAAGAGACTGCCAAGTGGAACAAGAATTATTTTCATTAGTGGCTGAGTTGGCAAAAAAAGTCGCTAATAAAATCCCGTTAACCGGCAAAATAATGGAAATTTCCTCTAAAGGCATCTATATAGATTTAGGAAGTGAAGATGGTATAGAAGAAAAGATGAGATTTGATATATTTAGGTCCAAGGGCAAACAAGATGAATCAGGCAAAATAGTAGTCCGTGAAGAAGAGAAAGTAGGACTTATAGAACTCGCCGTAATTGACAAAGAGACATCAAAAGCGAAAGTTGTGCAGAAAAAGGAAGAATTCCGAATAGGAGACCTTGTCAAAATTTCATTAGAGGAACAAAAGAGATTAGAAAAAGAAGAAAAAAGACAACGGCAATCATTAGAAAAAAAACTTGTCAAAATTTCATTGGAGGAACAAAAGAGATTAGAAAAAGAAGAAAAAAGACAACGGCAATCATTAGAAAAAAAATATGATTATTCGGGTATTTCATTGCAAGAAGGAATTGGTCTTTATTATTATAAGGAAAATAGTTTTACTATAACAGCACAAAAGGGGGTAAAATTTGTCGTGGCTCCACCTGAATTCTTTACGCTTTCTTTTTATTTTGCATCTAAAGGGTCAATACTTGACCTTGAGGATGAAGTAGAAAGCAACTTGAAGAAGATATATACCGGCATTCCAACCTTCTCTCCTCTCGGAGAAGATGCAATTCAAATAATAGGGACTGACATCGGAGTTGGGTTTCCTTTATTAAGGTTTAATAAAAATATGGTTATAAGTGGCGGATTAACACTTGGATTTAAGGCAGTAAAAATTATAACATCAGAAGGCTATTATACTACTGACTTGGATGAGCCATTTATTGAAAATCAAGCAACTGATGAATTCGAAGCCTTTGGAGGGTTCGACGACTATACTGGTGTCGGTTACGATTATCCATTTTATGGCCAAATTTTTTTATCATATAATTTATCTCTCGCTAGAAACCGTTCACTAAGAGTTGAATTAGGCTATGGATATACCACAATGATAAAATTATGCAGGAATGGATACGCCGAAAATAGATACGATTCTGTATATTACTCGGTGCCGGTTAGTGCTTACAAGACTATTGGTGGAAGTAAATACTCATTTGCAATCGGTATATTTTTTTCTAAATAAATCCATTAGTCAACTCTAAATATTAGTTCCGTTGCCCTCACTTTTTCTTTTTAGTTACAAATAGAAAGATTCCCTCTGAATTACTTTTTCAGCAAAATTCTCTCTGACAAGGAGCATCCCACCAAATAACCTTTCAAGGTGAACTTTACTCGGACTGATAGCAAAAAAAAACCGCTAATGGTTCGGTTAGAATCACCATCTATCCTGAGTGAAACCGAAGAACCATTCCCAAAATTTTTTTTCACGAATTACTTGACAGGATTTTGATAATGTGGCATAATTGTATCGTAAAGTATAACTGCCTCACCGAGAGGTGAGTATATAAGCGTGGGGAGGGATAAAACTCTCCCCATTTTTTATTATGGAGGCAAAACAATGCGAGCTATGATATTTATTGATGGTGGATATTTTTTTAGTGCTCTTCGGGATAGATTTGAGAGACCTACTCCAGATATAAAATATCAAGAACTTGCAGAAAAAGAACTTTTGAAGAATGACACACTTATTCGGATTTATTATTATAATGCGCTTCCACCCGTTTATTCTGACCAAGAGAAATATAATAAAATTCAGAAATTACTCTGGCAAATATCATTAAAAAAACCTTCCCAAAAAACAGAAGAGGAAATAAAAGCTGAAGAACAATTCCGAAAAGATAATAAACAAATGAACTTTTATGACAGTTTAAGATATAGAGGCATAGAAGTAAAACTGGTTAAATTGAAGAGAGACCCTGACCTCCCCGGCCGATATAAACAAAAAGGAGTTGATATCTACTTGGCTTCTGACATGTTGAGTCTAGCATATAAAAATGCTTACGATATCGCTGTTCTTATTAGTGGAGATGTAGATTATGTAAAAGTTGTTGAAGAAATTAAATCTTTGGGAAAGATTGTTGCGGTAGCCAGTTTTAAATATGGTAGGTCTGATGACCTGATAAAGTCTTGCGATAGACATATTCGGTTAGATGACATCATAGACAACTATGTCATAAGAAAATAACGCAAAGGTATCGCTTCGCAATCCTTAAACAAAATCCTCTCTGACAAATACTCTCTCACCAAATAACCTTTCAAGGTGCTCTTCAGTCCTGAAGGACTTCAGAGTCCTGAAGGAAACTCTCCCTTCAGGGTGAACCCTTCGGTCTGAGACCTCAGGGTCGAAGACAAGGTGAACCTTACCCTGACTGATGGCAATAAAAAACCGCCAACATCTTTCGCGATTCATCGGCGAGTCACCGACATTCCTCATCGGAAGTCCACCGAGGAGGTGGAAGAGGTGACCAACATCAGCGGTTAATTCTCTTGGAGAACTTTTCCCTATGTTGATAGAACCAATTTCTTTGATGGAAAATCAGAAACTTCAACTTGGGAAAGACTTAAAATCTGACTGGCTCTATCTATGTCTATTCCTACAATATGGTTGTTTTCGTCAAAGTCAATTACAATGCCCGGAACAATTTCTAAAGATTCTTTACTACTTTTCTCACTTAAGTCGATGTAGAGAGAGTCGGTATCTTTGTAATACTTAATTTTCATAAATCGTCCACCTCCTATGGTTTAAAATTCCTATCTATAAAAGCATTATGAATCGTAAAACCGTCTTCCAAGGTAACAACTCTTAAATATTTGTCTCCAAATTCTTTTATTCTTCCCCAAAATCGAATGCGCCCATCCGATTGAATTTCCTTTTTTATCGGATTTTGGATTACTCTTCTACATATATCTACGGTTAGATATGACCTTTTTCTTAAAATTTCATTCGCAAAATAGTCTGTTACCCCTTCCATTATAGAATTCCTTTAGGGAATAAAATTTGCGAAGTCAATGACTTTTGTNNGGCATTTTTAATCACCTCTTCTTAATAGATTAACATAAGTATAACGGACTTCTTTATCTTTGGCTTTTGATTTTGCTTCCTTTAAAGTTTTTCCACTAGCGATTACTTTCTCATAATCCTTCGTCACTGCAACCCACTTACCAGCATAAGGTCGCAAAGTTTTAGACAAGTCAATTGCTTGCATTTGTTTGTTACCTCCGGATGTCAATTATAAATAATTTCTTGAAAAAATTCAACTCAAATTTTTGGTGTCCAAAAAGTGCTGAACAAAAAAACTAAACCTTCCCAAAGAACTAAATTTATTATAGTAAAGAACTTTCAGTCAATCAAGTCAAAGAAAATAAAAAAACCGCTAACTTCTTTTAAGAAATCAGCGGTTAAATTTCTAATTTCCAACAATGTATCTTTCGGCTCAATTGAGACCAGGACCAAACCTACTTACATCACACACATAACACGCATCATTACCGTAATTCTTTCAATTTCATTTTCTGTTCAACGGTAAGCAACGCTTTAGCTCTTTCAAACATTGCAACTTCCATAAAGCGTAAACCAGAACGAATGCCAGCAATTTCGTCTAATTTTTCTTTAACTTTCGGCAAATCCACTTCTTCAGCGGCAAGAAGAACTTTCAGTTCCGCTTCGGCTTGTCTCAGTTGAGCCCGTTTACTCTTTATATCTTTCTCCAAAACTTGTTTCAATTCTTTAAGCGGTTTTAACTGTTCTGTGCTCAATGCAAGTTTTTCTATTGCTACTGGATTGAGTAACAAGTCTAAGTTTTCCACTTTTTTTAGAGTTTCTAACTGTTCCTTTTCTTGTTTCTTTTTTATCCATTCCGCTCTCTGAAGACAGATTTTATCTAATTCCTTACGCGATGAACTGACCGACTCTTCAAAAACGAGAACAACCCCCGTTTTATAGTCAATAAATTTCTTACTCAGGTCAAAAGGATTAACCGGCTCTTCACCCGGTTTAACTACCGTTTGCTTATCTTTTTCCACCGAGACACCAAGTGCTTCTCCACCCGGGGCCAACAAACCAGCAACAACGACCGCTCCTTTAAATACTGCAATTTCGGTCGTCTTATCCTTTGCTACCTCGGTGGCAAATTCCGTTCCACGAACCGCTACTATACAGGCCGGTGTACGAATGTCAAATTTAGACTCCGGGCGAACAAATTTTTCCAGATTGGAAAGAATTCTACCTGCTTCTACGCCGATATCAAATCTTTTCAAGTTATGTGTATCGTCAGCCACAACACTCTCAAGCACAACTTGAGAATTTGCCTCAATTCTTAAAGCAGTACCGTCATCAAAGATAACTTCACATTCGGAATCCTTACCCGTTTTAATTCTGTCAAGCGGATAAACTGGAGCATTAACTTCAGCGCGAATCCAGATATTTTCCTTTTTTGCTTGGACATATATCTCACCTTTTACACGCATAAGAGTTCCTGCCAAGGCCTTAAGTTTTACTTTCAATTCAGGTGGCAAAGGGGTCTCCTTCACCACTGCTTTCTTCAATATGGTTGTGTAAAGTTCTTTAATCTGAGGGTCATCAGGAAAGTATTTATTTGCCTTGTGAAGATAGCCTAGCGCCTTCTCATATTTTTTTTCTCGCTGGTATCTTTCCCACATCGTAAGTAGTGAACGCAACAGGTAGGCCCTTGCTAATTCGTTTTCCTTATTTTCCTTCAAAGTATCTTCAAAGTAAGGTATTGCTCCTTCATAGTCACCAGCAGTATATTTTTTAACTCCTTCCGCAAATTCACCATAAACTCGTGGTAGTGGAATAAATAAACCAAATACTACAAGCAAACCAAGAATTAATCTAACTGTCCTTCGTGAAAAATGTCTGGCAATGGAAATGGGTATAATCAAAGAAATTAACATTACCCTCATCACTCTCCCAAAAACTACCTTTAAATTATACTAAAAAAAATCTACGCCATCAAACCTAATTATAAATTTCTGTCTCTTTCCCTTTTCCTTGCCTGATGCCAAAACAAAAAACCGCTGACCTCTTTTAAACATCAGCGGTTAATTCTTCTTTCCCAAAGAACTAAATTACTTAAAGCTTCCTTTTATTTCTTCGTATATTTGCTTGCTGAATCTAACTCCTTTCCTTCTCAGTTCATCTACCAAAGAAGGAAATTTTTCAATTCTCCCTTCTCTATAACACCATCTCGCCAAAATACCTAAAGTCCCTCGCACTTTAAGGCCCAAAGAAACTGCTATGTCTCTTGCTTTACCTTCATCAAGAAGCACAAGGTCGGCATGCATTTCTTTACCCAAAACAATCGCTTCTGCTTCACCTTTACCTAAACTAAATTCACGAATCAACCGGTTGCAAGTTTGTGTATTCTTAATTTCTTTTTTCTCAATCCAAATAGCGAACTTGATTTCTCTCGCTCCGACTTTACCTTTACCTTTGATTGCAACCTCTTCGTAAACTTCTCCGGGAATATAAATTCTTCCGAATAGTTCCTTAAGGATATACAAATGCTAAATCTTGGCTAAAGAAATCAAGGGACTGGCATCAGAAATAACAATCATTTCCTTATCTCTTTAGCCCATTTTAAATCTTCTTTCAGGTCTTCTAATGTATAGTGTAGAGGCACGCTTCTTTTTGCCGAGAATTCCATAAACTCACTAACTGACATTCCAGCGATTTCGGCTGCCTTACCCAAAGAGACCAAATTCTCCCGGTAAAGTTCTAAAGCAACTAATTTACGCAATTCTTTTGAAGCATATCTTTTTTCTACTTTTACCAGTTTCAGTACCTCAGCTGGAAATTCAACTCTTACTGTAGCCACAATTAGTCCTCCCTAATCTAAAAATTTTTGGTGTCCAAAAAGTGTCCATTTGGTGTCTAAAATGGCATAAATTGGTATAAATTGGTATAAATACTATTTCTCCTTTTTCTCGTCGGAAATTCCCTTTTCAGTCGGATTTTTTGTTTCCTCTTCTTTCGCTTCCCGATAGGTCACCTGTGCCTGCGACACCTGTGCAGGCTTCACACCTGTGCCTGCGATACCTGTGCAGGCTTCACAGGTGCAGGCAGGTGCAGGCATGGTCTACCGACAAAGTCCCGTGCCTTACCGCTTGGCGACTCCCCAACCGTTTTAACTAACCAAGTCCGCCAAGGATACTTTCTCAATTTTTTGAGAATTTCTTTACCTTTTTTTTCACTTTCAACAATTCCAAAAACCGTTGAACCGGAACCGGACATTAAACTGCCAAGTGCACCAAAAGAAATTAAAATTTCTTTTATTTTGGCAATTTCCGGAAATCCAGGTAAAACTACATCTTCAAGACGATTAAAAAGATTCTTGGCAATTTCTTGTGCAGTAGAAAGATTCTGCCAAAAAAATTTAGCGGTTTTCATTTTATTAAAATTTGTTCTTTTTGTCAATTTTAAACGGTCATATTGAGCATAAATCTCTTTACTCTGAAGCATTAATCCGGGATTAACTAAAACTAACCAATAATTTGGTAAAAATGAGTAAGAAGAAATATTTTCACCAATTCCTTGTGCATAAGCATAACCCCCTTGCAGAAAAAAAGGTACATCGGCACCAATTTTTTTTGCTAAAGAAAAAAGAACATCTTTAGATAAATTTAATTCCCAAATTTGATTAAGCAGATTAAGGATACAACCCGCGTCACTTGAACCCCCACCTAAACCACTGGCAAGAGGTATGTTTTTTTTAAGAATAATTTTTATTCCTTTTTTCTTTTTGTTGAATTTTTGTAAAAGATTAACTGCCTGTAAAATAAGATTATTTTTATTCAGGAGAGGATGGGCGGAGACAAATTTTATTCCTTTCGGTAAAGGTTCTATTTCTAACTCATCGTATAAACTAACCGTTTGCATTACGGTTTGAATACGGTGATAACTATCAGCACGTCTACCAAGTATTTCTAAGTAAAGATTAACTTTTGCCGGTGCTAAATATTTCATTATTTCTAACGGGGTAAAGAAAAAATTTTTTCATCTAATTTCTGGTTAATCTGTGGCTCTTCAAGGAATAAAGAAATTGACAATTTTTTTGTTGGGAAACTTATCTTAATTTTTTTCGGAAACCAAAGTCCATCAAGAAGAAAATAAGAATTAAACTCAAGGTTGACTTTGGAAATGTTCTCTTCCTCAAAAGAATAAGAACAAAGAAGTCCGTTTTTCTTTTCAATTTTTGCTTCTTTCTCTTGATTATAAAAACGATAATAAGACCAACTTTTTTTTACTTTTGTCTCGCGACCAGCAATCTCTGCATACAATTCACCATTCAACCAATCCTGTAAAATTCTTGTAGCGGTCAGTATTTCATTCTCAGAAATTGTTTCCTGGCTAAATGGTAATCCTGGCAGAAATTTATATAAATTATCTTCAACAATGATACTTGCCTGCGGTAAAGAAAAAGTGCCGAGAAAATCAATCCTCATTGATTTCGGTATCCGGTAATAAAACAAAACTGGAAAAGAAAAAGAAACTTTTTCCCTATCAATTTCAATTTTACTTAAACTAACTAAATTAAATATTTGTCGCTGGTTTCCTTCTTGTCGTTTAAGCAATTTACGAATATCTCTATGAACGAGTAAATATTGGTTGATTTCTTTTATTTTATCCTGTAATTTTTTATTCTTCGGGTTAAGTTTTAATGCTTTTTCCCAAATATTTTTTGCTTCTTCTACTTTATTAAGTGCCTGATAAGTATCACCAAGATGTTCAAAAATTACTTGGTCTTCAAGAAGTTGACTCGCTTCCTCAAGTTGAATAAGCGCATTCAGGTAATCTTTTTTCTGATAATATACCCAACCTAAAGAATCAAGATAAGCCGCATTTTTTGGTTCAATTTCTAACGCCTGACGAATTAAATTTTCGGCTTCGTCAAGATTTATAGATTGTTCAGCATAGGTATAACCGATATAATTCAAAGCGGTCGCATTTTTTGGTTCAAAGGAAAGAACTTGACGAAAGTATTCTAATGCTTTCTTCTGGTCTTTAAGCAAATCATAAAGAATTGCTAGTTGCACCAATACCTCTGGATTATCAGGTTTAAGTTCTAAAGCACGAAGGTAAGCTTTTTCTGCTAAATCGTATTTTTTTAAATCCTGATAGGCTAAACCAAGAAGATAAAAATTGTCCGGATTATTCGGTTCAAGTCCAACTGTTTTTTTTAGTGCTTTTACTGCCTTTTTTGTCTCTTTTTTTAGAGTGTAAAAGTAACCAATTTGGAAATATATTTTTGGGTCTTCTTTTCGTAACTGAGCGATAACTTTTGCATACTTGATTGCTTCATCCCAGTTTTTCTCTTCATTAGCCAAAAGAAGTAGATAATAATTTGCTTCCACATTTTTTGGTTCTTGGGTAATAACTTTAAGAAAAATTTTTTTTGCTTCCTCATTTCTCTTTAACTCAGAAAGCAAACTACCAAGTTTAAGAAGGAGGGTGGTATTTTCTGGTTCCAAAACAAATGTCTGTTCATACTCAGCTAAAGACTTTTCTTTTTCTCCAGTTGTTTCATAAATTTTTGCCCGATTAAGATGAGCAAGAAAAAGGAATTCGCGGTAAGGAAAATTTTCAATTATTTCTTGATAAAGGTTTAATGCTTTTTCTTTATTTTCTATTTTTTCGTAGAGGTTAGCCAGTTTAAAAAGAATGTCTGCATTTTGATAACCGAGAGGTTCTATATTTAAATACTGTTCATAGAGAGAAATTGCTTTCTTAAATTCATTTGAGGTAATTACCTCTTTACTGTAAATATTAGCTAAGTTAAGTATCGCTTCACGGTTAAACGGTTCATAAGTAAGTATTTTTTCATAAATCTTATTTACTTCTTCAGTTTTACTCTGAACTAAATAAATCTGTGCTAAAAGAAGGAGAGTTTCCGTATCTTTTTCATCTTCTTTGGCTAATTTTTGTAAAAATTCAAGAGCAAGGTTAATTTCACCAAGTCGCAGGTAAAGACGACCAACTTCTCGTTGTAAGTATTTTGACTCCGGAACGTAATCTAAACTTTTCTTGTAAGCGTTAAGTGCGGCAGAAATTTTGCCCTCTCTTTCTAAAAACAAACCCTCTAAATAATTAAGATACGATTCACGAGTAGAAGTAGAAATCATCATCTCTGCAGAAAAAGTACAGTTCAGACTTTTAAAAAAGATTAAGGGAAAAAACAACCAGATAAAAGATTTTTTTCTCACGATATTTTTTTCTCCAGAATTAAGGCATCTTCACTATCAGAATAATATTTTTTTCTTTTCCCAACAATTTCAAAACCGAACTTGAAATATAATTTTTGTGCCGGCAAATTCGTTGAGCGTACTTCCAAGATTATTCTCTGACAATTTTTTCTTTTTGCTTCGGAAAGAAGATAGTTTAAAATAAAACTGCCAATACCCTGATTGCGATATTCTGAAGCAACCGCTAGATTGGTAATGTGGAATTCTTCAAAAATTTGCCAATAGCCGAAATATCCTAAAAGTTGATTTGAATTTTCCTCGCGTAAAATACAAAAATTATTACTTCCAATTTCCCGAATGAACATACCCTTAGTCCAAGGGTCTTTGAAAGAAGTATTCTCAATCTGCAAAACCTCGTTCAAATCGTTAAAAGTAAGCGGCCGAATACTAATATTTTCGTTTATTACTTTTTGCATAATTTACCCCACACCTTTCAGGATTAGCCAGTTTAAGTTATTTCCGGTGATAACCAAGTTTACCTTTTTTATGAGTAATTATGAAACTATTGGGAAGATTACTTGGTGAAGGTGACTGATTTGGAAAAATTGCTGGATTTCTGAATGGTGCGGGGTGAATCTCGGCATAAGAAGGACGCAGATATAAAGGTAATACTGATTGATAATTATCTCTTCTCCGTAATATTTTTTCTCTACCTAAATGTCCAACATTTCTTGCTAAGGGATAAAGATTATCACAAAAAGAAGTATTACTATTCCCAAGTTTAGTTTTTATTTTTTTATCATAAATTAAAGTAGCGTCGCCAATAAAAAGTATTCTTTTCTTGAAAGTAATTAAATTGTCTAACCAAGAATTAATTTCACAAATTTGATAAGGGACTAACCTTTGCCATTTATTCTTTTTACATTGATAAAGAGAAGTATACACTTCACCACTTAAAGCATCGATTATCGGAGAAACTAAAGAATCATTCGGAGAAATATTCTCAGTCAAAACATCAAGACTTACTATTCCAACTAACGGAATGTTTAAAAGTTGAGCTAAGGTGCGGGCACTGGCTAATCCAATACGGATACCGGTAAAACTTCCCGGACCTTCATCTACGGCAATTCCTTCCAAATCTCTAACCTGCCATTCACTATCTTTGAGAACATTCTCAATTAAAGGAAAAAGAAATTCTGAATGGCGTAGACCTAAGTTTAGGTTATATTCAGCACGAATTTCTTCGTCTTCAAGTAGCGCAGCACTACAAATTTTACTGCTCGTTTCAATCGCTAAAATCTTCAGAAGTAATTACCTCCAATTTTTTTAATATTCTTCTGTATTTCCCTCCCTGAGAAATGAAGTTTATTTTTCGCTCTTTTTCTCCTAATCGATGAAAATATATGGCGAGATATTCTTTAGGCCAAAAATTCTTGATTTTTTCTGCCCATTCAATTACGGTTACCCCTTGTCCATAGAAATATTCCCGATAACCTAAATTTCTCAAGTCTTTTATTCCCTCAAGTCGATAGAGGTCAAAATGGTATACCGGCAATTTGCCAAAATATTCATTGACTAATTTAAAACTAGGACTTGTCGCGGAAGGCATTGCTTTTAGTCCCGAAACAAGACCCTGGACAAAAGTCGTTTTTCCGATTCCTAAAGACCCGACTAAACAAATTATTTTATTACTATCTGAACCGTCACCTGCAGTTTTATAAGAATAATTATGCACAATTATTTTCCCCAAACGGTATCCTAAACGGTAAGTTTCTTTTGGACTGGCACTAAGAAAGGAAAGCATCGTAACTTTTACCCTCTAATTTCACTATTTTACCAAAATGGAGAAATTTAATCTCTTTGCTAATTACTTTTTTCTTTTTACTAAGTTTACCGAGGGTAAATGCGGAAGGAATATATTTGCGAATTTTCTGATAATTTTTTTCTTCTGCGGTAAAAATCAATTCGTAATCTTCACCTCCAAAAAGTGCTAATTGCCTAAATGCCCGCAATAAATCTTTTGAAGATTGTCTACCTCTAATTATATCTAAATACTTTTTTAAATTCGCTGTAAGTGGTAATTTTTCTAAATAAATTTCTGCTTCCAAATTGTTTGCGCAAGCAAGAAGTCTTACACTACGTTCTAATCCGTCAGAACAATCAATTAGACTCGTCGCTAATTTTTTTTCGGCTAAAATTCTACCTTCTCTTATTCTCGGTTGAGGAAGAAGATGTTTTTTGACCAGTTCCTGGTAGAAAGTATTTTTTTGAGTGTAACCCTTGTGGTTCTTACTCCTTTCTAACAGGGACAATCCCGCTGCCGCTTCACCCAAGGGACCGGTAGAAAAGATTAAATCACCGGGATTTGCTCCTCTACGAGAGATAAAATTATTTTTTTCTGTTTCACCAAGAAGAAAAATGGCAGAAAAAAATTTTTTTGCTCTTACTGTATCACCACCCGCAATAACTATTCTCCAGCGGCGACTTATCTTTTCTATTCCGGAATAAAATCGTTTCACCTGAAGGAAAGAAAAATTGCTTGGCAAACCCAAATTCACTAATAAATAGTGCGGTGTTACTTTCCCCATCGCCGCAAAGTCACTAAGTACCACCGCACCTGTTTTCCAACCGAGTTGCTCAAAATTTACCCATTTGGTCCGGAAATGTACATCTTCAACTAAAGTATCACTACTCAAAACTAAATATTTATCCCCAGACAGCCGACAAACAAAAGCATCATCACCAATTCCAACCGGAATATTTTTATCTAAACCCAGTTTCTGAACTGTCCGAGTAAAACGACGACATAAATAATCAACTAAACCAATTTCACCAAGTTGATTTAACCCAAGAAAATCTATTTAGTTTACTCCTTCTTCTCTTAAGTAGTTTTCTTTGCTTCTTCTTCTTTTTTTTCGCTTTTCTCGCGTAGATTCTCTTTAATTGTAGATACCCCAATAAATACGGCAAGAATTCCACCCAGCACAAGTCCTGAGGAAAGCGCACCTTTCAGACAGACAATAAAATCATCCCACATATAAAGTGGGAGGTTGAAAAGAGGACCACCAAACAATAAAACAATACCAATGACCACTGCAACAATTCCACCAAACATTGCTAACATTTTTTTTCACCTCCTTTTACACGCTTATTCCCGCTGATTTTTATTTGCGGCAATCCGCATTCATTTTTCTTCAGTAGTTTTCTTCGTTTCCTCTTCTTTCTTTCCTTGTTTTTCTCGGATATTTTCTTTCACGGTTGAAACACCAATAAATATAGCGAGAAGTCCACCGAGGGCAACGCAAGCCGGGAGACTTCCTTTTAAAACAATAAGAAAATCACTAAACCAAGTTACCACAAAAACTATTCCTAACGCCGCAAAGAGCAAACCAAGAATAATGTTTAACATCTCCCCACCTCCTTTTCTCCTTTATAAAAGTACTTCATCCTTAATAAAAAATTATATTCAAGAGGTAATCACCTCAAATAGTCTAGCGCGATTACACTTAATAGTTTCGCTCCTACAAAGAGGGCTTTTTCGTCAAGGTCAAATTTCGGATGATGCCAAGTATATGCAGTAGCTTTACCACTATTCGTCCCTAAATAAAGAAGACAACCTGGCGCATATCTTGCATATTCAGCGAAATCTTCGCCACCCATTGAGGGTTTATCTATTCTTTGGACATTTTTTTCCCCAAGCGTCTTTTTTGCTACCTCCTCACAGAATTCTACTAATTTTTCAGAATTTGTCAATGGGTAACCAATTATTTCATAATTAAATTTATATTTCACTCCCCAAGATGAACAGATACTTTTAATAGTTTTTTTCATTAATTTAGGAATCTGTAGATGAATTTTTTCGTTCAAAGTGCGTACCGTCCCGGTCATTTCTACTTCCTGAGCAAGGATATTAAATCGTTCACCACCTTTGATTGTTCCGACAGTAATTACTACCGGTTCAAGTGGGTCAATCTGACGGGAAACAATATTTTGTAATGCTTGGACAATCTGGCTGGCAATCGTAATTGCATCTTTACCTTCGTGTGGTGCCGCACCGTGTCCCCCTTCACCAATAATTTTTAAACTAAATCGGTCAACTGCGGCAAACATTTCACCGTAGCGAACACCAATCTTCCCTGACGGTAAATGTGAATTAACATGAATCCCAACAATTGCATTAACTTTAGGATTATCTAAAACACCCGCCTTAATCAATTCCTCCGCACCACCAGATGACTCTTCATTAGGTTGGAAAATAAATTTAACTTTCCCAGAAAAAATATTTTTTCCTTCAGCTAAAATTAGTGCCGCACCTAAAACAATCGCCGTATTCCCATCATGACCACAAGCATGCATCTTCCCTCTAACTTTGGAAGTGTAAAGTTTATGTGTTTTTTCTTCAAGTGGTAAAGCGTCAATATCGGCACGAAAAGCAATACACCGTTCACCGTTCGTTATTTTTCGTTTACCGTTTAGCAGACCAACTACACCAGTTTTACTCAAACGTTTGGTCACAATCCCAGATTGTTTAAGAGTTTGCTCAATTAGTTTAGCCGTTCTATATTCCTCATTACCTAATTCCGGATACTGATGTATTTTTCTTCGTATCTCAATAATCTTTTTTTCTATATCTTCCATTTTACACCTTACACCTTACACCTTTAACTGCCTTTATCGCTTCCGGTATTTTTTCAATTATATCCCCAGCAATTAAACCCATTTCAGTTTTTTCTCTTGCCGCTAAATCTCCCGCCAGTCCGTGGAGATACACACCTAATTTTGCTGCATTTAACAACTTTGCTCTTTGCTCGGAGTTTACCCCGCTTTTGCACGCAAGGGCGGGGCTCTTTGCTTGGACTTGTGATATCAATCCAGCAATCATACCGGTCAAGACATCGCCACTACCTGCAGTAGCCATACCCGGATTACCGGTTGGGTTAATGAAAACTCCTTGCCCATCAGTAATTACTGTATGACAACCTTTAAGAACGCAAATTACTTTATTCTCTTGAGCAAAATTTTTTGCATAGTAAACCCGATTTTTTTGTATTTTTTCTTTATCTACATTGATTAACCGGGCAAATTCACCCGGATGGGGCGTGATTATTATCTTTGCCGTAGATTTGACCAAATTTGGAATTTGCAATTTGGAATTTGAAATTGTTGTAGCAAGTGCATTTATCCCATCTGCATCAAGCACAATCGGCGTTTCTAAGGATAACAGTTCAAACACTAATTTACTCGTCTCCGGATGGGTAGTTAAACCTGGCCCGACCGCAAGGACAGAAACTTTTCTCCGGGAAATAAATTCACTAATCTTAGAAAAAGCAAGAAAACCAATACTTCCGGTTTTGGTCTCCGGGAGAGGTAAAGTCATTAATTCATTCATTTGTGCGGCAATTATCGGATAGATACTTTCCGGACAACCAATCGTAACCAGCCCAATACCAACTCGTAAAGATGCACGTGCGCTAAGCACTGCTGCACCACTCATTCCTTTTGACCCGGCAATAATCAGTAAATGACCAAAATCAGTCTTAGAGACATCTTTTTTCCGTTTCCCTAAAAATTGTTTTATCTCTTTTCCTGCTTTGAACTTTACACTTTCCACTTTTAACTTTTAACCTTAATTGCTTGCGCTACTGCGTAATCTTTACAGTGAGAAAGAGAAAGATGAATATTCCGATTTATTTTACCATTAAGAATAACTTCCGGTTTACCAGAAGGTCTATTGGTAACACTAATATTTTTCAGTCGCAATCCTAGTTTACCTAATGCTTTCCAGACTGCCTCTTTTGCTGCAAATCGTACCGCAAAATGTTGCCAACTATCTTTTTTTCTCTGGCAATATCTAATTTCTTCATCAGTAAAAACACGATTAAGAAAACTTCCCCTTTTCTTAGCAATACTCCTTATTCTCTTAATTTCAACAATATCTACACCTAATCCTTGAATTTTCATAGTTCTATGCACGAATTACACGAATAATAACTCACGAATATTCGCGAATAAAAAATTTGCAGGTCTCATAATTAAATTCATACACACAGAAGCATTTTATCAGAAAAAATTAAAAAATGCAATATGGAAATTGGGCAAAAAAACTGTTACTTGAAAAAATAATCGTTAATTAGTAGAATTACAGTAGTTTTTTTCTCAAAATTCTTATTAATGTAGTCAATCTAATCCGTTAATTTTGTTAGGTCAGTTAATTCAGATAAGTCGGTTTAGCTGGTTAGTTCCGTTAGTTCCGTTAACCGACAAAACAGATATAACTGACAAAACAGACCAAACGGTCATAACGGTCAAAACTCTACTCAATGAAAAAGAAATTTGTCCTTCTTTTTATTTTTGCTTTAGCTTTTGCTTTCATTGAATCAGCAGTAGTCGTTTATTTAAGAGAAATTTACTATCCGGAAGGTTTTTCTTTCCCGTTAAAATTTATGCCTCTAAAAATTTTTCTCGTAGAAATTGGGAGAGAGTTCTCAACTTTAGTTGTTCTCTTCATCGCTGGCTATCTAAGTGGCAAAAAAATTGGTGAAAAAATTGCCTACTTTTTTTATAGTTTTGCTCTCTGGGATATATTTTACTATTTTTGGTTAAAAATATTCTTAAACTGGCCGGAATCATTTCTCACCTGGGATATACTTTTTCTTATTCCTGTCCCTTGGAGTGGACCGGTCATCACACCGATAATTGTCTCCTTAACAATGATAATTTTTGCTTTTACGATTATTTATTTTACTGAACGAAACATTCCTTGGCGAATGAACTTGCTAAATTATCTATTTCTTGGTTTAGCAATCATTTTGGTTTTTATTTCTTTTATCTGGAATTACCCTCTTTTAATAAAACAAGGCATACCTACTAAGTTTCCTTGGGTAATTTTTTTCTTTGCTGAACTTCTTAGTTTAATTGCTTACCTGCGTGTTTTCATTTTGTGATAAATACCGACTAAAAAATTTTTTTTCTTAAACTCTTGACAGCACTACAGGTAGTATTATATAATTATTATAGACCTATATATAGGGGAATAAAATGCGTTGTCCTTACTGCCGGAAAGACCGCGATGAAGTAATTGATACCCGCCAGATTAAAGATGCAGCAATAATTAGAAGACGGCGGCAGTGTAAAGTCTGTGGGAAACGTTTCACCACTTATGAACGCTTGGAAGAAATGCCCTTAATGGTGATTAAAGCGAATAACCAGCGTGAACCTTTCAATCGGGATAAACTGCGTGAAGGGATAATGCGTGCCTGCGAAAAGAGACCCATCTCTTTGGAAACAATTGAAAAAATTGTCAGTGAAATTGAATACGAACTGCGTGATTATTTAATGGAAGCGAAATCAAATATTATCGGTGAGAAAGTTTTAGAGAAACTAAGAAAAATTGATGATGTTGCTTATATCCGTTTTGCTTCCGTGTATCGCAAATTCCCGGATATAACCACCTTTTTCCGTGAATTAGAAAAAATACAAAATCCAAAAGAGGTAACCATCTCAAAAAGAAAAACTTCTCAAAAAGCGAAACAAAAACAACAGAAAGAGTGAATCCTCTATTGAAAATAAAATTCCTTTTAAGGGGTAGCAGTGAGAATCCCGATGTTACATCGGGAGACGAACGCCAGCAGGGGATATCCCCTATGGTTAATAAGGGAGGGGTAGGACAATGGTTACGATGACCACAATTCCTTTAACTCCAAACGCTTTAAGAGTTCTGGAGAAACGTTATCTACGGAAAGACGAAAAAGGTAAAATTACAGAAACCCCGGAAGAACTTTTCCGGAGAGTAGCAAAAAATATTGCTTCTGCCGACACACTCTACGGTGAAGATGCAAAAAAAACTGAAGAAGAATTCTTTGAGATTTTATCTTCTTTAGAATTTATGCCTAATTCACCTACTTTAATGAATGCTGGAAGAGAACTGCAACAACTTTCTGCTTGTTTTGTTATTCCGGTAGGTGATTCTATGGATTCAATTTTTGATGCGGTCAAAGCTACGGCACTGATTCATAAATCCGGCGGAGGGACCGGTTTTTCTTTCTCCCGTCTGCGTCCCAAAGGTGATGTAGTTTTATCTACCGGCGGTGTCTCTTCCGGACCGGTATCCTTTATGCGTGTTTTTAATGCAGCAACTGAAGCGGTGAAGCAGGGTGGTACACGACGCGGTGCAAATATGGGTATTCTCAGAATTGACCATCCGGATATTGAAGAATTTATCACCTGTAAAGAAAGGGAAAATGAATTTGTTAATTTCAATCTTTCCGTTGCTCTAACCGAAAAATTTATGCGTCAAGTAGAAAAAAATGAAGAATACGAGTTGATTAATCCACGCACAAAAGAAGTAGTAAAAAAACTTAAGGCAAGAGAAATCTTCAATAAAATTGTAGAAATGGCATGGAAGAATGGTGAACCGGGAATAATTTTCTTAGAACGAATCAATACTTATAATCCTACCCCAGAAATAGGTGAAATTGAGTCGACCAATCCCTGTGGCGAACAACCACTTTTACCTTACGAATCCTGTAACCTTGGTTCAATAAATTTAGCAAAAATGGTCACTGAAAGAAATGGTAAGAATGAAATTGATTGGCAAAAACTTACCTATGTCACTCATCTGGCAGTACACTTTCTGGATAATGTAATTGACCTGAATAAATATCCTTTAGAAAAAATTAAAGAGATGACTTTAGCGAATCGGAAAATTGGTCTGGGAGTAATGGGCTGGGCTGACCTCTTAGCACAATTAGGTATTTCTTACAATTCTGAAGAAGCATTAGACCTTGCGGAAAAAGTTATGAAAACTATCCGCGATGAAGCCGAAAAAGAATCCGAAGAACTTGCCCAGCATCGCGGTCCATTCCTTAATTTTGCAAAAAGTATATACGCTAGTGCGAACCCCCGGAGGAATGCTACCTTAACTACTATCGCTCCCACCGGAACAATTGGTATAATCGCCGGTGCTTCCAGTGGTATTGAACCTTTCTATGCCTTAGTTTATGTACGGGCTAATGTTTTAGATAGTGATGAACTTTTTGAACTTAATCCTTATTTTGCCGAAATAGCAAAAGAAAGAGGATTTTATTCACCGGAATTGATTAAAAGAATTGCTGAGAAAGGGTCAATTAAAGAGATAAAAGAAATACCCGAAAGTATCCGCCGTATCTTTGTTACTGCTTATGATATTCCACCGGAGATGCATATCCGTATGCAAGCTGCATTCCAAAAATATGTAGATAATGCGGTTTCTAAAACGGTTAATTTCCCTAATTCTGCAACCCCGGAAGACATTGCTAAAGTATACCTTCTGGCTTATAAGTTAGGTTGTAAGGGTGTAACTGTTTACCGTGATGAAAGTCGGACAAAACAAGTACTGAATATTGGTAAACCCGGCGAGAAAGAAGTAAACACTTCCAAAGAAAAAATTGCCCGGATTCGTCCACAGATGACTTCTGGCTCAACCGTAAAAATGCGTACCGGTTGCGGGAATATGTATGTTACGGTTAATGAAGATGAACAGGGTCCCTGCGAAATTTTTACTCTTCTTGGTAAATCCGGTGGTTGTACATCCTCACAGTCGGAAGCAATCGGTCGGTTGGTCTCTCTCGCTTTACGTTCTGGTTTAAAATGTGAAGAAATAATTAGCCAACTTAAAGGTATACGTTGTCCCCAGCCAGCATTTACTGAGCAAGGAGCAATACTTTCCTGTGCTGATGCTTTAGCCCGGGCGATGGAAATTTATCATAAAGAAAAGAAATTGCCGTCCCTTTTTGAACCAATCGGTGGCGGTTCCACTTTGTCACCAATCACCCCTGCCCACCAAAGCTCGGCAGGCGGGAATCACCAATCACCAATAACTGACTTAAGTAAACTCGGCATCTGTCCCCAATGCCCCGAATGTGGTAATACCTTAAGTTACGAAGAAGGATGTATCATCTGTCATTCCTGTGGCTACTCTAAATGTGGGTAAACTAAATTATGAGTTATGAAGTATGAGTGATGATTTTGATTCATAATTCAGCATTCATAATTCATACTTCTCTTAATGAAAAGATGATAAAATCCGATAAATGGATTAGGAAGATGGCTCTTGAACAGAAAATGATTGACCCTTTTGCTGACCGGCAACTCAGTCAGGGCGTAATTTCTTACGGACTTTCTTCCTACGGGTATGACTTGCGTCTTGCTGACGAATTTTTTATCGCAAAGGACGCAAAATTGGACGCAAAAACGCAGAACGCAAAGACCGCAAAAAACTCGCAAAAACGTAAAGATATTATCGATCCAAAGAATTTCAATTCTGAGTTGTTCACTAAATACAAAGGTAAAGAATGTCTGATTCCGGCACATTCTTTTGTTTTAGCCAGAAGTTTAGAATATTTCCGTATTCCCAGAAATATTCTTACTTTATGTTTTGGTAAATCAACCTATGCAAGATGCGGAATCATTGTCAACGTAACTCCGTTTGAGCCTTGTTATGATGATAAAACTGAAATTTTAACTCTTAACGGCTGGAAAAGATTTGAAGAACTTAAAGACGATGGTATAGTAGCTACCTTAAATAAAAATGGTGAAATAGAATATCAAAAAATAACAAAATTTCATAAATTTAGATATAAAGGAGAACTTATTTATATCAAAGGGAGAAATATTGATCTTGCAATAACTCCTAGTCATCATCTCTTGGTAAAGAAAAAATGGAAAAAAAATTTTGAATTTATTCCAGCAAAAAATGTTTACGGGAAATACAACTACGAACTTAAAAAAGATGGAAAGTGGAAAGGTATAAAATCTGATTATTTTGAATTACCCCCAAGTTTAAATGCAAAATCATTGAATAGACTCAATATAATGAAACAAATTATAGAATACTTAAAAAATAATTCTTTGAATACAAAAGAGCTTTATCAAAATCTTAAACCGAACATTAATTTCAGAAGTTTTTTGAGTATTTTGAGCAATTTTCATAACCACGGTTTATTGGAGAGAAAGGTAAAAAGTATAGCAAGAGCTTGGGGAGGTAATAGAACTTATGTGTGGGCTTATAATAGGAACCCAGAAGATTTTAACGCAGTCTTTTTTAAACCTCTTCTAATTCCTATAAATGATTGGGTCAGGTTTTTTGGTATATGGTTAGCTGAAGGTAGTTGTTATAAAGGCAGTAAGGGAGAATATATAATTAAAATAGCCTGTTTTGACAAAGATAAAATGACTATTATAAGAAAGTGGCTTAAAAAGTTACCTTTTAAATTTCATGAAATAGATACTGGTTTTTCTATTTTAAATAAACAACTTTATGAATATTCCAAGCAATTTGGTCACGCCAATGAAAAACATATACCTAAGGAAATAAAAAAATTACCTCCGAAACAGTTGAAAATACTTTTAAATGCTTTTCTTATGGGTGATGGAAATAAAGAAACTTTAACCTTTACAACTTCTTCTAAAAGATTGGCAGATGATCTTCAAGAAATAATTTTAAAATGTGGATATGTTTCAATTGTAAGAAGAATTCCGAAAGAAAGTTTTCCCGTAAGAAAACTCCGGGGGCATTATATTAACTCAAACTATGATATTTATAAAGTTAGAATTGGTAAAAAGCAATTAACTCCTAAAATCTATAAAAGATCTTTTTCAAAATTTTACTATGATGGTCATGTCTATGATGTAACTGTTCCTAATCATACTCTTTATGTTCGGAGAAACGGTAAACCTTGCTGGTCAAGTAATTGCTGGGAGGGCTATGCAACCATTGAAATTACCAACACTGCACCTTATCCGGCAAAAATTTATGC